>NZ_JBWKOQ010000001.1:1224933-1352936 GCF_059416165.1 Novosphingobium sp. GW821-FHT09E05
CAACGCGCCCGTAGCTCAGCTGGATAGAGCATCAGACTACGAATCTGAGGGTCGGACGTTCGAATCGTTCCGGGCGCACCACCACCCTCTCGGGGCTGGCGGTGTAGTTGGTGATAGTGATGGCATGTGCGCCCGTAGCTCAGCTGGATAGAGCATCAGACTACGAATCTGAGGGTCGGACGTTCGAATCGTTCCGGGCGCACCATCACCCAGAAAAACCCCGCCAGCGGCGGGGTTTTTTCGTTTCAGGCTCCAGGCATTCTCTGGCGCCCGTCCCGGATCGTGCCGTTCAACGAAAAAGGCCGGAACGGCGACGGCATGTCGCGTTCCGGCCTCGATCGTCCCCACCCCCTAGAGGGCGGGGATGAAGCGGTGCTTACTGTTCGGCGCCGTCGGTCGCGGCGGCGGTGCCGGTTGCGGCCGCACCGGCATCGGCGCTGGCCTGGGCCGAGCCCGCGGCCTGCGTCGCCTTGGCGAAGTCGGCGGCGGTCATGCCGAGCGCCAGCGAGCCATCGGCACCGAGGCCGAGGTAGGACTTCTTGAGCGCCGCTGCCGAGCCATTGCTGAGGGCCACGGTCACATCATCGCCCGCGACCTTGCTGACCGTCCCGATGACGACGCCGTCGCTGCTCTTTATCGGAGCGTCGGCGACGATCGCGGCGTCCTTGGCGGCGGTGTTCTCGGCCTTGGCGCCGTTCACGGCGGCTTCAAGCTGCGCCTTGTTCATGCCGATCGTCAGGCCCTTTTCACGGGTGACGAAAGCGCTCTTGGGCAGTCCCGCGCGCGCCGTGCCGGTGGAGACGGTGACAATGTCGCCCTGAACGGCCTCGACGGAACCGACTTCGCCGCCCTCTGCATCGAAGACCTTGGCTCCGACGGTGGGTGCGACTGCTGCTGCGGCGGCTGCCGGTGCTGCTGCTTCCTGAGCCATCGCGGCTGCGGGGACGAGGCTGGCGGCTGCAATGGCGGCGGCGATGAGATGTTTCTTCATGGCGTACTCCTTCTTGGCGGGACCGTGGGAGGACGGGTCCCGGGACAAGCCCCCTGCTGGGGCGCTAAAGGTGGTCCGGACATGGGCACTGCACCCGGACGCTGACCCCGTCCGGCTGGGCCGGGCCTGCCGTCGCGAGCAGTTTCGCGGGTCGGCTGGCGGGGGTGACTATGAGATATAGGAACCGAATGCATCGGCGGGTGAACGGTTGCCCGGACAAGGGGCGAGTTGCCCCCTATGCGCGGCGAACCGGCCTGCGCTTGTGGAAAAACGGCAGATTTCAGCCAATCCGGATGCGCCTGTAGCTTTCATCCGCGGGGAATCGGCCGCCTGGATCGACCATTATGCCCAGCATCCCGCGCGACCAGTCGGCGGAATCCGGGTATTGGCGGAACCAGTCCGTCACCACCAGGCGTACCGAGATACGCCATTCGTCGTCGCGCTTTTCGAACGTGTCGAGATAGCGCCCGGCCCCTATCACGTCCGACTTGGAGCCGTCGGGCAGGTTGATCCGGTGGATGCCGTAGAAATAGGCCTCCGCGTCCGCCTCGTCGCCGCGCACGTTGACCAGCACGTTGCCGACCATGTGCATCGTCTGGTCCATGGCGCCCATGATCGGGAAGGACCAGGCGATGAATTCTTCCGCATTGCCGGTGAAACCCATGTGCTCGTCACGGCAATCCGGCCAGTAGGCGGAGCGGACCATGTCGGCGTCGAGGCGATCCACGCCGCGCGCGTAGCGATAAAGGCATTCGCGAATCGCCTCACGGTCGGCAAGTTCCTCGACGATGCGGCTTACCTTGGTGGTCATCTTGCGCTCCCTCGGTCGTCTTTTTCCGTCCTTCGGGAAGGATCGGGCGCATGCCGGCCGCAGGCAACCGGCAAGGGACCTGCACCGCCTTTGCAGGCAAGCGGGACAGCCGATCGGACATGGCCGGGGAACATCGCGGCGGATCGACGCTTGATCGCGCGTGGTGGAAGCTCCAGCAAGGCGATCGATGAATCCGGAAAACCTAGAAGCCCCTCTCGCACACGCGGGAGGGGAGGGCGGCGCACGCGCCGATCACGACCAGGGCGCCTCGCCCTCGGTATGGCGTTACGTCCATGCGCGGCGCGCGCATGTGGTCATCGACGCGGCCGATTATTTCGAGGTGATCCGCGAAGTCATGGGCGAGGCGCGGCAGCGCATCTTCCTGATCGGCTGGGACTTCGATTCGCGCATCCTGCTGTCGTCCGGCCGGCGCTGGTGGCAGCGCGGACGCCGGCGGAAATTTCCGGCCCGGCTGGGCTCCTACATGCTCTGGCTGGTGAAGAAGAACCCGCAGCTCGAAATCCGGCTGCTGAAATGGAACTTCGCGGTCTTCAAGTACATGCTGCGCGGCACGATGCTGTTCGACCTGGCGCGGTGGGCCCGGCATCCGCGAATCGACTTCAAGTTCGATTCGGCCCACCCGGTCGGGTGCAGCCACCACCAGAAGATCGTCGTGGTCGACGATGTCTTCGCGGCCTGCGGCGGCATCGACATGACGTCGGACCGCTGGGACACGCCCGACCATACCCCGCACGATCCGCGCCGCCGCAAGCCCACCGGGCAGCCCTATGGACCGTGGCACGACGTCACCATGATCATGGAAGGCGATGTCGCCGGGGCGCTGGGCGAACTCGGGCGCGAGCGCTGGATGGTGGCCGGCGGCGACGAGATCGCGCCGTGCCGCCCGCAGGCGGAGACGCCCTGGCCCGAAGGTCTCGACGCCCAGTTCGAGAACGTCGAGATCGGCATCGCGCGCACCCGCGCGGAGTACGGCGACTGCCCGCAGGTCAGCGAGATCGAGAAGCTGTTCGTCGGGCAGATCCGCCGCGCCAAACGCTTCATCTATGCCGAGACGCAGTATTTCGCCTCGCGCGCCATAGCCGAGGCCATCTGCGAGCGGCTGGCGGAAGACGATCCGCCCGAGTTCCTCATCATGAACCCGCGCACCGCCGATGGCTGGCTCGAGCAGAAGGCGATGGACACCGCGCGCGTGGAACTCGTCGAGACGCTCGAAAAGGGCGATCCGGACGGGCGCTTCCGCATCTTCAACCCGATGGCCTCCGATGGCACCCCGATCTACGTCCATGCCAAGCTGATGATCGTTGACGATGAGCTGCTGCGCGTCGGCTCTGCCAACATGAACAACCGCTCGATGGGGCTCGACAGCGAGTGCGACGTCTTCATCGACATGGCGCGTCCGGCCAACGCCCACGTCGGTCCCCAGATCACCGCGCTGCGCATCCGCCTCCTGGCCGAGCACTGCGGTATCGAGGAAGCGGAAGTCGTGGCGGGGATCGAGCGCCACGGCTCCATGGCGGCGATGATCGACGCCCTTAACCGCGCGAGGCCCCGCATCGGCAAATATTGCGAACCCTTGCCCTTGAAAGAGCTGTCGGAAGCTGAAAGAGCACTGGGCAAGAGCGGCCTGCTCGATCCCGAACGCCCCGGCGAAATGTTCGAGCCTATCGAGCACCGTGGGTTGTTCCGGCGCAACGGAGGGTTGATGCGTATGCGCCTGATGAAAAGATGGAAAAGGAGCAAGCGGGGATGAGCAGTCTGGTCGGTCCCGACGAGGACAATCCACTGGGCAAGCCCCCGGTGCCGGAAAACGTCCAGGACGCCATCCGCACGCTGATCGCGTGGTCGGGCGACGACCCGACGCGCGAGGGGCTGATCGACACGCCCAAGCGCGTGGCGCGGGCCTGGCTGGAATACTGCCAGGGCTACAAGGAAGACCCGGCGGTCCACATGTCGCGGGTGTTCGAGGAAGTCGGCGGCTACGACGAGGTCGTGCTGCTCAAGGACATCCCGTTCCAGTCGCACTGCGAGCACCACATGGCCCCGATCATCGGCAAGGCGGCCATCGCCTACCTGCCGCGCGACCATGTCGTCGGCATCTCCAAGCTGGCGCGCGTGCTCCACGGCTATGCGCGCCGCCTGCAGATCCAGGAACGCCTGACCGCCGAAGTCGCCCAGTGCATCTGGGACCACCTCAAGCCCCAGGGCGTCGCGGTGGTGATCGAGGCCAGCCACGCCTGCATGACCGCGCGCGGCGTGCGCACGCCGGGCGTCGGCATGATCACCAGCCGGATGATGGGCACTTTCCTTGAGGACGAGCGCTCGCGCAAGGAAGTGCTCAGCCTGATGGGCTACTGACCTGAGTTCCTCCCCGAGCCCGATCGGGGAGGAACATTATTAGGCTTGAACCCTGGCGCGCCTGCGGCAAGAGACGCAGGACTCCGGGGCGTACAGGCAGATGATCGAGCACAATCGCAGCGAACAGGGCGGCATGGCGCCGCGCGCGGGTATCCTGCTCGCGCTGGTGCCGGCCGCCATGCTGCTGGCGCTGCTGCTGCGCACGGTCTGGGACGTCGATATCTTCTGGCAGCTGAAGCTGGGCGAGCTGATCCTCGACCACGGCGGCCCGCTCGCGCGCGAGCCTTTCGCCGCACGGCACCTTGGCGAGCCGCTGCCGGCGGTCGCCTGGGCAGGCCAGGCTGTGCTGGCGCTGGCGCGGCGGCTGGGCGGATGGAACCTTCTGCGCGTGGTCGATGCGCTGTGCTGGCTCGGCGGCTTCTGGGCCGTAGCGATCGCCTGCAGCAAGCGCGGCGCGCCGATGCATGCGGTGATGCTGGCGTTGCTGCTTGGCTTCGTCGCCGCGCTGCCGACCGCCAGCATCCGCCCGCAGAGCTTCGCCTGCCTGTGCTTCGGGCTGCTGCTGGCGTTGCAGCGGCTGGGCCTGAAGCCGGCCCTGACCATTGCGCTGGGCGCACCGCTGCTGGTCCTGTGGCAGAACCTGCATCCTTCCGTGAGCGTGGCGGCCGTCGCCATGGGGCTGACCGCGCTGCCGGGCTCGATCGCCTGGCTGCGCGGCCGCGGGCGGCCGGTGCCGGCCGCGCCGACCGTGCTCGCCCTGGTGGCCGTGGCGGCGACCTTCGCGACGCCCGACGGGGTGTCGATCCTCCAGACCTCGGCGCTCAACGCGCAGGCCAGCATGGCCATCGGCGCGAGCGAGTGGCTGCCCTTGTGGATTTCCGCCAACCGCTCGAACGCGGTGCCGGTGCTGGTCGTCGCGCTGCTGGGCGTCCGGCTGGCGGCGTCGAACCGCTCGCGCGTCGATGCCGGGGAGCTGGCGGTCGCCATCGGTCTGCTGCTGATGACGCTGACGGCCTATCGCTTCGTCCTGTTCTGGGCGGTGGCGATGGTCCCCGTGATCGCCCGCGCCGCCGGGGAGCCGCATCGCGAGCTGCGCACGAACCCGGCGCTGGTGCTCGGGCCGATCCTGCTCGTCGCCGTGCTCGGACCCTTGCTGGCGCCCACGCGGTTCGCCGAGACGCTTCCGCTCGCCGCCGTGGAGCGGCTGCGCCAGGAGGGCGTTCGCGGCACGGTCTACGGTGACTTCCCGTTCGGCGGGACGATCATCGACGCCGGCTATCCGCACTGGCATGTCGCTTACGACGGGCGCTACTATCGCTACTCGCGCCAGGAATGGCAGTACAACGGCGGGATCGAGAACGGCATCGTCCCGCTGGTCGACGTCGAGCGCAAGTGGCACCCGGTGGCCTTCGTCCTCGACGAGTATCACAACGCCCCGCTCGCGGGTGAACTGGCCCGTCGCCGCGACTGGCGGCGCATCTGGTCGCAGCGCGGGATCGTCGTCTACGTTCCGACCAAGGCGCCCGGACGGCGCTGAGGATCAGCCGCCGCGCGTGACCGGGATCAGCGCGCCGGTGATCGAGCGCGCCGCGTCCGACGTCAGGAACGCGATGACCTCGGCGATGGCGCCGGGCTGGACCCAGGTGGAGAAGTCGGCGTCGGGCATGTCGGCGCGGTTGGTGGGCGTGTCGATGATGCTGGGCAGGATCGCGTTGACGGTGACGCCGGTTCCCGCCAGCTCCTCGGCCAGCGCTTCGGTCAGGCGGTGGACGCCGGACTTCGACGCGGCATAGGCGCCCATGCCCATGCCGGCCTTGAGCGCCGCGCCCGCGCCGATGCTGACGATCCGCCCCGCCGCCGAAGCCTTGAGCGCGGGCAGGGCAAGCTGGGTGATCGTCGCGTTGGTGGTGAGGTTCATCGCCTGCATCCTGGCCCAGGTGTCGATCGAGCCGCCTTCCAGCGTCTCCCAGGTGAAGCCGCCCGCGACGTTGACGAGCACGTCGATGCCGCCGTGGGCCGCCGCGACCTTGTCGAGCGCGGCCCTGGTGGAAGCGGCATCGGTCAGGTCGACGCCGCCGATATCCAGCGAGCCGGCAATCGCGGTCTTCGCGCCGGGCGCGAAGTCGATCCGCGCGACCTTGTCGCCGGCATCGGCGAAGGCCTGCGCCACCGCCTCGCCGAGGATGCCGAAACCACCGGTGACGATTACCGAACGTGCCATGAGCTTTTCCCGCGTGCGAAGTGTGAACAGATGCGCCGTGCTAACTTGGCCGGGCGGGGGGGACAAGCCGCCGGGCGCGCTCCAACGCCCCGCCGATGTTGTCGCCCGCAACGAAAAGGGCGGCCCTCCCGCCGGGAAGACCGCCCTTTCGCGTCAGGCCGGAGCCGGGATCAGAGCTTGCCGAGCAGGTAGTCGGCCGAGCTGACCTCGAACGTGCCGGGCGCCTCGACGTTGATCTGTTCGACGACGCCGTCGTTGACGACCATCGAATAGCGCTGGCTGCGCTGGCCCATGCCGAAGCCCGAGCCGTCCATCACGAGGTCCAAGGCCTTGGCGAAATCGCCGTTGCCGTCGGCCAGCATCGTCACGTCGCCGGCATCCGCGCTCTTGCCCCAGGCGCCGAGCACGAAGGCGTCGTTGACCGAAGTGCAGGCGATCTCGTCGATGCCCTTGACCTTGAGCTCCGCCGCCTTCTCGACGAATCCCGGGAGATGCTTGGCCGAGCAGGTTGGAGTGAAGGCACCGGGAACGGCGAACAGCGCGACCTTCTTGCCGGCGAAGTATTCGGCGCTCTGGACCGGCTCGGGGCCGCTCTCGCCCACCTTGATGAGCTTGACGTCGGGCAGCTTGTCTCCAACGGCGATGGTCATGCATTCGTCCTTTCGTGCAGGTGAGTAGGCGTCGGTCGTCGATATAGGTCGGCGGTGCGGTTGGGCAATGAGGCACGGACCAGAATGTGAGCCGCTGCCGCCTGCCGATCACCGCCGAAGGGTCGCGGCGCCGTGCTCAAGGCATATAAAGATATCTTTATATTTGCCACGGACGGGCGGAAACGCTAGGGACGCGCCAACGTCGGCGCTGCACGTCCGGCCCCCATCGGGGCTGGCGGCGCCGGTCCCACACCCTCCAGGAGTTCGCGCCCGTGGCCACTGCCCCGACCACCACCGCCCAAGACTACGCCATTGCCGACCTGTCGCTCGCCGACTTCGGCCGCATGGAAATCGACATCGCCGAAACCGAGATGCCGGGCCTGATGGCGCTGCGCGCCGAATTCGGCGACAGCAAGCCGCTCAAGGGCGCGCGCATCACCGGCTCGCTGCACATGACGATCCAGACCGCCGTGCTGATCGAGACGCTGGTCGCGCTCGGCGCCGAGGTCCGCTGGGCCACCTGCAACATCTTCTCGACGCAGGACCACGCCGCCGCCGCCATCGCCGCCGCCGGCATTCCGGTCTATGCGATCAAGGGCGAGAGCCTCTATGATTACTGGGATTACGTCGGCAAGATCTTCGACTGGTCGAGCGACGAGAACCCGGACCTCACCGCCAACCTGATCCTCGACGACGGCGGCGACGCCACCATGTTCGCGCTCTGGGGCGCGCGCGTCGAAGCCGGTGAGGCGCTGTTCGAGCCCTCGAACGCCGAGGAGATCGAGTTCGTCCGCGCACTCAACGCCTTCCTCAAGGCGAAGCCGGGCTACCTCACGCGCTCGGTCGCCGCGATCAAGGGCGTCTCGGAAGAGACCACCACCGGCGTCCACCGCCTCTACCACCTCGCCAAGGACGGCAAGCTGCCGTTCCCCGCGATCAACGTGAACGATTCGGTCACCAAGTCGAAGTTCGACAACCTCTACGGCTGCCGTGAATCGCTGGTCGACGCGATCCGCCGCGCCACCGACGTCATGCTCGCCGGCAAGGTCGCCTGCGTCGCCGGCTTCGGCGATGTCGGCAAGGGCTCGGCCGCCAGCTTGCGCAACGGCGGCGCGCGCGTCCTCGTCACCGAGATCGACCCGATCTGCGCGCTGCAGGCGGCGATGGAGGGCTACGAGGTCGTCACCATGGAAGACGCCGTCGCCCGCGCCGACATCTTCGTGACCGCCACCGGCAACGAAGCCGTCATCACCGGCGAGCACATGGCCGCGATGAAGGACAAGGCGATCGTCTCGAACATCGGCCACTTCGACAGCGAGATCCAGATCGCCGCGCTCGACAACTACGAGTGGAAGGAGGTCAAGCCCGGCACCGACCTCGTGACCTTCCCGGACGGCAAGCAGATCATCGTGCTCGCCAAGGGCCGCCTCGTGAACCTGGGCTGCGCCACCGGTCACCCCAGCTTCGTGATGTCCGCCAGCTTCACCAACCAGACGCTGGCCCAGATCGAACTGTTCACCAAGAACGACGAGTATGAGAACCGCGTCTACGTGCTGCCCAAGCACCTCGACGAGAAGGTCGCCGCGCTCCACCTCGAGAAGCTGGGCGTCAAGCTGACCGTGCTGTCCAAGAAGCAGGCCGACTACATCGGCGTGCCCGAGGCCGGCCCGTTCAAGCCCGACCACTACCGCTACTGATCGCGCGCGCCGCGTCCTTCGCGGCGCAGTGATCCGAATCGATCGACCCCCGTGCCTGCGCAGGCGCGGGGGTTTTTCTTGGCTGGGCTGCGGGGCGGGGAAAGGTGAGGGGGCGGGCATGAGGGGAGGATGTCAAAGCCGCGCGATGTAGGAAAGCAGGTTTCCCGCAGAGGCGCCGGGGGGGCGGAGATGCCGTTTCCCTCCCCCCGCATCTGCGCGCCACCGCGCGGGATCGCAGGCGGCGACGGGCGCAGTTGGCCCCGGTATCGACCGGATTTCGCTCCATCTTCCCAACATCCCCCATTGTCAGCGCAGGTCCCGCACAGCATAGCCTTGGGCAATGGACCTGACCCGTTTCCTGCCTCTCCTGATCGGCCTGTTGCTCGGCGCCTGGACCATGGCCGCGGCCTGGGCCGTCCTTGCCGCCCGTGCGCGCCAGAAGCGTGCGGAGCAGCACCTGCGCTCGGCCCGGCGGCTGGGCAAGATGGTCGAGGAATCGCCCGCGCTGCCCCTGCTGGTCCGCACCGATGGCCGGATCGAGGCCAGCCCGCGCCTCGCGCAGTGGCTCGGGCTCGACGGGATGCCGCAGTTCCTCTCCGAACTCGACGGCGGCGGCAAGGGCCTGCCCACAGACAAGCTCGCCGAACTGACCGAGGCGGTGCGCCGCTGCCAGAAGACCGCCGCGCCCTTCCGCATGGTGGCGACGCCCCATGGCTCCAGCCGCAGCCTGGCGCTGCGCGGGCATCTGGCGGACCCGCAGGTCTCGCCGGGCGGCGCGGCGATGGTGTGGGTCTTCGACTTCAGCGACAGCGAGACCGAACTCACCCGCCTGCGCGACGAGGCGGCCAGGGCGCGGGGCGATTTCCACGCGCTCGTCTCGCTGATCGAGGCGGCGCCGATGCCGATGTGGTTCCGCCGTCCGGACGGCGAACTGCAACTGGTGAACCACGCCTACGTCGCCGCCGTTGGCGCCGAAAGCGCCGATGCGGTGGTCGCCAAGGGCATCGAACTGATCGAGGCGGTCGATGGCCTCGCGCCCGGCCATGTCGCGCGGCAGGCGATGGAGAAGGGCACGCCGATCGAGCGCATCGTCTCCACCACCATCGACGGCCAGCGCCGCGCGCTGCGCGTCAGCGACCTGCCGCTGGGTGAGGACGGCGTGGCCGGCTATGCCGTCGACATCGAGGACCTCGAGGAGATGTCGCGCTCGTTCCGCGCCTTCCGCGAGGCGCAGCGCGCGCTGCTCGACCAGCTTTCCGCCGGTGTCGCCCAGTTCGACGCGAAGAAGCGCCTGACTTTCGCCAACCAGCCGTTCCAGCGCCTGTTCAAGCTCGACGCCCGCGTCCTGCTCGACCCCCCCGCGTTCGAGCGCCTGCTCGATGCCGCGCGCGACGCCGGCCGCGTGCCCGAAGCGCGCGACTTCCCGGCCTGGCGGCGCGAGAAGGCGGCGTGGTTCTCCGCCGGAACGACGCAGGAGGAACCCTGGGAACTGGCCGACGGCACGCACCTGCGCATCGTCGCCCAGCCGGTGCCGGACGGCGGGCTGCTGCTCATCGTCGAGGACCGCACCGAACAGCTGCGCCTCTCGGCCGTGCGCGACACGCTGCTGCGCACCCGCACCGCAACGTTCGACAGCCTGTTCGAATCGATCGCCGTCTTCGCGCCCGACGGCCGCATGCAGATCTGGAACCGCCGCTTTGCCGCCGACTGGGGCCTCGACGACGACTTCCTCGACACCCATCCCCACATCGAGGCGCTGCTGCGCAAGATCGCCGCGCGCCTCAGGCGTCCGGTCGAGGCGGAGACGGTCGGCAACGTCGTGCGGGCCGCGACGCTCGACCGTACCCAGACCGGCGGGCGGATCGCGCTGGCGGACGGGCGTATGCTGGAATTCGCGGGCGTGCCGCTGCCGGACGGCAACGGGCTGCTCGCCGTGCTCGACATCACCGATTCGCAGAAGGCCGAGGACGCGCTGCGCGAAAGCAACGCCGCGCTGATCGAGGCGGACACGATCAAGACCCGCTTCCTCGCCAACATGAGCAAGGAACTGCGCACGCCGCTGACCTCGATCGGCGGCTTCGCGGAAATGCTCGAGATCGGCCTCGGCGGCGAACTGAGTGACGCGGGCAAGGACTACGTGACCTCGATCATCGGCGCCTCCGCGCAATTGGGCGAGCACATCGACAGCCTGCTCGACCTCTCGCAGAGCGAGGCGGGCCTGCTGCCGCTCAAGCTGGAAGAGATAGACCCGATGCCGTTCGTACGCGGCGTCGTCGAGGAGCGGGCGGCGCGGCTCCAGAAGGCCGGGCTGACGCTCGACCTGCAGGCAAACGGACTGATGCGGCCTCTCGTCGCCGACCGGCGGCGGCTGGCGCGGGCGGTCGGCCACATCGTGGATAATGCCATATCTGCCTCCCCGCGCGGGGGACGCATCCTCGTGCGGCTCTCGCGCCGCAAGGTCGCCTCGGGTGACGGCGATGCGCTGCAGATCCTCGTGCAGGACAAGGGGCAGGGCATGGACAGCCGCAGCCTCGCCCGCGCGCTCGACGGGATGAAGGTCAGTGCGGACGGCAAGAGCGTCGACCGCCTGCGCGGCCTCGGCCTCCCGCTCGCCCGCCAGCTGGTCGAAGCCCACGGCGGCGCGCTGCGGCTGGTTTCGGAGCCCGGCAAGGGCACCAGTGCGATGATCGAACTGCCATGATCGCGCTTCCCGATCTCGCCGCGATGGACCGGTTCGGCCGCGCGATCGCCGGGGCGCTGCGTCCAGGCGACGTCGTTGCGCTTACCGGCGGTCTCGGTGCGGGCAAGACCACGCTGGCGCGCGCGATCATCGCCGGGCTGGGGCACGAGGGCGAAGTTCCGTCCCCCAGCTTCGCGATCATCGAAGTCTACGACCCGCCCGACGTGCGCCTGCCGCTGGTCCATGCCGACTTCTATCGCCTCAAACACCCCGACGAGGCGCAGGAGATCGGCCTCGACGATTACCGCGACGGCGCCGCGCTCCTCGCCGAGTGGCCGGATCATGCCGGCGGCTTCTCCCATGAGCCGGGTTGCCTTTCGATTGGGCTGGAAACTGCGGGAGAGGGCAGGATCGCCATTGTCGAAGGCGGGGCGGATTGGTTAGGGCGGTTGCCGACATGAACACGAATCCCACGCTCCTGCCCGAAGGCCTCGACACTTTCCTCGCCGCTGCCGGCTGGGGCGGATCCGCGGTCGAGCCCTTGCCCGGCGACGCCTCCTTCCGGCGTTACTTCCGTATCCGTAACGGTGACGGGGAGACGGCCATGCTGATGGACGCGCCGCCTCCGAACGAGGATCCGGAACCGTTCCTGCGCGCCGCGCACTGGCTCGACGACAACGGCATGCGCGCGCCCCGCATCCTTGCCGAGGACGCCGGGCGCGGGCTCGTGCTGCTGGAGGACTTCGGCGAGGCGCGCATGCGCGACTACCTCGACCAGTGGCCCGACGACGAGACGGCGATCTACACCGCCGCCGTCAGCGAACTGGCGAAGCTGCATCAGCTCCCGCCCGGCCCCTTCCTCGACTACTCGCTGGCCGAGTACCAGCGCGAGGCGCGGCTGTTCATCGACTGGTACTGCACCGCGCAGAACCTCTACGTGGACTCCGCAGGTTTCGTCACGGCGTGGGAGCAGGTCATGGGCGAACTGCTCGGCCGCCAGCGCCCCGGCGTCACCGTGCTGCGCGACTACCATGCCGAGAACATCATGCTGCTCGGCAGCCTGGAGAAGCAGGGCCTGCTCGACTTCCAGGACGCGCTGGTGGGGCATCCGGCCTATGATCTCGTCTCGCTGCTGCAGGACGCCCGCCGCGACGTGTCTCCCGATCTGGAGGCGGCGATGTTCGATCACTACGTCCAGCGCTCCGGCGCCGATGCCGACACGCTGCTGGCCGACTACGCCCGGCTCGGCGCGCAGCGCAACACCAAGATCATCGGCATCTTCGTGCGGCTGTGGCGGCGCGACGGCAAGCCGCGCTACCTCGACCTGATCCCGCGCGTATGGGCCCTGCTGGAGCGTGACCTCGCGCATCCGGCGCTGGCGCCCGTCGCGGCCTGGTTCGATGCGAACATACCGGCACAGCTTCGCGATGCCGACGGGGGCACGTTCGAGCGATGACCGGAAAACCGCTTGCCAGCGACACGGCGATGATCCTGGCCGCAGGGCTGGGCAAACGGATGCGCCCGCTCACTGCCAGCCAGCCCAAGCCACTGGTGCGCGTCGGCGGCAAGTCGCTGATCGACCACGCGCTCGACAAGCTCCGCAGTGCGGGCGTGGCGAGGGCGGTGGTGAACGCGCACTACATGGCCGATGCGCTGGAAGGGCACCTCAAGGTGCGAAGGACCGCGCCGGCAGTGGTCCTGTCGGACGAGCGCGAGCAGCTGCTGGAAACCGGCGGCGGCATGGTCAAGGCGGCGCCGCTGCTGCCCGACCCGTTCTTCTGCCTCAACAGCGACAATATCTGGCTCGATGGGCCAACGGACGTCTTCGCGGAACTGTCGCAGGGCTGGGACCCCGAGCGGATGGATGCGCTGCTGCTGATGGTCCCGCACACCCGCGCGCTCAACTACCGGGGGGAGGGAGACTTCCACCTCGATCCCGAAGGCCGCGTCAGCCGCCGCCGTCCGGGGCGGGTCGCGCCGTTCATCTACACCGGCATCCAGCTCGTGTCGCACCGGCTGCTGCGCGATGCGCCGGAAGGTCCGTTCTCGACCAACCTGCTGTGGAGCCGGGCGATCGAGGAAGGCCGGCTCTACGGCATCTCCCACATGGGCCTGTGGTTCGAGGTGGGCGAGCCATCCGCGATCAGGCCGACCGAAGAGTGGCTGACGCGTGCCTGACAGGGCTTCGCCTGATCGGCGGCGCCCGAAAGTCTACTCGATCGCGGCCCATCGCGGCTTTGCCGACGCCCTGGTCGCGGGCCTGGTTCCGCGTCATTCGCAAGGCGAGCTGGGCCTCGCCCGCCTGACGCTGCTGCTGCCGAGCCGCCGCACGGTGCGCACGATGACCGAGGCTTTCGTGCGCCACTCCGGCACCGGCATGCTGCTGCCGCGCATGGTCGTGGTGGGCGACCTCGATCTCGACGAGACGCTGGGTCCGCTGCTCGACCCGCTGGGCGCGGCCGACATTGCGCCCGCCGCCGATCCGACGCGCCGCTGGCTGCGGCTCGCGCATTACCTGCGCGAAGTCGAGGGCCATGCCGCCGGCAAGGGCGCCGCCCTGCTGCGCCGCGCCTGGGAGATCGGGCGCACGATGGACCGCCTGATGGCGGAGGGCATCGCGCCGATCGACCTGTTGTCCGACCGCGTGATCGGCATCGTCGGCGACATGGCCGGACACTGGACCGACAACACCCGCACGTTCCTCAAGGTGCAGCAGCACTGGATCGCCGAACTGGCGAGCAGGGGCGAGATCGACGCGCCCGAGCGGCGCAACCGCCTGTTCGACCACGCCGCCGCGCGCTGGCGCGAAACCCCGCCCGCCCATCCGGTCATGGCGGCCGGCATCACCGGCGCCTCGCCCTCGCTGGCGCGCCTGCTGCGGGTGGTCAGCGAGATGGAGCAGGGCAGCGTGGTCCTGCCCGACCTCGACCTGTCGCTGGCGGACGAGGTCTGGGACGAACTCGGGACCGCCGGCAATCCCGCGCAGCACGACGATCCCCCGTTCGGCCGGGGCGACGCGGTGACCCACCCGCAGTATCACCTCAAGCTGCTGCTCAACCGCATGGGCGTCGGACGCGGCGAGGTGCGGCAATGGCATCGTTCGGGCCTGGCCGCGGCGCCGCCCGAGCGCAGCCGCGCGATATCGAGCCTGTTCCTGCCGCCGCGCGCTTCGGCGTCGTGGGTCGCGCTGCCGGCCGAACACCGGCGGCTCTCGGGGGTGCGCCTGATGGAAAGCACGCATCCGGGCGAAGAGGCGCAGGCGATCGCGGTGCTCATCCGCGAGGCGCTGGAAACGCCCGAACGCCGCGTCGCGCTGGTCTCTCCGGACCGGGGGCTGGCGGCGCGCGTGGTCGCCCATCTCGAACGCTGGGGAATCGAGGCCGATGATACCGCCGGTCGGCCGTTGCCGCAGACCGCCGCCGGGCGGCTCATGCTGCTGCTGGCGGAAGTCGTCGCCGAACAGGCCGCGCCGGTGCCGCTCGTCGCCCTGCTCGTCCATCCGCTCACCGGGGCCGGCGAGCGCCGCGCCCGCTGGCTGGAGAATGCGCGGCGGCTCGACCTGGCGCTGCGCGGCCCGCGGCCCGGCATCGGCCTCGCCCCGCTGGCGGCGCGTGCCGCCGAGGCGAAGCTCGGCGACTGGTGGAGCGAGGTCGACGCGGTGCTCGCCCCGCTGCTGGCGCTCGGCGATGCCGAACCGCTGGAGGCGCTGCTCGGACGGCTCGCCGATGCAGCGGAAGCGCTGTGCGGCGAAACGATTTGGGACGGGGCGGACGGGCGCGCCCTCAGCGGCTTCGTCGAGGAACTTCGCGGCGCGGCGGCGGCGGCCGGTACGCTGCTCGATCCGCGCGAACTGCACGCGGTGCTGCGCGACGCGATGGACCGCGTGTCGGTGCGCCCGCCCTGGGGCGGCCACCCGCGCGTCTCGATCTACGGCCTGCTCGAAGCGCGCATGAGCCGCGCCGACCTCGTCATCTGCGGCGGCCTCGTCGAAGGCGTCTGGCCGGCCAGCCCGGCGCAGGACTCGCTGCTGCCGCCGGCCGTGCTGCGCGCGCTCGGGGTGCCGGGCGCGGACTTCCGCATCGGTCTGGCCGCGCACGATCTTGCCGCCACGCTCGGCGCACCCGAAGTCGTGCTGAGCTGGGCGCAGAGGGACGAGGGCGGGCCGGTCATCTCCTCGCGCTTCGTCCTACGCGTTCGCGCGATGCTGGGCGACCAGCTGGAACGGCATGTGGAGCGCGATGCGCTGCGCCTGGCGCGTCTCATCGACGATGCCGCCTCGGTCCCGCCCCATCCGCGTCCGGAGCCGATGCCGTCCGAGGAACAGCGCCGTGTCGCCGTTTCCGTCACCGGGCTCGATCGGCTTCGCGGGGATCCCTATCAGTTCTATGCCAGCACGATCCTGGGGCTGCGCAGCATCGACGCGCTCGATGCGGAGCCGAGCGCGGCGTGGAAGGGCGACGTCGCGCACCTCATCATGGAGCGTTGGCACAAGGCGGGCGAGCCCGAGGGCGGGCTTCATGCGATCGCCCAGGACGTGCTCGTCGAGAAGAATGCGCACCCCCTGATGCGGGTGCTGTGGTGGCCACGCCTTTCCGCCGCGCTCGAGACGTTCGAGGCGATGATCCTCGCCGGCAAGGCCGCGGGCCGGGCCGTCCTCGACGTCGAGGCAAAGGGCGACATGCTGCACAGGGGCGTGCGCATCCATGGCCGCGCCGACCGCCTCGACCGGCACGAGGACGGCAGCCTCGCGGTGGTCGATTACAAGACCGGGCAGCCGCCGACGGGTCGGCGCGTGCAGGAAGGCTTTTCGCTCCAGCTCGGGCTGGTCGGCCTGATCGCCGAGGCGGGCGGCTTCGAAGGCATCGAAGGCAAGGCCGAGGGCTTCGAATACTGGTCGATGGCGAAGGCCAAGGACGGCGCGATGGGCTATGTGTTCGAGCCGGTGCTGGAAGGCCGCAAGAAATCGGGCATCCCGCGTGAGGATTTCCTGCCCGAGACGCAGCGCTTCCTCGACGATGCGCTCGACCGCTGGATTCTTGGCGCCGAACCCTTCACCGCCCGGCTCAACCCCGAACTCGGCAGCTATGCGGACTACGACCAGCTGATGCGCCTCGACGAATGGATCACCTCGCTCGGCGGTTCCAGCCGCAGCGACGCGGAGAACGCGCCATGAGCGGCCCGGCTGCGGTACACCCGCTCCACGGCAACCAGATGCGCGCGGTCAATCCGCAGGAGACGGTGTGGCTCTCCGCGTCCGCCGGCACCGGCAAGACGCAGGTGCTGTCCTCGCGCGTGCTGCGCCTTCTGCTGCAGCCCGGCGTCGATCCCTCGCAGGTTCTGTGCCTGACCTTCACCAAGGCCGGCGCGACCGAGATGGCCGCGCGCATCAACGGTACGCTGGCGGAGTGGGTGCGGCTGGACGACGTCGAACTCGGCATGCGCCTCGCCGCGATCGGGGCCGAGGGCAGCGCCGACAATCGCGCGCGCGCCCGCACGCTGTTCGCCGCGGTGCTCGACAGTCCGGGCGGGGGCCTTCGCATCGACACCATCCACGCCTTCTCGCAGTGGCTGCTGGCGACTTTCCCGCAGGAGGCCGATCTCATTCCCGGCAGCCGCCCGATGGAGGAGCGCGAGCGCGACCTGCTGGCGCGGCAGGTGCTGGCCGACCTCCTGGTGACGGCGCAGGACGACCCCTTCGGCGATACGGAACTGCTCACGGCGGTGGAGCAGCTGTCGCTGCGCCATGGGCCCGATGCCGTGATGGCGTTCCTCCTGCGCTGTGCTTCGGCGCGCTCGGCGTGGCTTGGGGCCGGCGGCTGGCAGGCGGGAGACATGCGCGCCAATGTACTGCGCCTCGTTGGCCTGTCGCCCGACGTGGACGGCGACTGGCTCGCCGGGCAATGCGCGGACGATGCGTTCGACGTCGCCTCGCTGCGCAGATGCATGGAGGTGAACCACGAGTGGGGCACCAAGACCGGTCTCGCCGCCGTCGATGCGATCAGCGAGTGGCTGCTTGGCGATGCGGCGCAAAGGCTGTCTAGTCTCGACGCTATTGCCGCCCTATTCCTCACCCAGAAGGGTGAGCCCAAGGCCAGCAAGTCGCAGGACAAGCTCGACCCGGACTATCCCGAATATTGCGCCCGCGTGGTCGGATGCATCACGGCGATCCGTTCGGCGCGGGCCCTGCTGTCTCTCGCGGACCGGCTTGTGCCTGCGCTGCGGCTGGGCCGCGCCTTCGCGCTCGCCTGGGACGAGGCCAAGCAGCGCGAGGGGTTGATCGACTTCGACGACCAGATCCGCCGCGCCGCCGATCTGCTCGGCAACCGGGCGCAGGCCGACTGGATCCGCTACAAGCTCGACCGCCGCTTCGACCACATCCTCGTCGACGAGGCGCAGGACACCAACGCCGCGCAGTGGGACATCATCTTCGCCATGGCGGGCGAGTTCTGGGCCGGCCTCGGCCAGCACGACGACCGTCCGGAAGGACTGATGCGCACGCTCTTCGTGGTCGGCGACTACAAGCAGGCGATCTTCCGCTTCCAGGGCACGAGCCCCGAAAACTTCCGCCGCGCCGCCGACCGCGTGCGCCGCGAGATGGGCGAGGCGGCGCAGAATGCGCAGGTCCTGCGCAGCAACTTCGCACCGCGCGACCTGCTGGAACTCGGGCTCGACCGATCCTTCCGCACCGCGCAGACCGTGCTCGATTTCGTCGACAAGGCGATCGCGGGCGTCGGGCACGAGAACTTCGGGCTCGCTGCTCCGCCGGAGCGCCACGAGGGACAGGACCGCCCCGGTTACGTGGCGCTATGGCGACCGGTGGGTGAAGGCGCCGAGGACGAGGACGAAGAAACCGGCGAGGACGAGGACGGCACCGCACCGAACTGGCTCTCCCGCCCCGACCGCCAGATGGCCGAGCGTATCGCGCTTCAGGTGCGCGAGTGGCTCGACCGGCACGGGCCGGGCCTGACGCTGGTCAAGGGCGGCAGGCGCCGGGCCGGTGCAGGCGACATCATGGTGCTCGTGCGTCAGCGCAAGGAACTGGCCGGACTGATCGTCGCCCGGCTCCATGCGGCGGGTGTGCCGGTGGCGGGTGTCGACCGCCTGCGCCTCGGCGCGCCGCTTGCGGTCAAGGACCTCGTCGCGGCGCTACGCTTCGCCGTGCAGCCTCTCGATGACCTGAACCTGGCCTCGCTGCTGGTGTCGCCGCTCGTCGGGTGGAGCCAGGAGCAGTTGCTGGCTCATGCCTGGCGGCCCCGGTACACGCACCTGTGGGACCACCTGCGCCGCTCGCGCGAGCCGGAGGTGGGCGCCGTCATGGCGCAATTGGGCGATCTCCTCGCCAAGGCCGATTTCCATCCCCCGCAGGACCTGCTGCACTGGCTGCTGGTCGGCCCGTGGCAGGGGCGGCGCCGGCTGGTGGCGCGGCTGGGGACAGAGGCCAACGATCCGATCGACGAACTGGTCAATGCCTCCAAGGCCTACGTGGTCACCGATACCCCCAGCCTCGCCGGATTCCTGGCCTGGTTCGATGCGGGCGACGGCGAGCTGAAGCGGGAGGCGGACAATGCCTCGGGCCTCGTGCGGGTCATGACGGTGCATGGCTCGAAGGGGTTGCAGGCCCCGATCGTCATCCTCGCCGACGCCACCAGCAACCCGGACAATGCGCGCGAGCGCGGGCTGGACCTGCCCGATCCCGCGAACGAGGCCCGCGCCATTCCGCTCCCGCCTCTGTCGAAGGACGAAAAGCAGGGCCGCATCGCCGCGTATATCGAGGAGGCGCGCAGCGCGGATGAACAGGAGCACTGGCGGCTTCTCTACGTCGCCATGACCCGCGCCGAGGAGGCGCTGTTCGTCGGCGGCGCGCTCGGTGCCAAGGATCGCGACGGGCCCAGTCCCAAAAGCTGGTATGCCCGGCTGCGGGAGATTTTTCACCCCGACGCGGAGATGGCGGACCCGATCTGGGGGGGGCGCTGCGAGCACGGCGCATTGGTCGATCCGGTCCCGGTCGCGGCCGGTGCGCCGCAGTTCGAGTTGCGCGATCCGCTCCCCGCTTGGCTGGGACGGGTCCCACCGGCCGAACCACGCCCGCCGCGGCCACTTGCGCCCTCGGCGCTCGGCGAGGAGGATGCGCCCGATCCGCCGTTCCCACCCGGTGCCGGACGCGATGCAGCGCGGCGCGGCACATTGGTCCACAAGCTGCTCGAGCGGCTGCCCGATGTCGGTCCCGACCGTCGGGAAGCGGCGGGACAGGCCTGGCTGGAGCGCCACGCGGCCGACCTTGAGCTTGCGGATCGCGGCGCCCTGCTGGCGAGCGCGCTGGCGGTGCTGGGTAACCCCGCGTGGGCAGACCTTTTCACGCCAGATAGTCTCGCCGAAGTGCCGGTGGCGGCGGTGGTCGGCGGGCAGGTGGTGGCCGGCACGATCGACCGGCTTGTCATAGAACCCGGCCGTGTGCGCCTGGTCGATTACAAGAGCGCGCGGCGTCCCCCCGAGACCGTCGATGCCGTGCCGGTGGGCGTGCTGCGGCAGATGGGAGCCTATGCCGCCGCGCTTGAGGCGACGTTCCCCGGTCGCGTGATCGAGGTGG
Organism: Novosphingobium sp. GW821-FHT09E05; assembly: GCF_059416165.1. Lineage (NCBI taxonomy): Bacteria > Pseudomonadati > Pseudomonadota > Alphaproteobacteria > Sphingomonadales > Sphingomonadaceae > Novosphingobium > Novosphingobium sp. GW821-FHT09E05. Next base: position 1,244,947 of record NZ_JBWKOQ010000001.1, read on the forward strand.
CGCTGCTCTACACCGCCGTGCCCCGCCTGATCGCGGTGCCGGCCGAACTGCTGGCGCTCCACAAGCCCGACTTGGCGGTGCGCGAGTAAAGCTTTCGCCGCGCCGCCGTTGCGTCCTTTCGTTTCATCCCTAGATTGCTGCTCAATCGTTTTTCAGGAGTTCCTTAGATGTCGACCATTGCCGTTACCGACGCCAGCTTCGAGGACGACGTCCTCAAGTCCGACAAGCCCGTTCTCGTCGATTTCTGGGCGGACTGGTGCGGCCCGTGCAAGATGATCGGCCCGGCCCTGGAAGAGATCGGCGAGGAACTGGCCGACAAGGTCACCATCGCCAAGATGGACATCATGGCCAACACCGGCATCCCGGCCGAGATCGGCGTGAAGTCGATCCCGCTGCTGGTGCTGTTCAAGGACGGCAAGGCGGTCGCGCAGAAGCTCGGGGCGGCGCCGAAGAACGCGCTCAAGGGCTGGCTTGAAAGCGAGCTTTGAGCCCTTCGGCCTGATCGGTCGGATATGTTGAAAGGCCTCTGCCGCTGAGAAGCGGCGGGGGCTTTTTCGTGTCAGGCGATCCTGGCGGCGATGGCGGCGAACTCGTCCCAAAGCGCGGGGCTTGAAGCACCTATGAGATCGCGGCGTTCGTATTCGTCGGCGCAGTAGGGACTGCCGTCGGGGCGCGCGGCCTTGCCGCCGGCTTCGTTGAGAAACAGCACGCCTGCCGCATGGTCCCAAGGCAGGGTGCGGTTGAACACCGAGATGTCGTTGGTGCCGCTGACCAACCGGGGATACTGCTCGGCGGCGCAGCGCGGGATATCGACGAGGCGGTAGTGCGGGGCGATGTGGGTCAGGACCTTGTCGCGCGCGCCTTCGTCGAGGAAGATGGTGGAGATCGCCGCGACCGGCGGGTCCTCGCCGGTGGTACGGGCGGTGATCCGTTCGCCATCGATCCAGGCGCCTTCGCCCGGCGCGGCGCGGCAGAAGCGGCCGGTCAGGCAGTCGAGAATCCAGCCGCCGAGGATGTCGCCCCCGTCCGCCAGCGCGACGAGGACGCCGAAGGGCGGCTTGCCGGCGGCGAAGTTGTTGGTGCCGTCGAGCGGGTCGACGATCCAGCAAAGGCCGTGCTTCAGGCGCTCCATCACCGATGGGTCGGCGAAAACCGCTTCCTCACCCACCACCGCCGCTTCAGGCAGCAGCGCTGCGAGACGGTCGGTCAGCAAAGCCTCGGCATCGCGGTCGGCGATGGTGACGACGTCGTCCGCCGCCTTGTTGTCGATCTCGCTGGCGGCGAGCGCCTGGTAGCGCGGCAAGATCGCGCGTTCGCTGGCCTCGCGCATAATCGCCTCGACGGCGATGTGGAGGGCGGATGTCATCATGTCAGCGGGATCATGACTTGCGAGGCAAAACCAGGCCTCTGCCTGATGCGCTCGTACCAGGCGGCCACGGCCGGAAACTCCGGCTTGTCGAAGGGGAGGCTGAACCACGTGTACGCATAGACGCCCATGGGGATGTCGCCGATGCCCAACTGGCCGCCGGAGAGCCACGGCTTCTCGCCGAGGTACTTCTCCAAAACGGTCATGTGGCGGGCGCAGTCGGCCATGCCGCGTGCGATGGCGTCCTGGTCCCACTGCTCCTGCGGCGTGCGGGCGAAGGCCAGGAAAGGGACCCGCTGGGCGTCGGCATAGGCGAACTGCCAGTCCATCCAGCGGTCGGCGAGGGCGCGGTCGATCGGGTCGCGCGGGAACCAGCGCTCGCCGCCGTATTCGGCGGCCATGTAGCGCAGGATCGCGTTGGATTCCCACAAGGTGACCTTGCCGTCCTCGATCATCGGGATCAGGCGGTTGGGGTTCTTGGCGAGGTAGTCGTCGGTGAAACCGAACTGCCCGCCAATGTCGCGGCGCACGTAGTTCAGGCCCAGTTCCTCTGCGAACCAGGCGACCTTCTTGACATTGTGGGAGTTGAGCCGCCCCCAGAGGGTGAATGCGGGGCCTGCCATCGTCAGCTCCTGTAGTCGGCGTTGATCGAGATGTAACCGTGCGTGAGATCGCAGGTCCACACGGTCGCGCTGCCGTCGCCGAGGCCGAGGTCGACCTCGATGGTCACGTCCTGACCCTTGAGGTGCGCAGAGACGGGGGCTTCGTCGTAGTCGGCGAGCGGCAGGCCTTCACGCGCAGCCCAGGTGCCGCCGAAGCCGATCGAGAGCCTGTCGCGGTCGGCGGGTTCGCCTGCCTTGCCAACGGCCATGACGACGCGGCCCCAGTTGGCGTCCTCGCCGGCGATGGCGGTCTTGACCAGCGGCGAGTTGGCGATCGCCATGCCGATCCGCCTCGCGCTTTCGTCCGAGACCGCGCCGGTGACGCTCACGGCGATGAACTTCTGCGCGCCTTCGCCGTCGCGCACGACGAGGTGAGCAAGCTGACGGCATACGTCGTGTACCGCAGCGGCGAAGGCGTGGGCGCCCTCGCTCTGGAACGAGGCGATCGGTGCATTGCCGGCCTTGCCGGTGGCGAAGGCGAGCACGGTGTCGCTGGTCGAGGTGTCCGAATCGACCGTGATGCATGAGAACGTGCGCTCGTTCGCGGCGGAGAGGCACGCCTGCAGGAACCCGGGTTCGACCGCCGCGTCGGTGAACAGGTAGCCGAGCATCGTCGCCATGTCGGGCGCGATCATGCCCGAGCCCTTGATGATGGCGCTGATCGTGACCTTGGTGCCGCCGATCATGGCGGTCGCCGTGGCGCCCTTGGCGAAGGTGTCGGTCGTGGCGATCGTGTTTGCGGCATCTTCCCAGGTGCAGGGCGCCGCATCGAGCGCTTTCGCCACGCCCTCGCGCGCCTTGTCCTTGGGCAGGGGAACGCCGATCACCCCGGTGGAGGAGACGAAGACCTCGCTGGGCGCGCAGCCGATATGCGCCGAGACCTGCTCCATGATCTGCTCCACCGCCTCGCGGCCGCGGTAGCCGGTGAAGGCGTTGGAATTGCCGGCATTCACCACCAGAGCGCGGGCACGTCCCTGCGCGACGTTCTCGCGGCCCAGTTCCACTTCGGTCGAGCAGCAGAGGTTGCGGGTGAACACCCCGGCGACGGCGGTGCCCTCCTCGAAGGTGACATAGGTGAGGTCGCAGCGGCCCCAGTCCTTGTAGCCAGCCCGCACGACGTGCGGTGTGACGCCGGCAATCGCGGGCAGGGCGGGGAAGGGCGATGCGAGCGGGGAGATGGGATAGGCCATGGCCGGAGGGCCTAGCGCGAGTTGATGACAGGTCAAGAGCGGCATCGCCGACACGCGCGGGCAGGGCGTTTACGAGCGCGGCAACGGCCTTCATACCAAGGGCATGACCATCGCGCTTTTCCTCACGGGACTTGCTCTCGTTCCTTCGTCCGCCCCTGTCACGCCTGTGCCGCAGGCCCCGGCCGCATCTGCCCGCACGGATACCCCCCGCGAGGCCGTGCCGTTGGGGGATCCGGGGCGCTGGTTCACGCCCAAGGACTATCCCTCGACCGCGGTGATGGACCAGGCCGAGGGTGCGGTCTCGTTCCAGCTGAAGGTCGATCCGAAGGGGCGCGTCAGCGAATGCATCGTCACGATCAGCAGCGGCGTGGCGGTACTCGACGATACGGCCTGCAACCTCATCACCCAGCGAGCGGTGTTCGATCCCGCCCGCGACCGGAAGGGCAAGCCGATATGGGGCACTTACGCCAGCCGTGTGGTCTGGAAGATGAACGATCCCAAGCCGTTGCCACAGCCCATGGAAACGCAAACCTCGTTCATCGTCGAAGCCGACGGCTCGGTGCGCGATTGCATCCTGAAGGTGCCGGGACTGGCGGGGGAAGAACTCGAGAAGGCCAGGCGCTCATGCGCCAACGGCCAGTTCGAACCCTATGTCGATGACAAGGGCGAGCCGGTCCGGCGCCGCTTCCGGGTGACCACGAAGATCGAGGTCCTCCCGGTCGAGTAGGGCTGTACGTCAGGCGTCGGCGAAGGCTGGCTGCTTGGCGGAAGGCCGCCTGCGTCCCGAACTGCGCCGCGCGGTGGCGATAGCCAGTGCCACGGATGCGACGATGGCCGCGCCAACGCCCGCGGCGCGTCCTTTTTCACCGCCCAGGAGGTCGGCCGCATTCAGGATAGGGAAGTGGATGGCATAGAGCGGGAACGAGATCGCGCCCAGCGCGGCGAGCGGGCGCTGGGCCGGCGCCGTGGGGACGGCGCTCGCAGCGGTCCAGAAGAGGGCGGGAAATACGGCCGTGATGACGAGCACGTCGCCCGCCCATACCGGCAGCGGGAGGAACGGCAGAGCGGTTACGGCCAGAAGCGGCGCCAGCAGCGCGATGCGCCAGTCGGCAAGCGGGGCGGGGCGCCTGCCGCTCCATACGCGGGCCAGGACTATGCCGAGGGTATAGGACCAGCCGGCGCGGAGCAGGCCGGCGGGGAGCTGGGCGAAGCCAGAGCCGAGATCTCCGCTGCCGGCCTTCGCCATCAGTGCCGCCATGCCGATCGCACATGCACCGGCGAACAGCGCCAGCCGAGCCATCGGCACACGGTGAAGCCAGCGCGCATGGAGGCCGTTCGCGACCAGTTCGATCATCAGCGACCATTGCGGCGGGTTGAGCGGGAACATCGTCGCCGCCGGCAGTGGGATCATCGCTCCCGAGACTGCCAGAGCCATGAAGCAGGTCAGGAGCGGGTAGTCTCGGCCGAGGGTGGCAACCAGGCCCAGCACGGCACCGGCGGTGACCATCGGCAGGAAGCGGCGCAGGCGCTGGCGCAGGAACGCCTTCGCCTCGAGCCCTTCGGCGAAGCGGTGTTCGAAGGCCCGCGCGAGCACGAAGCCGGACAGCAGGAAGAACAGGTCGACGAACAGGTAACCGCGCGAGAACACCGCGCCTGGCCCGCCGAGGTCGGCGTGGAACAGCACCACACCGAGCGCCGCGACGCCGCGCAGGCCGTCAAGCAGGACGAGGCGTCCGGATTCTCCACACCTGTCGGTTACCGCCGTGGTCATCGTGTCCGCTTAGAGCGAACAAGGTAAAGACCGGGTTAGCGCTGGGCGGGCGCAGGGATGCTCGCAGCAAACCTTTTCGGATTCCGCGCGGTTGGCGGTGGACACGCCGCAGATGGCTCCTTATCTGCTCACCGATGGCCCATCGCCTGCTCCTGACCCTGCTTGCCCTGCTGACGGGCCTTGCCGCGCAGATCGGCCCCGCCGACGCGCGCGTGTCGCAGGTTGCGAGCACGCAGCTGGTGGCGCCGCGCGAACTGGTCGCAGCCAAGGCGCCGCGGGCGCCCGTCGCTCTCGCGCGGTTGCCCGAACCGGGGCTGCGCAATACCCGCCTCCATGCCCTGCCGCGCATCGCCGCGCCGGTTCCGGTCGTGGTGGCGACGGTGCTCACAGGCATAGACCGCGCCCGCGAATAACGCCGGGCTGCGCGCAACTCTTCGCCTTCTCGCGAGCTTCTGACGCGCCCGGCCCATGGTCGGCGCGCGCGACCTTCGATCATACGCATCCACGAAAAACAGGGATTTCCCGCCATGCTCGGCGCACTCGTCAAGTCCATCTTCGGCTCGTCCAACGAGCGTTACGTCAAGTCGCTCGACAAGATCGTCGCGCAGATCAACGCCTTCGAGCCCGTGCTCGAAGCCATGAGCGATGAGGAACTGGCGGCCCAGACTCCCAAGTTCCGCGAGATGCTCGCCAATGGCTCCAGCCTCGATGACCTCCTGCCCGAAGCCTTCGCCACCGTGCGCGAGACTTCGCGCCGCGTGTTCGGCATGCGCCACTTCGACGTGCAGCTGATCGGCGGCATGGTGCTTCACCGCGGCGAGATCGCTGAGATGCGCACCGGCGAAGGCAAGACGCTGGTCGCCACCACCGCGACCTACCTCAATGCGCTCGAAGGCAAGGGCGTCCACGTCGTCACCGTGAACGACTACCTCGCCCGCCGCGACGCCGAGCAGATGGAGCGTCTCCACGGCTTCCTCGGCCTGACGGTCGGCGTGATCGTGCCCAATCTCAACGAGTACGAGCGCCGCGAGGCCTACGGCGCCGACATCACCTACGGCACCAACAACGAATTCGGCTTCGACTACCTGCGCGACAACATGAAGCACGAGCGCAGCCAGATGGTGCAGCGCCCCTTCAACTTCGCGATCGTCGACGAGGTCGACTCGATCCTGATCGACGAGGCCCGTACCCCGCTCATCATCTCCGGCCCAACGGACGACAAGTCCGAGCTGTACGTCCAGGTCGACGCGATCGTGAAGCAGTTGGTCCCCGAGGACTACGAGGCCGACGAGAAGACCAAGAACATCAGCCTCACCGAGGACGGCGTCGAGAAGGCCGAGCGCATGCTCGAGGCCGCCGGCCTGCTCGAAGGCTCGAACCTCTACGACGTCGAGAACACGCAGGTGGTCCACCACCTCGACCAAAGCCTCAAGGCCGTAGTCATGTTCAAGCGCGACACCGACTACATCCTCAAGGACGACAAGGTCGTCATCATCGACGAGTTCACCGGCCGCATGATGGACGGTCGCCGCTGGTCGAACGGCCTCCACCAGGCGGTCGAAGCCAAGGAAGGTGTCCGCATCGAGCCCGAGAACCAGACGCTGGCTTCGATCACCTTCCAGAACTACTTTCGCATGTACCCCAAGCTCTCGGGCATGACCGGCACCGCCGCGACCGAGGCGGGCGAGTTCTACGACATCTACAAGATGAACGTCGTCACCATCCCGACCAACGTGCCCGTGATGCGCGTCGACGAGGAGGACGAGTTCTACAAGAACACGCTCGACAAGTTCGCCGCCATCGCCAAGCTGATCCGCACCAAGTACGAAAGCGGCCAGCCGGTGCTCGTGGGCACCGTCTCGATCGAGAAGTCGGAACTGCTGTCGGACTTCCTCAACAAGGAGGGCGTCAAGCACTCGGTCCTGAACGCCCGCTTCCACGAAATGGAAGCGCACATCGTCGCGCAGGCGGGCAGCCTTGGCGCGGTGACGATCGCTACCAACATGGCCGGCCGCGGCACCGACATCCAGCTCGGCGGCAACGTCGAGTTCCGCGTCGAGGACGAACTGCGCGACGTGCCGGAAGGCCCTGAACGCGACGCCGCGATTCTCAAGATCAAGGCCGAGGTCGGCGAACAGAAGCGTCTGGTCCTCGCCGCCGGCGGCCTCTGCGTCATCGGCACCGAGCGCCACGAAAGCCGCCGCATCGACAACCAGCTGCGCGGCCGTTCGGGCCGTCAGGGCGATCCGGGCCTGTCGAAGTTCTACCTCTGCCTCGAGGACGACCTCCTGCGCATCTTCGGGCCCGACACGCTGTTCTCCAAGATGATGAACAACAACCTTGCCGACGGCGAGGCGATCGGTTCGAAGTGGCTGTCGAAGGCGATCGAGACGGCGCAGAAGAAGGTCGAGGCGCGCAACTACGAAGTGCGCAAGCAGGTCGTCGAATACGACGACGTGATGAACGACCAGCGCAAGGTCATCTACGAGCAGCGCGCCGACATCATGGACGCCGAGACCGTGGACGACGTCGTCCTCGACATGCGCAACGACACCGTCAACGCCATTGTCGCCGATGCCTGCCCGGCCGGCTCGTACCCCGAGCACTGGAAGGTCGAGGAACTGCGCGAGCGGACCAGGGACATCCTCGGTCTCGACATTCCGCTCGATGCATGGATCGAGGAGGACGGCATCGAGCCGCAGGACATCGAGGAACGCATCGCGTCGCTCGCCGAAACGCAGATGACCGAAAAGATGTCGCACGACGACCCGGCCATCTGGCGCCAGGTCGAGAAGTCGATCCTGCTCGATCGCCTCGACCACTACTGGAAGGAGCACCTCGCCACGCTCGACGCGCTGCGTCAGGTCGTGTTCCTGCGTGCCTACGCCCAGAAGCAGCCGATCAACGAATACAAGCAGGAAGCCTTCAGCCTGTTCGAGCGCATGCTGGAAACCATCCGCGAGGACGTGACCCGCATCATCTCGGTCAGCGAACTGCGCATGCCCGAGCCGGCACAGCTCCCGGAACTGCCCGACTTCCTGACCGGTCACATCGATCCCTTCACCGGGCTCGACAATTCGGACGACGGCGACGGTTCCTCGCTCAATCCCGAACTGTTCGGCACGTTCGCGGGCAGTCCGCAGCGGGTGACGCAGGGGATTTCGGGCCCCACCGCCGCGGGTGATGCCGGGGGCGACCCTTATGCGGGCCTGCAGATCAGCCGCAATGCGCCGTGCCCCTGCGGCTCGGGCAACAAGTACAAGCATTGTCACGGCGCGCTGGTCTGATCCTCGCGCGATCGGCCAAAGGAACGCCGCCCGCCCATCGCGGGCGGCGTTTTCGTTTCTGCACGGGCTTGCGGCGAAACCCGATCGCGTCCGTCTTCGTTGCTTCCGAAAGCGGGCGGTAACGAGGAAGGAGAGAGCTCATGCCACGCGGCGACAAGAGCAGCTACACCGACAAGCAGAAGCGCAAGGCCAAGCATATCGAGGCCGGCTACGAAGACCGGGGCGTCCCCACGAAAGAAGCCGAATCGCGCGCCTGGGCCACGGTCAACAAGGAGTCCGGCGGCGGGAACAAGTCTGGCTCGGGGCGGGGCAGGAAGGACACCCACGTTTCTTCCTCGCGCGGAGGAAAGGCGCATAGGTCCGGTTCGCCCGAACAGCGATCGGCCGCAGCCCGCAAGGGTTGGGAGACGCGGCGCAGAAAGCAGGCGTACGGTTGACGGGCGACCAGGTGCGTCGTCAGGCAGCGACCCGCGCTCGGCCATGGGCCTTGGCTTCATAAAGCGAAGCATCCGCGCGGCGGATGGCGTGGGTGAGGGACACTTCGCCCACGAGCACTTCGCCTATCCCCATGCTGACGCTCCAGCGGGGACCCGCTTGCCCCAGGGCATGAAGCCGATCGAGCAGGTCCGCCGCGAACGCCCGGGCGTCGCGCCCAGGGGGCAGAAGGACGACGAACTCGTCGCCGCCAAGCCGGGCGGTCTGTCCCCCCTCTGTCGATGCAAGCAGGCCAGCCTCGCGACCGACCGCCACAAGCACGTCGTCTCCGGCGGCATGACCGAAGCGATCGTTGATCGTCTTGAAATGGTCGATATCGATGGCGATTGCAGCGGCGCCGGCCACGGCAAAGCCGCCGCCGATATGATCGAGCCCGGCGCGGTTCCACGTTCCGGTCAACGGATCGCGCAGTGCCGCATCCCGAAGCTGGCGCTGCACGTGCTCCACCGGGATCGACAGCAGGCCCAGGTTGAGGGCGCCAAGCAGCAGCTGGTCGGAAAGCATCGCCAGCAGCGCCACCCACTCGGCCCCCGGAAGCGCAAGAAGTGTGACTATGATCGACAGGATATAGGCAGGCAGATAGCCGAGCATCGCAAGCCCCGCCATGCGCCGCCCGGTGGACCGCGCTGCGGCCCTCCCGAAGCCCAGCGCCAGCCCGCAAAGGCCCATCGACGCCGACAGTCCCAGCGCGTCGCCGAGCGTCTGGAGGGTCTCATCCGGCGCGGTCCACCCGAGGCCGGCGAGGCCGAGAGGCAGCGCATGACCGACGGCGGGCCCAATGACGGCCACAGCCATCCAGCGCGCGAGAGGGCGTCCGCCGTCCAGCATGTTGGCACCCGCTACCGGTAGGACGTTGGTCAGCCCCAACAGGGCATAAAGAGCGGTGATCGTGACCGGCGATCCGGGCGGCGTCATCCAGAATGCGAGGATGGCACCGCCGTAGAGCAGCGAGGAGAGCCCCCACATCGCGAAGTGCCTGTCGGCCCGGTTGCGTAGCCAGAGGGTCGTGAAGACAATCCCGAAAGCGGACGATGCGAGAATGCTGCAAAGGCGGAGTGTATCGACGTCAGGAAATTGCATCACGGCCCCTCGGTGGCCATGGCATCCTGGCATCGAAGCGTTAAGATTCTCGCCAAAACCGCAGGCTGCAACTTCGCCATATGGGGAAAGGCCACGTTGGTCGGGGAGACAGGATTCGAACCTGCGACATCTTGCTCCCAAAGCAAGCGCGCTACCGGGCTGCGCCACTCCCCGACGCACGAGAGCCCTTAGGTTTCCTGCCTTTTACGCGCAAGGATAATCTTTCGACTGCGGCAGCGTCTGGCAGAACGCGGCAAGAACGCTGCACACGAGTCCCGAATTATCCCCGAACGAGATTCACGGCTTGTTCTCCCGGCGCTCCAGCTCGCGCTCAACGGCATCACGGATGAACCCCACCTGGTTCTCCTCGTCGGCCAGCACCTTCTGGATGCGCGCAAGGGTGCCCTCCGCAAAAGCGGCCTCTCGCTTCTCGGGATATCGCATCTTCCTGCCCACGCGGGGGTGGCTAACGCATATGCCTTTTTCTGCCAAGGCGGGATTATTCAGCATATGCCTTATTGACCTCATATCGCATATGCTTTATTTAGAGCATATGTCTTATGGAGGCAAGCATGTTTGACGCCACTAATGCCGAGTTTGCTCGGCGCGAGCATAATTACGAAATGGGTGCCGAGAGCAAAAGCGACCGCGCATGGTCGAAGTTCTACCGCCAGGCGGAAGCCGCAATCATCGCCAAAGGCTGGGATGGGAAGTTCGACAACGGCAAGTCACGCGGCCTTGATGGCAATGAGTACACCGATGAAGGCGAACCGAGCGACGGCTACAGCATCGACGGTGCTTACGAGGCATGGGAGGCCCGCTGGACCGTCGAGCGCTATATCGCACTGGTCGCAGTGAAGCGCGCGGAGTTGGGGCTGTGAGGATCACTCGCCTCAAGAAGGGCTATCGGATCGGCGTCACCGACGCTGAGTTCGAAGTTCTGAACTCCCTCATCGTCGATGGCTTCATGATGCACGAGGGAAACGATGTGGATGTGTCTGATCAATGGCCCCCGGCTCAGAAGGCCGCATTAACACGGATGCTCAGGAAGTCCGAGCAGGACATGCAGATTTTGCGCTGCATTGATGATGACCGACGCCTCCGCCTCATAGCCGATGAGGGCGCGAGCCATGGGTAAGCCCCGCATCCTCGACCTGTTCTGCTGCGACGGCGGCGCGGGCATGGGCTACCATCAAGCCGGCTTTGATGTGGTCGGCGTCGATATAGCGCCGCACCCGAAATATCCGTTCGAGTTCATCCAGGCCGACTGCCTCACGCTCGATCGAGATTTCGTCGCCAGCTTCGATGCCGTTCATGCGAGCCCGCCGTGTCAGGCGCATTCGACAATCAGTAACGTCAGCGGCAACCAGCATAACCATGTCGATCTGATCCCACAGACACGCGAACTCCTGCTCGCGATCGATCGCCCGTTCGTGATGGAAAACGTCATGGGCGCCCCGTTGCTGGATGCCTTCGTGCTCTGCGGTACGATGTTCGGCCTCGGCACCTCGGACGGCGCCGTGCTTCGCCGGCATCGCCAGTTCGAAACCAACTGGTGGCCCGGCCTGATCCCGCAGTGTGACCACGGCAACGCGCCGACGATCACGATAACCGGCAATACTCCACAACAGAATGTCGTCAGGAACCAGGTGCGCCGGACATTCTCCGCGGACGACGCACGCCGCGCAATGGGCATCGATTGGATGACCATGCCTGGCCTCTCGCAAGCCATCCCGCCCGCCTACACGCGCTGGATCGGGACGCAGCTTCTCGCCCACCTGTCCGCACAAAAGGACTTAGCAGCATGACCCCCACCGACATAGCAGCGCTAGCGTCGAGGCTGACGAGGGCGCAGCGGGAGGCAATTTCGACGACCTACCCGAGCGTGACGAGATCGTACAGCGAGGTCGACGGCAGGGTCAGGATGAATCTTTTCGTCGCTGGTTTGCTTGAATTCGCTTCTGGCGTGCTGGGCTTGGCGCGCTTTCGCCTCACCCCGCTGGGCGAACAGGTCCACCACCTCCTCGCATCACAGGACCAAGCATCATGACGAAAGCTGAATTGCTCGAGCTGGCGGAGCGTTGCGAAACAGAGCAGCCGACCAACGTTTTGAATCGTGCAGTAGCTCGGGCAATTGGCTGGGGCTATCAGACACCTTCCGAGGCGCGCCGCAAAAACCCAGCTTGGTTCCATCCAGACGACTGCCGTGATGGGCAGCCTCTCCTTGACAGCTTGCACGGCACTGATGTTTGGCGAGAGCCCTCTCAGTATGTGTTCTCTCTAGACGCTGCGGTAACACTGGTGCCAAGCGGGAAGTGGTTTCACATTGGATCCGGTGATGATCTAGGGCCGGCGTGGGCTTGGGTTGGAAACGATCACAATGTGCGCGGTATCCCCGCCGCCACCCCCGCCCTAGCCCTCTGCGCCGCCTCTCTCCGCGCCCTTGCCGCATCGCAGGAGGGCGGGGCGTGAGCGGGGTAATGCCAGACATGGAGGGCTTTCAGGAGCGTATCCGTTCGACCCGTCAGGCCCGCAACATGAGCCTTGAGGAGCTTGGCGCAGCGTCGGGTTTCACGAAAAGCCATGTGTGGGAACTGGAGCGCGGGAAGTCACGCAATCCGACCGTTCGTGCTGTGTGGGGGCTTTCGGCAGCGCTCGGGGTGACCCCAGCGTGGCTCCTCGGCTTGGATATCGATCAGTCGCCGATAGACCCTCTGGCGCTTGAAATTGCCGCCCTGATCGAACGCCGGACTTCAGAAAGGGGCCACCCATGACCCCCACCAACAAGGACCACGCCGGTATGAGCATTGATGTCGAAAGGCTGCGTGCGCTGGATGAGGCGGCAACGGCGGGGCCGTGGGCTTACCGGCCCGAATTGCATGACGATTGGGGTGTCGTGCGCGCTGGCAGGTTCTGGATTTGTCAGGCGAAAGACCCGCGCGTCATTTCCGATGAGCAGCTTGCGGCGCACCGAGCAGCCAGGACCGACCCGTGGCAGGGCAATGCTGAACTGATCCCGTTCCTCCGCAACGCCGTGCCCGCCATCCTCGCAATGGCCGAGGAGAATGCGCGGCTGCGGGAGGCGTTGGAATTTTACGGGGACGAGAGCGGTTGGAATGAGCAGCCCGTGCAAATCGTCGAACATGAGCTACTTGGCCGGGCATTCCAAAACCAAGCGTCCAAGATCAGGACTGACCGCGGCAGGATAGCCCGCGACGCCCTCAAGGAGCCAACCAATGAAAGTCGGTGATCGCGTCACGATCAAGGATACGGGGAACTGGAGCCAACCATACCAAGGGTGGGCCCAACGCAAGCGACCGGGCACCATTGAGGCAGCGTTTACGCCCATGGGCGCAAGCCGGGAAATTTATCGCGTCCGCTTCGATCGTTCTCGCGCCGCCACAAGGCCACAATGCTTCGATGCGTCCGATCTAGTTATATTGGAGCCAACCAATGTCGATCAATGAAAGCAAGGTGCGGGAGGCGTGCTCAGCGTGCGGCGCTGAATACGATGACTACATGGGTGCAACCATGCACGCCAACAATTGCCCTGCCCTCACCCCTCCCGCGCAGGCAGAGGCTTCCACGTTGCCGGGGGAGGTGGAGCGGGTTCGAGCGATCCTTGACGATCACTACGAGTTCCGCCTCGCTTCTCGGGGTCGCCCGGAGCTTCATGAACATGCCGCACGAAAAGTGGTCGCCGCCACCCCGCCCATAACGCCCGCCGTGGAAAGCGGGGAGGACTATCTTAAATATCTGTTGGCGTGTGTCGAAACCCATGCCGAGAAATTCCCCGTTCCATCCCATATGCGCAGTCTGTGCCGACGAATCCGCGCCGCCATCAACGGAGAGACGCCATGACCAACCCGACAGACCCGGCGGCGGTGGAGGCGGCGCAATTCGCCAACGCCCTTTACACCAACGAAGGCATCGAAGCGGCCGCGCAATCGGTCCAATCCTACGGCGACCAACGCGCTGCTGACGAGCGGGAGAGGGTGGTCCAGTGGCTGCGGGACGAAACTGGATCCTTGCCAGAGTGGGCGCGCGTATCCCGCCAATCGCTGCTTGGCGCCGCTGACAACATAGAGAGCGGCGACCACATGAAAGGAGCCGGCGAGTGAGCGATCTTGTGGATAGGCTGCGGGCACATTTCGGGGATTGCCCAGAACGCCCCGGCGAGAAATCGTCCACTCGACCGCTGATGATCGAAGCAGCCGACCGCATCGAGGAGCTGGAGGAGCGCGTGAAGGGGCTCAAAGCGGTAATCCATGCTCGCGGGGTGTTGGCGCGGTTGTATGAGGGAGAGGGTTGATGGGCCAGTTCACGTCCCTTCCACCCGAGGAAGTAGAGCGCCGCCGCCTTCTATCGATCGATGTTCTCAACGAGCGAGACAGGGATGCTTGGCAGCGACGGTATCAGAAGCGCTGCGATACGTTCTTCTGGAAGAACGGACCCTGCTGCGCCGGTTGCGATCATTGGGCCAGCGAGGCGGGAGACATAGGGGAATGCACCTCTGCACCTCCAGTGTCAGGGACGCAGGTTCTCAAGAGCCTGGGCATAGACTGGAGCACATACACGCCGCCGCCGGGACAGCCGTTCACAACGCGGGATCATAGATGCGGGGCGTTTCAGGACACATTCGATTGGACCACGCTCGATAGCAATTATCTGCAGGCCATAGGGTTTCGCCCCTAAGCCTTGCCTCCCTCCGCGTGATGTGCGATTCTGCGGGGGCTCCCGGCACTGCCGGTTGTTAGCCACTCAGGGCCGGTGGTGCGCGGTGAGGCCCGAATGTTCCAGGGTAGTACAGCGGTGACTACGCGGAGTTGATGAAGCGGATAGGTAGGCGCCCTTGACCTTCCGTGGAAGCAGCAGACGAGACGCTGGTTCGAATCCAGCCCCTGGAGCCATCACTCCTCAGCCAACCCCTTAGCCACCAGCCCCTGCCCCCAATCAAACGCGGAACGGGCGTAGGCGTAATTCTGGTCGCACACCTTCAGGGCGTCTTCGGACACCTCCACTCCGGGCACGGCGGCGGGCTCTTGAGGAACCCCGGCAGCACCACCTTCACCGGCGCGGGCGGGATCTGCGGCACAGGCTTTGGGCTGCACCCGATGGTCAGCGATATAGCGCTCAAGGCCAGCGTTATCCGCCAGCAGCGCGTCGTGGGTCGTGTCAGCTTCATTTGCCGTCTCCTGTGCGTCTTTGCGGGCCTTGTCCTCGGCAGCCTTTGCCAGCGCCACCTTGCGGTCCCATTCGGCGCGATCGGCTTTCCTGCCCGCCTGTTCGGTGGTCAGCTGCTCGCTGAGCCCGTTCGCTCGGAAGTAGAGGCCCACCGAAACGATCATGAGCGCCAGGCAGAACATCTGCCATGGGTAGCGCTGAAACAGCCCCAGTAGACCGGATAGGGCGGATTTGGCGGCGGCTAGGATGGCTAGAGGCCAGAACATACCCTATCCCTCGTAGAACGCATGGGTGAGGTCGTTCCCACAGCCCATGCACTTGACGTATAAGTGACCAGCCCGCTTGTAGGCAGTCAAGGCCTCGCCGCCGCACGGGACACAGGACAGTAAGGCGTCACCATCCATCGCTCCGAAAGGATGCTTCGGCGTGCCCTTGGGAAGCCCGCAGGAAGGGCAATCGACCCATCGCGTGCCAGATGGCGCAACGCTTTCCCATTCGTGCTGACAGCCGACGCAATGGACCGTGCCTTGCCAGTGGGGTTGACGCTCTTCCTTGGCTGCTGCGAATGAAATCACCGTCATAGCTTCGTCTCCGCCTGGTCTACCGGGATGGGATCGCTGTTGACGACCTCTACCGGCTGCGGGGTGGACGCCGCAGCAGGAGCAGCCTGAGGGCTGTTAGCGAGGCTCACCCCCATTTTGTCGATCGAGCGCTGCGACTGGCGATCCTTGATCGCGCCGATGATGGCCATGAGCACGGCAGTCCATGCGGATGCCTCGGCGGCCTTGTCGTTCCAGATCGCAGCGCCGCACAGGAGGATGACGCCGAGCGCGATAATGCCGAGGATGATGGTGTCCCCGCTGTTGTGGTTGGGTTCGGTCATGAACCGTACAACTTGGCTTCGTCGGCTCGGCGATCAGTTAGGCCCTTCATGACCCTGCCCGCCGCCTTGTTCCACACCGCGAACTGCGCCTGCGCCCCGATGTAATCCTTGGCCTTGTGCTTCTTGAGCAGCGTTGACCCGCCGAAGTTGCCGAGCCCGACATTGTAGGCGAGCGACACCATCGCATCGAACTGGTTTTGCGTGGTCGGTGCGCCTTCAAGCGCGCGGGTGACCCCTGCAACGAACTGGTCGATATGCTGCAGGAATCGCTCCTGCGCCTTCTGCTTGGCCCACACGGTGCCGCGCGTTACGTCCGGTCCTGTCGTGCCCCAACCGATGGTCCAGGGCGCGCCGCCGGTGGCAGGATCGGGGTAGGACTGCACCCGACCGTCGCCGAGGTCCTTCGCATAGCCTTCCCAGCGCTTGATGAGCTCCTCACCCTTCGCACCGAGCATGGCGGCGTCTTCGCGAGGCACCCCAGCCTGATCCAGCGCGTAGTGAATCGCGGCGACCTGTTCAGCCGTGAAGCCAGCGCCCTTTGCGGTCCGGGCGGCGTCGAAGATGCTTTTCCTCGGGTCCATCATCCATATCTCCAAGCGAACCAAATAGGAATCCAAAGCGCGTACAGGCACAGCGCCAGTTGCAGCTTGCCGACCACCTTGATGACGATCGTCTTGGCCAGCAGCCACCCGAGCCATGTCGTCCAGAGCATCACGACGATCGCGTTGAGCTGCGGGTTATTGCCGGCCGCCAGTGTCGCGAGGAACGCCGGGATCGAACTGAAACCGTGGATGTAGAGCGCCGTCGAGAGTTGCAGCGGGCTCGACGAGAACCAGCGGTCGCCGGACTGGATCTGCCCGCGCATGACCGACCGCGCGCCGAGGCACATGATGAACGAGGCGATGGTGAGCCACCCGATGAGCAGGGACGAGATATTGGTCATCGGCGGGCGTCCTGCGCAAATTGGCGGAACGCTTCCTGCGCGCCCTCTACCTTGGCCATACGTTGTTCGAGGTCGCGCACACGGGGGCGAAGACCGAACCCGAGGATGCGGAGCAAGGTGGCCCAGCAGCGCATTATCCATAGACCTTGGATCGCAGCATGCGGATTTCCTCGTCGCGCGCGAGATCGATGGTTTCCTGCTTCTGCTCCATCTTCTCGATGCGGGCCGTCAGGGGCTTCACAAGGATCGTGTAGCAGGACAGCCATCCCGCCCCGAAAATGGTCGCGAAAATCGGGATGGTGAGCGCCCCAAGATCTACCTCTGGCAACGTCATACCCCCCCATTCACCGTCTCCCGCCGTCTGAGCGGTCCATGGCTGACCTGCCCCCACATGCGTTGCGCCTGCACCCAAGGCCCCGCGACCACGAACTGCCCCAGCGCGATCCAGTACATCGCCGTCCACTGCTCCCGCGTCTCAGGCATCACGTAGAGCCACCAGACCACTGGATACGGCGCGACGATCAGCCAGTCCGACCAGTGCGAGCGCCACAGCAGCACGACCGCGATCACTGCGCAGTCGCCCACGATGTAGACCGGCAGCGGCAGGCGATCCCCGGTCCATTGATACAGCGCCTCGGCAACCGCCCACTGGATCAGAAGGGCGAGCGCGACAGGACGCCACAGGCTCCCCGGCGCAAGCCAGAGAGCCACGACGCTGAACAGGAGCCAGCCCCACCAGGTCATTTGCGGGCAGGCGGCGGGCCGTCACCGCTTCCCGTGCCGCCGCCGCTCGATGCGGACTGCGGCTTCGGGGTTGGCTTGGGCTTGGGTTTCTTCTTGGGCATGGTTTTCTCCTGTTATGCAGCGTAGCAGCCGGCGTTCTGCGGGCCTGTCCCACGCAGGTTTCCTTCGATGTCGTACTTGAAAACGGGGTAAGGCATGATGCCGCGAGCGGGCGATCCGGCCTGCAGGTGGTAGTCGCCGCCACCAGCCCCGGCCACCAGCGCAGAGACAGGACGGGTCACGCTCTGGTTGTTGACGAACAGTGGGTCCCCGCCCGCGATGATCGAACCGATGCCGGGGTACAGCTGCCTGAACGACGGATCGCCGCTAGGACCGCCTGCATCGATGCTCACGGCGAAGTTGCCCGCGCAACCCACGCCATGCTCGCCCTGGAATTGCCCTGTGCGCGCGCCGTTCTGCACGTTGACGTAATCGTCGCCCTTGATGTTCAGCTGCGTGAGCAGGCAGCCCTTGAGTACGCAGTTCTTATGGTTGCGCGCGACCTGCGACGGGGTAGTGGTTTCGTCGTACATGATGTTCAAGCGTCCGGCCGCATCAGCGCCGGTCGCTGTGACGTGGAGAAGACCCGCATGAGTGATACTGCCATACTCGTTATCCGCAGCCCAACGGATGTTCGGTAGCCCGCCGGTGTCCTGACGTTCGATCAGGATGTTCGCCGCGAACGCAGAACCAAGGGTGCCGGTCTGCGTACCGCTCAACGCCAGCGGAGAGCCCGCCGAGTGAGGGTTGAGGAACTTCGTGCTCAGCCACAGGTGCCCATCCATCGCGGCGTTCATGTAAGCCGGTGCAGCCGATCGCGTCAGGTTGGAGCCGACCGTCAGCCATGCCTCGTACCCGGAGTTGAGAAGATCCGCGGTCACGCCGAGCAGGCGAATTTCGCCGTTCGTCGAGTAGCCCAGCGCGTTGGCGGGGACGTTCGTGAGGATGCAGCCGGAGAACGACAGGTGCGAGTTGGAGCGCAGGGTCACGCTGGAGAAGCTGCCGTAGTTGATGTTGCAGTTCCAGAACTGAACATGCAGCTTGTTCGCCGCCTCGCCGGTGAAGCCGAACGTGCCGCCAACCACGATCGACATGTCATAGAAGATCAGCGAGCCTTCGGTATTCGGGGCCGTGTGATCCGACAGGAACGGTCGGAACGTCGAACTCAGGGTAAGGATTGCCGCCGTGCGAGAAGTGCCCGGCGCGCGCTCCACGATGATGCCGGCCACATCCTGCCGCAGCGGGGCGAAGGGAGCGATATTCGTCGCGCCAGTGTTCACCCCATCGACGATACGGACGCGCAGGCCGTCCAGCGCTCCGGTCACGGCGGTGCCCAGGACAGTGCGAGCCCGCAGCAGCGCACCCGCCAGCGTCAGGCATGGCGTTGCGGCAGCGGTCGCGGCGGTGGTCGAGACAACGCCGGTGGTGTCGTTGCCCGTCGATGCGACGTAGACGTAGTTGATCGCGGTGCGGCGGCGCCAGTAGCGGCGGGAGAACTCGCGCGCCGTCGTCTGGTCCTCGCTGTTGAGCACCGATACCGCCGTGCCGAACCAAGGGAACACGCGCCCCTCGAACCAGCCCGTCGTGTTGTCCGCGAATCCAGAGAGGTCGATGTCGGCAACCCATGCCTCGACCGGGTTGGCCCAATCCGCGTCGGTGTAAAGCGAGGTGCCGGTGATGGTCTGCCATGCGGTTGCGGTCGTGCCGTTGTTGGCGCGGACCTGCACGCATGCAACCTGCTGGCCGACATTTCCGGCACCCCATGGCCTGCCGTCCTTGTGGCATCCGGCGATAGCCACGCGGGCGGTCGTCGAATACGCCAGATTGCGCGGCATGATCCAGTTGAAGCACGGCTTCGGGGCAACGTCGGTCGTGTTGTTCGCGATGTTGAGGACGAAATCGCTGGTGTAGAGGCTCTCCGAAAGCGCCTCCTGGTTCGCCGTGAAGGACGCTTGGTTCGGATACGACTGGCGAACGCGCGTGGTGCGATACACTGTGTCCACATTGATCGTCGCATTGCCGAAGCGATCATAGCCCATGCGGCCGACCTTGATCGGCGCAAGCGTGAGATTGACCGGCGAGGTGTTCGTGATGTGCCACCCGCTCCCCGGCCCGCCCACATCGACGGCGGTGATGGTCAGGGCAATCGGGACGTTGAACGCGGAGAAGATGGCGAACATCGAGGTGGCCATCGTGGCCGCCGCCGACTGCGCCGCATTGGCAGAGTACGCCGCCGCAGACGAGTAGCCCGCCGCCTGCGTGATGATCGCTGCCCCCTGCGTCGCGATATCGGACTGCGCGGCAACCTTTGCGGTGTTGATATCCCCCAGCGCAAGCGTCTTGGCGTTACCGATATCCGCCAGCGCCTGCGTCTCAGCCGCCTCGATCGCCTCCACGTACTCCTGCGATGTGCCGAGCAGCTCGGCAACGATGACATCGACGATGCCGGTGACGGTGGGGGGCAACGCCATTATTCGGACTCCATGTCTGCAAGAAGGGTAGCCATCGCCTCGACCTGTCCCGCCAGTTCCTGGACCGCCTTCAGCAGCTTCACGTTGAGCACCGAATACGCGACCGACTTGATGCCGGCCTCGTCCTCGCTCACCAGACCGGGGCAAACCGCCTCGACCTCCTGCGCGATAAGGCCGATCTGGAGCAGGTCGTCGCCGATCATGCGGAACTTGCGCACCCGCAGCGCGCGGATATCGGCAAGCTGGTCGGATGCGTCAGCGATGTCGGTTTTCAGGCGCTGGTCAGAGGTCGCGCCGTAGCTGTTCGTCGCACTGACGAAATTGCCGTTGGAGTAGATCCCCGCCCGCGTAGCCCCGGTATCCCGGCAGCGGAGGAACATCTGCGAGGTGTTGTTCGGCGCCGCGCCATCGAAATACACGTCCATGCCCCAGGGGGTGGACGCATGACTGTTCGACACGAGCACCGCGAAGGTGTTGTTGGAGACGCGCAGTTCGTGCTGGCCACCAGTGGCGATCTTACCCCCGCCCTCGCTGGCTTTGAGGAACCCCTTGATCTCCACCGCATCGGTCGGGGCGGTGTTGTCACCGAACCGGAACGCCCCGAAGTGCGCGCTGACGGCGCTCGCCTTGCTCAGGAAAGCCCACTTGCCCGTGCCGCTGGTAAGGGCTGTGCAGAACGAAACCGTCTCTGGAGCCCCGCCGGTCTGGTTGCCGGCATCGAACGATACCGCGCGCAAGGTGACGCGCGAGGCGTGACCCATGTTGCCGGCCTTGAAGCCGATGGATTCCCCGATGGTCCCGGTGCCGTCCAGTAGGTCAACATCCTGCGCGTAGAACACAAAGGCAGTGCCTATCGTGCCGCTGCCCTCGCTGGCGATGTGCCACTCGACACCGCGCGAGGTCGTGACGTTGCCCGTCGTGTCCACCGTACCGACGCGGCCAAGGCGGTTGAAACCCTGGATGCCGTACTGGAACGTCGTGGTACCCGCGGTATGCCACGCCTCCGACTGATACGAGCCCGCCGACATGAACGAGGAGCTGTTCGCCCCGGTCAGCTTGATCCCGAACAGGATGTTGCGGATGTCCGAAGTGCCGGCCGCATTGGCGACGTAGGTGTTGTAGGTGTTGATGAAGCGGCTTTCGCCTGCCGCCACTGTGCCCTGATTGACATCGGACCACTTGCGCAGTTCGCTGCCTACGGTGTTCGCGGGGTAGGTGGTGGCGTTGGAGTAGGCTGCCGTCGCGCCCGCACTGTTCTGGAGCGCATAGCCGACCGTGCCCGGGGGGTAGGTGTCGCCCGCATCATAGCCGATTGCAGCGCCGTCTGCCGATGCCAGGTATGCAGCCGTGGCGATCTCATAGAGCGGCCCCTGAGGGCTGCCCGCATTGTTGACGTAGCCCTGGATCCGGGCGTTGGCGAGCACCTCATACGATCGGCCCGGCGACACGCCCGTTACCGGATCGACCCCATCCGCCGCAGAGGCGTAGCGGATGCCCAGCGTATAGTTGTCGAGGATCGTTGCGAAGCCCTCGGCGCGCGCGATCGGCTCCTCGCCCAGGAGCACTTCGGTGACATACCGCTCACGCCCGCCGTAATGGATTTTGAGCGTGTGGTATCCCTGCTCCTCGGCGTACCCCTCGAACGCACCGTTATCATCGGTCGCCATCGGGTTCTCGATCGGCACGGAAAGGTCGTTGTAAAGCGACGAGAGCCCGCCCTCGGGGCTGTAGACGTAGACCAGCGCATCCGTGACCGGAATGCCGCTGCTGTCGCGCACGATGCCGCTAATTACATATGCCATGTCAAAGCCTGCCGTAGTTCATGACGGTGGCGGTGATCGTGGGAGAGTCCACCGTCCTCCCCGCCGCGTCGGTGACGGTGCAGATGAAGTCGGACGACCAGGTTTCGTCTGGCCCGACACTGCTGCGGGTGAAGCGCGCCATGCCCGAGCCGACCGTGCTCAACGACCAGAACGGTTCGCCATCGGTCTGCTGAAACGCGAAGGAGTAAGGTGTGACGCCGCCGGTTACGGTGACGCTCACCATCTCCGTGGTCACGGTGGCGCCGACAGGAGAGGCAGCACCGCCGAACGGGGCAAGCGGGATCGCCTCGACGACGAACGAGCCTTCGCTGCTCGACGAATACACCTCGGACAGCCCGTCACCATCGCGGATGCGAATGGATGCGATCTCGAGCGTCGCGGTGTCGTCGCGCGCCCATGCCCTGGTGACTTCGGCGATGCCCCCTGCATCCCTCAGGTGGATCATGGCACCTTCTCCAGCCATATATCGCCGGGGAGACTGGTGGGATCGGATGCGCCGGCCGCAGTGACGAACACCCGCCCCGATGTGTAGCCGGTGGTCGTGTGGTAAATGTGTGGTCCTGCGCTGGCCCGCGTGATGTTCCCGCTCACCGTGCCGCCAGTGAGCGGCAGGGACGCCACAAGGCCGATGTAGTCCCGAAGTGCAGCCGCATCAGCCTGGGTCAACAGCCCGCGGCCATAGGCGGCAGTCGCTAGCGCGGCGATTGCGGTCAGGTTCGAATTGACCGGCTGCCACTGCGTTTGCTCCACGACGGCATCGGGGAAATAGTAGACCTCGCCGAGATCGCGATCACGTACACGCAGGGAGTAGGCGTCCTGCGATACATAGAAGAACGCCGGGTTTCCGTCGTTCGTCGCAAACCCGCCCACGATGAGCAAGGGCTGGGCGATGGCCTGGCTGCAGGCCTCGTCGAGATACACCGTGATGGGCGAAATCTCGGGGTCTTCGTCCACCTCGCCGATGAACAGCTTGCCGCCGTCCATGGGCAGCCCGCGCTTGTCGGTGAAGAATGGCAGGGGGTTGCCGATGCGCTGCGTCACAGGTATTCTCCCCAGATGCGAAAATCATTGCGGTGGGTCATCGGGGTGCCCCTGTTTCTTGTGCTGTTGATGTTCCTGCGGTGGGAGCCGGAGCCGCAGCGGACCGGGCTGTGGGCGCCAGCACCCCCTCCAGCGCCTGCCGCAGGCCGAGCACATCCGCAGCAATAGCGTTGTCGTTCGCGGCAATGCGGGTGAGGGCGGAAACGTGCTTCTCGATCATGCCGGGATTCGAGGGCATTTTGGCGAGCCAGCGCGCAAACGAGGGCGATGCCAGCAGCTTGCCGGCACCGAACTGTGCGGCGACAGCCAGAGTGGTTGAGATCGGCGCAACAGCCATGGCCGACGCGCCGCCGCCATACGTGGCGACCTGGCCGATTACGCTCCCGGTGTTCGAGAAATTGGCATAGCGCTGCGCCTCTTTCGAGCCCTCCGCGACCTTGGCAAGGTTATCCAGGGCCGACCGCACTTCACCGCCGAACAACTCGCCCTTCGCCTTCCCGCTCATCTGGTTCCATTGCGTGAGGAACTGAGGGAGGCTGAATGCGTCACCAGCGGCATTTTGCGTTCCGTTCGACGACTGGCCGAGCTTCGAAATAATCGTCGCGCGGACGGTCCCTGCGTCCTCGGGTGGGATGGACGACAGGAATTTCCCAAGGCGGGCACCCTTGGTCTTGGTCGCCGTGTCGATCGCCTTCATCACATCCTCGACCGACTTGTCGCGGTTCTTGCCGATGAACGGGGCAAGCACATCGTCAATGACGCCGATGCGCTCCTTGTGAGCCGCTGCGGCGGCCTGATACGCCTTCACCGCATCACCCTTGCCGGCGGCTGAGAGCGCGTTGGTTATGTCAAGATCGGCGGCATCCACGACCTGCCCGACGCGGCGCTCGATATCGCTGTTGCGCAGGCCGTCCTTGAGGAACCGATCGCGCAAGGTGGTGCGCATGCGCTTCACCCCTTCGACGGGGAAGGGCGCATCCAGTTCGGCCCGAAGTGCCTGCAGTTCGCCGAGTCCTGGCGCGCCGCCGGGGGTGCTCGCCAGTTCGGCGATATTCTGGTCGAGCACCGCCCGCGCTTCCGCGAGATCCACGGGGTCAGACCCGCCGAGCTTGCGGGCCTTGGCATACAGGGCATCGACTTTCGTCTTGCTGCGTTTGATGAAGCTCTCGGCACCACGAATGGCCGCATCACCCGCAGCCTCGTTGGTGCCCGCCGAGCCGGTGAGGGCGGCGATGCCATCGCGCGCAGCCTTGGCTTCCGCGGACACATTCTCCGCTGCCTTGACGATCGACCCCGCAGCGAGTGGAAGCTGTGCGGCCGCGCCAGTGGCGCGCCGGGTCGTCGCCCCCGCAACGTCGGCAGGCAGCGGGGTAATGTTGGTGCCGAACTGGCTGTTGAGCGCGTCGGCCGCTCCAATGACTTCGCTTCCGGCCTTGGGGACCGCAGCCGCGCGCCGGGCCGCAAGCGCTTCCGCGCCCCTGCCGATTGCCAAGCCGGCTCCCGCCCCGACCGCAGCACCGCCCGCAGCGCCAATAACGCTGTCCTGCAGGCCCTCGCCGTAACCGTAGCCGGAGAGGGCGCCCATCGCCGCACCTTCGCGCGCCGCGCGTGCTCCCGTCATTGCACCGCGCGATGCGCCGCCGATGCCGCCAACAAGGCCGCCCGCCAGTTCGGCAGCGGTGCCGAGGGCGCCTTGCTGCTCGCCCATGTCATCGAATGCCTGGCGGGTTTGATCTCGCGCAAGGCGATAGCCGTCAGCCACGCCCCGGTTGTTCACCAGAGCGTCGATCCCGCCGATTGCACCGTATATCTCATCAGCCAGGCCGAACGAGGCGCCTTGCGCCGCCCTTGCCGCATATCCACCCGCACCGCTCGGGTCGAACCCGCGCTCGGCATTGTCGGCCTGCAACTGCCCCCGATACGCCTGCTCGGCTCCGGTCGTGTCGATGCCTGCCATCTGGTAGCCCTTGCGGAGCAGGTCGATGGTGTTCGAAATATCCTTGTCGGACGGGGCAGGGATGCCCTTGGCCGCGAACCACTGCTTAGCAGCCTCAGGCGTCAGGCCGGTATTGCCACGGTTCTGGTTCCAGAAGGCGACCATCTGCGCCTCCTGATCGGAATTGATGCCGTAGTTCTGCTGCAAGAAGCGCTCGCGGTCGAACGGACCTTCCTTGGCGTCCATGCCGAACTCGATCGGCGTTCCAGTGGGAAGCCCGCCGCGCATCTCGGGGTCGTTGACGTTGCCGCCGGGCCCTCCGCCTGGGCTTCCACTTGCCCCGCCCTGGGCGGATGCCGCGGCACCTTGGCCCGGCCGATCGTCGCGGCGCTGCTCAGGCTCTGCGATTTGGTCAGACAAGGGGCCTGCCGAAATGCGGAATCCCGCAATTGCCTGCCGACGCGCCTCGGCTTTTTGCCGGATAACCGCTTCGCCGTCGCCGGGCATGGGGAAGAATATGCGGTATTGATTGGCAAATTCATCGGGCGTTATCGCGGCGCCTGATTCCTGCCGCAGAGAGGCAGAGATGAAGTTGCGAGCGGCTTGGTCGGCAAGCTGCCGCTCGTCGGAATTCACCGAATTTTCAAGGCCTGGCGCAACTTCATGGAACCACTGGCCTACAGAGGTGCGGGCATCCCTGCTTCCGGCGGGAACGCGACCGTACTGCTGCTCTGCCTGCACAAGCCGCCCAAGGAACTGGGCGGCCTTCTGCTGAGCCTCAGTAGACTTTGCGTCCGTCCGTTTGTCCGCCGGCCCTCCGGGAATGGGCTCTAGGCTACCGCTGGCTCCGAAACGATAGCCTGACGGGGCCTGCGATTTGGGAGTTCCATCCGGGTTATGCGTAGCGTCCCATTCAGCCTGCGTCCGTGCATCTGCGGCGGCGGCCCTCGCGGCGGCGGCATCCGCGCGCGCATTGTCGGCGGCTTCGTTCGGATCTGGTAGCGAGATAATTGGTTTCGGCGCCCCCCGCGCGGGGCCGTTGAGCTGTTCGAGGATGGAGGGGTCAGTGATTTCAGGCATCAACGACCCTCCGGATTGTCAAACCATCGGCCATTGATCTGAAAGTACCGCTTGCCGTTGACTGTTTTTGATTGCGCCACACCAGACCGCGCCGTGCCTCGCCCCGGCTCAACGTGGACGTGATCGCCCTCGTTGATGACATCGAATCCCGGCATGGCGTCCTTGAGGCGCTTGGCCAATAGGCCGAAGCTCATGCCTTTCGGGGGCACGAAGTCGCGCGCCTGGTCGGTCAGGTGGTAGCTACCCTGAACACCGCCGACCGAGGCATTCTTCCCCGGCGAGCGCTGGCGGCTCGTCACAGTCAGGCCGGGGACGGCGGACAATGCCGCCGCCTCGATCGCGATGCCCTGCGGCGGAATCGCTCCCGCCGAGATCCTTGGATCACCTCCCCTCTGAGTTGGCGCCGCTGGCGCTGTTGCGGATGGCTGCGTGAAATCTGCGGCGTTGTAGACTGAGCCACCCGGGTTGATCGGAACCAGCTTCGTATCCTGCACATCGCGCCAGGCATCAGCCGCAGCCTTGCCGAACTTGCCGACGCGGTATTCGTATTCCTTCTCGAAAGCGCTGCTGCTCTCGGTGGGGTTCAACGCCTTGAAGGTCGCCGGGTCGTCGGCCGCGAGGATGCTGCCAAGCGTGAAGGCAGCAAGTCTCTGCTGGTCGGCGTCGCCGCTGGTGAGGGCGTCATAAAGCTCTTGGGTGGTTTCGTCAGCCTGCCCCGACGCCGTGTCTGCCTCCAGGCGGCGCTTGAGAGTAGCCGCCGCCCCTGCATAGTCGCCCTTCTGGGCGCGGATATAGGCGCTGCCGGTCTGCGTGCGGTTCGTACGGCGCTCATCGTCGCGCAAGGCCTCCCAGCCCGGCTTCATTTGGTCCGCAAACTCAGGGAACTGCGTCATCACGCGCGAAATGTCGGAGGCCTTGCCGCTCTGCGACGCAGTGGTGATCGCCTGCTGATATGCGGCAAGTCGCGACTGCTCTTGTTGCGCCTGCTGGATTTTCAGACCTTGCGCCTGCTGTTGCAGTTGAAGCACTTGGTCCTGCTGCATCTGCGCCCGAAGGTCAGGAACGAGGCTCTGGCCGGCGCGGATGATGGATGCGAAGTCCAGCGGCATCAGAACAGGCTTCCTACCGTCTTGATCGCCTTGCCGACGCCGCCGCCAGACACGGCGCTATCCAGGAACCCGCCCACATTGCTCCAGCCCTGCGAGTTGACGCCCGCCTTGCCGAGGATCTTCTGGATTAGCGCGTCGGTCGCGCTCTGCTGGGTCTGGTTCTGCGCCTGCGTGACGCCGAGGTTCGCGTTCGCCACGCTGCCGGTCGCGCTCAGGCCCGTTCCGATTGCCCCCTGGTATCCTGCAAGCTGCTGCTGGATGACGTTGGAGAGAGTATCCGAACGGAAGTCAGCGAGATCGCCGATGTTGTTCCCGCCGCGCAGTCCGCCAGTTGCCGACGCATTGGCAAGGATGGCCTCGTTGCCGTTGCGGATGAGCGAGGCGAACAAGGGTGATTTTTCCAAGCCCGAGATCGCCGATGCCTGTGCGTCTTCCGCCGATATAGCCGGGCCGGTAGTGGTCACGCCATTCGCGCGGCCCTCGGCTTGCCCGTAGTTCTGGTAATGCCACTGCGCGTAGCTCTCCGGCGTCGGGAATTTGGTCTTGTCGGCGTTCTGCGCCCATTCCTGCTGCACATCCGGGTTGCGCTGGAGGTAGCCGTTCCAGTCGTTTTCGCCGGAGGTCGAGGTGCCGCTGGAGCCGCCAAGCCCCATCAGGTCTGCATAGGCGGAGACGGCCGAACTGCCGAGCGTCGTGTAGGGGTTATAGCCCTGCGTGATCTCGGCGAGGCTCGTGTCGAGGTTGGCCGACTGAGCGGCGGAACTGCCAGCCTGGACGTTCGACGCCTTGTTCAGCCCCTTTTTAACGGAGCTGCCGCCAAGGATTGAGCCAACAGTTCCGAAAAGTCCCAAAGCTAGCTCCTAGCGCACCTTCTCAGCGTTCTCGCGCTTTGTGCGGGGCAGGGCTATTTGCCTTTCCTAGGACACGCGGACCTTGAGCGAGGAGGCGGTGCGATACACGCCATCGACAGGGACGCCCGCCGCCGCCGCCGCCGCGTCATCGGCGAAATCGCCAAGACCTGTCAGAAGTGGCGAGACGATCGTCTTGTTCTCCAGCGTCTCAGTGTTGCTTGTCGTCGCCAGCTTGCCCGTCAGCGGCACCGCGACCGCGCTGTCGCCGTCGCTTACGAACGTGATCTTGAAGCCGCCTGTCGAGCGCGCAACGTCCGAGGTGAGGGATAGCGTGGCGTAATTGTCATCGACGACCAGCGCAAAGCCGGTGCCGTATCGAAACACCCGCTCGTTGGGTAGCTCAGCGTTGGCCGACAGGGTGAGATAGGTTGCCTCGCTTATCGTCTTCGTGTCCGCAACATTGGCGGTCACGGCATCCGACGTATCGGTGACGGTGCGCTGCATCAGGTCGAAACGCTGCTGCGCGCGGGCATCCGGAAAGGCTTTCGCGATCTCCTGCCTGGTGAGGTAATAAGCGTCAGTCACGATGCGTCACAGCGCGCGAGGGCAACCTTGCCTCGCCCCCTCCATCGGAACCCACCCATGGTGCGCACTTCGACGTTCGGACGCCAGATCACGCGCTCGTCCCGGCGCCCGGTCAGCGCGCGAGAGGTTTCCCGGCTCCAGTGAACGCCGTCGCGGGTCATCGAGAAGAACACCGCGTTGGGCTCGCTCGGGAACTGGCCTGACAGCTCAATCTCGGAAATCAAGACGCCCGCCGGATCGAACAGCAACGCTGCATCGAAACGCCAGTCAGCAGCTTCCCCGAAATGCTTCTCGCCAACCTTGAGCGCACCGAACGCCCGGCTGCTGGCGTCACCAACGATGTGCTGTCCATCCACAAGCACGGCATGGCGCAGGCGATATGGTTCGAACGATCCCGACTGTAGCGCGAACCACGCGCTCTTGCCGCCCGCCTCGGTTGTGGAAAGGGATATACCCCACGACTTGCCCGCCAGATGCATGATGACCTGGCGCTCGCCCGGGAAGGCGCGGCATTCCATTTCGATCAGCTCTGGCGAGATTTCAGCGGCAAGATCGTCGTCTATCGTCGCGTCGGATAGCCGGGTTGCCGATCCGCCCGCGCAATACCACACCGACAGAGGCTCACCACGCGCGCTGCCCACGAAAGCGAACCCATCGCCGCCCACCATGCACTTCGCTGTGGCCGACACACAGCCGAGCGGGATCGTAGCACCCTGCATGACGGTGAAGGGGAAGCCATTGCCTCCCGTGTTCTGGAGCACCTGCGTGGTGTAGCGCCCGAGCACGTACAGCTCCTCGCGGTACTTGAGCAGGCCGGTGACGGGATCGGGGTCTTCCTCGGCCGATCCGTACCGCAACGGGTTGATGCTCAGCGGATCCGTCAGGTCCGTCACGACCACGAATTCGCCATCGGTCGTGACGAAATATCCATCCATCCACAGCATGTCGATCACATTGCCGAGGTCGGGATCATTCACTTCAAGGCGCTGCGTCCCGTCCCAATAAAACAGGCGGCGCGCCGAGCGGATTGCCAGCAGATCGAAACTGTAATCGAGCCCCGCCGGGCTGCCGTCATAGCCGACATCGGCGATGATGGTTGCCGAGCCCCCTGCGATCTGCACAAGCTTGTCGCCCATCACGCGGTAATGGACACCGTTCCAGACGATGCCGCCGCGATCGGTGCCAGGGCCTTCACCAAGGGGCACTGCGCCGCGCGTGGTTACGAGCTGGCCCTTGCTCATGCCGCTGTCGATGGCCTTGGGCTCGAGGTTCACCGGGTAGCTGGTGGCAAACTCGCCGTTCTTCACGGTGGTGCCCGACATGATCGGGATCTGCATCAGCTGGCGTCCGTGATGAATATCCGGTTGAACCAGCCACGGCGCTGCCCTGCACCGGCCGGCGTGCCCTGCGCGTATTTCATGGTCGGTGTGACGTTGACCGCGGAACACAGGCGAGAATAGCTGTCGGCCTTGGTCTTCATGGATGCGGCCGGCATGGCCTTCTGGACCGTCGTGCTGCTCAGGCGCTCAGCCAGACTGTAAGACACCGCCGTCTTGAAGCGCATGGCGATCCCGCTGCGTTCGGCCACGTTGTCTTCGGCATAGTCGAAGCCAAGCTGATCGAACGGGTATTCCTCCATCATCGCTCGAAGCTGGATCATCGCCGAGGCGTACTCGTCATCCGTGCGGCCGAACATGGCATCCGACACGCCCAGCGCCAGATACGCGAGGTCGATCAGTTCCTTGTTGGTGGGGCCGGCAGGGATGGGGATGGTGGGCATGTCAGGGCTCCAGGGCGGTCAGATGCAGAGTTGCCGCCACCGGCGTCGCGTTCAGCGATAGCGCGCCGAGGAGCAGTGCCAGCAGCCCAGCAGACACGCGGTTGATCTGGAAGGTGCATTGCGTGTTCGATGGTGGTCCGATGATCTGGACGTTGAACAGGTCCTGGTTGCCCGCAGCCACCTGAACAATGCCCGACACAACGGGAACAACCCCAGATGCGAAGGCCACGGGATAGGTCCAGACGTAGGTACTGGAAGCTGCGCCCATGACGACGATCTGCTTGCGCGCCTTGCTGGCGTGCGTGTGATCCTCGCGGGCATACTTTGCCGCCGAACCCGTCGCGCTGCTGTCCTGTACGCCGACAGGTGTCATGGTCGCAGGCTGCGGGATTGCACTGGCGTCCGCTTTGCTGGCGATCTGCGACTGCAGGCCCGTCAGATTGGCGGGGGGATAAGAAACCCCATCGCCCATCAGTAGACTTCCATCACAGCCAGGGTCTGCGCTGCGGTCGGCGAGGTGCCGTATAGCGCGCCGGAATAAGGGATGGTGATCGAGGCACCAGCGACGGCGGCCAGATAGAACCCGGTCGTCGCGCCATCCGTAGTGGCAGTCCCCTTGAGGTAGACGGGCTGCGTGCCGGTAATGTTGGTGATCATCACCGAGCGGCGGCCAGTGCGCGCTGCCACGACAAGCAACGAAGTCGCAGGCGAGACGGACGTTACCGGCTGCGAAGTTGCGACCGTTGGCGATCCCTGCGAACGCTCGTAAGTGGGGTTGGCGGAACTTCCGAGCGGGTTGCCGCTGGCGTCCACCGAATTCCCGGCGCGATAGTCCAGTCCCGTCGCCGGGTCCACCAGCCTGATGCGTTCACTCATTCCGAAATGTCCCTCACCTTTGGCGGACGGCCACGGCGCGGAAGCGAGCCGCCCGGCCTGCCATCGCCGTCATGATCCAGAGGATGGGTTTTCTGCGGAGTGAGGCGCCATCCACTGGACAGCGCCTCTTTCTCCTCGTCTGCGTCTTTCACCGTGCGGTAATCGACATCGTAGGCATCCCAGACGCGCATCTGGGTACCGTCCCGATACAGCGCCTTGGGATATTCGCTCACAGCTTCGACAGCTCCGAGACATCGTTGGTGTAATCAGGGCCGCCGGCCTGGGGGAGTTCCTTGCGGATATCCTTGATCTTGAGGCGGTCCATCAGCAGCTTCACGAAGGCGGTGCGGTTCTTGCCGTTGCGCTCGAGAATGAGGACATTGGCGATCACCTGCTCGTCGAGCGCGTCATCCTTTTTCGGATCGACAGCCGCCTTGAGTGCTTCGATTCCGAGATCGGTGAGGTGCTCGAGCTGGTTGGTGCCGATGACGTTCACGAAGCGGGGTCCGTCCTCGGAAAGCGGGGGTACATCGAGGCCCTGCGTGGTCTGGCTGTCGCGCACCGCGTCGAGAACGCCTTCCTTCTCGGCCGCCTTGATTTCCTCGGGGGTCGGCTGACCGTCGTTCTGGTTCTTGGTCGTCATGTCGTCTCTCCTCAGGCCTGGCCGAACAGGATGTTGCCGGTCATCTGCGGCTGCAGGTTCGCGGTGCCGAAATCGATATCCCAGCGCATCTTGACCGAGAGGTCGTTGATGTTGCCCTGGCGCGCATAGGTGATGCCGATGCCGAGCGAGGTCGTCGCGCGCATGACGTTCCAGCCATCCTCGGGATCGACGGCGAACGAGCCGGGGATCAGCAGGATGGCACCGCGCACGAAGAACGGGTTCTGCTCTGCGGCGGTCGTGTTGAGCCAGGTGAGGGCCGCCCCGTTCGCCGGGGTTGCAGTGACGTTCTGCAGTTCCTTGCCGCCGATCGTCGAACCGCCGTTCGAAATCATCGCGGGCCAGATGGTGATGACGCCAGCAGACGGCTTGCCGATGACGCGGAACGTCTGCAGCTGACCGGTGTCCTGCTTGGTGATCATGTTCACCGAGTTGACGCCAGCGATCGTGAAGGCATCGCCAACCTTGATGTTCGCGTAGGTCGTGGCCGTGATGGTCAGGTTCTGCGAGCGGTTATCGACGTTCTCGGTTTCGCCGGTTGCGCCCGTGCTGGTCGATTTCGGCTCCCAGAACTGGCCGGCGCCATTGACGGTGGTGGTGCCGCCGGTTGCGGCGGTCAGTACCTTCGCGGTGTCGTTCTTGAAGGTGTCGAAGCCGCTGACAGGGCCGACATAGCCCTTCTCGTAGGCGGTCGAGGTCTTCGTCAGGCCAGAGGTCTGGGGCTTGGCGAGGTTCGACGCCATCGCGTTGTAAGCGGAGGCAGCCAGGAACAGCGAACGATCCGAGTTGGTCACGCCGATGCGCGAGAAGGTGGTGTCGGCGACAGCAACGTCGTCGAAGCCGGTGGGTGCCGTGGTGCGCTTGATGAACACCGAGCCCAGCGCCGCGGTGTCGAACAGCGCGCTGTTGATGTCCGAAGACAGCTTCTGCTTGGCCGCCTCGGCGTACTGGCTCAGAGCCCATTCGTTGCGAAGGTTCTTGGACGAAAGCGTCTTCGGGCTGGACTTGTGGAAGCCGACCGAAATGGGGACGCTGGTTTCGGTCAGGCCGTCGAAATTCGAGGTCTGGTCGAAGCCGTCATAGCTCGAGCCGATCATCGGGACCGGGAGCCACACCTTGTCGCCGTAGCGCATCATATCCTGCGCGCTCGGAGGGGTAAACTTG
Organism: Novosphingobium sp. GW821-FHT09E05; assembly: GCF_059416165.1. NCBI lineage: Bacteria > Pseudomonadati > Pseudomonadota > Alphaproteobacteria > Sphingomonadales > Sphingomonadaceae > Novosphingobium > Novosphingobium sp. GW821-FHT09E05. The sequence goes on from NZ_JBWKOQ010000001.1 coordinate 1,277,968, forward strand.
GTCACCTCCTTCGCGATCACCAGGCTGTCTTCGAAACCTTCGATCATCTTGTCGAAGACGATCTTCTCTTCTCGGGAAAAATTCGTTGCCATCTGTTGGGTCCGTCAATGCGAGGGTCAGGTGGCCTTGAGTTTCGCGCGGTAGGCGATCAGCTTGGTGCGATCCCCCGTCCGATCAGCTTCTTTCTCAAGGCGAGCGAGTTCGCGGTCGCCACCCCCGGAAACGGCAGCATTGCCGCGCAGGGGTTGATCGAGGTTCGGGCTGGGCCGGCGTTTGTTCATCGTCAGTTTGCTCCGAAGTTCCCCGACCAGCATGGCCGCGTCCGTGAGATTGAGCTTGGAGAGTTCATCCAGCTTGCCCGGTGCCCTGTGGAGCGCGACGACCAGTTCGGCCGCCTTCCCGGACTGCATGAGCAGGGCCTGATGCGCCTCGGGCAGAGCGGTAAAAACCGTCGCCTCCGCTGCATCGAAGTTGGGGACCTTGAGCTGTGCCTTTCGCGCCTTGTATGCCTCGGTGCGATCAGCCCATTCCTGGGCACCCTTCCTTGCCTGCTCCTGCGATTCCTGTTCCTCGCGCTCGATCTGAGCCTTGCGCGATTTCCAATCATCAAGCGCCGCCTCGAACCTGTCTTCGTCGTAATCGACATCGGCAAGGGTCGGCCTGGCGCCCAACTCCACCTTCGGCTTCGCGGTAGCTTTGCGCAGTTCGGCGTTTTCACGCTGTAGCCGGCGATGCTCGTCGCGCAGTTGGCGGAGTGTGCTGGTTGCATCTTCCGGGGCTGGCGCTGCCCCCTCGTCGCCAAAGCCGATTACGTCTTCTTCAACGTCACCTTCGGCCTCGGCTTCACCCTGTCCTTCCTCTCCCTGTTCCTCGCCTTCAATTTCGAGGGCTTCGTCCAGTTCGAGAACGTCTTCGGGCTCATCTGCCATGCTCTTTCTCCATCCCTCGCTGTTAACGGCCAGCGGAGCCGATGCGCGGGATTATGGAGAGCAGGCGAGGGCGGTCTATTTGCCTTTCCTAGAAGGCACCGTTGCGCAGGAAAGGAGGGGCTTCACCGCGGCCTGGTTTGGGCGGCTGCGGCATCGGTGCCGGGATGGATGCCCCCTGCGGCGCCTCGTCGTCGTTGCCTGCCGCTTTCGCCAATGCCTCGATGCGCTTGGCCTCGAGATAGCCGGTGTTCGCCACCGTCTCATCGACCTCCTTCATGGTCTTCGCGGTTTCGGCCTGCTTCTTCGCGGCGCTGGCCTCGAAGTCCTTCGCCTGCGCTTCTGCAACCTGTGCGAGCGGATCGGGCTGCTGGTTCTGCGCGGCCTGCTCCATCGCGGCGCGCTCGTCTTCGGTCGGCTTGACAAGGCCCATCCCGAGAGCGCGCTGACGCAGCCATGCCTTGAAGTCCTCAGTGCCTTCGCCATCGGTGTTCAATGTCGCGGTGATGAGGGAAGCCTGAGCAAGTTCCATGTCCTGCGCCTCGGCTGCTGCGGTGGCGATATTCAGCATCGCCTTAACCGTCTTGTCGCGCCTGGTGGCAGTGGCCTCGGTGACAGATACGATGACCTTGTAGCGGCCTGCCGTCAGGTCGTTGATCGTGCGGTGCGCGCCTGTCTCGGGGTCGGTGTAGGCCTGGGCCAGCACTTCGGTGCCGTCGCCGCCGTCCTCGTCCATCGTCTCGACCTCGCGGCCTTCCTCGGTGTATACCTCGGCCGCCATCGACAGGTAGATCTCACCCTCGCGCTGCGTGGACTGGCGGTTGTTGTCGAGATAGATGCCCGACTTCGCATCAACGCGGGTTGCGGCAAGGTCCATCGCCTCGGCGCTGGTGTTGGCCTTCACCTCGTCCGCGTCCTGCATGTCCTCGGTCAGGTCGCCGGATGCAATCTGAAGGAGCGCTGCAGTTACCGGCGGCAGCGATGGCGGCTCGACCATACCGAGCGGCCCCATATGCGCGATAGAGCCATCGGGGTTCCTAATGACCTTAGCCTGTAGGTACGGCAGCCTATCAATATTCGAGCGCGCCCAATCGTCCTGCAGAACTGGATCGTCCATCTGTTCCGGGGCAAAGATGGGAACTTGGCGAGGCGAAAGGCTATCAAGCTCCGATAGCTTCGAAATGCGGGCGTTGTAGGACCGCTGAGCGTCCATCTTGTCCTGGACGTAGCCCTTCCACCGCTCGATGCCGTCCACGAAGTAGCGGCGCCCGTAGACCGGCACGATGGGGATTTCCGAGCCCGCGATGTGTCCGCAGTCCTCAAGCACCTCGCCGCCGCTCAGGATGTACTTGTGGACCCGGCAGCGCTGGCGCTTCTGGCTCTTGGCCTTGAAGCCATCGCGCTTGAGATCAGCGAGCGCGCCATCCTCCAACTCGGATGCCCACAGCCGCCGCTCCTCGCCGCTCAGTTCGTGGGTCAATACCCACAGCTTGTCGTCAACGTCCTCGCGCTCGTAGTACTCCGCGACGAACACGACATCGGGCCGGAACCAGTCGCGGCACTGCCACAGCACGCCGTCAGGGAACTCGGTGACCGACCCCTCCCACTTCTCCTCGAAGGTGGAGCGCGTGTAGCTAGTCCGGATGAAGGCGAATTGCGCGTCGGACTTGTCGTATAGCTTGGCGCCGATGTCGAAATACACCGTCTGGTCTGCATCGACGATGAGCGCGGCCGGGTTGATCCGCTGCGCGTCGTTGTCCTTGTCGCGCGGGTCCTCAAGCTCGTTGGTCAGGCGGTAAGCGCCGAGACCGCCGGCCACCGCCTCGAAGAACGCATTGTCGCGCGCCTGCTGGGACTTGTACTTGTAGCTGTCGGCGCGGTGCAGCCCATCCAGCATGTTCGCCGTCTTCTCGTCGGCGTTGGGTCCATCGGGGCGGAAGTCGGGAACGATGCGGTTCTCGCGGTAGTCGCGCTCGATCTTCTGGACACCGCGCCCGACCTTGTCGATCTCAAGCTTGGGCGCGTTCTCGAACTGCTCTCCCCACTCGCCTTCCCACTGCGCGCCGGGGATGGTGATGAACCGCCGAGCCAGAAGACTTTCCGCGCGATTCTGCATGGTCGGGGTGGAACACTCGTCGAACCGGCGCATGGCCCGATCGTGGACCTTGCCCAGCTTCTCGCTGTCGGCGTCGGCAATCTCGCTGTCGAGTGCGGTGTCGGTTTCGGTCATGTCGGCCATGCGGGGAAACTATCGCTGCCCGGGGTGGGTGTCCGTTTGCCTTTCCTAGCGTCGCGATGCCGCAATCGCGCTTGCCCGATCCAGTGCGAATTTCAGCCAGTCAGCCTTTTCCAAATCACTAGCCTGAATGGGCAGTGATAGCCCCAGAACGCGGTTCAGTTCGGCGCTTTTGACCATTGCTTTGACTGCTTTCCGCGCGCTTCCTTCTGCCCAATCTGGGTGTTCGCAGATGATATGTTCGGCGGCGCGTTCAATGTGCCTTTGCGCGTCTCTGAGCATGCTATCAGCTAATGTTGAGTACATCGTCACCTCCGTTTGTCTTTCCTAGCGTTGCACCATCATCTGTGCGCGTTGCCTCTGCTTGCCGCTTGTTCAGCCGTCAGAAGCAATATCTGATCGGTGATGGCTTCATGAAGCCAATCGCTTAGGGAAAGTCCTTCTGCTTCGGCAAAACTCTTTGCTGCAGCAAGCTTCTGCCCATCAAGTGTGAGTATAACCACTTCCTGTTTTTGAGACATTCCGCACCTCTGATTATTCACTTCAAGGGAAACCCGAAGGCTTTAAATCCTGTTCAACCCGACCTTATCACGTATAGCGTCGCGTACCACCTCCGACATCGACATTCCGTTGGCGTCCGCGTATTTATTAAGCTCGGCGAATAATTTGGCGGATGCCCGAAACGCGATAGTTTCGCTGTGGACCTTCCGTCGATTGCATACTCGTGTTGAAATTTCCATTCTCACCTCCTGTTAAACGCAGTCACCGTGCGCGGTATTGCGAACGACACCACCTTGGGCTTGGCGCTCAGGGCCCGCCGTGCGCCCTCCACGGCATATCGCAGCGCGTCGATGCAGTGATTGTTCTTGTCCTCCAGCACACCGAGGACCTGCCCTGTCAGCGGATCGGTCTTGTAGCTGTAGTGGGTCAGCTCGTCGATCAAATGCGTGCAACGCGGGTCGATGACGAGATCATAGCCCTTGAGGAATTCTACACCTTCCTCCAGCGACCGCGCGCCCTTGATGGCCGGTGCGATGCGAGGGAAGCCGTGGTTGCGCAGGTGGCTGATCGTCTCGGGGCGCGATGTGTCCGCCGTCATCCAGAACTTCTCGGCATCGGGGATGCTCATGAACAACGCGGGCAGGTTCATGATCTCGACGCCAAGGCCCCATGCCTCGTAATCCACGTAGATCACTCGGCCCTCGATATAGCATCGAATTGCGCACGAAGGGTCGATGCTGAACCCGAAGTCAGCCCCAAGGCGGTACTCTGCGGTTGCCGGGCTATCCACCGTCTCGACGCGCCAGTTCTTGAACACACGCGCCTCGGAGTTGCGGCGATATTGGCCGAGCCACACGTGGTTGAACTTGTCGATGTCGCGGCTGCGGTCGAATTCCATTTCCGTCCGCAGCACATCGGGGAACCACGGATTGGCGTCATAATTGATGGTGCGAACGATGCTGTTCGGCGGCGGATTGGCAGCCATGGCGTCGATCGGGTCCGTCTCCAGATCGGGGTTGTAGGTCCAGATCAATCGCGACCCGGGCGCTCGGATCGTCGGAACGATCGTGTCGAGGCTGGCCTGGCTGAACGTTTGCGCCTCCTCGCCCCAGAACGTGGTCACGCCTTCGATCGACTTGATGCTGGTAGCATTCCCGCGCACGCCGGAGAACAGGAAAAGGCTGTCGTTCGGCCCGCGAATCTCCGTCTCGGTGCTCTCGAACGCCGATCGCACGCCAAGCCTGTCGATCTCGTCTTCGAGCAGGCGCTTGACCGAATCCTTGATCGACTTCTGCACCTCTCGTCCGCAAAGGACCCGCTCGTGGCGGTCCATGCTCTGGATCACCAGCCCGCTCGCCACCGTGCGCGACTTGCCAGCCCCGCGTCCGCCACGCCAGAACAGGTGACGGAACGCCTCCCACATGTCTGCCGCGTACTCGGGGAGATCAACATCACGCATCGCGCTTGTCGGCCTTCACCAAGCGGACGGCAAAGCCATCGGGCAGGGGGTTTTCAGGGTCGGAGCCGAGCAAGGTCTTGTCGCCGTACCGCTTGGGGTCCCACTTCGCCAGCAGCTTCAAGCGCGTCTCGATCCGCAGCTTCGAGCGCGATATCCATTCGGTGTCAGCGCGTTCACCGCTCTCAGTCCGAATTGTGTCGCGGCCCGTCTCGTCTGCGATATCCAGGCACTCGGCGGCAAGCACATCGAACCCATCTTCACGCGCCCGCGCGATGGCACACGAAAGTTCGTTGTCCCCATCAGACCACTCCCTGATCGTTTTTGGCGTAGGCATGCCCTCAGAGCGGCAAATCACCGTCAAGGGTATCCCATTAGCCAAACCCTCCAAAACGTCCTGTATAGCCTTCTGACGGGATTTTTGGTCATATTGAAACGGCATCACCCGTGAACCTTCCTCAACCGATGAATGCGCTTGTGGCACGCCATGGCAGAAATACCCTTCGTGTCGGCAAATTGCTTTATGCCTCCCCTCGCCTGACTGAGCCCGAGCAGTTCCGCATCCAACTCGAGCGTCCACCGGAAATGCACCCCGGACGAGGGATGCCCGCGACAGACGATCGCCTCGATGATGTCGGTTTCGTCGTCGGTGAGCGCGCGGTGTCGGCCGATCTCGTTCAGCAGGGACAGCATCTTGTCAGGCGCGAGGCTGATCATGGCTCACCCCCTCAAAACACCCACACCGCTCCATCGCAAACCCGGCATGGTCGAGGTAGCCGGTGTTGTCGCAGCGGGGGCAGGGGGGCTTGGCGAGGGCGCGGATCTGGTTCCATGCGAGAAGTGCGCCAGCTTGAGCGCCAGTGTTCTTGGCCCCCTCGGCTGTCTTCGCGACATGATCGCAGACCGCCATGCACTCCTCGATCGCAGCAGCGCGGGCGGCGAGGCGGTGACGGGCAAAGCTTCGGACTTCTACCTTGTGATCGAAATGGCCTTCGAGGGCCATGTGCGCGAGGATATCTGGGCCGCCAGTGTCGGTGAAGAAATTGGCGGCCGCTTCCCGATCCGCCTGCGTAATCTCGTCACCGCGGTTGATGCGGGCCTGGCTGGGGGTGGTCATACCTTGGTTCCTCCATCGCCGTTCGCATCAAGCGGATGCATGATCCGCCAGTTGTGCCGGCGCGCTTCCTCGTCCTTGGCGGCCTTGTCCTTGCGGTGGCGCTCGGCGGCTACTGCTTCGTCGTCAGTGATGAACGGGCGGCCGTCATTGCCGACCATCCAGAGCAAGCCTGGCTCCCGCATCGTCGCGTTGTAGTAGGCGCACAGGCAGTGTGGGTCCGAGTATCCAGGATGGCCGTTCATTCACCGTCTCCCGGCTCAGGCGCAGGAACGATCTTACCGGTCGCATCCTTGACGAGCGCCCCGCAGCCCAACCCGATATTCACCAGCGGGTCCGGCAAGGCATCAACCGTCTCTTGAGTGAAAGCGGGCCGCTCCCAGGCTTGCACCGGTGCCTCCAGCCTGCGCTCATAGCGTTCGTTTGCCGCAAGCCTGCACGCCAGTGAATGGCGGCGCGTGCCGTCATCGTCCCGGCGCCAGCCCGCCATGATCTCGATGCATTCCGCGATCGTAGGGAACCATTTGCAGCGCTCCATCGCCTGATCAGCGAGATAGCTGATCTGGTCCTGCGGATACGGCAGCAGCTTTTTGATGTAGGCGGCGACGAACAGTTCGCCGGTGATCTCGTCGGCATTCCGCTTCGGAAGCACGGCCTGCATCACCCGCAGGCACTGCCCCAAGTGCCGTTCAGAACAGGGTTCGGGCGGGCACAATGGCGAGTCCGCGATTGCCTGCACCATCGCCAGCGCTGCGTCGTCCAGACGGTCCGGCAGCGTCGTCAAGTCCAAGTCTGCGATCGAGCGCAGCGGCGACGCCATCCTTGGGTTTTCCGCCGTTTCCGGAAGCACGCGCCCCAGAATTGTTCCGATTGCTGCCATTTGCGTATCGCCCTTCCTCTTCGATTTTTCGGATCCAGTTCCGCCAGGTCGCATCCCAGTCGGATTTTATTCCCTTCGCGCCCGGTGCGCTGGCGGCCCAATCACGGAGCTTCGCCAATTCCCGCTCCTCGCTGCCGGGCGGCCACTTCGCCACAGCGTCGGCGAGATCGGCGGGGAGTGGCGCTGGCATCCAGTCGGCTGAGAGCCGGGTCCCCTTACGCGCACGCGTGGTGAGTTTTTCCGGGTGGGTAGGTGTGGGGGGGTTAGAGTTATTCTCATTGGGGGGGAGAGGAAGGGAGGGAGCGTCACATGTGACGTCACAAGCGTCACTTGCGTCACATGTGACGTTTTGTGACGCCTCTAGAGCCTTCTTTGCGCGGTATCGTTCGGTGCGAATTGCACCAGAACTGCGGGGCCGCGGCTCTTTAACCAACTGCTCTTCCATCTCGGCAATAGCCGTCACCAATGCGTCACCGGTGACGCCGGCGGCGATCAGATGCTTCACGGCTGTTGCGATGACGCTCACAGGCCAGCGCCTCCAACCCGAATGACGAACTCACCAGTCCGGGTCGCAGCGAACTCCACGGTCGGCGTAGCGAAGTGCTTGTCGTCGATGCCCATGGCCTGCGCGATGCCGTCCTGGTAAGCCTTCACTGAGGCGACCACGTTGTCCTTGTCGGGCATCGGGCCGGTGCGCTTGCCATGCACGGTGATGTGCAGGCCGACGCCGCCAGGGACAGAAGCAGCCCGCAGGAGCATGAACATGGCCTCTCGCTCGGCGCAGGCGGCATAGTAGGCCCATTGCCGGTGCTTCTTGACCTGCGATGCCTTGGCATGCGGGTTGCGCGTCCTGCCATTGGGCCAGAGAAGCTTGTGCGGATAGGGCAGGGCGAGGATCACAGCATCCTCATCTGGTCATCGACCTGAGATGCGATGAACGCAGCCCGCTCAGCCCTGATCCGCTCGAGCCAGTGCACCGCAGCGTCCAGTTCCGCCTCGGCAGCGTCCACCTTCTCCCGCGCACGGCAAAGCCGCTTCTCAGCAAGGGCTACAGCCTGCTCACGGCGGTCCATGGTCGGCGGGGCAGCGATGCAGCCAGCGCGGATCTGTTCAAGGGAGCGGGCATTCATGCCGCGCGCGCCCGTTCAATTGCGGCGGCCAGCGCGCGTGATCCTGCGGCGATGCCGGCATGGAACTTGTGGCTGTCGTCCTGCCCGTCCTCGACGGTAGCGCGAAAATCATTTCGCGAGCGTATGTACCGCGGCACTGGCGTCAGAGCTGCGCGCTCTACTGCAGCGACCTCAGAGGCAGGTGGAGCGGGGCGAGCGGGGCGAACAGGGCGAGGCTGAGGTGGCGCGATATCCAGGTCGATCGAATCGACGGCGGGCAAAGGGGGTGAACCATCAGCAACCCTTGCGACGAAATCTGCGTATTCGGGGTCACGCTTCACGCGCTCCTTCGCCGCTTCTCGGCCGTGAAGGATGGTGGTATGATCTCGCCCGCCGAGTGCATGCGCCACTACGGTCGATGAGTGCCCTGCCTCCAAACCGAGCAGGCAAACCGCCTGGCGGGCCATGATAATGGGTCGGAAGCGTCTCGCGCCGGTGATGTCGGCCACCGTGAAACCTGAATGGGCGGCAGCAGCGGCTATAAGGCCAGACAAACGCCGCGTAGGTATCGTCACGGACGAGGTTTCGCTAGCTCGCCGAACCCGGTAGGCGCCGACGTTCAAGCGGGCAGCTACCTCGCGCACCGTAGCGCCGCTTGCGAGGGCGGCGAATATGCGCTCGTCCATGGCGACGCTTTCAAGCAGGCGCTGCTCATTGTAGTGCACGTGGCAAAGCTTACCGATGGTCGAAGAGGAAAGCTTTCGGATGCAGGATCGCTGGGAGCAGGTCGCCATCACACAACCTCCCGCAGACGAACCGAATCCCGCTTCTGCCGCAGCACGTCAGCCACGCGCGCCAGGGTCCCGATCACGCCAGCCTGTTCGAGCTTGCGCACGTCGGCATCGCAGCATTCGCCATCGGCCAGCAGTTCGATCAAAAGCGGCAGGCACTGCGCCAGCTCGACCGGAACCGCGGAGATATCCAGCGTGGCGCAGTCGTCGCGTATGGCGCGCATGCCGACCAGCGTGAGCACGGTGTTCAGGCCGGCGGGCCCGAAGCGCTCACCTAGCTTCAGCCAGTTCATGAGGCTGAGGTCGTGGTTCTTGTTCTGCGCGTTGCCGACGGTGCCCGCGGACACACCCCATTCCTCGGCCATTTCGGCTTCGGACCAGCCATTGCGATTGGCGGCGACGGTCGTTGCGACTGCCTGGCGCATAGTGGATTGTTTCAGGCGGCGAGAATTGCCCAGCCCGTTGTGTGCGATTTCAGACATCAGCTTACCTCATGAAAATGAGACACGATCAGTTTTCCGCCCGCCGGACGGGGGAGGGAGCATCCGGCGGGCGCCGCGCCGGGGAGGGTGGCGCGGGGTTCGTCGATGGCGCGCAGAATGGCGCTGCCGATCAGTTCGGGGATTTGGGGGACTACGGCGTTTCCGAGGCACTTAAGACGGTGTGCAGCATCGGGAATCCCATAAGCCACTCGACCCACGTCGGGTTCAGCCCGCCACGTTTCCCCGAGCTCACTCCCTCGACGATACCGACCGATCTCGGGAGCGAAGACTGCTGTCGGCCTGGCGCATTCGACATCCCCGCCTTGAAGTCGCCCGCGTTCGGCGTCGGCCACATCGCCACCGCCCAACCCAGTTTGTTGGGTTTCGCGCGACCATCCCCGCTGCAAGTCAAGGAGAGGTCCACGCTCGCCTTGGCTGAATTGGGGGTAGGCCACGATCCAGATGCGGTCGCGTCGATGGCGTGCGCCAACGTAGGAAGCTGGAATGCAATGCCACTCCGCATCAAACCCGATCGAGGCCAAGTCTCCGAGAACTCGGCCAAGCCCTCGACTAAGCAATGCTGCGACGTTCTCCACGACGAGGAATTGTGGTCGAAGGTCGCGAGTAAGCCGGACGATTTCGCTCCAGAGGCCGCTTCGTGCTCCATCCAGGCCAGCGCCAAGTCCTGCGAAAGAGAGGTCTTGGCACGGGAACCCGCCGCAGATGACATCAACGGCAATTCCATCGGCAGCAAGTCGTTCGCCGGTGAGGGTGCGCACGTCGTCGTAGCAGGGCACGTCGGGCCAGTGCTTGGCGAGGACGCGGCGGGGGAATTCTTCGATCTCGCAGAACGCGACGGTTTCGAAGCCATCATACTGTGCTCCCGAAAGGGTGGCGCGCTCCAGGCCCAAAGAAAATCCGCCAATACCCGAGAAAAGATCGAGCACTTTGAGAGATTTACCCATGAGAGTTCTCCCGAACGCGTGTTATGTTCAGAATCTTTTCGTCGTATTTCCAGTGACACCCACGGCACATCGGCGCGTAATCTTCGATGTCTTGGTATTGACCCGTCAGATTTGCGTAGTCGTAGTGCGCAGCCTCGGTGGTGCCGCACTGCGAACAGCGAGACGGTTTCCCGAACCGCGAGTACAGTCGGCGATGGAAAGCAGATTTGCCCGCGAGATCACCTTTCCAAGCGTGGTTCGATGATCCGAACTGGTCACGCTTCGCTGCGGTCCGGGTACGAATGGAGTGTCGGCGCATGATATTGAAAACGACCTTCTGGGTGAGACCCAGGGCCGCTCCGATCTCGGCTTGCGTCGAGCCAGCAGAATACATCTGGCGAACGCTCTCTACGAGCGCTGCGTCATATGACTTAGGCTTAGCTCCGCGTGGCATTAGTGCCTCCGCCGATGCCGCTGAAAAGGTCAAGGACGTGCAGCTTCACGGTTCAACCCCCCTCCACCCTCACGACCAAGACGATCGCGAGATAGATGCAGGCCCACATGCAGAGGCCGAGGACCGAGAGGGCGGCGAGGCGAGGGATCATGCTGCCACTCCTATGCAGTCAGCTAACAGCTTGACGAACGATCCACTGTGGCGCCTATTGACCAGTCCGGCCGAAGAGTCGGGGGGAGAGGGCATATGGGCGTACGTTGGGTTGACGAGGTTCCGCTTGTGGAAGTGGAGCCCGATGGAGTGCGCGTTACGATCATGTCGGGCGATGAGGCGCTGGTGTTCAGGCTTCGGCGCAATATCGCGCGACGCACTATTGCTGCGGCTATGCGGGCGCTGGATGACGCGGATATGTGCCAGCAAGCCAAGATGGCTGGGATGCACGGGGTTTGCCCGTACCCGATTGGGAATCGATGTGAGCCGCATTAGGCGACCTTGACCGGCTTGCCATTGGGGAAGACGAGCTCTCGGGGAGTCACACGCCCACCAGAGGCGAGGATGATCTTCTGCATCAGATCGCGCGAGATGTTCTGCTCGCCGCGGCGGATGCGCGAAAGAGAGGCGTCACTGATGCCGATGCGCGCTGCAAAGTCAGCTGCGTTCATCGGCGTCGCTTTGAGATAGGCGTCCAATGTCATGACCGGAACTTACACGGGGCGTAAGTCCACAGCAAGCCATTTCTTACGCGAGGGCGCATTCACTAGTTGCGCCCCGTGTAGGAATATCGGGGCTATGGAAAATCGCCCGACATACCTGAAGGAATGGCGCAAGGAGCGCGGCCTCACGCAGAAGCAGGTGGTGGACAGATTGGCGTCGCTGGATGACCCGAACCTGCCTAGCACTGAGGCAAGCCTCTCGCGCCTAGAGAACGGGAAGCAGCCTTACAGCCAACGGGTTCTTGAAGCCCTGGCGGAAATATACGGGGTCGAGCCGGATCACCTTATCGGGCGCAACCCGGAGAAGGCCGGTGAGATCATTGATCTGTGGCAGCGCATGACGCTTGACCAGCGCAGTCAGGCGCGAGCTGTTATCGAGGCTCTATCGAAGCGCGCGTAATTACTCAGGGGGCCGTAAATGGGAATGCTCGTCGAATTGGCAGGGGCCACGCTTAGCGGCACGCTGATCATGCTCTTGATCGCATGGCTTATCTCGAAGGCCACCTATCATGACGATCTCGAACCGTCACGCCGGGCTACTCAGGAAACCTTGGTGGGCTTTTTCGCTGTCGGCATTCTCCGAGCTTTCGGCAATGGTAGTGGGGCGAGCCCCGCAGGCTGGGACTGGTGGGCATTCCTTTATGCAATTCCGGCGGCGATCATCACTTGGTACATTCTGCGACGCCGTTTCATGAAGGTGGCGGCATTGGAAGCGGAAACAGACGCCTTCCGCTAATATGTCAGCCGAGAGAATCGGCGATGCGTGATAAAATTACGCCCGATGCAATTTTCCATCTTGCAGACTTACGCCTGATGTAATATCTCCATCCCACAAGAGGCCGCTAACTCGCCGCCTCGTGGAGATGGTCATGTCTTCCAACGAAACGAAATTTACGGCGGGCGACAAGGTCCGCTGGATCAGCTCGAACACCTACAAGCAGGGCATCATCGAATTTGTTCTGCCTGCGCGCATGACGCCGCTTGATGCCGGATACCCAAGGGCTGGCGGCGGCGGGTTATCGCGCGACCACGAAACCTACATCGTGCGCGGTCGCAAGATCACGAACCGCGGAGACGAGTACGGGTCCAAAGCACTCTACTGGCCGCACGTCAGCCTGCTCGAGAAGATGGAGGCCTGACCCATGGCGATCCACCAACAACTCATCGGCACCCCAGCCACCCTGACCGCGCAGGAGAAGCGTGAGGCCAAGGGCGCGATCTTCATGAAAGAGGTCGAGCGCCTGCAATCGAAGCTGGCCGCGTTCTCCAGCGACCTGTCCGGGGCCGAACCCGAAGGCACGTGGTCGAAGCGCGCCGAGTGGTCCGCGCTTGAGCTTCTGGAATGCCTCCAGTTCGTGTTCGACGTGAACGCGCAGGCCGACATGGATCAGCTGCGCAGCGAACTCGGCATCGACGACGAGGGCTATCGGCTTGATGCGGATGGCGAGCGCGGTGACCGGGTGCATACGCCAGCGCGGAGGATTGGGTTGTGAGCGAGGCACAGAACCCACCCGCTTTTCCTCGGGATCATCGTCACCTCGGCCACAACGGCATGACCCTGCGCGACTGGTTCGCTGGGCAGGCTCTAGCAGGATTTCACGCCAACTCTGAAATCTCGACACATGCGCAGGAAGTGGCGGCTGCAACCAAACTTACGATGCCCGGCGTGTATGCGGCGATGGCCTATGAAAGCGCCGACGCGATGCTCGCCGAACGCGCGAAAGACGGTGCGGCATGAGCATCCACCAAAACAGCTTCAACCCCGGTGCCTACCGTGGCTGGACGATCAAAATCAGCCCCACCGGCCTCTACACCGCCCGCTCGCCCGACTTCGAACTGCTCGAAACGACGGACACCGGAGCGCGGATCAACGGCGGCTTTGCGACTGCGCATGATCGCATGGCGCTGATCGCGGAGATCGATGCGGCAATTCTTGAACTGGAGACAAGGCAGTGAACGCTCAAGATTTTCACCGCATCGCCGAATGCAACAAACTCGTCAGCATCACCGTATCGTACCTTGCTGACGTCAAGAAGTTCTCGGCCAATGTCCAGTGGATGGACGGCAACGAGCGCGAGATATTTTCCGCACACGGCGACACTGACCAAGAAGCGCTGAATGAAGCGTTGGAAGGAAAGCGGTCACAGGACGCCGATACCGAGGACGCAAAAGTTGCTCGCATTGCCAGGTTGCAGCGCGAACTCGCCGCGCTGACGGGAGAGGCGGCATGACCGACGAACAGAGCCTTATGCCGTGCCCGGTGTGCGGTGAGCAACCGCGCTGGCGCGGTACTCGCAGCGATTATGCGCGCGGAATCTATCGCCTGCAGTGCTTGGAAGAAACACATCTATTCCAGTCGTATGGTCCGAATGAAGCTGCCGCCATCACCGCCTGGAACACCCGCACCCCCACCGCCCCCGAGAAGCTGGTCCCGGCTTTGGAGACAATCACAAAGCAACTCGCAAAAGCGGATTGTGAATGCGATAGCTTCCACGGCTTTACAGGTTGCCTTTCTTGCCAGGCTCGCGCCGCCCTATCCCTCCTCAACCCCGAGCCCGTCGAAGCGCAGGGGGTGGATCATGTCTGACGGCGAATCCTTCTTCATGCTGGTCGCAATCATTTGGATCGGATGGCCTCTCCACAGCATCGCGCGCGACTTCAAAACGCTGCTCAAGCTGGCCACGAAGTCATGAACCACTCCGAAGCCACCCGCAACGTCCACCCGCCGTTGCAGCGCTCGACCTCGCTTTGGTCCCGTTTCCGCTCGTGGCTCACCACCGACGCCCTCTGGCAGCCGTTCTATCGCAACTTGGTGTGTCTGGTCGGGTGCTTCTGCGGGCCGGTGTTTCTGGCGGTTGGGCTGGTGTTGGTGCTGACATGAACAAACAGTACCTCGCCGAGACCCGCCGTGAAATTGAGGCATGGCCCGACGTGTCGATCTCGCAAGAGAACGCCGGGAAGCATGGCCGCATCGTCCTGCACTACAAGGACGAGAGCCGCTTCGTGGTCGTGTCGAACACGCCGAGCGATTGCATGGGCATCAAGAACCACATCGCGCTCGTCCGCCGCATCCTCAAGGGCATGGGCGCCAGCAAGACAGCCGCACCCACTAGCGCGAATGACCGCGTGCCCAACAAGCCGGTGCGCCTCGTCATACCTTCCGAGCCCGCGCCAGTGCGCGAAAACCCGTTTCTCAAATTGGAGCAGCCCATCATGGCTACGAACAGCAACAACCCGATCGACGCCATTTTCGCCAGCATCGAGCGCCTTCGGTATTCGGAGATGCTGGAGTTCGCGACGTACCTTTCGGACACGGCAAGCGCTGGAAACTTGCGCCGCTCCAAGCCGAACGATTGGGCACAGATGCTCCAGACCGCAGCCGAAAACAGGGCCACGTCTCAGTGACCCGCCACCTCCCCACCGCAGCGCTGATCGCCGTGCTGATTACCGCCTTCATGTGCGGGGCCGTGGCTTGGGTTCAGCTCGCTTCCCCCGCCTCCTCGCAGCCCCAGGCTGACGGCTCCCTACCCCACGGCGTCGAGGCCGCTGCTGGGGTTACTGGAGAGCGGCTGTGAGCATCGCGCCCGACAAAGACGCCATGTTCCGCGCAAAGCATGTCGGCGCGTCCGAGGTGTCGGCGCTGTTCGGCTGCAATCCGTGGCTGACCGAGTTCGAGCTATGGCATCGCAAGGTCGGCACGATCGCAACGCCGGACTTCAATGCTGTGCGGCCGGACGGAACGCCTGAGAATGAGCGGATTTTCTGGGGCGTGAAGCTCGAGGCGCCGATCATCGAGGCAGCCAAGGAGATATATGGCTACGTCGATCGCGAGGACGTGGGGCCGCTGAGCAATGGCGCTGGGCTCGGCGGGCACCCTGACCGGCCTGTGGTTTGCCCCCAGCGTGGCCCGATCATCCTTGAAACGAAGATGGTCGATTGGCTCGAGTTCAAGAAATGGGGCGACGAACCGCCGACGAACTATCTG
Source organism: Novosphingobium sp. GW821-FHT09E05 (assembly GCF_059416165.1). Lineage (NCBI taxonomy): Bacteria > Pseudomonadati > Pseudomonadota > Alphaproteobacteria > Sphingomonadales > Sphingomonadaceae > Novosphingobium > Novosphingobium sp. GW821-FHT09E05. Next base: position 1,293,559 of record NZ_JBWKOQ010000001.1, read on the forward strand.
CTGCAAGGCAACACCTACGCCGGCCTGGATTTCGTCAACGGCTTCGACATGCTCGTGCTCGTCGGCGGGAATAGGCTGGAGCGGCTGCAGTACGACTTCCGGCCGAAGCTGTTCGCCGAAGCCGAGCGGCGCGTGAAAGCCTTCTGGCAGTCCATCGCCGAGGGCAGGGCACCGAAGCCGGATTACAGCCGCGACGGGGACGCGCTCAAGGAAGTCTACGCCGACCAGAGCGCCGAGACGATCGACCTCGCCGGTGACAATCGAGCCGCCATCGCTGCCGCCGAATACCTGACCGCTGCCGAGGAAGAGCGCCAGGCGCGCGCGCGCAAGGAAGCCGCGCAGGCCGAGATCATCGAAAAGATGAAGGACGCCGCAGTCGGATTTGCGGACGGCTTCACGATCAAGGCAACCGCCGTGAAATCCATACCGGACCGCGAGGCTGTGGTCGGCGAAATCATCAAGGGACGCAAGGGATACCGGCGCTTCACTGTCAAGGAGATTGAAGCATGAAGATTGGCGACAAGGTCCGCTGGATCAGCTCGAACACCTACAAGCAGGGCATCATCGAATTTGTTCTGCCTGCGCGCATGACGCCGCTTGATGCCGGATACCCAAGGGCTGGCGGCGGCGGGTTATCGCGCGACCACGAAACCTACATCGTGCGCGGTCGCAAGATCACGAACCGCGGAGACGAGTACGGGTCCAAAGCACTCTACTGGCCGCACGTCAGCCTGCTCGAAAAGATGGAATCCTAATCATGGCATCGCTCCCCGCAACACCGACCGAAACGAAAGACCCGATCCGCAATGCCATCGCCCTGATGGCCCCGGAGTTCAAGGCCGCGCTCCCAGCACACGTCACGCCCGAGAAGTTCGTGCGCGTCACCATGACCGCGATCAACAGCAACCCGGATTTGCGGCAGGCTGACCGCGCCTCGCTGTTCGGTTCGGTGACCAAGCTGGCGCAGGACGGTCTTCTCCCCGATGGGCGCGAAGCCGCACTGGTCATCTTCAACACGAAGGACCGGGCAAGCGGCGGATGGGTCAAGAAGGTGCAGGCCATGCCGATGGTCGCCGGCCTGCTCAAGATGATGCGGCAGTCGGGCGACGTTGCCTGGGTAGACGCGCAGATCGTGCGCGCCAACGACAAGTTCCAGTACCGCCCCGGCATCGACGAAATGCCTGTGTTCGAGCCCAACTGGTTCGGCGACCGAGGCGATGTGATCGGCGCGTACGCCATCGCCAAGCTCAAGAGCGGCGAAATCGTGCCGCCTGAGATCATGAACCGGAAGCAGATCGAGGAAGTACGCAACGTCAGCCGGTCGAAGGACAAAGGCCCGTGGGTGGACTGGTACGACCAGATGGCACTCAAGACGGTCCTGCGCCGCTATCTCAAGCGGCTCCCCACCAGCACGGACGTGATCGACCGGATCGAGCGCGACGAGACGATGCAGGCAGACTTCACGCCGCGTGTCGTCGATGGCGGCACAGTGCAGGGCGAGCCACAAGCCCCGGTCAGCCGCCTCGACGCGCTGGAGCACCACATCGAGGAAGCCGGCGAAGGCCCTGACCAGACCCAGCAGGGCGAGCCCACGACCTTCGCCGATTACAAGGCGCTGATCGACGCGGCGACCGACCAGGCCACCTGGAACCTCGCCGACAATGCGCTGCTGTCCGCGGACCTCGACGACGCCGAAATCGCCGAGCTGACCCACGCGCTTGACGTGAAAAAGAGCGCGCTCACCGCCGCCTAACACCGCCCGCAATCCCAGCGATGGGGCGGGGGATTTTGGAGTTTTGATGATGGCTGATCTAACAACGCGCCTTCGTTCTGTTGCCGATGCATCAACCCGTGGCGATGGCAGTGACATTCCGATCGGGAAGCTGATGCGAGAAGCTGCCGACGAGATCGAGCGTCTCCGCGGGCTCTTGATCGACTCCGGAACCCCCGAATGGGAAGACGCGCGGGTGGTACTGGTGGAGGAACTTCGCAAGGCCGAACTTCACGAACAGGCGGGGTCAGTGGCCTCGGGCGCCGCAGCGGATATCCCCTCGTGGATCGCCCTCAACCTCATTGCGCATGCGGCCCAGCATGGCCCTTCCGCCCCCTCCGATCAGGAGAAGCTGGTGGGGGAGTTGGTCGAGGCGTTGGCGGATGCTGCCGACGAGATACACGAACTGCACCGCTACGCGAATAACCATGGCCGAGAGTACGACGAAGAAGATCCGTCGCACCTGCGCGCCCTCATCACCCGCGCCCGCAACCTCGGAGCCCCGTCGTGATTGGGGAGGCCGTCTTCATTGCCGTGATAGCTTGGATCGTCGTGGTCGATCGGGTCTATCTGCATAGCGCTCGGGCGGGGGGTGGGGGGTGACGGATCTTCTGACCGAAGCCGAGGCAGCCGAACGCCTGCGTTTGGCACCGCGCACCCTTCGCGACTTGCGCAGCCGGGGCAAGATCAGCTTTGTGCAGGTCACGCCCCGGAACATCGCCTATCGCCTGGACCAGATCGACGAGTATGTTGCCCTCTGCGTTCGCAGGCACGGCGAGCCCAACGATCCCGTGCCTAAGGGCAAGCGGCGATCAGCAAAGGGCCCGGCTGTCGCTGGCGTGGTGGTGCCTTTCAGCCAGCGGGACAAGCGATGACCGTCTACAAGCCGAAGAACAGCCCGCACTACCACTTCGACTATCAGTACCGCGGCGTCCGCTATTACGGCTCCACGAACTGCAAATCAAAGCGGGATGCGGACAGGTTCGAGCGAGACCACCGCACCGAGGTCGCGACCGGCAAGAAGGACAAGCCCTCGATCACGCTGGACGAGGCGATGGGCATCTACTGGGACACGAAGGCCAAGTTTGATCGCAACCACAAGGCGACGGAAAAGCAGATCGAGAACATCCTGCGCCTGATAGGCGGCAAGGTGCTACTTCAGGATATCGACGATCTCGCCGTATCCCGCATGGTCGCCCTGCGCCGCGTCGAAATGACATTCCCCAACCGCCGGCGCAAAAAAGGCTCGCCGGCAGCCAAGCCGGTGTCGGCCGCGACTGTGAACCGCGAGGTGCAAATCCTGCGCCGCGCGCACCGCTTCTTGGGTAAGAGCTATCGCATCGATGAGATCGAGTGGAAGAACCACACTCTCAAGGAGCCCAAGGAGCGGGTCCGCGAGGCGAGCCCGATCGAGGAGGCTGCCCTGTTCGACATCCTGCGCGAGAGGCATCCCGATCTTTGCGACATGGTAGAGTTCGCCATGATCTCGGGTGCCAGGCGCACCGCGGTCGTAACCCTGCTCTGGTCCAAGGTCGATCTGCACAAGGGAACCGCCGCCGTCCACACCAAGGGCGATGTCTGGCACGAGTTCCCCCTGTCGCAGCGCATGAAAGAGATCATCGCCAACCGGCCCAAGGTCGGCCCGTTCGTCTTCACCTACGTGTGCGAGAGGCCTTCACCTCCGCGCGGAGATCGACCGCGCCGGCTCAAGGGCGAGAGATATCCGTTCAGCCGGGAAGGTTGGAACCGTAAATGGTACAAGGCGCTTGCCGATGCCGGTGTCAGCAACTTCCGTTTCCACGACCTGCGGCACACTGCAGCGACTCGGATAACCCGCGCGTCGAACCTCAAGGTAGCCCAGAAGCTGCTCGGCCATTCGCGCATCGAGACGACGGCGCGCTACGCTCACGTCGGCGACGATGATATCCGCAAGGCGATGGAAGATGTAGATCAGTCCCGGAATAGTCCCGAACATACCACCGAGGGTAAAGCGGAAAACTCAACGAAATCATACATTAGGAGAGTGAAGTGATAGTGCTCCCAAAGCAAGCGCGCTACCGGGCTGCGCCACTCCCCGACCTTACGGGTCGTCGATGGTACGTCGACCTGTGAAGGACGTCGTTGTCCGGCATTGGTGGGCCCGGCAGGATTCGAACCCGCGACCTAGCCGTTATGAGCGGCCAGCTCTAACCGCTGAGCTACAGGCCCACCGTACCGGACCCAGCCCCATCGACTGGGCCGGACGGATGCGCGTTAGCCGGGGAGTCGCACCGACGCAAGTGTGCTCTAGCCGACTTTCACCGACGTCGTGATCTCGGCCACACTGGTCGGCTTGATGCCGCGCTTTTCCAGATGGGTGAACAGCACGCGCCACCAGTCGTACAGCGCGCCGAGGTCGGCCTCGCTCCTTACGTAGGGCGTGTGGCCTGGCGCCAGCGAAGGGCTGTGGAACGAGAAGACCAGCACGGGCAGACCCTCGTCGATGGCGATGTCGACGCCGCGCAGGGCCTCTTCGGCAGTGATTCCCTCGGGCGTCAGCGGGATGCGCTCGAGCAGGCCGGTCCTTGCGAGTACGCCGCGCACTTGCGGAGCGCGCCACAGGTGCGGGTATATCACATTGCCGACCTGCCGCAGAGGGCCCCAGTAGACCGTGGTCAGCGGCATTTCGAGCAGGCGCTGCTCCGGATCGACCCAGTAGGGGCGCAGCGGATGCTCGCGGTAGTTCGGCCCGCCGGTGCCGCTGTAGTCCCAGCGCGCCCGGACGGAGGTGTCGATGGCAATGCCGCATTCGCGCAGGATCTCGGCGGTGCGCGGGCCCAGCCCATAGCGCCCGGCGCGGTAGATCAGCGGAGCCACGCCGAACGCGCCTTCGATCTGGTCGCGCAGGGCATGCAGCTTCGCGCGTTCAAGTTCGAAGGGAAGATTGCCCGCGAAGCTGTTGAATTCGTTTATCTGCTCGTCGAACGGCGGACTGACCCACGGGTGCAACTGCACGCCGACTTCGGCGGAGCCGCGGGTCACGGCCTCGCCGATCGCGTCGACCGTCATGGGCGAGCAGGCGACAGGCCAGTCGATGAGGTAGGTGGGGACGACGCCGAAGCTCTCGCAGAATTCCTGGAAATCGCGGAGCGCGGGCACGGAAACCAGGCTGTGCCTTTCGCGGTCGAGGGGAGCCGACCAATCGAACTCTTCCTCTGTATCGACAGTGACGATGAAGCGCTGGCCGAAGCCCTCGCCGAAAGAAGCGAAGGACTGCTTGCCGGGTAGCTCCAGGAGATTGGGTCCTGGCAAAAACATTCCCTTCTGCGGGTCGCATCCGTCAGAATGACAGGGCTTGGAGGGCTTACGGCGAAAAGGTTGCCGAAGTGCTATTGCCTGCGTCTGCGGCGGTCAAGGCGGGCAGGGCGAGGTGCAGCCTGTCACCGATACGGTGCAACCTGCCGCCAGTCGCCGCAGCCTCGGCGGCGGCCAGGCGCAGGGTGAAGCCGATGCCGAACATCCCGGTGGCGAGCGATTGCCCGCGCTCGCCCGCGACGGCGACGAACAGGGCGTCCGGATCGCGCTCCGCCAGCACCGCAGGCAGGGCGACCGTGACTTCGACAAGGGCCCCCTGTGTGGACCACGTCAGGTCGAGCGTTTCCCCCGGCGCCGTCGAGCCGGCCAGGGCGGCGAACAGGCGCCACACCAGTCGCTCCACTTCGGGCCGAGCGACCCGCACCGGAAGGCTGGTGGCCGAAGGGTCGGAGGCGAGCGCGAAGCCGCTGCCGCGCGGTTCCGTCCACGCGCGCAGGCGCACGACGGTCTGCGCGAGAACGCGGGCCAGATCGCATTCGCCTTCGTCGAGCGGCATGGCGCCGGTTTCCAGCCTTACCAGCCGGTCGAGTTCCTCGAAGCCCGCGAGGATATGCGCGCAGTCGCCGGCGATGGCGGCGGCGAGGGCGCGGTATTCGTGCGGGGCGGGCCCATAGAGTTGCTGCTGGATGATCTCCGCCGCGACCTGGATGGCGTTGGCGGGGGTGCGCAGTTCGTGGAGGACTTCGCGCATCCGGTCGGCTTCGGTGGTGTCGGGCAGGGGCGCGGTGGCGACCACGACCGGGGCGGCCGGACGACGCAGGCGGCCGCAGTAGCCGATGAAGCTGCCGGCCTCGAACCGGGCGATCGCATCGACCTGCCATGAGCCGCTCACGGCAGGCGCGCCGGCGATGCGAATGCGCTCCGCGCGCAGCGGTTGGCGGCGCTGCATCGCGGCAATTAGGCTGGATCCGTTGGCCGATTCGTCCTGTGCGCCGGCCAGGTCGAGGCCGATGACGGACGGCGCGTAGGGACCGTCGGCCCATGCGACGCGGCCGTGCAGGTCAGTGGTGAAATCGATCGCCAGCGCCATGCGCACGGTGAGCGGGGCGCTGTCACCGAGCGGCAGGCGCGGGGCCTCCGCGCCGGTCTCGGGCGGGCCCATGGCCTCGCGCGCCTTGCGGAATTCCTCGATGCGCCGGACGATCGCACCGATGCCGGCCTCGCTGGGCGCACCCGGCGCTTCGGCGGCTGTCTTGTGCTGAAGGTCCTTCTGCAGCTGCGCGGCGCGCGCCTTGGCCCATTCGCTGAGCGAGGTGGGCGGGGGCGGATCGTCTGCCATGTCGAGCAGTTCGAGCACGTCGTCCGACATGTCCTGGTCGAGGGCGATGTCGCCGGTCGGCGCATTGAAGGAGGCGCGCGGCGCGTCGGGTAGAGGCGATTCGGGGTCCGGTTCGATCGGCCCCGAGGGCAGCGCGCGGTCATGGATGCCCAGCCGCTCAAGCAGCGCGGCGGCGCGGGGCGGAAGGTCGCAGCGATGGCGCAGGATGCCGCGGGCGCGCACCGGCAGCGCGGGAATGAGGGCGAGCCACGCCGCTTCGCTGAGCCGTGCGGCGCGAATCGCTTCGCAGGCCACGTCGGGCTCGGCCTCGGCCAGCATCGCCAGCAGGCGCGCGTTGGTCATCGGCTGGAGCGGTTGGCGCAGCAGGCGCGCGCGGTCGGCGGGAGAAATTTCCCGCCCCAACGCTGCCAGCTGGGCATAGCCCGCAGCCATGGTTTCGCTGAGTTCAGCGGAGTCTGGCGCCTGGCCGAGGATATCGACGAGCTGCCGGAACTGCACCCGCGCCAAGCCATCCCCGGAGGGCGGCAGGCGCAGCACAGTGGCAAGGCGATCGTCGAAATGCATTCAATCTCCGGGTCCCGCCGACCATGGCAGGGCAGACCCTATGGCCCGGCTATGTTTACCATAAGGAAAACAACGTGGAAGTCAGGGGGGATCACCACCTAGCAAAGCTGGGGACGAGCGGAAGGGCACAGTTTCCGCCGTTGCAAAGCGGGACGATTACGCTATGCCCTAATAAAATTACGACATACCGACGTTTTCGATGTGTAAGTTGCAACGCGAGAGTGCGAAAGTGCTCCGCCGGGGAAATTTCGAATGATCAATCTCGATGAAATCGACCGCCGCCTGCTGGCAGAACTGCAGGCGGAAGGGCGGATCACGAATGTCGAGCTGGCCCAGCGCGTGGGTCTCACCGCGCCGCCCTGCCTGCGCCGCGTGCGCAGCCTTGAGGAAGCGGGCGTCATCCAGGGCTACCATGCCGATCTCGACGCTTCGAAGCTCGGCTTCACGATCACCGTCTTCGCGCTCGTCAGCCTCAAGAGCCAGGCCGAGGAATCGCTGCGCGCCTTCGAGGACCACATGAAGGGCCTGCCCGAAGTGCGTGAGTGCCACATGCTCAACGGCGAGATCGACTTCATCCTGAAGATCGTCAGCCGCGACCTGCAGAGCTTCCAGGAATTCCTGACCAGCAAGCTGACGCCCGCCCCCAACGTGGACAGCGTCAAGACCTCGCTGACCATCCGCACCGCGAAAAGCGTGCCGGGCGTACCGATCGGGTAAGGTAGTCCCCGGCGTTCGGGGTGGGTGTTCAGCGCCCCCAAAACCGCCATTAAAATCCTGTCGTCATCCCCACGAAGGCGGGGATCCCGCTCCTCTCGTGTAGAGCAAGGTGCGGAAAGGAAAGCGGGGCCAAGCTTACAGCCCCGCAGCCGCTTCCAGCGCCAGCATGTAGCTTTGCGCGCCGAAGCCGGCGATCGTGCCCCTGGCCGCCATGCCCACCCACGACGTGTGGCGGAAATCCTCGCGCGTGTGCGGGTTGGAGAGGTGGACCTCGATCACCGGCACCTTGATGGCGCGGATCGCGTCGAGCAGCGCGACCGAGGTATGGGTGTAGGCGCCGGCGTTGAGCAGCACGGCGTGGGCGCCGGCGTCCTCTGCCTCGTGCAGCCAGTCGACGAGCGCGCCTTCGTGGTTGGACTGGTGCATGGTGATGGCGATGCCCAGCGCGCGGCCGCGTTCGGCCAGCATCGCGCCGATGTCGTCCAGCGTCTGCGATCCGTAGATTTCCGGCTCGCGCTTGCCCAGCCGGTTGAGGTTGGGGCCGTTGAGCACATAGACCAGCTTGTCCGCCATCGTTTCGCAATTCCCGTGTTCGAGCGGCTTGAGCTTTAGCGGGCGGACGGGGCGGCGCAAGCCGCAGCCGTTACTGGACGGGCGGTATCGGCGGCGGCGGGCCGCCGGGGTCGAAGTTCCCGGGGGGCGGGGCGTCGGGAATGTAAGGTGCGCGCGGGGCCGACGGCTCGCTGTCCTGTGCCGGTTCGTCCTCGGGTTCCCCGGCATCGTCCGCAGGTTCGTCGCCGGCGTAGAACGCCTCCAGCGACTGTTCGTTATCCTTGGCGCGCAGCGCCGCCGCGTCCCGTTCGGCCTGCTTGCTGGCGGCGGCGGCCGCCTCGCTCGCGGTGGCCTGGGCCTGTGCGAGCTGTTCCGCATCGTCGGGCGATCCGCAACCCGCAAGGGCGAGCGCGGGAAGCGTCAGCAGGAGAAGGCGAGCGGAAAGGCGGGACACGTGGGGCGCTCCTCGGAGGGACATTGAACGACGAGATGCCTTGTAGCGCCCCAAGGTTAGGGATTGCTTAGCGGTCGGAGCCCCTGGTCTTGCCCCATTGGCGCATCGCCGCATAGCCGAGGTAGCCGGTACCGAAGAGGGCGTAGAGCGGCTCGGGGATGCCGCCCAGGTACGCGGTCATGCTCTCGCCGATGGCGCGGGCGGTGGCGGGGTCGAACGCACCGATCACGCCCATCGGCAGCGACCACAGGATCATGACGTAGATGACGTAGAGAAAGCTGGGCCGCGCACGGCTGGTCCAGGGGTCCGCAGAATTGGCCTCGGCGACGACGGCGGAGAGGCTGGCCTGCAGCATCTCGAGTTCCTGCGAATTCTCGAGCCGTAGCAGTTCCAGCTTGGCGCGGTCCCGCGCCTCGGGATCGGGCACGACCTTGTCGATGATGCGGGTGACGGGGCCGAGCAGCGAATCGAGCAGCGGCATGGGCGGGTCCTTCCGGTTGGAGCGAGCGACCCGCAACCAGATATCCATATAGGTTCGTGTAGGAAAACGGTTTCGTTCGACCGGCCAGACGCCGGCAATCGCTCGAGGCGCCCAGGGGCCGCTCGGTGATCGTTATCTTTGACTAGATGCTGTCTGGCCCGCATTCGCTTTGCGGCTCTTTCGAGCGGCAAAAGGGGTGGCGAAATGCGAGAAGATAATTGGTCGGGACGAGAGGATTCGAACCTCCGACCCCCACACCCCCAGTGTGATGCGCTACCAGGCTGCGCTACGTCCCGACCGGAGCGCGGCCTATAGGCAGGTCCTTCGAGATGCGCAAGCGGGGTTTCGAGAGTTTTTCGCCTCCGCCCGAAGTCGCTTGAACGGGCCGGGCGCGGGCCTATCTGCCTGTTAGCAGGCGGTGGGCGCGCACAAGCCCCCGCGTTGCCACGGGTGCGCTTTATTGCTAACCGCGCGCATCCGGTTGCGTCCGGTTGGGGATTTTTTCCGACCACGCGCTACCCGCCGGCCGGTCTTGCGAATCGCCGGCCGACAGACACGACAAAGAAGGCCCATCATTTCCATGCAGACCTCGATCCTCGCCCAGCTCGCTGCCGCAGCACCCGCTGGTGCGCCTCCGGCCTGGATTACGTACATGCCGTTCGTGGCGATGGCGCTGATCTTCTGGTTCCTCATCCTGCGCCCGCAGATGAAGCAGCAGAAGGAGCACAAGAACAAGCTCTCCGCGCTCAAGAAGGGCGACGAGGTGCTGACCGGCGGCGGCCTGATCGGCAGGATCGTCAAGATCGACGATAACTACGCCGAGGTCGAGCTGGGCCAGGGCATCAAGGTCAAGGCGCTCAAGTCGACCATCGTGGACGTGATTCCGCCCGCCGGCGCCAAGCCCGCCAACGACTGATCGGGCCACGGATTTCCCGGGCGGGGCATCGCGTCCCGCCGCCCCGGTGAGATCGCCCGTCTGGAGAGAACGATAGGCAATGCTTGAATTTCCCACCTGGAAGAAGGTCTGGTACTGGGGGCTGGCGTTCGTGCTTTGCGCGCTGTCGCTGCCGACCCTGCTGTCCTTCACCACCGTGCGCTGGCCCGAGAGCCTGCCGCATCCGAAGATCAACCTGGGGCTCGACCTCGCGGGCGGCTCGCGCCTCTTACTCGAGGCCGATCGCGGGCAGGTCGTCGCACAGCGGCTGGAGGGCATGGAGGAATCGGTCCGCACGCGCCTGCGCGCAGCCGAGCCGCGCATCGCCATCGGCGACGTGTCGAGCCGGGGCGGACGCCTGTCGTTCACCGTGCGCGACGCCGCGCAGGTCGACGCCGCGCGCGAGGCGATCCTGCCGCTGACCACCGGCGCGGGCCTTTCCGGCCAGCGCGACTGGGACATACAGGTCGTCAACGGCAACCAGTTCGTCCTCGCCCCGACGCCCGAAGGCATCGACCTTGCGGTCAGCAACGCGATGGAGACCGCGGTCGAGGTCGTGCGCAAGCGCATCGACGCGCTCGGCACCAAGGAGCCCGACATCCGGCGCCTCGGCGGCACCCGCATCGACGTGCAGGTGCCCGGCCTCCAGGACCCGGCCGCGCTCAAGTCGCTGCTCGGCCAGACCGCCAAGCTCGAATTCAAGCTGGTCGACGAGACCGCCGTGCCGACCGACCTTGCGCAGGGCATCGTCCCTCCGGGCGACGAGATCGTGCCTTACGCCGATGCCGCCGCAGCAGGCGGCGCGCCGCCGGTGATCGCGGTCAAGCGTCTGGGCGGCATCAAGGGTGACGAACTCACCGATGCCAAGCAGAGCTTCGAATCCAAGACCAACCAGGCGGTCGTCTCGATCACCTTCAACCAGCAGGGCGGCGAGAAGTTCGCCAAGCTGACGACCGAGAACGTCAACAAGCGCTTCGCCATCATCCTCGACGGCAAGGTGCTTTCCGCGCCCAGCATCAACGAGCCGATCCTGGGCGGCAGCGCCCAGATCTCGGGCAGCTTTAACGTGAAGTCGGCGACCCAGCTCGCCATCGCCCTGCGTTCGGGCGCGCTGCCGGTCGACCTCACCGTGGTGGAGGAGCGCACCGTCGGTCCCGACCTCGGCGCGGATTCGATCAACAAGGGCATCGTCGCCATGGCCGTCGGCACCGGCCTGCTGATGATCTTCATCTTCGTGACCTACGGCCGCTTCGGCGTCTACGCCAACGTCGCGCTGGTGGTGAACCTGCTGATGATCATGGGCGTCATGGCGGTGTTCGGCACCACGCTGACGCTGCCCGGCATCGCCGGCTTCGTGCTGACGATCGGTGCGGCGGTCGACGCCAACGTGCTCATCAACGAGCGCATCCGCGAGGAACGCCACCGGGGACGGCGCGTCGTGCAGGCGGTGGAGATGGGCTACAAGGAAGCCAGCCGCGCGATCTTCGACGCGAACATCACCAACGTCATCGCCGCCATCTCGATGGCCTACTTCGGCACCGGCCCGGTGCGCGGCTTCGCCATCGTCCTGCTGATCGGCATTGCGACCTCGGTCTTCACGGCCGTCACGCTGACCCGCATGTGGGTCGCCGGCTGGCTGCGCAAGGCGCGGCCCGCAGACCTGAACCTGTAAGGGGAGAGGACATATGAAGCTCCTCAAGCTCGTTCCCGACAACACCAACATCCACTTCCTGAAGTGGCGTGTCCCGTTCTACGTGGTCAGCCTGCTGCTGATCATCGCGTCGATCGGTCTCGTCGCCACCAAGGGCCTGAACCTGGGCGTCGATTTCGTCGGCGGGCAGGTGATCCGCGTCACCTTCGAGCGCACTGCCGAAGCGCCCGTCGCGCAGCTGCGCGGCGAGGTCGACGCGCTGGGCTACGGCGAGCCGACCATCCAGCGCTTCGGCAAGCCGAACGAGATCTCGATCCGCATGAAGCTGCCGGAGGGCTCGGACAAGCAACCGAAGCTCGCCGAAGCCATGGCGACGAAGATCACCGGTAACATCCGCAGCAACCACGCTGACGCGCGCATCGACGGCGTCGATTCGGTCACGGGCAAGGTGTCGGGCGAACTGGGTCGCAGCGCCATGCTCGCGCTCGGGCTCGCCGCGCTGCTGGTGGCGATCTACATCTGGGTGCGGTTCGAATGGCAGTTCGGCGTGGGCGCGCTGTTCAGCCTCGTCCATGACGTGACGCTGACGCTGGGCCTGTTCGCGCTGACGCAGATGGAGTTCGACCTCAACATCGTCGCCGCGCTGCTGACGCTGATCGGCTACTCGCTCAATGATACCATCGTCGTCTACGACCGCATCCGCGAGAACCTGAAGAAGTATCGCAAGATGCCGATGCCCGAGCTGCTCAACCTCTCGGTCAACGAGACGCTGGCGCGCACCATCGTGACTTCGCTGTCGATGCTCATCACGCTGGTGGCGCTGCTGCTGCTCGGTCCCGACGTGATCTTCGGCTTCACCGCCGCGATCGTGCTGGGCATCTTCGTGGGCACCTACAGCTCGATCTACATGGCCGCGCCGATCCTGATCTGGCTCGGCGTGAAGCCCGACAGCTTCGTCGCCACCGAAACCGCGATCGACCGGCAGGACCGTCTCGCCCGCGAGGCCGGTGCGCCCAGGAAGGGCTGATCTTGACCTCTCCGGACCGCTGGCGCAGGCTGGCCGTCCGGGGAGGAAATACGCCATGGCCAAGGTCATCGTATCGGAGCCGCACAAGGCTCCGCAGGTCGTCATGCCGGCGGGATTACGCGGACAGGGCAGGGTCTTCGCACTGGTCGGGCCCGAACGCTTCCCGCTCACGCTGCACCGCGTGGACCTCGAACCCGGAGAGCGTTTCGAGGTCGGCCTGCGCGAAGCCGACACCGTTCTCTACATCTGGGCCGGCGGCGTGGGATCGGGCGGCTGTTCGCTGCCTGCGGGGTCCAGCGCGATCATCGAGCGCCGCGCCTCAGCCACGGTGCAGGCCGGGTTCGAGGGCGCCAGCGTCTTCGTTTTCTCCAGTACCGAGGCCGGCCGGGGCGAGGGCGGCCATGTACATCTCCTGCCCCGCGCCCGCGTTCCCGCCTGCGAGCGCATGAGCGAGCAGAGCGAGACCGGCGGCGCCATCCACGCCGATTCCGATTGCCCGACCTGCGAGGTCTGGCTGCACGAGAACCACTTCGCCGGCGCCGATGCCCCCACGCCCGAGGAAGCCGCTCGCGGAATCCATTCGCATAGCGAGGACGAGGTCATTGTCGTGCTTTCCGGGCAGATGCGGCTGGGGGTGAAACTGGTGGGGCCGGGGACCGCGCTCGCGATCGCCGCGGACACGCTCTACAGCTTCATCGCCGGTCCCGAGGGCCTGAGCTTCGTCAACTTCCGGGCGCGGCGTCCCGGCGACATCCGCTTCGCGAACGGGCCTGCGATGAACGAGACAGCCCTGTGGCGCGCCATCCTGCCGCGCCCCGCATATCTGGAACCGCTCGCCTGAGGCGCGGTCAGCGCGCGTCGAACGCTTCGCGTGCCTGCTCGACCCGGTCGAGGTTGGCGGCGGCCCACATCCACACGCCGCAGAACGCCTCGCTGAGGCTCGATCCCAGCGGGGTTAGCGCATAATCGACGCGCGGCGGCACCACGGCGTGGACGTGCCGGCTAATCATGCCGTCGCGCTCCATGCGGCGCAGGGTCTGCGTCAGCATCTTCTGGCTGATCTCGGGAACGTGCCGCGCGACTTGCGTGAAGCGCAGTTCTCCGTGCTCCTCGAACACTTCGAGCAGGATCATCGTCCACTTGTCTGCAACGCGGCCGATGAGTTCGGTGACGAGCGCCTCGACGCGCGGATCGAGGGTCTCGCACTCCCGGCCCTGATCCGGCGCGGCGATCGCGTCTGCGCTCATGGTATCCACGGGGCTGTCACTCTCTTTCGGGTAAGTATAAATCTTTTGGGTGCCTTCTTTCCGAACGAGTGTGGGGCGTTACATCTTGCCCGTCAACCAAGGAGTCCCCCATGAAAACGACCGGAAACACCATCCTCATCACCGGCGGCGGCTCGGGCATCGGCGAGGCGCTGGCGCAGCGCTTCCATGACCAGGGCAACGTCGTGATCGTCGCGGGCCGCCGGCTCGATGTACTGCAGGCCGCCTGCGCGGGGCGCGCCGACATGCATGCGCGCGTGCTGGACGTCGAAAGTGCCGACGGCGTCGCGACCTTCGCGGACGAGTTGCTGGCGGACTTTCCGGCGCTCAACGTGCTCGTCAACAACGCCGGGATCATGCGCTACGAACGTCTCGACCGCGCCCGCGATCTCGCCGATGCGGAGGCGACGCTCATCACCAACGTGCTCGGCCCCATTCGCCTGATCGACGCCCTGATCGGGCAGTTCACGAGCCGCCCGGATGCCGCCATCGTCAATGTGACGTCGGGCCTCGCGTTCGTGCCGCTTTCGGGCACGCCGACCTACAGCGCCACCAAGGCGGCGGTGCACAGCTATACCCAGTCGCTGCGCGAGATGCTGGAGGGCCGGGTCGAGGTCATCGAATTGGCCCCGCCCGCAGTCCAGACCGACCTCACGCCGGGCCAGCGCACCCGCGAGGGCTACCAGCCGCTTGGCGAGTTCGCGGACGAGGTCATGGCGCTCTTCGCGCAGGACCCGACCCCTGCGGAAATCCTCGTCGAGCGGGTCAAGCCGCTGCGTCTCAGCGAAGCGCAGGGCAGCCAGGAGGCGATCATGGGCAACCTCACCGGCCTGTCGATGAAGATGTTCGACGAGCTCGGCATGTAACGGCGAGCACTGCCGTCAGTCCCCCCGGGCATCGAAGGTCGTGTATTCGCGGCGGGTGAACAGCCACTGCCCGTCGATCTTCGCCAGTTCGTCCACGTAGCGGCCGCGCAGGCGCATGGTCTTGCCGGTGGCGGGATCCTCGAAGATTTCCGAGGTATAGGAAATCGCCGAGGCCCGCTCGCCATCGACGAGGATTTCGCCGGGGTGGGCGACGTAGACCATCGGCCGGGCCGCGCCGCCGCCGAGGCCGTAGTGCTTCATCGATCCGGTCCAGCCCGCGACGATCGCCGCCTTGCCGGTGAAGCCGCCGAGGTCGGGGAACTCGGGGAGGGCCCAGAAGGCATCGTCGGCCCAGGTGGCGGCCCATGCCTCGGCGTCGCGGGTCATGACGCCGTGGGCATAGGTGTCGAGCAGTTCGCGGATGAGGATGCGGTCCTCGAGCGGGCCGGTGAATGCCATTTTCCGCCTCCTACCAGGGGTGCTTTTCGCCGTTCCACTTGTAGAACGCGCCCGAGTCCTCGAGCGTCCAGCCGTCGGTGAGGCGGGCGATGGCCGCGGCGCTTTCCTGCGGGGTGATGTCGGCGCCCGAGCCGCCCATGTCGGTCTGGACCCAGCCCGGATGGACGAGGCCGACGACGATGCCCCGGTCCTTGAGGTCTATCGCGACCGAGCGCATAAGTCCGTTCAGCCCGGCCTTGGTGGCGACGTAGGCGTAATACCCGCCGTAGGGCCAGGTCGACGCGGCCAGCTGGCTGGAGAAGTTGATGACTATCGATCCCGCGCCGAGGCGGGGCAGGAAGGCGCTGAGAACGCGCAGCGGGCCCTTGAGGTTGATCTCGATCGCTTCGTCGAAATCGGCCCAGTCGACCGTATCGAGCTGGGGTTCCGTTTTACCGCCCACCCCTGCGACGTTGTAGAGCACGTCGATCCCGGCATCTCCCGTCGAGGCGGCACCCGCGGCGACCGAGGCGGTGTCGGCGACGTCCATCGGATGGACCGTGAGCCTGCCGTTCGAAGCGGCGGCAAGGTCGTTGAGGTCGCCCGCGCCCGCAGGGTTGCGCACGAGGCCGAAGACCCGGTCGCCGCGCTCGAGGTGGAGTTTGACGAGCTCGAACGCGATGCCGCGCCCCGCTCCGGTGATTGCCACGTTTGCCATCAGGTTCCTTCCGGGGATTCAGGTTGTCCGGCACGAGCGCGAAGCGCGGCGCCGGTTCGAATCGTTATCTGCCCAACTCTGGGAGGCGCCTTGGCCAGGGGCACCTGTGACTTTGGAGAGAACTGGCGTTTCGGCACGGCCGGGCCGGTGCAGGGTGATAGCGACTAGGGGTGCGAACCTTGGCGAAGGTAGCAGGCTCCCGTGGTGTAGGAAAACCGGCGACGCCCCGTCTACCGTTCCTCGCTCAGCCGCTGCATCGTGCGGGCGGCGAAATGACGCAGGCGCTCCAGTCGCTCGCCGGTGCCGAAGACCGACGCATGGAGCAGCATGCCCATGTGGATGGCGCTGGTGAAATCGTGCGCCAGCTTGAGATTGTCCCAGTCCTGCTGCCACTGCGGGAACGCCTCGATCATCTCGGCGGTCCAGACCGCGTCGTAACGGCGGGCGGCGGGCTCGAAGATCGCGGCGAGTTCGGGGTCGGTCCGGGCGGCGACCGCGAGTTCGACCCATGCCGCATAGTCGCGCGTCTGGACCGAGCGCCAGTGCGCATCGACCGCCAGTTCGATCATCGGCTCGTCCTCCTGCCGGCTTGCCGCCGCGTCGAAGTAGTCGGCTAGGAAGGTGCGCATGCGGTGGTAGACGACATGATCGACCACGGCCGACACGAGTTCGAGGCGGTTCTGGAAATGATGGTGCATCGCCCCGCGCGAGACTTCGCAGGCACTGGCGACGGCGGCGCTGGTGAGGCCGGGATAGCCGCCATCGACCAGGCAGTCGATCGCGGCCGAGACCAGCCGTTCGCGCATGAGCGCGCTCTTGCGCTGCTGCCATTTCTCGGGGGCCGCCGACTCGAGCGAACGGTCGTGCATGTCCGGCATCAGCGCGGCGAGCATCCGGTCCTGCAGGGACTGTGCTGTCATCGTCTCTCCCCAATGCCTCTCGCTGTGTCGGTCATGCGCCGACGCGGCGACACCTAGCCAAAGTCGCAGGTGAGCATAAGAGCCAAAGGGTAGCATAAAAAACCGGCAGATTAGTCGGTTTATTCCCCTACTCGCTGCAAATTGGGCAAGGGCGCGCAGAAACAGACGCGCCCGGTCCGCCACGGGAGAGTGACAAGGCATGACCGCCACGATTGCGCGTTTCGACATCGAGTCCGAGGTCCGAGACCTTGCCGCAAGGCGAGACATCGCCGACGCGGCGGCGCGCTACATGCGCGGGCTCGACCGGCTCGATCCCGTGCTCCAGCGCACCGCCTTCCACGACGACGCCGTCATCGACTGCGGGCTGATGAAGGGCACGGCGGACGAATTCGTCGATTTCGCGCAAGGGTTCCTCGCCGACATGGGCGCGACGCATCACCTGCTCGGCCAGTCCCGGATCACCGTCGAGGGCGAGACGGCCAGCGGCGAATGGTACTTCCAGGCCTGGCATTCCTCCCACGGGGAGGATGGGCAGCCCCGCGACCTGTTCATCGCCGGCCGCTACCTCGACGACTACGCCTGCCGCGAGGGCGACTGGCGGATCGTGCGCCGCATGCTCGTCACCGACTGGGTCAAGGACGACCCGGGCTCGCTCGACTTTTTCGCTGCCAATCCCGGAGCACCGCGCGGCGGGCGCCGGGGCGAAGATCCCAGCCAGAAATAAGACACAGGAACGCCAAGCCATGAACGTCCAAACCAAGGCATCGCGCTACTCGCCTGACTTCGACATCGAGGTGCGCGGCGATCCGATCACCGCCGACCGCTACATCACCAAGGAGTGGATGGACGGCGAGATGAAGAACCTCTGGCCCAAGGTCTGGCACCTGGGCGGGCTCATCGCCGAGCTGGAGGAGCCGGGCGACATCATCCGGCACAACTTCGCCAAGGAATCGGTCATCATGGTCCGCCAGGAAGACGATTCCATCAAGGCGTTCTACAATTCCTGCCCGCATCGCGGCAACCGCCTGATCCTGGGCGAGAGCGCCAGCGTCATGCGCATCACCTGCGCCTACCACTCCTGGACCTTCGACCTCGACGGCACCCTCGCCAAAGTGCAGGACCCGGACGACTTCGCGGGCGGCACACCCTGCGGAAAGGTCCACCTCTCCGAACTGCGCTGCGAGACCTGGGGCCCGTTCGTGTTCTGGTGCATGGACGACGACGTCGCGCCGCTGCACGAATGGATGGCGCCGCTTCCCGAGCGGCTCAAGGGCTACGGCGTCGACAACTGGGTGCGCGTGCTCAACGTCTCGGCGGAGGCGGACTTCAACTGGAAGATCATCCGCGACAACTTCAACGAGAGCTACCACCTTCCCACCATCCACCCGGAGCTGGCGACCTTCATTAACGACGGCCTGCCCGACACGCTGTTCGAGATGTACCCCTCGGGCCACAATTCGATGTGGATGAAGGGGCACCAGGCCACCACCCGCGTCGACTACCACACCTCCGAAGTCCCCGCTCCGCTGGGCGAGGCGGCGCGCGCCTGGGACATCGATCCCGAGGACTACAACGGCCGCACCGGCGACCTGCGCGAGGCGATCATCGAGGCCAAGCGCCGTCTGGGCCCGGGACGCGGTTACACCAATTACGACAACATGAGCGACCAGCAGCTGGTGGACTACTTCCACTGCACGCTGTTCCCTAACCTCACGCTCACCATGAGCCCCGAGCAGCTTCAGGTCCTGCGCACCGAGCCGCACCCGACCGACCCGGAAAAGTGCGTGTTCCAGCACTGGTGCCTCTATCCGCCGGTCGAGGGCATGAAGGAGGTCTTCACCCCGCTCGGCATGTTGCCGCTGGAGCACGACGCGGTGGCGCGCCATTCGGTCTACGGCGACGGGGTGTCGGTGGGCTACGTCGCCGACCAGGACCTCTCGATCGGCACCAGCCAGCAGCAGGGCCTGAACTCGCGCGGGTTCAAGGGCTGCATCCTGCCCGGCCAGGAAAAGCGCATCCAGCGCTTCCACGAACTGCTCGACGATTACGTGAAGGGCCCAGGGGCTCAGGCGCAGTGACGGCTTGCCCGGTCGAGGACCGGCTGGCGATCGAGGACCTGCTGGTCGCCTATGCTCATGCGGTCGACAGCCTCCACGACCTCGACGGCATCTGCGCCGTCTTCGTCGAGGACGCGGTGTTCGACCTGTCGGGGATCGGTTTTCCCAGCCTGAATGGGCACGCCGAGATCCGCGGGTTCTTCGCCGATACCTTCGCGGCGATGGCGGCGCAGGCGCACTACCTCACCAACTTCGCGATCACCGCCTACGACGGCCATACCGCCTCGATCCGCGCCTATGTGACCGGCATGGGCCGGTACAAGGCGGGCGGCGGGATCACTGTGCACGGGCGCTACTACTTCGACGTGGTGCGGACCGCTGCGGGCTGGAAAGCGGCGCGCTACACGATGGACTTCCTCATCCCGCCGGAGGGGTGAGCGTTAGGGCCCTCGTTCAGACCTTTCCCCACACCCGCCGTCGCCCCCGCGAAGGCGGGGGCCCCGCTTCCTTGCGCGAGAACAAGAACAAGCGGGGTCCCCGCCTGCGCGGGGACGACGGGGTTCTTAGTGTTGGTTTTAACGTTGGGGTCTAAGCGGACTCGCTTCAAACCCCCGCCAAACTCACGCCGAAGATCTCCCGCCTCGGCCACCCGTCCGCGTCGTAGACCGGCTCCACGCCCGAGGCCGAGTAGATCTGCACCCCGAAGCCGGTCAGTTCGTAAGTTTCCAGATGCCCCCGCATGGCCGCGTAGGAAGCGTGGGCGAAGTGGCGCAGCAGGGCCTCCTCGCTCTCCCATTCCTCGTAGACGTGCATCAGGCCGGGATCGAGCGGATCGACGGCCCAGTTGTACGCGGTGCAGCCCTCCTCCTCGCGGCTGGCGCCGATGTGGGCCGCGCCGCCGAGGATGATCTGGGCGCAGGTTGTCTCGTCGCCGGCGAAACGCAGCCAGCCGGCCACTATGATGCGCATGGAATGGTCCTCTCTCGGTATCGTGCACAGAGGCTAGGAGCGGGCGCGCCCCCGCGCCGCTGGCACTTTGCACAGGGGCCCTTGGCAAGCGCCCCGTTGCCCGCCGCTTTCGCGCCGGCAAAGTTCGGCGACAGCTATTGCGATCCAGTTGCATCTAACGCCGTTATCTGGCAGCGGGGCGGCATGACCTTAGACCTGCTTCCCATCGGCCAGGGCGCACGCATCGTCGCCGTGGACTGGCCCGTTCTCGTCCAGGAAGAGGCACGGCGCCTGCGCGCGCTGGGCCTGGAGGAGGGCGCCCGGGTGCAAGTCGCGCACAGGGGGATTCTCGGATCGAGCGACCCCATCGCCATCACCGTCGGCCGCATGACCGTGGCGGTGCGCCGGGTCCATGCCGCCGCGATGGAAGTGGAAGCGCTGTGAGCCGCCAACGCAAGGTCGCGCTTGTCGGCAATCCCAACGCCGGCAAGAGCGCCCTGTTCAACGCGCTGACCGGCGCGCGCCAGAAGATCGCCAATTATCCCGGCGTCACCGTCGAGCGCAAGTCCGGCCGCTTCGTGCTGCCGACCGGCGAGCCGGTGGAGATGACCGACCTGCCGGGCGCCTACGGCCTCGATGCGACCAGCCCCGACGAGGAAGTGACCTCCAAGGTCATCCGCGGCGCCTTCGAAGGCGAGGCGATCCCCGACGTGCTGGTCATCGTGCTCGACGCCTCGAACCTCGAACAGCACCTGGTGTTCGCGCAGGAAGTGCTGGCGCTGGGCAAGCCGAGCGTCGTCGCGCTCAACATGGTCGACCTCGCCGAGCGCGACGGCCTCGTCCTCGATCCCGCCGTGCTGGCCGAGGAACTGGGCGTGCCCGTGATCCCCACCGTCGCCGTGCGCCGCCGCGGCCTCGCCGAACTGGGCGAGGCGATCGCCGCCGCCGGCGAACGCCACGCCGGACCCGGCCTCACCGATCTCGGCCCGACCGAACGGCGCGTCGCCGCGCATGCCATGGCCGGCGCCGCGATCCTCTCCGAATCCAAGACCTATCGCATGCATGCGAGCCTCGACCGCGTGCTGCTGCATCCGTGGCTCGGCTTCATGGTCATGCTCGGCATCCTGTTCATCGTGTTCCAGGCGGTGTTCGCCTGGGCGACGCCGTTCGCGGACGCCATCGAGGCGGGCATCGGTGCGCTTCACGACGGCGTTCAGGCGACCCTGCCGGCCAGCCTGCTGCGCGACCTTGTCACCGAGGGCGTGATCGCGGGCGTCGGCTCGGTCCTGGTGTTCCTGCCGCAGATCGTCATCCTGTTCGCCTTCATCCTGGCGCTCGAGGCGTCGGGCTACATGGCGCGTGCGGCGTTCCTGATGGACCGGCTGATGGCCTTCGTCGGGCTTTCCGGGCGCAGCTTCATCCCGCTGCTGTCCAGCTTTGCCTGCGCCATTCCCGGCATCATGGCGACGCGCTCGATCTCCGATCCCAAGGACCGGCTGACGACGATCCTGATCGCGCCGATGATGACCTGCTCGGCGCGCCTGCCGGTCTACACCGTCATTATCGGCGCCTTCATCCCCAACACCAATGTCGGGCTGGGCGTGGGCCTGCAGGGTCTCGTCCTGTTCGCGCTGTTCCTGGCGGGGATTGTCGGGGCGATCGTGGTGGCGCTGGTCATGCGCCTGTCGATCACCAAGGGCGCCGCCTCGGGCTTCATCATGGAGATGCCCAAGTACCAGATGCCGCGCCTCAAGGACATGGCGATCGGCCTGTGGCAGCGTGCGTGGATCTTCCTGCGCCGCGCCGGCACGATCATCTTCACGGTGACCGTGGTGCTGTGGCTGATGCTCAATTTCCCGAAGGCCGGGCCCGGCGAAAGCCAGGTCGACGTCTCGTTCGCGGGCAGGATCGCCAACGGTCTCGCCGTCGTGGTCGAGCCGATCGGCTTCAACCGCGACATGGCGCTGGCGCTGATCCCCGCGATGGCCGCGCGCGAGGTCGCGGTCGCCTCGCTGGCGACGACTTACGCCGTCGACGCGGGCGACAACGAGGACGAGCAGGCGCAGGAACTGGGCGACCAGCTCAAGCGCCGCTGGACCCTGCCGATGGCGCTGGCCTTCCTGGCGTGGTTCGTCTTCGCGCCGCAGTGCATGTCGACGATCGCTGTCACCCGCCGCGAGACCAATGGCTGGAAGTGGCCGATATTCATGCTCGTCTACCTGTTCGCGCTGGCCTACGTCGCAGCGGGCGCGACGTACTGGATCGCGGTGGCGGCGGGGCTGTGACCTCGCCAGGGACCTGACGATTAGGGGGAAAAGACGTCGCGCAGACTGGCCCCGGGCCATGCCTATGCGCTACCCCATCGGCCAAATTCGAAACACGAAAGCGATTCCCGCATGGCAGGCAGCGTCAACAAGGTCATCATCGTCGGCAACCTCGGGGCCGATCCCGAGGTGAAGTCGTTCCAGAACGGCGGGCGCATCGCCAACCTGCGCATCGCCACGTCCGAAACCTGGAAGGACAAGGCCACCGGCGAGCGCAAGGAGCGTACCGAGTGGCACTCGGTCGTGCTCCAGTCCGACGGTCTCGTCGGCGTGGCGGAGCGGTTCCTGCGCAAGGGTTCCAAGGTCTACATCGAAGGCCAGCTGCGCACCCGCAAGTGGCAGGACCAGAACGGCAGCGACCGCTACACCACCGAAGTCTCGGTCGGCGGCATCGGCGGCGTGCTGACCATGCTCGACGGCGCCCAGGGCGGCGGTGGCGGTGCTGGTGGCGGTGGCGGCCAGCGCAGCGGCGGCGGCGGCGGCAGCTGGGGTGAGGGCGCGTCCTCGGGCGGCGGCGCACGTTCCGGCGGTGACGACTGGGGCCGCTCGGGCGGCGGCTCCGGCGGTTCGTCGGGCGGCGGCAGCGACTGGGGCAAGACCGGCGGATCGCCGGGCGGCTTCGGCGACGACCTCGACGACGACATTCCGTTCTGATTCAGGAGAACGCGTAGCGGGCGACGTAGCCGAGGTGATCCGAAAGCGCGTCGCCGCCATTGCTCCCGCCGAAAGGCACTTCGAGACCGCGCAGGTGCATCGGGCCTTCGGACCCCGGGCGGAAGAACTGCTTGTCCTTGCCGCGCTTGCGGATGGCATCGACGTCGGCCTTGAGGGCGGCGGAACAGGCTGAGCAGTCTGCGCTGACGGAGGCTTCCCGTGCGCCGTCCATGAGCCCCCGGGCCGCCGCGACCCGCTCGGCGTCCTTGCCGATGTTGAAGTCTCCTCCGAAGACCAGGTCGGTTTGGGCATCGACGTTGGCGCGGATGAAATCCCGCGCGGCGCGCACCTGCCGCGCAAAGGCCACGTTGGCGCGCGCGACGGGCACGCCCGCCGCCTTGCGCGCGTTGAGGTGCGTATCGGCGACCGCGACGGGGCGCCGGCGACCGGGCAGCGCGATCCAAGCCACCATCACACCCTTGGCCGCGAGGCAGTCGAAGCCTGCGCACATCGCGTCGGAGAACACCATGCGGCGGGTCCTGACGATGGGGTGGTCGGACAGGATCACGAGGCCGCTGTCGAGCCATCGGCCCATGCCTTCCCCGCTCGTCCATGCCGCCTGCCGGGCGAAGTCGTCTTCGCCTGCGCCTGCCCGGACGTCCTCGGGACCTGCCCCGGTCGAGACATGGGCATAGCCCGCCCGCCGGGCGATTTCCTTGGCTTCGGGAATGAAGGCTTCCTGGAGCAGGATCACATCCGGCTGGTGCCCCTCGCGGCGCAGCGTGCGCAGGCCCTCGGCGATCCTGGCGAGCGCCTCGACCCGGCCGCTGGCGAGGGGGAAGGGCAGGCCCTTGACGTTGTACGTCATCACCGAAAGCGTGCCGTCGTCGCGTGCGGGCGCGGCGACCGGCCATTCCGGCGCGGCAGCCGGCGAAGGCCGCGACAGGTTCAGCACGGTGATCGCCGTTACGGCCGCAATGGACATCTTGGTCAGGCGCTTCACGCGATTCGTCCCCCCGAACTTTCGCAGCAGCATTGTCGCTGCGGCGGTCTCTAGGGGGCGCGTGTGAAACTGGCGCTACGGAGCCGTGAAAGTCCCGTGGCAGTTTGCTGAATGGCGGCGGAGATTTACTCCTTGCCCAGCTTCATGCCCTTCAGCGCCGCGAACGGGCTTTCGTCCTCCGGCGTGCCGATGCCTGCCGCCTTGCGCGCCGCGTCGGCCTGCGGGCCGGTGAGGAACGGGTCGATGGCGAGGCCGAGGCTCTGCGTCACCGCTTCACCAAGGTCGATGTACGGGCCGGAATACTCGATCTCATCCCATTCGATGGCGGACAGTTCCACTTCCTCGTCGGGCGCGTAGATGGTC
Organism: Novosphingobium sp. GW821-FHT09E05; assembly: GCF_059416165.1. NCBI lineage: Bacteria > Pseudomonadati > Pseudomonadota > Alphaproteobacteria > Sphingomonadales > Sphingomonadaceae > Novosphingobium > Novosphingobium sp. GW821-FHT09E05. Next base: position 1,317,899 of record NZ_JBWKOQ010000001.1, read on the forward strand.
GTTTCGGGCACGAAGCGGAAGTACAGCGGCTCGTCGATCGACACGTCCATGTCCTCGGCCGAAACCGCGCAGGGCTGCACGAAGTCGGCCTGGAGCCGCCCGCGTGCCTCGACCCCGCGCTCCTGCCGGTGCAGTTCCAGGTCGGCGACCAGCCGGTCGATCCGCACCAGCCCGAACCGCCGGGCGATCGCCGCGCGCTCGGTCTCGCCGGCTTCGAGGTGGGGTGCCTTGCCTTCGGCCTGGCGGACATCGAGCGTGAGGGAGAATTCGGGGCGGGGAATGTCGGTCATCGTGCGATCCTCGCGGCCAGGAGGTCCTCGGTCGAGGTTGCGTCGATCTGGGCATGGAGCCGGCGAACCTCGGCGGCGAGCCAGGGCTTTTCCGCGCTCTGCGTCAGCGTCACGTTGCGTTCCAGCGCGGCGGCGAGCGCCGCGTCGTCTTTCTGCGCCAGCGCCTCGCGCAGCGCGCCGATGCGCCCGCCCAGCACGCTCATCAACTGCCCCATGCGCTTGCCGACGCCGAGGTCGCCCACGCCCGACTGGCGCAGCTGGCCGTCCATGTCGTCGACGAACAGTTCGGTGAGGCGCACAGAGGGCTCGATCAGCGCGTCGTCGGCTGCCTTGTCGCGCTCCATCCGCAGCATCACGAGCGCCATGACCAGCGTCACCGCGTCGAACCGGCCGGGCACGGTGTCGGCCACGCCGCCGGTGGCATACCAGGGCTTCTCGCGCGCGATTTCGACCACGCGGTGCCACAGCGGGCGGACCGCGTCTCGGGTGTCGGTGCGCTTGCCCAGCAGGCGGGAGATCAGGGACACGGAAAAACGGAGCCTTTCGTTCAGGAGCCTACGCTCAAGCACTTGTTCAGCGGCAATTCAAGCGACTGACCCCAACCAGCATTGCGCGGGCGCGTTCGGGGCCTTAAGGCCGGATGGCGATATATGGGTCTGGCGGCAGCTGGCAATGGCCGGCGCCGCAAATGCCTTACGTTTTGGAGTGTTGAAATGCGCAAGGTGGGTCTCAAGGCCGGGACGGCAGGCATGGTTCTGGTACTGGCCACGTTGGCCAGCGGCTGCACGTCGATCCGCGACCATCGCGGCTACCTGGTGGACCAGTCGCTGATCGATTCGGTTCAGCCCGGCATCGACAACCGCCTCTCGGTGGAAAAGACCCTCGGCCGTCCGACCTTCGAAAGCCAGTTCGGCGAGAAGGACTGGTACTACCTCTCGCAGACGGTGAAGACCCCGCCGTTCCGCAGCGCCCGCACCTCCGAGCAGACCGTTCTGCGCGTCCGCTTCGATCCCGCCGGCAACGTGGTGAACGTCGAGAAGCGCGGCATGGAGCAGGTCGCCCGGCTCGATCCGGACGGCCACACCACGCCGACGCTGGGCCGCCATCGCAGCCTGCTGGAAGACCTGTTCGGCAATATCGGCGCGGTCGGTGCCGCCGGCATGGGCGGTGGGGCGACTCCGCAGGGTCCGGGACCGAACGGCAGCTGATCGCCGTCGATCGCGAGGGCAGGGCGCGCCACGCCTTGAACCTCGCGGCGTGCGGCATATATCCGCGCCCATGAACAGCAACGGGGCGAGCCACGGCCTTATCGAGTGGCACGGGACGACCATCATCGGCGTGCGCAAGGGCGGCAAGACCGTCATCGCCGGTGATGGCCAGGTTTCCATGGGCAATACGGTGATGAAGCCGAACGCCCGCAAGGTCCGGCGTATCGGCGAGGGCGGTCAGGTCATCGTCGGCTTCGCCGGCGCCACCGCCGACGCCTTCACGCTCTTCGAACGCCTCGAACGCAAGCTGGAGCAGCACCGCGGGCAGCTTATGCGCGCCGCGGTCGAACTCGCCAAGGACTGGCGCACCGACAAGTACCTGCGCAATCTCGAGGCGCTGATGATCGTCGCCGACACCGAGACGCTGCTGGTGCTCACCGGCAACGGCGACGTGCTCGAGCCCGAAGGTGGGATCACCGCGATCGGTTCGGGCGGCAACTACGCGCTCGCCGCCGCCCGCGCGCTCGACGCCTACGAAGACGACGCCGAGACCATCGCGCGCAAGGCGATGCAGGTCGCCGCCGACATCTGCGTCTTCACCAACGACCGCGTGACGGTCGAAACCGTCTAGCACGCCCGTGGCTATCTCCCCTTCAGCGGAGAGATACGAAGGCTTGCGAGCGTATCGAGTTAGCCGGAGTTGAGAGGGGCCAGCGAGGCGCGATCCCCTCTCCCCACCTTCTCCCTTCAAGGGGAGAGGGCTCAGGAAAAGAGAACGACATGAACGACAATCTCACCCCCAAGGCGATCGTCGCCGCGCTCGACGCCCATATCGTCGGCCAGACCGACGCCAAGAAGGCCGTCGCCGTCGCGCTGCGCAACCGCTGGCGTCGCCAGCGCCTCGGCGCCGACCTGCGCGACGAGGTGACCCCCAAGAACATCCTGATGATCGGCCCGACCGGCTGCGGCAAGACCGAGATCAGCCGCCGCCTGGCCAGGCTGGCCGACGCGCCCTTCGTGAAGGTGGAAGCCACCAAGTTCACCGAAGTCGGCTACGTCGGCCGTGACGTCGAGCAGATCGCCCGCGACCTGGTGGAAGAAGCGATCCGGCTCGAGAAGGAGCGCCGCCGCGAATCGGTGCGCGAGGCGGCCAGCAAGGCGGCGATGGACCGACTGCTCAATGCGCTCGTGGGCGAGGGCGCCTCGGAAGCGACGCGCGCCGCCTTCCATCAGCGCATCACCCAGAACGCCATGAACGAGACCGAGGTCGAACTCGAGGTCGAGGACGCGCCGGCGGGCCCGATGGAGATCCCCGGCATGGGCGGCTCGGTCGGCATGATCAACCTCGGCGACATCATGGGCAAGCTGGGCGGCCAGAAGATGAAGCGCCGCAAGATGAAGGTGCCCGACGCCTGGGACAAGCTGGTCGACGAGGAGTCGGAAAAGCGCATGGACCAGGACGACGTCGCCCGCGTCGCACTGGCGAATGCGGAGTCGAACGGCATCGTCTTCCTCGACGAGATCGACAAGATCGCGGTTTCCGACGTGCGAGGCGGCTCCGTCTCCCGCGAAGGCGTGCAGCGCGACCTGCTGCCGCTGATCGAGGGTACCACGGTCGCCACCAAGTACGGCCCGATGAAGACCGACCACGTCCTCTTCATCGCCAGCGGCGCCTTCCACGTCTCCAAGCCGAGCGACATGCTGCCCGAACTCCAGGGCCGCCTGCCGATCCGCGTCGAGCTGAAAGCGCTGACCGAAGAGGACTTCGTGCGCATCCTGTCGGAAACGCGCGCCAACCTCGTCGCCCAGTACAAGGCGCTGCTCGGCACCGAGGAAGTGACCATCGAGGTCACCCCCGGCGCCATCCGCGAAGTCGCCCGCATCGCCGCGCAGGTGAACGAGAGCGTCGAGAACATCGGCGCTCGCCGCCTGCAGACGGTGATGGAAAAGCTGCTCGAGGAACTCAGCTTCGAGGCAGAGGACCGCAAGGGCGAGACCGTCACGATCGACGAGGCCTACGTGCGCGACAAGCTGGAAGGCCTCGCGGGCAACACCGACCTGTCGAAGTACATTCTCTGACTTTAGCTGTCGTCCCCGGGCGCGCCGGGGACGACGCGTTGTTCCTTGAATGTTCTCGGGAATCGGCTAGCCTCCGCTGCGGAGGAGAATCGTGATGAAGCTCGAAGGTGGATGCCAGTGCGGCGCGGTGCGCTACAGCGTCGAGGGTGACCCCCAGCATGTGGCGCTGTGCCATTGCCGTGACTGCCGCAAGTCGTCCGGCGCACCCGCGGTGGCGTGGGCTGCCTATTCCGCGCCGGAATTCGTGCTGACCTTGGGCTCGCCCTCGGCCTACAATTCCAGCGGCGCGGCGATGCGCCACTTCTGCCCGACCTGCGGCTCGGGGCTCTATTACATCAACGAGGAGGTCCTGCCCGGCCTCGTCGACATCCAGGTTGCCACGCTCGACGATCCCGATGCCCTGACCCCGCAGGCACAGATCCAGGTGGCCGAGCGGATCGGCTGGATGAAGGACATCGCCGCCCTCCACGAATTCGAGCGCTTCCCGGGGTGAGCGACGGCGAGACGGTGATTACGCGCACCATCGGAGCGAGCGATCTTACTCTCGAACGCGATGGCGCCCGGCTCTACCCCTCGTTTGGCCGTGCCGATCCTTGCCGGTCTCGAGCATGTGCTTGCCTCGTGGCCCCAGGGCCGCGCCGGGGTGCGTATCTCCGGTGAACCGCAACTGGCACGGCTGCTGGGCGAGGATTTCCCGGTCGGTGCGCAGGTACTCACGGTCATCGGCGGCGGCATGCGGCCGGTCCGGGCGGTCCTGTTCGACAAGAGCGGGTCGGTGGACTGGTCGCTGGGCTGGCATCAGGACCGGACGATCGCGCTGCGTGCTTTCGCGCAGGTGCCCGGGTTCGGTCCATGGTCGGTGAAGCAGGGCATCACTCATGCCGAACCGCCCTTCGCGCTGCTCGAAGCGATGCTGACGGTTCGCATCTATCTCGATCCCGTGGACGAAGACAACGCGCCCCTGTTGATCGCACTGGATCTCATCGTCTCGGCAAGGTTCCGGCAGCCGATGCGCAAGCCATTGCCCTGCGCAGCCCCGTCCATGCCTGCCTCGCCGAACGGGGCGACGTGTGGTTCTACAGGACGCCGATCCTGCATGCCTCGAATGCGGCACGGCCCGGCCGGAGGCGGCGCGTGCTCCAGGTCGACTACGCGCCGGGGGACTTGCCAGCCGGACTGGAATGGCTAGGCATCTGAGCCTGATTTGAGAAAGACCGCGCCATGTTCGACACGCCCGACGATCGTCCCGTCTACCGCCTGCTCACCGGAGCGGATGACCGCGCCTTCTGCGAGCGGGTGTCCGAGGCGCTCGCGCAGGGCTGGCGGCTCTATGGCTCGCCCACATTGGCCTGGGACACGGCGGAAAACTGCATGAAGGCGGCCCAGGCCGTCGTCTGGCACGAGGCCGTCGTCGTCAGGTAATCCGCGGTCTCAGGCAGGTTTTCCCCATGCCCGGCAGGATCCCTGTTGCTGGCCCTGCGCCGCGCACACCTTTGCCATTCCGGCCTCGATCCGGGCGAAGACGGCCGCTCCCCCGTGCGTCTGGCTCCATTTGCGCATCAGGTCGCCCCAGGCGGTGACCTTGACGCGCGTGCGCTGGTAATAGCTGCCGGGGTTGCGCGCGAGTTCGTCCAGCACGGCATGGGCGCTGGCTTCGACGGCGGCCTTGTCCCCGGGCGCCTGGCGCAGCACCGTCTTCGCATATTCGAGCGCCCACTGGACGCGCGTCGCGGGGCCTTCCGCCTTCTCGTAGGCCTTGCGGGCCCAGTCGATGGCGCCCTGCGCATCGCCGCTTTCCTCGGCGAGGCTCGCCAGCGAGAGCATGTAATAATAGGGCGAGGCCGAACGGGCGAGTTCCGAAGTCAGGAGTGCCCTGGCGCCCCTGTCGTCGCCTGCCTCGTGCAGCAGGTCAGCGGCGTTCGAGATGACCGACTGGCGCACCATCGCGTCCTTCGCCGCGCCGTCGGCCCAGGCGGTGCGGGCCCGGACCTTGGCGAGCGTGGCGGGAGAGACATTGCCGCCCGCCGCCTTGTCCAGGGCAAGGTCGGCGGCGACGGTGCCCAGGCGGTCGGGGACAGGCAGGGCCGGGTCGGCATGGACCTTGTCCAGCGCCGCCACCAGCGCCCGGCCAAGCGCCGATCGCTGCGCCGCATCGGGCAGGGCGGCGACCAGAGCGGGGATGGCGTAGCTGAGTTCCTGCCGGCTGGCCGTCACTTCGTCGGGGTTGGCAAGCACGCCGGGCAGCACGCTGACGAGGCTGGCCTGCTGCGCCGGCGTCAGGACGTACTGGCCATCATCAGCGTGCGGCGCCGCGCCCGTCGCCAGGGCGAGCAGGGCGAAGCGGCGCTTGAGCGCGGGCTCCGGCGAGGCGTCGGCCAGCTTGGCCAGCAGGGCGCTCGCATGGGCGGGATCGCCGAAGTGACGCGGATCGTTCTGCCAGTCGAACCCGGAAAGCAGTTGCCGGTCCTCCGCCGAGAGCGCTGCCGGGTCCTTCTCCGCGGTGCCCAGCAGGGCCTCCACCGAGCCCGTGCGCGACGCCGCGAGTCGCAGCACGTCGGACACCTTGGCGACCGTCGCTCCGCTTGAGACCCGCGTGATTTCGGAACCGTCGGCCCGCAGGACGATCACCGTGGGATAGCCGCTGATGCCGAAGCGTTCGCCCCAGCGCTGTGCGCCTTCGGAATCGCCATCGAGATAGACCGGCACGAAATTGCGGGTCTGCGCGACGAACGCGGCGTCCCTGAACAGCGTCGACTTGAGTTGGTTGCAGGGAGGGCACCATTTGGCCCCCCAGTAGAGCAGCACGGGCTTGCCGCTCTCCTTCGCTTCCGCCAGCGCGTCGTCCACGTCGCCTTCGCGCCATGCCACTTCCTGCGTGGTGGCGGGCGCCGCCTTTTCGGCGTCCTGCCGGCATCCGGGAAGCCCGCCCGCCATCAGAATGCCCAGCATGGCCGCCATCGCCAGCTTCGGGCCGGTAGTGGGGGCGGTCTGGTGGGGGAGCTTCATCATGCCATCCATCTGGTTGCGCGCAGAAGGCATAGCTTGCAGATGCCGCAGTTGTCTATCGGTTCAATAGACAACTGCGGCATCTGGCTGAAAGCGGTACCAGGGTCGGCGGCATGGAGGGTCCCGCGGGACGTCTCGAAACGTCCTCGCTTGGGCCCACGAGAGGTTGGGAGTTTTGGTCGGAACAGGTGCAAGAGCCAGAACGAAATAAGGGCCGGTCAATGCCGGCCCCGTCTGGGTTCTTGTTTTCACAAGGAAAATGTTGGCTCCCCGAGTATGACCGGGGAGCCAATCCAGCGCCATCCAATGGCGTATAATAGGGGATATAAATCCCCGATATCATTGATTTTTAGCGTCTAGCGGCGTCCACCGTGATCCACCGCCAGCCACGCCTTTATGTGGTAGCGAATGTGGTAACGAAGGTGATGGCTTCGCATGGGAAAGCTGACAGCGCTACAGGTGAAGAACGCTGCGCCGGGTAAGTACGGCGACGGTAAGGGGCTGCTACTCGTCGTCAAGCCGAGCGGTGCGAAGTCGTGGGTGCTGCGCGTCCAGCACCAAGGCAAGCGCGAGGATATCGGCCTTGGTTCAATCGACGATCTGACGCTGGCCGAGGCGCGCGAGCGGGCCGCGCACCTGCGCAAGATCGCGCGGCAGGGCAAGGATGCCCGGGCCGAGCGCGACAAGGAGAAGCGAATCATCCCCACCTTTGCCGAGGCGATCGCGCTCGCCCACGCCGAGCTGGCTAAGGGCTGGGCCGAGAAGACGGGCGATGCCTTCAAGGCGTCCCTGGAGGAACACGCGGGGCCGGTGTTGGGCAAGCACAAGGTCGACGTGATCGCGGCCGAGCACGTGATTGCCGCGCTCGCGCCGATCTGGACGGTGAAGCCCCAGCAGGCGCGCAAGGTGCGGGTGCGCATCCTGCAGGTGCTCGGCTTTGCCAAGGCGCGAGGCTGGCGCACTACGCCCTTGCCTGATGCGGCGGATCTTCGGCGCGGCCTCGCGAAGCAACCGCGTCTGGGCAATTTCGCCGCCATGTCGATCGACGACGTGCCCGGCTACGTCGCCGGCGAGTTGGTGAAGGCGGACACGCCCGCGCGCCTGGCGCTGCTTTTCACGATTTTCACCGCTGCGCGCAGCGGCGAAGTGCGTAATGCACGCTGGTCTCAGTTCGACATGAAGTCGAAGACCTGGACGCGGCCTGCCGAGATCATGAAGGGCGGCCTGGGGCATGTCGTGACGTTGAACGAGGGGGCACTAGCCATCATCGAGCGCGCCAAAGCATTCGGCTCGATAGGGCTGGTGTTCCCGTCGCTCCAGACCGGCGAGGCGCTGTCGGACAACGCCCTGTCCAAGATGATGCGCGATGCCGGCCGCAGCGAGACGGTGCACGGATTCCGTTCGACGTTCCGCGACTGGGCGGCGGAAAAGATGCCGACCATACCGCCCATGGTGGCCGAAATGGCGCTGGCGCACACGGTTGGTACCGCGACCGAGCAAGCTTACCTGAGGTCCGATTTACGGGAGCTACGCTTTAAATTGCTGGACGCGTGGAGCCTTTATGTGCTGAGTGGCGCCACCTCACTGGCTTCGAACGTGTTCCAAATACGGTGAACACCGCCACTTTCCCCGCCAAAAATATTTCGACGCGCGGACCTGCAAGAGGAAAATTGGACAGCGATTGGAACTTTCAACGCCTTTTCGGCGGGGGGAGGTAAGGGGTAAAATGGCTGATATCTGCCATTTAGGCTGTCAATCCCTTCGCCATCCACAGGGCAAAATTTCGCTGTTCCATTCAACAAGAATGTGCGTAGATTCTCAGACCGTCTGCTAAACAATCTTGGACGGTTCGAGATGACTACCTTGCTTCGACTGCCGGCTGTTGTGCAACGCACCGGCCTGTCTCGCGCAAAGATCTACGTACTACTTGGTGAGAACAAGTTCCCGCGCCCTGTCAAGCTTGGGGAGCGAGTAAACGTCTGGCCTGATAATGAAATAGAAGACTGGATTACTGCGCGGATTGCGGAGCGTCCAGTTGGTGCCTCGGCTCATGGCGCGTGAGCTGTGCTGCGCCTGCGGGCGAGACCTGCGTCGCGCCCTCGATCTGGTCGAGACCGGCGCAAAGCTGCTGCGCACGATCCTGCCCGACCCGCTTGGCGACTGGATCGCGGCCGAGTGTGATCTTAGCGACGAAGGGCCGAGGATGCGAAGCGTGCACCTCTACGCTGCCTTCGGGTCGTGGCTGGAACAGCAGGGGCTGTCAGCGGCGGATTGGTCGATGACGCGGTTCGGCCGTCAGTTAAGCCAGCGGGGCTTCGCGATCGTGAAAGATGGTCATGGGCGGAAGGTGCGCCTGGGCATCCGTGTTCGCGCGCTGCACGACGATCTGGACAATCATGCTCAAGGTGCTACCGATAGGTCACGCGCGAGGCCGGCGAAGCCGGCCGCCGATATTTCGCTGCCGTTCGACGAGCCGAATTCAGTCGAGATGCGGGCCGGGCGATGACTGGCTCCAAGCGACGGACGGTGACGGACGGTTGGGCTCAACGACGGACGGTTGAGCGGGGGCACAGGTTCGTTGTCATGGCGGCGGCGCGCCATATTGGTTTCTCGTTTGTGCGCGACGGACGGTGCGACGGTCGGTTGGACGGTCGGAACAAGATAGAACCGTCCGTCGGCCAACAGGCTGAATTAGAACCACTTTCCCTCAGCCGACGGACTGTGACGGACGGTTCAAAGCACTTTCTAGCCCTTCATGTGTGCGCCTACCTACGCGTAGGCCTCAACATATATATACCGTCCGTCACCGTCCGTTACCGTCCATCCCGTTCAACTCTTCTCTTTCAAGAGAAGTTGATTGAACCTCAGATTGCTACCCTGAAGGAGCTGGGAGGCTTTAGCGGGTGGTCGGGGTTCAAACACACATCTGAGGTTGAACCCCCTGCCTCGCGACTGTGCTCCATTTTTGGATCGCAGGCCGGCGGGGGGGGTGGTCGAAAGTCTCGAAGGTCGCCAGCCCCATGACCGCCGTCCCTATCATTCGCAGATTTTATTCCTGAGCAGCGGATTTCCCGGGCCCTCGGGCCGAGACGCTGCCCGCTGGGAGGCCGTAAGAGCGCTGCCGGGCCTGTCGCCTTTCGCGCTGGCCCTCGCTGCTGGCTTCGCGTTCCTGCCAGCGCTGACGGCGCAGGCGGCCTGCCTGCAACCCGTGTTGTGCCAGTCGATTTTGCCGGGCTCCGCGCCAGCAATTGATTCCGGTTCATGCGGATCGGCCGCCCGCCATGGGTGACGTCGATATGTTTGGCTTTCCGATCGAGGCGCGGCCGGAACGGCGCGGCCGGCCTCGGCACGTGCCGACCGATGCCCAACGCAACCAGGCGCGCGAGCTTCGCGAGCAAGGACAACCCTTGCTCGCCATTGCCCAGGTGCTCGGGATCACAATCCCGACGCTGCTGCTCAACTACCCGAACGAGATGCAAACCAAGTCGCTGGCCTGGCGCAAGCGGGCTCAGCGCGAAGGCATGGAGTGATGACGATGAAGATCAGGGAAGCCGGTGCCGCAATGTGCCCCGCATGGAAGGGGCAGGCGCACGACGTGTTGCCCGCGAGCTCGCGGCCGATGCTCGAGGGCCTCGGGCGGCTATCGCGCATCCGCTCGGCATTGGAGATCCTGCCCCCCGGCGATCGGAAGGAACTGCTCGAGGCGCTGGACGAGCTGACACGGCCGATGAGCCCCCGCGAACTGGATCAAGCGTTGATCGCGACCGGCCTTACCAGGGGCGATCGCAAGCGCTTGGTGGCGGCGCTGAAGGATTACCCGATTTTGATGGTGTCGCACTGATGTTGGACGATCGCGAAGAGGCCAGCGCTGGTCGGATCGAGGCAACGCGCCGCGTGCACCGCAAGACATCCGCGTGGTGCGCCGAGCGCGGCGCCACAGGCGAGGAAGCGACGATTGCGATCGTCTATGCCGCGTTCGATCAGGTGGAGCGCCATGCTGGCCCTGAAATGGCGGCAATCGAATGGCTGCGGACCGCCATCGACGTTTTGGAGCAGGGTGTAATGGCAGGTGTACGGCGTGCCGAAAGTGATGGCTGAGATGGCCGCAAAAATCGCCGGCCGGCAAAGCCGGCCACTGGTTGACCTATCGGTAGAACCCCGTTCTGTTCGGCCTCGGGCGATCGGTCTGCGGGTGTTTGCCATGGCTCGCCCAAGGCGGCCCGCTGATGAACGTAAACTCGTTGCAAAGGCAGCGCTTGAGCTAGGGGCAGAAGGCTCCCGGCGCTCTCAGGCGCTTGTGGTCGCGGAAGCGGTGGCGACGCTTGCGGTGGCGCAGATCGCAATGGACGAACTGGACGCCGTGATGGCAAAGGGTGCCGCGATCTTCCGCATGCCCGCCGTCGCGGCGCTAGCCTTCGCCGACGACGCCGTCGCGCCAGAAATGGTTATGACTGAGGCAACGGCGGCCTTCCAACGGCGCGGATGCCGGCACGCCGAGGTAGGCGAGCGTCCAGCGCTCGATTCTGCGCTACGGAATGCGGTGACGGCGCGCCTTTCAGAGCGATATCGCCGCACCTGAATTTATTTTCGCGGTTGGGCAGAAACCGTATTTTCGCCCACCCGGACCGCGCAACTTGAAGCCTGACTTCGACACGAAAGGCTTCCCATGCCCCCTCTACCCAAAGCTATTATCAAGGCCTCTGCCGTTCCTCGCGGCATGGGCGGCTCGCCTCGGGCCCAGTCCGATCCGGCTACGATCCTCGGGGAAATCAAGGCGGCGCAGGATGACTTCAAGGATCGCTACAATAGGCGGGTAGACGATCTGGAAGCGGCGATTAACGCTCGCCTCGGCAGTGATGCCCTCGCCGCCATTGGAGGTGGCGTGCTTGGCGGCGTTGCCGCCGGCGGCCCCGGCATTGACCCAGAATATACCGAACTGTTCGCCTCGTTCGTCCGCAGTGGCGTCGGCGAGGGCGACATTCGGAAGGCAAATGCTGAGGGATTCCGCGCGCAAATCAATGCTGCGCTTTCCACCGGCTCTTCGAGTGACGGCGGCTATCTCGCCCCGAGCGAATGGGACCGGGAGGTCCGTAAGAGCCAAGTCGCGATTTCCCCGATGCGCCGCCTGGCTACCGTCCAGAATACCGGTGTCCGCGCATTTACCACGATCTGGAACAATGCCTTGTGGGGCACAGGATGGGTCGGTGAAACCGCATCTCGTCCGGCGACTTCGACGCCAACTTTCTTTACGCTCGAATTTGCCGCAGGCGAAATCTACTCAAATGTCCCGGTCAGCCAGCAGCTTCTCGATGACGCTCAATTCAACGCCGAACAGTGGCTGGCGGCCGAGATGGCCACCGAATTTGCGCGTCAGGAAAGCATCGCGTTCGTTTCCGGCAACGGCGTGAACAAGCCTTTCGGTTTCCTCACCTACGTCGACGGTGGGGCGGGCGATGATCGTCATCCTGGCGGAAACCTGACTGTGGCCCCAGTCGCGTCACCTACGGTAATCGCCGCCGACGAACTGGTCGATTTCGTTTATTCGCTGTCTGCGCCCTATCGCGTCGGCGCGGCTTGGCTGATGAACAGCTCGACGGCTGCAAGGCTCGCCAAGCTAAAGGACGGGGACGGCAATTTCCTGTGGCGCGAAGCGTTCACTGCCGGCCAGCCTGCAACCTTGCTCGGCTATCCGGTGGAGATCGACGAGGGCATGCCTAGCGCTGTGGCAGGAGCGATGCCGATCGCGTTCGGCGACTTCAAGCGCGGTTACCTCATCAACGACCGTTGGGGTACCAGGCTTCTGCGCGACCCCTACACCAACAAGCCCTTCGTGATGTTCTACTCGACGAAGCGCGTAGGTGGCGGCTTGCTCGATCCAAACGCTATCCGTCTCCTCAAGATGGCGGCTGCCTGACCCCCCGTCGAGCGGCGCCAGTCCATGGGCGCCGCTTGATGCGCCGCCGGTAGTGTGGGGCTCGCACTGCCGGCGGCTTTTTCATTTCGGAGATCGCGCATGCCCGCCGCTGACGTTCAAAGCCTATTCCTTCAGGTTGACGCTTCCGTCGAGCTGCTACGCCGAAACCTCGCTGCCGGCGAACAGCCGCTCGGCCAGTTCGAGCAACGCGCAGCGCGCATGGCCTCATCGGTCGAGAGCTCGATCGGCAGCATGGGGAAGAATTTCGGCGGTTTCGCGCAGCAGGCACAGAACGCGGCGAAGCAGGCTGAAAAGTCGTTCAACGACAGCTTCACCCAAATTCAGCGCATGGCGGCGCAGGCCATCCAAGCGCCCCAGGTACAGGGCGGCGGGCTTAACCTCGGCGCGGCAGACGCACGGCAGGCGGCTGAGGAAGCGCGGCGCTATGCTATGACGATCGGCACCATCGAGAAGGCCGCGCAGTCCGCTGCGGCCGGGCAGGGCGTCATGACGCAGGAGACGAGGCTCTACCTCGCCGCAGCGTCCGCTGCGCGCATTGAGGCCGAGCGCCACGCGGCCGAGCTGATGCGCGAAGCCGGCGCGCTAGAGCGTCTTGAGATCGAGACGCGTCAGGCTGCAAATGGTCAGCAGATTTTGGCCTCCGGGCATCGCGCGGTCACCGTGTCAGCTGGTCAGCAGCGCCAATCCACAATGATGCTGGGGCAGCAAGTTCAGGACTTCGCCGTGCAGGTCGTGTCCGGGCAGAGCGCCGACATCGCCTTCAGCCAGCAGATCGGGCAGGCTGCATTTGCGGCCCAGGGCATGGGAGGCAAGATGGGCGCCGTTGCAGCCTTCCTCGGCTCCGGATGGGGCGCCGCCGTGCTAGTCGCGACCACCGTGCTCGTGCCTCTCGTCTCCAAGCTTTTCGAGGAAGGGGACGCGCTGGAAGAGGCGGTTGGCAAGCTCAAGAAAAATGCCAACGAGACGGCCATAGCCGACCAGGCGCACCGGATATTCACCGGGACGTTGGAGGGCGAGCTGGTCGCGCAGCGCAGGCTCAACGAGGAAATGGAGCGCGGCCTCAAGAGCCGGGCGCAGGTCAATCGGGAGAACCTGCGATCGTCGCAAAAGACGCTCGACGATGCCCGCACCTACCTGCCGGGGCGGGAACAGACCGTACAGCGCGCTCAGCGCGACTTCGATGCCATCAAGAATAGTCCTCCGCCGATGACGAGCGCCGCTGACGCTGCAGCTTACGGGCGCCGCCTGGCGCAAGCTGATGCCCGGCTGAAGGCGGCTCAGGAGAGCCGAGACGAGCTGCGCGACAAGGATATTCCGAAGAACGAGCGCGCCGTTCGCAACGCCCGCATCTACGTCGCCCAGGACAACGCGGATGTGACGCCGATCGAGCGGCGGTATCGCGACCAGCGAGACGCGGCAATTGCGCAGGCCCAGCGAGACCCGAAAGCAAACCGTACGATCGACGCCACCCTGCAGCGTATCAATGCGGAACGGGATGCGGCTCTCAAGGCTGAACAGGAGCGCAAAAAGGAACCTGCGCGCGCGGCTGCGTCGGCTCGGAGGCAAGAAGCAGTCGAGCGCCGCGCGGAGGCGGCCCGGCAAACGATCCTTTCCGACCAGATCGCGTTCAGCGAACAGGAGCGACAGGCGCGGCGGCGACTACTCGACGCACAGGGCCGATCGGCATCCACAGAGGAAGAGCGCGACCGTCTGGCCCGTGAAGAGGTCGAGGCAGACTATCAGGGGCGCAAAACGAAGATCAGCGCGCAGCTGTCGAAGGGCGACCTCAAGCCGGCCGAGGCGGCGGCGCTGGGTAAGACCAACGATGCAACGCGGGATCAGCTGCTACGCAACATCTCGGCTGATCGAGCCAGAGCGACGATCAGCGCCGGCTTCGATGCGGAAGCGCAGACCAGGCAGACGCAAATTGCGATGCTGCGGATCCGCGAAGACATGGCGATTACCGGCGAGGACCGCCGGGACATTCAGCGCCAGCTTCTTGAACTGGAGCAACAGGAACGCCGCGCGGCGTTGGATTACATCACTAAGACCTCTATCGACCCTTCGGCAGTCATGAATGCCCGCAATGCGCTCAAGTCCCTTCCAGCGTTGGACGAAGCCGAAAAGGCGAACCTCACGCAGCGGCAAGCGGGTCCGCTGGCTCAATATCGCCAGCAGTTGCAAGGCGCGACCGCTGACACGAACACTGCGCTCGAAAGCATCGAGGTTCGTGGCTTCCAGAATATTGAGGATGGTTTCGCCGGGATCATCACCGGGACGCAGAGCGTCGGCGGGGCGTTCAAGCGCATGGCAAATGACATCATCGCGGACCTGGCGCGCGTGGCCGCTCAAAAGCTGCTGCTGAGCATCCTGCCGACGGGTGGAATATTGGCCGGCCTCGGGCTGAGTCGTGGCGGCAAGGTCGAGGGGAAGGCGGGCGGTGGCAAGATCAGTGGTCCGGGAACCGGCACGTCCGACAGCATCCTGGCGATGCTCGGGACCAGGCCGATCATGCTTTCGAACGGGGAGTCGATTGTCACTGCCGCGGCGACCGCCAAATTCTGGCCGGTGATCGATGCCATGAACAAGGGCCGTTTCAAGGGTTTTGCGGGCGGCGGCATGGTGTCCGGACTGCCCTCGATGCCGACCGCGCCGCGCCTGCCGGCGAAGTCGCGCTATGGCGACTATCCGCGCGGCGGGGGAGAGACGCTGATCGTGAAGGTCGACAAGTCCGCGCTGTTCGACGTGCATGTTCAGCGGGCCGCTTCGCCCATGGCACAGGCCGCAGTGATCGGGGGCAGCGAGATGGCGCAGCAAGAAATCGCCGAGCGCCAAGCGCAGGCCCTTACATGAAGGTGTTCAACGTGATGGACGAGAAGCGAATAGCGGCCATGGCCACCGTAGGTGCGAAGCTGGCCCCGGGCTGGTGCGCGGTGTTGCAAAGCGGACTGGACGAGCTGGCCGGCGTCGGCATCGATCGGCAAGCGGCGATCGTGGGCCTCCGCCTTGCCGTAGAGCAAGTCGCCTTGAGTCCGGAGAACTGCGGGCCGGTGGAACCGCGCATCGTCCAGTGAGCGAGCCTGTCCACTTTAGGCTTCCGCCACGCATCGCGCAGCTGGTCCGCGAGGCTCGCGATCGTCGGCAGGCAAAAGCAACTCACCTGGTCTACGTCGCGGCCGAGGCCGGAGCGCGCGATGCGATCGAGCTATACCGTCGCCGGCATCGACAAGGGCTGCATCGGTGCGGCTTCTCGATGTGCGCGGAGCCGGCTCGCGACTAACAGGTATTCAGCCGGCGGGAGGTGGAGGCAATTGCTTCTTCGCAGCTGCGATCGCCTGAATTTCAGCCAAGCGCTTTTGCCGCTTGTCACGCGAAACGTACCAGTCCGTGAACAGCATTTCGATCAGGCCGAGCAAGGCTTCAGCCTCTCCCGGCTCCACATCGACGATCACCCCGTCAACCTCAGTCATGTGCGCGCCGATGTTGCCCACGTCCTTTAGAGCTTTCATGGCTTCAACAGTCTCGGATTCCACGCCCTTCGGGAGGGCATCCGTCTCAAGTAAGCGCTCTAAGGTCTGAATTTCGGCGAACAGCGTCCGCTCTCTAATATTACAAAAATCTCGGATCATGGCTTGCAGGCAGCGGCGAGCGAGAGTTGCTGCCGATTTGGGGCTGAGGTCGATTATCGACCAAGCCTCATTGTAATCTTGGAGCATGGCTTCGGGAACGCTAATCGGAAATGGTTTTCCGCTTGAATTCGGATATGCCCGCATCGAACGGAATGTCGAATTATCGACTACACGTAGCCCGCCGCTACTAAAGCCCGCAGATAACTGAATGGTTATAGTGCATCGGTTGCACTCAGCATTGGCGCATCTGATACCTTGAGAGCTTACAATTACAAGATTTGCGCCTAAACCGGTGATCTCTAGGCAATCACCGATGTGCAAAGAGTTCTTCGAAGAGGCAAACGCCGCGTCGGTGACGACTTGCGGAGTTCCGCAATGTGGACATGTAAAATTCATTCTCGCCCTCGCCCTCGATCGTTCTTAGCGGTGATAGCGAATGGTTCGGCAATTCCCATCCCCACGGGCTCGCGTTGTTCACAGTGCACGCGCTTAGACCTCCCCTTGGCGAGGGAGGCTTGCGCTTTTGTTTTTGGAAGGGCAATGTGCCCGATGGGTGTGGAAGCCCGGAACCGAAATAGGCAGTACTGCGGCCCGTTGGCGCGGGCTCTGCTGCCGAAAATAACAGCGTGGATTGGCGTCCACCGCTGACCGGCTACTTATGTCGGGAGCGCGGGCGCCATGCAATACCCTTTCGAGGGAAAAACGCCCCACCTGTATTTCGGTCAGGCTTCCACCCTCCCGGCACCAGGTCCGTTACCTGGGACTACGGCTGTGGAAGGCCGAAACCGAAAGCTACCCTCATGATGCATACGAAGATCACCGCAACGGGGCTTCCCGAGGACGTAAGGCTCAATCTGCTCGACCTTCGCAACGAGATCGACGATCTATCGGGGCGTGTTGAGAACGCGTCCGAGATGATGTGGATGTTGTCAGGCCACGATGACCTCTCGACGGCGCAAACCGGTACATTTCGAGCGCTCGAGTCGATCACGAAGCGCTTTTCCGAGGAAATTCAGGCTATCGGCGACGTTCTGTCGAAGCTTAGCCGAGGCGAAAGCGTTCCACGTAAGCCTTAATCTTGTGTTGGAACGAATGTGGGGGCGCTTGAGCGCTACTTCCATATTCTTGAGTAATTCCAACCTCTTAGAAGAAGGAATTGGCTCCCCGAGTAGGATTCGAACCTACGGCCATTCGATTAACAGTCGAATGCTCTACCGCTGAGCTATCGGGGAGCAGCCTGTCAGTGTTACCACCGCCGGGCAGGGGTGCGCCTATAACAGCGTCGTCAGCGATGGCAACCCTCTGAAGGCAGAAATTTGGTCCGCCGGGTCAGAAAATTGGATGAGGTTCCCGCGACCTACGCAAACCCGCGGATCAGACCTGGAACTGCTCGGCGAAGATGCGTTCCTCCAGCGTGAAGCCGGGGTCGAACAGCAGCGTGAGTTCCTTCTCGGCCGAGGCCACGATGCGCACGGAGGCGACGTCGCGCACTTCCTTCTGATCGGCCACCGCCGCGACGGGGCGCTTTTCCGGTTCGTGGATGTGGAACTCCACTTCGGCGCTTTCGGGCAGGATCGCGCCCTTCCAGCGGCGGGGACGGAACGGGCTGAGCGGCGTCATCGCGACCATGCGGCTGCCCAGCGGCAGGATGGGGCCGTTGGCGGAGAGGTTGTAGGCGGTCGAGCCCACCGGCGTCGCCACCAGGATGCCGTCGCCCGCCAGTTCCTCCATGCGAACGCGCCCGTTGATGCGGATTTCCACTTTCGCGGTCTGGCGGGTCTCGCGCAGCAGCGAGACTTCGTTGATGGCGTAGTAGCTGTACTCGCGCCCATCACGGGCGACGGCGTGCATGCGCAGCGGACGGACTGGAACGGGGTGGGCCTCGGCCACGCGGCGGGCGATCGGGATGTGATCGTGGGGTCCGTTCATGAGGAAACCCACGGTGCCCAGGTTCATGCCGTAGACCGGCTTGATCGGATGACCGTCCAGCATTTCGTGCAGCACGTGGAGCAGGAAACCGTCACCGCCCAGCACCACGAGAACGTCGGCCTCCTGCGGCGAGACCCATGCGCGGGACTCGCGCAGCGCAACGGCGCCGGCCTGCGCCTTGGCGCTGTCCGACACGATCAGCGCCAGTTTCGCATCCATGCTCTATAATCTCCGGGCGCCGTCTTCGTCCTGATACGGGACGAAGCCCGTCACAGGCGCTTGGGCTGTAGAATTTTGAAAGGATTTGCAAGGGCTTTGGGGTATGGCCGCGCAATGGGTGCCAAACGAGACGACAAGGTTCACAGCCGTTCCAAGGGGATAGCCAACCCCAAGGGCGCCGCGTCCCCGAAAGGGACGGCCGCGAAGGGGCTGGCCGACCGGTTGACCGGCATTCCCGGCCTCGAAACGGTGTTCGAGCGCGTCTCGGCCTGGCGCGAGGACCCGCTGCTCATGCCGCACATGGCGCACGTCCACGCCATGCTGCTCAGCCTGCGCCGGCTCGATGCGATCAACATGGCTTACGGCGCCGCCGCCGGCGACGGCGCGCTCGAGGAAGTCGCGGCGCGCATCTCCCACTTCGCCGAGGAGGAACTCGACGGGCCCTGGCTGCTGGCGCGGGCGGGCGGGGGCAGCTTCCTGCTCGTCGCCAACGAGGCCTGCAGCCGCGAGCGCTGGCAGCTGGTCGCCGACCAGCTCGCCGACATGATCGCGCGGCCGATCCCGGTGCCCTCCGGTGTCCTGCGCCTGTCGCCGCGCGTGGCGCTGATCCGCGCACTGACCGGCGAAAGCGTGGAGTCCATGCTCGACCGGCTCGGTCATGCCATGGGCGATGCGCACGAACTGCACGGCTCGCGCCTCGCCTGGGCCGATGGCGAGGTGACCCCGCCCGGCCGCTCGGCGCAGCAGCTGGAGGCGGACCTGCTCGTCGCCATCGACCGGGACGAGATCGAGGTGCTGTTCCAGCCGCAGTTCGACCTCACCGACGACAGCCTCACCGGCGCCGAGGCGCTTGCACGGTGGAACCACCCGGAACTCGGCCGCATCGGCGCGGGCGCGCTGTTCGCCATCGCCGAGCGCGCCGACCACGTCGGCCCGCTGTCGCGCCACATCGCCCACAAGGCCATGTGGGCCGCCAAGCAGTGGCCCGGAAACCTGCGCCTCTCGATCAACGTCACCGCCGCCGACCTCGCCTTCGGCAGCTACACCCGCCAGATGCTCGACCTCGTGCGCGAGAGCGGCTTCCCGCCGCGCCGACTGACGCTGGAAGTGACCGAGCAGACCCTGATCGGCGACATCACGCTCGCCGCGCAGACGATGGCGGAATTCTCGGCGCAGGGCATCCGCATCGCGCTCGACGACTTCGGGGCGGGGTTCTGCAACTTCCGCTACCTCAAGGTCCTGCCGATCCACTACCTCAAGCTCGATCGCTCGATGATCGACGGCATCACCACCGACCGCCGCGACGTGGCCGTCCTGCGCGCGATCGTGGCGATGGCGCGCGCGCTGGATCTCCAGGTCATCGCCGAGGGGATCGAGGAGGAAGGCCAGCGCGAAGTCGCGGCGCGTGAGGGCTGCGCCTACTTCCAGGGCTTCCTGCGCGCGCAGCCGATGAGCGCGGTGATGTTCGCCAAGCTGGCGCGCGTGGAGGAAGGCGGGAAAGCATAGAGATTTGCTTGTCTGCCTGCTGCCATCTGCGCTGCCGGACGTCTTTTCCTAGTCCTCGTTCGTTATTCCCGCGCAGGCGGGCCCACCTGACAAGCGTGCAACAGGAACCCTCATCAGATGGGTCCCCGCCTGCGCGGGGATGACGAAGCGTTCAGGATGATCCAGCTTCAAGAGGCGCTACGGTCAGACTGTGGGCCAATGCACTCTCACGGGTCTGCTACCCCTTGCGTGCCACCGCGCTCAGTCCCTTGGTCAGCTGCAGTAGCCCGTTGAGCCGGCTCCGGGGATCGCCCCAAGCCCTTTGCAGCACCAGCTTGTTGTCCGGTCGCAGCTTGATCGCGCCCTGCAGGCGTTCGGCGTAGGCGATGAGGCCCGCCGGGTTGGGGAAGCTGTCATTGTGGAAGCTGACGAGCGTGCCGCGCGGGCCGACGTCGATCTTGGCGATGTGCGCCTCGATCGCCTGGCGCTTGATCTGGATGAGCTGGACGAGGTTGGCGGTCGGCTGCGGCAGTTCGCCGAAGCGGTCGATCATCTCGGCCGAGAGCGATTCGATCTCGTCCTTGCTTTCGGCGTCGTTGAGGCGGCGGTAGAGCGCCATGCGCACGGCGAGGTCGGGGACGTATTCCTCCGGGATCATGATCGGCGCCTCGACCGTGATCTGCGGCGACAGGCCCGAGGTGTCCTTCTCCAGCCCGACGCCGCCCGCGCGGGCGGCGAGGATCGCGTCCTCGAGCATCGACTGGTAGAGTTCGAAGCCGACCTCGCGGATGTGGCCCGACTGTTCGTCGCCCAGCAGGTTGCCCGCGCCGCGGATGTCCAGGTCGTGGCTGGCGAGCTGGAAGCCCGCGCCAAGCGAATCGAGGTCGCCCAGCACCTTGAGGCGCTTTTCCGCCACTTCCGACAGCGCCTGCCCGGCGGGCGAGGTCAGGTAGGCGTAGGCGCGCAGCTTGGAGCGCCCGACGCGGCCGCGCAGCTGGTAGAGCTGGGCGAGGCCGAAGCGGTCGGCGCGGTGGATGATGATGGTGTTGGCGCGCGGGATGTCGAGGCCCGATTCGACGATCGTGGTCGAGAGCAGGACCTCGTACTTGCCCTCGTAGAAGGCCCCCATGCGCTCCTCGACCTCGCTCGGGCTCATCTGGCCGTGCGCGGCGATGCTCTTGACCTCGGGGACGTGCTTTTGCAGCCATTCCTCGACCTCGGGCATGTCGGCGATGCGGGGGACGACGATGAAGCTCTGGCCGCCGCGATGGTGTTCGCGCAGCAGCGCCTCGCGCATCACCATGTCGTCCCATTCCATCACATAGGTCCGCACCGCCAGGCGGTCGACCGGCGGGGTCTGGATGGTGGAGAGTTCGCGCAGGCCCGACATCGCCATCTGCAGCGTGCGCGGGATCGGCGTGGCGGTGAGCGTCAGGACGTGGACGTCGGCGCGCAGCTGCTTGAGCTTTTCCTTGTGAGTGACGCCGAAGCGCTGCTCCTCGTCGACGATGACGAGGCCGAGGCGCTTGAAGCTGACCGACTTGGACAGGATGGCGTGGGTGCCGCAGACGACGTCCATGGTGCCGTCGGCAAGACCGTCGCGGGTGGCCTTGGCCTCCTTCTCGGGGACGAGGCGCGAGAGGCGGCCGACGTTGAGCGGGAAGCCGGCGAAGCGCTCGGCGAACCCGGAATAGTGCTGGCGCGCGAGCAGGGTGGTCGGCGCGACGACGGCGACCTGCTGGCCGGCCATGGCAGCGACGAAGGCGGCGCGCAGGGCGACCTCGGTCTTGCCGAAGCCCACATCGCCGCAGACGAGGCGGTCCATCGGGCGGCCCGAGGCGAGATCCTCCAGCGTGTCGCCGATGGCGGCTTCCTGATCTTCCGTCTCCTGCCAGGGGAAGCGGTCGATGAACTGATTGAACGCGCTCTCGTCGGCGACCAGCGCCGGGGCTTCGCGCAGGGCGCGCTCGGCGGCGGTGCGCATGAGTTCGCCGGCGATCTCGCGGATGCGGTCCTTGAGCTTGGCGCGGCGCTTCTGCCACGCCTCGCCGCCCAGCTTGTCGAGCACCGCGCCTTCGCTCTCGCTGCCGTAGCGCGAGAGGACGTCGAGATTTTCCACCGGGATGTAGAGCTTGTCGCCGCCCGAGTAGGTCAGCATCACGCAGTCGTGCGGGCTCTGGCCCACCGGGATAGACTGCAGGCCCTCGTAGCGGCCGATGCCGTGGTCCATGTGGACGATCAGGTCGCCCGGCGTCAGCGCCGCCAGTTCGGCGAGAAAGGCGTCGGAGTCCTTCTTGCGCTTCTTGCGGCGCACGAGGCGGTCGCCGAGGATGTCCTGCTCGGTGATGACCTCGACGGAATCGTTCGAGAAGCCGGTTTCGAGCGGCAGCACCAGCGCGGCGGAGCGGCCCTGCACGGCAAGGCCCAGTGCTTCCTGCCAGGTGTCGGCAAGGCGCGGCTCGGGGCTTTCCACTTCGCCCAGGATCGAGGCGAGGCGCGCGCGGCTGCCGGTGGAGTAGGCGGCGAGGATCGCCTTGCGGCCCGACTTGGCGATCGCCTTGAGGTGCCTGGCGGCCGCCTCGTAGGCATTGTCGCCGCGGGCGCGCTCGGCGGCGAAGTCGCGGGCGTTGCCGAAGCCGAAATCGAGGACCCTGGCGCTTTCCGGCTGGGCGAAGGGATCGGCGCGGTGGACCGGGTGCGCGGTGACGGCGAAGTCGAACTCGTCCCGGGTGAGATAGAGCGAGTCGATCGCCAGCGGGCGGTAGGATCCGGCCTTCTGGCCCGAGGTTTCGAGGCGCGCCTTGTGATAGTCAGCGATGTCGGTGAAGCGCTCGTCCACGGCGCCCAGCGCAGGGCTGTCGATGACGATCAGGTCGTCGTCGCCCAGATGGTCGAACAGGGTGACCAGCCGGTCCTCGAACAGCGGCAGCCAGTGCTCCATCCCGGCGAGGCGGCGACCGTCGCTGACCGCCTGGTAGAGCGGGTCGGCGGTGGCATGCGCGCCGAACATCTCGCGGTAGCGGGTGCGGAAACGCTTGACGGTGTCGTCGTCGAGCAGGGCTTCGCTGGCAGGCAGCAGCAGGTGGTCGGGCACCGTGCCGGTCGAGCGCTGGGTGCCGGTGTCGAACAGGCGCAGCGTTTCCAGCTCGTCGCCGAAGAAGTCGAGGCGCAGGCCCCCGGTGCCCTCGGCGGTATTGAGGCCTGATGGCACGATGTCGAAGATCGAGCCGCGCACCGCGAACTCGCCCGCGTCGATCGCGGTATCGGTGCGCTGGTAGCCCTGCCGGCGCAGTAGCGCGATCAGGCTTTCGTGGCCCACTTCCATGCCGGGCTTGAGCAGGCGCACCGATTCGCGGATGCGGAACGGAGTGAGCACGCGCTGGAGCAGGGCGTTCGTGGTGGTGACGAGCAGCTGCGGGCCGCTGCGCTTGAGCTGCAGCGCATGAAGCGCGGCAAGGCGGCGCGCGCTGACCGACAGCGCCGGGCTGGCTCGGTCGTAGGGGAGGCAGTCCCAGGCGGGAAACTCCACCACGTCGAGCTCTGGCGCGAAGAACTGCGCGGCTTCGGCCACGCTGCGCATCGCCGCCTCGTTGTCGGCCACGAAGACGGCGCGGCCTTTCGCGGCGGCGGCGCGGGCAAGGTCGGCCATGACCAGCGGCTGGCTGCCACGGGTCACCGAAGCCAGCGTCAGCGGCGTCGTAGCGGAAAGGATGCGGGAAAAATCAGGCATGTCGGGGATGAGGGCGAGATATGCGGAAGCTGGCGCAAATTCAATCGCCTTGGTGGCCGCAGCCGCGGCGAATCCGTTTTCCTACAGCGCGGGCTGCGCGGTACTCCGGGGAGGCATGCGGCAAGGGCGCGGAAGGAGAGCGGTGATGGGGATCGGGGAAGCGCCGGATATGGGCTCGCGCGGCGGGGCAAGTCCAACCTGCAAGGCGACAGATGCGCGGTGCAAGGCGACACTTTTCAGGCCGCAAGGCGACACTTTCAGCGCACAAGGCGACAGGTGTAACCCTGCAAACCGACATTTGCAGACGCAAGGCGACACTTTTGCCGCACAAGGCGACAGTTCTAGGGCCAAAACGCGGAGTTTTGCCTCTGGACCGTGTAAACTGTGTAAACCTGTCGCCTTGCAGGGATGGACAGGTCCGCTGCCGGTCAGTCCCTTGGGATCACCACGTAGTCGAGCTTCATCATGCGCTCGATCAGCGGTCCGCGATATTCCTCGGGGATGCTGAGGGTGCCCAGCGCCCAGCCCATGATGTCGACGTCTTCCTCGTCGATCATGCGCTCGAACAGGACGATGTCCTCCTCGGACCATTCGGCGTGGAAGCGGTCGAAGAAGCAGCCGATCATGTAGTCGGCCTCGCGCGTGCCGCGATGCCAGGCGCGGAACTTGAGGCGGGCGAGGCGCGGGGAAAGCTCGGTCATGACCGCGCCGTTACAGCGCGGCGCGGTCATGGGCAACACCTGGCGATCAGCCGTGCAGGACGCGTATGATCTCCTGCGCCGGCCTGCCCGAAAGGTTCTTGGGCACTTCGGCGACCAGCACGTCCCTGAGCTGCTTGTGGTAATGGCGGCGCATCTCACCCAGCGAGCGGGGATCGGCCACGACGACGAGTTGCTCGATGTCGCGGGAGAGGACCTGCTGGTTCAGCCAGCCCGCCACCGCCGCGACATGCGCGCTCTCGTCGAGCGCATCGTTGCTCCCGTCGCCGGTGCGCGCGGAATGGCGGGTGGGTCCGTCCAGGCGGCGCGAGCCCGCGCTGAAATTGGTGGCCTCCAGGTCCGGCACATCCACCGAGGTGAGCCGGGGCTCGGCCTCGATGCCGGAGTTGCGATAGAGTTCGAAGTTCTCTCCGTCGACGATCGCGAACACGGTTCCGTGCGGCAAGAGCATGGGCTTCTCCTTCATTGCATGCCTGAGGCCAACGGAGCTGTGGGCAACTCGGTTCCGGCGAAGCGCCGCCGTGTCTGGCGAAACGGTGCGCACTCGCGCTAAGAGGCGAAGGTAATGCGGCCCGAAGCACTCAATTCCCTGTTCGTCGAAGTCGAGGCGCTCGAAGGCGTCGGCCCCAAGCTGCGCAAGCCGCTGGAAAAGCTGGGGCTTACCCGTATCCGCGACCTCGCCTATCACCTGCCCGACCGCTTCGTGGAGCGCCGGGCCATCGCCGACCTCGACGAGGCGAGCGTGGGCGAGAACGTCATCGTCGCGCTCACCCCGCGCGAACACCGCTCGCCCAGCGGACGCGGCCCGTTCCGCGTGCTGGCCGAGGATGCGGCGGGCAACGTCTGCACGCTGACCTACTTCGGCCGCGCCTCGTACTCGGCGAAGAAGCAGCTGCCGGTGGGCGAACTGCGCTGGGTTGCCGGGCGGATCGACCAGTACGGCCAGATGCTCCAGATCGTGCATCCCGAGCATGTTTCGGAAGATTCGTCCTCACCTGTCGGCAAGCTGTGCGAGCCGGTCTATCCGCTGTCCGAGGGGCTGACGCAGGGCCGCGTGATCTCGCTGGTCGGACAGGCGCTCAAGGGACTGCCCGAACTGCCGGAATGGATCGAGCCGGGCCTGATGGCCAAGATGGGCTGGCCGGCGTGGCGCGAGGCACTGGCAGAAGTGCATCGCGGCGTCCATGCGCCGGCGCGCGACCGGCTGGCCTACGACGAACTCTACGCCAACGCGCTGGCGCTGATGCTGGTGCGCGAGAGCAACCGCGCGCAGCGGGGGACGCCGCTGGCCGGCGACGGATCGCTGCGGGCGAAGCTGCGCCTGCCCTTCGCGCTGACCGGGGCGCAGGTCCGCTCGATCGCCGAGATCGAGGGCGACCTCGCGCAGGCCTCGCCGATGCTGCGGCTGCTGCAGGGGGACGTCGGCTCCGGCAAGACGGTGGTGGCGCTGTCCTCGCTGCTGATCGCAGTGGAGGCGGGGGCGCAGGGCGCGCTGCTCGCGCCGACCGAAATCCTTGCCCGCCAGCATTACGATACGCTGTCGCGGATGCTCCAGGGCACCGGGGTCGAGATCGCGCTCCTGACCGGGCGCGACAAGGGCAAGGCGCGCGAGGCGATCCTGATGGGGCTGCTCGACGGCTCGATCCAGCTCGTCGTCGGCACCCACGCGATCTTCCAGGACAGCGTCGCCTACCGCAATCTCGCGCTGGTGGTGATCGACGAGCAGCACCGCTTCGGCGTCGGCCAGCGACTGATGCTGACCCGCAAGGGCCGCCGCGTGCCGCACACGTTGGCGATGACCGCGACGCCGATCCCGCGCACGCTGACCCTGGCGCAGTACGGCGAGATGGAAGTGTCCAAGCTCGACGAGCTGCCGCCGGGGCGCCAGGCGATCGATACCCGCGTGGTCGCCGTGGAGCGGATGGACGATGTCGCCGGCGCACTTGCCCGGCACATCGCGACCGGCCAGCAGGCCTACTGGGTCTGCCCGATGGTCAACGAGAACGAGAACGAGGACCTTGCCGCCGCCGAGGCGCGCTATGCGGCGCTGAAGGAGCGCTTCGGGGATACCGTAGCGCTGGTCCACGGGCAGCTGCGTCCCGAGGCGAAGGACGCGGCAATGGAGCGATTCGCGCAGGGGCAGGCGAGCCTGCTGGTGGCGACGACGGTGATCGAGGTCGGCGTCGATGTCCCCAACGCCACGCTGATGGTGATCGAACAGGCCGAGCGCTTCGGCCTCGCCCAGCTGCACCAGCTGCGCGGGCGGGTCGGGCGCGGGGCCGAGAAATCCACCTGTCTGCTGCTGCGCGGCGGCCAGCTTTCCGAAACCGCCCGCCAGCGGCTGGCGCTGATGCGCGAGACTCAGGACGGCTTCCGGCTTGCGGAGGAGGACCTGCTGCTGCGCGGCGGCGGCGAACTGCTCGGCACCCGGCAGTCTGGCGACACGCCGTTCCGTATCGCCAGCCTCGAGCAGATCACCAAGCTCCTGCCACTCGCCCACGACGACGCGCGCCTGCTGATCGAGCGCGACGGCGGGCTGGCGGGCCCAAGGGGCGAGGCAGCGCGCCTGCTGCTTTACCTGTTCGAGCGGGACTGGGGCGTCCAGCTGCTCCGCTCGGGCTGAACGCCCTTGCTGGATTTCGGCAATGCGGTTTGACCAGTGGTGATGGCGCACTTGCGCTGGTGGCCTCGTGAATGATACGAAACGCGCCACATAAGATCATAAATCGGTCAGACCGCAGGGAGAGTGGCATTGAACCGGGAACGGGTGGCGACCGAGGGCGCCGGGCAGGACGAATCGCATGCGCCGAGGCTCTATCGCCGGGTCGCCGCGCAGCTGATGGATGAGGTGCGGGCAGGGCGCTATCCCGTCGGCGCGCGGATGCCGGCGGAGCGCGAACTCGCTGTGCAGATGGGCGTCAGCCGTCCGATCGTGCGCGAGGCGCTGCTGGCGATGGAGGTGATGGGCATCGTCGAGGTCAAGCTCGGCTCGGGCGCCTATGTGCTGCGCCTGCCCGAGGACGAACCGGCGGCGATCGATGCCTCGGAGGTGACGCCGATCGAGCTGGCACAGGCCCGCCTGATCTTCGAGGGTGAAGCCGCGTCGCTCGCGGCGGTGAACATCGCCGACGAGGAACTTGAACTCCTCGACCAGGCCGTCGCCGACATGCGGCGCGCGGACGGTACGTTCGAGGACTGGCAGGCGGCACTCACGCTGTTCCACCTCACGATGGCCAAGGCGACGCGCAATGTCGCGGTGGAGCGCGGTGTGCGCGACCTGTGGGACATGCGCTCGCGCTCGCCCGAGTGCCGCAGGATGCTGGAGGAGGCGCGGCACTACAACTATCGCTACAGCCTGGAGCAGCATGTCGAGATCCTCGCCGCGCTGAAGGCCCACGATGCGGTGCGGGCGAGGGCAGCGGTGCGGATGCACCTCGAGGGCTCGATCAATCATGTGCTGATGGCGCTGGAGGAGCGCGCGGTCGCCGATGCGCGGGCACGGGTGGCGGAGATCCGCTCGCGTTATTCCACCGAAAACATACGCTGAAGCGACCAGGGAGGCCTTCGCCGGCCCAGGCCTCAAGAAGACGTGGCAGCTGGTATCACACGGCGCATTCGTGCTCGAGTGCGGCGCCCGGTACGGTCATGGAATAAGATCCAGGACCCTGCGATCGCTCATCTCGACCGCGGGCAACTCGCCTCGACGGCAGATATCCAGCGCCGACGTCCTTCGGCGTTCAGATGGACGCCGTCCAAGGTCATCCCATGAGCCGAAACCTGGGGCGGAACGAAGCTGGCTCTCGACGCCATCGCGAGCTTGCGGAGTTCCTCATTGAACGGCGCCTGCAACGACGGGTGGTAATTGGCGCTGAAAGTCTTCCCCGGCTCGATCGGTGGCACGCCGACGATCACAAGCTTTGCAGGCGCGACAGCGTCAATAAGCTGGCGATACTGCGTTCGCCATTCCTTGATGGATGTCGTTTGCCACTTCGCCGTGTCGTTCACGCCGACAGCAAGTACGACGATGGAGGGGTTTGCTGCCGCCACGATCTGACGCGCATGCTCGAGAACGGCCTTTACCTTCGCTCCCCCGATGCCGGCGTTCAGCACAGGCAGGCCGCAGGCGCTTGGGATGATCTGAAGATCGACGATGCTGTCCCCCAGTATCACGACGCCTCCAGGCGGAAGACTCGTTGCCTTCAATGTCAGCAGGGCTCCCCTCGCCTCCTTGTACGCGTGGGGCGCATCCCACGCTCTCTGGACGTCGCGGCCCGCCAGAAATCCATGGCGGTGGACAGCTTTAAGCGTGAGAAATGCGCCGAGAAAAAGAATACCTGCGGCTACTATGGACACGGCAACTGCGCGGTTTTTCAAGTCTTAATTCCGATTGCCGTGATCATTCCCGTTCCGTTCTATCAGACTGGCCTTGACGGTTAGTTAGCAGGCGAGAACTCCGGCTGCATAAAGCGGAAGCGCGGCGGGGGGAAGGTGTCCCAGTACCTCCCGACCGCCGCGGCCGCGGGAAAACCGCAGGTTCGTTTGAACCGTGAGCCCCTGTCCATGAAGCGATGGAATTAATGCCCCGGACAGCAAAAAACCCAGCGTTTCCGCTGGGTTTTTGTGCTTCACCCGAGGGTGAAAATGGTCGGGGAAAGAGGATTCGAACCTCCGGCCCCTGCCTCCCGAAGACAGTGCTCTACCAGGCTGAGCTATTCCCCGACCGGAGGGCGATCCGAAGACCGCCCGGGGCAGGAGCGCGCCTATATAGGGCGACTCCGGGGGTGGCAAGGGGGCTTTGTGGAAATTGTTTGAGGGGGGCGGGAATGCGCGGAATTGTACGAATGCCGGTATATCGCTGCACACAGCGCGTCATTAGCAGCCACTTAGCGACGGGTTAGCGTCGAGACAGGAGCGCGCCTTGCCGGCGGTCCTGGGCCGGGCCGGGGACGACGCGGGACATCGTCTTCCCATGAATCGTTCGCGCAGGTAGGTTTTGCATATGACCACGACCGCTTTTCGCACCGAACACGTCCCAACCGCCGTGAAACCGCACTGGGAACACCAGTACCTCGATCTCATGCGCCGGATATGGACTGAAGGCGACGAGCGCTCGGACCGCACCGGGGTCGGTACCCGCTCGCTGCTGGGGGAGACGATCCGCTTCGACCTTTCCGGCGGGGCGATGCCGCTGCTCACCACCAAGCGCGTCTACTGGAAGACCGCGACGCGCGAGATGCTGTGGTTCCTCACCGGCGACACCAACATCCGCAAGCTCTGTGCGCAGGGCGTGGAGATCTGGACCGACTGGCCGCTCGACCGCTACCGCCGTGAGACCGGCGAGGCGATCGAACGCAAGGCCTTCTCCGCCAGGATCGTCGCCGACGAGGCCTTCGCGGCGCAGTGGGGTGACCTCGGCCCGGTCTACGGCAAGCAATGGGTGGACTGGCCGACCTACGAGCCGGCGGGCGAGGGCCTGTTCAAGAGCGGCCCCGGCATCAACCAGGTCGCGCAGGTGGTCGAGAGCCTCAAGGCGAACCCCGGCAGCCGCCGCCACATCATCGAGGGCTGGAACGTCGCCGAGCTCGATTCGATGGCGCTGCCGCCGTGCCACAAGACTTACCAGTTCCACGTTTCAGGCGGCAGGCTGTCGTGCCTGCTCTACCAGCGCAGCTGCGACCTCGGCCTCGGCTTCGCGTTCAACATGTGGTCGCTGGCGCTGCTGACGCGCATGCTGGCACAGCAATGCAACCTCGAGCCGGGTGAAGCCGTTTGGACAGGCGGTGATGTCCACCTGTACCTCAACCATGCGGCGCTGGTCGAAGAACAGCTTGCGCGCGCGCCTTCCGGGGAAGCCCGGATGACGATCCTGCGGCGTCCCGAATCGATGTTCGACTATCGGATCGACGACTTCGAAGTGACCGGATATGCCCCCCAGGCGCATATCGCCGCGCCGGTTGCGGTCTGATTTGACATTACCAAGAGTTGAAATATTATAATCCTACCGTAGAATTTTGATACTCAAGGTTCTCGCGGCCGCACACTGGCGGGAGAGCATGGAAATGGCCGAACAGTCGGCAGGAAAAGGCAAGCCGCGGGGCAATCTGCCGCCGCTGGAACTCTATGTACCCGAGCCGAAATACCGGCCCGGGGATGTGGTCGATTACTCGCACCTGCCGGTGCCGGCCGCCGGCCAGCTCGCCCGCCCGGACGAGGCGTGCCCGGCCAGTGAGACCTGGCCGCTGACCCTCGACATGATCCGCGTGCTGGACGAGGACGACCGGGCGGTCGGCCCGTGGAATCCCGGACTCGATCCGGAGACGCTGCGCCGCATGCTGCGCACGATGGCGCTGACCCGCGCCTTCGACGACCGGCTCTATCGCAGCCAGCGGCAGGGCAAGACCAGCTTCTACATGAAGTGCACCGGCGAGGAGGCGATCTCCGTAGCTCACGCCCATGCGCTGGCGGGCGACGACATGGTGTTCCCCACCTATCGCCAGCAGGGCATCCTGATCTCACGCGGTTATCCGCTCGTCGACATGGTCAACCAGATCTATTCGAACCGCGCGGACCCGTTGAAGGGGCGCCAGCTGCCGGTGATGTACTCGGCCAAGGATTACGGGTTCTTCTCCATCTCGGGCAACCTCGCGACCCAGCTGCCGCAGGCGGTGGGCTGGGCCATGGCGAGCGCGATCAAGGGCGACACCCGCATCGCCACCGCCTTCGTCGGCGAAGGCTCCAGCGCCGAGGGCGACTTCCACGCGGCGATGACTTTCGCCGCCGTCTACAATGCGCCGGTCGTGCTCAACATCGTCAACAACCAGTGGGCGATCTCGAGCTTCTCGGGCTTCGCCGGATCGGAGCGCACGACTTTCGCGGCGCGCGCCACCGGCTACGGCATCGCCGGACTGCGCGTCGACGGCAACGACGCGCTGGCGGTCTACGCCGCCTCGCAGTGGGCCGCTGACCGCGCCCGCGCCAACCAGGGCCCGACGCTCATCGAGCACTTCACCTACCGCGCCGAGGGGCACTCCACGTCGGACGATCCTTCGGCCTACCGCTCCGCGCAGGAGCGCGAGGAGTGGCCGCTCGGCGATCCGATCATGCGCCTCAAGAAGCACCTGGTCGCGCTCGGCGAATGGTCGGAGGAGCAGCAGGAGGCGATGGACCGCGAACTGGTCGAGCAGGTCAAGGCCGCCACCAAGGAAGCCGAGAAGAACGGCGTGCTGGGCCACGGCATGCACCACCCGTTCCACACCATGTTCGAGGACGTCTTCGAGGAACTGCCCT
Source organism: Novosphingobium sp. GW821-FHT09E05 (assembly GCF_059416165.1). Classification (NCBI taxonomy): domain Bacteria; kingdom Pseudomonadati; phylum Pseudomonadota; class Alphaproteobacteria; order Sphingomonadales; family Sphingomonadaceae; genus Novosphingobium; species Novosphingobium sp. GW821-FHT09E05. The sequence continues at coordinate 1,349,415 of NZ_JBWKOQ010000001.1, forward strand.
GGCACCTCGAGGAGCAGGCCGACCAGGCCATCCGCGAGCGCGAGACCAAGTGGCCGGAATGGAAGGAGCGCGGCGATGCATGAGGACAATTCCGTCGGGCTCGCTGACGACGTTGACGAGGCTCCGACCCGGCAGATGAACATGATCGAGGCGATCAACGACGCCCTCGACATCATGATGGCGCGCGATCCGGACATCGTCATCCTCGGTGAGGACGTGGGCTACTTCGGAGGCGTGTTCCGCGCCACGGCGGGCCTGCAGAAGAAGTTCGGCCGCAACCGCGTGTTCGATTCGCCGATCAACGAATGCGGCATCATCGGCGCGGCGGTGGGCATGGCCGCCTATGGCCTGCGGCCGGTGCCCGAGATCCAGTTCGCCGACTACATCTACCCCGGCCTCGACCAGCTCATCAGCGAGGCGGCGCGCATGCGCTATCGCTCGGCGGGAGAGTTCACCGCGCCGATCACCGTGCGCTCGCCGTTCGGCGGCGGCATCTTCGGCGGGCAGACCCATAGCCAGAGCCCGGAAGCGCTGTTCACCCATGTCGCCGGCCTGAAGACGGTGATCCCATGCACGCCGCGCGACGCCAAGGGCCTGCTGATCGCCGCGATCGAGGACAACGACCCGGTCATCTTCTTCGAGCCCAAGCGCATCTACAACGGGCCGTTCGGCGGCGACTATGACAAGCCGTCGCGGACCTGGAAGGGCCACCCCGGCGGCGAGGTGCCGGAAGGCTACTACCGGATCCCGCTCGGCAAGGCGCGGATCGTGCGCGAGGGCGCGGCGCTGACCGTGCTGTCCTACGGCACCATGATCCACGTCGCCGAGGCGGTGCTGGCCGAAAAGGGCATCGACGCCGAGATCATCGACCTGCGCACGCTTGTCCCACTGGACATAGAGGCTGTGCAAAAGTCGGTGGAAAAGACTGGGAAATGCCTGGTGATACACGAGGCCACCCGCACTTCCGGCTTCGGCGCCGAGCTTTCCGCGCTGGTGCAGGAGCGCTGCTTCTACCACCTCGAAGCGCCGGTGGAGCGCGTGACCGGCTTCGATACGCCTTATCCGCACAGCCTCGAGTGGGCCTATTTCCCCGGTCCCGTCCGCATCGGCGAGGCGGTCGATCGTCTGATGAAGGATTGATCCGATGGGTCGCTACACATTCACGCTCCCCGACATCGGCGAAGGCATCGCCGAGGCCGAGATCGTCGCCTGGCACGTCAAGGTCGGCGACCGGGTCGAGGAAGACGGCCGCCTTGCCGACATGATGACCGACAAGGCCACGGTCGAGATGGAAAGCCCGGTTTCGGGCATCATCGTCGAAGTGGCGGGCGCGGAAGGCGACGTGGTCGCCATCGGCTCGGCGCTGGTGGTGATCGAGGTCGAGGGCGTGGGCGACGAAAGCGCTGCCCAAGCTCCCAAGGCCGCGGCGGTCGAGGAGCGGATCGAGGTCGAGACGCCCGATGCCGGGGATGTCGAACGGGTCGAGGCTGCGACCCGCCCGGCACCGGCGCGCGAGCCTGAGCCTCAGATCGAGCCCGAGCCCGTCGACGTCCGCGCAGCGCCTTCAGCTTCCGCCAAGGTCCTCGCCAGTCCGGCGGTCCGCAAGCGGGCCAGGGACCTCGGCATCGATCTCGCCGAAGTGCGCTCCGCCGAGGATGGCCGCCTGCGCCACGCCGACCTCGACGCGTTCCTCGCCTACAACGCCGGCGGCGGCTTCCAGCCCGCGGGCAGCAAGCGCGCGGACGAGCAGGTGCGCGTCATCGGCCTCAGGCGCCGCATCGCCGAGAACATGGCGGCCTCCAAGCGCAACATCCCGCACTTCGCCTATGTCGAGGAGTTCGACGTCACGGCGCTCGAGGAGACCCGCGCGCAGCTCAACGAGGGCAGGGGAGACCGGCCCAAGCTGACGATGCTGCCGTTCCTCATCACCGCGATCTGCAAGCTGCTGCCCAAGTATCCTATGCTCAACGCCCACTACGACGATGAGGCCGGCGTGGTGACGCGCCATGGCTCGGTGCACCTGGGCATCGCGGCGCAGACCCCCGCCGGGCTCATGGTGCCGGTGATCCGCGATGCCCAGGGCCGCAACCTCTGGCAACTGGCCGCCGAGATCACCCGCCTTGCGCAGGCTGCGCGCGACGGGTCGGCTAAGTCGTCCGAACTGTCGGGCTCGACGATCACCGTAACCTCGCTCGGTCCGATGGGCGGGGTGGCGACCACGCCGGTCATCAATCGCCCCGAAGTCGCCATCATCGGCCCCAACCGCATCGTCGAGCGGCCGATGTTCGTGAAGGATGCCACTGGCGCCGAGCGCATCGAGAAGCGCAAGATCATGAACATCTCGATGAGCTGCGACCACCGCGTGGTCGATGGCTGGGATGCCGCCAGCTTCGCGCAGGACCTCAAGAAGCTGATCGAGGCGCCGGCGCTCATCCTCGCGGGCTAAGGAGGCAGGACATGGACCGGGATCCGGGCGTGGACGATTACATCGCCGCCATGGCGCCCCCGGTCCGTGCCCTGCTCGAACATCTGCGCGAGGCGATCCACCGAGCGCTCCCAGAGGGGTGCGAGACGATCAAGTGGAAAGTCCCGCACTACACCGTCGATGGCTGCAACATTGCCGGGCTCGCCGGCTTCAAGGCGCATTGCTCGCTCGGCATCCACGGCGATCCCGTGGCAAGCCGCTACGTCAAAATCGCCGCGTTCGACCAGATGCCGCCCGATGCGGAACTGACCGCGATGCTGCATGATGCCCGCGACCGAATCGCGGGGACCAAGCCATGAGCCGAGATGCGCGCATCGACGAGTATATCGCTAACGCGGCGGACTTCGCCCGCCCGATCCTCGAGCACCTGCGAGACCTCGCCCACAGCGCGCTGCCCGGCGCCGAAGAGGCAATCAAGTGGGGGATGCCGCACTTCCTCGTGAACGGCAAGAACGTCGCGGGGATGGCCGCGTTCAAGGCGCACTGCACCTTCGTGATTCACGGCGACGGGCGACAGGGCGACGCGATGGGCCAGTTCGGCCGCATCACCGCGATAACGGACCTCCCCGGCGACCCGGAACTCGCCGATAAGCTGGGCGCCGCGCGCGACCGGGTCGAGACGAAGGGCACGGCGCAGAAGACCGGCGGCGCCCGCAAGCCCAAGCCCGAGATACCCATGCCCGAGGACTTCGCCGCGCTGCTTGGCGGCACCCCGGCCGCCCGCGAGACCTTCGACCGGTTCGCTCCCTCGCACTGCCGCGACTACTTCGAATGGATCACCGAGGCGAAGACGCAGGCCACCCGCCAAAAGCGCATGGCGCAGTCGGTGGAGTGGCTGGCAGAAGGCAAGAAGCGCCACTGGAAGTACGAGAACTGCTGATGCGCGGCGGCCCTGCGTCAGGCTCTTTTTGCAGTCCGGCAGGGCACCCGAAGACGGTCGGCGCAAAAAATCCACGGGGCTCCGGGAAGGCTGTTGACAGCCCCGGATGGCTGGCCTAGTGGCGGCGCTCCCAAGCGGACGCAACCGCAAGAACGCG
>NZ_JBWKOQ010000001.1:1353036-2463938 GCF_059416165.1 Novosphingobium sp. GW821-FHT09E05
GGTGTAGCTCAGTTGGTTAGAGTGCCGGCCTGTCACGCCGGAGGTCGCGGGTTCGAGCCCCGTCACTCGCGCCACTTGGGAATTTCTTCTGCCCCGGCAGAGGAAACCATTCCATGCCCCTGACAAGGCACGGAATTCCGGTCAGCCGGAAACATATCAGAGGTCGGGCTTGTCTCGGCCTTTTTTCATCGCTGCGCGGGTGTAGCTCAGTTGGTTAGAGTGCCGGCCTGTCACGCCGGAGGTCGCGGGTTCGAGCCCCGTCACTCGCGCCACTTCTCATGAAGTGGCAAGCACCGCGATGAAGCAAAACGGAAATAAGGCCGGGCCAGTCCCGGCCTTTTTCGTATGTGCGGCCAGGCGCGGCTACTTGGCGGGCGCGCTCCAACGGCCGGTTTCCATCCAGATCAGGAAACGCCCCAGAGGCATGATCCACACGATCCCCAGAACGACGTAGACCGGCGTCTGCGCCAGCGCGTTCCAGCCACCGATCAGCGGCGGTACGAGGCTGGCCACGGCGACGCCGTAAATCACCAGCGCCGCGACGAGGCTGAGGATGCCGACGGGGATTCGCCAGGTGGGGGTCTCGCGCATCGGGCTCAGGCTCCTGCAACCGGTTCGACGTGGTACATGCGGGTCGGCGTGACGATGGCGGCCAATGCGCGGTCGTGGTTCTCGACAGGCAGTTCGTCGGCCAACTGGCAGTCCCACGCGAGGCCGATGGCCGGGACCTGCGGATGCGCGCCCAGCCAGCGGTCATAGTGGCCGCCGCCCTGTCCAAGGCGGTGACCGCTCGCCGTGAAGGCGAGCAGCGGTACGACCACGAGGTCCGGGATCACGGCTTCGCTGTGCTGGGCCGGCTGCAGGGCGCGCCAGGGTCCGGCGGCGAGCGCCGATTCGTCCCAGGGATTGTCCCAGATGCGGAACTCCATCGGCGCGCTGCGCGAAGCGAACCACGGCAGCGCGACCCTGCGGCCGGTTTCCGAAAGCCAGCGCGCCCATCCGAGCGCGGGCGCTTCGGAGCCGGCGGGGTGATAGAGGCCCACGGTGGCATCGGCGGGGATCATCTCCACCAGCGGCGCGGGCGGGCGGCTGAGCATCAGCGCGCGAAGCCCTGCGGGTAAGCCGGCGACATGTTCGGCGCGTGTCTGACGATGGGACCGCCGGAGGGCGGCCTTTGCATCAGCAAAAGGAATGGGGGGTGACGGGTCCACCATGGGTCGTTTCCTAGAAATCCACTGACGCGTTTGACGTCAGGTGGGAACCATGTGCGTCGGACCAGGATCCGGGCAGGGACAGTCCCCAAAGGATTTGCTTATAGCCTCAGGGATGTTCGAACGGCACGTGCCGGGCAGATCCCGTCACGTCCCTATCTAGTCGTTCGGCGCGTCACTCTCAAGGAGGGATGCGAGATTTTCGACACGCGATGCGATCCGGCCGAGACGTTCGGCCAGTGCGGGAGGGATTCCGGGGGATGCAGGCGCCGGGACCGGGCGGTTTCGCAGCTCGTGCAGTTCGTCGGCCATCATCAGTGCAGCGAACAGAAGCATGCGCGTCTCGGTCTGGCCCGCGGCGCCCGATGCGTTCGCCTTCTCGTCGATGAGGCGGCCAAGCCTGGCGACATGCGCCTCCTCGCCGTCCGCACTGGCGAGCGTGAAGCTGCGCCCGCCGATCGAAACCGTGACGTTACCCATTTTTGTGGTCCCGCTGGGCGAGCAGGGCATCGAGCCCGGCGAGGGACTGCGCGACGCAGGCCTTGAGATCATCGTGACGGCGGCGAAGGTCGGCATCCCCGTCGGTGCCGACGGGGCGGGCCGCGGCTTCGATCCGCGCCAGCGCTTCCTCGATCCGGTTGAGAGCGAGCAGGGCAGGAGCCTCGTTCATGCAAGTCTCGCTGGCCGCATAGTGTCCGCCTGGCAACCACTTGCGGCGTGTTGTTCACAATCTTGTCACGTTCTTGGCCTCGATTGGTGCCGGACATGCGGCAGGCCGCGCCGCACCTGCGGTTTATGCGAGCATTTGCGCGAATTGGGGCGGTGAACTTGACGGAACGTCGCCTCTCCCTAAAGGGGGTCCCAAGTTACGAATCGTCCCGCAATTGCCGCCTACCCGGAGCTTTCCCATGACTTTCTCCCCCGACCGCCTCGCGCCGATGGCCAATGCCATCCGGGCGCTGTCGATGGATGCGGTCCAGGCAGCCAACAGCGGCCATCCCGGCATGCCGATGGGCATGGCCGACGTTGCTACCGTGCTCTACGCCAAGTTCCTCAAGTTCGACCCCGCGCAGCCCAAGTGGGCCGACCGCGATCGCTTCGTGCTGTCGGCGGGCCACGGCTCGATGCTGATCTACTCGCTGCTGCACCTGACCGGCTACGCCAGCCCGGCTCTCGATGACATCCGCAATTTCCGCCAGATGGGCTCGGTCTGCGCCGGTCACCCCGAGAACTTCCTGATCGAAGGCGTCGAGTGCACCACCGGTCCGCTGGGTCAGGGCCTGGCGATGGCCGTCGGCATGGCGATGGCCGAGCGTCACCTCAACGCGACCTTCGGCGACGACGTGGTCGACCACAACACCTGGGTGATCGCCGGCGACGGCTGCCTCATGGAAGGCATCAACCACGAGGCGATCGGCCTTGCCGGCACGCTGAAGCTGGGCCGCCTCAAGGTCCTGTGGGACAACAACAAGATCACCATCGACGGCGACACCTCGCTGTCGACCACCGAGGACATCGCCGCCCGCTACCGCGCCTCGGGCTGGGACGTGTTCGACTGCGACGGCCATGACTTCGCGGACATCGAGCGCGCGCTGGCCGAAGCGGCCGCCTCGGACAAGCCTTCGCTGGTCTCGTGCCGCACGCTGATCGGCAAGGGCGCGCCCAACAAGCAGGGCGGCCACGACGTCCACGGCTCGCCGCTCGGCGCCGCCGAGATCGAGGCCGCGCGCGAACACCTCGGCTGGACCTCGGCCCCGTTCGAAATTCCCGCCGGGATCCTCGCCGACTGGCGCTCGCTGGGCGCCAGGGGCGCCGCCGCCCGCACCGAGTGGGAAGCCCGCCTCGCCGCCAGCGACAAGAGCGCCGAGTTCACCCGCCGCATGGCCGGCGAGCTTCCCGAGATGGACGGCGTGCGCAAGGCGCTGACCGAATGGGTTGCCGGCGATGCCAACGTCGCCACCCGCAAGGCCTCGGAAAACTGGCTCAACGTGCTGGCTCCGGCGATCCCGGAGATGGTCGGCGGTTCGGCCGATCTCACCGGCTCGAACAACACCAAGGCCAAGTGCCAGGCGCCGTTCAACCCCGAGGACTACGCGGGCCGCTACGTCTATTACGGCATCCGCGAGTTCGGCATGGCCGCCGCGATGAACGGCATGGCGCTCCACGGCGGCGTGATCCCCTACGGCGGCACGTTCCTGATCTTCTCGGACTACTGCCGCAACGCGATCCGCCTCTCGGCGCTCCAGCAGACCCGCGTGATCTACGTGCTGACGCATGACAGCATCGGCCTTGGCGAGGATGGCCCGACCCACCAGCCGGTCGAGCACGTCATGTCGATGCGCCTGATCCCGAACCTCTACGTCTTCCGCCCCGCCGATGCGGTGGAGACGGCGGAGTGCTGGAACCTTGCGCTCGAAGCGCAGGAAACGCCTTCGGTCCTCGCGCTGACCCGCCAGAACCTGCCGCAGCTGCGCAGTTCGGGCGAGATGCTTTCGGCCCGCGGCGCCTACACGCTGCGCAGCGCCGAAGGGGAGCGCAAGGTCATCCTCATCGCCACCGGTTCGGAAGTCGAACTCGCCGTCAAGGTGCGCGATGAACTGCAGAGCCAGGGCATCGGCGCCGACGTCGTCTCGATGCCCTGCATGGAGCTGTTCGCCGCACAGGATGAAGCCTACCAGCGCGAAATTCTGCCCAACGATCCTGCGATCCTGCGCGTCTCGATCGAGGCCGGGATCACCCAGGGCTGGGAACGCTACACCGCATTCAGCCGCAACGGCGGCCTGAACATCGGCCTGGACCGCTTCGGCGCGTCGGCCCCGGCCAAGGTCCTGTTCGAGCGCTTCGGCTTCACCGTCGAGGCGATCGTCCCCAAGGTTCTGGAAAAGCTCAGCGTCTAACTAGGAGGAGATTTACATGGCGACGAAGGTTGCGATCAACGGTTTCGGACGTATCGGGCGCAATGTCGCCCGTGCCATTCTCGAGCGTACCGACCATGACCTCGAGCTGGTGTCGATCAACGACCTCGCCAGCGCCAAGGCAAATGCTCTCCTCTTCAAGCGCGACAGCGTCCATGGTCCGTTCTCGGGCACCGTCGAAGTCGACGGCGACGACCTGATCGTCAACGGCAAGCGCATCAAGGTCACCGCCGAGCGTGATCCCGCGAACCTGCCGCACGCCGCCAACGGCATCGACATCGCGCTCGAGTGCACCGGCTTCTTCACCGACAAGGCCTCGGCCTCGAAGCACATCGAAGCCGGCGCCAAGCGCGTGCTGATCTCGGCGCCCGCCAAGGGCGTCGATCTGACCGTCGTCTACGGCGTGAACCACGACAAGCTGACCGCCGACCACCTGGTCGTCTCGAACGCCTCGTGCACCACCAACTGCCTGGCGCCCTTCGCCAAGGTCCTGCACGAAGCCATCGGCATCGAGCGCGGCCTGATGACCACCATCCACTCGTACACCAACGACCAGAAGATCCTCGATCAGATCCACTCCGACCCGCGCCGCGCCCGCGCTGCCGCGATGAACATGATCCCGACCAGCACCGGCGCCGCCGTTGCCGTCGGCCTCGTGCTCCCGGACCTGGCCGGCAAGCTCGACGGCTCGTCGATCCGCGTGCCGACCCCGAACGTCTCGGTCGTCGACCTGACCTTCGTGCCGAGCCGCGACACGACGCTGGAAGAAGTGAACTCGCTGCTCAAGGCCGCTGCCGAAGGCGAACTCAAGGGCGTGCTCGGCTACACCGACGAGCCGCTGGTCTCGATCGACTTCAACCACGACGCGCACTCGTCGACCATCGACAGCCTCGAGACCTCGGTCCTCGAAGGCAAGCTGGTGCGCGTGCTGTCCTGGTACGACAACGAGTGGGGCTTCTCCAACCGCATGGTCGACACAGCCGGCGTGATGGGCGGCCTGCTCTGACGCATACGATGGCGACGGGCCGCCTCATCGGCATCGCGCGGCATGCAAGGCCGCGTGGGCGGATGGAGGAACTGCAGTCCGTCGCCGTCACTGTCGCCGCGGGAGTCCAGGGGGACTTTCGCGGCGCGGTGCGTCCGGGCAAGGTGCCGCGGCGTCAGGTCTCGCTCCTGGAGGTCGAGAGCTGGCAGGCGGCAATGGCGGACCTCAACGTCTCCGACCTGTTCGGTGAACGTCCGTCATGGCATGCGCGCCGGGCGAACCTGTTGGTGGAGGGGCTGCGCCTGCCCCGGGAAACGGGCTACGTTGTGGCGATCGGGCAGTCCCTGCGCATCGCGATAACCATGGAATGCGATCCGTGCAGCCGCATGGAGGAAGTGGCGCCGGGCCTCAAGGGCGCGCTCACGCCGGACTGGCGGGGCGGCGTTCTGGGCGTGGTGCTGGAGGACGGCGAGATTGCCGTGGGCGACGAGATAAGGATCGAAAGATGAGCGCTTTCAAGACTCTGGACGACCTTGGTGACGTGACGGGCAAGGTCGCGCTGGTGCGCGTGGACCTCAACCTGCCGATGCAGGATGGCACCATCACCGACGACACCCGCATCCGCGCCGCAGTGCCGACCATTCTCGAGCTGTCCGAAAAGGGCGCCAAGGTCCTTCTGCTCGCCCACTTCGGCCGCCCCAAGGGCGAGCGTTCGTCGACCATGTCGCTCTCGATGGTGGTGGGCGAAGTCGAGAAGGTGCTCGGCAAGGAAGTGATGTTCGTGCCCGAGATCGCCGGCCCGGTGGTCGCGCAGTCGATCGGCATCCTGCGCGCCGGTGACATCGCCATCCTCGAGAACACGCGCTTCTGGAAGGGCGAGGAAAAGAACGACCCCGAACTGGTCAAGGCGATCGCCGCCAACGCCGACTTCTACGTCAACGACGCCTTCTCCGCCGCGCACCGCGCCCACGCCTCCACCGAGGGCCTTGCGCGCGTGCTGCCAGCCTATGCCGGCCGCTCGATGCAGGCCGAACTCGAAGCGCTCGAAAAGGCACTCGGCAAGCCCGAGAAGCCGGTTGCCGCCGTCGTCGGCGGCGCCAAGGTGTCCTCCAAGCTCGACGTGCTCAAGCACCTCGTCACGCTGGTCGATCACCTCATCATCGGTGGCGGCATGGCCAACACCTTCCTCGCCGCCAAGGGCGTGGACGTGGGCAAGTCGCTTTGCGAGCACGACCTGACGGGCACCGCCAACGAAATCCTCGCCAATGCCGAGGCCTCGGGCTGCACCGTGCACCTTCCCTACGACGTCGTCGTGTCGAAGGAATTCGCCGCCAATCCGCCGTCCCTGCGCACCTGCAACGTCCATGAAGTCGCCGCCGACGAGATGATCCTCGATGCCGGCGCGGCCGCTGCCGAAACGCTGGGCGACGTGCTCAAGACCTGCCGCACCCTGGTGTGGAACGGTCCGCTCGGCGCCTTCGAGATGGCGCCCTTCGACGCCGCCACCGTGGCGCTCGCCAGGACCGCCGCGGCGCTGACCGTGGAAGGTTCGCTGGTTTCGGTCGCGGGCGGTGGCGATACCGTCTCGGCGCTCAACCATGCGGGCGTGGCGCAGGACTTCACCTATATCTCGACCGCCGGCGGCGCCTTCCTGGAATGGATGGAAGGCAAGGAACTGCCCGGCGTCGCGGTGCTTTGCGCCTGAACATCTACACATAACCTACCCGTCATTCCCGCGCGGGGATGACGAATGGTTTGGTATGCGACTTGTGCCACGATCTGCGCGAAAAGAAGGCGAGAAGACCTCGGAAATGTGCCCGGCATGAGCCACCATGAACCAACGACTCCGCCCTGGCAGGGCCGGCACGTCACGCTGGACGGCATGCGCGGGATTGCCGCGCTGGCCGTGGCGCTGTTCCACTACAACATCTCGCAGGCTCCGCACGGCTACGTCGCGGTGGACTTCTTCTTCGCGCTGTCCGGCTTCGTGCTCTGCAAGACCTACCTGCCGCGCTGGCAGGCGGGGCTGACGACCTGGGCCTTCATGAAGCAGCGGGTGATCCGGCTCTATCCGCTGTTCCTGGTGGGTATCGTGGTGACGACGCTGTCGGCGATCTCGAACCACTTCACCGGGCAGGGCAACCTCTACAGCTACGGGATGATGGCGCAGGCGCTGCCGTTCAACCTGCTGATGCTGCCCTCGCCGGTGACGAACACGCTGTTTCCGCTCAACGTGCCGGCGTGGTCGCTGTTCTTCGAGCTGGTGGCGAACCTGGGGCTGGTGCTCGTACTGTTCCGACTCCCGCGCATCGGCCTGCTGGCGGCGACGCTGGTGGCCGCGTGGTGGTTCGGTCTGGCGGTGCTGGAGAACGAAGGCGGCAATCTCGGCGCGGTATGGCACCAGGTCGGCATCTCGATGGTGCGCACGACGATGTCGTTCACGGCGGGCGTCCTGCTGGCGCGCCTGCCGCTGCCCGAGGTCCGCCGCGCCGGATGGCTTGGGGTCGCCTGCCTCGCCGCCATCGCCGCCATGCTGATGCTGAACCTGACCTCGGTGCCCGATGCGTACTATGACCTCGTGTGCAGCCTTGTCGTCTCGCCGCTGCTGGTCTGGCTCGGTGCGCGCTGCGAGCCATCCAGGGCTCTGGCGCCGGCGGCCTGGTTCCTGGGCGAGGTGTCCTATGCGGTCTACGCGGTACATTGGGCGCTGATGGAGCCGCTGCGCTATTTCAAGGACGACCTGGGCTGGAATCCGGTCCTGATGGGCGCGGTCTACCTCGCGTGCTGCGTCGCGCTGGGGTGGGCTGCGGTGCGCTGGGTCGACGTTCCGATGCGCAGGAAATTCGGCAGGATGCTGCGCGAAGGGGCGCGCCGTGCTCCGCCGCTGAAGGAGCGCGCGCTGCCACGCTAAACGCCCCGCCGGCTCTGCCGCAGTTGCGAAATAACGGGCCTCGGGATAGGCTCGACGACAAGTGCTGAACAACTCAGGAGGAGAAACCATGCAGTATTCAGACATGACCGCCAAGATGGCCGACGGTGACGGTTTCATCGCCGCGCTCGACCAGAGCGGCGGTTCCACGCCCAAGGCCCTGAAGGGCTACGGCATTGAGGAAGGGGCATGGTCGAACGAGGAGGAGATGTTCGGCCTGATCCACGAAATGCGCGCGCGGATCATTGCCTCGCCTGCCTTCACCGGTGAAAAGGTCATCGGCGCGATCCTGTTCGAGCGCACCATGGACGGCAAGGTGGGCGGCGTCCCGACCCCGGAGGCGCTGATCGCCAAGGGCGTGGTGCCCTTCATCAAGATCGACAAGGGCCTTGAGGACGAGGCCAACGGCGTTCAGCTGATGAAGCCCAATCCCACGCTCGACACGCTGCTGGCGCGGTCGAAGAAGCTTGGTGTGTTCGGTACCAAGGAGCGTTCGGTCATCAACTCGGCCAATGCCGAGGGTATCGCCGCGGTCGTCAAGCAGCAGTTCGAGATCGGCCTGCAGGTGCTCGGCCACGAGATGATGCCGATCATCGAGCCCGAAGTGAACATCAAGAGCGAGACGCGCGCCGAGTGCGACACGATCCTGCTTGCCGAGATTCTCAAGAACCTCGACGAACTGCCCGAGGGCAAGAAGGTCATGCTCAAGCTCTCGCTGCCGGTGGTGCCGGGCACGTTCGACCCGCTGGTAGAGCATCCCAAGGTGCTGCGCGTGGTCGCGCTGTCGGGCGGCTATGCGCGTCCCGAGGCCTGTGCCGAGCTGGCGAAGAACAAGGGCATCATCGCCAGCTTCAGCCGCGCGCTGCTGTCGGACCTGCGCTCGCAGATGAGCGACGCGGAATTCGACGCCTCGCTGGGTGAGGCGATCGACGCGATCTACGCCGGTTCGACCCACAAGGTGGAAGCGGCCGCCACCGCCTGATCCCGGCGGTTCGCAACGACAGGAGGCGGTGCCCCAGGGGCGCCGCCTTTTTGTTTGGGCGGCGGGCACGAGCAAGTTTTCTGATTTGAGCGGATAGCGACTTATCTGGGCTCGTACACGCGCTGACGTCCGGCCGTCAGTACCCGCCCATGAAGCGCAAACCGAAGCGGTAGTCCGAAGGCTTCACTGCGCCGCTGCCGCTGCCGGCCATCTTGTCGGGGCGCACCTCGACGAGTTCGAGGGTGCCATCGGCCACGTTCACAGGCTTGCCCGAGGTCAGCTCCACCGTGCCGCCGGTGCCGCTTTCGATGCGGATGCGCAGGCGCAGCTGGCCCGCCCAGACGCAGCGGGCGTTCATCGGGCAGCGGCTGTCCTCGAGCACTTCGAGCGGCGTCACCCGCGGGCCATCGACGCTCACCGTCTGCCCGAGTGCGGCGTAGGTAAGCGCCGGTTCTCGCTCCGGCATCTGCGGCGCGGGCGGCGGGTAGTCCGGGACGGGGGTGTAGACCGGCACCGGCGCCGGTCCCGGCACCGGCGCGGGCGGCGCGGATTGGGGCGGGTATTGCGGCGTGTACGCCCCCTGCATCCGCGCGGGGTCGGCCGGCGGGATCACGGTGCAGCCGGCAAGCGCCAGGGCAGCCGTCACGGCGAATGCAAATGGGGTCCTCATGCCCCCCAACCAACACACCCGCGCCTGAACGGTTCCGGAACGCTTGGCGTTGGCGCGGCGGCAAGCTAGAGCGCGCAGCATGACCGATGAAACTCCGCGCGAACCCACGCTCCTCTACCTGATCTCGCCGCTCGATGTCGGCGGGGCCTTCCCCGACCGCCTTGCCCGCGCGCTCGACGCCGGGCCCGTCGCGGCGTTCCAGTTCCGGGTCAAGGACGTGGACCAGCACACCGCTGCCAAACTCGCCGAGCCGCTGCTGCGCATCTGCGCCGACCGCGAGGTGGCGTTCATCGTCAACGATTCGATCGGTCTTGCCAAGCGGCTCGGCGCCGACGGCGTCCATCTCGGGCAGGACGATGGCTCGATCGAGGAGGCGCGCGGCGAACTGGGCCGCGACGCGCAGATCGGCGTGACCTGCAACGCCAGCCGCCATTTCGCCATGGAAGCGGGCGAGGGCGGGGCGGACTACGTGGCGTTCGGCGCGTTCTATCCCACGACCACAAAGGAAACCAAGCACGTCGCCGGGCTGGACCTGCTCGAATGGTGGCAGGGGATCTTCGAGATTCCCTGCGTCGCCATCGGCGGCATCACGCCCGACAACTGCGCGCCGCTTGTCAAGGCGGGCGCGGACTTCCTCGCGGTGTCGGGCGCGGTGTGGAACGGCGACGAGGAAGCGGCGGTGCGCGCCTTCCATGCGGCGATCAAGGCTGAGTTCTGACCGGGTAGTAGGGGGCGAAAGGTCCTCCCTCCTTCGTCATCGCGAGCGCAGCGAAGCAAGCCAATCGCCTGATCTCAGCCGTCATCCCCGCGTAGGCGGGGACTATAGGTCTGGGCAAGTCTCCACAGGTCCCATCAGTCTGCGGGCAGCCGCCATCATCGGGGCCAGGCGTTCGGCGGGCCCGGCGTCCTGCGCCTTGCTCACCTGCGGCACTTCCAAGCCAATCACTACGTCCGCCGGAACCGCCGCGAGGAAGTCCGCCAGCAGGAGGTCACCTTCGCCCGGGCCGAGCCGGTTTTCTCGCGCCTCCAGTCCGTAGTCCGCCGTAAGTGCCGGCATCGGCACGTCGCAGATCTGGACGTAGCCGATGCGCGATGCATTCACCCCGGCCAGTTCCTCGACGCTGCTCCCGCCCCGGAAGAAGTGCATCGCATCGACGAGCACGCGCGCGTTGCCGGCTCCGCAGGCATCGACGAAGGCCAGCGCCTGCGCGAACGAGGCGGGCGGCATCAGCGGGAGGAACTCGACCGTGGCGACCATGCCCCGCTCGCCCGCCATCGCGGCGAGCCGGGCGAAGGGTTCGGGCGAGGCCACCATGTTCACCGCATTGACCACCGGCGCGCCGAGCTCAGCGAACAGGTCCAGCATCGGAGCGAAGGCGTCGGCGTCCAGTCCCTCGCGGATGAGGAATCCTTCGCCCAGCGACACGTTCACCCCGGTGTCGGCCATGGCGGCGAGCGTGTCGCGTCGCAGGGCGGGGTCCGCCAGCAGGTCCCACCCCGGGTAGCGGTGCGGATTGGCGGTGATCGGCCTTGGCGCGAGGCCGATGCGGGTGACGCCGAGGCCTGCCGCAAGCTGCACGAACTCGACCGGCGGCAGGCCGAGGACGCTGATGAACTCGATGGCGAGGCGGTCCACCGGCGTCACTCCCCAGCCTGAGGGTCGGGGAACACCGGATAGGGCCCGAGCCCGACGAACAGCAACGCGGCGACCAGCATGGCCGGCGCGGCGATGGTTTCGAGCAGGTCATAGCTGCCGGCCGCGTCGTGGACGGCCCCAGCGAACAGCGGGCCGACTGCGGTTCCGGCCATCATCAGGGAGGCGATCGTGCCCATGATCGTCCCGAAGTTGCGCAGGCCGGCGTAGCGGCTGATGAGATAGGTCGAAATCTGCAGCCCCGCGCCCGAGGCGAAGCCGATGCACATCACCCCGACCACCAAAGGCAGCGCGCCGGAGAACAGGCCGATCAGCAGAAAGTGTCCTAGGCTGCCGACCGCGAAGCCGAGGAACGGGATGACGCTGCCCTGCACCTTGTCGAGCAGCCAGCCGCAGCCGAGCTTGCCGACGATCCCGGCAATGCCTGCCAGCGCCGCGATCTCGACTGCGCGGTTCATCGGGATGCCGCTCTCCGAGACGATGCGCACGAGATGGACGGTGACGCCCGAGCCGACCACCGAGGACAGCAGCGTCGCCGCGCCGATGCGCAGCACCCGCGCGTCGCGGATCGCCTGGGGGAGGGTGAAGCCGGGCAGGATCACTACCGGGCCCTTCGCCGCCGCCTTGTCGATGACGCGCGCCTTGCGGGCATGGGCGTCGAAGTAGAGAAATACCGTCAGCACCAGCGCAAGGCCCGCCCAGCCCAGGCCCAGCCAGATATAGGCGGAGCGCCAGCCGAAGGCGTTGATGAGCGCGTTAGCGGTGATCGGGGCGAGGGTCTGGCCGACCGCCGACCCGCTCAGCATCACCGCCAGCGCGAGGCTGCGGCCTTTCGTGAAGACGCTGGACACGCCCGCGCTCCACACCGTCGACTTGATGCCCAGCGCGACGACGCCGTAGACCACGTAAAGCGCGGTCCACTGCACCAGCGAGCCGTCGACGACGCTGAAGGCGGCGAAGGCCAGGCCCGAGAGCGCCATGCAGGTGATCGCGATCCGGCGGGTGCCCAGCCGGTCCACCGCGAGCCCGACGAATGGCCCGCCGAGCATCGAGATCGTCGCGAAGATCGTCAGGCCAGAGGACAGCGCGGTGCGGCTCCAGCCGAACTCGTGCTCGAGCGGGCCGATGAAGGTGCTCAGCGAGTATGTGATGACCGAATAGAACGACATCCCCACCAGCGCGGCGAGCACGGTCGGCCAGGCCTGGCGCCATTCCTCGCGCGTGGTCGTCGGCGGGGTTTGGGGCACGCTCAGAAGTCGATCTTGGAGATGACTTCCTCGCCGAACTTCTGCGCCTCTTCGAGGTATTCGGCGCGGGTCTCGGTGTAGATCGTCGCGCCAGAGCCGTCGACGCCGAGCGACTTGAGGTTGGCGAAGTGGTCCAGCGCTTCCTGCGCTTCCCAGCCGGCTTTCACCGAGTAGGTGGACGAGGCGATGACCTTGGGCGGCACGGCGCGGCCGACCTTCTCGCAGTGCTCGGCCATGTAGGCGATGGCGGCGAGGATGTCGTCGTCGCCCTCGAGGTTGGCGGTGCGGGCGGTGTCGGTGATCGCCTTGGGGACGAAGAAGGGGTGCCAGGCGTCGCCCAGCTCCACCGCGCGGCGCAGGGCGCGCTTGGAGTTGCCGCCGACCAGCAGCGGTGGGTGCGGCAGCTGCGCCGGGGTCGGCAGCACGCGGTTGCCGAGCGCGGTGTAGCCGTTGCCCTCGAAGGCGAAGTCCTCGCCGGTCCAGGCCAGCTTCATGGCCTTCATGTACTCGTCCATGATGTCGTTGCGGCTGTCGAAATCGACGCCGAGCGCCTTGTACTCGGCCTTCATGTACCCCGCGCCGAGACCCAGGATCACGCGCCCGGCAGTGAAGTGGTCGAGGCTGGACACCGCGCGCGCGGTGATGAACGGGTTGCGGTAGGGGAGGACGAGGATGTTGGTCTGGAGCCTCAACGTCGTCGTTGCCGCGCCCAGCATCGAGAGCATCACGAACGGGTCCTGCGCATAGTGCCCGCCGTTGTCGAGCCAGCGCGAGGACGGCACCGGGTGGTCGGTGACGGTGCCGGCATAGAATCCCGCCGCCTCGACCGCCTTCGCGATCTGGTGGAGCGCTTCCATCGTGCCCCATTCCTGGGGCTTGTCGATGTGGTCGAAGGGCAGGCTGGTGCTGAGGGTGAAGGTCATCGCTCTCTCCGTTATTCCGTTATCTCGGGGGGCAGGACCCACGCGTCGCTCCTGTCGCGCACCCAGCCGCCCGAGGCCCAGGAGCCGCCGTCGACGGGAATGATCGTCCCCGTCACGTAGCTGGCCATCGGCGAGGCGAGGAACACCGCGACGCGGCCGCATTCCTCGTCGATCCCTGCGCGCCCGGCGGGGATGCGCTTGCGGATGCCCTCCACTTGCGCCGGGCTGGGCTGGTACCACTTGCTCTCGTCCACCTCGCCGGTGAAGTTGCCGCGCGTGCCGGGTGTCACGGTGTAGTCGGGCGCGATGGTGTTCACGCGGATGCCGTGCTCGGCGAATTCGAGGGCGAGGGTGCGGGTCAGGTTGTTGATGCCAGCCTTGCACGCGGCATAGACGGCATAGCCGGGCGCCGCGCGGCTCGCCTCGATGCTGGTGACGTTGACGATCGCGCCGCCGCGCTTCCCTGCGATCATCACCGGCACGGCGGCCTGCGTCGCGGCGAGGTTGCTGACAAGGTTGAGGTCGATGTGCCGCCGCCAGTTCTTCTCGGTGAGGTCGAGGAAGCCGCGCCTTGTCACCCCGCCCGCGTTGTTCACGAGGATGTCGAGCCGGCCGAAGGTGTCGGCGGCCTTCGCCACGGCGTCCTGCAGCACCTCCACGTCCATGACGTTGCCGGGGATGCAGAGCGCGCGGCGGCCGCGTTCCTCGATCATCCGGGTGACCTGCTCGCAGCGTTCGGGAACGGCTTCGATGATCGCAACGTCGGCGCCCATGTCGGCCATGCACAGCGCGATGGCGCGGCCGATGCCGCCGCCACCGCCGGTAACGAAGGCCACCTGGCCGGTCAGGTCGATGTCGCTTGCCTGCACGTTATCCCTCTCCGCCGTGTCGCGCCGTTTTCGGCTTTTCGCGCCCCCGCGATCAGGTCGAGAGGCTGAACAGGTGTCCAGCATCAGCGAGATCGCCGGGCTCGTCTATGTCTTTCTCCAGTCCCGGCCCGGTGATCGTCACCGCGTTCAACCCGAGGATTTTCGCGGCCGTTCGGTGTAGTGCGGCGCTGTCGGTGCCGAAGTGGAAGCGCCATCCTGCCGCCTCGGGCAAGGGCAGCGAGAGGGCGTTGGTGCCGCGTGCGTGCCGGTCGGGCGCGATACCGACCGTGCCAGGCGGAAGCTGCGCCAGTTGCTCGATTTCTGCTGCTGAAAGGCAGGGAAGGTCGGCGGGAAGGACGATCAGCCGGGCGGGCGCGTCGCCGCGCCCGACAATCTCGGCCAGCGCCTGTTCCAGCGCCGCATTGAGTCCGCCGCCCGCATCCCCGATGCGTTCGAACCCGGCGCCGACGCCTTGCCGCTCCGGCCCCACCAGCATCACGCGCGCCGTGACGCCGCTCGCCACCCCGACCACATGCGCGAGCATCGCCTCGACCAGCCCGTCGCGCTCTCGCGGCGAAAGCACGGGGGCGAGGCGGGTCTTGCCCGCCCCCCGCGCCTTGACCGGGATCAGCGCCCATGTGGTCGGCCCGGTGGTCACGGTATCGCGGGGGCCTCGGTCAGGTTGGTGAAGCGGATGCCGGCGCCGTCGGCCTTGTAGGTCTTGTTCATGTAGATGAGGATCGAGGTCAGCGCCTCGGCCGCCGCCGAATTGGCGAGCGCGCCGCCCGAGAGGCCACGGATGCCCATGCCGGGGCAGAGATCGACGACGGTCTTGCGCGCCTCGATGTCGTCCGAGAACACCAGCACGTCGCAGTCGATCGCATGGTCGGAATCGAGGTGATGGGCGGACACGTTGTGGAACGCCGTGACCAGCCGCACGTCGGGGCCGAGATGCTCGCGCGCCTGCAAGGCGGCGCTGCCCTCGGCGGGAAGCTGCACGCGCATGACCTTGGGGGGGACCAGCGGCACGGTGGTATCGACCACCACGGCCTGTCCCACGCGGTCCCTGATCTCGCCCAGCGTCGCGCCCTGCGAGGCGAACGGCACCGCGACGATGACCACGTCCTTGCCCTCGGCCGCGTCGGCATTGGCGGCGAAGCCCGCCGCGCCCAGTTCCTTGGCGGTGACCTGCGCCTTGTCGGCGGAGCGCGAGCCGATGGTGACCTGATGCCCCGCCGCGACGAGCCTGCGGGCGATGCCCTTGCCCAGCGCTCCGGTGCCGCCGATGACTGCGATTGATGCCATGTTGCTTAATCTCTCCCGCGAAATCTTCGCGCTGGTAATTGTCGTTGCCCGCTGCGGACGTAAGGTGCGCCCGGGAGGATCAATGACCGCTATTCCAGAACTCACCGTGCGTGCCCTTGCCGGATTGCCCATGTTCGCCACCGGCATGTCTATAGCGCAAGCGATTTGCACCGCGCTCACCGCAGGCGGGGACGCCTTACGCGACGGCGATATCTGCGTGATCGCGCAGAAGATCGTCTCCAAGAGCGAGGGACGGACGGTGGAGCTTGCCGATCTGATGCCGGGCGAGGAGGCTTTGGACCTCGCCAAGCGCACCGGGCGCGAGGCGGCGATGGCGCAGGCGATCCTCGACGAAAGCGCCGAGATCATGCGGCCGCACCCCGCCGCGATCATCGCCCGGCACAGGACCGGCCATGTCCTCGCCAATGCCGGGATCGACGCCAGCAACGTCGAGGGCGGCGACGCAGACACAGTGCTGCTCTGGCCGGTCGATCCCGACGCCTCTGCGCGCGCCATCCGTGCCGATCTGCGCGCGGCGAGCGGGGCCGAGGTCGGGGTCGTGATCGCGGATTCGATGGGCCGTGCATGGCGGATCGGCACCGTCGGCACAGCCATCGGCTGCGCGGGGCTGACCGTGCTGGAGGACCGGCGGGGCCGGGCGGTGGACCTCTTCGGCCGCACCTTGCAGGCCACGGTGATCGCGATTGCGGACTCGGTCGCAGCCATGGCTACGCTGGCGATGGGCGAGGGCGACGAGGGTACGCCGGTGGCGCTGGTGCGCGGCGCCGGCCGCTGGACCTCGGCAGAAGACGGACCGGGAGCGGCGAGCGGGTTGCGCCCGGTAGAACAGGACATGTTTCGATGAGCGGAAAGCACGTATTGGCGCTCTCGGGCGGGGTCGGCGGCGCCAAGCTGGCGGCGGGGCTGGCGGCGGTGCTTGCGCCGGAGGACCTGACGATCGTCGTCAACACCGGCGACGATTTCGAGCACCTCGGCCTGACGATCTGCCCGGACATTGATTCCGTGACGTATGCGCTTGCCGGCCTCAACGACACGGTGCGCGGCTGGGGCGTCAAGGACGAGACGTGGCAGGCGATGGCCATGCTGCGCGGGCTCGGCGAGGCGGACTGGTTCAACCTCGGCGACCGCGACATGGGCATGCACATCGCCCGCTCGTGGCGGCTGCGCGAGGGCGAAACGCTCTCCGAAGTGACTGCCCGGCTGACGCGCAATCTCGGTATCGCGCACGCGATAGTTCCCATGAGCGACGCCCCCTTGCGCACGCAGGTCGAGACGGCGGAGGGGTGGATGGACTTCCAGCGCTACTTCGTCGCCGAGCAGTGCCGCCCGGTCGCGACGGGGGTGCGGTTCGAGAGCTCACCCGGCGCCGCGATGTCGCCTGCCTTCGCTGCTGCGCTGGCGCGGGAAGACCTCGGCGCCATCGTCCTATGCCCCTCGAATCCGTACCTCAGCGTCGATCCGATCCTTGCCGTCGATGGCGTGAGAGAGGCGCTGGCGGCGCGCAAGGTGCCGCTGGTGGCGGTCTCGCCGCTGGTGGGCGGCACCTCGCTCAAGGGCCCGCTGGCCAAGCTGCTGGGCGAACTCGGCAGGCCGGTCAGCAACATGTCGATCGCCGATCACTACGGCGATCTTCTCGACCATCTGGTGATCGACGAGGCCGACGCCGCCGATGCGGGGGACTTGCAGGCGCGCGGCCTTTGCGTCACCGTTACGGGAACAGTCATGTGCGATGCCGAGGTTCGGGAGCGGCTTGCGCGCGTAGCACTGACCGCAGCCCGTATCGAAACAGGATGACCATGGCTCGCGACGACGAAGCACTGATAACCCGACTCCTTTCCGCGCCGCTGGACGACGTGCTGGCCGAAGCGCGGGCCCGGCGCGACACGCGCCACGGGCCGCTCACGCCCGCGCGGATGACCTATTCACCCAAGGTCTTCATCCCGTTGACGCGCCTCTGCGCCGACGTCTGCCACTACTGCACCTTCGCCACCACGCCTTCGCGGCTGGAAGCGCCCTACCTTACCGAGGAGCAGATGCTGGAGATCGCGCGCGCAGGCGCGGCGGCCGGGTGCAAGGAAGCGCTGTTCACGCTCGGCGATGCGCCCGAGCGGCGCTATGCCGTAGCCCGCGAATGGCTGGCCGAGCGTGGGTTCGAGCGCACCATCGACTACGTGCGCCACTGCGCCGCGCTGGTGCTCCGGGAAACCGGCCTACTCCCCCACGTCAACGCGGGCGTGCTGGACGAGGCGGACTGGCGGATGCTCCGCCCGGTCGCGGCTTCGGTCGGGCTGATGCTGGAGAGCACTTCGGACCGGCTGATGGATAAAGGCATGTGCCACCACGGTTCGCCCGACAAGCTGCCCGCCGTGCGCCTCGCCTCGCTGGAGGCGGCGGGCCGTGCGAAGGTCGCCACCACCAGCGGCGTACTCATCGGTATCGGCGAAACCCCGCGCGAGCGCATCGAGGCGCTCCTCGCGCTGCGCGACCTGCACGAGGCGCATGGCCACCTGCAGGAAGTGATCGTCCAGAACTTCTGCCCCAAGCCCGGCACCAAGATGTCCGGCGCCATCGAGGCGAGCGAGGCCGATTTCCTGCGCACCATCGCCGCCGCGCGCATCGTCATGCCGCTCGAGGTGTCGGTGCAGGCCCCGCCCAACCTCAACGACGAGCGCCTGGCCGAACTGATCGACGCCGGCATCGACGACTGGGGCGGCATCTCCCCGGTAACCCAGGATCACGTCAATCCCGAGGCCGCCTGGCCAGAGATCGACCGGCTCGAAGCCATCTGCGCCAAGGCCGGCATGCCGCTGGGCGAGCGCCTGACGGTCTACCCGCGCTTCGTCGAGGAAGACGGCTGGCTCGACCCGGCGATCCGCCCGGCGGTGCTGAAGCTTTCCGATTCCGAAAGCCTCGGCCGCGACAGCCAGTGGAGCCCCGGCATGTCCGAGCGCGCGCCCGGCAATGTCACCTCGCCGCTGGGCCGCCGCCATGAGGGTCCAGTCGCCAGCCGCATCCACCGCATCCTCGACCGCGCGGCGAGCGGCACGGGGCTCTCGGAAGACGAGATCACGGCCCTGTTCGCGACGCGCGGCAGCGCGGCGCAGGCGGTCGTCGAGGCGGCGGACGCCCTGCGCGCGCAGGTCAGCGGCAACGATGTGACCTACGTCATCAACCGCAATATCAACTATACCAACATCTGCACCCACACCTGCTCGTTCTGCGCGTTCAGCAAGACCAGCAGCAAGGGCGGCTTCCGCGACAAGCCCTACAACCTCGACCTCGCCGAAATCGCCGGCCGCGCCCGCGAAGCGGTGGAGCGCGGGGCCACCGAGGTCTGTCTGCAGGGCGGCATCCACCCCAGCTATACCGGCGACACCTATCTCTCGATCCTGCGCGCGGTGAAGGAGGCCTGCCCGGACCTGCATGTCCACGCCTTCTCCCCGCTCGAAGTGAGCCAGGGTGCGCGCACGCTGGGGATGCCGGTATCGGACTATCTCTCGATGCTGCGCGATGCGGGCCTCGGCTCGCTCCCCGGCACGGCGGCGGAGATCCTGTGCGACGACATCCGCGAGAAGATCTGCCCGGACAAGCTGACCACTCAGGAATGGCTCGATATCGTCGGCACCGCGCACCGCGTGGGTCTGCCGACGACTTCGACGATCATGTTCGGCCACCTCGAAAACCCGCACCACTGGGCGCGGCATCTGCTCGAACTGCGAAACCTGCAACTGGATACCGGCGGCATCACCGAGTTCGTGCCGCTCCCGCTCGTCCACATGGAGGCGCCGTTCTACCGCAAGGGGCAGAGCCGCAAGGGGCCGACCTGGCGCGAGTCGGTGATGATGCATGCGGTGTCGCGCCTCGCCCTGAATGGGGCGATCGATTCGATCCAGGTCTCGTGGGTGAAACTAGGCATGGACGGCGCGGCGGCGGTGCTCGCGGCGGGTGCCAACGATCTGGGCGGCGTGCTGATGAACGAAAGCATCAGCCGTGCGGCAGGCGCCTCGCACGGGCAGCTGGCCGACGTAGCCGACATGCGCGCGGCGGCCGAGAGTGTCGGCCGGCGGCTGCGGCAGCGGACCACGCTGTACAAGGACGTGGTGGCCAACGAGATGGCCTAAAGCCGGGCCCTCACCAAGCCGCTTGACCCGATAAACCGCACCCCGTCGTCCCCGCGTAGGCGGGGACCCCGCTTGTTCTTTCTAGGGCGCCAAGGAAGCGGGGCCCCCGCCTGCGCGGGGGCGACGGGTGTGAGGGTGTGGGTTTGGAACGGGTAGGCGGAGTTATCCGCCCCGCCTCACATCGCGCGGATGTACTGCCACATCGGTTCGGGCATCCAGGTATACTCGATATAGTGCCCGAAGACCTTGCGCGCATCGAGGTAGAGGAACTTGAGCCCGCCCTCGGCCTCGCCGGTCAGGTCGCGCTCCATGGCGATCGGGAACGCCTGCGCATCGACGCGGGCGCGGAAGTTCTCCCACTCCGGAATACGGAAGCAGATGTGGTGGAAGCGCAGCGGGCCGCCGTTCGACAGGCAGTTGGCATAGAGGCCGACCTCGTCGATCTCGTTCTCGATCAGCTCGTACTGGAGCTCGCCGATCCAGATGAAGCAGATGCGGCCCTTCTGGCGTTTGGGGCCGTCGGGGGTGAGCACGGTCTGGTCGATCGGGATGATCACCGGCTCCTTTTCGAGCCCGCGGCCCCGGAACAGGTCGATGCCCGCCTCGAGATTGTCGCACATGTAGGCGTTCTGGTAGTGGATGCCTTCGAGCATTTCTCTCTCCCTTGGCGCGCACGCCGCCATTCATCCTGCACCGTCATCCCCGCGAAGGCGGGGATCCCGCTTGTTTTCGACCTCGCGAGGAAGAAGCGGGGTCCCCGCTTTCGCGGGGACGACGGTATGAGGTTGTCGTGAGCCTCAGCCCTCCCGCACGACATCGTAGCGCGACAGGTAGCGTTCGAAGAGCGGCTCCAGCTCCGCCTTGCTCAACCCGTACTGCGCCAGCTTGTATTCGTGGCGGCCGAACTTGTCCTGCGGGTTGTCGTCCACCCACTTCTGGACGCCGGCTTCGGCCTCGGCGGTCCATGCGTCGCCGAGTTGGGCGTAGACCTTCTTCGTGGCGGCGACCGGGTCGGCGACGATGTCGGCGTAGTGGACGTCGATGATCTTGTCCTCGCCGAAACTGTCGCGGAAATCCATGATCCGGTTGGCATGCTCGGCGGCCTGCCAGGGGTAGTCCTCCTTGAGCCACTCGGCGTCGATCCGGCCCATGTGCGCCTGGTGGCTGAGCGAGATCACCGAGCACAGCGAACCCGTCGCGGTGAACGGATCGCGGTGGGTCCAGATCACGCGGGCGTCGGGATAGACCTGGAAGATCGTCTCCAGCCACAGCGAGTGCGAGGGTTTCTTGACGTTCCACACGCCGGTGGTGTGGTGCTGCAGCACCTGCAGGAACTTCTTGTGGTACTCATAGGCGCTGGTCATGTCGCACGAGAAGATGAAGTCCTTGTAGGCGGGCAGCTTGCCCTTGGACTCGATCATCAGCGTCTTGAAGTCGTGGGCCATGAAGAACACGCACTCGTTGGGATAGATCGCCGAGCCGCGATAGTACTTGGCCATGCCGGGATTGGCCTCGAGTGCGGCCTTCTCCTGCGCAAGCCTAGTCACCGCACGGGGATCGGTGGTGAGCAGGGCGTTCGAAGTCACCGGCGGCACCGGATCGTCGATCTCCCAGGTCAGCGGCGAGCGGCGCGTCGGGTCGGCGGCCAGCAGGTTCGACATCAGCGTGGTGCCGGTGCGCGGCACGCCCATGACGAAGACGGGACGCTCGATCTTGCGCTCCAGCACCTCGGGATTGTCGCGCAGGTACTGCGAGACTTTCAGGCGGCCGCGCAAGTAGTGGAGCGTGTCGCCCCGCGCGCGGGCGATGCCGCCTTCGCTCATCCAGCCCTTGGCGATGCCGTCGTTGAACGAGGCGGTGAAGACGTCGAGCCCTTCGCGGTAGGTGTCGCTGTCGAAGGCGTCGATGCCGGTGTCGGTCATCGCCTGTTCGATGAGCGCGTCGGCGACCAGTTGGTCGGTGGCGGTGGTGGCCATGTGTGGTGATCCTCTTCCCATCAGGCCGCTCGGGCGGCCGTCCATGGCGCGAGATAATCGACCGGGGGGCGAGATTGGCAATGCGGGTGGATCGTCAGATCGGGCCGTTGTGTCGAGTTCGGGTCAAGACCCGACTGGACGGGTTGGTCTACCAACCCTTCCTCGCCTTCGCGGGGGTGACGAGTTGTTGGTGGGCAGGGTTCGAGGCTAAGCCAACACCCGCCCCTGCCGCTGCCGGAAGGTGCTCGGGCTCGCCCCCACCGCGCGGCGGAACGCGAAGGTGAAGCTGGAGGGCGAGGCGAAGCCCATCCCGAAAGCGATGGTCTTCACGCTCTCCCCCTCCATCAGCAGGCGCTTGGCGGCTTCCATCCGGCGCTGCTCGATATAGTCGCCGATCGAGCAGGCGCGGCTGACCCGAAACCCCCGCGTCAGTTGCCGCACCGACAGCGCACATAACGCCGCCAGCTCTTCCAGCGAAGGCGCGCTGAGGTCGTCGGCGAGGCGCTCGTCGATCAGCCGCAGCCGCCAGCCGGACAGCCCGCCGGTCATCGGCCGCTCGGCCACTTCGAGGCAATGGCGGCCCAGCTCGATCGCCAGTTCGCCGCCGAGGAAGCCCAGCATCCGCTGCGCCGAGAGGCCGGGGTGGCGCACTTCGGCGGTGATGCGGAACAGCAGCGCGCGCATCTGCGCGCTGCCGATGTCGAGCGCGGCGGCGAGGTGCGGGTCGTCCCAGGTCAGCGCGCGCCCGACGAGATCGTGGACGAGGTCGGCGTCGATCGTGCAGATGAGCGAGGCCTGCCGCCCGCTGCCTCCCTTGACGAACAGTTCCTCGCCGGGCGGCAAAGCGAAGATGTCGCCCAGCCGTTCCAGGCGGTGCGGGCCCCAGCGTTGGCGATATCCTCCGCGCGACTGCAGTGGGCGAGGGGTGAGGCACATGTTGACGTGATAACCCTCGCTTACCGAATGGCGTCCGTCGGTCGGCTCGGGAATGTCGTAGCGGACGATCTGTGCGAGCACGCCGGCCGTCTCCAGCTGCGCGTCTACGCTGGCGGTGGGGCGATGGACATCGCTGAAGGTCATCCTCGGGTCTCCGCGTGGCGCCTTATCCGTAATATGTCCCGGACGCCATCTTAGGTCCCGAATTCTATATCCCGCGACCTTGCCCGACAAGGCGCGGGCGAGGAACATCGCGCCCACGAAAGCGCCGCTTGAAGGCGGCTCGAATGGGATAGAGGGAAGTTACATGGCTAAGGGCCTTTTCGACTGCGCGGGCAAGGTGACGGTGGTGACGGGCGGCAACGGCGGCATCGGCTTCGGCTTCGCGATGGGCGTCGCCAAGATGGGCGGCGACCTCGCGATCTGGGCGCGCAATGCCGAGAAGAGCGCGAAGGCCAAGGCCGAACTCGAGGCGGCGGGCGCCGGCAAGGTGATCGCCTACCAGATCGATGTCTCCGAAGAGCAGAACATCATCGACGGCTATGCGCAGGTCATGGCGGATTTCGGCCGCGTCGACTGCGTCTTCGCCAACTCGGGCGCATCCCCGCGCTACAACTCGGTCTTCGATATGCCGACCGACCACTGGCACGACTTCCAGAAGACCGCGCTGCACGGTGCGTTCTTTACCCTGCGGGAAGGCGCGCGTCTGATGAAGGAGCGCGTCGAGGCGGGCGATGAAAGCGGCGGCAGCCTCGTCGCCTGCGGCTCGCTCTCGCTGTTCCAGGGCATCCCGGGCAAGATGGAATACGCCTCGTCGAAGGCGGGCATCGCCGCCGCCGTGCGCTGTCTGGCGATTGAACTCGCACCGCTCGGCATTCGCGCCAACGTGGTGGCGCCGGGCCTCATCATCACGCCGATGATGGGCGAGGGCGCGCGCGCCGACGCGGTCGCGCAGCACTTCGCGCCCACCATTCCGATGAAGCGCACCGGCTTCCCGGCCGACTTCGAGGGCATCGGCGCCTACCTGTGCTCGGACGCCAGCAGCTTCATGACCGGCGAGACGATCACGATCGACGGCGGATACATGGTCAGGCCGTAACAGCGGCATACGGGAGAGAGACGATGAAGCGGTTGAACATCCACGGTGTCGGCGATGTCCGCCTCGACAGCTACGAACGTCCCGAGGCGGGCCCCAAGGACGTCGTCGTGCGCATGAAGTCGGTGGGCATCTGCGGCAGCGACCTGACCTACATCAAGGTCGGCGGCATGCCCGCCGAGCCCGGCGGCCAGACCGCGCTGGGCCATGAGGGCGCGGGCGAGGTGCTCCAGGTGGGCGCCGAAGTCAGCGGCATCGCCGTGGGCGACGCGGTCATCGTCAATCCGATGATGACGCCCAGCAACATCGGCTCGGGCGGCCCCGAAGGCGCCTTCACCGAGGAACTGCTGGTGCGCGAGGCGCGGCTGGGCGATTCGATCCTGCCGATCCCCGAGGGCGTCAGCTACGATGTCGCCGCGATGTGCGAGCCGCTGGCGGTCGCCATGCACGGCGTCAACCGGGCCGAGGTGAAACCGGGCGACAAGGTGGTGGTGTTCGGCTGCGGCCCGATCGGGCTCGGGATGCTGCTGTGGCTGAGGGACCGTGGCATCACCGACGTCGTCGCGCTCGACCTGTCCGAGGAACGCCTCGAACGCGCCCGCGCCATCGGCGTGCAGGCGGCGCTCGACCCGACCAAGGTGGACCTGCGCGCCGAACTCGCGCGGCTCCACGGCGAAGTGCCGAGCTACGGCCGCGTGGGTGTCGGCACCGACGCCTACATCGACGCGGCGGGGGCGCCGCACATTCTCACGCAGGTCATCATGATGGCCAAGTTCCATGCGCGGCTGGTCATCACCGCCGCCTACATGAAGCCGCTGGAATTCCCCGCCGGCCGCATGCTGACGAGCGAGATGACCATCACCACGGCGGTCGGCTATCCCACCGAGATGCCCGAGGTGATCGCCGCCATGCCCCGCCTCCAGGACAAGATCGCGGCGATGATCAGCCACACGCTGCCTTTCGACGACGTGCTCCACGGCCTCGAGATCGCGGCGACGCCGCAGTCCGCCAAGGTCATGATCCAGTTCGAGGACGCCTGACATGAGCGACGTGAAAGACGCAGGACCCAAGCTCGCCGATCTGGTGCGCTCGGGCGACGAGCAGGCCGAGGCCATTGTCGTCACCGACTTCATCTTCCAGGCGAACGACATTTCGAACGCCTACCTCGTCACCACGTCCGAGGGTGACGTGATGGTCAACACCGGTTTCATGGACAACGCCGAGCGCACCAAGCGCCTGCTGGCGCCGCACCGCACTGGCCCGCTCGCCTTCGTCATCCTGACGCAGAGCCATGCGGACCACTACGGCGGGCTGCCGGAATTCGTGGAGGAGGGCACGCAGGTCGTCGGCGGTCCCGGCTTCAACGAAGTACTGGCCGACATGAACCGCCTCCAGCCCTTCTTCGGGCCGAGGAGCGGAAAGCTCTGGGGCTCCACCCTCAAGCGCGGCTCCGCGCCCAAGGCGCCGCCGCACGTAGAGCCCGACATCCTCGTCGACCGCCGCCTGACTATCGAACTGGGCGAGCGCACCTTCGAGGTGATCTCCACCCCCGAGGGCGAGACTATCGATGCTCTGACGGTGTGGATGCCAAACGAGAAGATCGCCTTCACCGGCAACGTCTTCGGGCCGGTCTGGCTGTCGATGCCGTTCCTCAACACCCTGCGCGGCGACAAGCCTCGACTGGTGCGCAATTATCTGAAGTCGCTTGAGGTCATCCGCGAACTCGGCGCCGAGATCGTCGTCACCGGGCACGGCGAGGCGATCCGCGGCAAGGAGCGCATCCGCGCCGACCTCGACAAGCTCCACGCCGCCGTCAGCCATGTGCGCGACTACACGCTGGAGGGCATGAACGCCGGCAAGGATGTCCACACCCTGATGCGCGAATTCGCCTGGCCTAAGGGGCTGGAGATCGGCGAATTTCACGGCAAGGGCAGCTGGGCGGTCAAGTCGATCTGGCGCGAGTATTCTGGCTGGCTGCACTACGAGGACGGCACCACCGCCCTCTACGGCGTGCCGCGTTCCAGTGTGGATGCGGACCTGGTCGAACTGGCCGGCGGCGCGGCGAAGCTGGCCGAGCGGGCGCAGGCGAAGCTGGACGCGGGCGCTGCTCTGGAGTCGGTGCATCTGGCCGACATCGCGTTGAACGCCGAGCCTGGCAGCGTCGAGGCGCTCAAGGTGCGCAAGGCCGCACACGAGGCGCTGCTGACGGCGAGCGGCGGCAAGAACCTGTCCGAGACCATGTGGCTGCGCTCCGAGATCGCGGCGATGGAAGCGAAGCTGGCGGGCTAAACCGACGTCGTCCCCGGCTCGACCGGGGACGACGGATTTCTTCAAACCCTCAGGCCATCACCGCCACGCTGTCGCACACCAGGCGGACGAGTTCCGCCTGTCCGCGCACGCCCAGCTTGGCGTAAAGTCGTTTCGAATAGTTGCGCGCGGTTTCCAGGGTCAGGCCCATGGCCTCGGCCGCCTCGGCGATCGACTGGCCTTCGTTCAGCGCGATCGCCAGTGCCGCCTCGCGCGGAGGGAGGTCGAACAGCCGGGCGAGACGCTCCACGCTTTCGGCCGTGCGCGCATTGGGAAGGCGGCACAGCGCCAGCATCGAGGGGCGCGGCATGTCGCTGGTGGCGGTCAGCAGGGCTTCCAGCCTCGGGTGCTCGTGCAGAAGGACCGGGCGCGGCGCCGGCGGATCGCTGGAGGCGAACAGCGCCGCCGCCGCCGCCAGCTCGCGCTCGGCATGGACCCCGAGGTCGCGCAGGCGCTCGCCCAGCCGCGGGGTGTAGCGCAGGTTCTCGCGCATCCAGGTGTCGAGGCGTGGGTCGATCGAGAGCAGCCGGGCCTCGCGGTCGAGCACCATCCAGGCGGTGGCGCTGCGGGCCATGCCCTGCGTGCTGACGCTGGCGCGGATACGGTGCCGCTCCAGCGCGACGTAGCTGCGCAGCGCGGCTTCCACATAAGGCGCGAGCGAGGAGAGCAGGGCGCTGTCGGCTCCGGTGCAGGGCCGCGCGCGCGCCATGATCAGCCAGGCGCTGGTGTCCTCGATGTCGGGCACTCGCACCACGCGCTCGTCGGCGATACCGAGGCGCCGC
Organism: Novosphingobium sp. GW821-FHT09E05; assembly: GCF_059416165.1. NCBI lineage: Bacteria > Pseudomonadati > Pseudomonadota > Alphaproteobacteria > Sphingomonadales > Sphingomonadaceae > Novosphingobium > Novosphingobium sp. GW821-FHT09E05. The sequence goes on from NZ_JBWKOQ010000001.1 coordinate 1,379,966, forward strand.
ATCTTGCCGCTGCGTTCGGCGCGGAACACCGGGTCGTGGTCGACGAATTCGGCGACGGAATAGACCCGCCCCGGCCGCAGCCGGTCGTAGTGCAGGCGTTCGAGCGCGTGCATCTCGAAGGGATCGACCTCGCGCGCTTCGGCCCTGAGGTCACGGCCGGCGTGAAAGTCGGTGACCTGGGCGTGCGGGCCGTCTCCTTGCTTCATGACGATGCTGACGTATTCGGCATCGGTGCGCCGCCTCAGCCGTTCCAGGAACTCGGAAAACTGCCCGTCCTCGCCCACTCCGCGCAGCAGAGGAAGCAGCAGGTCGGTCTCGTCCCTCGAAGTCAGTACCATGCCCTCCCATATGGGAGGTTTGTCGGAATGTCATCCCTGCAAAAGACGATTCGTGCCCACGATACGAAGGGGGCAAACCCCACGAAGGCCCATGGAAGGGATAGCCTGAAATGAAGACCCTGACTCACCTCGACCGATTGGAGGCCGAGGCCATCCACATCATTCGGGAAGTCGTCGCCGAGGCGGACAAGCCGGTGATGCTCTACTCGGTCGGCAAGGACAGCGCCGTAATGCTGCACCTCGCGCGCAAGGCGTTCTATCCCTCGCCGCCGCCGTTCCCGCTGCTCCACGTCGACACGACCTGGAAGTTCAAGGCAATGTACGAACTGCGCGACAAGATGGCGCAGGATTCGGGCATGGACCTGCTGGTCTACCAGAACCCCGAAGCGGCCGAGAAGGGCATCAACCCGTTCGACCACGGCGCGCTCCACACCGACATGTGGAAGACCGAAGGGTTGAAGCAGGCGCTCGACAAGTACGGCTTCGACGCCGCTTTCGGCGGCGCCCGCCGCGACGAAGAGAAGAGCCGCGCCAAGGAGCGCATCTTCTCGTTCCGCACGTCTTCGCACGGCTGGGACCCGAAGAACCAGCGCCCGGAGCTGTGGAACCTCTACAACGCCCGCAAGGCCAAGGGCGAGTCGATCCGCGTCTTCCCGATCTCGAACTGGACCGAGCTGGACATCTGGCAATACATCCACCTCAACGACATCCCGATCGTGCCGCTCTACTTCGCGGGCGTGCGCCCCACCGTGGAGCGCGACGGGATGCTGCTGATGGTCGACGACGACCGCTTCCCGCTGCAGCCCGGCGAGGAGCCGGTGATGCGCTCGATCCGCTTCCGCACGCTCGGCTGCTACCCGCTGACCGGCGCGGTCGAGAGCACGGCCAGCACGCTCCCCGAGGTGATCCAGGAAACCCTGCTCACCACCACGTCCGAGCGGCAGGGCCGCGCCATCGACAAGGATGCCGGCGGCGCCGGCATGGAAGTCAAGAAGCAGCAGGGGTACTTCTGATGTCCGATATCGAAACCAAGGAAGCGGTCTACGTCACCGACCAGCTGATCGCCGACGACATCGACGCTTACCTCGTCAGCCACGAGCACAAGACGATGCTGCGCTTCATCACCTGCGGCAGCGTCGATGACGGCAAGTCCACGCTGATCGGGCGCATGCTCTACGATTCGAAGATGATCTTCGAGGATCAGCTCGACGCGCTCTCCGCCGACTCCAAGAAGGTCGGCACGCAGGGCCAGGAAATCGACTTCGCGCTGCTGGTCGACGGTCTCGCCGCCGAGCGCGAGCAGGGCATCACCATTGACGTGGCCTACCGCTTCTTCAACACCGAGAAGCGCAAGTTCATCGTCGCCGACTGCCCGGGCCACGAGCAGTATACCCGCAACATGGTGACCGGCGCCTCGACCGCCGACCTTGCCGTGATCCTGATCGACGCGCGCAAGGGCGTGCTGGTGCAGACGCGCCGCCACTCGTACCTGTGCCACCTGATCGGCATCAAGAACATCGTCCTGGCCGTCAACAAGATGGACCTGGTCGACTACGACGAGGCCGTGTTCGATGCCATCGTCAAGGACTACACCGAGTTCGCGTCCTCGATCGGGATCGAGAGCTTCACCGCGATGCCGATCTCCGGCTTCAAGGGCGACAACATCACGACGCTGTCGGAAAACACGCCCTGGTACACGGCGCCCAAGTACCCCGGCATCACGCTGGTCGAGCACCTCGAAACCGTCGAGGTCCTGTCCTCGGTCGATGCCGACAAGCCGTTCCGCATGCCGGTGCAGTGGGTCAATCGCCCGAACCTCGACTTCCGCGGCTTCTCGGGGCTCATCGCCACGGGCGGCGTCAAGGCCGGCGACAAGATCCGCGTCCTGCCCTCGGGCAAGACGAGCACGATCACTCGCGTCGTCACCTTCGACGGCGACCTTGACGAAGCCGTCGCCGGCCAGTCGGTGACGGTCTGCTTCGAGGACGAGATCGACTGCTCGCGCGGTTCGGTCATCTCGGTTGCCGACAACCCGCCGCAGACCGCCGACCAGTTCGACGCCACTTTCGTGTGGCTGGCCGACGAGGCTCTGATCCCGGGCCGGGCCTACTGGCTCAAGCTGGGCACGCAGATGGTCTCGGCCACGGTCCAGGAGCCCAAGTACACGGTCAACGTGAACACCATGGAGCACATGGCGGCCAAGACGCTCGAACTGAACGCCATCGGCGTCGCCGAGCTGACCACCGACAAGCAGATCGTGTTCGAGGCCTATGCCGACAACCGCACGCTCGGCGGGCTCATCCTGATCGACAAGATGACGAACGCCACGGTCGCCGCGGGCATGATCAACTTCTCGCTGCGCCGTTCGCAGAACGTCCACTGGCAGGCCGTCGACATCGACCGCCGGCAGCACGCGAACCTCAAGAACCAGAAGCCGGCGGTGCTGTGGTTCACCGGGCTCTCGGGCTCGGGCAAGTCGACCATCGCCAACCTCGTCGAGAAGAAGCTGCACCGGATGAACCGGCACACCTTCCTGCTCGACGGCGACAACGTGCGCCATGGTCTCAACAAGGACCTGGGCTTCACCGAGGCGGACCGCATCGAGAACATCCGCCGCGTCGGCGAAGTCGCCAAGCTGATGACCGACGGCGGCCTCATCGTGATCACCGCCTTCATCTCGCCGTTCCAGGCGGATCGCGAGATGGTGCGCTCGATGCTGCCCGAGGGCGAGTTCATCGAGGTGTTCATCGACACCCCGCTGAAGGTGGCCGAGGCGCGCGACGTCAAGGGCCTCTACAAGAAGGCGCGGTCCGGGGAGCTCAAGAACTTCACCGGCATCGACAGCCCCTACGAGGCGCCGCGCAATCCCGAGGTCCGCATCGACACCACGGTGCTCTCGCCGGAAGACGCCGCCAGTCTCATAGTCGATACCCTGCTGGGTGACGCCTGATGTCGTATAGCGACGGTGATCTCGCCGCCAAACTGGCCGACGAGGCGGGCAAGATCCTCCTCTCCGTCCGCGAATCCGGCCTGTTCGGGGGCAAGGCGCTCGGCAAGGCCGGCGACCAGACCGCGAACCAGTTCCTCTGCCACGCCCTGCGCGAGCAGCGGCCCGAGGATGGCCTCCTGTCCGAGGAGGAGAAGGACAACGCCGAGCGTCTCGCCAAGAGCCGGGTGTGGATCGTCGACCCGGTCGACGGTACCCGCGAATACGGCGAGGCGCGGGCCGACTGGGCGGTCCATGTCGGCATGGCGGTGAACGGCGTGCCGTTGCTCGGCGCGGTGGCGCTGCCCGGTGCCGATCTCGTGCTGCGCTCGGACAAGCCGGGAGAAGTCCCGGCTGCGCCCGAAACCTTGCGCATGGTGGTGAGCCGCACCCGTCCCGCCAAGGAGGCCACCGGCGTCGCCGAGGCGATCGGTGCCGAGCTGGTGCCGATGGGCTCGGCCGGCGCCAAGGCCATGGCGATCCTGCGCGGGGAGGCGGATATCTACCTCCACTCCGGCGGTCAGTATGAGTGGGACAGCTGCGCGCCTGCCGCCGTCGCGCTCGGCTGGGGGCTCCACGTGTCGAGGATCGACGGCTCGCCGCTGGTCTACAACCAGCAGGACGTGTACATGCCCGACCTGCTGATCTGCCGGAAGGAACATGCCGACATGGTCTTGCGCGAGGTCGAGGCCTTCCTCTGAAAGTCCCGTCGTCCCCGGTCAGCCGGGGACGACGATCCTTCCGGCGATGATAATCAACATTGTCGATCATAACTGCCGCCGCTATAGCCGCACGCTTTCCGGCGTAAGGGACAGTTATGGAAGTCAGGACCAGACGCCGGGTGCGCGACCCCGCTGCGACGCGCGAGACGATCCTCGACGCGGCGTGCAATCTGCTCGCCAAGGACGGTCTCGAAGGGGTGAGCCTTTCGGCTGTGGCGCACCTCGCCGCCGTCAACCGGGGTACTGCATACCAGCATTTCGAAACGCGCGAAAAGCTGATCGAGGCCACTATCCAGTGGGTCTCGGACAAGCTGTTCCTGGCCGTCTTCGGTGATCCTGCGACTATCGGCGAACGCCGCGTCGAGGAAGTCGACACCGCCGCGCTCACCGAACGCCTGTGCGGTTTCGCCATGGAGAACCCTGAAATTTGCCGCGTCTGGCTCCAGCAGGTGCTGGCGTCGCCGGACCCCAGTCAGGATCCTTTCTGGCGGGAATACGCGGGTTCGCTCGAGCGTTTCGCGGAAACGAAGCTGGCGATGCCGGGCGTGGACAGCGAAGTGCTGGCGGTCATGAACCTTGCGGGCGTGTTCTTCTGGCCGATTTTCGCGCGCTCCCACGCCGCCAACGAGGACGAGCGCAACCATCTTTCTCACCGTTTCACGCACGAGATTCTGCGCCTGTCGATGTACGGTTCGATGAGTGCCCAGCGCTTCCCCGAAGTTGCGGCGCGGCTGTCGGCGAAGTCGACTCCCAAGGCAGCGGGTTGAGGCTCCTGCGACACGAACGGAAGGTGCGTGGGTCCATCAGGCACCTCACCATCCGACGACTTCGCCTAGGCGATGCCGCGCTGCAGCGGCATTGACGCAGGCCCCTCGATCCCGTCAGCAGGACCGGCACATTTTCGGCGCGTGATCCCGCGATGGGGTCGCCGCGCTTGCCGAGGAGGGATTACCCATGTTTTCCGCAATCGTGATCGACAAGAACGACGATGGCCAGACCGTCACGCTGCAGCAGCTCGACGAAGCCGCGCTGCCCGAGGGTGATGTCACCATCGACGTCGCCTACTCGACGCTGAACTTCAAGGATGGCCTCGCCATCACGAACAGCTCGCCGGTCGTGCGCAAGTTCCCGATGGTGCCCGGGATCGATCTCGTCGGCACCGTGACCGAGAGCAGCCACGCCGACTGGAAGGCCGGCGACACCGTCGTGCTCAACGGCTGGGGCGTGGGCGAGGGCCACTGGGGCGGCCTGGCGCAGAAGGCCCGGCTCAAGGGCGACTGGCTGGTGCCGCTGCCTTCCGCCTTCACCCCGGCGCAGGCCATGGCGATCGGCACCGCCGGCTACACCGCCGCGCTCTGCGTCGACGCGCTGGTCGACTTCGGCGTGACCCCCGACAAGGGCGAGATCCTCGTGACCGGCGCCACCGGCGGCGTCGGTTCGGTCGCCATCGCGATCCTCAAGAAGCTGGGCTACTCGGTCGCCGCGCTGACCGGCAAGCCGGACGAGGCCGACTACCTCAAGTCGCTGGGCGCCGAGACCGTAATCGACCGCGCCGAACTGTCCGCCAAGGGCAAGCCGCTGCAGAAGGAGCGCTGGGCCGGCGTCGTCGACACCGCCGGCAGCTTCACGCTCGCCAACGCCTGCGCGCAGACGAAGTACGGCGGCGCCGTCGCCGCCTGCGGCCTGGCGCAGGGCTTCGACCTGCCCGCCACCGTCATGCCCTTCATCCTGCGCGGCGTCGCGCTGCTCGGCATCGACAGCGTCATGGCCCCCAAAGCCAAGCGCCTCAAGGCCTGGGACCGCCTGGCCAAGGACCTCGACCCCGCCGCACTCGACACCATCGGCCAGACCATCGGTCTCGGCGAAGCGATCGAGGCGGCCGCCAAGTTCATGTCTGGCGAGGTCAAGGGCCGCTATATCGTCGACGTGAACGCCTGACCTGCACGCACCACTTCGTCATTCCCGCGAAGGCGGGAACCCATCTGACGACTTGCCATGTCGCGCCGGCATCAGATGGGTCCCCGCCTTCGCGGGGATGACGAAAAAGGTGCAGGTAGAATGATCCTGAACCACAATGAAAACGAGGATGGCATGACGGGTTCGGTCGAGGTTGTGGACGGACTGTCCATCGTTCACGGGATTCCGCTGGGCGAGGAGCAGGGCGTCGGCGCGCTGACGCTGGGCGGCTACGTGCGCGAGATCGCGGAGCGTTTTGGCCCGAACGAGGCGGCGGTGATCCACCTGGATGGTGAAGTCCTGCGCTGGACCTACGACGAGCTCTATGCCCGTTCGATGGAAGTCGCCAAGTCGCTCATCGCGCTGGGCACCGGCAAGGGCACCCGTGTCGGCATTCTGATGACCAACCGGCTGGAGTTTCTCTCTGCTGCCTTCGGGGCTGCGCTCGCCGGCTGCGTGGCGACGCCGGTCAGCACCTTCTTTACGCCTGCCGAACTGGACGTCGTGCTCAAGGCCTCGGGCGTCTCGGTCCTGCTGCTCGAGCGCAAGGTGCTCAAGAAGGACTTCGCCGAGATGCTGGCGGGCCTCGAGCCCGAAGTGCTGACTGGCGAGCCCGGCAAGCTGGCTTCGCGCACGTTCCCGTTCCTGCGCTACGCCGCGATGATCGACAGCGAGGAACCTCTCGGCATGATCGAGGGCTACGGCGCCTTCCTCGCGCGGGGCGAGGGCGTTGCCGAAGGCCTCGTGCTCGCAGCGAGCGATGCGGTGGCGCCGTCGGATCCGGGCATCCTGCTGTTCTCATCGGGCTCCACCGGCAAGGCCAAGGGCATCCTCAGCGCGCACCGCGGGGTGTGCCTGCAGCTCTGGCGCTGGCCGCAGTGGTACGCGATCCAGGATGATCTCCCCGCGCGGACGTGGTCGGCCAACGGCTTCTTCTGGTCGGGCAACTTCACCATGGCGCTGGGCGGCACCCTGTCGCGCGGCGGCAGCCTTGTTCTTCAGCGCTGGTTCGACGCGGCCGAAGCGCTCGATCTTATGGCCGCAGAAAAGGCCAACATGGCGCTGGCCTGGCCGCACCAGTGGGCGCAGTTGGAAGCGGCGCCCAACTATCTCGACGTCGACCTGTCCTCGCTGGTCTACGTCTGCCAGAACCAGCCGATCTCGCGCCAGCCCACGGTGTCGAGCCAATGGCTGGAGCCCGGCCAGGCCTACGGCAATACCGAGACCTTCACGCTGATCTCGGTCTTCCCGGCCGGCACCCCGGACAGCATCGCGGGCAAGTCGCACGGCATTCCCACCGCCGGCTCCACCATCAAGATCGTCGAGCCGATGACCGGCGCGACCATGCCGCTCGGCGAGCGCGGCGAGATCGCGGTCAAGGGCCCGACGCTGATGCTCGGCTACCTCGGCATCCCGCTCGACGAATCGCTCGACGGCGAGGGCTTCCTGCGCACGGCCGACGGCGGCTATGTGGACGAGCAGGGCCGGCTGTTCTGGGAAGGGCGCCTCAACGACATCATCAAGACCGGCGGCGCCAACGTCTCGCCGCTCGAGATCGACGAGGTCATCCGCGCCCATCCCGAGGTCAAGGTCACGCAGACCGTGGGCGTGCCCGACGAACTGCTGGGCGAAGTGGTGGTGACCTGCATCGTTCCGGTCGAAGGCGCGACCCCGAGCGCGGAGGAGATCCGCGATTTCGCCAAGGCCAAGCTCTCGAGCTACAAGCTGCCGCGCCGGGTGTTGTTCGTGGCCGAAAGCGACCTCAAGACCACCGGCAGCGCCAAGATCAAGACGGCCGACTTGCGCAAGCTGGCGGCGGAACGGCTCGCGGAGATGGATGCCTGAGGGGGGAGGGAGGAGGACCACTCCTCCCTTTTCCCTCGTCGTCCCGCCTTCGCGGGAACGACGAGGGAAGGTTTTGAGAAAACGAGGGCGGTCGACGAGCCGTCTGATCGGGAGAGAGACCAATGACACCCGACTTCGCCGACTGGCTCGCCATCTGCAACCTCAAGGCCGCCTATTGCCGTCTGCTCGACACCAAGGACTGGGACGGCTGGAAGGCTCTCTTCATCGAGGACTGCGTGGTCGACACGACCGCCAGCGGCGGCACCGTGGAGCAGGGGCGCGAGCACTTCGTGGCGATGGTCAGCCGCTCGCTGGCCGACGCGAAGACCGCGCACCAGATCCACGCCCCGCAGATCACCGTCGAGGGCGACACGGCGCAAGTGGTCTGGGCCATGCAGGACCGCGTGATCAAGGACGACTTCGCGCTCACCGGCTACGGCCATTACCACGAGACCTGCGTGCGCACGCCCGAGGGCTGGAAGATCGCGAAGCAGACGCTGACCCGGCTGATCGTCGAGATGGACCGTCCTGGTTCCGAGGGGCCAGCATCCTGAATTCGAATTGTCTGGTCAACCTCGGGGCGGCTCAGTAGTCCTGCTGCGATGGAACGCAGGGTGGGCACGGTCCTGGGACAAGTCGCGCGCCTCATGCGGCGCGCCTTCGACGAGCGCGCGAGAGAGATCGGAGTGACCCGGCCGCAGTGGCAGGTGCTCGGCGTGCTGCGCCGCTACGAGGGCATCCGCCAGGCAGGCCTCGCCGAAATCCTCGAGGTCGAACCGATCACCGCCGGGCGCATGATCGACCGCATGCAGGACGCAGGGCTGGTAGAGCGCCGCGCCGATCCCACGGACCGCCGCGCCTGGAAGCTCCACCTCACCGCACGCGGCAACGAGATGATCGAGCGCCTCCAGCCGCTCGCCATCGAGACCTCCGAAGCGGCGCTCGCCGGGGTCAGCGATGCCGACAAGGCGCAACTGCTCGCGATGCTGGAGACCATCCTGGGCAACCTCACCGGCAAGCCTGCGACGAGCGACCCGCTGGATCACTGAGCGCGGCGGCGTGGTTCGGCGGCCAGCCCCCTGCAACTGATAATCCCCGTCGTACCCGCGAAGGCGGGGACCCCGCTTGTTCTTTCTACCTCGCGCAATAAGCGGGACCCCCGCCTGCGCGGGGCGACGGGGGGTTTTGGTCGAAAAGGATCGGGCCCTTGTTCCACCCTTGAACCGGGCCATAAGCACGCTGGATCCGGTCCCATAATCTTCGTCGCCCTCGCGAATGCGGGGGCCCCGCTTTCTTCTGCGAGCTCGAATGAACAAGCGGGATCCCCGCCTTCGCAGGGACGACGAGCTTGGTGTGAAGGCGGGTACCGTCGATGCACTGCCAGCCCCCCTCACATCGCCCCGGCGCGTGCGCTTCGAACCATCGTCGCCGCGATAGGCTGGCCGTTGCCTGTTCGCTATGATGCTGGAAAGCAGTCGGACCCGTACAACGGGCAACCGGTCTAGTGGGAGGAACTGTGGGTAAGACGATCGTCATCACCGGCGCCGGAGCCGGTCTCGGCAAGGCCCTGGCGCACCGCTTTGCGAGCGAGGGCGAGACCGTGATCCTGCTCGGCCGCACGCTGTCGAAAGTCCAGGCCGTGGCCGACGAACTCGGCGGCGATGCCCTGGCGGTGGAGTGCGACGTGGCCAGCGCGGATTCCGTGCGCGCGGCCTTCGCCGCGATCGCCGAAAAGCACCCGAAGATCGACGTGCTGATCAACAACGCCGGCATCTACGAGCCCTTCACGATCGCGGAGGCGACCGACCGGCAGATCGACTCGATCATCGCCACCAACCTCAGCGGTCCGATCTACTGCTGCCGCTCCGCCATCCCGATGATGGAGCGCGGCGGGCTGATCATCAACGTCGGCAGCGAATCCGTGACCGTGCCTTTCGTGATGCTGTCGCTCTACCAGTGCAGCAAGGCGGGGCTGGAGATGTTCACCACCTCGCTCGAGGCGGAGCTGGAGGAATCGGGCATCCGCGTCGCGCTGCTGCGCGCCGGGCCGATGTTCGACGAGGGCAAGGACTCCCCCAACTGGGACCGCGACGCCGCGATGCGCTTCCACATGGGCTGCGCGAAGAACGGCCTCGACCTGCGCACCCGCGCGGTCTCGCATTCCAACTCGGTCACGGGCGTGTTCCGCGCGGTCATCGACCTGCCGGCTGACGTACGGGTTTCCCATATCTCGATCGGCGCCCGCACGGCCTGAGCGTCCCCAGTCTCCCAGATTTCTCGCCAAGGATCCTCTCATGACCACTCTTCCCGACGCAAAGCTCTACATCGACGGCAAGCTGCGCGACGCGACCGGCGGCGCCACGTTCGACATCATCAGCCCCTGGACCGGTGAGCCGGTCGGCAAGGCCGCCGACGCCACCGCTGCCGACGTCGAAGAGGCGATCGCCGCCGCCCGCCGGGCCTTCGACGAGACCGACTGGTCGACCAACATCGAAAAGCGCGTCGCGCTGGTGACGAAGTATCGCGAATTGTTCGAGCGCGAGCGGGCCCGCGTCGGCCAGCTCGCCATCCACGAGGCCGGTGCGGCGCAGGGCGCGGTCACCCGCGCGCATGTCGACATGGCGCTCGACGGCTGGGACGAATACATGAACGTGTTCGACAAGCTCGAGTGGGAAAAGGACTACGGCGAGAAGCCCGCGTTCGGCTTCATCCACAAGCGCGTCGGCCTGCGCGAGGCGGTCGGCGTCGTCGGCGCGATCACGCCGTGGAACGTGCCGCTCTACGTCAACATCGGCAAGGTCGTCGCGGCGCTGCTCGCGGGCTGCACGGTGATCCTCAAGCCCGCGCCGAACACGCCGGGCATGGGCGCGATCTTCGGTGAGCTGGCCGAGGAGGCCGGTTTCCCCGCCGGCGTCATCAACGTGGTGTTCGGCGCCGATCCGGCGCTGGCGGGCGAAATGCTGGTAACCGATCCGCGCGTCGACCTGATCTCGTTCACCGGCTCGACCGGCGTCGGCAAGCGCATCATGGAGCAGGGCGCGGCGACGCTGAAGCGCGTGTTCCTCGAACTGGGCGGCAAGTCGGCGAAGATCGTGCTCGACGATGCACCCAACTTCACCATGGACGTGGCGATGACCATGCTGGTCTTCCACGCCGGCCAGGGCTGCGCCGTGCAGTCGCGCTTGCTGGTGCCCAAGAGCCGCTACGAGGAGGCCAAGGCCATCCTCAAGGGCGCCTACGGCAACTTCGGCGACAACTGGGGCGACGTCGCCAACCCCGCGCACATCATGGGCCCAGTGGTTTCCAAGCGCCAGATGGAGCGCGTGAAGAGCTACATCGACCTCGGCGTCGAGGAAGGCGCGACGCTGCTGGCGGGCGGCAAGATCCGTCCCGACAAGGGCGGCGGCTGGTTCGTCGAGCCGACCTGCTTTGTCGATGTCACCAACGACATGCGCATCGCCCAGGAAGAGATCTTCGGCCCGGTTCTGGTGGTCATCCCCTATGAGGACGACGAGGATGCGATCCGCATCTCCAATGACAACGCCTATGGCCTGTCGGGCGGCGTCTCGGGCAGCCACGACCGTGCGATGAACATCGCCCGCCGTATCAAGACCGGCTCGATGAGCGTCAACAACGGCATGTGCATCGCCGGCGACATTCCCTTCGGCGGCTTCAAGGCCAGCGGCATGGGCCGTGAATGGGGTCTCGAAGGTATCGAGGAGTATACCGACGTCAAGATGCTGGCCTGGCCGGTCGGTCAGGTCGAGCCGGCCTAAACCACGACTCGGGGGGCATCGGTGGTGGGGGACGAACCCGAGGTGGTCGGCGCTGGCCACCTCGCGGCCCTGTCGACGTCGCTATCGGCGGCGGTGGCGGTGGCCTGCGCTGCGGTCAGCCACAACGTCAACGGACAGAAGCTCGGCCGTAAGGGCAGGGTGACGCGCGAGCGCATCCTGGCAGCGGCGATCGAACTGATCGAGGCCTCGGAGGAACCCGTGACGCTGGGCCGCGTCGCGCTTCAGGCCTCGCTCGGCATGACTTCGGTGTATAACTACTTCACCGACATGACGGAACTGCTGCTGGCGGCGCTCCAGCCGGTCATGGCGACGGCCGAGGAGGACTACCTCTCGGTCCTGCAGGAACGCTGGCCCGATGAGGCGCTGTTCGAGCACTGCTACCGCTTCGTACGCCGTTATCACGCCTTCTGGCTGCGTCACTCGCGCCTGCTCCACATGCGCAACGCGCTGGCGGACCAGCAGGACGCGCGCATGATGCATCACCGGATCGAGAGCAGCCGCCCGATCATCGGGCTGCTGGTGCGCCAGATGGGTGCCGAGCCGCTCGGCCTGGGGCCGCATACCTCGATGGCGACGATGTTGATGATCGGCATCGAGCGCTCGGTGACGCTGGTGACCGACCGCGAACTGCGCCGCCTCGTCGAAATGGGGCCGGAGGTCAGCGAGGATCGCTATCTCATCCCAGGCGCGAGGCTGATGGAGTTCGCGATCAGCGACGCCAGGGCGGGCGTCCGGCGCGTGTGACCCCGTCGTCCCGGATCAGCCCGGGGCGACCATCTACTGATCGCTCGGCCCAAACCAAAAAGGCGACGCCCCGGGGGCGCCGCCTTTTTGGTTCGACCCTTGGCCGGGCTTACTTGCCGCGAAGCTTGCGGTGCTTGGTCAGGTCAAGGACTTCGCTCGGGTTGGCGTCGTCCTGCAGCAGGCCGAGGCGGCGGGCGACTTCCTGGTAGGCTTCTTCCTCACCGCCGAGGTCGCGGCGGAAGCGGTCCTTGTCGAGTTTTTCGCCGGTGGTCATGTCCCACAGGCGGCAGCCGTCTGGGCTGATCTCGTCGGCCAGGATCACGCGGCTGTAGTCGCCGTCCCAGATGCGGCCGAACTCGAGCTTGAAGTCGACGAGGCGGATGTTGATCGCCGCAAACATGCCCGCCATGAAGTCGTTCACGCGGATCGCCATGGCGGCGATGTCCTGCATCTCGTCGGCGTTGGCCCAGCCGAAGCACGCGATGTGCTCTTCGGCGACCATCGGATCGCCGAGTGCGTCGTCCTTGAAATAGTACTCGATCAGCGTGTGCGGAAGCATCTCGCCCTCGGGAATGCCGAGGCGCTTGGAGATGGAGCCGGCGGCCACGTTGCGCACCACGACCTCGATCGGGATGATCTCGACCTGGCGGACCAGCTGCTCGCGCATGTTGAGGCGGCGGATGAAGTGGTTGGGGACGCCGATGTGGTTGAGGCGCGTGAACACATACTCGCTGATGCGGTTGTTGATCACGCCCTTGCCCTGGATGGTGCCCTTTTTCTGCGCGTTGAACGCAGTGGCGTCATCCTTGAAGTACTGGATCAGCGTGCCGGGCTCGGGACCTTCATAGAGGATCTTGGCCTTGCCTTCGTAGATCTGGCGGCGACGGGACATGCGGCATGGTCCTTGAAACGACATAAGAGCAAACCCCGGCGATCAAGACGCTTTGGCGACTTTCACGGCCGGGGCATTCGAGCGCGCATATAATGCAAGCGGGGTCAAAAGCAAACCGCCCGGACGAGACTTGACGACAGGCGCCGGGCTGGGAGCCATGGGCGGTGCAACAAGGCCGCATTAGCAGCGCATTAGCGGCACATTAGCGGCTTGGCCCGAAAGCCGTGCCGTGCGCGGCGCTTCGGTGCCGCAACTCGGCAAGGAGGTGGCGCGCGGCGTCGCTGACCTGTCGCCAGGTTTCCTCGAAACCCTCTGGCCCGCCGTAATAGGGATCGGCGACATCCTGCCCCAACTGGCCCGGTACATGGTCGAGAAGCAGCGAGAGCTTAGCGCGGCTCCGGGCCGGTGCGATCTGCTCCAGGTCGGCAAGATTCGCAGCGTCCAGGGCCACGATGTGGTCGAAACGGTGGAAGTCGCGGGGGCTGACCTGCCGGGCACGGTAGCCACCTATGTCGATGCCGTGGCGCCGCGCCTCGTCGCACGAGCGCGGATCGGGGCTCTTGCCGACATGCCACGAACCGGTGCCCGCCGAATCGACGGTGGCGTCGAAGCCTTCCGCTTCCGCCTCACGCCGAAGGGCTGCTTCGGCGAGGGGCGAACGGCAGATGTTGCCGAGGCAGACGAACAGTACGGAGGGGGCAGGGGACATGGCGCGGCGATAGCGGAGCCCGGGCCGCGCGTCTCTCAGTGATGGCCGAAAAGGCGCCTGAGAATGGACGGCGCTTCCATGGGCCGGATCGGACCATGGATGCGGCGGCGCATCAAGGGGTCCTGCGGAGCCGGGGCGCTCCAGATGCGGTGGGCCCCATCGTTGCGATCATTCGACAAGGCCATGGCTTTGCTCCGTGGTTTGGGGTTCCGTTCGAACCACCCAATGCACCAGCGGCGGGATGGTTTCCGGGAGCAGGTCCATGAGCGTCGACGACGGCAATTCTACCTTGCCATCGCCGTGGCCTCCGCGGCGAGTTGGCGGATCATCCGGCGCACGTCGGACGCGACGAACGGCTTGCCCAGCATCGGGCGAGCGGCGTGGCCCGCGGGGAGGTGATCGCGGTCGTAGCCGCTCACGAAGGCAAAGGGCGTGTCGCGCGCGGCGAGCAGGTCGGCCACGGCGTCGATCTTCTCGCCGTTGAGGTTGCCGTCGAGCAGGGCAAGGTCGGGGCGTTCGTCGCGGATGATCGCCAGGGCCTGCTCGCAGGAAGATGCCGGGCCTATGGCAACGGCGCCGCCGTCCTCGATCTCCATCATCAGTTCCATCGCGACGAGCGGCTCGTCCTCGACCACCAGGATGCGCATCGGTGGCAGGCTGTCGGAGATCGGTGCGGGCGGGCGCGCAGGAACAGGCCGGCTCGCCACGGCGGTCGGCGCCGGCGGGCCTGCTTTCGCGGCCAACGGTAAGGTCATGCTCCAACGTACGCCGCCAGGCGCGAACTCGGAGGTGATGCGCGCGCCGTCGCCGGCCATGCTGTGCTGGATCAGCGTGGAGCCGAAGCCGCGCCGTTCGGGCGCCGACACCGGCGGGCCGCCGCTCTCCGCCCATTCGAGCGACAGCTGGCCTCCTTCCAGCCGCCAGCCCAGACTTACCCTGCCGACCGCATTGGAGAGCGCGCCGTACTTGTGCGCGTTGGTGGCGAGTTCGTGGAAGATCAGCGAGAAGCGCAGCGCCAGTTCGGGCGGCAGTTCCACTTCCGGTCCGTCGAGCAGCAGGCGATCCTCGCTCACCGCGCCGATCGCCACCTGGTCCGCGATCAGGGCGCGCAGACCGGCGCTTTCCCAGGTCGTGGCGCTCAGCATTGAGTGCGCGCGTGAGAGCGCCTGGAGACGGCCGGAGAAGGTGTCCTGAAACTCCTTCTCCGACCGGGCGTGACGGAAGCCTTGCGAGGCGATCGCCTGCACCGTCGCCAGCGTATTCTTCACCCGGTGGTTGAGTTCGCCGATGAGCAGCCGCTGGGTATCCTCGGCGCGGCGGCGCTCGGTGACGTCGAGCAGTTCGATCATGACGCTGCCAGGCCGCAGGCCGCTCCCCGCGAGCGAGGAGCAATACCATTCGCCTTCGCGAAGGGTGCCGTCGGCACGGGTGAAACGATGCTCCTGCATCGCGCGCCGGTCGCCGCCTTCGAGCAGCGCGTTCATGCCTGCAAGGAAAGCCTCGCGTGCTCCGTTGGCCGGGATGAACGGCGCGGCGGCGAGGGGGAGGCCCAGCATTTCGGCGGCGGGATAGCCTACCATACGCTCGGCGCTGCGATACCAGCCCACGATGCGCAGGGTGGAATCGATCTCCAGCACGGCAAGCGGCGAATTGTCGCCGTGGGCGCGCAGCCTTCCGAGGGCAGCGCCGAGTTCGTCACGCTGGAAGGCGATCTCACGCCGCTGCCGGGCCAGTTCGACGAAGACCGCGACCTTGGAGTTGAGCTCCGTGATGTCGAGAGGCTTGAGCAGGTAGTCGACCGCGCCGGTCTCGAAGCCGCGGAACTTGCGGCGCTCGTCGGTGGCGACGGCGGTGAGGAAGATGATGGGGACGCCGCGCGTGCGCTCCGTCCCGCGCATCAGCTCGGCAAGCTCGAAACCATCCATTTCCGGCATCTGCACGTCGAGAAGGCCGAGCGCGAAGTCATGCCGTAGCAGCAGTTCGAGTGCCTCGATCCCGGAGGAGGCGGTGACGAGTTCGACGCCGGGCTGGTCGAGCGCGGCTTCCAGCGCGATCAGGTTCTCGCGAACGTCGTCGACGGCGAGGATCTTGATCGGTTCATTCGGCATCGACGGACCTCCCCGCGTCATGGGCGGCGCGGCGCCGGGCCGTTTCAAGCGGGGACGATATCGCGGCAGTGGCCGCTTCGATCATGGCCGACGACGGCTGGCAGGGCGGCGACGAGGCCAGGGGTTCTGCGAGGTCGTATCCGCACGCGGTGGCCATATCGTTCTTTGCGCCATCTCTTGTCTTGCGGGAGCACGCCGGGGCCGATCGCGCCGCTCCCCGGTAGCGCGATCCCCGGATCGCGCATGAAAACGCGCCGAAGTTGGATCGGTTCCCGGTGGATTGGAAAAAGTTTCACGGCGGCCCTGGGACGCGGCCGAAGCCTCCGGAATCGTCGCAAAAACTTCCTTAAGACATTCCTGATAACCCGGCCCGATTATCCAGCTTATTCAAGAAGCGAGCCTGGTTTACAACATGCGCCAAGCACCTCAATTCGCCGTCCGGCTGTCGCGCGACGCCGGTGGCAACATCATGCCGATCGCGGCGATCGGCCTCCTGGTGGGCGCGCTTATAATCGGTTCGGCGGTCGACCTTGGCCGCACCTATCTTGCCGAGGAGCAGTTGCAGTCGGCCTGCGACGCCGGCGTGCTGGCGGGGCGCCGCGCGGTGACGACCAACGGCTTCGATGCCTCGTCCGAGGCTGCCGCCAAGGCGTTCTTCAACACCAATTACAACGACGCGGCACAGACCACGCGCGCGACCACGTTCGTTCCGGTCTCGACGGATGACGGCAATACCGTCACCGCCGTGGCGACGACGGTGCTCGACACGCTGCTCATGCGCGTGTTCATGAAGGACAGCTTCAACATCAGCGTCAGCTGCGCCAGTTCGATGGGCGTGGGCAACGCCGACGTCATGATGGTGCTCGATACCACCGGCTCGATGGCCTACGCGCTGGGAGACGGCACGCGGATCACGGCGCTGCGCACGGCGATGAAGAACTTCTACACGACCATGAGCAACGCGACCGCGAGTTCGAACGCGCGCATTCGCTACGGCTTCGTGCCGTTCAGCTCCTCGGTCAACGTCGGGCGGCTGCTGACCGATCTCGACACCCGCTACGTGGTCGACTCGCGCGCCTACCAGTCGCGCCAGTACGAGCCTGACGACTCGGGCGACAATGACACCACGGGAAGCTGGACCCAGATCTCGAGCCCCAGCTACACGTCGAGCACCTGCGACGGAAAGATCCCGGCGACGACGACCAGCGATGTCGGCTCGGGGTCCTCGAAGAAGCAGCGCCGGATCGAGTATTCCTGCCGGAAGTCCGGGAGCAAGTACTACATCAACTGGCGTCAGGTGGATCGTCCCTACGTGATGCACTACGAGCAGGTCACGTGGCCGACGAACGTGTTCAAGACCTTCGCCACCACGACCACGCCCACCGGCGACTACGGCGCCAACCAGAACACCACCTGGGGCGGCTGCATCGAAGAGCGCGAGACCGTCGCCGACACGACGTTCAGCTATTCCTCGACCGCCGGCATGTCGCCCAAGGCGGCGCTCGACGTCGACCTGGACAGCCTGCCCAACGTGAAGGACGATCGCACCAAGTGGGCGCCGATGTGGCCGCAGATCACTTATCTGCGGTACAACGGGAACAGCTACACCCGGTCCGAACCGATGATCAAAGGCGCGCTGGGCGGGAACTACTGCCCGGTGGCGGCACGCCTGCTCGGCGAGATGACCAAGACGGCGTACAACCAGTACGTCGATACGCTCAATCCCAGCGGCGGCACCTACCTCGACATCGGCATGATCTGGGGTGGGCGCCTCGCCTCGCCGCAGGGGATGTGGCAGGGGCTCGTCAACGACGACCCGGCCAACGGCGGCGAAGTCGCGCGGCACCTCATCTTCATGACCGACGGCGAAATGGAGCCCAATGCGTACATCCCGCAGGCCTGGGGCATGGAATACTGGGACCGGCGCGTGACGACCGATACGTCCAAGGACGCTGCGCGCCATACCTCGCGCTTCCTGGCGACCTGCGAGGCGATCAAGGACAAGGGCATCCGCATCTGGGTGGTGGCGTTCACCTCCGCCCTCAGCAGCGACCTCAAGGCCTGCGCCACGGACAACAGTTCCTACCTCGCCAACAGCGCCACGGACCTGAACACGGCCTTCCAGGAAATCGCCAAGCAGGTGGGCGAACTGCGGGTCGTCGAGTGACGCGGGCTACGTCTGACGGGCGGCGGCGTTCCTGCCGCGGCGACGAGCGCGGGGCGACGGTGGTCGAATTCGCGATCGCCGCGCCGATCCTCATCACCCTGCTGCTGGGAATCTACGACATGGGGCACTGGGCGTACCTGACGGCGGTGCTGCGCGGCGCGGTCAATCAGGCGGCACGCAGCGATGCCCTGGAAACGGCCGACACCGGCAAGGCGGACCTCTATGTCTCCAGCCTCGTGAAGGGCGTGGCGCCGGGAGCCACGGTCGTCTCCAAGCGCGTCAGCTATTACGACTTCGCCGATATCAAGCGCGCCGAGGCGTGGAACGACAAGAACGGCAACGGCACCTGCGACAACGCCGAGGCCTACACCGACGAGAACAAGAACGGCCAGTGGGATGCCGATGTCGGCACCAACAGCAACGGCGGCGCCAACGACGTCGTGCTCTATACGGTCACGGTCACGTACGCACCGGTGTTCTTCATTCCCTTCGGCACCAGCAAGAACACCGCGCGGACCATCAGCGCCAGCGTGGTCAAGAAGAACCAGCCCTACGCTCTCCAGCAGAAGTACGGCTCGGCATCGGGGAACTGCCCATGAGGACCCCACGCCTGCGCCCCGCGGACTTCGCGCGCCGCCTGCGGAGGGACAGCCGCGGCGTCTCGTTCATGGAATTCGCGCTGATCCTGCCGATCATCATCACGCTGGGATTCTACGGCGCGGAGCTTGCCTATATGGCGACGGTCAACATGCAGCTGGGCCAGCTCGCCTCGTCGCTGGCCGACAATGCCTCGCGCCTGGGGCAGACCGACAACAGCGCCGTCACGCCCACGGTCAAGGAAACCGACATCGATTCCGTCATGACCGGCGCCCTCGTCGAAGGTTCGAGCATCAAGTTCGAATCGAGCGGGCGCGTCATCCTTTCCAGCCTCGAGGTCGATCCCGCCACCGGGCGCCAGTACATCCACTGGCAGCGTTGCCGGGGCAACCTCAAGGCGAACTCGAAGTACGGAGCGGCGGGCGCGGGTCTCACCGGGACCAAGCTCACCGGCATGGGCAATCCGGCGATCACCGCCAACGCCAATTCGGCCGTGATGTTCGTGGAAATCTACTACACCTACCAGCCGCTGTTCGGCACCATGTTCGTGGGCACGCCGAGCTTCCACCGCGAATCGGCTTACATCATCCGCGATGATCGCAACCTGACCCCGGGCGTGACGGGCGGCAACGGCAAGTCGCTCTGCACCTGAGCATTGCCGCCCTCCACGGGCCCCCGGGATTACCCGCCGGCTTCTGTCAGCGCGCCGGCTCCAGCCTGATCGCGGTACCACCGCCGGGTGCCAGCCATACGTCCATCGTGTCGCCCTTGCGCACCGTGCGGGTGTCGTAGGCGATCGAGTGGCGTGCATCGGTGAGGTAGGTTGCGCCTTCGCCGTCCTTCCACACGCTCGCCTTGTAGCGCTTGCCGGGTTCGAGGAAGTCGAACCTGAGCGTCACGGTTCGCGCGGTCGCATCGTTGACGCCGCCGACGAACCAGCGCTTCGAGCCACGGTCCAGCCTCGCGAAGATCGCGTAGTCGCCCACTTCGCCGGCGATCAGGTGGCTTTCCGCCCAGTCGGTCGGGACGGACTCGATGAAGTCCATCTCGCGCGGGTACTTGTCGAGCTGTTCGACGAAGTCCGCCGCCATCTGGATCGGCGAGTAGATCGCCAGGTAAAGCCCCAGCTGCTTGGCAAGGGTGGAGGCCAGCGGCCCGTTCGCGCCTTCCAGGCTCAGCACGCCGGGGGTGAAGTCCATCGGGCCCGAGAGCATGCGGGTGTAGACCAGCGTCGGCTCGTGCTCGGGCCCGTTGGCGAACGTGCCCCAGGCGTTGTATTCCATGCCGCGTGCGCCTTCGCGGGCGACCCAGTTGGGGTAGGTGCGGCGCAGGCCGGTGTCCTTGACCGGTTCGTGGGCGTCGATCGCGATGTGATGGCGCGCGGCCGCCTCGACGACGGCGAGGTGATGGTTCACCTGCCGCTGGCCGTCGTGCCATTCCATGCGCAGCGGCCCGGCCGGATCACCCGGCTTGTCGGTATTGGCGATCACGCCGCCGGCGTCGGCGACATAGCCGGTCTTCACCACTTCCACGCCCAGCTTCTGATAGAGGGCGAAGGCGTCCTCCATCTGCGGTTCGTAGACGGCGATGTTGCCGCCGGTCTCGTGGTGGCCGATGAGGTGGACGCCCTTGGAGCGGGCGTACCGGGTCACCGCCTCGAGATCGAAGTCGGGGGTCGCCTGGGTGAAGCTGAACTCGTCGCCGTGCCCGAACCAGTCGCCGTTCCAGCCCTTGTTCCAGCCCTCCACCAGGACGCCCCGGAAGCCATGCTGCGCAGCATAGTCGATGTACTGCCTGGCGCGTTCGGTGGTGGCGCCGTGCTTCGGCCCCTCCGCCCAGGTCCAGTCGTTGCGGATCATGCCCCACCAGATGCCGATGTAGCGGGCGGGCTTCACCCAGCTGACGTCGCCCAGCTTGTTGGGTTCGTTGAGGTTGAGTTCGAGGTCGTTCTCGACCAGCCCGGCCGCATTGTCGGCGATGCGGACCGTGCGCCAGGGCGTGGCGAAGGGCAGATCGCGCACGACCCGGGCACCGCGCGACGAGGGCGAGAGCGTGGTGCGGAATTTCTGGCCTTCGGCGCGCTTGAACCAGTAGCCGGCGTAATCGACCAGGGCCGCCTCGTGGAACGACAGGTGAGTGCCGTCCTCCAGCTTCATGGTGATCGGCGTGTGCGCGGTGGAGACCGCGTCGATCGGGGTCTGCTGGTAGACCTGTTCGTAGCGGTTCCACTCGCCGCCGGGGATCCACCATGCGGTGCCCTTGGGGACGATATCGAACTCGGTGGTCTCCTCGGCGATGTTCATCGTCTTGAGGCCGGGCTGCTCGGGGATTTCGTAGCGGAAGCCGACGCCGTTGTCGAACAGGCGGAAGGTCACGTTCATGCGCCGCTGGCCGTAGGTCGCGCCCTGCTGGAAGCGCACCGTGACCTGGTTGTAGGTGTCCTTGACGAAGCGGCGTTCGCCCCAGGGCTGTTCCCAGGTGTCGTTGCCCTTGGCGGTTTCGCTGCCCGCGATGGTGAAGCCGCGGGCCATGTTGAGCCCGTCGGTCAGCACGAAGCCCAGCTTGCTCGGTGCGATCAGCAGCTTGCCCTTGCGCGAGAGCGACCAGGTCGGGCGGCTGTCGTTGTCGGTGGCGACGGTGAGCACGATCGAGCCGTCGGGAGAAGTGGCGGTGACCTCTTCGGCCAGCACCGGAGCGGCGGCGAATACGGCGAGGGCGATGCCGGCGCCGGCCAGCAGGTCGAACGGCTTCATGCGGTTTCTCCTTCGATGATCCAAAGGCCGCCCCAAGCGGGCAGCGTACCGGGCTTTGCGTCGTTCACGGCGGCGAGGACGCGGCCGTGGCTCGGAATTTCGGTTGGCCAAAGCGCGGCGTTCGGGCTGATGTTGAACGCGGCGATCAGGCTTGCGCCATCGAGCCTGCGGCGCAGCACGAGGCGGGTTTCGTCCGCGACCAGCACGTCGCACGAACCCCGGCGCAGCGCGGCGGTGCCGGCACGGAGCTGCAGCAATTCGCGCGTCAGGTTGAGCAGCGAGGCGGGGTCCGCCTCCTGCCGGTCGACCGCGCGTTCGAGGTTGTGCGGGCTCAGCGGAAGCCAGGGCGCCGAGGAGGTGAAGCCGCCGTGCTCGTCCTGCGCCATCCACGGCAGGGGAGTGCGCACGCCGTCGCGCGAGAGGGTGAGCGGCCAGTTGGCGATCGCCTCGGGGTCGCGCAGCTGCTCGAAGGGAATCTCGTCCTGCAGCAGGCCCAGTTCCTCGCCCTGGAACAGGATCGGGTTGCCCCGCAGCGACAGCAGCAGCATCGTCTTCATCCGCGCGAAGGCGCCGATGTCCTCCGGCGCGCACCAGCGGGAGAGCGCGCGCGGGGCGTCGTGGTTTTCGAAGGCCCAGCTCGGCCAGCCCATGCCGGGCTCGTCGGGCCAGAAGTCGAGGGCGGCGGCGATGCGCTTCGGGGTCAGGCTGTCGGCATAGAGGAAGTCGAAGCCGTAGGCGCTGTCGAGCCGGGCGGCCCCTTGCGTGAACGCCTTCATCTCCGTGCCGGAATTGAGGCCGCCGACCTCGGCCAGCGAGAACGTGCCGGGGTAGCTGGCGATCAGTGCCTGCAACCGCTCGATGAACGGCAGGATCGCGGGGTGCGACTGGTTGTGCAGCTGGGTCTGGTAGTCGTACGGCCGCGTGCGCAGGGCGCCGTCTTCGGGCGCGGGCGGATTGTCGCGCAGCATGGGGTCGTGCATCGAGTGGTTGAGCGCGTCGATGCGGAAGCCCGAGACCCCGCGATCGAGCCAGAACTTCGCCACGTCCAGCAGCGCCTGCTGCACGTCCGGGTTATGGACGTTGAGCTGCGGCTGCGAGACCAGGAAGTTGTGCATGTAATACTGCCCGCGCCGCGCATCCCAGCGCCATGCGGGGCCGCCGAAGATCGACTGCCAGTTGTTGGGCGGCGTGCCGTCCTGCTTCGGGTCGGCCCAGACGTACCAGTCGGCGCGGGGGTTGTCGCGGCTGGCGCGGCTTTGGGCGAACCAGGGGTGCTGGTCGGAGGTATGGGCGTAGACCTGGTCGACGATGACCTTGAGGCCGAGGTCGCGGGCCCTGGCGATGAGGGCGTCGAAATCCGCCAGCGTGCCGAACATCGGGTCGACCCCGCAGTAGTCGGAAATGTCATAGCCGAAGTCGGCCATCGGCGAGCGGTAGAAAGGAGAAATCCATACCGCATCGACACTTAGCCGCGCGACGTGATCTAGCCGCGCGGTGATGCCGGGCAGGTCGCCGATGCCGTCGCCGTTGGAATCGGCGAAGCTGCGCGGGTAGATTTGGTAGATCGCCGCGCCTTGCCACCATGGGGCCTGTGCGTTCGTGTCGGGGTTCGTCATCGCCGGTTCCGGGGCATCCATGTGTCGATAGGGAGGCATTAGCGCGGGGTTAGCGTGCGTCTGGGGCCGAGGCGGCGCAAACGGCGAAACCGAGCGGCGCAAGCGTAACCGTGGCCGAGCCGGGCGCGCTCGGCGCCGGGGCGCAGCCGCTTCCGGCCAGCGCGGCGAACCCGTGCGAGGCGGGGTCGACCTGTACCTGCGCGGACAGCGGCTTGGTCGAGGTGTTGAACGCCAGCAGCACTTCGCGCCCGTCCTTCGGATCGAAGCGCGAGACGGCGAAGAGGCCCGGCTCGTCCGACGCGGCCCGCAGGACCGTCGTACCCGAGGTCAGGGCCGGCGTCGCGCGCCGCAGTTTGGCAAGCTCGCCGATGAACCGGTAGAGCGGGTGCGCGGTGTCGAAGTTGGCCTGCGCGGTGGTCGCGTCGGTGCCGATCAGTGCCTCGGAATTGTACGCCGGGACTTTCGAGGCGAACATGTCCTGCCGGGAAAGCTGGTCGTTGCCCGCGCCGACGAAGCCCTGTTCGTCGCCCGAGTAGATCGTCGGCACCCCGCGCAGCGTCAGCAGCAGCGCATGGGCCAGCTTGTCGCGGGCGAGCAGTTCGTCGGCGCCGATGTCGGGGCGGGCCTGCCTGAGGAACATGCCCAGGCGC
The DNA here is from genome assembly GCF_059416165.1 of Novosphingobium sp. GW821-FHT09E05. Classification (NCBI taxonomy): domain Bacteria; kingdom Pseudomonadati; phylum Pseudomonadota; class Alphaproteobacteria; order Sphingomonadales; family Sphingomonadaceae; genus Novosphingobium; species Novosphingobium sp. GW821-FHT09E05. The sequence continues at coordinate 1,403,846 of NZ_JBWKOQ010000001.1, forward strand.
CCGGCGTCGTGATTGCCGAGGAAGGTGGGCAGCTGCATCGCGCCGGCCTTGCCGCCTTCGTAGAGGGCGTCGTCATCGACCAGGCGGGCCAGTTGCCGGGTGCCGTCCCTGCCGCCGCTCGCGGTGAGAGCCGCGCGCATGAAGGCGAAGTCGAGCACGGCGGGCAGGCCGGCATTGCGCGTCCACGAGGCGAGCAGGGCGGTGTCGAAGTCCTCGGTGGCGATTTCGCCGAAGACATGGAAGTTGGGCACGCCCTTCGCTTTGGCGCGGGCAATCATGGCGGGGACGAAGGCCCGCCAGAACGCGGGATTGACGTGGCGGGCGGTGTCGATGCGGAAGCCGTCGATCCCGAAGCGATCGATCCAGTCGCCGTAGATCTCGATCATGCCCGAGACCACGCGCGGGTTCTCGGTGGCGAGGTCGTCGAGCCCGACGAAATCGCCGTACTGCGCGCTCTCGCCCTTCCAGTCGGTGTTGCCGCGGTTGTGGTAGTAGATCGGGTCGTTGAGCCAGGCGGGGACTTTCACCTTGCGCTCGGCCTTGGGGACGACGGGGGTGTAGGCGAAGGTCGGGTCGGTGAGCCTGGCCCAGTTGTCGGCGGTGGGAACCGCGTCGCCCGCGAAACCGGGGTTGATCGCCGGGCCTCTGACGCCGCCGCGCCCCGAAAAGGGATAGTCCGCCCGCGAGCGGTACGGGAAGCCCTCGGCGGCGTCTTGCGCGTACCGGATCACGTCGGCGGTGTGGTTGGCGATGATGTCCATGTAGACCTTCATGCCCCGCGCATGGGCGGCATCGACGAGGGCCTTGAAGTCGGCGTTGGTGCCGAGGTGCGGATCGACCTGCGTGAAATCGGTGATCCAGTAGCCGTGGTAGCCCGCGCTTTCGGCGCCCTTCGCGCCCTGCACCGGCTTGTTCTTGAAGATCGGCCCGACCCAGATCGCGCTGGCGCCGAGACCCTGGATGTAGTCGAGGCGCTGTGTCAGGCCCTTGAGGTCGCCGCCGTGGTAGAAGCCCTTGTCGGTCGGATCGAAGCCGGTCTGGAGCTTTCCGCCCTTGAGGCCGCCCCGGTCGTTCGCGGTGTCGCCGTTCTCGAAGCGGTCGGGCAGGACGAAGTAGATCACTTCCTGCTCGGGCGTGCGGGCACGCATGTCCGTTTCGGGGCTGGCCGCCGCCGCGCCGTGGCCGAGGGCCAGTGCAAGGGCCATGAGCGAGGGAAGGAGGCGGTTCATCAGGCGTTCTCCGAGGACGGCATTCCCGGCTCGGCCGGGAAGCGATCGCGTTTCATGTCGCGCTGCGGACGGCCCGTCATCGTCACTCCGAAACGGCCTCGGGGCGGCGGCGATTTTCGGGCAGCGTCACCGCGGCCGGTGTGAAGACGTTGGGCGGAACCGGAAAGGGGAGGGAAGACCTCGCCGGTTCCGCCCGTCGGCGCCGCAGGTGGGGAGGAGGATCCCCTGCGGCGCCGGAAGCGCAATGACGCGAATGCCCGCGAGGCGCTCAGAACTTGTACGTGAAGCCGGCCAGGAAGCGGCGGCCGTAGGTCTGGTAGTCGATGACCTCGCGGTCGTCGCCGGGGTTGGTGGTGACGAAGGGCGCGTCGGTGAGGTTCTGGCCCTGGATGTAGAGGGAGAGGCCCTCGAGCGCGCTGCCCGGCTGGAAGTCGTAGCCGATCTGCGCGTCCACGATCGTTTCCGATGCCGCGCGGCGACGCACGCGGTTGGCCGCGAAGCCCGAGACTTCGCCAAGGAACGTCGAGCGATAGCGCACCGACCCGCGGGCGTTGAAGCCGGCCTTCTCGAAGTAGGCGGTGCCGTTGGCGACCCACTTGGAATAGCCCGGAAGCGCGCTGGCGGCCTCGCCCGGCGAGGGCTGGATCTTGCTCTTGGTATAGGCGACCGAGCCGGTCACGCCGAAGCCTTCCAGCGCCGATACGAAGGCGTCGAACGGCAGGGTCGTGGCGATCTCGACGCCGTAGAGCTTGCCGCCCTTGCCGTTGATCGGGACGTTGATCAGCGCGGTCTCGGCGAAGGGCACGTCGTCGTCCGCCGGGGCCAGCGCGAGGCTGCTGGTGGGGACGAGGACGTCCTGGTTGTAGACGTAGCTCTTGAGGTCCTTCCAGAAGAACTGCGCGGCGATGTAGCCCTTGCCGGCGAAGTACTTCTCGAACGTCAGGTCGAGCGCATTGGCGCGCCAGGGACGCAGGTCCGGGTTGCCCGAGCTGCCGCTGACCTGGGCGACGGGGGCGCCGCCGGCGTCTTCGGTCACCAGGTAGCTGAAGCTTTCCGAGGCGCGCATGTCGTCGAGGCGCGGGCGGATGATCTCGCGGGCGGCGGCGAAGCGGACCACGAACTCACCGGGGAAGCGCAGCGACAGGTTGAGGCTGGGCAGCACGTCGAGGTAGTCGGTGCTTTCCTTGCGCGCCGTGGCGCCGACGTTGGGCGAACCGTTCGGGTTGGTGCCGAGCAGGACGGCGGTGCCGCCGTTCGAGTTCTGGTCGGTCCACTGTGCCTGGACGCCGAAGTTGCCGGTCAGGTGCGCCGAGCCGATGTCGCTGTCGAGGTTGCCCTGCAGGTAGGCCGTCATCAGCCGCTCGCGGATCGCGTAGCTTTTGACCACGACATCGCCGTAGGGGTTGGCGACGCGGTTGTAGATCCCGTCGCGCACCAGCGCGGCGGGGTCGTAGCTGATGACCCGTCCGAGGCCGGCATAGCCGAGATCGGTCGTGCCTTCGCGGTACTGCTCGGGCACCACCACGCTGGTCAGGCCGTCGGTGTTGGCGGCGAGGCCCAGGAAGTATTCCTCGGGCACCAGCGTCTTGGAGCGGTTGGTGTAGTTCATGCCGACCTGGAACGAATGCAGCGGACCGCTTTCGAACTCATGCTCGACCTCGGTGCGGAACTGCCACAGCTCGTCCTTGATGTGACGGTTGTTGTAGTAGCCGTCCTGGCCGTTGCGGATGGCGGTGCCGTCGGGCGCGATCTGGGTGCCGCCCCAGCCCTGCGGGCTGGTCAGCAGGATCGTGTCGAAATCGCCGTAGTCCAGGCCGGGCGAGAACACCGAGCCCTTGGTGCCGGTGGCGAAACCGATGGTGTCATAGGCGCCGATCGTGTTGCGGCCGGTGCCGGCGTTGGTCTCGATCGTCAGTTCGCTGCGGTCGGTCTTGGAATAGCTGACGTCGAGGAAGGCGTTCCAGCCGTCGTCGCCTTCCCACTTGGTGTTCCAGCCGAACGAGTAGAGCTTGGCGTGGCGCTGGAACAGGTCGTTGCGCACCACGCTCTTGACGCCCGAGAACGCGCCCGCGGTGACCAGGCCATCCTCGACCGTGTAGCCCGGGTTCAGCACGGCGGTGTCGGGGTCCATGGCCAGCGGCATCTCGATGCCGCGCTTGATCTGGTCGTCCTTGAAGTCGGAATAGAACCCGTCGAGCGTGGTCGTCAGGTTCGGCGTCGGGCGCCATTCGAGCGTGCCGTTGAAGCCGAGGCGCTTGAGCTTGGTCGAGGTGACGAGCGCCTTGGCGCCGCCGATCACGCGGTCGCCGTTGGCGAGGTCCGAGTAGCCCCAGGCGTTGTATTCCTCGACCTGGTAGGGTTCGTCGGTGTAGCTGGCGCCCAGCGCGATGCCCAGCGTGTCGTTCGCGAACTGGTCCACGTACATCGCGTTGACGCGGTAGCCCTTGTCGGTCGAGCCGGCGTTGAGCTTGCCCAGGTCCGCATAGGAACCGCGCGCGCCGACCGAGACGATGCGCTTGCCCGCGTCGAGCGGACGGATCGTGCGCATGTCCACGGTGCCCGACAGGCCCTGGCCGACGAGGCTGGCCATCGGCGTCTTGTAGACGTTGACGGAACTCACGACCTCGGACGGATACTGGTCGTATTCCACCGCGCGGTTGTCGCCGGTCGAGGTCTGCTCGCGCCCGTTGAGCAGCGTGGTCGAGAAGTCGGGCGAGAAGCCGCGGATGGCGATCGAGTTCGAACGGCCGTTGACGCGCTGCGAGGTCAGGCCGGGCAGGCGGGCGATCGATTCGGCGATCGAGGCGTCGGGCAGCTTGCCGATGTCCTCGGCCGAGACCGATTCGACGATCTGCTCGGCGTTGCGCTTCTGGTTGATCGCGCTCTGCAGCGAGGCGCGGAAACCGGTGACCACGATCGAGCCGGCATCGTCGACGACCTCGTCACCCGTGGGTTGCTGGGCGTCCTGCGCATAGGCTCCGGCCGGCATGGCGGCGGCGACCAATGCAGCGGCGATGGCCATGCCGGACGACGTCCCGGCAGCCGAAATTGCTTTGTGAAGCGGCATTTCCTTGTCCTCTCCCTGACCCGGTCGGTTTTTTGCGAACCGTGCGACCGTAGTGTTCCTCCGAGGGTCCGCACATTGCTGCCGCGACTCCATCGACCCCTGTTGCTTAAGGGGATATTGCGATGCGCATAATATGGCATACGTATACGCAGATGCCGACGGGCGACGCTGCGTGGCTTCCATGCAACCTTCGCGACACGACTTAGGCGTGCAGTTCAAAGGGTTTGGAGCCAGGTCAACCCAGGTTGTTGCAATGCAGCACCACTCTGGGCGCAGCTATCGAGAAAAGAGAGATGGGACGCAAACCGACCAATCGACCGACCAGTTTCGACATCGCCTACCGGGCCGGCGTCTCGCAGCCGACGGTCAGCCGGGCGCTGCGCGGCAGCAAGTCGGTGAGCGCGGCGACGCGCGAGCGGATCGAGGCGATCGCGCGCGAACTGAACTATTCGGTCGACAAGAACGCCTCGTCGCTGCGTTCGCAGCGCTCGAACACCATCGCGCTGCTGTTCTTTGAGGAGCAGGCGCCCGAGGATTCCAGGATCAACCCGTTCTTCCTGGCGATGCTCGGCGCTATCACGCGCGCCTGCGCCAGCCGGGGCTTGGACCTGCTGATCTCGTTCCAGAAGCTGGAGGACGACTGGCACGTCCGTTACCAGGACAGCCACCGCGCCGACGGGCTGATCCTGCTCGGCTACGGCGACTACAAGCTCTATGAAAGCCGCCTGCGCCAGCTGGTCGGGCAGGGCACCCATTTCGTACGCTGGGGCAGCGTCGACGAAGCGAACATCGGCGTCACCGTGGGCTCGGACAACCTCGGTGCGGGCCGCATGGCGGGCGAGCATCTGATCGGCCTTGGGCGCCGCCGCATCGCGTTTCTGGGGCAGGCGGACGAGCATTACCCCGAGTTTGCCGACCGCTACCGGGGCCTGTGCGAGGCGCTGGAGGCAGCGAATATCGCGCCCGACCCGCGCCTGCAACGCGATGTCGTCAACCTCGAGGACATGGGCCACGCGGCGATGCGCACGCTGATCGCACAGGGCGTGGCCTTCGACGCGGTGTTCGCCGCCAGCGACACCATCGCGGTGGGCGCCATGCGCGCGCTGGCCGAGGCGGGGCTGGCGATCCCGGGCGACGTCGCCGTCATGGGATTCGACGACCTTCCCGCCGCCAGCATGACCAACCCGCCGCTCACCACCGTGATGCAGGACCTGCGATGCGCGGGCGAACTGCTGGTCGAGACGCTGGCGGGCCAGATCGAGGACCGCGAGACCCCCTCGCGCACCTTGCCCGCACGGCTGGTGGTGCGGCGCAGCACGGCCGGGTAGCGAAGCGACAGGATGTTCAAGGACTGAAGTAACACCTCGTCGTTCCCGCGAAGGCGGGGACCCCGCTTGTTCTCGTACGCAGCGGAGGATGGAAAAAGCGGGGTCCCCGGCTGCGCGGGGCCTACGGCGTGTGTGAGGAGGGGCGCTCGAGGTCAGTCCCTTGCATTCGTATGCGTATTGTCGCCTGGGACCCGCCATGCGAGGCAGTCGCCATATCCAACGCGGCACCAGTCCGCGCGGAACGGGGAAGGACGCGATGATCGACGCCACGACGGAAAAGCCGCGCCAGGGCTGGGCGGGGCTGTGGAACATCAGCTTCGGCTTCTTCGGCATCCAGATCGGTTTCGCCCTCCAGAACGCGAACATGAGCCGCGTCTTCCAGTCGCTTGGCTCGGGCATCGACGACCTGCCGGCGCTGTGGGTCGCGGCGCCGCTGACCGGGCTGCTGGTCCAGCCGATCGTCGGCCACCTGTCCGACCGCACCTGGCTGGGCCGGCTGGGGCGGCGGCGGCCGTACTTCCTGGCCGGCGCGGTACTGGCGACGGCGGCGCTCCTGCTCATGCCCGAAAGCGCGGGGTCGGGCTCGGGCTCGGGCCTGCTGATGGCGGCGATGCTGCTGTGGATGCTCGATGCCAGCCTCAACGTCTCGATGGAGCCGTTCCGCGCCTTCGTCGGCGACATGCTGCGCCGCGACCAGCACACCGCCGGCTACGCTGTGCAGACCGCCTTCATCGGCTCGGGCGCCGTGGTCGGCTCGCTGTTCCCCTACGTGCTGGAGCACCTCGGCGTCTCCAATGCCGCCGGGGCGGGGGAGATTCCCGACACCGTGCGCTTCAGCTTCTGGGCCGGCGGAGCGGCGCTGCTCGCGGCGGTGCTGTGGACGGTTCTGACCACGCGCGAATACTCGCCCGAAGAACAGGCCGCGTTCGGCGACGGGCAGGGGGAAGACGGCGCCGCCGCCGCCTCGGCGCTTGCCGCGCGCAGCATGCTGGGCGGGTTGGCGTGGATCGCTGCCGGCGCCGTGGTCGCGGCGCTGGTGCGGGCATGGGCGCTGGAAAAGGAAGTCTACCTGCTCGCCGGGCTGCTGGCGGGCTACGGGGCGGCGACGATGCTGGCGATCCGGCTGGCGCGGGCGGGGCGCAGCGCCTCGATGCTGGCGGGGATCGTCGGCGACTTCGCAGGGATGCCGCCGCTGATGAAGCGGCTGGCCTTCGTGCAGTTCTTCAGCTGGTCCGCGCTGTTCATCATGTGGATCAACACCACGCCGGTGGTCGCGCAGTACCACTTCGGCTCGGCCGACCCGGCGAGCGCGGCCTACCAGGAGGCGGGTAACTGGGTGGGAGTGCTGTTCTCGGTCTACAACGGCGTTGCCGCCGTGGCCGCGCTGGCGCTGCTGCCGCTGCTCTCGGCGCGGCTGGGCAAGGCGCGGACCCATGCGCTGTGCCTCGTCGCCGGTGCCGCGGGGTTCGCAGGCTTTCTCCTGCTGCGCGATCCCAGGGCGCTGCTGGTGGCCGAGATCGGCATCGGCGTCGCCTGGGCCTCGATCCTCGCCATGCCCTATGCGATCCTGGCGAGCAGCCTGCCGCAGGCGAAGCTGGGCATCTACATGGGGCTGTTCAACGTCTTCGTGGTGCTGCCGCAGCTGCTGGTGGCGACGGTGATGGGCTCGATCATGAAAGCCTTCTTCTCCGGCGAGCCGATCTGGACGATGGCCTTCGCGGCAGGCACGCTCATGGTCGCGGCGGTGGCCGCGCTGCGGATCGGGGAGGGGGAGGCGGTTTAACCGGCCTGACCGGAGAGTCTGGCCTCGGGGCGACACAGTTCGAACCGCGACGGGATGGGGGCATGTATTGCAACGCTCGCAGGCGTTGCGGGATACGGTAACAATCCATCTTCGCGAAGCATCGTTATTGCTCTAGAGGCATCCGGGAGAGGCACTCAGCGAAAGGGTCAAAAGACATGCGCGCCACCCCCGATTTCGACTTCGCGCTGGGCGAGAGCGCGCAGATGATCCGCGACACCGTCGCCCGTTTCGCCGACGAGCGCATCGCGCCGCTGGCCGCCAAAGTGGACGCCGAGGACTGGTTCCCGCGCGAGCTGTGGCCCGAGATGGGCGCGCTCGGCCTGCACGGCATCACGGTCGAGGAGGAGTGGGGCGGCATCGGCCTCGGCTATCTCGAACACGTCATCGCGGTCGAGGAAGTGAGCCGGGCCTCGGCTTCGGTCGGGCTGTCGTACGGTGCGCACTCGAACCTGTGCGTCAACCAGATCCGCCGCTGGGGCACCGACGAACAGAAGGCGAAGTACCTCCCCCGCCTGATCTCGGGCGAGCACGTCGGCAGCCTCGCCATGTCGGAAGTCGGCGCGGGCTCGGACGTGGTTTCCATGAAGCTGCGCGCCGAGGCCGTCCCCGGCGGCTTCCGCCTCAACGGCACCAAGTTCTGGATCACCAACGGCACCTGCGCCGACACCCTGGTGGTCTACGCCAAGACCGGCGAGGGCTCCAAGGGCATCACCGCGTTCCTGATCGAAAAGGGCATGGCCGGTTTCTCGATCGGCCAGAAGATCGACAAGATGGGCATGCGCGGCTCGCCCACCTGCGAGCTGGTGTTCGACGACTGCCTGGTGCCGGAAGAGAACGTCATGGGCCCGCTCCACGGCGGCGTCGGCGTGCTGATGAGCGGGCTCGACTACGAGCGCGTGGTGCTTGCCGGATTGCAGCTCGGCATCATGCAGGCCTGCCTCGACACCGTCATCCCCTACCTTCGCGAGCGCAGGCAGTTCGGCAAGCCGATCGGCGCGTTCCAGCTGATGCAGGCCAAGGTCGCCGACATGTACGTCGCGCTGCAGTCCGCCCGTGCCTATGTCTATGCGGTGGCGCGGGCCTGCGATGCCGGGCAGACCACGCGCTTCGACGCGGCGGGCGCGATCCTGCTGGCGAGCGAGAACGCTTTCCGCGTCTCGGGCGAGGCGGTGCAGGCGCTGGGCGGCGCGGGCTATACCAAGGACTGGCCGGTCGAACGCTACCTGCGCGACGCCAAGCTGCTCGACATCGGCGCGGGCACCAACGAGATCCGCCGCATGCTTATCGGCCGGGAACTGATCGGGGCGGGCTAGGCCGCCTGCAGGCTGCGCCGCACGTAGTCCTCGAAGCGGGCCGGCTCGCGGCCGAGCAGCCAGCGCAGCGTATTGGCATTGCCCCGCCCGCCGGTGCGCGCCTGCCAGGCGTTGAGGCGGCTGACCGCGTCGACCACGTAGGCCGAAGCGGCGCCTGCCGCTTCGAGGCCGGCGACCAGCTGCGCGGCGGGCATTTCGCCGGACGCCACCGCCCGGCCGCTCACCGTGGCGATCAGCGCGGCGATCTCGGCCGTGCTCAGGGCCTCGTCGCTGGCGATGTCGTAGCTGGCGAGGGCGTGGCCGTCCTCGGTCGCGACCTTGGCCAGCACTTCGGCAAGGTCCGCCAGATCGACATGGCCCTGCCGCGCGCCGAGCGGGAAGGGCAGTTCGAGCGCCCCGGCATCGAGCGCTGCGGCCACGTCGATGTTCTGCATGAAGCTCTGCGGGCGCAGGATCGTCCATTCGAGGCCTGACTCGGCAAGGTACCCCTCGACCTCCAGCTTGGCGGCATTGCCCGGAACGCTGCTGGCCTGGACATGGAGCGCGGAGACATAGACGAACCGCTTCGTCCCGGCTGAGACGGCCGCGTCGATCATGCCCGTCCCCATCGCCGCCTCGCGCGGGTGGAAGGCCGGGGCGTAGTGGATCACGGTGTCGATCCCCTCGACCGCCAGCGCGCGGTCGGCCGGGTTCTCCAGATCCCCGCACAGGCAATCGACGGCGCGCGCGCGGCGGTCGCCGGTTTCGAGGTTGCCGGGGATGACCTCGATCGAGCGCGAGCGGCGGTCGCCGGTTTCGAGGTTGCCGGGAATGACCTCGATCGAGCGGCGATCGCCCGTCTCGAGGTTTCCGGGAATGACTTCGATCGAGCGGCGGTCTCCCGTTTCGAGATTGCCCGGAATGACCTCGATCGAACGCGCGCGGGTTTCGGGATAGCGGCAGAACCCGCGGATCGCGACATCGGGGTCCCGGCCGCGCAAGGCGTCGATCACATGGCTACCCGTCCGGCCCGTGGGCCCCACCACCAGAATGCGCATCGCTTCCCTCCATAATCCCGCGGGACCATTACCGGTGATGCCCTCGCAAGGGTACTGACAAGTCCCGTTAGACCGCGCCTGAAGGTCGCTGTCATTGCGGCGTGGGTCAAGCACCTCGAGCGAACTATGGCTTCCCGTACCCGGCATAAAGATCTACTGTGTATCACATAAATCGTGATCGTCCGCGAGGCGGATCCGGCGAGGGAGAGTCCAGATGACGACGGCGACCCAGGCCCCCACCGAGGCGACCGGCTGTCCGGTCGGCCATGGCCGCGACGACCGCAAGAGCGCGAGAGTGGCCGAGGCGAACCTCGCCCCCGCGCCGGGATCGCGCGTGATCGGCTCGTTCGCGCTAGGGCGCGACATCCTGCGCTCGCCGAAGGTGCGCCAGGCCGGTGCCAGCGCGGAAGTGGTCGACCTCAGCCATCCCGACGAGATATCGTTCTTCTTCCTCGACGGCGACCTGCACCGCAAGCGCCGCGCCGCCGTCGCCGGCCTGTTCGCGCCGAGAACCATCGTCACCCGCCATCAGGCGGTGATGATCCGGACCATGGACGGCATCGTCGCCGACCTTCAGGCGAGGGGATCGGCCCCGCTCGACGAACTGAGCTGGCAGATGGCGGTGGACGTCGCGGCCGACATCGTCGGACTGACCGACAGCGACACCAATGCGAACCTCGCCAGGCGGGTGAAGAAGGTGCTCGACGCCTCGGTCGGGCGCAGGCCCGGGCGGCTCAACGCATTGGTGTTCGCCGCCAGGATGCTGGTCCACGTCGGGGCCTTCTGGAAGCACGACCTGCTGCCCGCCATCGAGGCGCGCCGCAGGCAGCCGCGCGACGACGTGATTTCCCACATGGTCAAGGAGAACTACTCGAAGAAGGGCATGATCATGGAGTGCCTCAGCTACGGCGGGGCGGGCATGATGACGACGCGGGAGTTCATCGTCATGGCGGCGTGGCACCTGTTCGAAAAGGCGGACCTTCGCGAACGCTTCCTCGGCGGCGGGCAGGACGACCAGTTCGCCATCCTCGAGGAAATCCTGCGCCTCGATCCCGTCGCCTCGATGCTCCACCGCCGCGCGGCCGAGCCGGTCGAGGGCGTGCTGGCCGATGGCGAGACGGCGTGCATCTCGATCCGCGAGGCCAATGTCGACGAGGCCATCACCGGGCCGTGCCCCTTCCAGCTCGACCCCGACCGGGCGAAGCGCATGAAGGTCGCCGGGCCCTACATGAGCTTCGGCGACGGCCCGCACCGCTGCCCCGGCGCGCAGGTGGCGCTGCACGAGACGCGCATCTTCCTCGACCGGCTGCTGCGGCTTCCCGGCGTGCGGCTGGTGTCGGAGCCGGAGGTCCTGTGGAACCCGCAGATACAGGGCTACGAACTACGCGGCGCGGTCGTCGCCTGCGATCGCACCTGACCCGGCGCGCATGGTCGGCATCACCTTCGTCGCGGCGGACGGCCGCGAGCAGCGCATCGACGCCGCCAGCGGGCTCTCGCTGATGGAGAACGCCCTCGCGGGCGGGATCGAGGCGATCGAGGCGATCTGCGGCGGCAACGCCTATTGCGGCACCTGCCGCGTCCACGTCGAACCCGCCTGGCGCGCGGTGACGGGCGATGTCACCGAGATCGAGGAACCGATGATCGAGGCCAGCGGCGATACCGATCCCGGCGTCCGCCTGTCGTGCCAGATCCCGGTGACGGACGCGCTTGAAGGGCTCGTGGTCCGCACCCCGGTATCGCAGAGCTGACGCCGTCCCCGGTCAGGCCGGGGACGGCGCAACCGGCACGACGTGATCCGCCAGCCGCTCCACTTCCGCGCGGTCATGGCTGACGTAGAGGATCGGCAGCCGCAGCTCGTCGCGGATGCGCTCGATCAGGCCGAGGATTTCGCTGCGCCGGTCGAGGTCGAGCGAGGCGAGCGGCTCGTCCATCAGCAGGAATTGCGGCCCCGACAACAAGGCCCGCCCGATCGCGACGCGCTGCGCCTCGCCGCCCGAAAGCGTCGCGGGCATGCGATCGAGCAGGGCGCCGATGCCCAGCAGGTCGAGCGTGTGGTCCCAGTCGAGCGCTGGCTGCGCCGCGGGTTTCAGCCCGAACCTGAGGTTCTCGCGCACCGTGCGATGGGGGAACAGGCGCAGGTCCTGGAACACGTAGCCGCAGCGGCGGCGCTCCGGCTGGAGGTCGATGCCGGCGGCGCGGTCGAAAAGGACGGTGCCCGCGACCGTAATGTGGCCCTCCACGGGCCGCGCCAGTCCGGCGACGGCGTCGAGCAGGCTGGTCTTGCCCGCGCCCGAGGGGCCGAACAGCGCGGTCAGGCCGGGCCCGGCGACGAACGCGTAGCTCAGGCGCAGCGGCCCGCGCCGCAGCGTCACCGCGACATCAAAGGACATGGCGACCCTTCTCCTGCCCACTGCGCCGCGCCAGCCACTCCGACAGCACGAGTGCCGCCACCGAAAGCGCCACCGACAGCCCGGCCAGCCGCGCGACCTGGACGTCGGAACCCGGCATCTGCAGGGCGCTGTAGATGGCCAGCGGCAGCGTCTGCGTCTCGCCCGGAATGTTCGAGGCGAACGTGATCGTGGCGCCGAACTCGCCCACCGACCGCGCGAGGCCCAGCACCAGCGCGGCAAGGATGCCGTTGGCCGAAAGCGGCAGCGTGACGCTTGCGAAGGTGCACCACGGCCCGGCGCCGAGCGTTCGCGCCGCGCCTTCCAGCCTGCGGTCGACCGCCTCCAGCGACAGCCGCATCGCGCGCACCATCAGCGGCAGCGCCATGACCGCCGCCGCCAGCGCCGCGCCGGTCCAGCGGAACAGGAACGTGAGCCCGAACGCCTGCTCGAGGAAGCGCCCGGCAGGAGCGTTGGGGCTGAAGGCGATCAGCAGCAGCCACCCCGTCACCACCGGCGGCAGCACCAGGGGGAGATGGACCACGGCGTCCAGCAGGACCTTGCCCGGAAACCGCCATCGCGCGAGCACCCAGGCGAGCGCGAAGGCCACCGGCAGCGCCGCCGCCATGGCAACGCCGCTGACCTTGAGCGACAGCAGCAGGATCTGCCATTCGGCCGGCGAAAGAAGCTCCACGATGGCGCTATTTCGTCCCGAACCCGAAGCGGCGGAACACCGCCTTGCCCTCGGCCGACACGAGATAGCGGCGGAAGGCTTCGGCCTCCGGGTTGCGCGAGGAGGCGATCACCGCGACCGGGTAGCTGATCGGGTCGTGGCTCGAGGCCGGGAACACGCCGACGACGCGCACGCCCGGATCGGCGCGCGCATCGGTCGCGTAGACCACGCCCAGCGGCGCCGCGCCGCGGCTGACGAGCGCCAGCGCCGCCCGTACGCTTTCGCCCGGCGCCAGCTGGCCTTGCACCGAATTCCAGGCGCCGAGCCTCGTCAGGGCCTGCCTGGCATAGACGCCCGCCGGCACGCCTGAAGGGTCGGCGATCGCGAGGCGGCCGCTTCCCAGCGCCCTGGCGAGCGGCATGCCCGGCGCGATGCGCAGGCGCACGGTGCTGGCGCGCGGGGCGATCAGCACCAGCGAATTGCGCAGGAACGAAACGCGCGTGCCCTTGCGGACGAGGCCCTTGGCCTGCACCGCGTCCATCCATGGCTCGTCGGCCGAGACGAAGATGTCCGCCGGCGCCCCGGACTGAATCTGCCGGGCGAGCGCCGAGGACCCCGCGAACGAGATGCGCGGACGCGGATGCCCCTTGGCCGTCCACCCGTCCGCGGCGGCATTCATCGATTCCTGCAGGCTGGCGGCGGCCAGCACGAGCGGCGCCTGCCGGTCCGGCGCCGCCTGGATCTGGGCGGGCAGCGCGATGACGAACGCGGCCATCAGCATCGCCATCGAGCGGGCGAGGGACTTCAACATCAAGGGAACTCCGGGGGGATATTGTATCGCACAGTATATCGAGCGTGCGACATTGCAAGGCACGGTGGAGGCGGCGTTGGTCGCGGCGGGAGGGTCAGTCCTTCTGGCTGGCGCGCGGTTCGGGCAGCAGGCGATCCGCCAGCGCGTCGTAATCCGGTCCCCGCGAGGCCATTGCGATGCCGTCCTGCAGCGCGCGGTAATGGGCGAGCACGCTTTCGCCCAGCTCGGTCAGCCGCGCGCCGCTGCCGGCGGCGCGGCCCGGTGCGGTGTGGACCAGCGGGCCGTCCCAGCAGCGGTTCATCGCATCGACCAGCAGCCAGGCCCGGCGATAGCTCATGGTCATGGCACGGCCGGCTGCGGAGATCGAACCATGCTGCCGGATGGCGTCGAGCAGGTCCGCCTTGCCGGGACCCATGGCAATTTCGGCGCCGCAATGGATCTGAATCTTGATCTTGAGGCTGGGCTTGGCGGTCATGGCCCAAGCCTAGAATGCCCCATCGCCGGCGGCAAGGGCGCGGAAGGGCGACGGTGGCGGCTCAAAGCGACTCCGCGAATCGGTTTGGCTCCGCTGCGAAACGCCCTGTCTCCCTCTCCATAATCCCGACCCGGATGGGCCTCAGCGCCACGCGTGTTGCAGTGCACTGCCAATTTGGCCCGTGGCTGCTGCCATGCGGCAGATTTCCCCCCCGATTTATGCGCAACGATTGCGAGCCTCTGAAAATCCACCACGATCACCGATTTTGCACTGCAAAATCGACAGCTAACGGCAGCGAAAAATATGTCGTCGGCGAGATCAAAAATTACCCTCTAAGTGGATATAATTTCGCATTCTTTCCGGCGATTAAAATCATGTGAGGCGTTCGGGATATTCTGGAACAATCTGACAGATTTTGTTATATGTTCGACAGGTAACGAGCGGGACGTGACGCCAATAGGTGCACCCCGCGGGTTTGATCAGGATGTAGAGCGCCGGAAGCGCTTCGGACATCGTCTCGGCATTGAGGATGCAATATGAAGGTCGCCGAAGAGAACATTATTCATTTCGAACGCTTTTCCGAAACGGGGAGCTTTTCGACGAGATTGCCTGCCGGCATGGTTTATGCGGCGCAGCGCATGGGCCGCAGCGAGGAGGAGCACGATGGCCGCGGCCTGATCGTCGCGATCCTGCTCTGCATGGCCTGCTGGGCGGCGCTGGGATACTTCCTGCTGGCTTGACCCGCAATCTGCATGCGTATTCGCGCGTTGCCGCGTTAAACAGGCGCGGAAATAGCGGCGCGGTGTAAGCACGCGGTCGGTGTCTCCGGATTTGCCGGACGATGCACGCCTGCCGCGTGGATGGCGCCATGTTCCACAGGACTTCGTATCCGCGAGCAAGGCTTCGGTTCGGCCAAGGTGCCGGTGAGCGCCCCGCGCCGTTTCACCCCCCCGACTGTATATTCTCCGGCGTCCATCCCCCCGCCGTGGCGACGTAGAGCCGCGCGACGTTCTGGTACTGGCGGATCCGCGCGTCGAGCAGGGTGAGCTGAGCCCGCTGGTAGGCCCGGTTGGCGTCGAGGACCTGCAGGACTCCGCTGTTGCCCACCTCGAAGCTGCGGCGCGACAGTTTCAGCGAGCGCCCTGCCACTTCGGCCGCCTCCTGCCGCGCGGCGATCTCGCGGTCGTCGGTGTCGAGTGCCCAGAGCAGGCCCGCGACCTGGCCGAACGCTTCCTTCACGACCTGCCGGTAGCGCGCGGCCGCCGCGCGTGCTTCCGCCTCGGCCCCGCGTTTCTGGGCCTTGAGGGTGCCGCCGTGGAAGATCGGGGCGGAAAGGCCGGCGAAAAGGTCGAAGGCGTTGAAGCGGCTGCCGGCGATGCGGTCCGGCTCGGAGGTCGACTGCGTCAGGCTCGCGCCCAGCGTCACGTCGGGATAGAGGTCGGCGGTGGCCACACCCACGGCCGCGACCGCGGCGTGGAGGCGCGCTTCCGCTTCCAGGATGTCCGGCCGTCTGTGGACGAGCGCGGACGGCAGGGCGACGGGCACCTGCGCGGGCAGCACGAACGCGTCCAGGCCGAAGTCGGTCGCCTCCAGCTCGGCCGGCGAGAGGCCCAGCAGCACCGCCAGCATCGCACGGCCCTCCGCCAGCTGGCGTTCGAGCGCGGGCGTGGTGGCGCGGTCTCCCGCGAGCTGCCCCTGCGCGCTCAGCACTTCGACAAGCGTTCCCGCACCGGCCTTGCGCCGCGCCTCGGTCAGCGAGGCGTTGCGTTCGTCTTCCGCGAGCAGGGCGCGCTGCGTGGCGATGGTGTCGTTGAGCGAGGCGATGGCGAGCACCTGCGCGACCACCCGTCCCGCGATCAGCAGGTGCGCGGCCTGCACCGCGCGCGCCTGCGCCTGCGCCTCGGCGCCGGCCTGTTCGAGCGCCCGGCGGTTGCGGCCGAACAGGTCGAGGTCGTAGGAGACGCCGCCGCCGAGCGTGTAGAGGTCGAACTCGGGGTTCGGGATGTCCCCGCCGCCGAAGCTGTCGGACAGGCCGAAGGCGGCGAGGTTGACCTTCTGATACTCGGCGCGGGCATCGGCATCGACTTGTAGCAGCTGCCGGCCCCGGACGGCGGCGATCCGCTGGCGCGCCCGCTCGAGAGTCGCGCGGCTGGCGGCGAGGCTGTGGTTGCCGGTGATGGCCCGGTCGACGAAGCTGTCCAGCCGCGGCGAGGCGAAGGCCTTCCACCATTGCCCGTCGGGGCCCTGGCCCCAGGCAATGGCTTCGGCCTTGGCCGGTGCGCCATAGCCTGCCGTGGCCGCGGGCGCTTCGGGCGCCGTATAGTCCGGCCCGACAGTGGTGCATCCCGCGACGAGGAGGATCGGCGCGGCAAGGGAGAGGCGCTTCATGTCATTCCCCAATCGGAAGCGAGGCGGTGTCGACCGGGCTCCTGCTGGCCCGCAGCAGCAGCACCAGCGGTATGAGCATCAGCGTCAGGACGAAGACGAAGTGGTAGCTCGCGACATTGCCGACCATGGTCGCCTGGCGCGCCACTTCGCCGCTCAGCCGGGCGAGAGCCTCGGTCGAGCCGAAGTCGAGGTCGGGACGCGCGTAGAGCACGGCCGGGTTGTCGGGGCGCAGGCCCTGGACCAGCGTGTCGCGCGAGGCGGCGATGTCGCGGATGAACTGCACGTTGAGCACCGAGATGCCGATCGCATTGCCGACATTGCGGGTGAGCGCGTACATCGCCGCGCCCTCGTTGCGCAGGGCGGCGGGCAGGGTGGAGAACACCACCACCGAGATCGGCACGAAGATCAGCCCGCTGCCGAAGCCCTGCACGAAACCGATCGCCAGCAGCGCGCGCTCGTCCACGTAGAGGTCGATGTGCGAGTACATCAGCATGCTCGCGGCCATGATCGACAGGCCGGCGATGATGACCGCGCGCACGTCGATCACGGCGATGAGGCGCGTCACCAGCAGCATCGAGGCGAGCGTGCCGATTGCGCGCGGCAACCCGACGATCCCTGCGTCGAGCGCCGAGTAGCCGAGCAGCGACTGGGTCATCACCACGATCAGCGGGATCGTGGCGAAGGCGACGATGCCGATCATGATGCTGAAGATAGAGCCCACCGCGAAGTTGCGGTCGCGGAACAGCTCGGGGCGGATGAAGGTGTTCTTCGCCGTCGCCATGTGGACCACGGTGAGCCAGCCGGCGATGATGAGGATCAGGGCATAGATGCGGATCTCGCCCGAGTCCCACCAGTCGAGATGCGCCCCCCGGTCGAGGATGAGCTGCAGCGAGGCCAGGGCGATCGACACGGTGGCGAAACCGAACATGTCGAAGCGCGGATGCTCGCGGTTGGGGCGGCGGACCAGGAACGCCCACATGCCCGCGAACGAGAGGATGCCGAAGGGTACGTTGATGAAGAACACCCAGCGCCAGCTCAGGGCGTCGGTGAGGTAGCCGCCCAGCGTCGGCCCGATGATCGGCCCGGCCATCGAACCGAGCGCGAAGATCGCCATGGCCTTGGCGTGGTCCTGGGGCGGGTTGATGTCGAGCAGGATCGCCTGGCTGAGCGGCACCAGCGCCGCCCCGCACGCGCCCTGAAGGAAGCGGGCGAGGACGATGGTGGTGAGGTCGGTCGCCAGCCCGCATGCGGCCGAGGCGACCGTGAAGCCCGCGACCGAGACCAGCATCACCAGTTTGCGACCCAGCCGCCCGGCAAGCCAGCCGCTCAGCGGCGTGGCGATGGCGCCCGCGACGAGGTACGAGGTCAGCACCCACAGCACCTGCTCCTGCGAGGCCGAGAGGCTCGACTGCATGTGCGGCAGCGCCACGTTGGCGATGGTGATGTCGACCGCGACCATGGTGGAGGCGATCATCGACGGGATCGTGATCAGCAGCCGCCGGGCGCGGGTGGGGTAGACGGCCGGCTCGGCGGCCAGGGCGGCGGACGCCATCGCCGTCAGCGTGCCGCTGCCGGGGTTTGCGTGTCGGGCCTTAAGAAGTGGCGCTCGTGGCCGGTATCGACCTCGACATTGGTGCTGAGGCCGGCGCTGAGCGGGAGCCCGGCCGGGACCCGGTCGATCGTGACCTGCACCGGCACGCGCTGGACCACCTTGACCCAATTGCCCGTCGCGTTCTCGGCCGGCAGCACGGCGAAGCTGGAACCGGTGCCGGGGCTGAAGCTCTCGACATGGCCCCGCAGGTCATGGTCGGGGAAGGCATCGACGGTGATCCGCGCGGGCTGGCCGGCGCGCATGTAGCGCAGCTGGTCTTCCTTGAAGTTGGCCTGCACCCAGAATTTCAGCCCTGTCATGATGAAGACCGGGCGTCCGGGGGTGACGAAATTGCCGACCTGCAACTGGTTGACGCGGGTGACGACGCCGTCCTGCGGCGCGCGCACCACCGTGTCCGACAGGCCGATCCGGGCCTGTGCGAGCTGCGATGCGGCCTTGCGCACCAGCGGCTGGCGCTCGACGTCGCCGTCCACGGTGCCCGCAAGACTGGCGCGCAGCGAGTCGGCCTTGGCCTGCGCGGCGGCGATCGCGTCGCGCGCGGTCAGGGCGTCGGTCGCGGCCTCGTCGTATTGGGCGCGCGAGGATATGCCTTCGGCCTCGAGCGACTTCTGGCGCGCGGCCTCGCCGGTCGCGTAAGCATAGCGGGCGCGGGCGGCGCTGACCTGCGAGAGCGCCTCGCGGTAATCGGCGCGCAGCGAGCCCACATCGGTGCGGGCGTTGGCGAGTTCGGCCTCGGCCTGGGCGACATTGGCCTCGAACGTGCTCGCCTTGATGCGGAACAGGACCTGGCCCTTGGTAACGCGCTGGTTCTCGTGGACCTCGATCGCAAGGACGGTGCCTGCCACGCTCGGGCTGATCGCGACCATGCCCGTCTGGAGCGAGGCATTATCGGTCGATTCGTAGCGGCCCCCGGTCAGGTAGAGCCACGCGGCGGCGGCCAGAACCACGACCGGGCCGGCGATCATCAGCACCTTGCGAAGCGGGCGCTTGCGCGGCGCGGTCACCGTGACGAGGTCGCCTTCGGCAGGGGCCTCGGCCGCAATCGTGGTTTCAGCGTTCATGAAAAATCCTGTGTCCCGACCTTGCTCGAGGCGATACTAAGCATGGCTACTATCGGCAATAGCGAGACTCGGGAAAGCCATGAATGCGAACGCCGTGAACGACCGTGTCCTCGTCCTTGAGGGGGTTCACAATTTCCGCGATGCCGGTGGTTATGCCGTGGCCGGCGGGGGGCGGATGAAGCGGGGCATGATGTGGCGATCGGGCCAGCACCACGGCGCCACGGACGAAGACCTGGCGCGCATCGACGCGTTGGGCCTGGCTTCGGTGTTCGATCTCAGGACATCGAAGGAACGCGGAGCTCACCCTTGCCGCAGGCCGCAAGCCTTTGCTGCCAAAGTCTTTTTCTCGACCGATCCCGAAGTGCGTCACGCCCCGCACATCGCCGCCGCGCAGACCACCCGGCAGCGCACGGCCGAGGGTACGCGCGAAAGCCTGGTGCGCAACTACGGCGACATCTGCTTCCGGCCGGAACTTCAGGCGATGATCCGGAGCTACATCGACCGATCGGCGCAAGGCGCGGGGCCAGGGCTGGTGAACTGCATGGCGGGCAAGGACCGCACCGGAATCGCGGTCGCGATGCTTCAGGAAGGGCTGGGCGTCCACCGCGACGACATCATGGCCGACTACCTGCTCACCAACACCGCCGGTGACGTCGAGGCGCGCATAGCCTCGGGCGCGGAGACCATCCGCGTCATCACGGGGCAACTCGATGACGCGGTGCTGCGCGTGCTGATGGGGGTCGAGCCGGAATACCTCGACACCGCCTGGAAGGCGATCGAGGAGCGGCATGGCACCGTTGACGCCTACCTTGAAGACGCGCTGGAACTGGACGGCGCGAAGCGGGAGCGATTGAAGGCGGCACTGGTGGAGTGACGCCTTCGGCGCCGGGTTATTTCCGCGACGTTCTCACGCAGCGCATGTCGCCGTCGCTGCCGTCGGGTTTCACCTCGCGCAGGAAGCCGGTCGAAATGCGGTGGAGCTTCAGTCCCTTGAGTTTCCCGCCGGTCATCGTCACCTGGTCGCCCGCGAACAGGTAGCTGCCCCGGATCGCGCCGGCCTTGTAACTCGACGAATTGACGACGCGGAACTCGTAGTCGGGCATCGGCTTGCCTGCCGCGCCGCCCGCGTCGCCGGGCATCTCGCAAGTATAGGTGCCGAGCGCCAGTGTCGCGATGGCGCCGCTGGGGGCGGCGGGCGGCGCGGGGCTGGCGGCGCATCCGGCCTCTGTCAGGAGGAACGCCAGGCAGGACAGGACCGGAGCATGGCGGAAGCGGGATGGTCGGGTGAGGGTGCGCATCATGGCGATGGGCTAGCATCGGCGCGAAGCAATTGCCATGCCTCGCTGCCTCGTCTAAGGGCCCATGCTTTCCAAGGATCGTGACGGCGCCGCCGCCGGTGCGATGCTTGAGCTCTTTCCCAGTCTGAAGGCAAGAACCCATGAAGATCAGCGGCGTCGACATCCGTCCCGGCAACATCCTTGAATACGAAAAGGGCATCTGGAAGGTTGCGAAGACGCAGCACACCCAGCCCGGCAAGGGCGGTGCCTTCATGCAGGTCGAGATGAAGAACCTGATCGACGGCCGCAAGACCAACGTGCGCTTCCGCAGCGCCGACACCGTCGAGCGCGTCCGCCTCGACACCAAGGACTTCCAGTTCCTCTACGCCGAGGGCGAGGATCTGGTGTTCATGGACACCGAAACCTACGAGCAGATCTCGCTCCCTGCCGACCTGCTGGGCGACGCTGCCGCCTTCCTCCAGGACGGCATGCAGGTCCTCCTCGAAATGTGGGAAGAGCGCCCGATCTCGGTGCAGCTGCCCGAGCAGGTCGAGGCCACCATCGTCGAGGCCGACGCCGTGGTGAAGGGCCAGACCGCGTCCTCCAGCTTCAAGCCCGCCATGCTCGACAACGGCGTGCGCGTAATGGTGCCGCCGCACATCGCCAGCGGCACCCGCATCATCGTCGACGTCTACGAAAAAGCCTACGTGAAGAAGGCCGACTGATGCGCGCGGTTCTTTCTGTCGTGGCCCTTGCTGGTCTCGCTCTGGGCGCCGTTCCCGCGGCCGCCGCTGCCCCCAGGAAGGCTGCTGCGCCCAAGGCGGCTCCGGCCGCCCCCGCAGCGGCCCAGGCCGTGCAGTCCGAGCATGCGGTGCTCTACCTCAAGGTCCTGATCAGCGCGTTGCAGTCGGACGAGATCAAGCCGGAAGCCAAGAGCGCGCTTGTGGGCTGCCTCTACGAGAACCCTCTCGGCAAGATCAGCGGATCGATGGACAAGGTCTTCACCGAGAACCCCGACAAGGTTCACCGCGACAAGCCCGCCGAAGTTCTCGCCGTGCTGACCGCCGTCTGCGGCTTCAAGGGTGATCCGACCCAGCCCGCAACGGCAACTGCCCCCGCCGGGCGCTAATTCGAGGCCGGCAGGTCCCATCCGGGGGCCGCGCCGGACACAGGAGCAAATACAGTCATGGCCGCCATTTCCGGTCTCATCCGCGTCATCGAGAAGGCCGCCCGCAAGGCCGGCAACCGCCTGCGCCGCGACTTCGGCGAAATCGAACACCTGCAGGTCAGCCGCAAGGGGCCTGCGGACTTCGTCTCGAAGGCCGACCAGGCTTCCGAGCGCACGATCTGGGACGAACTGCGCGCCGCGCGGCCAGAATGGGGCTACCTCTTCGAGGAAGCCGGCGAGATCGAGGGCGACCCGACCAAGCCGCGCTTCATCGTCGACCCGCTCGACGGCACGACCAACTTCCTCCACGGCATCCCGCACTTTGCGATCTCGATCGCCGTGCAGGAGCCGCGTCTCGACGGCAAGGGCTGGGGCGAAGTGACGGCGGGCCTGATCTACAACCCGGTCACCGACGAAAGCTACTGGGCCGAGAAGGCGCGCGGAGCCTGGCTGCAGGATCGCCGCCTGCGCGTGTCCTCGCGCCGCCACCTCGACGAGAGCCTGATCGCGACGGGGATCCCCTTCGCCGGGCATGGCGACGCCGGCCAGTGGACCCGGATCTACCACGCGATGGCTCCGCAGGTTGCCGGTATCCGCCGCTTCGGCGCCGCTTCGCTCGATCTCGCCTGGGTCGCCGCAGGCCGCTACGAGGGCTTCTGGGAAGCCGACCTCAAGCCTTGGGACACGGCGGCGGGCTGCCTGCTCGTGCGCGAGGCCGGCGGCTTCGTGTCGGACTGGAAGGGCCGCTCGCAGCCGATCTGCGACACCGAGATCCTCGCCGGCAACGACGTGCTCCATTCGCGCCTCCACAAGCTGCTGGCGACCGCGCTCAAGGCCTGACGAGTCGCGCCATCGTTCCCGGTTTGACCGGGGACGATGGCCGCCGCCGTTGATTTTCCATCCTCGACGCTTGACCTGTAGGGTTCCGTTTGTCGCGCGCATGCCTCGCTTTGGCGCAGCGAGAACGATCGTCTCTGAATTGCCACGCAATCGTCTTGGTAATTTCCGCAAGCAGCATGATGATGCGGGACCATGGAACGCCATGCTTCTCATCATTGCGCCTTGGCGCTGATCTGCGCCGCGCTGCCGGCGTCTGCAGAGGCGCAGAGCGTTGCCCCCTCGGGCGCGGCCCGCTTCGACCTGAGCGCGGTCACGGGAAGGGTGCTTCCCGGATCGGGCCGCCCGACGCTGCGTTCCCAGATCATGGAAATGGAGGGCGAGGCGGGCAAGCCGGACAAGACCAAGTTGCGCCTCACCTACCAGCCCGACGACGAAGGCCCGCGTTTCGAGATCGGCACGCTCGGCTCTCGCAAGGGGGCGATGAAGTCTCGCCTTCTCCACGTCGCGATGGACTGGAACTTCTGAGCCGGGATCCCGCGATCGGGCTTGAACGGTGTGCAACTGCCGTCTAAGCGTCGCCCCGCCTGACCGTGCCCCTGTGGCGGAATGGTAGACGCGAACGACTCAAAATCGTTTGTCGAAAGGCGTGCCCGTTCGAGTCGGGCCAGGGGCACCATACTTCCCGCGTCGGCGTTCAGCCGGCGCCCAGCTTCCTTGCCATGCGCCAGCCGAGCGCCTTGGTGCGGTTGGTGGCGGGCCAGCGGCCGGGAGGCGACGGCCTCAGGCCGAGCTTGCGCATCAGTCCGTTGAACGCCCGCGCATCCGCTTCGGCGAAGCTCCATTCCGAACGCCATGTGATCGACAGCGAGACCGATGGCTCGGGGCCGTTGCGCACGAAATGCGGCGCCATGACCGGCACGTACAGTGCCTCGCCCGCCGCCAGCGGGAATTCGCGGCCGCCAGCGAGCAGGTTCTCCCGCCACTTCAGTTCTCGTCCGCCGCCGGTGTGGTAGGTTTCATGGACCTCGTCGGGCGCATAAGCCGCGTCGCCCGCTGGGAACTGGGTCATGACCTTGGAGCCGCGAACCTGCATGAGGATGTTGTGCTCGGGATCGAAGTGGTAGGGCGTCACCCCGCCCGCCGAGGTCACGAAGACGAAGCCTTGCGTCTTCAGCATCCGTCCGGTCCGTGCCTCGATGGCGGGCCGGATTTCCGACAGCAGGCCCGCCAGCAGCCCGGCATAGGCGGGGTCCTGCTCGACGTTCTTCAGCACCGCCCAGGACCGCGTCGTCTCGATGTGGCGGATCGTCTCGCCGATGGGGATGCCGGTGGGCGCGGGCTTGCCGTCCACGCCGATCGGCTGGTCGGCGGCGTTGTATTCGATCGAGGCGGCGGGCAGCGCCTCCGCCAGCCGGGCCAGCGCGTCCAGCTCCATCAGCGGATGCGCGCCCAGCGCATGGGCCAGCTTGTGTGGAACCTCGGGATAACTGGCTGCGAACGCCTCGTGCGACGAGGCTGGAAAGACGGCATTCATGGTCGGGATCCGGCAGGGTTGCGCGCCATCTCGGCGCCGACGAACCGGTGGAAGGCGGCGCGGCGCAAGCGTCCGCCGATGGCGATCGAAAGCCGGCCCACCGGGCGCCGCTCCCGCCAGAGATGGTCGATCATCGGATGGTCGGCGCTGGCGCAGCTGTCGCTCCAGGCGATGCCCGGGCGTTGCAGCATCGCCAGGTTCTCACGCTGGAGCAGCACGCCGGGCGAGAAACGGGCGTATTCCTCGGCGAAGGCGGTCTTGTACGAATAGGCGCCGGGCGGGGTCAGGAACGTCGCCAGCATGGCGAGGGGGCGTCCGTCGAGCGTGAGGGTCAGGCGTTCCAGCCGGCCCTCAGCGGCAGCGCCGTGCAGGCTTTCGCGGAACATCCGCGCGGTGCCCTCGTCGCAGGCGAGCGCGGAGCCTGCCCTGCCTTTCCAGCCCGCCTTCTCAAGCGCGAGAAACACATCGCACCAGGCGGCGATGCCATCGGCATCGGCGCGGCGCTCGAAGGCGACTTCGCCTTCCTCGGCGAGGCGGCTCGACTGGCGGCGCAGTTCCTTGCGCTTCTTGCCCGACAGCGAGGCGTCCAGATATGCGTCCGGCGCAAGGTCGGAAGCGAGCATTGCGCGGGTCTCGTTTTGGACGACTTCGACCTGACGGGCCTCACCGGCAGCCGTGGCTACCAGCGCTGCGTGCAGGGGGCCGTCCAGCACCATCCCGCGTAGATGCATGAACAGGGCCGTGCCCGGTTCGGCGTCGGCCCAACTCAACACGGCCTGCCAGAACGCCATTTCCGCGCCCTTGGCGACGAGCGGCACGCCGCAGAAGCAGTTCGCGTGGAGCCAGCTCGAAATCTGCGGCACCGGCCAGCGGTAGTAGCGACCTGCGCGGACCACCGGCAGCAGGCCGGCCAGTTCGCCGTCCTGTTCGAAGCGGAGCACCATGACTTGCCCGGTATCCGGCAGGTGGCGCAGCGAGGGCAGGAGATACCAACTCTCGAAGAAGGGATTGGGCTCGCTGGCGGCGTGTGCGAGGCGATTCCAGGCGTCGATTTCGGATTCAAGGTCGCGCCATGGCACGCAGGTCAGGCGCGAGCGTGCGGGGCGGGCAGGAGCCCGCGGCGCGATCTGGTCGTGGGCCTTGGATGCCACCTGAGCGGATTTCCCGAATGCTCGGCCGATTGCCGGTTCGAGAGACGAATAGCGGACATCCATCAAGGAAATGCTAATGTAACACGTCGTCCCCGGCCACGCCGGGGACGACGCATGGATCACCCCGCCGCCAGCGCCGCGAGCAGCAGCAGCGCGACGATGTTGGTGATCTTGATCATCGGGTTCACCGCCGGACCCGCGGTGTCCTTGTAGGGATCGCCGACGGTGTCGCCGGTGACGGCCGCCTTGTGGGCATCGGAACCCTTGCCGCCGTGGTGGCCGTCCTCGATGTACTTCTTGGCGTTGTCCCACGCGCCGCCGCCAGAGGTCATCGACAGCGCCACGAAGAGCCCGCTGACGATCACGCCCAGCAGCAGCGCGCCGAGCGCGGCGAAGCCGTTGGCGCGGCCGCCGACCCAGCCGATCACGTAGTAGACTGCGATCGGCGCCAGCACCGGCAGCAGCGAAGGCACGATCATCTCCTTGATCGCCGCCTTGGTGACGAGGTCGACCGTTCGGGCGTAGTCGGGCTTTTCCTCATAGGTCATGATGCCCGGCTTTTCACGAAACTGCGCGCGCACGTCGAGGACGACGTCGCCTGCCGCGCGGCCCACCGCCGTCATGCCCATTGCCCCGAACAGGTAGGGCAGCAGTGCGCCCAGCAGCAGCCCGACGATGACGTAGGGATTTTCGAGGCTGAAGTTCACGTGAAGCTCGGGAAAGAACTCGCGCAGGTCGGTGGTGTAGGCGGCGAACAGCACCAGCGCGGCAAGACCCGCCGAGCCGATGGCATACCCCTTGGTGACGGCCTTGGTGGTGTTGCCCACCGCGTCGAGCGCGTCGGTCCTGGAGCGCACGTCGTCGTCGAGGCCGGCCATCTCGGCGATGCCGCCGGCGTTGTCGGTGACCGGGCCGTAGGCGTCGAGCGCCACGACCATGCCGGCCAGCGCCAGCATGGCCGTCGCCGCATAGGCGATGCCCAGCAGCCCGGCGAGCTGGTAGGCGATGATGATGCCGGCGACGATGACGATCGTCGGCAGCGCCGTCGCCTCGAGGCTGATGGCGAGGCCCTGGATCACGTTGGTGCCGTGGCCCGTCTCCGAGGCCTTGGCGATCGAGCGCACCGGGCGGTAGGCGGTGCTGGTGTAGTACTCGGTGATCCAGATGATGAGGCCGGTGATGACGAGCCCCAGCAGCGCGCACCAGAACAGGTCCATGCCGGCGAAGCCCAGGTCGCCGATGGGCGCCGCCATGTCGCCCTGCTGGACGAACAAGATGCACCCGTAGATCGCCGGGATCGACAGTACCGCGGTCACCAGGAAGCCCTTGTACATGGCGCCCATGATGTTGTTGGAGGCGCCGAGGCGGACGAAATAGGTGCCGATGATCGAGGTTACGATGCAGACGCCGCCGATCAGTAGCGGCAGCGTCATCAGCGCGAGCAGATACGCGCCGAGCCCCTTCACCAGCAGCGCGGTCAGCACCATGGTGGCGCCCACGGTGACGACGTAGGTCTCGAACAGGTCGGCGGCCATGCCGGCGCAGTCGCCCACGTTGTCGCCCACGTTGTCGGCGATGACGGCGGGGTTGCGGGGGTCGTCCTCGGGGATGCCCGCCTCGACCTTGCCGACGAGGTCTGCGCCCACGTCAGCGGCCTTGGTGAAGATGCCGCCGCCCAAGCGCGCGAAGATCGAGATGAGCGAGGCGCCGAAGGCGAGGGCGGTCAGCGCCTCGACCACGGTGCGGTCGGTGCCGCCCACGGTGTGTCCGGCGATGGCGGTGAGGTACCAGAAGAACACCGAGATCGCGAGCAGGGCGAGGCCCGCCACCAGCATGCCGGTGATCGCGCCGGCGCGGAACGCCAGCGTCAGGCCCGCCTGCAGGCCCTTCTGCGCGGCGGCGGCGGTGCGCACGTTGGCGCGCACCGAGATGTTCATGCCGATGAAGCCGGCGAGCCCCGAGAGGATCGCGCCGATGACGAACCCGGTCGCCGAAATCGCGCCCAGCGTTACCGCGAGGATGACCGCGACGACGACGCCGACGACGGCGATGGTGGAATATTGCCGCTTGAGGTAGGCTTGCGCGCCTTCCTGGATGGCGGCGGCGATCTCCTGCATCTTTTCGGTGCCTGCCGGAGAACTCAGCACCTGACGACTGGTGACGAAGCCATAGACGATGGCCAGAAGCCCCAAGACAATTGCGATCGTGATCAAATTCACTGAACGCCCCCTTCCCAATGGGTTTTGTTACTCGACGGGTTTTTCCCGCTCGAGGCGGCAAGGGCTATCGTGAAGGCGGGGGGCTGGCAAGCGGGCATCTGATCCGCCGCCTTCCCGGATCAGGTCCGGGACGATGGTCAGTGTTGGTAGCCTAGCCGTTCAGGCAGCGGCATCGGATGGCCGTCGTGGACGAGCGAAAGCCCGCTGCCTTCGCCGACCGTGCCGATGGCGGTGACTTGCCGGCCCAGGGCGCTGGCGGCTTCGCGGATGAGTGCGGTATGGACGGGCGGCGCGGTGAACAGCAGTTCGTAGTCGTCGCCCACCGTCATCGCGGCGACGCGCGCCTGTAGGGAGTCTCCTGCGACGGCGAGCAGGGCGGGAGAAAGCGGCACCGTTTCGGCGTTGATCAGGACCGCAACCCCGCTTGCATCGGCGATACGGGAGGCATCGACCAGCAGGCCGTCGGATATGTCCATCATCGCATGGACCAGCGGCGCCAGCGCCGCGCCGAGGCGCGGCTCGGGCATGGGCCGGCGATAGCGCCCAGCCAGCGTGGCGACATGCTCTGCAGCGCCTTCAAGCCGATCGGAGGCAGCGGCCAGCCCCAGGCCGGCATCGCCGATCGTGCCGCTCACCCACACACGGTCCCCGACGCAGGCGGCGGTGCGGCAGGGAACGGCGCAGTCCTTCGGCCCGGTGCCCAGCGCGGTCAGCGAGAAGCTGCGCGCCGAGCCCTCGGGCATGCGCACGGTGTCGCCGCCGAGGAGGGGAATGGCGAAATGGCGGCAGGCGGCATCGAGACCGGCGAGGAACGCCCGGTCCCATTCGTCCTCGCCCAAAGCGTGGGAATAGAGGCAGCCCAGCGGCGTGGCGCCCTTGGCGGAAAGGTCTGAGACGTTCACCGCGACGAGCTTCCACGCGACGTCGCCCGCCGGATCGCCCGGCAAGTAGTGGACGCCCTCGACCAGGGTATCGAGCGTCAGCACCAGCGTTTCGCCGCCGATGGAGAGCACTGCAGCATCGTCCGCCAGCGCCCGGGCGCCGGGTGTCGTCGCTATCGCGCGCAGCGCGTCAATGAGGGCGAATTCACCGGCCATCGCGCGGTGATGCCGTCAGCGTGGCTCCAAGTCGAGTCCGCGTCAGCGAACCGACTTCGCCACCGAATCCAGCACGCCGTTGAGGAACTTCGACTCGCGCTGGTCGAAGAAGGCGTGGCAGACGTCGAGATATTCGCTGATCGCGGCGCCGGTGGGTACGTCGGCGCGGGCCATCAACTCGTACGTGCCGGCGCGCAGGATCTGCAGCATCGTCTTGTCGAGGCGCGGGAGCGACCAGCCTTCCGACAGCTTGGACGACAGCAGTTCGTCGATCTCGTCGCGGCGGGCGATCGTGCCCTTCACGACGTCGTCGAAGAACGCCACTTCGGCCTGCGCAAACTTGGCGTCGTCGATTTCCATGCCGAGGCGGTGGCGGTGGAACTCGTCGAGCAGGACCGGCAGCAGCGTGCCTTCCATGTCGAACTGGTAGAGCGCCTGGACGGCGGCGAGACGGGCGGCGGCCCGCTTTTGCTTGGAATTGGACATTATTGGCCGAGCCTTATGGAAATGGAGCGCGCGTGCGCCGGAAGCCCTTCCGCATCGGCAAGGGCGACGGCGGCGGGGCCGATGGCCTCCAGCGCCGCCTGGTCGAGCTGGATGAAGCTGGTACGCTTCATGAAATCGAGAACCGAGAGCCCCGAGGAAAACCGTGCCCGGCGCCCGGTGGGCAGGACGTGGTTGGGGCCCGCGACATAGTCGCCGACCGCCTCGGGGGTCATGCGGCCGAGGAACACCGAGCCCGCGTGGCGGATGCGGCGCATCAAAGCCTCGGGCTCGTCGGTGGCGATCTCGACGTGCTCGGCCGCCAGCGCATTGGCGAGGGCGGGGGCCTCGTCGAAGCTGGCGACGGCGATGATGACGCCGTTGTCGGTCCAGCTGGTGCGCGCCGTCGCCTGCGTCGAGAGGCCGGCGAGTTCCAGTTCCACCGCTGCGGCGACGGCATCGGCGAAGGCCGCGTCGTCGGTGATGAGGATCGACTGCGAGGTCGGGTCGTGCTCGGCCTGGCTGAGCAGGTCGGCGGCGATCCGGCGGGGTTCGTTCTTCCCGTCGGCGATGACCAGGATTTCGCTGGGGCCGGCGACCATGTCGATGCCTACCACGCCGTAGAGCTGGCGCTTGGCCTCCGCGACCCACGCGTTGCCGGGGCCGGTGACGACGTCAACGGGCGCGATCCGGTCGGTGCCGTAGGCGAGCGCGGCGACGGCATGGGCGCCGCCCACGCGCCACACTTCATCGACGCCGGCAAGGTACGCGGCGGCGAGGACGAGGGGGTTGACCTCGCCGTTCGGGGTCGGGGTGACGACGGCCAGCCGCTCGACGCCCGCGACCTTGGCGGGGATCGCGTTCATCAGCAACGACGAGGGATAGGCGGCGCGGCCGCCCGGTACGTAGAGCCCGGCCGCGTCCACCGCGTTCCAGGTGGCGCCGAGGCGTACGCCTGCGGCGTCGGTGTAGTCGCGGTCCTCGGGAAGCTGGGCTTCGTGGTAGGCGCGGATGCGGGTGGCAGCGAGTTTGAGAGCCTCGCGCAAGGTGGGATCGAGCGCGTCGAACGCGGCCTTGCAGGCCTCGGCGCCGACCTGCCAGCCGGTCACGTCGAGATCGTGGTGGTCGAACTTGGTGGTGTATTCGGCCAGCGCATCATCGCCCCGCTCGCGGACGGCCTGGATGATCGCGGCGACGTCGGCGGCGACGTCCACCGCGCTCTCGCGGCGGTCCGATACCACGCGGGTGAAGGCCTCCGCGAAGTCAGGATCGCTGCTGGACAGACGCAGCATCAGGCGGCGACCTGCTCTTGCGCGACGAGCGCGCGGAAGGCTTCGACCAGCGCGGCGACGCGGTCGTCGGTCTTGAGTGCGGCGCGGTTGACGATCAGGCGCGCGGAAATGTCGAGGATGCGGCTCGTCTCGACGAGGCCGTTCTCCTTGAGCGTGCGGCCTGTGGAGACGAGGTCGACGATGCGGCTCGAAAGGCCGAGCGAGGGCGCCAGTTCCATCGCGCCGTTCAGCTTCACCACTTCGGCCTGCACGCCCAGCTTCTCGAAGTGGCGGCGGGTGAGGTTGGGGTACTTGCTGGCGATGCGCAGGTGCGATGGCAGCGCGCCGCCGGTCTCGCCCACGGGCTCCGCCACCGAGAGGCGGCAGTGGCCGATCGCGAGGTCCACGGGCGCGTAGAGGTCCGAGTACGCGAACTCCTCGACCACGTCCGAACCGACGATGCCGACTTGCGCGGCGCCGTGCGCGACGAAAGTCGCCACGTCGAAGGCGCGCACGCGGATCAGGCGCATGTCGCTGTTTTCACAGGCGAACGAGAGTGCGCGCGATTTCTTGTCGTGGAACTCCGCCTCGGGCCGCACGCCGGCACGCGCCATCAAGGGCAGCGCTTCGTCAAGGATACGGCCCTTGGGCACGGCGAAAGTCAGAGGTGTCGGCATGGTGCGCGCATTTAGGCGCGGGAAGCGCAAAGGGCAACCGTGAAGGCGGGGGCGGTGAAAGCTGCCGGATTATTCGCCCGGAGCGCGCGCCTTGATCGCCACCGCATGGACGCGGTTGCCGGGGATGTCGCCGAGCGCGGCGTTGACCAGGCGTTGGCGCTGGAGGCGCGAGACGCCGGCGAACTGGGGGCTCTCGATCAGGATGGTGAAATGCGATTCGCCGCTGCCGTCGTCGCCGCTGTGGCCGCGGTGGGTGGCGGAATCGTTGACCACGTCGAGCGCGGTGGGGGCGAAGGCAGCGGTCAGCAATTGACGCATTTCGAGTGCAAGTGGTCCGGTCATGGGCTTCACAATAGGCGTTCGATCGCCCATCTGGAAGCCGGTGAGACAGCATAGATTTCATGGCAGGGTCGAGTCCGGCGGTCGCGAGTGCGCCTGGCCGGGGTGCGGGGAGGCCGGCGAGTTCCGCGCGCCGGGCGGTCGGCCCTCGGGTTTCGACGGTCCGGGCGACTACCGCTGGTTCTGCCTCGACCACGTTCGCGCGTTCAATTCGGGCTACGACTACTTCGACGGCATGGACACCGAGGAGATTCTGCGCGCCCAGTCGCCGCTGCACGGGTGGGAGACGCAGAGCCGCGCCTTTCGCCCGGACGGCGGCGTCGACGGAGTGCCGCGCTGGGCCGACTTCGCCGATCCGCTGGAGGCGATCCAGGCCCGGGCTAGGAGCCACCTGAACCGGCGCCGGGCCGAGATGAAGCCCGAGGCCGTGCGCTTCTCGCCGGACGAGCGGCGCGCGCTCGAATTCCTGGGGCTGGACACGGACATCGACCGCAAGACGCTGCGGATGCGCTACACGCGACTGCTGCGCCAGTATCACCCGGACCACAACGGCGGCGACCACAGCCATGCCGCGAAACTGCAAGCGGTGGTCGAGGCCTACCAGGTGCTGAAGAAGGCTTTCGACTGAGCTAGCGGCCCATCAAGGCGCCCCAACGGGCCGCGCCGTCCTCGCCATAGATGCGGGGCACGTCCTTGCCGGAATAGAAATGTTCGAAGCATTCCGATCCCGGCGGGATTTCCACCCAGGGCTGGCGGCTGCTCGTGAAGACATGGACGTCGGGCGGGCAGGCAGCCGGATCGTCGAGCGTACCGACGCGGACGAAGCTCGCGCCCTCGCCGGCGCCGCCGTAGTGGCTCCACATCGCGACCTTGCACGAGGGGCAGCGCAGGACGGTCTGGCCCTTGCCGCTGTCGGAAGGCGTATCGACATGCTCGGGCGCGGCGCCGAGCACTTCGATCCGCTGGGTCTCGATCACCGCGTTGAGCGCGAATGCGCTGCCCGACTCGCGCTGGCAGGAGCGGCAGTGGCAGCAGTTCACGACGATCGGGGCAGCGAGCAGGCGATAGCGGACCTCGCCGCAGGCGCAGCCGCCTTCCAGCGCGGTCATTTCGATTCCTTCTCGCAGATCGCCGCGAGTTGTTCGGCGCAGGCGGCCCAGCCTTCGGTGAAGCCCATTTCGGCGTGCTGCTTCATGGTTTCCTCGGTCCAGTGGCGGGCGGTGGCGGTGTAGCGTGTGCCTTCGCCTTCGGGGGCAATTTCCCAGATGCCGATCATGAAGGGGCCGTTGGGCTGGAAATCGTCGACGACCGCGTCGGTGGTGATGAAGCGGCGGCCTTCGTCGAAGGCAAGGTAGATGCCGTTCTGGGGCGCGACTTCGCCGTCGGGGCCGAACATCGTCATCTTGCAGACGCCGCCGGGGCGGCGGTCCTGCTCGTCGACTTCGGCGCGCCAGGGGACGGGGCACCACCATTCGTTCTGCCGCTCGGCGAGGACTTCCCAGACCTTTGCGGGAGGCGCGGCGATGAAGCGGGTGATCGACAGTTCGTTGGACATCGTTCTCTCCTTCAGTCGCGGTCGGGTGCGCCGAGCGGGAAGCCGGCGCGGTAGGGGCGAGCGGCCTCGACGCAGGCGGCGACCGGAGGCAGGCTCAGCAGGTGGGCGCGCCAAGCGCGCAGGCGGGGCAGCATCTCGGGAATCGGATGGACCCAGTCGGCGTAGAACAGCGCGGGCGCGGCGGCGCATTCGATCAGGGTGATCTGGCCCTGCGCCGGGTAGAACTGCAGCCAGCCCTCGAGCCAGGCATAACTGCGGTCGAGCCGGGCGCGGGCTTCCTCGACGCGGGCCATGTCGGGGTTCTCGGCGTCGCGCAGGTATTCGTTCACGACCTCCTGCATCGGGCCCATGACGTAGTTGTCGAACACCCGGTCGAGCATCCGCATGCCGATCGCGGCGTCGGCGTCGGAGGGCAGGAGCACGTCGGTGCCGGCGTGGTGCTGCGAGAGGTATTCGATGATCGAGCTGGCCTCGAACAGCAGGTTCTCGCCGTCGCGCAGGACGGGGAACTTGCCCTGCGGTCCGGCCGACTGGATCACCGCCGCATTTTCGGGGTGATCGGGATCGACGATGTGGAATTCGTAGTCGAGCCCCGCAGCCTGAAGCGCAATCTGCGCCTTCCAGGTGTAGGACGAGAAGGGGTGGCCGTAGAGCGCCAGGGTCATGCGTCGTTCTTTCCGGGGAAGCCGCCGTAAGGCACGGTCAGCGCTTCGAGGATGTGGCCGTCGGGGTCCTCGAAGTAGAAGCCCCGGCCGCCGTCGTTGTGGTTGATCTCGCCCGCGCGGCTGCGGGCAGGGTCGGCCCAGAAGGTCAGGCCGCGCGCCTCGATCCGCGCGAGTATGCCGTCGAACGCAGTTTCGTCGACCAGCATGGCGTAGTGCTGCGGCGATACCGGCTTGTCCCGCTCGGCAAAGTCGAGCGAGACGCCGTTGGCGAGCTTCACCACGCGGAAATGGTACAGGTCTACCGGCTCGGGCAGGCCGTAGATCTCCGCGAAGAAGTCCGCCGAGACATACCGGTCGCGGCACCAGATGATCGTGTGGTTGAACTCGACCGTCATGCGCGACTCAGGCGGCTGCCACCGCCGCCTCGATCGCCGCGATGTCGATCTTGCGCATCGTCATCATCGCTTCCATCGCGCGCTTCGCGGCCTCCCTGTCGGGATTGGACATGGCATCGGTGAGGGCGCGCGGGGTGATCTGCCAGTTGAGGCCCCACTTGTCCTTGCACCAGCCGCACTGGCTTTCCGCGCCGCCGTTGCCGACGATGGCGTGCCAATAGCGGTCGGTCTCCTCCTGCGTGTCGGTGGCGATCTGGAACGAGAACGCTTCGGACTGCGGGAACTGGTCGCCGCCGTTGAGGCCGATACACTCGATGCCCATGACCGTGAACTCGACGACCAGCACGTTGCCTTCCGAACCGTCGGGGTAGTCGGCGGGGGCGCGCTGGACGGAGTCCACCGTAGTTTCGGGGAATACGCTTGCGTAGAAGTTCGCCGCGTCCTCCGCGTCGCCGTTGTACCACAGGCAGACGCGGGCCTTTGCCTCTCCGCTCATTTTTTCATCTCCTCTATCAGCTTGCCGTCGATGGCCTTTGCGGCCTTGTAACCGGGGCGGGCCTGGCAGCGCTCGGCATAGCCGACGAGCGAGGGCAGGGGCGGCATGATCCCGAAGGTCAGGCCCCAGTCGATCGAGCTGCCGACATAGACGTCCGCCATCGTGAAGCGGTCCCCGCAGACCCAGGTGTCGGCGGTCAGCTTCTCGTCGATGGTGTGGATGGTGCGGTCGAAGCTGCCCCAGCCGGCCAGCATCTCCTGCTCTGGCTTGGGCTCGAACTTGAGCGCGCGAGAGGTGATCGACTGCTCGATCGGGCCGGAGGCGAAGAGCGACCAGCGGTAATAGTCGGCCATCTCGCCGTCGTTGGGCAGCAGGCCCGCTTCGGGGTGCATCTCGGCGAGGTAGAGGCAGATCGCCGCCGCCTCGGTCACCACGCGGTCGCCGCCATCCGCGTGGTGGACGATGGTGGGCACCTTGCCCATCGGGTTGGCCTTGAGGAAGGAGTCCGGCTTGTCCTTCCAGTCGATCAGCACCTGCTCGTAGTCGGCGCCCACTTCATGCAGCGCCCAGCGAGCGATCTGCCCGCGCGACATCGGGTTCGTGAAGAAGGTGTAGTCGGCCATCGGCGTTCTCCCTCGTGGGTGTGAATGCGCGGAACATTGATGGAACATGCGGGCGGCGTCAATCACCGCCCGCATGTCGTGAACATGTCAGCCGGCGCGTGGGCCGACCAGTCCGAAGTAAGCGCCCTGTGGATCGAAGGCGTGGACGGTGTACTCGCCGGTCGGGATCTGCATGGGCTCGCCTTGCGGCTTGCCGCCGCCGTCCTTGACCGCGGCGAAAGCGCGGTCGATGTCGTCGACGCCGATGTAGTAGGTCCAGCCCGCGACCGGCATGAAGTCGGCTTTCTTCATCACCGCGCCTATCCCGATGTCGCCGAGCTGGAGGAAGCGGTATTCGCCGAGCGGACCCATCGGCATGCCGCCCTCCTGCTTCCAGCCGAAGTGCTTCTTGTAAAAGGCGACGGCGGCCTCGTCGTCAGAGGTGACGAGTTCGTTCCAGCGGATTGTCTGCGGTTTTTCGACCGAGAACACGTCGCTCGTGGCGTCGGGATCGTCAGCCGGCGGCTCGGGGGTCATGAGGTAGAATGCGGCGCCCTGCGGGTCGGTCACCATGGCGAAGCGGCCGACGCCTTCCATGGTGGTGGCGGGGACGTGGATCTGCCCACCCTCGGCGACGATCTCGGCGGCCTTGGCGTCCACGTCGGGGACGTAGATGTACCCGAGCCATCCCGGCGAGGCGCCCTGGCCGATCATCTCGTCGTCGAGAGCGAAGACGCCGCCATTGTAGCCGCAGCCCGCGCCGCCGCCGTCCAGCCGCTCGATCATGCGGTAGTCCATGCCCGCCTGGGGCATCTCGTTGGCGCCGATCCTCCAGCCGACGACGCTGCCATAGAACGCGGAAGCCGCGTCCGGGTCGCTGGTCATAAGCTCGTACCAGATGAAACTGCCGACAGGATTGCCCATGGCTATTCTCCGAGAGTGACGATGGGCGTGAAGCCGCCGTAGATCATGCGCATGCCGTCGAAGGGCATCGGGTTTGTCTCGGGGTCCATGCGCGGGTCGGTCTTCATGACGTCCATGACCTCCGCCATGCCCTTTTCACGGGTTTCCTTGTCGGGCCATTCGATCCAGCTGAAGACCACCGCCTCGTCTTCCTTGCACTCGACCGCACGGAAGAAGTCGGTCTGCTTGCCCTTGGACACGTCGTCCTGCCAGCACTCGAGGATGCGGGTGGCGCCGTGGTCCATGAAGACCTGGTCACCCATCTTCGCATGCTCGATGAACTTGTCCTTGTTCGCCTTGGGGACGGCGATCACGAAACCATCGATATAGGCCATGATTCAGGCTCCTTCCTTCTGCTTGCTGGGTTCGTTTTCGGCAAAGGGCGCGAGCTGGGCTTCCAGAGCGCGCTGGAATGCGGGGCGGGCGATGGCGCGTTCCACGTAGGCGGCGAGCTTGGGCCGCGCCTCGAGCAGCGCCGGGTCGGGCAGGCCGCGCAGGATCGTGGCCATGGCGATGTCGGCGATCGAGAACGCGCCTGCCAGCCATTCGTCGTCGCCCAGCGCGGTCTGCAGCCGGTCGAGCCTGCCGCCCAGCGCTTCCATCAGCGAGGGCTTGCGCAGTTGCGCCCACTCTTCCTTCCGGGAGATGGTGCAATTGACCAGTTCCATCACGGAAGGCTCGACGGAGTTGAACGCGGCCAGCAGCCAGCTCAGCACCGCCGCGCGCTCCTGCGAGCCGATCGGGGGCAGGGCGCCCGCCTTCTCGGCGATGTGGATGAGCGTGGCGCCGCTTTCGAACACGCCGACCTCGCCGTCGCGCACGTAGGGCACCTGGCCCCAGGGCTGGTCGGTGAAGTACCACTCGGGCCGCTCCAGCGCGCTGATGAGGCGCACCTTGTAAGGCAGCCCCCATTCCTCGCAGGCCCAGCGCGGGCGCAGGTCGCGGACGTGGCCCTGCGCGAAGGAAGGCACCCACTCGAAGGCGGTGATTTCCAGGTCGGCGTTCGGATCGATCGGCATCGTCTCTCTCCCGCTTGTGTCTTGGGTTCAGGCTACCGCGGGGACTTCGGATTCTCCCGAGGCGACCGCCGGGTCCATCCACATCGCTTCCCAGAAATGCCCGTCGGGGTCGGTGAAGCTGCGGCTCATCATGAAGCCATGGTCGGATGGCGGCGCGATGTCGGCGGTGCCGCCGTGCTTGCCGGCGCGTTCGTTCATCGCATCGACTTCGGCGCGGCTGTCGCAGGCGAGGCAGAGCATCACTTCGCTCGAGCCCGAATCCGGGATCGGCCGGTCGGTGAAGCCCTTCCACTTCGCGTGGCTGAGCACCATCACGTAGATCGCCTCGGACCAGACCATGCAGGCAGCGGTCTCGTCGGTGAAGCGCGGCTCGTTGACGAAGCCGAGCCCGGTGTAGAACGCCTTGGCGCGTTCGACGTCGGCGACGGGCAGGTTCACGAATAGCATGCGGGTCATCGTGGTCTCTCCTCAACGGGCGTCTTCGGCGAATCGCCCCTTGCCCAACGGTGCCCATGGTGGTAACTAAAAGCAACCATGAAGTTACAAAAAGAAACGAGTCGCGCGAAATCCACTACGGACGGTGATCCTCCGCGCACCCATGGCCGCTGGTACGGCGATGCCTGCGGAGCGGCCTTCGCCATGGAACTCATCGGTGAGCGCTGGTCGTTGCCGATCATACGCGAGATGATGCTCGGTCCGCGTCGTTTCGGTGAAATCCGCGCCGAACTGCCGGGCCTGAGCGCCAAGACGCTGACCGAGCGGCTGGAGAGCCTCGAAGGCACCGGTATCGTCCGGCGCGAGACGCTGCCGCCGCCCGCCTCGGTGCAGGTCTACCGACTCACCGAGTGGGGCCTGGCGCTCGAACCCGTGATGCAGGAGCTCGGCCGCTGGGCGGTCCGATCGACGCTGCACGATCCGACGCTCCCGATCACGCCAGTCTCGCTGATGCTCTCGCTGCGCACGATGATCGTGCCCGGGCGGATCGGCGACATGACCCTGACGGCGGCGCTGGAGGTGGGGGTTGCGCACTTCACCGCTCGACTCGGCGGCGGAGAGCTGCTCATCCATTCCGCCCGCGATGGCGACCCCGCGCCCGACCTGCGCTTTACCGCCGAGGGAGGCTTCCCGTTCCTCGCGGTGTTCTACGGCAAGTGGCCGGCCGACGAGGTCGGGCTGCGGATCGAGGGTGATGCGGAACTGGCGCAGAAGTTCGTCGATCTGTTCAGCCTGCCGCCCAAAGTGCATGCCGACTGAGGTTCGCTCCACCCCTCCAAACGACCAGCCCCGTCCAAACCTTATTGCGATGCAGCGCCCCGTCCATTAGGCGAGAGCCTGCAATGACAGAATCCAAGAACATCACCGCCGAGAACCGCGACGCCACCGTGCTGGCCGCTCCCGACATCGAAGTCGACGTGCGCGAAACCTTCGGGATCGACATCGACTGGAAGGTCCCGGCCTTCTCGGTCGCTGACGAGCGCGTGCCCGACCTCGACGAGACTTACGTGTTCGACCCGGACACCACGCTCGCGATCCTGGCGGGCTTCGCCTACAACCGGCGCGTGATGGTGCAGGGCTACCACGGCACCGGCAAGTCGACCCACATCGAGCAGGTCGCCGCGCGCCTCAACTGGCCGTGCATTCGCATCAACCTCGACGCGCACATCAGCCGCATCGACCTGATCGGCCGCGACGCGATCGTCCTGCGCGGCGGCATGCAGGTGACCGAGTTCCGCGAGGGCCTGCTGCCCTGGGCGCTCCAGCACCCGGTGGCGCTGGTGTTCGACGAGTACGACGCGGGCCGCCCCGACGTGATGTTCGTGATCCAGCGCATCCTCGAGACCGAGGGCAAGCTGACCCTGCTCGACCAGAACCGCGTGATCCGCCCCGACAAGCACTTCCGCCTGTTCGCCACCGCCAACACGGTGGGCCTTGGCGACACGTCCGGCCTCTATCACGGCACCCAGCAGATCAACCAGGGCCAGATGGACCGCTGGAACCTGGTGGTCGCGCTCAACTACCTGCCCGCCGCCACCGAGGCCGCGATCGTCGCCGCCAAGGTGCCGCAGATGGACGCCGGCATCATCGCCAACATGGTCAAGGTCGCCGACTTCTCGCGCCAGGGCTTCATGAACGGCGACATCTCGACGGTCATGAGCCCGCGCACGGTCATCACCTGGGCGCAGAACGCGGTGATCTTCAAGGGCGACGTCGGCTTCGCCTTCCGCCTCTCGTTCCTCAACAAGTGCGACGAGACCGAGCGCATGCTGGTGGCCGAATACTATCAGCGCGTGTTCGGGCAGGACCTCCCGGAGAGCATCGTCGCCAAGGCCTGATCGTTCAGGATTCCATTGCGGACTGAAGGGGCGCTTTCGGCAACGGCAGCGCCCTTTTTCGTGGCCATGGTCCGTTGCGGTGTCCTTGACTATTACTTGATCGCGCCTATCGTCGGCTGATCGAGGACATTCGCTTTTGTAGGCAGTCTCTCGACTGAGAGACGCTTGTGCTCCCGCTTACCGGTGGAGCAACGCGATGATCTTCGACATTTTCTGGTTTGATATTTCGCCTGTTCGGGTTGCAGCCTGATGAGCCGCGCCATGAACGTGACCCTTCCCGAAGCGGAAGTTGTCGCCCTGTGCGAGAAATTCGCCGTTTCGATCAGCGCGATCGAGCCACTGCCCTCGGGTGGAACCCACCTTGTCTGCACCCGCAGCGAAGGCGCTGACGAGATGCGCGTGAAGATGAAGGCGCACATCGTCGAGGGCGTCGTCAGGCGCTTCCCGTTCTATCGCGCCAGGGGAGCCTGGTAGGTCCAACTTGCCTTTTGATGAAAGGATCGCGCCGTGGGAATACAATCACGCCTGACCATCCGTTCCGGCAAGGAAGACAGCCCGCCTTCCGGACGCCTTGAAGCCGATCGCAACAAGGCGCAGAACGATGTCTCGTCCGCACATTTCGACATCTACCGCTCCGAATGCGTGAGCGTGACGTCCACCCTGTTCACCGGCGGTGACTGGCACTGGCGCCTGATGTCCGGCGCGGGCCTCGTCCTTGTCGACTGCGGCGGCTACCGCGAGCAGGCCGATGCCTCTGCGGCGGTGGAACATGTGCGCAGCGAAGCATGGTCGGCCACGGTCTCGACGTGCGCATAGGCGGCCACCTGATTTGTAATGGGGTGCGCCTACAATTCGTGCGGCGCCGGGGCGCATCGGTGGTACGGCGGTCCATCGCGAGATTGGGATACCAAGCGTCTCGCGGCTGAGGGATGCGAAGTGCCCCCGCTTGAAGCAGGAGCACCACCATGGCCAAGTCACAGAAGCGCACCACACGCGAAGTCCGCAAGCCCAAGGCGACCAAGACCAAACCGGCGCCTAATGCCATCGGCATATCGCCCGTCATGGCGGTT
The DNA here is from genome assembly GCF_059416165.1 of Novosphingobium sp. GW821-FHT09E05. Taxonomy (NCBI): domain Bacteria; kingdom Pseudomonadati; phylum Pseudomonadota; class Alphaproteobacteria; order Sphingomonadales; family Sphingomonadaceae; genus Novosphingobium; species Novosphingobium sp. GW821-FHT09E05. The sequence goes on from NZ_JBWKOQ010000001.1 coordinate 1,444,185, forward strand.
ACCCGCAAACCGACCGAAAAGCTCTGAGGCTGACGGGACGGGCGTGGTCAGAGCGGCGTTGCCGTCACCACCATCCGTCCCAGGTTGACCGGCCGGTCGGCGCCGATGATGGCGGGCTTCGGCTTCGCGGGCATCGCGGCGACGCCGGAAAGAGCGCCGCAGGATAGGGCAAGGGCTGCGAGGGCGGGAAGCAGTCGGGTCATGCGGGGAACCGTTCGTCTGTGTTTCGGACGATCCCCGTCTGCACCGGACCTGTCGCACGACTATGCTGGCTCTGCACCAAACTGTCCGAAAGTGTATTGACCGGTAATCGCAACAAGCACGTGGCGGCTCTTTCGAACCAGGTATCAGACAGGGCCCTGCGCCTAAATATAGCAAAGCGGCGAACCAAACCCCGGGGGGCGAGCACTTACTCGCCGGGGTAAGTGGCCCGCACGAAATAAAGTCCGTCCGGCGGCGCGTTGAGGCCGAGCGCCTGCCGGTCCTTCGCCGCCAGCGCCTCGGCCAGTTGCTCCTCCCGCCACCGGCCCATGCCGACGAGCGCCAGGCAGCCCACCATCGAGCGGACCTGATGGTGCAGGAAACTGCGCGCCTCCGCCTCGACCAGCACCACCTCGCCCTCGCGGCGTACCGCAAGCCGGTCGAGCGTCTTCAGCGGCGAGGACGCCTGGCAGTGGGCCGATCGGAACGTCGTGAAGTCGTGCAGTCCCACCAGCATATGCGCCGCCCGCTGCATCGCCTCCGCGTCGATCGGCGTGCCCACCTGCCACGCCTTGCCCCGCTCCAGCGTCAGCGGCGCCCGGCGGTTGACGATGCGGTAGACGTAGGCCCGGCCCGTGCAGGAAAACCGCGCATGCCAGTCGTCCCCCACCGCCGTGCAGTCGAGCACCGCGATCGGGTGGGGCCTGAGCAGGGCATTGAGCGCCCCCATCAGCCGGAACGCCGGGAGCGGCTTCTCCACGTCAATGTGGGCGCGCATGCCAAGGGCATGGACCCCGGCGTCGGTGCGGCCGGCGGCATGCATGACCACCGCCTCGCCGGTCACCGCGCGGGCGGCGTCCTCCACCGCCTGTTGCACGGAAGGGCCATGCGACTGGCGTTGTAGGCCCATGTAGGGGCCGCCGTCGAATTCCAAGGTGATCGCGAAACGGGTCATTTCGCCCAGCCGATACAGGACTAACCGCCACGCGCAATGGGCTTGGCGACCGGGGCCGCAAGTGGCACCATCGGCAACTGACCGGGAAAGGAGCCGAACAATGGCCGAAGCCAAGCGCCCTCGCTTCGAAATCTTCCGCGGCGCCGATGCCCCGACGCTCGATGAATGCGCCTGCATGGCGTACGAAGGCGAGACGCCCAACCTCGTGTCCGTCCAGCCCAAACTGGCCGAGGCGATGGCGGTTCGCGGGGAATATGCCGATGTCCCCTATCGCCGCGAGGGCATGAGCCTTGCCCGTCTCTGGGTGAAGAGCGGCTTCCCGCTACCGCTCCATACCCACGACTGCGACTGCCTCTACTACATCGTCGCCGGTTCGATCCGCATGGGCACCGAGACGCTGTCGGCAGGCGATGGCTTCTTCGTCGGCAGCGAAGTGCCCTATGCCTACACCGCTGGGCCGGAAGGCGCTGAAGTCCTCGAATTCCGCACGACCGACAGCTTCAACATCAGGGTCAAGGACAAGCCCGTTTCGGCATGGGAGAAGCTCGCCGGTACCCTCTTCGATGGCCACGCGCGCTGGGCGGACGAGCCGCCGCCGGTGCGCCGCATGCCCGAGAAGGCGTGATCCTCAGTCGAGCCGGGTTCCTGCTGAGACCGGCCGGCCTCGGAGCAGGTCGGCGCTGTCCATCGCCGGCTTGCCCGCCCGCTGGATGCGCGTCACCCGGACGGCTCCTGAACCGCACGCGATGGTCAGCGCGTCGTCCAGCGTGGTGCCGGGCTCTGCGCTACCCTCGACTACGTCTGCTGCCAGCACCTTGTAGCGCTCGCCCCCCAGCTCGAAAAAGGCGCCGGGTGACGGCGTGAATGCCCGCACCTGCCTCTCCACCGCCTCGGCCTCTTGCGAGAAGTCGATCCGCGCCTCGGCCTTGTCGATCTTCTTTGCGTAAGTCACGCCATCCTCAAGCTGGCGTACGGCGCGGTGCACGGCGAGGTCTCGCAGCGTTCCGACCAAAAGCTGCGCGCCTCGGTCGGCGAGTTCTGCGGTCAGCTCGCCGGCGGTCTTGCGCTCGATCACGGTTCGCAATGTCGCCAGCATCGGCCCCGTGTCGAGCCCGGCCTCCATCTGCATGATGGTGACCCCGGTCGTCGGATCCCCTGCCAGGATGGCGCGCTGGATCGGCGCCGCCCCCCGCCAGCGCGGCAGGATCGACGCGTGAATGTTGAGACAGCCGAGCCGCGGCACATCGAGCACGGCTTGCGGAAGGATCAGCCCATAAGCCGCGACCACGGCGATGTCGGCGTCCAGCGCCGCGAACGCCGTCTGCTCCTCGGCCCCTTTGAGCGAAACCGGGTGGCGTACCTCGATTCCCCGCGCCTCGGCTTCCTTCTGGACGGGCGAGGGCGTCAATTCCTTGCCGCGCCGCCCGCCGGGACGCGGCGGCTGCGTGTAGGCGGCCAGAACCTCGTGCCCGGCCTCGACCAGCGCGACGAGCGCGGGCACCGCGAAATCGGGCGTTCCCATGAAAACGATGCGCATGATGTGGGGAACTCTCCGGGGCTCTTCCTAAGGGCAGGCGCAGGCCCTATCTCCCCGTGCATGGCATCGCAAGAGATCGAGACGCTGACCGCCGCCCTGTCGCGCCTGCCCGGCCTTGGCCCGCGCTCGGCGCGCCGGGCCGTTTTGTGGCTCATAAAGCGGCGCGAGACCGCTTTGGCACAGCTTGTAGATGCACTCGTCGCGGTGCGCGAGGCGCTGGTGGAATGCGACGTTTGCGGCAACGTCGAAACCACCAACCCTTGCGCGATATGCGCCGATCCGCGCCGTGACGCCCGCTCGCTCTGCGTGGTCGAGGAAGTCTCGGACCTGTGGGCACTGGACCGCGCGCATCTGTTCACGGGCAGGTATCATGTTCTCGGCGGCCGGTTGTCCGCCCTCGATGGAGTGCGGCCGGAGGACCTTGCGCTCGAGAGCCTCTTTCGCCGTATCGGCGCGGGAGAAATCGACGAAGTCGTCCTGGCCATGAACGCCACGCTCGAAGGGCAGACGACCGCACATTACATCGCCGAGCGTCTGGAAGATTTCCCTGTGCGCGTTACCCAGCTTGCCCATGGGCTCCCCGTTGGCGGTGAACTGGACTATCTTGATGAAGGCACCCTGGCTCAGGCCATTCGTGCACGCCGCCCGGTGAATTGATCCGATCGGAGTGATCGGCTGCGCGTTCTTGCGAAAGTCGTCCATCGCGATTATCTGGCAAAAATGGCTATCCGTGAAATCCTAGAAGTCCCTGACCAGCGCCTCAAGCAGGTCTCGCTCCCCGTTGAACGGTTCGACGACGAACTGCGTACGCTCGTAGACGACATGTTCGAGACGATGTACGATGCCCCCGGCATCGGCCTCGCCGCCATCCAGGTGGGCGTTCCGCAGCGCGTTCTGGTCATCGATCTGCAGCCTGAGGACGAGGATGCCGAACCGGAGGTCTGCCACTCGCACGGCGACCATCATCACACGCACCAGCCTACCCGGCGCGAACCGCGGATATTCATCAATCCGGAGATACTCGATCCTTCCGAGGACCACATCGTCTATCAGGAAGGCTGCCTTTCCGTTCCCGAGATATATGCCGATGTGGAGCGGCCCTCGCGTATCCGCGCTCGCTGGCAGGATCTTGACGGCAACGCGCACGAGGAAGAGATGGAAGGCCTGATGGCGATCTGTCTCCAGCACGAGATGGACCATCTCGAAGGCGTCCTGTTCATCGATCACCTTTCGCGTCTCAAGCGCCAGATGGCGCTCAAGAAACTCGAGAAACTGCGCAAGGCCGCGTAACGAACCGGCTTGCGCGATCCGGAGCGGCATGAAAGGGCTTGTGTTCCCTTAATGTTCCTGTAAGCTCTGGCGATGGAAATAGCAGTCGTCACGATCATCGCGATGGTCATCGGTCTTGCCGTTGGCTGGTTCGTCGGGTCTCGGCCCGTCCTGCATTGGCGCTCTCAAGCCGAACTGCGTGAGCGGGAGGCCCGGGAAGGTGACGCAAGATACCTGCGTGTGTTCGCCGACCTTGAAGCCGCGCGCGAAAGGGCGAGTCGTGCGGATGAGTGGGCTTCGGCGCTCGACCGGGAGCGCGGCGAACATGCCGCGTCGGCGGAAGGGCTGCGCCGGGAAGGCGCGATCGCGCTCGATCGCGTTCGAGGCGAATTGACCGCAGTTCTCGAAAAGGCGCGCGCCGACAATGCGGTGCTGGTCGATGCCATGCGTCGGGAACAGCGTGAACTTGCTTCGGAACTCGCGACTCTTCGGGAAAAGTCCGCCAATTTCGAGGAGCAGAAGCGTTCGTTGATCGAAGCGCAGGGGATACTGCGCAAGGAGTTCGAGAATGCGGGCGCCAAAGTCCTTCAAGGTGCGCAGGAAGCATTCCTGCACCGCGCAAACGCGCGTTTCGAGGAAAGCGAAAAGACGAACGCGGAACGCATCCGCCTGATCCTCGCCCCGGTGGGAGAGCGCCTGAAAAGCTACGAGGAGCAGGTCGCCGGACTCGAAGCCAAGCGGATGGACGCCTTCGGCCAACTTGGCGGTCAGATAGAGGCGCTGCGGGTGGGGCAGGAGCAGGTGCGCGCCGAAGCGGTCCGTCTTGGCAATTCGCTGCGCAATGCACCCAAGGCGCGGGGACGCTGGGGCGAGCAGCAACTTAAGAACGTGCTCGAACAGTGCGGCCTAACAGAACATACCGATTTCGTGACGGAGCGATCCGTCGATACCGAGGAAGGGCGCCTGCGGCCGGATGCCATCGTGCGAGTGCCCGGTAACAAGCAGCTCGTGATCGACGCGAAGGTCTCGCTGAATGCCTATCAGGACGCTTTCGAGGCCGAGGAGGAGGCATTGCGTGCCGCATTCCTGGCCCAGCACGCGACATCCATGCGCAACCACATCCAGACGCTGAGCAACAAGAGCTACCAGAGCCAGTTCGAGAACGCGCCGGACTATGTCATCATGTTCGTGCCCGGCGAGCATTTCATCGCCGCCGCCCTCGATCACGATTCAGGCCTTTGGGATTACGCTTTCGACCGCAAGGTGCTGCTTGCGAGCCCGACGAATCTGGTCGCCATCGCGCGCACTATTGCGCAGGTATGGCAGCAGGAGGGGCTTGCGAGGGAGGCGCGTGAAATTGGCAAGCTCGGCAGCGATCTCTACAACAGCATCGCCAAGACGCAGGAAGATCTGGAAAATGTCGGGCGTCATCTTGGACGGGCCGTCAACAGCTTCAACAGTTTCGCGCGCACGTATGAGGGTAACGTACTGGGCCGCGCCCGGCGCCTCAGCGAAAAGCATATCAAGATCGGCAAGCGTGAGATTTCCGATGACGTGCCGCTGGTCGAAGCGGCGCCTCAATTCGCGGATGCCATTCCGCGGGTTGATGAGAATGCGGAAGATGTATCGCAAGCTGCAGAATAGGCGGGACGGTTCGTTTGCCTGTAAGTGCGTGGCGGTCTCCCATTTGGCTATTCAAATGGCGTGTAAGTCGCGATGAACGCCCCGCCTCAGGTCGGGCGCAGGTGCGCGAGCGCTTCGTAGGCCAGCACGGCGCCAGCGACGGCGGCATTGAGGCTGTCCGCTCGCCCCAGCATCGGCATCGTTACTCGCAGGTCGCACGCTGCTTCGTAAGCGGCAGGCAGTCCCTGCGATTCGTTGCCGACCATGAGGAAGCACGGCGCCGCATACGAAGCCTGCCGGTAGTCGGTGGGATCGCGCAGCGATGCAGCGACAAGCTGGCCGTCTCCGCTCCGCAGCCAGGCAATGAATTCGTCCCAGCGCGTGATCGCCAGTTTCTGGGTGAAGATCGCGCCCATGCTTGCACGCACCGCCTCGACCGAAAAAGGATCGGCGCAATCGTCGATGAGGATCAGGCCCCCGGCGCCAACGGCGTCTCCGGTGCGCAGCATGGTGCCCAGGTTTCCGGGATCGCGGAGCGCCTGCGCGACCAGCCAGATCTGCGCCGAATTGCGCTCGACGGCTGCGAGGCTCGTGTCGAACTCGGTAAAGACACCGGCCACGGCCTGCGGGTTGTCCTTGCCGGTGACTTTTGCAAGGATATCGACGTCCATCTCGACGATCTCGCCGCCGGCGGCTATCACCGCGTCTTCAAGTGCGTCGATCAGGGGGTGAGGTTCGCGGCCGATGGCCATGACCAGCATTTCCGGCACGATACCGCATTCGCGCGCGTCGGTCAGCAGGCGCAGCCCTTCCGCCAAAAACCGCCTTTCGCGTTTGCGGTGCTTTTTGTCGCGGAGCGAGCGCAGGAACTTGACTACGGGGTTTGAAAAACCCGTGATGGTGCGGCGCGCACCTTGCGTCGGCAGGTCTTGGGAAGACACGGTATCAGCCAGCCTGCGTCATTCTTCGCCGAAGCCGTCGCGGACGAGCCCGGCGAGAATGGCAAGCGCGTCCTCCGCTCCGTCGCCGGTGCAACTGATTTCGATCGTGTCGCCCTTGGCGGCGCCGAGCATCATCAGGCCGAGGATCGATCCGCCGGCGGCACTGGTGCCGTCCTTGCTGACCGTGACAGCGACGGACGTAGGCAATTCCGCAACGTGATTAACGAACTTGGCGCTGGCGCGGGCATGAAGTCCCCGCTTGTTTACTATGAGAACCGACTCGCAGGCGTCGATCATGCATCCTGTCCCAAGTATTCGCTGGCTATCGTAATGTAATTGCGGCCGGCATCACGTGCCGCGGCAACCGCTTCACGAACCGGCATGCACCCGCGCGCCTTGGCGAGACGTATCAGCATGGGCAGGTTGATGCCGGCGATCACTTCGACCTTTCCGGCCTGCATCAAGGAAATCGCGAGGTTCGACGGCGTGCCGCCGAACAGGTCCGTAAGGACGATCACGCCTTCGCCCGAATCGACCTTGGCAATGGCTTCGGCGATCTCCGCGCGGCGGCGTTCCATGTCGTCATTCGGTCCGATACAAACGGTCGCGACATCAGCCTGATCGCCGACGACGTGTTCCATCGCGTGTACGAACTCCTCGGCGAGATTGCCGTGGGTAACCAGGATCATGCCGATCATGCTGGGAGAACGCTCCGAAATACCTGCAGGTGCACCCAGGATTTGTCGTCATTTTTCACGCCGCAGACCTCCTTCCAGAAGATCGGCTGCGCGCGAGCCCAGGTTGCGGTGCAGCAATGTGGGGGAAAATCCCGATTGACGCAAGGCTGTTGCGATTTGCTCCGCCGTAAAAACGGACCGATGACGTCCACCGGTGCAGCCGAATGCAATATGGACATAGGCTTTGCCCTGACTGCGATAGCGTGGAAGCAGCAGCAGCAGCAGGTCGCGAATCCGTGCAAAAGATTCCTCGTAGGCCGGATCCTTGCGAATGTAGTCCCCGACCGCGGGGTCCTGCCCGGTCTGGGGGCGCAATTCGGCATCCCAGTGCGGGTTGTCCAGGAAACGCATGTCTAAGACGAGATCGGCAACGGGCGGCATCCCGCGCGAGAAACCGAAGCTGGAAACGGTGACGATCAACTCGCCCGTGTCGCTGGAGGCGAAACGCTCGCGAATCACGCGTTGCAGGTCGTTCGACGTATATTCGGTGGTGTCGATGAGCAGGTCGGCCCAGCGACGCAACGGCGCAAGCAGTTCACGTTCGGCCCGAATGCCGGTGGATACGGGGCCGTCGCCGGCAAGGGCATGGCGGCGGCGCGTCTCATTGTACCGGCGTTCGAGCTCCGAGCTTGAGCAGTCGAGAAACAGCGTCGTGAGTTCGATGTCGCGCCGCTCGGTGAGCGCTTTGACCTGCGAGATGACGCGGTCGGGATCAAAGCCGCGCGTGCGCGAGTCAAAGCCTATCGCGAGCGGGGGGGGATCGGCATCTACACCGCTCGGCGCCGTATCGATCAAGGCGTCCAGCATGCGGATCGGGAAATTGTCGACGATTTCCCAGCCTAGATCCTCGAGCACGCGGAGCGCGGTCGTCTTTCCGGCACCCAGCATGCCCGTCACCAGCAACAGGCGCTGGCGTAACGTTCCTTCCGGCGTCGCGCCGCTCATTCCCGCTTCATTCCCCATCCCCCCTCTCTGCGCGCAGAGGGCTCGGAAGGGAAGGGGGCGAAAATCGCCATGGCCCCGGGCGTGGGGGTTCTTATTGGGACAGTCCATAATGGCGCAGCGCCAGTTCGACCTTGAGTGCCGACGTCGTCGCTTCCGGACGAAGTTCGACAAGCGGCAATTCGATTCCGCAGATCACGAGGGTCTGCGGCTTTTCGATGTAGCGGGGGGCTTGGGGATCTAGCCTTATGAAAAGCGCGACAGGCGCGGCCTCGACACAGGCGAACGGCAGCAGGCCCAGGTTGCGCACTTCGAGCAAGCCGCGTGTGTTGGGGTGAGGGCGCGCGATCAGGTGTTCCCGCTCCGCGTCGAGCACGAGCGAATCGTCGCCGATCAGGATGGCGCCGCGATCGATAAGCGACAGCGCGAGGCTTGATTTGCCGGCGCCGGGCGCACCCTGGATGATGACGCCGCGCCCGTCGATGGCGACGGCGGTCGCCTGGAACACAGCGGGGCCGGGCGACGTCATTGTTCCGATTGCCAGGCGGGAAGAGACAGGACCAGGCGTGCGCCGGGAGTTCCATCGGTACGGTGGGTGGCGACAAGCTTGCCGTAGTGCGCCTCTACGATGGTGCGTGCGATGGCCAGACCGAGACCGCTGTGTTTGCCGAATTCCTCGCGCGAGGGGCGCAGGGAATGGAAGCGCTCGAATATGCGTTCGCGCGCCGCTGCCGGAATTCCCGGCCCGTGGTCGGCGACGGCAATCTCGATCCGCGATTCGAGATTGCGAAGAGTAATTTCGATGGGGCCATCGGGCGGCGAGAAGGAGACGGCATTGTCCAGCAGGTTTTGCAGGACCCGTTCGAGCCGCGGGGCATCACCCGCCACCATCATGGCGGGGACGTCGGCTTCATCCTTTCCGTCTCCCGGTATGATCGTTATCGGCCGCCCACCGTTGACGCCGCGCTGTTCGCGCTCGGCGACAAGCGCGCGGACGAGGCCGCCCATGTCGAACGGCTCGAAGGTGGTGCGGCTTAGCTGGGCATCGATGCGACTGGCGTCGGCGATTTCGGTGACCAGGAAGTCGATCCGGCGCACGTCGTCCTGGGCGATGCCGATGAGCTGGCGGCGCAGATCCGGCGCTTCGACGCGATCGAGGCTTTCGAGGGCGCTGCGCAGCGAAGTCAGCGGGTTCTTGAGTTCGTGAGCAACGTCCGCCGCGAAGCTTTCCACCTCGTCGATGCGCTGGCGCAGGGCGCTGCTCATGTCGGAGATGGCGCGGGCGAGCAGGCCGATCTCGTCGCGCCGGTCGGGCAGACGCGGCACGACGACGCTCCGGTCGCGGCCAAGACGAACGCGCACGGCGGCGCGCACAAGCTTGCGGAGCGGCTCGACGATGGTCCTCGCGAGGAACAGCGAAAGGAGGATCGATACTCCCAATGCGCCGCCTACGATTATCGCCAGCGTCTGGCGGGCCATGCGTACGTTTTCGGTGATGTCGCGCGCGTTGCGGGTCACGAGCAGCGCGGAGCCGTCGCTGCCTACTGGCGTCGCAGCGATGATCATCGGAGTGCGGTCCGGCGCTGCCTGGTGGTTGATCCGGGTCTCGCGATCCGCGAGTGCGGCGGCGACTTCCGGCCAGGCCGATGCCTCGGCGCCGGGCGGGTCGCGGTAGGCCGGGATGGGCGGGGCGCCCAGCACGAAATCCATGCCGCGATCGAGGATGCGTGCGGCATCCTGGAGCCACGGTTCCTCTGCCGGATCGATCAGCGCGTATGACGGGCGGGCGAGTGCGAAGCTGTCACCCGCCAATCGGCCACGAGGATCGAACAGCCGCAGGCGCAAGTCCTGCTCGGTGCCAATCCGCGCGATCAGGACAAGGCGTCCGCGCAAATCCTCGTCCGCGATGGCATCGGCAGTGATCTCCGCTTCCGACTTGGCGAGGCGGTAGCGTTCGGCCAGCAGTTCGCGGCGGTAGCTGTCGATGTAGAAAAGGCTGCCGGCCATCAAGGCGAGTGCAATCACGTTGACCGCGAGGATGCGGGCGGTGAGCGAAACGCTCCACGACAGGCCGAGACGCACGGCCAGGCGCGGACGCGGCTTGGCGCGCGATTTCTCAACCATCGGTGAAGGAGTATCCGGCGCCGTAGAGCGTGTCGATGGCGCCGAACTCCCCGTCCACGGCGCGGAACTTGCGGCGCAGGCGCTTGATGTGGCTGTCGATGGTGCGGTCGTCGACATAGACGTCGTCGCTGTAGGCCGCATCCATCAGTTGGTTGCGGCTTTTCACCACGCCCGGCCGGAGCGCCATGGCTTCGAGGATCAGGAACTCCGTCACCGTCAGCGAGACGGGCTTGGCGTCCCACGTCACCTGGTGCCGTGCGGGGTCGAGCATGAGGCGTCCGCGCACGACAGGGTCGGGCAGGTCGCCGGGAGGGGCCTCCTCGGGCTCGGCGCGGGCAAGCTCGCTCCGGCGCAGTATTGCCCTGATCCGCGCGACGAGCAGTCTTTGGCTGAACGGCTTGGCGATATAATCGTCGGCGCCAAGCGCGAGACCGAGCGCCTCGTCGGGCTCCTCGTCCTTCGAGGTCAGGAAGATCACCGGCAGCCTGGAATGCGCGCGCAGCGATTGCAACAGGGTGAGGCCATCCATGCGCGGCATCTTGATGTCGAAAATCGCTAGGTCCGGTGGGTTCTCGAGCAGGGCCTTGAGGGCGGTTTCGCCATCGGCATAGACGCGCGTGGCGAAACCTTCCGCCTGGAGACCGATCGACAGAGTGGTCAGGATGTTGCGGTCATCGTCGACCAGCGCGATCGTCTGGTGCCGTGGTGCGGCAGGCGCGTGAGGACCAGTCGAGACGTCGGACGAGAGTGGAGGATCGGATGCATCGGCCATGGGCGTCCGCCGTTTCCCTTTCGCTGCGGGGAGCGACGCTACCTAGCGCCTGCCTTGCCCGCTGGCAATTGCGCGGCCTCCGGTCGACTGCAAACGATGCGCGGTCCCGGCGGGCCTGGATCGGTCCAAAATCGATGCATCGATAGGCCCGCCCGGGCGAATAAACAGTCGTGGATAGATGCTTGACGGTTCCAATTGTTGCCAAATTGACGGAAAAGAGACTGTCGCTTATTCGCGGCCCGATTCTTGCGCAGGAATCGAGAATGCGACCGCGGGTGCTCCTGCAGGTCGCCATCTTTTGGAGGAGATGACATTGACCACTTCGCTTAGCTATCCGCTCGAGAAACAGGGCATTCAGACGAAGGCTCAGATCTTCGCGAACCTCGGCACGGCCCCCCTGGTGGAGCAGGCGGTTAAGAACGGAGAGGGCGTGCTTTCGGCCGACGGTCCTTTCGTCGTCGCCACCGGCAAGCACACCGGACGTTCGGCGAAGGACAAGTTCATCGTCCGCGACGCCGAAACGGAGTCAACGGTCTGGTGGGGCAAGACCAACGTTCCGATGACGCCTGAGCACTTCGCCGCGCTGAAGGAGGACTTCCTCGCCGCCGTCGCGGAAAAGGATACGCTCTACGTCGCCGACCTGTTCGGTGGCTCGCAGCCGGAGCACCGCGTGAACGTGCGCGTCATCAACGAGTTCGCCTGGCACAACCTGTTCATCCGCACCCTGCTCGTGCGTCCAACGACCGATGAACTGGCCGGCTTCGCGCCCGAATACACGATCATCGACCTGCCCAGCTTTCGCGCCGATCCCGAACGCCACGGTTCGCGCAGCGAGACGGTGATCGCGGTCAACTTCTCCGAGAAGCTGATCCTCATCGGCGGCACTTCCTACGCCGGCGAGATGAAGAAGTCGGTCTTCGGCATCCTCAACTACCTGCTGCCGGTCAAGGGCGTCATGCCGATGCACTGCTCGGCCAACATCGGCCCGGACGGCGACACCGCCGTGTTCTTCGGCCTCTCGGGAACCGGCAAGACCACGCTTTCGGCCGACGCCAGCCGCACCCTCATCGGTGACGACGAGCACGGCTGGTCCGACACCGCCGTGTTCAACTTCGAGGGCGGCTGCTACGCCAAGATGATCCGTCTCTCGGAAGAGGCCGAGCCGGAAATCTACGCCACCACCCGCCGCTTCGGCACGGTGCTGGAAAACGTGGTGATCGATCCCGTGACCCGCAAGATCGACCTCGACGACAACGCGCTGGCCGAGAACAGCCGCGGTTCCTACCCGATCGACTTCATCCCGAACTGCTCGGAGAAGAACCTCGGGCCGGTGCCGCAAAACATCATCTTCCTGACCGCTGACGCCTACGGCGTCCTGCCACCGATCGCGCGCCTGACCCCGGACCAGGCGATGTACCACTTCCTCTCGGGCTACACCGCGCGCGTCGCGGGCACCGAGATCGGCGTGACCGAGCCCGAAGCGACCTTCTCGACCTGCTTCGGCGCACCGTTCATGCCGCGCCACCCCTCGATCTACGGCAACCTCCTCAAGGAGCGCATCGCCAAGGGCGGAGTGAAGTGTTGGCTGGTCAACACCGGCTGGTCGGGCGGCAAGGCGACCATGGAAGGCATCAAGCGGATGCCGATCAAGGCCACCCGCGCCCTGCTCAACGCCGCACTCGACGGCAGCCTCAACGCCGCCGAGTTCAAGGAAGACCCGAACTTCGGCTTCGAAGTCCCGGTCGCGGTCGCGGGCGTCGACAGCAAGCTGCTAGACCCGCGCGGCGCCTGGGCCGACCCGGCCGAGTACGACAAGACCGCGCAGACCCTGGTCAAGCAGTTCATCGACAACTTCGAGCAGTTCGAAGAGCACGTCGACGAGGGCGTCCGCAAGGCGGCTCCGGTCGCCGCGTAAGCTTCGGTTTCTGAAAAAGGGCTCCGGCACTTCGGTTCCGGGGCCTTTTTCATGCGCGCGGCAGGTCCCATGAAGAGCGAAACGCTGCGGTTGGACGACGGTGAGAAAGACCGATGCGAGTCTAGCAGATGGCCGGGATGTAGGAAAATAGGCGGGTGCTGGGTTGGAGTACCCGATATATGATTTACTCCTATGACCGTTTTGCGCCCATCTTCGCCGTCTGACTGCCGCTTACCCGTGCCGGAAAGCGGACGTTCAGCTTATCACTTGCTCTGGGACGAAACGGTCATTCCGAACCGGCTCGTTAAACGGCGGTCGCTGACAACAGCCGCCGTTCGCGCACCGGGCCTTTATCGGTTCACTTCCGGTGAGCAGCAGGCCTCTTGCTATTGGCGAAATGACCCAATCCCGGCGATTCACGACCGAAGGCAGCCGCTCGTTCAGGTGCCGCTTGACGCTCAAAACTTGGCCGTTGATTGGCCATCCGCGCGCTTGAAGCCGACGTGGAACCTGCACCACTCGACATCGGAGGGGTTTGCGGAGCCATAGGTCCAAAGCGACATGTAGATTTCGAAGGTGTCATGCAGCCACAACAGCACGCACCGACAATCGCTATTCCCGCTCTCCTATAGTGCCAAGACTTCCGAGCGTCCCCTTCGGCTTGCGATCGTAGGAGGAGCGTCCCTCTAGCATCTGCACAAAGGCTTCGTTGCGGTTGGTGGCGCGATCGACCAGACGATCGAAGGCGACGACCTCGAGCATGAGGTTGAGAGACTGGAAATACCGATACGCCATCTGCCCACCGTAGTTGGTGGTGACAAAATCCTCCATCTGGAGGTATTTCTGCAGGTTGTCGTTCCAATCGGCAATCACGTATCCGCGCACCATCGTGTCCGGCGGAACCGCGACCTCGCGACCCGCCGAGGTCTTAATCCTGCCCTTTGTGCGGATGTCTGAGATCTGTCGCTTCAACTGGTCGACCGGGTTATTGGTCGAACTTTCGATGCTAGTCGCGTATCCCGTTTTCTGAGGGCGCTTCATCTCGACCACCATGAGCTCGTTCTGATTGTTGACGAGCAGGTCGTGCGCGTAATCGCCCTTGGCCCTGTGGTTGCCGTCCGGCGTGCGATCACTCGAGATGTACTGCGCGTAGGCCAAGTCGTCGTCTAACAGCCACAGGTTGTGCGAGCTGTAGTCGATCTCGTCACTGTCCTTGTAACGCGGATAGATCAACGCATGCACCTTATCTTCAGTAGCCAGCCCGCCCTCCTGCTTCTTCAGGAGTTCGCGGAAGATCGTGATGACGTGATTGCGATAGGCTACATAGACCGCCAGCGCCTCTTTGGCGTCTGCCGGGATCTGCGTCTTGACCAGATGCTCGAGCTGCTCGACGCTGGCGTTTTGGTCCAGCTTGGAAAAGTCGAACTTCTTGCGGAAGCGCTCCACGAATAGGTCCTGGGCCAGCTGCTCCCGCGTCTCCGTTATGGACCGTTTCCTCACGAAGTCCTCGGGCGAGCGGTCGCCAAGACCGCGCCGCAGCAGCGGATCGACCGCAATCAGATGCTCTACATCGGCGACCATCTTCGCACGACGGTCGCTGGTATAGGCGCTTTCGATCTCCAGAATATGCTGCTTTGCCAATGCGACGAGGTGGTCCCTGATCGACTTCTTCACGCCGTCACGGACCACCTTGCCGTGGAGGTTCGTGATTCGGTCACGCGACTGCGACGAAACAAAGAAGTCGCTCGATACGGCCACCAGATAGAAGTAGCGGCGTAGACCGGTCTCGCTCGCTTCGACGAAAGGTTTGTCATTCACGCCCGAGGAAATGTTCTCCAAGTCGCTCGCGGCGCGGTTGTTGGCATAGAAGTAGAGTCGATGCTTCTTGGCCTGAGCCTCGCCGACTTTGAAGTAGCTGAAGTCGAACCGCTGGCTCTTTTGGCCGATTTCCAGATACTCCGTCCGGGATCCACCAACCAAAAGCGAGTCGTTGAAGTGATCGTATAAATTGAAGCGTGCATCATCGATGACCAGCATCGTCTGCTTCGGGATCTTCCGCTGTATGAATTCGATCAGGAAATGATCGAGCAGAGCGGAAACTATGGCATCCTCGGCGGCCTCGCCCAAGTAGCGCTGCCCAGAGAGGTCGAAATAGTCCGCAGCCTCGTCAAGGGGCGACCGCATGAGCACGGTCAGCCCAGTGTCGAAGCGATGCTCCCCCGCACCGTCATCCGCGTCAATCTCGACCAGGTTGTCATCGGTCGCGAACGGCTTGTAGCCATACGTCCCGCCCGTCACCGCGCTCGATGCGTCGGCCTGACGGGAGGAGTAGAACACCTCTCTGAAGATCCTGAAGGCTATGAAGCGGCCGAAACCTTTGCCGCCGCGCTCGAACTTGTTGCCGGTCAACGGTGTAAGGAAGGCAGCCAGGTTATTTTCGTCGAACCCGACGCCGTTGTCAGCGATGACTATCTGGCGATCACCACTTGAGATCTCGATCTCGATGCGGCCATGCTGCTCTACGTCACCCCCCCAGCGCTCCTCGATGGAATGAAGGGAGTTCGAGACGGCCTCGAACAGCGGAAAGAGGAAGCCGTGCAGACCTTCTGGCAGCGTAGCGCGCTTGACCTCGGAGGCCAAATCGATTGACTTGTGCTTCACTTATAACCCCGGGATGAATGGCTGACGCCAGACGGATACAGGATGCCCTGCGCGTGCCAAGAGAGCAAGCCGACGCTGCGACCTACGAACGGCAAAATTCGGCAAATAGGAGGCTGCCTTGACCCGATCGCGAAGGCGCGGTCGCGCAGGTTTCGGCAGCACATCACGACGCTCGGATTCGAGTTGTTTGTCTGATAGTAGCGGCCGATGCCCTATGACGCCTTCACAATCGACACCAACGCCATTATTCAGGGGGGGATGAACTTCGAGGCCGGACTGCTCGCGCAACTCGACCAGTTCAAGGATGGTCCGCTCCAATTCGTCATCTCGGAGATCGTGGTCCGCGAGACGCTGAAGCACCTGAACGTGAGCACCAAAAAGGCTAGAGACGCTGCGCGTTCCGCTCTAGATCGCGCGGCGCAGCTTGGCCTCATCAGCTCCGACGCCGCAAAGACCGCGATCGACGCCCTCGCCGATTCCAGGACAGTCGCGCGCAGCAAGGTCGCCTCGTTCTTGGAAGCGACCGGCGCGGAGACCGTGCCGGCGAACCTGTGTGCGATCGATGCCCTGCTGAAGTCCTACTTCGATCCCACGCCGCCGTTCGAGGCGACCGGCGACAAGAAGAACGAGTTCCCGGACGCGCTCGCGCTC
This sequence comes from Novosphingobium sp. GW821-FHT09E05, assembly GCF_059416165.1. Taxonomy (NCBI): domain Bacteria; kingdom Pseudomonadati; phylum Pseudomonadota; class Alphaproteobacteria; order Sphingomonadales; family Sphingomonadaceae; genus Novosphingobium; species Novosphingobium sp. GW821-FHT09E05. The sequence goes on from NZ_JBWKOQ010000001.1 coordinate 1,460,513, forward strand.
CTCAGTCTCGAGGCGTGGGCGAAAGCGGCCGGTAAGACAGTGCTCGCCGCCAGCGCAGACAAGGGATGGCAGTCGTTCGCGGAAAAATCCGAGCACATCTTCGTCGAGGGCGACCTCGCCGACGCGATGCAGATCGTCCAAGCACACGCCGAGGCAGCCGCCAAGGCGGTAAACACGTTCCTGCGCGGGATCGCAGAAGGCGACTTGCCCGACGACGCCAGGTCGATGAACGCCTTGCTTGCTGACGCATTGGCCGAATGGGAATTCGACGTCGAAGCCTCGGCCCCCTACCGCTACGAGCTAGATGAGACGGAACTGCGCCTGGAGAGCTTTGAGCTCACGGAGCGTGACGGCGACCACGGCGTCACTGTCGTCCGCCTCACCGCCGACGAGGTAGTCTGCAGGGTCGACGTCGAGATCACGGCCAACGCGCACGCACAATTCTCTCTGTTCGCATGGGACAGCATTGATCGCGAGGAGATAGGTATGGGCGGGACGTCAGCCTCCAGCGAGGAGACCTTCGACGCGGCTGTGCTAATCACCATTGCAGGATCGATCGATGGGCCAGTCGCGGACCTGGAGATTGTCGATCTCGAAGTCGTGGAAGCACTCGACAGCGTCGACATGGGCGAGATCAACCTCGACTTCGGCGAACGCGACGAGATAGATGATTACAACCAACTACAGCTCATGCTGGAGGCTGAGGAAGGTAACTAAGGGCCGCCCGTGCTCCGGAAACCGGCACCCTGACGCGTGGCTGACGAAGTCCACCGTCGGACGCAGACGACACGGGCGTCATTCTCCTAAGTGGCCCGGCGAACTCCATATTCGCTAACTTGCGGCGTTTTGCACTTTTGGCGTCGCTTCGCCGATCTCGGCGCTCGCGTCTATCGCGAGGCCGAATGAACAGCGGTTTTCGGGACAAGCCGAAACGTGCGCAAATGGCGGATCTGAGACGCAAAACCGAGTCGCTGGGTTGCACTACCCAACTGGCGGGTTTCACCAAGATTTGCCGCTCACATCAACGAGGCTGTACGTCTTGAGCTGGTCGCGAGCTGCCCCAGCTAAGCGACAGCTTTCGCGGTGAAGGCGCTCCGATCCGGACAGTCCACTACCGGCCAATGCCTGCCATATGCGCCGACCGTCGGCTGGTCGCGCCCCGCCGCAAACCCATCCTCGCCACACCAGCCTCCGCTCCGTCCCGCCGCCGCCACCGATCCCCGCTCGGGGAAATTCCGGCCTTTCGCTCGTCATGCTTTGCCCCCATATCTGAACTCCACCACCACGGAGTACTGCACATGGGACTATTCGACGGCATCCTCGGTCAGGTCAGCGAGCACGCGGACGTGGTCAATCTCGCGGAGAAGCTGGGCATCGACCCGGCCGTGGCGGAAAAGGCGATCGTGGCGCTCGGCATCGCGCACCAGCAGGACGGTGACACCGCGCAGCTCGCGGCGGAGCGTACCGGGCTCGACGTCGGCACGATCCAGCAAATCATCGCGCAGATCGGCGGCGAGGGCTCGCTGACCCAGTTCGCCAGCGCCGTCGCGGCCGATCCGGGCAAGGCCGCCAGCTTCTTCGACAAGGACGGCGACGGCAGCGTCCTCGACGACCTCAAGGGTATGGCCAAGGGCCTGTTCGGGAATAGCTGAACTTGACCGCCGTCATCTCCGCGTAGGCGGGGATCCCGCTTCGTTTCTCGACGGCGAAGGAACAAGCGGGGCCCCCGCCTACGCGGGGGCGACGGATGCGAGAGATGGCCGGTCGGGCTGAGCCACGCTCAGCCCTTCTTCCCCGCTATATAGGCCTCGACGTTCTGCGCCAGCACGTCGAGCGGGACGTTGCCGCCATCGACCACCGCCTGGTCGAAGTCGCGCAGGTCGTAGGCCGAACCGAGCGCCGCCATCGCCCGCGCGCGCTGGGCGACGATCTGCGAGTGGCCCATCTTGTAGCCGCAGGCCTGTCCCGGCCATGAGCAGTAGCGGTCCACCTCGTTCACCACTTCCTCGCGCTTGTTGCCGTTCTTCTCCATGAAGAAGCGGACCGCCTGGTCGCGGCTCCAGCCCTTCGAATGGAGCCCGGTGTCGACCACCATGCGGCAGGCCCTGAATGCCAGCGACTGCAGGTAGCCGAGGCGGCCGACAAGGTCGTCGTCGTAGGCGCCCAGTTCGTCGGCCAGTTGCTCGCCGTAGAGCGCCCAGCCTTCGGAATAGGCATTGAACGCAAGGATCGAGCGGATCAGCGGCAGGCGGTTGGCGTATTCGCCCTGCCAGACGTGGCCGGGAATCGCCTCGTGGTGGACCAGCGTGGGCAGGTCGTACTTGCGGTGCAGGTCGGTGGTGCGCAGGTTCAGCCACATCTTGCCGGGCACGGCGCCGTCCTTCGACCCCGCGCCACCATAGGCAGTGGGCGCGCCGGGTTCTTCGGACAGCGGCAGGCGGCGAACCTCGACGTTGCCGGGCACGACCTGGCGGAACGCGCGCGGCATCTGCGCGCGGATCCAGTCGATGCGGGTGCGGATGAACGCGAGGATTTCGGTACGGCCGGGGTCGCCTGCCGGGAACATGAAGCGCTTGTCCCCGCCGAGCACCGCCATGCGCGCGCCGACGGTGCCGGTGGTGTAGCCGAGGCTCCTGAGGATCGGGTCCATGCGGCCGTGGAGTTCGGCGAGTTCGGCCAGCCCTCGCTGGTGGATGTCCTCGGCCGGGACCTGCGTCGTGGTGCTGGCGCGCAGGGCCCAGGCGTAGAATTCGGCGCCTTGCGGCCGCTCGCGCATGCCGGGGTCGCCCTTCGCGAGCGGGCGCTGGCGCTGGAGTTCGGCAAGCTGGCGTTCCAGCGCCGGCACGACTTCGTCCGCGACGATGCGCTTGGCGTCCGCCGTCCAGGTGCCGGTCATGTCCTTGGTCCGCCCGGCAATCGAGGTGACGAGGCCGCCGCCATCCGCGCGCGCATCGGCGATGGTGCTGGTCATCTGCGCGATGGCGCGGTCGAGCAGGAAGTCGGGGGGAACGAGGCCCATGTCGGTGGCGGCCCTGATACGGCCGAGTTCGCCGTCCAGCTGCGCGTCGAACTGGCCGAGGCGGGCGACGTAGGCGTCGGCGTCCTCGCGCGTCTTCACCGGATGGTCGGCGTCGAGGAACTTGGGGGTGTCCAGATAGGCGCCGACGTTCTGGATGACCACGTAGGGCGTGTTGCGCCAGCCGCCCACGGCGACGTCGCCATAGGGCAGCGTAAAGCCGTCTAGCGCGGTGGAGAAGGCGCTTTTCACCACCGCGAGGCTGGTGCGCGTGGAATGGTCGAGGCGCTTGGCGTCGAACGCATCGACGGCCGCGAGGCCTTTGCGCAAGGTGGCGGCATAGGCGCGGCGGCCGGCCTGTGAGCGGTCCTCGAGCCGCGAGCGCAGGGCGGCATGCTCGCCCACGTCCACGCCGAGCCCGGTCGCGCCTTCGGGGACGTGGTCGAACAGGTTCCAGGCGATGCGGTCGAGCAAGGCAGCGGCGTCCGGGGCGGTCTTGCCGGCCTTCGCGTAAGCGGGCAGCGCCAGCGTGGCGGTGCCGGCCGCAAGGAGCTGGAGGGCGTTGCGCCGGGAAAGCGGCGCGCGGGGCTCGAGGGAGATGTCGTGCATGGCGCCAAGGATGGCGGGGCGCGCCGGTGCTGTCAAACCGGGGGGGTGCCGGTCCAATCTGTCGCAAGACTGGCGCTTAAGGCTTCAAATCCGATCCGGGCGGCTTTAGGAAAGCGCCATGAACATCGCGCTTTCGCTTCTCGTGTTGACCGCCATCGTTCTCGTGCTCGGAGCGATCGTGCTGCTGCGGCGCGGGGGGCATCGCAAGCAGGCGGTGCTGATGCTGGTGCTGGCGGCGGTGATGGTGCTCAACATCGTGATCTGGACCATCCCGACGCCCGGCGGCAAATCGCTGTCGGGCGAGGCGGCAAACGCCCAGTAACAGTCGTCGTCCCGGGCTCGACCTGGGACCGCTGGCAAATCTTCAGGCGCGACCTCGCCGAGAGATGGGCGCGGCCCGGCCAGCGGTCCCCGCTTTCGCGGGGACGACGTGGGTTTGTTTACGGGCCGTTTTGCCGACGATCCATTACTTGATCGGGCAATCCGGTGCCAGGCGCATGTCGAGGTAGTTGTCGACCGACTTCATGAGATCCGGTACTTCGTTCTCGAAGAAATGGTTGGCGCGCGGGATCTCGTCGTGGTGGATCGTGATGTGCTTCTGGGTGCGCAACTTGTCGACCAGCTTCTGGACGGCGTTCGGCGTCACCACCGTGTCGCCGGTGCCCTGGATGATGATGCCTGAGGCCGGGCAGGGTGCCAGGAAGCTGAAGTCGTACATGTTGGCTGGCGGGGCGACCGAGATGAAGCCGCGGATCTCCGGGCGGCGCATCAGCAGCTGCATGCCGATCAGCGCGCCGAACGAGACGCCGGCGATCCAGGTGGTCTGCGCCTCGGGGTGGATCGACTGCACCCAGTCGAGCGCGGCGGCGGCGTCGGAGAGTTCGCCGATGCCGTTGTCGAAGCTGCCCTGGCTGCGGCCGACACCGCGGAAATTGAAGCGCAGCGTCGCGAAACCGCGGGCGACGAAGGTCTTGTACAGGTGCTGGGTGATGCGGTCGTTCATCGTCCCGCCCGCCTGCGGGTGCGGGTGGAGAATCATCGCCACGGGCGCGCGCGGGCGCGGCGCCGGCTGGAAACGACCTTCGAGACGACCTTCGGGACCGGGAAAGATGACTGCGGGCATGTCTGTTTGCGGCCTGACTTGTTGAAACTCCCGCGCGGCGGCATCGTGCCGGCCATCGCGGGAGTGCAAAAGGGAACGACCGCTATATAGAAACTATTGCTCCAAAGACAACTTTGCAGGACGCCGCCATTTCCCACATCTATCTCGACCATGCCGCGACCACGCCGATGCTCCCCGCTGCGCAGCGTGCGTGGCTCGAAGGTGCCGCGATCTGGGCAAATCCCTCGAGCCCCCACGGCCCCGGCCGCGCCGCCCGCGCCGCGTTGGAAGATGCACGGGCGAGGGTGAAGGCGGCGCTCGGCTGGGAGGGTGAAGTGCTGTTCACCTCCGGCGCGAGCGAGGCGCTGGCGATCGGGCTCGGCCGCGCGAAGGCGGCGCGGCGGCTGGTTTCCGCGGTCGAGCACGACGCGGTGTTCCGCGCCGCGCCCGATGCCGAGGTGCTGCCGATAGGCGAGCGGTGCGAGGTGGATCGCGGCGCGCTCGCCGGGGCGCTCGCGTCTGGTCCCCGCCCGGCGGTCGCTATCCAGCACGTCAATTCGGAAACCGGCGTCATCCAGCCGGTGGCCGAGTATGCGGCGATGGTGCGCGAGGCGGGCGGCATCCTGCTCAGCGATTGCTCGCAGTCGGCGGGCAAGTTCCGCCTCCCCGACGCGGACATGGTCGTCCTGTCGGCGCACAAGCTGGGTGGGCCGGTCGGCATTGGCGCGCTGCTGGTGCGCGATTTCGCCCTGCTCGAACCATCGGGCGGACAGGAGCGCGGCTATCGCGCCGGGACCGAGAACCTGCCGGCAGCGCTGGGCTTCGCCGCCGCGCTGGAAGCCCGCCGAATCGCGCCGGCGACGGTGGGTAAAGGCATGGGCATCACCGCGATCGAGGGATGGACGGACTGGGTCACCCGGGCCGGCCTCGCCTTTTGCGACATCGAATATGCGATCAACCGCCTGGGCGGCACGTTCCAAGGTGTCGAGGCGACTGCGTGGGACCCGTCGATCCTGTCGATCACGATGCCGGGCGTCAGTGCGGCGGGACAATTGATCCAGTTCGATTCTGCCGGGTTCGCGGTATCTGCCGGGAGCGCCTGTTCCTCCGGCACGCTTAAGCAGAGCCGCACTCTGCTGGCATTTGGCGTGCCGGAGGCGGAGGCGAAGAACACGATCCGCATGAGCGCTGGCTGGAACACGAGCTTTGACGACATCATGGCATTCGCTGCGCGGTGGAGCGAGATCGCCACCCGCGCGGGGAAACGGCCGTGATCTACCTCGACTACCAGGCCACTACCCCGCTGGCACCTGAGGCGCGCGAGGCGATGCTGCCGTGGCTGGGCGGGCCCGAGACAAGCGGTTTCGCCAATCCGCATAGCCCGCACCGGCCGGGCCGCGCCGCCGCCGCCGCCGTCGAGGTCGCGCGGGAACAGGTCGCGGCGCTACTGCCGCCGGGCGGGCGGGTGATATTCACCTCCGGCGCGACCGAGGCGATCAACCTCGCAATGTGGGGCAGCGGGGCGCGGAAGCTGGCGGTCTCGGCGATCGAGCATGCGGCAGTGCTGGATACGGCGCGGGCGATCGACCCTGGGCTTACCCTGCTGCCGGTCGACGGTGAGGGGCTTGTTGATCCTGACGTTGCGTTTGGCGATGATACGAAGCTCGTCGCCGTCATGCAGGTCAACAACGAGATCGGCACGGTCCAGCCCGTCGAGCAATTAGCCGCGCGCGCGCATGAGGCCGGGGCGATGTTTCTCTGCGATGCGGTGCAGGGCGCCGGCAAGATCGCCCCTCCGGCCACCGCCGACCTCATCGCCCTGAGCGCGCACAAGCTTTACGGCCCCAAGGGCATCGGCGCCTTGTGGGTGCGCGACGGCCTCGACCTCGCACCGCTGATTCGCGGCGGCGGCCAGGAACAAGGACTGCGCTCGGGCACGCTGAGCCCGCTGCTCTGCGCCGGGTTCGGTGCCGCGGCGGCATTGGCGATGCGGCGCATGGATGAGGACACGGCCCATATCTCGGCCCTCTGGGACCGGGCGCGGGCGATATTGCCGCGCTGGGAACTCAACGGTTCCGACAAGCGGCGCTGGCATGGCAACCTCAACCTCCGGCTCCCCGGACTCGACGTCGCGCGCCTGATGTCGGAGGTGCGGGACGTCGCCTTTTCGGCGGGATCGGCCTGCGCCAGCGGCTCGAGCCGCCCCAGTCACGTCCTGCGGGCCATGGGCCTTTCGGACAGGGAGGCCAAAACCTCTATCCGTCTGGGATTTGGGAGATATACTGACCCGAGGGAACTTGAGGATGCCTGCGCCAAAATCGAAGCCGCCGCAGCGGCGCAGGGAGTATGACGTTGGTTAACGTACTGTTCGTCAACATCGACGGATCAAGGGTCACGGCACAGGCCGAGCCCGGATCACGGCTGCTCGAAGTGGGGCAGAATGCGGGAATGCCGCTGGAAGGGACGTGCGAGGGGCAGATGGCCTGCTCCACCTGCCATGTCATCGTCTCGCCCGACTGGTTCGACAAGCTGCCCCCCGCATCGAACGAGGAGGAGGACATGCTCGACCTTGCCGCCGGGGTGGGGCGCACCAGCCGCCTATCGTGCCAGATCGAGGTGACCGAGGACCTCGACGGCCTCGCGGTGCGCATCCCGGGCGTGGTGCGCGACATGCAGATCGGCTGAATTCAAACGAGAGTATGAGACTGCCGTCGTCCCCGGCTTGACCGGGCACGACGTGACAATCAGGCCCCCGTCACCGCCGCCGCCTGCTCCTTCACCGCCTTGATCACCGCCTGCGAGAACGCCGGAATGTCGTCCGGCTTGCGGCTGGTGATGAGATTGCCGTCGACCACGACGTCCTGGTCGACCACCTCCGCGCCGGCATTGCGCAGGTCGGTGCGGATCGAGGGCCAGCTGGTGACCTTGCGGCCCCGGACCAGGTCGGCCTCGACCAGTAGCCACGGGCCGTGGCAGATCGCCGCGACGGGCTTGCCCGCCTGCGCGAAGCTGCGCACCAGCGCCACCGCCTTCTCGTTCATGCGCAGGATGTCAGGGTTCATCTGACCACCCGGCAATACAAGCGCGTCGAAGGCGTCCGCGTCCACGTCGTCGAGTGTCTGGTCGACCTTGACCGGGTCGCCCCAGTCGGTGTGCTGCCAGCCCTTGATCTCACCCGCTTCGGGGCTCGCGACCACGGTTTCGATGCCGGCCTCGTTCAGCGCGTCGCGCGGGCCGGTGAGTTCGGACTGCTCGAAGCCGTCGGTCGCGATGATGAGCACACGGTGTGCCATGCCAATTCTCCTGGGGTTGGGGGATGCTACAGGAATGGTCGGCGGAAAACTTCGGTTCCAGTGGTTCCACTCGGGCCACCGTGTTGCTAGTGCGTTCCGCCATGGTGACCACGACCGATGACGAATCCGATCCGTTCGACGCCATCGTCGACGCGCCCTTCGATGCCGCGCTGTCCGAGCGCTATCTGGTCTATGCCCTGTCCACCATCACGGCGCGCTCGCTGCCGGACCTGCGCGACGGTTTGAAGCCGGTGCACCGCCGCCTCCTGTGGGCGATGCGGCTGCTCAAGCTCGACCCGGGCAATGCCTATAAGAAGTCAGCGCGCGTCGTCGGCGACGTCATCGGTAAGTATCACCCGCATGGCGACGTGGCGGTCTATGATGCGATGGTCCGCCTCGCGCAGGACTTCTCACTACGCTATCCGTTGGTGCAGGGGCAGGGTAACTTCGGCAACATCGACGGCGATAATGCAGCCGCCTACCGCTACACGGAAGCCCGCCTGACGCGCACCGCCATCCAGCTCATGGCTGGGCTGGACGACGGCACCGTCGACATGGTGCCCACCTACAATGGCGAGGACGAGGAACCGGAAATCTTCCCGGGCCTGTTCCCGAACCTGCTCGCCAACGGCGCGATCGGCATCGCCGTGGGCATGGCGACTTCGATCCCTAGCCACAACGTTGCCGAGATCATCGATGCGACGCTGCTGGTGATCGACAATCCCGCAGTCGAGCACGCGCAGCTGATGGAAGTTTTCCGTGGTCCGGACTTCGCTACCGGCGGCTTCGTCGTCGACAGCCCGGCGGCGATCAGCCACGCCTACGAGACCGGCAAAGGCGCTTTCCGCGTCCGCGGCCGTTTCTCCACCGGCCGAAATTCCGACGGAAGCTGGGAAGAGACCGGGATCGAAAAACTGGGCTCGGGCCAGTGGCAGCTCGTCGTCACCGAAATTCCCTACATGCTCCAGAAGGGCAAGCTGATCGAGCAGATCGCCGCGCTCATCGGCGATCGCAAGCTGCCCATCCTGGAGGACGTGCGCGACGAGAGCGACGAGGAAATCCGCCTCGTCCTGATCCCAAAGAGCCGCAACGTCGATCCGGAATTGCTGAAGGAAAGCCTCTACCGTCTGACCGACCTCGAAAGCAGGTTCAGTCTTAACCTCAATGTGCTGGACTCGCACAGGACTCCGGGAGTGCTGGGGCTTAAGCTGCTTCTGTCGGAGTGGCTCTACAGCCAGATCGACATCCTGCTGCGCCGCACCCGGCACCGGCTCGAGAAGATCGCGGCCCGGCTGGAGATCGTATCCGGCTACATCATCGCCTTCCTCAACCTCGACCGGATCATCGAGATCATCCGCACCGAGGACCAGCCCAAGCCGGTCATGATGGCCGAGTTCGAGCTGACCGACCGCCAGGCCGAGGCGATCCTCAACATGCGCCTGCGCTCCTTGCGCAAGCTCGAGGAAATGGAGCTTCGGAAGGAGCACGCCGAACTGCTCAAGGAGCAGGATGACCTCAACAAGCTGCTCGAAAGCCCGGCCCGCCAGCGCACCCGCATCAAGCGCGACCTTTCGAACCTGCGCAAGGACTACGCCGAGGACACCGTGCTCGGCCGCCGCCGCACCACGATCGCGCAGGCGACGAAGACGGTCGAATTCAGCATGGACGCGATGATCGAGAAGGAGCCGGTGACGGTGATCCTCTCGGCCAAGGGTTGGATCAGGGCGGCCAAGGGGCATGTCCCGCTCGACGGCGACTTCAAGTTCAAGGAAGGCGACGGCCCCGGCTACGCCTTCCACGCGCAGACCACCGACAAGGTGCTGATCGCGCTCGACAACGGCCGCTTCTACACGCTCGGCGCCGACAAGCTGCCCGGCGCGCGCGGCTTCGGCGAGCCGATCCGCACGATGGTCGACATCGACACCGAGGCGCACATCGTCGCCGCCATGCCGTACAGGCCCAAGACGCAGCTGCTGCTCGCCTCGAACATCGGGCGCGGCTTCGCGGCGGAGACGGACGAACTGCTGGCGGAAACTCGCAAGGGCCGCGCGGTGATGACTACCAAGCCCGGTGCCCGTCTCGTCACCGTGCGCGAGATTCCGGCCGAGCACGACCACGTCGCGGTGGTGGGTGACAACCGCAAGCTGGTGATCTTCAGCCTCGAGGAACTCCCCGTCATGTCCAAGGGGCAGGGCGTCACGCTGCAGCGCTACCGCGACGGCGGCATGGCGGATGTGATCACGCTGAGGCTCGAGGACGGGCTGTCGTGGACCATGGGCGGCGAAAGCGCCCGCACCCGCACCGAGAAGGACATGACGCTCTGGAAGGTCGCTCGCGGCGCGGCCGGACGCCTGCCGCCGGTCGGCTTCCCGCGCGACAACAAATTCCAGGGGTAGTCCGTCGTCCCGGACTTGATCCGGGAGCGCTGGCCGTTCTTCACGCGCCACCTCGCCGCGCGCTGGGCGCGGCTCGACGACGGTTTTTACGTCTCTTCCGCCGCCTGCGGGTGATGCGGCACCAGAATCAGCGTGTTGCTCTCCACCCGCCAGCTGGCGAGGCGCGAGAGCAGGTTCATGCCGATGACATTGGTGTCGCCCATCCCCGGCGCCACCACGGCGTCGAGTTCGCGCGCCACCACGCTGCCGATGCGCAGTTCGTCGATCGTCGCCAGCTGTGCCTCTACGGTGCCGTTGGCGGTGCGCATCAGCACCGAGCGGTTGAGCGCGTTCGCCTTCAACCGGGCGGCGTCAGCGGTCGAGGGAGAAATGGCGGTCAGAGTGGCGCCTGTATCGACGAGGAAGTCCCGCTTCACGCCGTTGACAGTGGCGCTGATCCAGAAGTGGCCGTCCGGCTGCATGGGCACGCGCGTTTCGCCGCCCTCGACGCTCTGGCGCTCGATGCCGAGCTGCGGGAAGGCGAAATCGGCGCCGGTGGTCAGGCGCGTGACCTGCGCGATCGTCAGCAGCATCGCCGCCAGCAGGCCGAGATTGCCCAGCCCCCGCACGAAGCCGCCGAGCAGCGGCGCGGGACGGCGCAGCAGTCCGCCCAGCATGCTGGCCGTGATGCCGGCGACGGCCAGTGCGAGCAGGGGCTGGCCGGCGAGGAAATTCAGGATTTGCGAGAGGTCCATGGGCGGGGTTCTAGCACGATCCAGCTTTCGCATCGCTGACTGTCGCAACGCTGCGGTGGCGGGCTTCATTCGCAGTCATCCCTTCGTCGTCGCCCCTGCGAACGCGGGGGCGACGCATTCAGCCCTGCCGGGGGACCAGGATCAGCCGGTTGTCCTCGACCCGCCAGGCGCCCAGCCGCGAGAGCAGGTTCATGCCGATGACGTTGGTGTCCACCTCGCCGTCGGGGCCGATGGCGACGGGGAGGGCATTGGCCTCGATGCCACCGAAGCGCAGCGAATCGGCCTTGGCCATGCGGGCGACGATCGGGCCGTTGGCGGTTTCCAGGATCACGCCCGCTTCGTCCGCGTCCGGCCGCAGGCCCACGCGCTCGGCGACGCGGCGGGAGACGCCGGTGTAGGTGGCCCCCGTATCGACCAGGAATTTGACCGGACTGCCGTTGAGCTCCGCCTCGACCCAGAAGTGGCCGTCGGCGCGCAGGGTGATGACGGTTTCGCTGCCGACGATCTCGGCGGGCCGGGTGCGGTCGAGCAGCAGCGCGGCGTCGGAGCGGCTGTTGTGCCCGGCAAGCTGGGCGACAGTAAGCAATAGCGCCGCAATAAGGCCCAGATAGGAGCCATTGCGCATCGCCTGCCCGAGCCGGGGCCGGGCAGGGGCAAGCATGCCTCCGCCGACCGCAAGAAGGATGGCGACGATCGTCAGCGCCAGGAGGGGCTGGTCGAACAGGAAGCCGCCCAGCTCGCCGAGGTTCATGCGAGGCGGTCCGCGAGTGCCTTGTCGAGCAGGGCATCGACACGGGCGGCGTCCGGGAAGCCCTCGGCTATCCAGTCGCCTTCCACCGCGCGCAGCACCTGCGCGACTTCGGGACCGGCGCTCACGCCGCGCGCGACGATCTGGCCGCCCTTCAGCGGCAGCCGGGGAATGTCCCATCCCTCCAGCGCCGAAGTGTCCGCGCCGGCGATCAGCAGGCGGTCGAGCGCCGGTTCCCGGCCGATACGGTAGGCGAGGGCGCGCGGCTCGACTGCAGCGTCGTCCCTCGCCGCGGCCAGCGCCAGCCGCTTCTTCTGCGCGGCGGAAAGACGCAGGCGCGAGGCCACATGCTCGGCGAGCGCGGGCTGCGCGGGAAGCAGGGCGGCGAGGCGGCGGAGCGCGTCGGGCGCGTGCCCCTCCTCGGTTTCGCAAGCGACGAGAGCGGTGAGGCCTGCGGGATCGGCTTCGGGCAGGATCACGGCCAGCACGCCGAGCTGCGCCATCCGCCGCACCGTGGGCGCAGGGTCGGGCAGGCCGAGCAGGTTTATCGTCTCCATGCCCACCCGTTCGCGCGAAAGGCCCTTGAGCGTCGCGGCGAGATCGGCACAGGCGCTTTCGGCTTCCTCGTCCGCCGGAACCGAGCCGAAGCGCGCCTGGAAGCGGAAGTAGCGCAGGATGCGCAGGTGGTCCTCGCGGATGCGCTGGCGGGCGTCGCCGATGAAGCGCACATGGCGGGCGTAGAGATCCTCGCGGCCGCCGAACCAGTCGAAGATCTCGCCGGTGAGCGGGTCGGCGTAGAGGGCGTTGATGGTGAAGTCGCGCCGGGCGGCATCCTCGCGCCAGTCGTCCGCGAAGGCGACCGTGGCGCGGCGCCCATCGGTGGAGACGTCGTGGCGCAGCGTGGTGATCTCGACCGGGCCGCCGGGCAGGACGGCGGTGACGGTGCCGTGCTCGATGCCGGTGGGCACGCTGCGGATGCCGGCGGCCGTGAGGCGCTCTATCACCGCCTCGGGGCGCAGGACGCTCGCCATGTCGATGTCCTTCACCGGCAGGCCGAGCAGCGTGTCGCGCACCGAGCCGCCGACATGGCGGGCCTTGCCGGGCCCCAGCGCAGCGACGAGCGCGGTGAGGTCCTCGCGGTGCATCCAGGGGGCGTCGAGCCGCTCAGCCATGCCAGCCCAGCCTTCCGGCAAGGTTGTGCAGGATGGCGCCGGTGACGCCCCAGATCACGTGGTCCTGCCGCCCGTCGCTCCAGCTGATCTCGACGAAGCTGTGCTGGCGCTCCTCGTATTCGACGGTGCGGGTCAGCTGGTTGGCGCGGTCGAGCACGAAGTCGACCGGGACCTCGAACCACTGCGCGACTTCGGCCGGGTTGGGGTGGATGTCGAGGTCGGGCGGGATGACCGCGATCACCGGCGTGATCTCGTAGCCGCTGCCGGTGCGGTAGAGGTCGCTGGTGCCGATGACGCGCACGTCCTGCGCCCTGATGCCGAGTTCCTCGTGGGCTTCGCGCAGGGCCGCATCGACGGCGGTTTCGCCCGCATCGATGCGCCCGCCGGGGAAGGCGATCTGGCCGGGGTGGGCGCGCATCGTCGAGGGGCGGTGGAGCAGGAGCATGCCCGGCGCCGCGCGCTCGGTGATGGCGATGAGCACGGCGGCGGGCTTGAAGCTCTCGACCTCGTGAATGCGGGGATCGAGCCAGAGCGCCGGAGGCGCGGCGGCATGGCCGGCCTCGAAGCGGCGGGAGATATCGTCGAACAAATCGCTCATGCAGGAACCAGCGGGAAGCGGGTGCCGCCGCTGGTGACGGCCAGGTCGTCCTCGGTCCCCTGTTCCAGCGCGATTTCAATTAATTGTGCGTAAGTGCTGCGATTGAGTCTAGCCCGGGTTCCATGGCGGGCCTGTAGATAGAGCGCGGGTATCTCGGGATCGCCCTGGGCTTCGATCGGATGCTCCGGGCCGGCGATCACGAGGTCGTCGGAGTTCAGGCGGAAGGCGAGGGCGTCACCTTCGCGCTTCACGTCGATGGCGATGAAGGCGGCGTCCTCGACCTCGATCGACAGCTTCTGGGTGGGGGTGACGAGCCAGTGCTGGCCGGCGTCGTCGCGAAACAGCAGCGAGGCGAAGGCGCGGACCATGGCGGGGCGGCGGATCTCGCCGTCCTGGTGGAACCAGCGGCCATCGGCCGCGATGCGCATCTCGCTGTCGCCCTCGCTGGCAGGGGACCACTGGTCGACCGGGGGCAATTTGCGCGCGGCGACCAGTTCGGCCACTTCGGCGAGCGAAAGACCGGCGAGTTCGGGGGGCGGTTCGTAAGGCATCGTCTCGCGATGCCAGATAGGGCGCGGCGCGCCAAGGTCCAGCGTGCGATCGTCGTCCCGGACCTGATCCGGGACCGCTGGCAAGGCCGCGCCCCTCTCAAGGCAAGCGCGCCGCCGCAGGGGCCATCGCAAGCCAACGCCTCAAGAATACCCAGCGGTCCCGGATCAGGTCGGGGACGGCGTCAGCGCAGCCACGGCCCCAGTGCGCCGGCCGGCGGCAGCACCACCGGGTTGGCGGCGCGTACGAGCAGGCGGCGGCGCTCGAACGGGCCGGGTAGGGTCCAGGCGCCGGTATATTCGTTGGTGAAGCCCCAGAAGCGGCCGTAATATTCGGGGTCGCCGATCATGACCTGCGGCAGCGGCGCGCGGTCGTCGATGCCGGCCATGCAGGCGGACATCAGTGCCTTGCCGTAGCCCTGGCCCTGATGCTCGGGCAACACGGCGACGGGGCCGACCATGATCATCGGATGCGCGCGCCCGCCAGGGTCGTTTAGCGCGACCGGCCAGCACTGGATCGAGCCGACCAGCATCTCGTCACCATCGAGCGCGGCGAAGCTCAGGCCCGGCAGCCAGTCGGTGCCTTCGCGCACCTTGTAGGCGGTGCGCTTGTGGCGGCCCGGCTCGAAGGCGGAGTCGAGCAGCGTCTCGACGAGGGCCGGATCGACGTTGTCGAGCGGGATGATGGTGGCGGTGTCTGGCGAGGTCATGGCGCGCGCCGGATAGGAGTGCGCGGGCCCCGTGTCGATTCAATTCGCCGGATCGAGCTTCAGCAGGTGCCCGCTGTCGGAACCTTCGCCGTCCTCGATCAGCCAGATCGCGCCGTCGGGCCCCTGCGCGATATCGCGGATGCGGTTGTCCATCGGATAGCGCGCTTCCTCGACCGCCTTCTCGCCGTCGATGCGCACGCGCACGAGGCCGGTGGCGACGAGGCCGGTGATGATCGCCTGTCCCTTCCACGCGGGGAACTTGCCACCGGTATAGAAGATGTAGTCGCCCGGCGCGATCACCGGGTTCCAGCTGATAGCCGGTCCGGCGAGGTCGGGGCGGGTGGAATGGCGCGGGATCGGGCGGCCGTCGTAGTGGTCGCCGTTCGAGACCAGCGGCCAGCCGTAGTTGGCGCCGGGCTTGACGAGGTTGAGTTCGTCGCCGCCTGCGGGGCCGTGTTCGAGGTCCCAGAGGCGGCCCTGCGGGTCGAACGCGAGGCCGAGGATGTTGCGGTGGCCGTAGGACCAGATCTGGTCGGTGGGCGTACCCTTGCCCGCATAGGGGTTGCCGGGGGCCGGGGTGCCGTCGGGCAGCAGGCGCACGATCTTGCCCAGATTGGTCCCCAGGTCCTGTGCGGGCGTGAACTTCTGCCGCTCGCCCGAGGCGACGAACAGGTACTGGCCGTCGGGCGAGAAGGCGATCCGGTGCGAATAGTGGCCGCGCCCGGTGACCTTGGGCGTCTGGCGCCAGATCACCTTGAGGTTGTCGAGCCGGCACTTCAGCGGTTCGGCGCAGACGAGATCGGCCTTGCCCGCGACGGCTCCGCGCGTGTCGGCCTGTCCGGCCTCTACCCAGCTGAGGTAGACCACGCGGCGGTCGAGCGTCTTGCCACTCTGCCCCGGCGCGAAGATGAAGTCTCCGAGCCCGCCCTGGCCGCCGTAGTCCACCTTGGGCACGCCGGAGACTTCGCCGATCCTGCGGTCCGGCGTCATGAAGCGGATCGCGCCCTTGCGCTCGGTCACGAACAGCGTGCCGGTGCCCTCGTCGAAGGCCATGGCCCAGGGTTCGTCGAACCGGGCTATGCGCTCCACCTTGAAGGGCGCGGCGCTTTCGGCGGATGCCGGGATTTTTTCCCCTGTCGCCGCGCTGCCGCAGCTTGCGAGGACCACCGTGAGCGGCGATAGGGCGACAACGAGTCTTTTAGCGATCATGCCCAGCCCAATGCTTGCTCCCGCCACTGGTTCCACGGACACGAAACGTTACGTCATCGGCGTGGACGAGGCGGGGCGCGGACCGCTCGCGGGGCCGGTGGTCGCAGGCGCCGTGGTGCTATGCAAGCCGCGGCCTGCGGGGCTCGACGATTCCAAGAAGCTCTCGCGCCTGCGCCGCGGCGAACTCGAGGCGGTCATCAAGCGCCGCTGTACCTGGGCGGTGGGGGTGGTCGAGGTCGAGGACATCGACCGCCTCAACATCTTCGGCGCGACGATGCTGGCGATGACGCGCGCGGTGCTCTCGCTCTGCGAGGCGCTGGGGGAGGAGCCGGGCGAAGTGCTGGTGGACGGCAACCTGACCCCGGATGGCCGCCGCGAGGAGTGGCGCTGGAAAGCCCGCGCGATCGTCGGCGGCGACGCCATCGAGCCTTGCATCTCCGCCGCCTCGATCATCGCCAAGGAACACCGCGACCGCCTGATGCGTGACCTGGCGCTGGCGCACCCGCACTATGGCTGGGAGCGCAATGCGGGCTATGGCACGGCCGAGCACCTCGCGGCGCTGCGCAGCCACGGTGCCACCCCGCACCACCGCCGCAGCTTCGCGCCCGTGGCGCAGCTGCAGCTGCTGGTCTAGCTCAGGCGGCCAGCGGAAGCGGCGCGGCGGCTGCCGGCTGGTCGATCACGGGCGCGGCGGGGGCAGCGGCGGGCGTCTCGGCCAGGCCGGCCATGTGGCGCTCGGCGAGGACGACGTCGCGACGCGAGGCGAAATAGAGCGAAATAAGAGAAAACATGGCGACCTCGATTGTGGCATTGCTGCGGTGCAGCATCTGCCGGCCATTTGGATTGCGGCGGCCTTTGCGGCAAATGCAACGATGAGGACCAAAGTTGCATAAAGTGCATCTTGGCTCACGGTTGAGCTTCTCCGTTTTACGATGCGAACCGAAAAGTTTTCCACGAGTCCCCGGGGCCACACCCACCATATCTTGAGTCCTGCCGAGTCGCCCTGACTCGACATCTAGTGTCGGATTCCTTTTGTTCCCCGCTGCTGAACACCTGAATCACAAGGATTCCCAACGAGTCGCGCCTTGACGCGGAGTCCGCGATGACTCACCCTAGAGGCATATCCACAGTTTATCGGAGCAGTCATGGGTCAGATTTTGGTCAAGGAACGGATTCGTGCGCGGGCGCCTGCGCCCACGCCGAAGGAACTGCTTCCGCTCGGCCGCATCCTGACCGGCGACTGCATCGAGGCGATGCGCACGATCCCCGACGCCAGCGTCGACATGGTCTTCGCCGATCCGCCCTACAACCTGCAGCTGGGCGGCGACCTGTCCCGCCCGGACGGCAGCCACGTCGATGCGGTGACGAACGACTGGGACAAGTTCACCAGCTTCGCGACTTACGACCAATTCACCCGCGAATGGCTGACCGAGGCGCGCCGCGTGCTCAAGCCCGAGGGTTCGCTGTGGGTGATCGGTTCGTACCACAACATCTTCCGCCTCGGCGCGATCATGCAGGACATGGGGTTCTGGATCCTCAACGACATCGTCTGGCGCAAGGCCAACCCGATGCCGAACTTCAAGGGCACCCGCTTCACCAACGCGCACGAGACGCTGATCTGGGCGAGCATGGGCGAGAAGGCGAAGTACACCTTCAACTACCGCGCGATGAAGACCCTCAACGACGAGTTGCAGATGCGCTCCGACTGGGTCCTGCCGATCTGCAACGGCGCCGAGCGCCTCAAGAAGGACGGCCGCAAGGTCCACCCGACCCAGAAGCCCGAGGCGCTGCTCTACCGCGTGATGCTGGCGACGACCAACAAGGGCGACGTCGTGCTCGACCCGTTCTTCGGCACCGGCACCACCGGCGCCGTCGCCAAGCGCCTGGGCCGCGAATGGATCGGCTGCGAGCGCGAGAGCGATTACCGCGAAGCCGCGCTGGAGCGCATCGAGATGGCGCTGCCGCTCGACGAATCCGCGCTCAAGACCATGCAGTCCAAGCGCACCGCGCCCAAGGTCGCCTTCGGGACGCTGGTCGAGACGGGCTGGATCCAGCCCGGGACCCAAGTGTGGGACAAGAAGCGCCGCCATGTCGCCACCGTGCGCGCGGATGGTTCGCTGATGACCGGCGACGTCACCGGCTCGATCCACGGCGTCGGCTCGACGGTTCAGGGCGCGCCCTCATGCAACGGCTGGACCTTCTGGCATCTGGAGTACGAGGGGCAGGTCAAGCCGCTCGACGCGATCCGCCAGCTGTACCTGCTCGCCACGGAGCCGTGAGGCATAATCATAATAAAGCCTGATCGTCGTCCCGGACTTGATCCGGGACCGCTGTCAATGAACAGCCCACCTATCGGCCAGGCTGTACGCGCCGCGAACGAGCGACGCTCGGCCAGCGGTCCGGGACGACGGGTGGGCGAGTCCCCCATTTCGGGGCTGCACCAAAACGGGTTCAGCCTGAGCTTCGGACCCGCTAAGGCCGCGCCATGACCCGCAAGCTCTACATCCGCCCGATCGCCTTCGCCGACAGCCCGCAGAGCGAGGAGGGCGACGCCGTCCGCCTCGGCGGGGCGATGGTGTGGGCGAGCCGCTTCGCGCTGATCGTGCGGGAGGGCGGCCGCATCGTCTCGCGTGAACGAGCGTCCGCCAGCCAGATGGCATCGGCGCTGGCCGCGCTGCCGGCGGACCTCGGCGCGGCGGGCGAGGCGCAGTGGGCGAACTTGCGCAAGGTCCATGCGCCGCTCAAATGCGGGCCGCGCATGGTCCGGCTCGACCAGCCGCAGGTCATGGGCATCCTTAACATGACGCCGGACAGCTTCTCCGACGGCGGCCGATTCCTCGACGACGAGGCCGAGGCCTCGGCCCATGCCTCGGCCATGCTGGAGGCCGGCGCGGCGATCATCGACGTGGGCGGCGAGTCCACCCGTCCGGGCGCCGGTGCGGTCTGGGAAGGTGACGAGATCAGGCGCGTGGTGCCGATGGTCGGCAGGCTGGCGGCGATGGGCGCGGCGATCAGCCTCGACACGCGGCGTCCGGGGGTCATGGAGGCCGGGATGGCGGCCGGCGCGCACATCATCAATGACGTTTCCGCCCTGCGCCACGACCCGCGCAGCCTGGAGCTTGCCGCCTCCACCGACGCGCCCGTTGTGCTGATGCACGCGCCCGGCAAGGCGGACGACCTTCATTCGTCCGCCGGCTACGAGGATATCGCGCTCGGCGTGTTCGACTGGCTGGAGGAGCGCCGCGACGCAGCCGTGGCGGCGGGCATCGCGGCGGAGCGGATCATCCTCGACCCCGGCTTCGGCTTCGGGCTGACGCTCGCGCAGAACCTCGCGCTGTTCAATGCGCTGCCGTTGTTCCACGGGCTCGGCCAGCCCTTGCTGGTCGGCGTGAGCCGCAAGCGGATGATCGGCGCTCTCTCGAACGAGGCGGCGGCGCACCAGCGCCTGGGCGGATCGCTGGCGCTCGCGGTCAAGGCGATGGAGGCGGGAGCTCACATCCTGCGCGTCCACGACGTGTTCGAGACGGTGCAGGCGGTCCGCGTATGGCGGGGCCTGCGCGATGCGGCGCTGACCGACTTCTCGCAGCTGTCAGTCTGATACAAATCTGGACCGTGGATTAACGCCGGATTTCAGCGAGATGAACAGGAGGGGCGGTGGTTGTGTGCCCCCGTCGCCATAAGACCGTCGTGTCCCGTCTGAAGCCCGTTTCGTCCATTGGGCTGGGTCCAATCCCACGACTGCCCGTTTCCCCTTCGAACCGCCGCGGCAATGTCGCCCGGCCTGGAAAGCCAAAGGGGAGTTCCCATGAAGCAGACCAAGATCCTCAGCGCCGCTGCGCTGGCCTTCGCCGCCATTCCCGTCACCGCCATGGCTGTCGTGCCGGCGATGTATGAGGAAAAAGTCGCCCGCGCCGAGGAAGGCCGCATAATCGGGGCGCCCATCGGCGGCATCGAAGGCAGGAACTGGTACAACTACCGCGCCAACGTCAACGAGACGCAGAAGGAACTTTCGAGCGACCTGCGCCACGCCAGCGACATTGAGGACCAGCGCGATGCCTGGGAGGAATATGGCAGCGAACTGCGCGGCGAAAGGGGCAAGTACGTCAAGGCCATGGCCAAGAAGGGCTACCGCGTCCCGACCGTCTACATCGAAGGAATCTGAACCTTCAGCGTTTAGAATGCTTCAGGGCCGGGCCATGCGCGAGCATGGGCCCGGCCTTTTGCCATGCCCGAACCGTGGCGCCTCCGACGAGTATACATACTTCCCCTCAAGAGACTGGCGGGCTCAGGCGGCGTTGTCGATGCCCAGTTCGCTCAGCTTGCGGTAGAGCGTGGACCGCCCGATGCCGAGCCGCCGCGCCACTTCGGTCATGCGGCCGCGGTAGAGCCCGATGGCGAGGCGGATGACGTCGGCCTCGATCTCCTCGAGCGGGCGCAGGTGGCCGTCGGGGGTGTAGAGCATGACCCCGGAACTCTCCTGCATCGGGTTGCCCGCGATTGTGGAAGACCCTGTGCCAAGGATGTTGAGAAGCTGTGGAAAATCTTCCGATGTTAGCGCGTCGCCATCGCAGAACACCGCCGCGCGGAACAGCACGGCCTGGAGTTGGCGCACGTTGCCCGGCCAGTCGTAGGCGGCGAGCAGCGACAGCGCGCCGTCGGTCACGCCCAGTTCGCGCAGGCCCGGCTGCTCGCCGATGCGGGCAAGGAAGTAGCGGGTGAGGGCGGGCAGGTCGCCGGGCCGTTCGCGCAGGGCGGGCAGGTGGACCTTGGTAGCCGAAAGCGCTTCGAGCAGTTCGGGCAGGAACAGGTCCTGGCTCACCATGTCGGCGAGCGGCAGGTTGCTCGCCGCGATGATGCGCACGTCGACGCGGAACGAATGGCGCGCGCCGATCGGGCGGCAATCGCCCTTGCGGATCGCTTCGAGCAGGCGCTCCTGTACCGACAGCGGCAGGCTGTCGATCTCGTCGAGCGCGAGGGTGGCGCCGTCGCAGTGCTGGAGCGCGCCGATCTGGCGATCGAAGGCGCCGGGGAAGGCGCCCTTCTCGTGACCGAAGAGGACGGACTCGATCGAATTTGCCGGCATCCCGCCGACATTGACGATCCGCAGCGGCATCCGGGTACGGGGTGAGGCCGCGTGCATCGCCCGGATCAGCATTTCCTTGCCCGACCCGCTCTCGCCCTCGATCAGCACGGGAGAGTGCCCGCGCGCCGCCTTGGCGGCCACGGCCAGCGCCTTGCGGAAGTTGGGCGAGGCCCCGATCATCGATTCGAAATCGGGGTTGGCGGTCATCTTTTCGGTGAGGGGTGCCAGCTCGTCGCGCGGCGCCTCGAGCGTCGTCGCCGAGCGCAGGGCATGCATCAGCCGGTCGGGAGCGACGGGCTTGATGAGGTAGTCGGTTGCCCCGGCCCGCATCGCTTCGACGGCAAGCAGCGGCGAGGTGCTGGCGGTCAGCATCAGGATGGGCAGCGCCGGGCGCCGCGCCTTGAGTTCGGCGATCAGACTGCAGGCGTCGTCGCCGGGCACCCACTGGTCAAGGACGATCGCCGAAAGCTGCATGCCCTGGCGCGTACCCAGCGTGGCGATCGCGGTCTCGGCGTCGCGCACGATGAGCGTGCGCCAGCCTTCGCGCGATGCAAGCGCGGAGATGAGGCGGCTCTGGGCCGGTTCATCGTCGATGAGCATCAGGAGGCGTTGATCGAGGTCCGCCATTGTTCGCCGCTTTGCATCGCCTCCGGGGGGTGGAAGGGCAGCTTTAGAGGTAACCGGTAAATACGGGATTAAGCCTGAGATTTCGGCGCGCGTTCGCTCTTGAGCCCATGGCCTGCCCCCGCTAGAGCGGGCCATCGAACAAAAGGACAGGGGATAAACGATCATGGCTTCGGGCAACGACATCAAGGCGGCCACCGCCACCTACAACTCGTTCATCAAGATGGCGACCTGGGGCACGATCGCCTGCGTGGTCATTGCGGCGGGCGTCGTCGGCCTGATCGCATCCTGATCGAAGCTGGCCGGGATGTGCGGCGCCCGGCCGACCTGAAGGCGTAGTCCTGCCGATGGTACGCCTGTTCAAGGTCCTGCTGATCCTCTTCGTCCTGGGCGGCGCGCTATGGTACGCCGCCCACCGCTATGCCGAGTACCGCGTACGCACCGCTTTCGCCGAGGGCGGGATGACCGGCGAGGCTGCCGCCTGCATGGGCCGCCGCCTCGCCGAGCGGCTCACGCTGCGGCAGCTGTACCAGCTCTCGGTGCTGCGCGACGAGGCTCGCGACACCGGCCAGCTGCTGCGCACCGTACGGAACCTCGACGACCGCAGGATCGTAAGGGTGACAGGCACTTCGGCGCTCTTGTGCTCGACCGGCCTTGCCCGCTAGGGCGGCGCCTCTGCCCTTCGTCGCACACGCGGAGACCGCGCGCTTGACCCTAGCTCCCTACGCTTCCGATCCCGCCCGTTCGCGCGGGCGCGAGTTCCCGACCGGGGACGGCCTCGCTCGCGGCGCGCGCAGCCCGTACCAGCGCGACCGCGACCGCATCATCCACTCGATCGCCTTCCGCCGTCTGCGCTACAAGACCCAGGTCTTCATCGCGCCCGATGGCGATCATTACCGGGTGCGCCTGACCCACAGCCTCGAAGTCGCGCAGATCGCCCGCGTCATCGCGCGCATCCTCGGCCTCGACGAGGACCTGACCGAGG
This sequence comes from Novosphingobium sp. GW821-FHT09E05, assembly GCF_059416165.1. Lineage (NCBI taxonomy): Bacteria > Pseudomonadati > Pseudomonadota > Alphaproteobacteria > Sphingomonadales > Sphingomonadaceae > Novosphingobium > Novosphingobium sp. GW821-FHT09E05. The sequence goes on from NZ_JBWKOQ010000001.1 coordinate 1,483,340, forward strand.
CGCTGGCGCTGGCGCACGACATCGGTCACCCCCCGTTCGGCCACGCCGGAGAGGATGCACTGAACGCCGCGCTCCACAAGGCCGGCGGCTTCGACCACAACGCCCACACCCTGCGCACGCTGATGCGCGTCGACAGCCCCTATTGCGAGCACGATGGCCTCAACCTGACCTGGGAGACGCTGGAGGGGCTGGCGAAGCACAACGGTCCCGTCACCGAGCCGGGCTGGGCGCTGACAGGCCTCGACGCGGCTTATCCGCTCGACCTGCACACCCATGCCTCGCTCGAAGCTCAGGTGGCGGCGCTGTCGGACGACATCGCCTACGACAACCACGACATCGACGATGGGCTGCGGGCCGGCTTCCTCGACCTCGACGAACTGCTTGCCCACCCCTTCGTCGCCTCGCAGTGGGCCGAAGTGGAGCGCCGCTACCCCGGCGTCGACATCGAGCGCCAGCTGGCCGAACTCATCCGCAGCCAGATCGGCGTCATGGTCAATGATCTCGTCGCGCAGACACAGGCGAACCTCGTCGGCGTCGGCAGTGTCGAGGAAGTGCGCGCCGCAGGCCGGGCGCTGGTCGCGTTCTCGCCGGAAATGGCCGAGGGGGAACGCGCCTTCAAGCGCTTCATGTACGACAAGCTCTACTATCACCCCGAGCAGATGGAGACCGCGAAGCGTGCGAGGGCGGTGCTTGCCGAACTCTACGCCGCCTATTCGCAGGAGTCGGTGCTGATGGAAGAGCGCTGGATCGACAACATGCCCCGCTTCGAGCCTGATCGCAGCCGCCACATCGCCGACTACATAGCCGGCATGACCGACCGCTTCGCCATCGCCCGCCACGCCGAGATCTACGGCCGCACGCCCGAGGGGCTCAGCAATGTCTGACGGCGACTGACCATGGAACAGGGGGCTGTTCGCATCTGCCTGGTCGGGGCGACCGGGCTGGTCGGTTCCGCGCTGATCGCCGAGGCCATCAGGCGAGAGGACGTGCGCGTCATCGGCGTCGGCCGGCGCGAGGCGGTGCTGCCGCGCGGCGCGCGCATGGAGATGCTGGTGGGCGAGCCGATCGACTGGCCCCAGCTCATCCGCGCCGCCCGCGCCGACGTGCTCGTCTGCGCGCTGGGGACCACCATCAAGGCCGCCGGCAGCCCGGAGCAGTTCCGCGCCATCGACCACGACCTCGTCCGCTTCAGCGCCGAGGCCGCGCGCGAGGCCGGGATCGAGCACATGATCCTGGTCTCGTCGGTCGGCGCCGATCGCACGGCGAAGAACGTCTACCTGAGCGTCAAGGGCGAGACGGAAGACGCATTGGGCAAGCTCGGCTTCAAACGCCTCGACCTGTTGCGACCGGGCCTTCTGCGCGGTCGGCGCGGGGAACGTCGCCCTCTCGAACGCGCCATGCAGATCGCCGCGCCGCTGGTGGACCTCGCCCTGCAAGGCCGCCTGACCCGCTTCCGCTCGATCCGGGCAACAGCCGTGGCCCGCGCCATTCTGTCGCTGTCGCGCGAGCAGGCGGCGGGGCGTTTCGTCCACGAGCACGATGCGATGAAGCGGCGGGCGAACTAGGCGTCGGCGTCGCGCCCAGCGAGAGCGACGAAGGATCGAGGCCGCGGAAACCGGATATCGGTCGATACCTTCGCACCGGACGCTGCCCGGCGTTGACTTGGAGCAAGCCCTGAACCAAGGCTGGGGCACTCGCTGACACGCGCGGGAGAGACCTTGCCGATTCGGTTCACCGGAACGGACAAGGCGCCGAAGGAGCAACCGCCCCGGAATCTCTCAGGCAAAAGGACCGCGCGGCGTCGACAGCGATACTCTGGAAAGTGCCCCGTCCCGTAAGGTCGTGGCCGCCGACGGTGTAACCCGGTCCATCCCATAGCGGATGACGCCGGGGAAGCTCTCAGGTTTCCGTGACAGAGGGGGCACCGGAATGGTGTGCCATGCTTGTTGCGGAGTCGTGTCTTGAGCGAATACCCAGTTTCCTTCGATGACGAGGACGTCGAAGACCTCGTCCCGCTGAACCTGCCGCTCGATGCCTGGCATCGCGAACAGGGTGGCCGCATGGTCGAATTCGCCGGCTACATGATGCCCGTCCAGTATGAGGGCATCATGGCCGAGCATCTCTGGACGCGCGAGAACGCCGGCCTGTTTGACGTCAGCCACATGGGCCAGCTCTACATGTCGAGCGAGGACGGCATCACGCCGGACCTCGAGGCCGCGCTGGAAGCCGCGCTTCCCATCGACCTGTCCACGCTCAAGCTGGGTGCAGTGCGCTATTCGCTGCTGCTCGACGAGGAGGGCGGGATTCTCGACGATCTCATGGTCACGCGCTGGCAGACAGGTTTCTACCTTGTCGTCAACGGAGCGACCAAGTGGGACGACATCGGCACCCTGCGCGAACTGCTACCGGACGAGGTCACGCTCAACCATCTCGACGACAACGCGCTGCTGGCATTGCAGGGCCCCAAGGCCTTCGCGGCGCTGGAGCGTCATGTCAGCGGCGAATATCCGCTCTCGGCGCTGACCTTCATGAAGGGCGGCCAGTTCAAGCTCGGCGGCGTCGATGCCTGGATCAGCCGCTCGGGTTATACCGGCGAGGACGGATTCGAGATCGCCATTCCCGGCGATGCGGCCGAGGCCGTGGCCGCGCTGCTCTGCGGGGAGCCCGAAGTGAAGCCGATCGGCCTGGGCGCGCGCGATTCCCTGCGTCTGGAGGCCGGTCTGCCACTCTACGGCCACGACCTTTCGCCCGAAACCAGCGTCATCGACGCGGACCTCAAGTTTGCCGTCAACAAGCGCCGCCGCACCGAGGGTGGCTTCCCGGGCGCCGACCGCGTGCTGCGCGATTTCGCCGAAGGCACCCCGCGTCGCCGCATCGGGCTGACCATCGAAGGGCGCATGGCTGCCCGCGAAGGCGCCAAAGTTTTCAAAGATGAACAGGAAGTTGGTATCGTGACTTCGGGTGGTTTCTCACCATCTCTGCAGCAGCCGATCGCCATGGCCTACGTCGATGCCGACCTTGCCGCCGACGGAACCGCGCTCACCATCGAAATGAGAGGCAAGAAGCTCGACGCTCATGTCGTGCCCATGCCTTTCGTCCCCCACCGTTACCACCGCTGAGGACCCCACCATGACCCGCTACTTTTCCGAAGACCACGAGTGGATCGAAGTCGAAGGCGACCTCGGCACCGTCGGGATCACCGACTACGCCCAGGGCCAGCTCGGTGACATCACCTTCGTCGATGTCCCCGCCGAGGGCGCGAGCGTCGGCAAGGGCGATTCCGTCGCCGTGGTCGATTCCGTCAAGGCCGCCTCGGACGTCTATACGCCCGTCTCCGGCACCATTGCCGAAGTGAACGGCGCTCTGGCCGACGCGCCGGAACTGGTGAACACCGAAGCCGAAACCGGCGGCTGGCTGTTCCGCGTGACCCTCTCCGACGCCGCCGAGCTGGCCGCGCTGATGGATGAGGCCGCCTACAAGACTTACGTCGACAGCCTCTGATTCTTGCGGCTTCGCGTCCCTTCCTCCCCGTCATTCCCGCGAAGGCGGGAACCCATCTGCCGTGGTTTCGTGTTGCACGCACAGCGGATGGTCGCCCCCTTCACCAGGATGACGGGAAAAGGGGTGAAGCCGTAGCCGGTTAGCCCGGCGTTCGAATGAAAGACCGCTCCCAATGCGCTACCTTCCCCTGACCGCGGCAGACCGCACCTCCATGCTGGAGACGATCGGCGCCGCCACTGTCGACGACCTTTTCGTCGACGTTCCCGCCGCCGCCCGTCTGGCCGGTCCCATCGAGGGCCTGCCTGCCCACGCGAGTGAAATGGCCGTCGAACGCCACATGACCGCGCTGGCCGCCAAGAACGTGAGCGCGGGTTCCGCGCCTTTCTTCATCGGCGCGGGCGCCTATCGGCATCATGTTCCGGCCTCGGTGGATCACCTGATCCAGCGCGGCGAGTTCCTGACCGCCTACACGCCCTACCAGCCGGAAATCGCGCAGGGCACGCTGCAGGTGCTGTTCGAGTTCCAGACCCAGGTCGCGCGGCTGTTCGGCACCGACATCGCCAATGCCTCGATGTACGACGGCTCCACCGCGTGCTGGGAAGCGATCCTGATGGCCGCGCGCGTCACCCGCAAGGGCCGCGCCATCCTGTCGGGCGGCCTGCACCCGCACTACGGCGAAGTGGTGCGGACCATGGCGAAGTTCACCAAGGACGACATCGTCTCGCTGTCGCCCGAACTGGTGGCCGATCCGGACGACGCCGCCCTGATCGCGGCGATCGACGACAGGACATCCTGCGTCGTCGTCCAGTACCCTGACGTACTGGGCCGCATCCCCGACCTGGCCGCGATCGCCGAGGCCGCACACGCCAGCGGCGCGCTGCTCGTGGCAGTGGTAACCGAGCCGGTGGCGCTGGGCCTGATCGAGGCACCGGGCGCACTGGGCGCCGACATCGTCGTAGGCGAGGGCCAGTCGCTTGGCGTCGGCCTGCAGTTCGGCGGACCTTACCTCGGCCTGTTCGGTTGCCGCGAGAAGTTCGTGCGCCAGATGCCGGGTCGCCTCTGCGGCCAGACCATCGATGCGGACGGGAAGCGCGGCTTCGTGCTGACCCTCTCGACCCGCGAGCAGCACATCCGGCGCGAGAAGGCGACGAGCAATATCTGCACGAATTCAGGTCTTTGTGCGCTGGCCTTCAGTATTCACCTGACCTTGCTGGGCGGCGAGGGCCTCGCGAAATTGGCCGGGGTCAATCACGCCCGCGCCCAGGCGACGTTCGAGCGGTTGACCCGCATTCCCGGGGTCTCCTTGCTGAACGACGCCTACTTCAACGAGGCAACGCTCGTCCTGCCGCGCGATGCGCGCGAGGTCGTTCGCGAACTGGCCGAGCGACGGGTGCTGGGCGGTGTCTCGCTCGGGCGTCTGTTCCCGGTGGCCGATGGTCTGCACAACGGACTGCTCGTCGCCGCGACCGAGACGACCACCAATGAGGATATCGAGGCGTTCGCCCTCGAACTGGAAGCAGTGCTGGAAGGAGCCTCGGCATGAGCGCGGTGAACGCAAGCGGTTGGCGCCCTTCGATGGGTGAAGCCACCGGCGAAGCAAAATTCACGACATCGAGCGGTGATTACGGGCTGATGCTCGAAGAAGCCCTGAGCTTCGAGCTGGGCTCGTCCGACAAGTGCGGCGTTGATATCGACGCCGCCGACCGCGCTCCGGTCGGCGGGCTCGCCAAGTTCCTGCGCAAGGCCGCTCCCGCATTGCCAGGCCTGACCGAGCCGGAGACGGTGCGCCACTACACGCGCCTGTCGCGCCAGAACTACGCCATCGACCTCGGGCCGTTCCCGCTCGGCTCGTGCACGATGAAGCACAACCCGCGCCTGAACGAGAAGATGGCCCGCCTGCCGGGCTTCGCGGACGTTCATCCGATGCAGCCGCAAAAGACCATCGAAGGTGCGCTCGAGGTGATCGAGCAGCTCGCCGACTGGCTGATCACGCTGACCGGCATGGCGTCTGTGGCGATGAGCCCCAAGGCGGGCGCGCACGGCGAGCTGTGCGGGCTGCTGTGCATCCGCGCCGCACTCGATGCGCGGGGCGAGGTTCGCGATGTCGTGCTGGTGCCCGAGAGCGCCCACGGCACCAACCCGGCGACCGCGGCCTTCGCGGGCTTCAAGGTGGAATCGATCCCGGCGACCCCGGCCGGCCGGGTCGACGTGGCGGCGCTCAGGGCGAAGCTGGGCCCCCACGTGGCGGGGGTGATGATCACCAACCCCAACACCTGCGGCCTGTTCGAGCCCGACATGCGCGAGATCGCCGATGCCGTCCATGCGGCGGGCGGCTACGTCTACTGCGACGGCGCCAACTTCAACGCGATCGTCGGCAAGGTGCGCCCCGGCGACCTCGGTGTCGATGCCATGCACATCAACCTGCACAAGACCTTCTCGACGCCTCACGGCGGCGGCGGTCCCGGTGCGGGTCCGGTGGTGCTGTCCGAGGCGCTGGCGCCCTTCGCGCCGCTGCCGTTCGTCACGCGCGGCGATGACGGGTCGATCCATCTCGTCGAGGAGGAGAATGCCAGCGAGGGCCATGCCCAGGCGTTCGGCCGCATGGTCGCCTTCCACGGCCAGATGGGCATGTTCACCCGCGCGCTGACGTACATCCTCAGCCACGGCGCGGACGGCCTGCGCCAGGTTGCCGAGGACGCGGTGCTCAACGCCAACTATGTGCTGCGTTCATGCGAGGACCTGCTGCCCGCTCCCTTCGCCGACAGCGGCCCGTGCATGCACGAGGCGCTGTTCAGCGACGCGGGGCTCGCCGAGGGCTTCTCGACGCTCGACATCGCCAAGGGCCTGATCGACGAGGGCTTCCACCCGATGACGGTCTACTTCCCGCTGGTGGTCAAGGGCGCAATGCTGGTCGAGCCGACCGAGACCGAGAGCAAGGCGGGCCTCGACCGCTTCATCGCCTCGCTGCGCAGCCTGGCCGAACGCGCAAAGGCCGGCGACCAGAGCCTGCACTCCGCGCCGCACTTCGCGCCGCGCAGGCGGCTTGACGAAACCCTCGCCGCGCGCAAGCCTGTGCTGGTATGGCAGGGCGAGGCCGGGGTTCCCGGAACGCCGTCGCTGAGCGAGATCGGCGGGAGCTGACGACATGGGCGGAGGCGCTGGACATGGCTGGCATGCGTACCTGCCGCTGCTGATCTTCGCAGGCGTCATGGCCTGGCGCTTCCGCAATCTCCAGAAAGCGCGGCCGCTGCGCCTTCCTCTGCTCTGGATCATGCCCCTGATCGTCTCGGCGGCGGTGTGCCTCGCGCTGGCCGCCATGCCGCCGAGCGGGCTGGGTTTGCTGACGCTTGCCTGCGGTTTCGCCGTGGGCGGCGGGGTCGGCATGCAACGCTCGCGGCTGCTGCGGTTGCACATCGACGGCGAGGGGAGCGAGGCGCGCGTCATGGTGCGCCAGTCACCGCTGGCCTTGATGCTCATCCTCGCGGTCTTTGCGGCGCGGAGGCTGTTGCTGCCGGGCAGCATGGCCATGCAGGGCGGTCACCCCTCGGCGACTGCGCTGCTGGTGACCGACGCCATGCTGGGGCTCGCGCTGGGAATGGTGGTGTTGAGCCGTCTGATATTGTGGCAGCGAGCGCAGGCGATGGTCGCGGCTCGCGTTTTCGATGCCTGACGGCCTCAGTTGATCGCGTTGGATCCGGCCTGACCGACCGACTCGATGTCGCGGCCAACACCCTTGACGGTGTTGCAGGCAGAGGCGGCAAGGACGACGCCGCCAGCGGCGAGGGCGAGGATAATCTTCTGAATCATTCGGCGCATACTCCCTTGTGATGCCTCGGATTATCCCAAGGGCAGCACCGAGGAAAGCGCTGTTGCAAAGCGGCAGGCCGGTTTCGGTCGGTGGCGTGAAACCGGCCCGCGCGCTGTCTGCTTACTTGTTGATCGCGTCGTCGCCAGCCTGGCCGACGGATTCGACGTCGCGGCCAGCGCCCTTGACGGTGTTGCAGGCCGAAGCCGAGAGAACGATGCCGCTGGCGACGAGGGCGAGGACGAGCTTCTTGACCATGTTCGTGTTCCTTCTAGCGATGCGACCCGGCCGTGCCGGCTCGTTGCTCCCGTCGAAACACGCGCCGTGTCATCCGGTTCCCTGGGGCTGCCGTTCCGCGTCTGCGTGCGCCTCTTCCGTCGCGCTTTCGTCGAGCGCGGAGGTGGGCGAGATGCGGCGCGACAGGAAATGCTCGCGCGAGGTGATGACGAGCCCGGCCGCGACGATGACCGGGGCGCCCAGCCACGTGGTATAGGCGGGCAGGTTGTCCCAGATCACCCAGCCGTAGAACGTCGACCAGATCAGCGCGGTATAGTCCATCACCACCACTGTCGCGACCTGTCCGAAGCGCAGCGCCGCGGTGATGAGAAACTGCGCGAGCGTGCCGGTAAGCCCGATTCCTCCCAGCAGCAACCATTCGGAGGCTCCGTGCGGCCGGGCGTAGAACGGCAGCAGCACCGCGCTGAACAGCGAGCCGTAGAACGCGAACCAGAACACGCAGGCGATCGGCGCCTCGGTGCGGGCGAGGTCGCGGATCTGGAAGCTCACGATGGCGACGATGATGCCGGCGCCGAGGCCGCAGGCAAGACCCAGCGCGGGCACCGGAACCTCGCCGGGGCGGGTGATGATGAGCACGCCGATGAAACCCAGGACAACGGCGGTCCAGCGCCATTTTCCGACCGTTTCACGCAGGACGCTGGCGGTGATGAGGACGGCGAACAGCGGCGTCGTGAAGCCCAGTGTCGTTGCCACGGGGAGAGGCAGGAGGGTCGCCGCGCCGATGTTGCAGCAAAGGCCGGCCGTGCCGCTGCCGGCGCGCATGGCGTGGCTGGCCATGCGCCGGGTCGCCAGCAGGCGGAGTCGACCGGTCAGCAGCAGCGCGGCGAGTATGATCGGCAGGCTCATCGCCTGGCGCCAGAACACCAGTTCGGGGAGCGTCACCCCCGCCTCGCCCGCGACCTTGACGAGCATGAACATCGTCGAAAGCATCGCCATGGCCCCGACGCGCAGGGCGATGGCGAGCATCGGGCGCTCTGCGCGGGGCGGCTGCGGGATGGCTTTCACGACTCGGGGCTTTAACTCGGCCGCGCTTGGAGGCAAGGGCGGCGGATGGACGATTCGACCTTTGTCATGGCGATTTTCGGCGGCCTGGCCGCGGTGCTGGCTGTCACCGCCTGGTTCGGGGATCGTCGGCGCCACCGGCGAGTCGATCTCGACCGGGTCGGGTTCATGCCGTGGACTGCGGTGTTCTTCTGGTCCTTGCTGGCAGCCGTGCTGTTGCTCGGCCTGTCGGCGCGAAAGGCATTTGGAGGATAGTCGACCAGCTTGTTCGAGAAACCTGAACAAGCCGGTCGAATTTATCCGTCTGGGCACGGGGTCCCAAGGGTGGGAACAGGCGCTATCCCCTTCGCTCCGCTGGAGAATTTCACATGAAGCGCATTTTTGTGTCGGCCATCCTGGCCGCTACCTTTGCCGTGTCCGCGCCGATCATCGCGCAGCAGGCCAACACCAATGCCGCGCAGGTCCAGGCGGGCCGGTACGCGCTCGACAGTTCGCACACGCTGGTGCGTTTCACCGTCGATCACTTCGGCATCAGTGAGTTCTTCGGCACGCTTCCGGGCGCCAGCGGCACGCTTTCCCTCGACCCCAAGGCCATTTCGGACGCCAAACTCGACGTGACCGTCCCTGTGGCAACCGTCTCGACCACCAACCGCACGCTGGACGAGGAACTGGTGGGCGCAGAGTGGCTCGACGCGGAGAAATACCCCGCCATGCGCTTCGTCTCGACCAAGGTCGTGAAGACCGGCGCCAACGCCGCCGACGTCACCGGTAACCTGACGCTGCATGGCGTTACCCGTCCGGTCACGCTCAAGGCGACCTTCAAGGCAGCGGCCGTGAACCCCATGAACAAGGCCTACACGCTGGGCTTCAACGCGACCGGCGTCATCAAACGCACGGAGTTCGGCGTCAGCAAGTATGCCCCGCTCGTCAGCGACGAGACGACGCTGTCGATCACCGCCGCTTTCGAGAAGCAGCCGGCCAAGTGACCTGAGGGAGGCGCGCCGCGCTTCCCGGTTCGCTCACCCAAACAAAAACCCCCGCCGTCGCCGGCGGGGGTTTTGTGTTTCAGCTTGTCTCTCGGTTCAGACGAGTTCGATCGCGACCGCGGTGGCTTCGCCGCCACCGATGCAGAGGCTGGCGACGCCCTTCCTCAGGCCCTTTTCCTTCAGGGCATTGACGAGGGTGACGATGATGCGGGTGCCCGAGGCGCCGATCGGGTGGCCCAGCGCGGTCGCACCGCCGTGGATGTTCACCTTGTCGTGCGGGATGCCGAGGTCGTGCATCGCGAACATCGCGACGCAGGCGAAGGCCTCGTTGACTTCGAACAGGTCAACGTCGGAGAGCTTCCAGCCGACCTTGTCCATCAGCTTGGTGATCGCGCCGACCGGCGCGGTGGTGAACTTCGAAGGCTCCTGCGCGTGACCCGAAACGCCGACGACAGTGGCGATCGGGGTCAGGCCCTTGGCTTCGGCTACGCTCTTGCGGGTGAGCACCACGGCCGCGGCACCATCCGAAATCGAGCTGGAGCTGGCGGCGGTGATGGTGCCGTCCTTGGCAAAGGCGGCGCGCAGGGTGCGGATCTTGTCCGGGTTGCCCTTGGGCGGCTGCTCGTCGGTATCGACGATCACTTCGCCCTTGCGGGTCTTGACGGTGACGGGGACGACCTCGTCCTTGAAGGCACCGCTGTTGATGGCCTCCTGTGCACGGCGGAGCGACTCGATCGAGTAGTCGTCCTGGTTCTCGCGGGTGAGCTGGTACTCGTCGGCGGTGACCTGCGCGAACGAGCCCATCGAGCCGCCCTCGTAGGCGTCTTCGAGGCCATCGAGGAACATGTGGTCATACAGTGTGTCATGGCCGGCGCGCGCGCCCGAGCGGTGCTTCTTGGACAGGTAGGGTGCATTGGTCATCGATTCCATGCCGCCGGCGATGACGATGTCGAGCGAGCCGGAGGCCAGCGCCTCGGCGCCCATGATCACCGTCTGCATGCCTGAGCCGCAGACCTTGTTGACTGTGGTCGCCTGGACCGACTTGGGCAGGCCGGCCTTTATCGCGGCCTGGCGGGCAGGGGCCTGGCCGAGGCCTGCGGGCAGGACGCAGCCCATGTAGATGCGCTCGATGTCCTCGCCCGCGACTCCTGAGCGCTCGACGGCCGCCTTGACCGCCGTGGCGCCGAGGTCGGTCGCCGAGACTTCGGCGAAGACGCCCTGGAGGCCGCCCATCGGCGTGCGTGCATAAGAAAGAATGACGATCGGGTCGGATGCGGAAATCTGGGCCATGATATGCCTTTCGCATGGGAAATCGGAATAGTTGAGGCTCGGATAATGTTGCGCTGCGTCAATTGCAATGATGCGACAGGTCAGTGACCATGCGGCCCTTGCTTTCATCGCCCGGCCGCGTTTTGTCCGGCTGCGCCTTTCGGCTCGAATGGAAGATGGGCCCGTCCTTGAGATTGCCAAGACATGTCGCGAACGTTTCGCAGTAAATCGCCCGATTGGTTGCGTAATCCGCGCAGGCCATTTGCGCAAACCGGCACTGCGCCCCGTTTCTCCCGGAATTCCCGTGAGAGAAGCCTTCTACGTGTTGCAATGCAACGCGAATGGGCGGATTTATCCAACCGTACACCTTGCAGCGTCGGGAGGGCTGGCCTAAGAGCGCGCCCAACTTGACGGCATTCGCCCATGACCTTTCCGAGTCCGTCAACGTCGCATCCGGTATGAGGCAAGAGACCATTGACCGATCTGTCACAATACCTGCCGATCCTGATCTTCCTGGTCATCGCGCTGGGGCTTTCCTCGGTGATCGTGTTCCTGCCGATGGGCGTCGCCCGTCTGACCGGCACGCACCAGCCCAGCGCCGACAAGAACAGCGAATATGAATGCGGCTTCCCCGCGTTCGAGGATCCGCGCAGCCAGTTCGACGTACGCTTCTACCTGGTGGCGATCCTGTTCATCATTTTCGATCTCGAAGCCGCGTTCCTGTTCCCCTGGGCCGTCTCGCTCAAGATGACCGGCTGGGCCGGTTGGACGACGATGATGGTGTTCCTCGGCGAACTGGCCATCGGCCTCGCCTATGCATGGAAGAAGGGAGCTCTGGACTGGGAATGAGCACGCTCGTGAACTCTGCCGGCCAGCCTCTGGCCCGCGCCGCCCACCCTGGACCCGCCGGCGCGATCACCGCGCCCGACCAGTCGTTCTTCAAGGACCTCAACCAGGAAGTGTCCGACAAGGGCTTCCTCGTCACCAGCACCGAGGACCTGTTCCAGTGGGCCCGCACCGGCTCGCTGTGGTGGATGACCTTCGGCCTCGCCTGCTGCGCGGTCGAGATGATCCACGTCAACATGCCCCGCTACGACATGGAGCGCTTCGGCGCCGCCCCGCGCGCGTCCCCGCGCCAGTCGGACGTGATGATCGTGGCCGGTACGCTGTGCAACAAGATGGCCCCGGCGCTCCGCAAGGTCTACGACCAGATGTCGGAGCCCAAGTACGTCATCTCGATGGGCTCGTGCGCCAACGGCGGCGGCTATTACCACTACAGCTACTCGGTCGTGCGCGGCTGCGATCGCATCGTGCCGGTCGACATCTACGTGCCTGGCTGTCCGCCGACGGCCGAAGCGCTGCTCTATGGCGTGATGCAGCTGCAGCGCAAGATCCGCCGCGTCGGCACGGTCGAGAGGTAAGGACCAGATGCCCGTTCTGCATTCCGCCCCGAAGATCGCCTCGAACGAGGGTGTCCTCGACGCCCTCGTCGCCGCGCTCGGCACCAAGGTCGTCGCCGCGAAGGAGGAGCATGGCGAGATCGTGCTCACCGTCGCGCGCGGCGAGATCGAGAACGCGCTCCGCATCCTGCGCGACGATCACGAATACCAGCAGATGATGGAGATGGCAGGGGTCGACTATCCGTCGCGTCCCGAGCGCTTCGAAGTCGTCTACATGCTGCTCTCGGTGACGAAGAACCATCGCCTCATGGTGAAGGTCACCGCCGCCGAGAATACCCCGGTGCCGACCGTCACGACGCTGTGGCCCAATGCGGGCTGGCTCGAGCGCGAAGTGTTCGACATGTACGGCGTGATCTTCGCCGGCAACCATGACCTGCGCCGCATTCTCACCGACTACGGCTTCGAGGGTCACCCCTTCCGCAAGGACTTCCCGCTCACCGGCTACGTCGAACTGCGCTATTCCGAGGAGGACAAGCGCGTCGTCTACGAGCCGGTCAAGCTGGCGCAGGACCTGCGCACGTTCGACTTCATGAGCCCGTGGGAAGGCGCCGACTACGTGCTCCCGGGCGACGAGAAGGCGGCCGAGGCCGCTGCCCCGCCGCCGGTCGCGACGCCCAAGGCCACCGAGACAAAGGCCGACACCGGCGCAGGCGACAAGGCGAACGACAAGGCCGCCGACAAGTCTTCGGCGGAGGCCCCGGCCACGGCCGAGGCAGGTAAAGCCCCCGAGGCTCCCAAGGATACCGAGAGCCGTCCGGCCAAGGAGGACGACAAGTGAGCATGCAGCTCGAGACGTCGCCCACCACCGGCGACGAGGTCATCACCAACTACACCATCAACTTCGGTCCCCAGCACCCGGCGGCGCACGGCGTGCTGCGCATGGTCATGGAGCTCGACGGCGAGATAATCGAGCGCATCGATCCGCACGTCGGCCTGCTCCACCGCGGCACCGAGAAGCTGATCGAGCACAAGACCTACCTCCAGGCGCTGCCGTACTTCGACCGCCTGGACTACTGTTCGCCGCTGGCGATGGAGCACTCCTATGTGCTCGCCATCGAGAAGCTCCTGAACCTCGAGGTGCCGCTGCGCGCCCAGTACCTGCGCGTGCTGTTCGCCGAGCTGACCCGTATCTGCAACCACATGCTCAACATGGGCAGCCACGTCATGGACGTCGGCGCCATGACCCCGAACCTGTGGCTGTTCGAAATCCGCGAGGACTGCCTCAACTTCTTCGAGCGCGCATCCGGCGCGCGCATGCACTCGGCCTGGTTCCGCCCCGGCGGCGTCCATCAGGACGTGCCGCTCAAGCTGCTGACCGATCTGGCCGACTGGCTCGACACGCGCCTGCCGCGCCTGTTCGACGATGCCATGAGCCTCGTGGTCGACAACCGCATCTTCAAGCAGCGCAACGTCGACATCGCGATCACCAGCAAGGAAGACTCGCTGGCCTGGGGCTTCTCGGGCCCCATGATCCGCGCCGCGGGCATCCCCTGGGACATCCGCAAGTCGCAGCCCTACGACGTCTACGACCGCATGGACTTCGAGATCCCCGTCGGTACCAACTCGGACTGCTACGACCGCTTCATGGTCCGCGTCGAGGAAGTGCGCCAGTCGGCCAGGATCATGAAGCAGTGCCTTCGTGAGATGCCCGAGGGTCCCGTCGCTTCGGACGACCGCAAGGTAGTGCCGCCCAAGCGCGCCGAGATGAAGAGCTCGATGGAATCGCTGATCCATCACTTCAAGCTCTACACCGAGGGCTTCCACGTGCCAGCCGGCGAAGTCTACGTCGCGACCGAAAGCCCCAAGGGTGAGTTCGGCGTCTATCTCGTCTCGGACGGCTCTAACAAGCCGTACCGCTGCAAGATCCGCCCGACCGCGTTTTCGCACCTGCAGGCGATGGACTTCATGTCCAAGGGCCACATGCTGCCGGACGCGACCGCCATCCTGGGCGCCATCGACGTCGTGTTCGGGGAGTGCGACCGTTGAGCAACCTCGACACCGCCAAGGCCATGATCGCCGCCTACAACGCGCAGGACGTCGACACTTACGTGTCCTACATGACCGACGAAGCCTGCGAGGCGAACTATCGCGGCGACGTCGTCCGCGAAGGCAAGGAAGGCACCCGTTCCGGTCTCGCCGCCGCTTTCGTGCGCTGGCCGCAGAACAACGCCGAGATCGTCGAGGCTCAGCAGATCGGCGGCTATGTGCTGATGCGCGAGCATGTGACGCGCGGCCCCGCCACCGATGGTTCGGCTCTGGTCGAACCGTTCGACGTGGTCGCGGTCTACAGTTTCGAGGGCGACAAGTGCTCTCGGGTCGAGTTCATCCGGTAAGCGTGGGAGTGGGGCCGATGACCAAGTTCAACACTGTCGACATGATCCGCATCTGGGCCAGCCTGACCGGGCTGTTCCTGATTGGTTTGTACTTCATGGTGCTCTGGGCGGGGTTCGAGCCCTCTCCGATGATCGCAATGCTGGCAACCGCCGTAGGCGGTTTCGAGATTTTCTTTTTCGGCCAGGACCAGTGGCTGAAGCGCAGAGGTAAGCATGGCTGACCGCTTTATCGAACCCGATACGCCCGAACTTCGGGCACGTTGGGGCAATTTTGCCTGGACCGAGGCCAACGCGGCAAAGGCAAAGGACATCCTTTCGCGTTATCCCGAAGGGCGCCAGCGCTCTGCGGTGATGCCGTTCCTCGACCTCGCCCAGCGCCAGGTCGGCGCAGAGCTGAACACGCAAGGGTGGCTGCCGATCCCGGTGATGGAATTCATTGCCGCCGAGCTGGCCATGCCGGTCATTCGCGTGGTCGAGGTCGCCTCGTTCTACACGATGTACAACATCGCGCCGATCGGCCGTTTCCACGTCCAGGTCTGCGGCACCACGCCGTGCATGCTGCGCGGTTCGGACGACATCATCGAGACCTGCAAGTCCCGGGGCATGAAGAAGGGCCACACCACGGCGGACGGCATGTGGTCGTTCACCGAGGTCGAGTGCATGGGCAACTGCGCCTCGGCCCCGATGGTCCAGATCAACGACGACAACTTCGAAGACCTGACGCCCGAGCGCATGAACGCGGTGCTCGACGCACTGGCCCGAGGCGAAAGCCCCAAGGCCGGCACCCAGGACCCGGCGCGCCACACCGTCGAATCCGTGGGCGAGCCCACCAACCTCGCGGCGATGGTCTCCGCCAATCATGACTACCGGAGTGAGTGGTAATGGCTCTCGCCGATAAGGACCGCATCTTCACGAACGTCTATGGCTACCAGCCGTGGAACCTGAAGGAAGCGCAGGCACGCGGCGCCTGGGACAACACCAAGGCGCTGATCGAGCGCGGCAACGCGGCCATCATCGACGAGATGAAGGCTTCGGGCCTGCGCGGTCGCGGCGGTGCGGGCTTCCCCACCGGCATGAAGTGGTCCTTCATGCCCAAGCAGCCCCCGCTCGACCAGAACGGCAATCCCAAGCCCAGCTTCCTCGTCATCAACGCCGACGAATCCGAGCCCGGTTCGTGCAAGGATCGCGAGATTATCCGCCACGATCCGCACATGCTGCTCGAAGGCGCGCTGGTCGCGGGCTTCGCGATGGGTGCGCGCGCGGCCTACATCTACATCCGCGGCGAATACATCCGTGAGGCCGAGACCCTGTTCGCCGCGCGTGACGAGGCTTACGCCGCCGGTCTGCTCGGCAAGAACGCCTGCGGTTCGGGCTACGACTTCGACGTCTTCGTCCACCGCGGCGCCGGCGCCTACATCTGCGGTGAAGAAACCGCGATGATCGAGAGCCTCGAAGGCAAGAAGGGCCAGCCCCGCCTCAAGCCGCCGTTCCCGGCCGGCGCGGGCCTCTACGGCTGCCCGACCACGGTGAACAACGTGGAATCGATCGCGGTCGCTCCCACCATTCTGCGGCGCGGGGCCTCGTGGTTCTCCTCCTTCGGGCGCGAGAACAACAAGGGCACCAAGCTCTTCCAGATCTCGGGGCACGTGAACCGTCCCTGCGTGGTCGAGGAAGAGATGTCGATCCCGTTCAGCGAGTTGATCGAGCGGCACTGCGGCGGCATCCGCGGCGGCCGTGACAACCTGCTGGCGGTGATCCCCGGCGGCTCGTCGGTGCCGCTGGTGCCGTCGGCCGACATCTGGGACGCGCCGATGGACTTCGACGGCCTCAAGGCGGTCGGCTCGGGCCTCGGCACCGCCGCCGTCATCGTCATGGACAAGTCCACCGACATCGTCCGCGCCATCAGCCGCCTCTCGTACTTCTACAAGCATGAGTCCTGCGGCCAGTGCACGCCGTGCCGCGAAGGCACCGGCTGGATGTGGCGCGTGATGGAGCGCCTGCGCACCGGCGACGCGCATGTCGACGAGATCGACATGCTCCAGCAGGTGACCAAGCAGGTCGAAGGCCACACCATCTGCGCCCTGGGCGACGCTGCGGCGTGGCCGATCCAGGGCCTCATCAAGCACTTCCGCCCCGAGATCGAGCGCCGCATCGAAGCGCGCACGGGATCGCTGCAAGAGGCTGCCGAATAATGCCGAAGGTCAAAGTAGACGGCGTAGAACTCGAAGTCCCTGCCGGCGCCACGGTGCTGCAGGCCTGCGAGCTGGCCGGCAAGGAAATCCCCCGCTTCTGCTATCACGAGCGCCTGAGCATCGCCGGCAACTGCCGCATGTGCCTGGTCGAAGTGAAGCCCGGACCGCCCAAGCCGCAGGCATCCTGTGCGCTTCCTGCCACCGAGGGCCAGGAAATCCGCACCGATTCCGAGATGGTCAAGAAGGCGCGGGAAGGGGTGATGGAGTTCCTCCTCATCAACCACCCGCTCGACTGCCCGATCTGCGACCAGGGTGGCGAGTGCGACCTGCAGGACCAGTCGGTCGCCTACGGCCGCGGCGGCTCGCGCTACCACGAGCACAAGCGCGCGGTGACCGAGAAGTACATGGGCCCGCTCATCAAGACGCAGATGACGCGCTGCATTCACTGCACCCGCTGCGTGCGCTTCTCGGAAGAAGTCGCCGGCGTAGACGAGATCGGCGCGCTCTATCGCGGCGAGTCGATGCAGATCACGACCTATCTGGAACGTGCCGCCCATCACGAGATGAGCGCGAACGTGATCGACCTCTGCCCGGTCGGCGCGCTGACCAGCCGTCCCTATGCGTTCGAAGCGCGTCCGTGGGAGCTGAAGAAGACGCTCGGCATCGACGTATCCGACGCGACCGGCGCCAACATCCGCATCGACAGCCGTGGCCGCGAAGTGCTCCGCGCGCTTCCGCGCAACAACGACGACGTCAACGAGGAATGGATCAGCGACAAGGCGCGCTACCAGGTCGACGGCCTCGTTCGCCGCCGCCTCGACAAGCCGTTCCTGCGCCGTGACGGCAAGCTGGTCCAGGTCAGCTGGAACGACGCCTTCGCCGCGATCGCCACGCTGAACCCCGGCAATTCGATCGCCGCCGTCGCCGGCGACATGGTCGACTGCGAGACGATGTTCGCCGCCAAGGCGCTCGTCGGCGCGCTGGGTTCGACACTGCTCGAAGGCCGCCAGACCGGCATGGACTACGACACATCCAGCCTCTCGGCAGTGAATTTCAACACGACCTTCAACGGCATCGAGACGGCGGACGCGATCCTTGTCGTCGGCTCGATGGTCCGTTGGGAAGCCCCGTCCGTCAACGTCCGCCTGCGCAAGGCGGTCAAGCGCGGCGCCAAGGTGTTCCTGATCGGTCCGGAGTGGGAAACCACGTTCGGCGGCGAATTCCTCGGCGAAGACCTTTCGCTGCTCGGCGGTCTGCCGCAGCACGTCACCGACGCGCTCTCGGGCGCCAAGCGTCCGGCGGTGATCGTGGGTGGCGCAGCTCTGGGCCGTGGCGGCCTCGACGCGGCGCTCGCGCTCTCCGGCCAGTTCAACCTCGTGCGCGAGCTTGAGGATGGTTCGGCCTGGAACGGCTTCAACGTCCTCCACATGGCGGCCTCGCGCATGGGCGGCCTCATGCTCGGCTTCGCGCAGAAGGGCGGCATCGCCGACCTCGTCACCGCCAAGCCCAAGGTCCTCATCTCGCTCGGCGCTGACGAAGTTGACTACGCCAAGTTCGCGGATTCGATGATCGTCTATATCGGCCATCACGGCGACAAGGCGGCCCACGCCGCCGACGTGATCCTGCCCGCCTCGGCCTATACCGAGAAGGCGGGCACTTACGTCAACACCGAGGGCCGCGTGCAGTTCGCCGACAAGGCCGTCTTCGCGCCCGGTGACGCGCGCGAGGACTGGACGATCCTGCGGGCGCTGGCCGATGCCTTCGGCGTCTCGGTCGGCTTCGACAGCTTCGACGCCCTGCGCGACGCGATGATCGCTGCGGTTCCTGCTCTCGGTGTCGAGGGGCTGGCCGATTACGGCAGCGCTCTTCCTGCCGGTGGCGCCTCCGCGTCGGGGGCGATCGCCTATCCGATCAAGGACTTCTACATGACCAACCCGATCGCGCGCGCCAGCGCGACGATGCAGCGCTGTTCGGCTGAACTGCTGCACGGCGAGGAATTCGCGGAGGCGGCGGAATGACTTCGTTCTTCCAGTCCCTCGGGATGTCCTATGAATGGGCGTGGGGTCTCTCCACGATCTGCGGCATCCTGCTGATCGCGCTGCCGCTGATGCTCAGCGTGGCGATGATCATCTACGCTGACCGCAAGATCTGGGCGGCCATGGCGCTGCGCCGCGGTCCGAACGTCGTGGGTCCTTTCGGCCTGTTGCAGTCCTTCGCGGACGGTCTGAAGGTGTTCCTCCAGGAAACCATCGTTCCTTCGGCCGCGAACAAGGGCATCTTCCTGATCGCGCCGGTGGTGACCTTCACGGTCGCGCTGATGGCCTGGGCAGTGATCCCGTTCAACTCGAATGCGGTCCTCGCCAACATCAACGTCGGGCTGCTCTACGTGCTCGCGATCAGTTCGCTGGGCGTCTACGGCACGATCATGGCGGGCTGGGCGTCGAACTCGAAGTACCCGTTCTTCTCGGCGATGCGCGCCTCGGCGCAGATGATCAGCTACGAAGTCTCGATCGGCTTCATCCTGATCTGCGTCGTGCTGTGGTCGGGTACCTTCAACCTCAACGGCATCGTCATGGCCCAGAAGAGCCACGTCTTCGGCATCATCAACGGCTTCGTCGCGAACCCGCTGCTGTTCCCGATGTGGGTCATGTTCCTGATCTCGGGCATGGCCGAGACCGGCCGCGCGCCGTTCGACCTGACCGAGGCTGAGAGCGAGCTCGTCGCCGGTTACCAGACCGAATACTCGTCGATGGCTTTCGCCGCCTACTGGCTGGGCGAATACGCGAACGTGCTGCTGATGTGCGCGCTGAACGCGACGCTGTTCTGGGGTGGCTGGCTGCCGCCGCTCGACATTCCGTTCCTGTACATCGTGCCGGGCTTCGTGTGGTTCCTGCTCAAGGTCCTGTTCTTCTTCTTCGTGTTCAGCTGGGTGAAGGCGACCGTTCCGCGCTACCGCTACGACCAGCTGATGCGCCTGGGCTGGAAGATCTTCCTGCCTACCTCGCTGCTGTTCGTCGTCATCGTCAGCGGCTACCTCATGGCTACCGGACACTTCGCATGACCGTCGCATATCTCATCAAGAGCTTCACGCTCTGGGAGTTCGTGAAGGCGCACTGGCTGACCTTGAAGTACTTCTTCAGGCCCAAGGCGACGATCAACTACCCGTTCGAGAAGAACCCGCTGTCGCCCCGCTTCCGCGGCGAGCACGCGCTGCGCCGTTATCCCAACGGCGAGGAACGCTGCATCGCCTGCAAGCTGTGCGAGGCGATCTGTCCGGCGCAGGCCATCACCATCGAGGCTGCGCCGCGCGTCGACGGTTCGCGCCGCACCACGCGCTACGACATCGACATGACGAAGTGCATCTACTGCGGTTTCTGTCAGGAAGCCTGCCCGGTGGACGCCATCGTCGAGGGGCCGAACTTCGAGTACGCGACCGAAACGCGCGAGGAACTGCTCTATGACAAGGCCAAGCTCTTGGCGAACGGGGACAAGTGGGAGCGGGCGATCGCCGCGAACCTTGAAGCCGATGCTCCGTACCGCTAACCGGCGCGCGCAAGGAAACAGGGCTCCATGATTCACGTAATCGCCTTCTATCTCTTCGCGGTGCTGACCGTCGCCTCCGGCGCGATCACCATTCTCGCGCGGAACCCGGTCCACTCGGTCCTCTGGCTGATCCTGGCGTTCTTCAACGCCGCCGGCCTGATGGTTCTCGTGGGCGCGGAGTTCATCGCCATGCTGCTGGTCATCGTCTACGTGGGCGCTGTCGCAGTGCTGTTCCTGTTCGTCGTCATGATGCTCGACATCGACTTCGCCGAATTGCGGGCCGGCTTCGTGCGCTACTTCCCGTTCGGAGCGCTGGTGGCCCTCGTGCTGCTGGCCGAGATCGTCCTGGGCATCGGCGCCTACCGCGCGGGCGCGCTGCACCTCGGCACGCCCGACGGCACCGCCGTGACGCCGGTTGGCGCTTCGAACATCGAGGCGATCGGCGCGCTGCTCTACAGCCGCTACCTGTTCCTGTTCGAAAGCGCCGGCATCGTCCTGCTCGTCGCCATGATCGGCGCGATCGTGCTGACGCACCGGCAGCGCAGCGACACGCGCGGCCAGAACGTGCGCAAGCAGAACATGCGCCGCCCGGACGAGGCGACCGTCAACGTCAGGCCCGAAGTGGGCAAGGGGGTCCAGCTGTGATCGGCATCGAACACTATGTCGTGGTGAGCTCGATCCTCTTCGTGCTCGGCGTCCTCGGCATCTTCATCAACCGCAAGAACGTCATCGTCATCCTGATGTCGATCGAACTGATCCTTCTTGCGGTGAACATCAATCTCGTCGCGTTCAGCGCCTTCCTCCACGACCTCACTGGCCAGATCTTCGCCATGTTCGTGCTGACGGTGGCCGCCGGCGAGGCCGCAGTGGGGCTTGCAATCCTCGTGATCTACTTCCGTGGGCGCGGCACCATCGCCGTCGACGACGTCAACCGGATGAAGGGATAAGACCTTGTCCATCATCCTCATCGTCTTCCTGCCGCTTCTCGCGTCGATCCTGGCCGGGTTCGCGAACAAGTCGCTCGGCTTCCTTGTTCCCAAGGTGCTGACGACCGGCGCGCTGTTCATCGCCTGCGCCCTGTCGTGGCCTATCTTCATCAGCTTCCTCAGCGGTAACGCCGAGGCGACCGTCGTCCCCGTACTCAAGTGGGTGGCGTCGGGTTCGATGACCTTCGACTGGGCACTGCGCGTCGATGCGCTGACGGCGGTCATGCTCGTTGTGATCACCTCGGTTTCCGCGCTCGTGCACCTCTATTCGTGGGGCTACATGAGCGAGGAGCCGGATCAGCCGCGCTTCTTCGCGTACCTCTCGCTGTTCACCTTCGCCATGCTCATGCTGGTGACGGCGGACAACCTGGTGCAGATGTTCTTCGGTTGGGAAGGCGTGGGCCTGGCCTCGTACCTCCTCATCGGCTTCTGGTTCCGCAAGCCCTCGGCCGGTGCCGCCGCGATCAAAGCCTTCGTGGTCAACCGCGTCGGGGACCTTGGCTTCATGCTCGGCATCTTTGCGACTTACCTCGTGTTCGGCACCGTCTCGATCCCCGAGATCCTGCACGCCGCGCCTTCGATGGCCGGCTCGACGATCGGCTTCCTGGGCCACCGCTTCGACACGATGACGGTGATCTGCCTGCTGCTGTTCATCGGCGCCATGGGCAAGTCGGCGCAGCTGGGTCTCCACACCTGGCTTCCCGACGCGATGGAAGGCCCGACCCCGGTGTCGGCGCTGATCCACGCGGCGACGATGGTCACCGCCGGCGTCTTCATGGTCTGCCGCCTCTCGCCGATGTTCGAGCAGAGCGAGACCGCGATGCACGTCATCACCTTTGTTGGCGCCGCCACCTGCTTCTTCGCCGCCACCGTCGGCTGCACGCAGTGGGACATCAAGCGCGTCATCGCCTATTCGACCTGTTCGCAGCTGGGCTACATGTTCTTCGCGGCCGGCTCGGGCGCTTATGGCGCGGCGATGTTCCACCTGTTCACCCACGCCTTCTTCAAGGCGCTGCTGTTCCTGGGCGCCGGTTCGGTCATCCATGCGATGCACCATGAGCAGGACATGCGCTTCTACGGCGGCCTGCGTAAGAAGATCCCGATCACGTTCTGGACGATGACGGCGGGAACGCTGGCGATCACCGGCGTCGGCATCGCGGGCGTCGCGGGCTTCGCCGGCTTCCACTCGAAGGACGCTATCCTTGAGGCGGCCTTCGCGTCGGGCAGCTCGGTCGGCACTTTCGCGTTCTGGATGGGCATCTTCGCCGCGCTGATGACCAGCTTCTATTCGTGGCGCCTGGTGTTCCTCACGTTCTTCGGCAAGCCGCGCTGGAACCAGTCCGAGCACGTCCAGCACGCTATCCATGACGCGCACGGTCACGACGATCACGCGCACGACGCCCATGGCCACGGCGCTCCCGCCGAGGAAGATGCGGGCGAGAGCACCGACCATCACGATGCGCACGCCCACGCGGCACCCGTTTCGGGCACGAGCGGGCCGGACTATGCCGACCACGGCGACGGTACGGGTGGCTACCACCCGCACGAAAGCCCGCTGGTCATGCTGCTGCCGCTGCTGCTGCTGTCGCTGGGCGCGGTCTTCGCCGGCTTCGTGTTCGAACACTACTTCGTGTCGGACGGCGAGGGCGAGTTCTGGAAGGGCGCTCTGGTGTTCCACGAGCACCTTATCCACGCCATGCATGGCGTGCCGGTCTGGGTGAAGTGGGCGCCGTTCACGGTCATGGCCATCGGCTTCCTGACCGCTTGGTACGGCTACATCAAGAACCTCGCCTTCCCGAAGGCGGTCGTCGACCAGATCGGGCCGGTCTACACCTTCGTGTACCGCAAGTGGATGTTCGACGAGCTCTACGACCGCATCTTCGTGCGCCCCGCCTTCTGGCTCGGCAAGGTGTTCTGGAAGATCCTGGACATCGGCGTGATCGACAAGTTCGGTCCCGACGGCGCCGCCTGGGTCGTCGCACGCGGTTCGACTTACGCGCAGAAGGTCCAGTCGGGCTATCTGTACAGCTACGCACTTGTCATGCTGCTGGGCCTCGTCGGCGCCATCAGCTGGGTGATCGCGGGATAAGATGATGAGTGGTTTTCCGATCCTCAGCCTGATGCTGGCCGTGCCGCTGATCGGCGCAGTGGCCTGCCTCTTCCTCGAAGCCAAGGCAGCGCGGACCGTCGCGCTGCTGGCAACGCTGGTCGACTTCGTGCTCGGCGTCATCCTCTGGATGAACTTCGACATCGGCGGCGCCCAGTGGCAGTTCACCGAGCGGGCCGAGGTCTTCTCCGGCTTCTCCTACGCGCTCGGCATCGACGGCATCGCCCTGCTGCTGGTCATGCTCTCCGTCTTCCTCATGCCGATCTGCATCGGTGCGAGCCGCTCGATCGAGAAGCGCGTCGGCGAATACATGGCCGCGTTCCTGCTGGTCGAAGTGTTCATGCTCGGCGTGTTCATGGCGCAGGACCTGTACCTGTTCTACATGTTCTTCGAAGCTGGCCTGATCCCGATGTATCTGATCATCGGGATCTGGGGCGGTGCGGACCGCATCTACGCGAGCTACAAGTTCTTCCTCTACACGCTGCTCGGCTCGGTGCTGATGCTGGTCGCGATGCTGTGGATGGTCCACACCGCCGGCACCAGCGACATCCCGACGCTGATGGCCTATGATTTCGACCCGCACGTCCAGACCTGGCTGTGGCTGGCCTTCTTCGCCAGCTTCGCGGTGAAGATGCCGATGTGGCCGGTCCATACCTGGCTTCCGGCAGCGCACGTCCAGGCGCCCACGGGTGGCTCGGTCATCCTGGCGGGCGTGCTGCTGAAGATGGGCGGCTACGGCTTCATCCGCTTCTCGCTGCCGATGTTCCCCGAGGCCTCCGCCTACTTCGCGCCGCTCGTGTGGGGCCTGTCAATGGCCGCG
The DNA here is from genome assembly GCF_059416165.1 of Novosphingobium sp. GW821-FHT09E05. Taxonomy (NCBI): domain Bacteria; kingdom Pseudomonadati; phylum Pseudomonadota; class Alphaproteobacteria; order Sphingomonadales; family Sphingomonadaceae; genus Novosphingobium; species Novosphingobium sp. GW821-FHT09E05. Next base: position 1,507,641 of record NZ_JBWKOQ010000001.1, read on the forward strand.
GTCGTCATCACCTCGCTGATTGCGCTGGTGCAGAGCGACATGAAGAAGCTGATCGCCTATTCCTCGGTCGCACACATGGCGATCGTGACGATCGGCCTGTTCGCCTTCAACACCCAGGGCCTCGAAGGCTCGATGCTGGTCATGCTGAGCCACGGCCTCGTCGCCGGCGCGCTTTTCCTCTGCGTCGGCGTCATCTACGACCGTCTCCACACCCGCGAGATCAGCCGCTACGGCGGTCTTGCCATCAACATGCCGCGCTACGCGCTGTTCTTCCTGCTGTTCACGATGGCGTCCATCGGCCTGCCCGGCACCAGCGGGTTCGTCGGCGAGTTCCTGAGCCTTGGCGGCATATACCAGGTTTCGACGGGGGCGGCGCTGATCTGCACCACCGGCATTATCCTGGGCGCTGCCTATATGCTCTATCTCTATCGCCGGGTCGTCTTCGGCGAACAGAAGAACGCCGACGCTGCCGCCATGCCGGATCTCGACCTTCGCGAAATCGCGATGGTGGTTCCGCTGGCTCTTGCTGCGCTGTGGATGGGTATTTACCCGGAGAGCTTCATCGCTCCGATGCGCGCCGACATCGCCGCGCTCGACGCGCGCCTCGCCCGTGCCAAGCCGGCCGGAGACAGCGCGCCTACACCTGGAAAAGCAAAGCCTGCGCACGAAGAAGCCGCTGCGCATGAGGGGTCACACTGATGGACTGGTCGCACTCCCTGCGCCTTATCGCGCCGGAAGAAACGCTGAGCATCGCGGGCCTCGTCCTGCTGCTGATCTCCGCCTGGGGCGGGGACAAGGCAAGCCGCCTGATCTCGATCCTCGCCGTTGCGGCGCTCGTCGCGGCGATGGCGCTGGTCGCGCCCGCCCTGTGCGGACATGCGATGGGGCCGGATACCTCGGCCTTCTTCGGCCAGTACCGTGCCGACGCCTTCGCCAGCTACGCGAAGATCCTGATCTACCTCTCGGCCGCCGCCACGCTGGTGATCGCGCCTGCCTTCTTCGAGCGCCTCGGCGCCATGCGCGCCGAATTCCCGGTACTCGTGGTCTTCGCGGCGCTGGGCATGGGCATCATGGTCTCGGCCACCGACCTGCTGACGCTGTACATCGGCCTCGAGATGAACTCGCTCGCCGCCTATGTCCTCGCCGCATTCCTGCGCACCGACGGGCGATCGGCCGAAGCAGGCCTCAAGTACTTCGTGCTGGGCGCGTTGGCCTCGGGGATCCTGCTGTTCGGCATGAGCCTGACCTACGGCTTCACCGGCACCACCTCGTTCAGCGGCATCAACGCCGCGCTGTCGGGTGAACTCAGCCACGGCGCGCTGTTCGGCATCGTCTTCATGCTGGCCGGCCTCGCCTTCAAGATCAGCGCCGTGCCGTTCCACATGTGGACGCCCGACGTCTACGAAGGCGCACCGACCCCGGTGACGACCTTCTTTGCGACGGCCCCCAAGGTCGCTGCGCTGTGCCTCACCATGCGTGTCCTGCTCGACGCGTTCGGCGAGCAGGCGGCCGCCTGGCAGCAGATCATCGTGTTCGTGGCGCTCGCCTCGATCGTGGTGGGTGCGCTCGGCGCCATCGGCCAGAAGAACATCAAGCGCCTGATGGCCTATTCTTCGATCAACAACGTCGGCTTCATGCTCGTCGGACTTTCCGCCGCGACCGAGCAGGGCGCAGCCGCGATGCTGTTCTACCTGACGATTTACGTCGCCATGACGCTGGGCGGCTTCGTCGCCATCCTGATGCTCAAGGACGAGCAGGGCAACGCGGTGGAAGACATCGCCAGCCTCGCTGGCCTGTCGCGCACGCGTCCGGCGCTGGCGCTGGGCCTCGCGATCATCATGTTCAGCCTTGCCGGCATCCCGCCGCTGTTCGGCTTCTGGGGCAAGTTCCTGGTGTTCCAGGCTGCCGTCGACGCCGGCCTCATGCCGCTCGCCGCGATCGGCTTCGCTGCCTCGGTGATCGGTGCCTTCTACTACCTCAAGGTCGTCAAGGTCATGTACTTCGACGAGCCCGCCGACGTGATCAAGGGTGAGAGCGACGTGTGGCACAAGGCGATCCTGGCGATCTCCTGCGTGTTCATCTCGCCGCTCGGTTACCTCCTGACCAAGTGGCTGGGCGCGTTGGCCGCCACCGCGGCGACGGCGCTGTTCTTCGCGTCTTGATCCACAGCGTCGAGCAGACTGGCTCCACCAACGCGGACCTGGCCGCCCGGATCGCGGGCGGGGACTACCTTCCCGAAGGCGACTGGCTGGTCGCCGACCGCCAGACCGCGGGCCGGGGACGCCTTGGCCGGGTCTGGGACGATGGCCTGGGCAACTTCATGGGATCGACCGTGGTGCGCTTGGCGCCCGGCGATCCCTCTCCGGCCAGCCTTGCCTTGCTGACGGGACTTGCTGTTCACGAAGCGCTTTCGCGCCACGTGGCAGAGGGCAGGGCGCTCCGGCTCAAGTGGCCGAACGACCTGCTGATCGACGATGCCAAGGTCGCCGGCATCCTGCTCGAAATGAAGTCAGGCACTGTGATCGTCGGCATCGGCGTCAACCTGGCCAGCGCCCCCGAAGTATCCGGCCGCAAGGTCGCCGCTCTATCCGACTTCGGCCCGCCGCCGTTGCGCGACGTATTCGCCGGGGCGCTGGCCACCGCTTTCGACATCGAACTGCAGCGCTGGCGCTCCGTCGGCCTTGCCCCGCTCCTGCGTCGCTGGCAGAGTACGGCGCATCCCCAGGGAACGCCGCTGACGGTGCTGCCGCCCGGAGAGGACGCGCTGCACGGTACCTTCGCCGGGCTGGCGGATGACGGAAACCTCCGTCTCGCCCTGCCGGACGGCACGATCCGCACGATCCACGCCGGCGACGTCCTGCTTGCTAACGCCTGAGTTTCGAGGAACCGGAAAAAGCCCATGCTGCTCGCGATTGATGCCGGCAACACCAATGTCGTCTTCGCCCTGCTGGACGGCTGCGCCATCAAGGGGCGCTGGCGCATCGCGACCGATCCGCGCCGCACCGGCGACGAATATGCGGTCTGGCTGATGCAGCTGCTCGCCATCCGGGGCGTCAAGGCGGAAGAGGTCGACCAGATCATCATCTCGACCGTGGTCCCGCGCGCGCTGCACAACCTCGAAATTCTCGCGCGCCACTATTTCAACGTCGAGCCGATGATCGCCGGCTTGGACAAGGCCGACTACGGCATCGACATCGACGTCGACGAGCCCCGCTCGCTCGGCGCCGACCGCGCCGTCAATGCCATCGCCGCCCACGCCAAGCATTCCGGTGACCTCATCGTCGTCGATTTCGGCACCGCGACCACGTTCGACGTCATCGACTTCAATGGCGCCTACAAGGGCGGAATCATCGCGCCCGGCATCAACCTCTCGCTCGATGCGCTGGTGGGCAATACCGCCAAGCTCCCGCGCATCGCGATCGAGGTGCCCAAGACCGACAGCGTCGTCGGTCGCAACACCGAGGACCAGATGCTGATCGGGGTATTCTGGGGCTATGTCGCGATGATGGAGGGCCTCATCGCCCGCATCCGCGCTGAAATCGGTCGCCCCGCCAAGGTCATCGCTACCGGCGGCCTTGCCGTCCTGTTTCACGAAGCAACCAACATCTTCGACGCCGTCGACGCGGATCTGACGATCGACGGCCTCGCCATTCTTGCGCAAAGGGCCGCATCTAAGTGATTCCAGGTAAAGAACTGCTGTTCTGTGCGCTCGGCGGCTCGGGCGAGATCGGCATGAATGTCAATCTCTACGGCTGCCAGGGTAAGTGGCTCATGGTCGATCTCGGCATGACCTTCTCGGGCAACGAATACCCCGGCGTCGATCTCGTCTTCGCCGATCTCGAATTCATCGAGAACGAGCGGGAGAACCTGCTCGGCATCGTCCTGACGCACGCGCACGAGGACCATATCGGCGCGGTTCCGTACTTCGCGCGGGAACTGGGCGTGCCGCTCTACGCGACGCCGTTCACCGCCAAGCTGGTCGCCGCCAAGCTGGAAGAAGCGGGCATCCTCGGCGAGATCGAACTCAACGTCGTCCACGACCTCGAGAATTTCGAGATCGGTCCGTTCGGCATCCGCTACGTGCCGCTGGCGCACTCGATTGCAGAGGGCAACGCGCTGGTGATCGAGACGCCTTATGGCCGCATCTTCCACACCGGCGACTGGAAGCTCGACGACGAGCCGCAGGTCGGCACACCGGCAACCCAGGCCGAACTCACCGCCATCGGCGACGAGGGCGTGCTGGCTCTGGTCTGCGATTCGACCAACGTCTTCAATCCCGAGGCATCTGGCTCGGAAGGCGATGTCTATCGCGGGCTGCTTGCCGAAGTGAAACGCCACAAGGGCCGCCGCGTGGTGGTGACGACCTTCGCCTCCAACGTCGCGCGGCTTCAGACGCTCGGCGACGTCGCCAGGAAGACCGGGCGCCAGCTGTGCGTCGTCGGGCGCTCGCTCGACCGCATCATCGACGTCGGCAAATCGTGCGGATACCTCAAGGATCTGCCCGAACTGATCGACGTCGATACCGCCATGGGCCTGTCGCGCGAGGACGTGCTGATCGTCGCCACCGGCGGGCAGGGCGAGCCGCGCGCCGCGCTGGCACGCATCGCCGACGGCAACCATCCGGTCAAGCTGGAGAAGGGCGACGTCGTGCTGTTCTCCAGCCGCCAGATTCCCGGCAATGAAATCCAGATCGGCCGCATCCAGAACCGCCTGGCGGACCTGGGCATTGTCGTCGTGACTGACCGGCAGAGCCCGATCCACGTCTCCGGCCACCCGGGACGCCCCGAGCTGGAAGCGCTCTACAGCTGGATCCGCCCGGAAATCCTGATGCCGGTCCACGGCGAAATCCGCCACATGAAGGAACAGGCGCGCCTCGGCATCGCCAGCGGAATTCCCAAGGCGATCTTCCAGAAGAACGGCGATCTGGTGCGGCTCGCACCGGGCCATGCCGGCAAGTTCGGCGAAGTGCGAGCCGGACGCCTGCTGCTGGACGGCGACATCATCTCGCCCGCCGATGGCGACGCCATCGTGATGCGCCGCCGGATTGCGGCAAATGGCATCGTCTCGGTCGCGGCCGATCGGAAGGGTCATGTCGAGATTTCGGCGCTGGGGCTACCGCTCGACGAGGACTACGATGCGTTCGTGGCGGAGGCCAAGAAAGATGTGGCCGACGCATTGGGCCGCACCAAGAAGGCCGAGCGCAGCGTTCGCATCGAGGCGGCTCGTCTCGCCACGCGGCGCGCCGCCACCCGCTGGTCGGGCAAGAAGCCGCAGGTTTCGGTGCTGCTGCTGGAGGATTGACGCGAAATGGCGATGCGATGGACCTCGATGCTGGCGATCTACACCCTGTTCTGGGTGCTGAGCGCCTTTCTCGTCATGCCGTTCGGCCTGCGGACGCCTGATGAAGTCGAGGGCCATCAGGTCGGGAAGGGCCACGCCACCAGCGCTCCGGTCAACTTCCGCCCGAAGCTGATCGCCCTGCGCGCGACGGTACTCGCTGTGATGCTGTTCGGGGCCTATTACCTGAACTACGCCAATCAGTGGATCACGACTGACGACCTGAACTTCTTCGGCAAGCCGCCGGTGGACGACCTAGGTTACTGATCCGGAAGCGCTCTGGAAACGAGCCTTGTGCCATGGGATCCTGGCATCGGCGCAGACGTCTGTGAGCACATGATCGTCCGGGGCCGTTCAAATTCCCGGTAGAGCGCTGCGGGCCCAAGTGTTGCTTCTTTGCCGGTCTCCACCGGCAGATGGTCCGTGGTCGCGCACCTTTCCTTATTTTTCTCGCATCCTGTTGCTGGTCATCCGTGGCTTTGACGAACAATTCCACCGGCGCACTACGTGCCGGCGGAATATCGCAGCGCGACCGTTCGTGTTGGGGCCGAATTTTACGGCAGCCGCGCTTGTCTCGACGGGGCGGGGAGCGCGGTGACCGCCAACAAGGTCAATGCCAGCTCGGCGTCGATCTTCCCACTGCGCTGGCTGCATGCTTGTCGCTTCAGTTGCAGGCGGGACGCGTGACGCTCACCTAAGTTCTCGCAGGCTGGTCGCCGCTGACGACTATCTGAATACGACCAACGGCTACACCGGAACCCGGGCTGATTTTCGTAGGCGCGACGGCGTGGCCGCACGCTGATCTACACGCTCCCGCAGGTGTGGCTTCCCGATGATGCGCCATCAGCGCGTGCCGGATCGGGATAGTTTCGATCTGCGCTCGTGGGTGGTGATACGCGCTATGTCGCCACGGCACTGACGGCGACGTTCCGAACCCGTCAGCTGCGCAGTCGCTCGACCCCCTGCGCCAGTGCGACGTAGAGCTTGCCCATGTCCGACGATAGCAGTGTCACGCCCAGGGCGTTGCCGTCGCGGGTGGAGAGCACCTGACGCAGGATGGCCTCGAAGTCGTGGATGTAGCGGCTGACGTTGGCGCGGAAGGCGTCGTCGCGTTCGAACACCTGCTGGATCGCCTTTGCCTCGCCGGCATCGAGCAAGCTGACCGCGCGGCGGGTGAAGATGCCGCGATCGCCGCGCAGGTAGGCGGCCCAGGCGGTGTCGGCAATGTCGCTGGAAAGGACCGAGGCGATGTCGATCGCGTTGGAATTGAGCGATTCGGTGATGATCGCGGCGCGGCGCGCAAAGTCGTTGTCGACCTGATCCTCCGCCTGCCGCCGCGCATCGGCGACGCGGGTTTCGAGGTTGCCGACCAGTTCGTCGACTTTGGCGACTTGGTCGCGCAGCTGTCCCGCCGCCTCGCGGGTGACACCGGATGAATGAGCGACGGCCTGTTCCAGCTGCCCGGAAATCTCCGCGACCTTGGTTCGCATGGCTTTGTCGATGGCCGAGGCGCTTTCGTCGCCCAGCGCCATCGCAACGCGGGCGATACGCTCCACACTGTCGTGCTCGACGGCGGCGACCGCTTCTTCGAGGTTGATACGCAGCAGGCCGATCGCTTCGGCCAAGCTGCCGCCCGCACGGTCGGCGGCCTGCCGGGTGGCCTCGTCGATTTCGACCATGGTCTCGTGAAGATGCGTGAAGAGGGCGGCATGGTCGGCTCCGCGCCCGACGATCGCGGCCTCCGCCTGTTCGAGCCCGGCAAGCAGCGCGTCGAGATCGCGCCCGGATACGCCGATCCCGCTCGAAATGCCGTCGCTGCTCTCGGCGGACAGTCGCAATTGCGCAAGGAGTGCCGAGACGCCGTCCTGCAGCCGCACGAGACGATCCTCGGATACGGCAAGCGCTTCAGGCAGGGCGCTGTGCGTCTGCCGGGCACTTGCCTGGATCAGTTCGAGCAGCCGGACACTGTCGTTCGTCAGCTTCTCGACCTCAGCGTCGGTCGCGGAGAGCGTGGTGCGCGCGGCGGTGAGGCGCTGGGTGAGGGCGGCCAGGCTGGCCTCGAGCCGGCTCTCGGAATCGCCCGTCGCCTGAGCGATGCTGGCGAGCCGGTTTTCGTACTGCGACAGTTCCCCGGTGACGGCGCCCGCACGTTCGGTAAGTGCGGTGGCCTGGATGCGGTGGCGTTCGAGACGCTCCGCGATGCTGGCATCGAGTTCGCTCAGCATGTGGTCGATCCGGGCGATGGCGTGGCGTTCCTGCTCGACCTGCCGCGACTGGCGCTCCTCTGCCTCCATCGACAGGCGCTCGGCGCGAAGGCCGATGGATTCGTCGATCTGGCGCGCTTCGGATGCAATGTTGGCGAGGCGTCCCGCGAGCGCGTCGATGGCGGTCTGCTGCGCCTCGGCGATGGCTTCGCTGGCGGCGGACTGCTCGCAGGACAGATCGGCCAGCGAGTTGCGCAGCGCTTCGCCTGCGCGATTTTCGGCTTCGTGCAAGGCGCGGGAGACCACCTCGCTCTCGTCGCGCAGCGCGCCAAGCCGCGCCCGCAGCGAGGTGAGGCTCTCGGCCTCGTGCTGGTCGAGCTGCCGGCGGGTATCGTGAATCTCGTCGGCCAGCACCCGGGCACGGGTGCGCATCGCGGCCAGTGCATCGACCTCCCGGCTGTCGAGCTGGGCGCGAAACTCGTCGCCGCGTGCGGCAAGCTCGGCGAAGCGGGCGGAGGCCATGGCGTCGAGCTGTTCGCACTGGCGGGTGAATCCGTCGAGCGTTTCGCCCACCTGTTCGCGCAGCATCGCGACCTGACGGGTGCTGGCGGTGCCGAACTCGTTGAGACGGTTGAAGCCGGCGACCATGTCCTCGAGCTGGGCATGGGCGGTGCGGCCGGCATTGGCGATGTTGTTGGTGACATCCTTGGCCGAGCTGGCGATGACGGGGAGCTGGCTGCGTAGCTTCTCCATATTCTCGAGCGCGGCGTTGCTGACGGTGCTGATCGAATCGACCCGCGCACCATTCTCGCGGACCAGATCCTGCAGGCGTTCCGCGTTCTGGGAAAGGCGCTCAGCGGCGATGCGGCCCAGCGCCTCAAGGTCGCGCGACTGGGCCGCGACGAACTCTCGCGCCAGGCTGAGCTCGCGATTGACGGTGGTCAGCCGCGTTTCGAGCAGCGCCGATTCGTTCGACAAAGTGGCTGCGATGCGCCCGAAGCGGCGGCCTTCGCGCACACTATGGCGCATCATCAGCAGCCAGACGGTTCCGACCAGCAGGACCGGCACGCACCATTGGGTGACGAGCGCAGGGACCTCGGTGAGCGGCAGGCCTGCACGGAAGGTTGGAAGCTGCGCGGCGATGAACAGGGCGGTCCAGGCCGCCACCACGATGAAGGCAAGAACCGGAATCAGCCAGGCCTTGGTAACCTGGGACTGTTCCGTTTTGCCGTCACTCTCTGCCGCGACCCACGCATCGTCCCAGCTTTCGCGCGACGACACGGCCTGGGCCGCGTCGATGCCCTTGTCGTTGTCGGTCCCGGACCCTTCGCCGTTGCCCGACCCGAATGCGATGATCCTGTGTTCCCCAACCATCCTTGCAGGATATCACGAGTGGCGCGGCAATAAACCCCGCCTTAACCCATTGCCCACTATCCTGGGGAAATGGCTTATGAAGCAGGCGCTCTCGAAGCAACTCTAGCCGCAGCTGCGGGCGGCGACCCCGTGCTGATGGCGGAACTGCGCCAGGCCTTCGTGGAAAGCGTGGCACGGCAGGTCGATCTGCTCGAACGTTCGCGGTGCGACGGGAACTGGGTTGTAGCGGCAATGCGCCTGAAGGGATTGGCGGCCAGCTTCCATTCTGACCGCCTGCTGGCACTTGCCGATCGTGCGCTCGACGCCGCTCCGGGCGAACCTACCGCCGTTCGCCGGCTCAAGGCGTACCTCGCCGAGTTTTCCGCCGGCTGATTGTCCGGTTCTGCTTGGCACCGGCGCGGCAGCTGCCTACATCACGGTGTGGGTGCTGGAGTTCAAGTTTGCGGATAGCATTGCTGGCCATGACGGAGCCTGCCGGAGCAGGGCAGCCGTTTCCGCGCGCGTTTCTGCGCGTCGCGGGGGCGAGCGTCGCGCAGCACCAGCTTGGCATGGCTCTCGCACTCGATTGCCAGCGGGTCATCTGCATGGCGCGCGGTGCCTCGCCCGAACTGATCTCGCTCCAGCACGACGCAGAAAGTGCGGGGCTTCAATTCACCATCGCCACCGGCCCGGGGCAGATTGCCGGTCTCGTAACCGCGGCCGACGAACTGATCGTCGTTTCGGAAGGCCTGTTCGCCGACCCCGCGCAGGCCGTCGTACTGCTCGAAGGGCGCTCGCCGGTCGTGCTGGTCCAGCCGGTGGAAGGAGCGCTGGCAGCCGGATTCGAACGCATCGACATTAATCGCGCGAGCGCCGGGCTGATGCGGGTTCCGGGCGAACTGGTCGAGCGGCTGCACGAACTGCCTGCCGACTGCGACGTTCTTTCCGCGCTCACACGTATCGCCCTGCAGATCGGCATCTCCATGCGCGAGGTTCCCGCCGGGGCGCGCGCCGGATCGGGCTGGCGCATGATCCGAAGCGAGGCCGAGGCCTATGCTCTGGAGGACGAATGGCTGCGCTCGCGCTTCGGCGAAGGGAACTGCAGTTCGCCCGGCCGCACGGTGGCGCGCTTCGGCGTGCTCAGCTTCGGCTCGTCCCTGCTTCACGCGGGCAATGCCAGCAACGTCGTGTCGATTGCGGTGCTTGTCTCGATCGCCATAGCGGTGGGACTGGGCTGGTTCGGACTGGTCTGGGTCGGGTTCGCCTTCCTTGCGATCGCCTGGCTGCTGGCGGAGGCGAGCCGGCTGCTGCGGGCGGCCGAGCGCCAGGCGCTGGGACAGCCATCCCCGGCTATCCCGCGAGCCGACGCGCTGGTGTGGCTGGTCGACGCGGCGTTTGCGGCGATGATCCTGCTGGACATGCCCCGTTTTCCCGGAGAGCCGGTACTCGCATGGCTGTGCATGCCAGCGATCCTGATGATGCTGCTCGTCCTGCTGCCTCGGGTAACCGGTGGCAGGGTTGCGGGCTGGGCGGGCGACCGGGCGCTGTTGGGACTGGTGCTGGCGCTGGCGTCCAGCTTCGGCCAGGTCCTGCTCATGGCGAGGCTGCTTTCGGCCGCGCTGCTCGCCGCGATGCTGCTGCTGCCCCCGCGGCGGCACGGCTAACTTCGATTTAACCAAATGCCGGTTAGACGGGTCATATGATCGACCAAGCCGCCCCTCCGGCCCGCCCGGAACGTGCCGAGACGGCGCTGCGAGACGAGCTCGCGCGGGGTGACGCGCTGGCCGGGACCGCGGTGTCGATCTTGCGCCCGCTCATCGCGGCGGGCGACGTTTCCCTGTTCAGCGAAGAGATTGTGACGCGGATCCGGGCCATGCTGGCCGATATCGCGCGGCAATTGCTCGATGCGCTTGTCGGTGGGCGCGGCCGGGCCCATTCGGCGGCAGAAGTCGAGGTAGTCGGCCATGCGCTGCTCGATAATCCCGCGCTGGTCTCACACCTTCATGCGCTGTCGCTGGAATGGCAGTCGACCGAAGGGCTGCACGACGCGCTCGCGCTCGATCCGGTAGCATCGCCGCTGTTACAGAGGCTGATAGCCTCGCAGGATGATGCGACGCGGAGCAAGGCGAGCGCCTTTCTTGGCGCCCAGGCGCGCTGGTGCCAGGCGCAGCGGCGGATGACCCTGCCTCTCGGGGAATTGCCGGCCGCTCTTCTGAACGTCGCGCTTTACACCCTTCGCACGCTGGCGGGCATAGAACCGGCCCTTGCCGAGCGGGCGACAGTCGTCGAAGGCGAAATCCGCCGGTCCTACGGTGAAAGTGCCACTCGTCTCGGGCTTGCCGCGCATCTGGTAGGATACCTCGTCCAGGACCGACCCGCGACACTGTGCATCGCGCAGGGCGGCGTCTCGCTGTTCCTGACCTCCATCGCAGTTGCATCGGGACAGGATCGTGACACGGCCGCGCTGACCTTGCACCGGACTCAGGCCGCCCGACTGGCCCTGACATTGCGCGCAGCGGGGCTGGGCGCCGGGGCGATCGAGGAGCAGTGTCTGTCGCTACACCCTGACGTCGCGCCGCCGGAGGCCGTGTCGTGGCTCGGCATCGAAGAGGCTGCGGCGCTGCTGCCGGCCGCAACACCCGCGCGGGGGCTCGGCCTGTGATGCACGCTGACGGCACCATAGTCGCGCTGGCGATGAGCGACGCGGAGGACAGGCTGCTCGAAGCGGCCGAGCCTCTCGCAGGCCTTCAGGTCCGCTGCGGCGGTGAATTGCCCGGTACGATAGCGGTGCCCGAACTGCTCGAATTGGTCCGCAAGGCGCGCAGTTCCGGCGTTACCCTTGCGCGCGCGGTCAACGCGCAGGACGGCAGCGATGCGATCAGCGCCTGGGTCGAAGTCGAACCGGACGGGGCGGGCGGGGGCTGTTCCATCCGCGTGCGAACCTGGCAGACGGCGCAGGTCCTGCAGGAGGACGGCGCGGCCGCCGCGCGGCGCCGGGCAGGAATAGATCGACATCTTGCCGAACTCTCCGCCCATCTCGATGCAGGCCAGCGGCTTCTGACCGTGACATCGGACGCGCCCGAACTGGCCGGACTGACTTCCGCCATGGCGGCCGGCGTTGGACAGGTCTGGACCGATTTCCTCGCGCCGGAAAATGTGACGCGCCAGCAACCGCTGCATTGGCGCCTCCTCGAAGGCGCACGCGTCGCCGTGCCGGGATCTGCGCGTGCCTGGCGTGTTTCACTGCTCCCCTTGATGTCGCCCGGGTACGATCCTTCGGGTTTCGAACTTCTGCTCCTCTCCGACCAGGTGGCGGCCGAGAGTCCGATCTTGGCGGAACCTGTGGCACGTCATCCGCGCAGCAGCCTTGTCGGGCAGGACCTTGCGCCGGTACTCAAGCAGCCGATCGCGCGCATCATCGCCAATGCCGAAACGATCCGCACGCGCCTCGCGGGGCCACTGCCGGATGCCTATGCCGAATACGCCGGCGAGATCGCCAGTGCGGGCAAGCTGCTGCTCGGATTGCTGGAAGACATGGCCGATCTGGAAGTCGTCGAATCTGACAGCTTCACCACCATGCCCGATCCCGTCGACCTTTCCGAAGTGGCACGGCAAGCAGCAGGCATTCTCGGCGTGCGGGCGCGCGAGAAGGGTATCGTCATCGATGCACCTCCGCCGCATGAGGCGCGCCCCGCCATTGCGGAGTTCCGCCGCGTCCTGCAGGTGCTGTTGAACCTCATCGGTAATGCGATCCGCTATTCACCGGAAGGCTCGCGCATCACCATCTCGCTGGAGACTGTCGGTGATTGTGCCCGGGTCGTCGTCGCCGATGAAGGTCCGGGCCTTGCCAAGCAGGACCAGGTGCGGGTGTTCGAGAAGTTCGAACGCCTCGGCCGAAGCGGAGATGGTGGATCGGGGCTCGGTCTCTACATCTCGCGCAGCCTGGCGCGAGCGATGGGCGGCGATCTCACGGTCGAAAGCGAGCCCGGCCAAGGCGCACGCTTCATCCTCGCGGTTCCGTCAGACCCTGACGCCTGAAGCTCAGGCCAGCGGATCGGTCCAGAGGGTCAGCAACGCCGCCCCAGCCAGACGACGATCCCGCCGACCACCGCCAGAACCGCGCCGCGAACGGCCCAGCCCCGGTCGGCCAGCATGAAGCTGTCCGCCGGCCACATCAGCACGCCCGTTCCCTGAGCCACGAAAAGCAGACCTGCGGCAATGACGAGCACGCCCAGGACCACCGCCAGTATTCGTACGAAAATCATGTCGTCGCGCCCCGTTGACTTGCGCCAGCCTGCCCCCCGGATGCGGCCAGATTGTGGCGGGATCATCAGGCGCCGTCTGTAAACTCCATGAAAAAAGGCCCCCGCTTTCGCGAGGGCCTTTCTCGGGTACCGCGACTGCTCGCGGAACTGGTCGATCAGCGCTGGCCGATCGGGAGATAGTCGCGCTGCGTCGGGCCCGTGTAGAGCTGGCGCGGACGACCGATCTTCTGGCCGGGATCGGAGATCATTTCGTTCCACTGCGCAACCCAGCCCACGGTGCGGGCGAGGGCGAAGAGCACGGTGAACATCGTGGTCGGGAAGCCGATCGCCGACAGGATGATGCCCGAGTAGAAATCGACGTTCGGGAACAGCTTCTTCTCGATGAAGTACGGATCATTGAGCGCGAGCTCCTCGAGGCGCAGCGCGGTCTCGAACAGCGGGTCGGTGACCTTGAGCGCGTCGAACACCTCGCGCAGGGTCGACTGCATGACCGTCGCGCGCGGATCGTAGTTCTTGTAGACGCGGTGACCGAAGCCCATCAGGCGGAACGGATCGTTCTTGTCCTTGGCGCGCTCGATGTAGTGCGGAATGCGATCGGGGGTGCCGATTTCCTTCAGCATGTTGAGCGCGGCTTCGTTGGCGCCGCCGTGTGCGGGACCCCAGAGGCAGGCGATGCCGGCCGCGATGCATGCGAACGGGTTGGCGCCCGAAGACCCTGCAAGCCGCACCGTCGAAGTCGAGGCGTTCTGCTCGTGGTCGGCGTGGAGGATGAAGATCCGGTCCATCGCCTTCTCGATCGCCGGGTGTACCACGTAATCCTCCGCGGGCACGCCGAAGGTCATGCGCAGGAAGTTGCCGGTGTAGCTCAGCGAGTTGTCGGGATAGACGAAGGGCTGGCCGACCGAATACTTGTAGGCCATCGCCGCGATCGTCGGCATCTTCGCGATCAGGCGGTGCGAGCTGATCTTGCGATGCTCGGGGTCCGCAATGTCCGTGGAATCGTGGTAGAACGCCGAAAGCGCACCGACCACGCCGCACATGATCGCCATCGGGTGCGCGTCACGGCGGAAGCCGCGGTAGAACGTCGCCAGCTGCTCGTGCAGCATGGTGTGGCGCGTGATGGTGTTCTCGAAAGTGGAAAGCTCATCCTTGCTCGGCAGTTCACCATTGAGCAGCAGGTAGCTCGTTTCCATGAACGAGGAATTCTCGGCCAGCTGGCCGATCGGGTAGCCGCGGTGCAGCAGCACGCCCTCGTCGCCGTCGATGTAGGTCAGCGCCGACTCGCAGCTTGCGGTCGAAGTGAAGCCGGGATCGAACGTGAACTTGCCGGTCTGGGCATAGAGCTTGCGGATGTCGACGACATCCGGGCCGACGCTCCCCTTGAGGATCGGGTATTCGAAATCCGCGCCACCAGCGCTCAGTTTAGCCTGATCACCCACCAGTTATATCTCCTTATGACGGTTACCCGACAGGAACGTCCGCCTGCGCACCGATACGTGCGAGGCTCTCTTCCCGTCCGAGCAAAACCAGTACGTCGAAAATCCCCGGCGAGGTCGTCTGACCTGTCAGGGCCGCCCGCAAGGGTTGCGCGAGCTTGCCGAGCCCCAGTCCCAGTGTCTCGGCCATTGCCTTCAGGTTTCCTTCCAGTCCCTCCAGTGTCCAGTCGCCAGAACTGGACAGGCGCTCGTGAATCGCGGCAAGGCGGCCACGCGCCTCGTCGGTCAGGAGGCCAAGCGCCTTTTCGCTCATGGCAAGCGGGCGCTTGGCGAACAGGAAGGCAGAGCCTTCTGCAAGTTCGTTGAGGTCCTTTGCGCGGACCTTGAGCACGGGCATGGCGCGCGTCAGTAGGTCGAGTTCCGCATCGGCGGCCCCATCCAGACGCAGCGCCACCAGCGCGGCCAGCCGCGCATCGTCGGCCTCGCGCAGGTAGTGCCCGTTGAGATTGTGAAGCTTGGCGAGGTCGAAGCGCGAGGGCGACTTGCCCACGTCGACCATGTCGAACCACTCGACCGCCTGCTCGCGCGAGATGATCTCCTCGTCGCCGTGGCCCCAGCCAAGGCGCAGCAGGTAGTTGAAAACCGCCTCGGGCAGGATGCCGAGCTCGTCGCGGTAGGCATCGACGCCCAGCGCGCCGTGGCGCTTGGACAGCTTCGCGCCATCGGAGCCATGGATCAGCGGAACGTGGCCGTAGACCGGCACGTCCCAGCCCATCGCCTGGATGACGATCAACTGGCGGAAGGCGTTGTTGAGGTGGTCGTCGCCGCGCAGGACGTGGGTCACGCCCATGTCGTTGTCGTCCACCACGACGGCGAGCATGTAGGTCGGCGTGCCGTCGCTGCGCAGGATGACGAAATCGTCGATTTCGATATTCTGGACGGTGACCGAGCCCTGCACGAGGTCGTCGATCGTGGTCTCGCCGTCGCGCGGGGCCTTCATGCGCACGACATAGGTCTTGTCGGCCGGCCAGGTCGAAGGATCGGCGTCACGCCATTCGCTGTCGATGCGGAATGGGCGGCGCTCTTCCTGCGCCTTCTGGCGGCGTTCGGCGAGTTCCTCGCTCGTCAGGTAGCAGCGATAGGCATGGCCGCTCTCGAGCATCTGCGCCGCCACGTCGGCGTGGCGGTCAGAGCGCGCGAACTGAAACACGGGCTCTTCGTCACCTTCGAGGCCAAGCCACGAGAGGCCGTCGAAGATCGCGTCGATCGCCGGCTCGGTCGAACGGGCGCGGTCCGTGTCCTCGATGCGAAGCAGGTATTTGCCACCGTGATGGCGCGCGAACAGCCAGTTGAAAAGCGCCGTGCGGGCGCCGCCGATATGAAGATAACCGGTAGGCGAGGGGGCAAACCGCGTGACGACGGCCTTGGTGCCCGTCGCTCCGCCCGTTGCACTGCCGCTTGCCATCGATACCACCTTGCTGTCCTAATGCGCGCCATGGGGAGCCAGGCCGCAACTGTCGAAAATTCGTCTCCGGAAGGCGCCGGAGCCGCTGCATTGCAGCATCGGCCATGGAACAGCGTGAACGACTTGTCGAGGGTTTTGGGCGCTCTGGAGCGATTTCTTTCGGGCGCCGGATTCGATCGCGGACCGTGGTTGACGGTGGCTTTTGCGGGTGGGATCGTAAGCTGGTTCGCGTTGCCTGCGCCGGTCTGGTGGAGTGCTGCCTGCGCCCTTTGCGGGCTGCTGGCGGCAGCAGGCGTCACGCCGTGGCACGGGCGCGAGCGGTATCCGCATCTGTTCAGGGCGGTACTGGTCCTGCCGCTACTGGTCGCGGCCGGATGCCTGGCTATCTGGGCGCGTTCGACAATAGCGGGAGAGGCTCCGCTCGAACGCCCGATCGCCGGCATTTTTGCCGCCAGGATCCTCCAGATCGAACCCCAGCCGGCGCTGGACCGCGATCGCCTGATCCTCGCCATGCGCGAGCCGGGAACAGGGCGCGCCATGAAGGTGCGCGTAAACGTGCCGGGCAGGAACCTCGCAGCGCACGTCCGCATCGGCGATGTAGTACGATTCAAGGGGCGGCTCATGCCGCCGGCGCCTCCGATGCTGCCGGGCGCCTACAACTTCGCGCGAACGGCGTGGTTCGCCGGCATAGCGGCGAGCGGTTCCGTCATCGGTGAGGTCGAGGTCGTCGAGCGGGGAAAGATCGGTGGCGGGTGGCTGTCTGGCCTGCGTCGTTCGCTTGCGGACCATATCCGCGCGAGGATCGGCACCGAGCGCGCCGGCATCGCCACCGCCTTCGTGACCGGCGACCGGGGCGGCATTTCCGACGCCGACGACGAAGCGATGCGCGATTCCGGGCTAGCGCACCTGCTATCCGTTAGCGGCCTGCATGTCGGCGCCGTCGTCGGGGCAGTCTACGTGCTGTTCGTGCGCGCGCTGGCCCTGTTTCCGTGGCTGGCCCTGCGCGTTCGGCTTCCGGTGGTAGCAGCCGCCGCGGGCGCGCTTGCCGGCATCGCCTATACGCTGTTGTCGGGGT
This sequence comes from Novosphingobium sp. GW821-FHT09E05, assembly GCF_059416165.1. Taxonomy (NCBI): domain Bacteria; kingdom Pseudomonadati; phylum Pseudomonadota; class Alphaproteobacteria; order Sphingomonadales; family Sphingomonadaceae; genus Novosphingobium; species Novosphingobium sp. GW821-FHT09E05. The sequence continues at coordinate 1,524,776 of NZ_JBWKOQ010000001.1, forward strand.
CGGAGGTACCGACGGTACGCTCCTGCATCGGCTCGCTGCTGGTCCTCGCCGCGCTGGCGCTGGGGCGTGAACCGTTGTCGCTGCGCATGTTGGCTGTCGCCGCCTTCTGCGTCATGCTTCTCTGGCCGGAGGCGGTCACCGGACCCAGCTTCCAGATGAGCTTCGGGGCCGTACTGGCGCTCGTCGCGGTCGGCACGTCCGCACCGGCCAAGGCATTCATGGCGCCGAGGGACGAGTCGCTCGCCATCAAGGCGCTGCGGCACCTGGCGATGCTGCTGGTGACCGGTGTGGTCATCGACCTTGCACTGATGCCGATCGGGCTTTTTCACTTCCACCGGGCCGGTATCTACGGCGCGCTCGCCAATGTCATCGCCATTCCGCTGACGACTTTCGTCGTTATGCCATTGCTGGCCGGTGCGCTGGTCCTCGACTCGGTGGGCGCCGGCGGACCGGTTTGGTGGCTGGCGCAGGGTTCGATCGACCTGCTGACTGCGATCGCCCACTGGATCGCATCGCGGACGGCAGCCGTGACCATCCTCCCCGCCGGCGGCAACGGCGCGTTCATGCTGTTTGTTTCGGGGGGGCTTTGGGTGGGCCTATGGGGCGGGCGCCTCCGCTGGCTGGGCCTGCCGCCGGCGTTGCTCGGTGCGGGCCTGCTCGCGATGGCAGCGCCCGCCGACATCCTGATTTCGGGCGATGGCCGTCATGTCGGGCTGGTCGAGCCGAGTGGAGAGCGGCTTTTCGTCCTGCGCGACGGCGGCGAAGGCTACGCCCGCGACAACCTCATGGAACTGGCCGGTATGGAGGGGGAACCGGTGGCAATCGATCAATGGCCCGTCGCACGTTGCAATCCCGATTTCTGCGCCATCCGCATGGAGCGTAAGGGCGTTACCTGGCGGCTTCTCGTCTCGCGAGGCCGGGATGCTGTTCCGGAAAGGGCGCTAGCCGCCGCCTGCGATCGTAGCGACATTGTCGTGTCCGACCGCTGGCTTCCGCGCAGTTGTTCCCCGCGCTGGTTCAAGGCCGATCGTGACAGTCTCGGCCAGACAGGCGGCCTTGCAATCCATCTGAGCGCCGGCCGAGTGGACACCGTGGCCGGGAGTGAAGGCGAGCATGGCTGGTGGCGCCCCGCCTCACCGCGCTTTCCGCGCTTCGGGCCGGAGCCGAGCCCTCCTTCGCCGCGGGCTCAATGATAGCGGCGGAGCAATCCTGCCAACTTGCCCTGCACTTCGACTTCGTCAGGACCGTAAATCTGTGGTTCGTAGGCGCCATTGGCAGGGTCGAGGCGGACCATGCCGTTCTCGCGGCGCAGATACTTCAACGTCGCTTCCTCGCCGCGGATCAGGGCGACGACGATCTCGCCGTCCCGCGCGGAATTCGTGCGTTTCACCAAGGCGAAATCGCCATCCAGAATGCCGGCTTCCACCATCGAGTCGCCTGAGACTTCCAACGCGTAGTGTTCGCCCGAACCGAGCAGAGCCGCAGGCACCGGTAGCATCGACTGGCCTTCCAGGGCTTCGATCGGCACCCCGGCGGCGATGCGGCCGTGGAGGGGAATTTCGATGACATCGTTAGCGGCCCGGGGCGCAGCCTGAGCAGCACGGATAGGCACCACCTCATCATTGTTGGTAGGGGCCGATCGAGGCGCCTTGTTGCCGGAATCGTCCGGCTGGCGCAGCACCTCTAGCGCACGCGCACGATTGGGCAGGCGGCGGATGAATCCGCGCTCCTCAAGCGCCGAGATCAGGCGGTGAACACCTGACTTCGACTTGAGATCGAGCGCTTCCTTCATTTCCTCGAAGCTGGGGGAGATACCGCTCTCCTCCAGCCTGGCCTGGATGAACCGGAGCAATTCGTGCTGCTTGCGCGTCAACATGGTCGCTGCCTCTTCGTTGCTGCCGGCGAAGCCCCTTCGGCCGGGCATGTTCCGATCGTGAACATTGAGGGAACAATTAAGCAACGAATTTCCGCGCGTCAAGCGGTGCCTCAGGCGAAACCGCCATTCTGGAGCAGGAACACGCGCACCTCCTCGCCGATTCCAGAAGCGGCGGAACGGCCGGGGCGGTCAATCAGCACGTTGCTGGCTGCCAGAGAGGTGAGTGCGCCGCTGTCCTGGAGCGTGTGCGGCACCACGCATTCGCCGTCCCACCAACCGCGCAGGAATTCGCGGCGAGGGCCGTTCGCGCGTATTGAAGCGCCCAGGCGCGTGGTGATCTGTATCGGCAGGGCCTGCTTCGCACCCTGCATCCGGCGCAGCAGCGGCAACAGGAAATGATAGGCGGTGACATAGCTCGACACCGGATTGCCGGGAAGACCGAGGATGATCTGCGGCCGACCAGGCCTGCCCGGCCGTTCGCGCGTTGCGACCAGGATCGGCTTGCCCGGCTTGATGGCGACGCGCCAGAAATCGACGCTCGCGCCCCAGTCTTCGAGCGCCGGCCTGACGAGGTCGTGATCACCTACGGATGCCCCGCCGCTGGTGACGATCACCTCGGCATCCACAGCGGCGGCGAAGGCGTCGGCCAGGGCATCGAGGGTGTCGGCCACGGGACCGAGGCGGATCGTCCCGGTTGCGAAAGGCCGCGCGAGCGCTGCCAACATGGCGCCGTTGCTTGCCGGAATCTGGTGCGGCTCGCAGCATTCCGGATCGGCGGCGAGTTCGTCCCCGCTGTCGATCACGACGACGCGCGGCATGCGGTGTACTGGCAGGTGGCGGTGGCCCGCGGCCATGGCGAGCGCGGCTTCGGCCGGACCGACGCGCTTGCCGGAGGCTATGACTTCGTCGTTCTCGGCGAAGTCCATGCCGCGGCGGCGGATGTGCTTGTGCGGGGGCTCCGGTGCCTCGCCGGTGAGCGCGAGCCGTCTGTCCCTCAAGGCGACATCTTCCTGCACGATGACGGCATCAGCATCGGCGGGAAGAATGGCTCCGGTAGAGACGCGCACGGCCTCGCCACGGCTGATCGTGCCGGCGAAAGGATGCCCTGCCGCGCTCTCGCCGATGATGATCCAGGGCCCGGAAAGGTCACCTGCGGTCACGGCATAGCCGTCCATCGCAGAGAGGTCGGCGGCGGGCTGGGTGCGGCGCGCATACAGCGGCGCGGCGAGATAACGGCCGATCGCGCCCTCGACATCGACATGCTCGACAGGCAGCGGTTCAGCCAAAGCGAGAAGGCGGGCCTGCGCTTGCTCCAGAGGGATCGGCGGCGGACTCACTGGTTCCAGTCTTCCGCGCGCCAGTGCCCGGACTTTCCTCCGCGCTTCTCCATGAGGCGGATGTCGCCGATGACCATGCTCTTGTCGAGTGCCTTTGCCATGTCGTAGATTGTCAGGAGTGCGATGGAAGCTGCTGTAATAGCTTCCATTTCTACCCCTGTTTTACCTGTGAGCGATGCAGTCGCAGTGACACGGACAGCGTCTTCCTCGAATGCAAAATCCACGTTCACGGCATCGATCATGAGAGGGTGGCACATCGGAATTAGCTCGGCAGTACGCTTCGCCGCCATGATCCCGGCGATCCGCGCGGTTCCCAGCACGTCACCCTTTGGAGCGTCACCGGCACGGATCGCGGCGAGAGCCTGCGGAGTCATGCCTATGCGGCCCGAAGCGATGGCGACACGCTGGGTTTCGGCCTTGGCGCCGACATCAACCATCCGCGCGGTGCCCTCCGAATCGATGTGGGTTAGAGTTTTGCTCATGACAGTTTTCCGTCATCACATGCCGCGACCTGCATGTCCAAGCCCGGGCTCAGCCGCCGCCGAGCAAGGCCCGCGTCGCTGCTTCGACATCGCCCTGGCGCATCAGGCTCTCGCCGACGAGGAACGTCCGGGCCCCGCAGTCCGAGAGGCGTTGGAGATCGGCATGGACGTTGATGCCGCTTTCGCTGACCAGCAGGGTGCCTTCCGGAGCCAGCGGGGCGAGGCGTTCGGTCGTTCCGACATCGGTAACAAAGCGCTTGAGATCGCGATTGTTGACGCCAATCAACCTTGATTTCAAAAGCCTTGCACGATCGAGTTCAAGTTCATTGTGAACTTCGACGAGGCAGTCCATTCCGCGCTCATGGGCTGCAGCCTCAAGTTCTTTCATCAGCCCGTCTTCGAGCGCGGCGACGATGATGAGGATGGCATCGGCACCGATCGCGCGGGATTCCGCGACCTGCCAGGGATCAACCATGAAATCCTTTCGGATGACGGGCAGGCCACAGGCTGCTCGGGCATCCATGAGATAGTCTTCATGACCTTGGAAATAGGGCGCGTCGGTGAGGACGGAGAGGCAGGCCGCCCCCCCCTTTTCATAGGCCAAGGCGTGTTCACCGGGGCGGAAATCTGGGCGGATCAGGCCCTTGGAGGGGCTGGCCTTCTTGATCTCGGCGATAAGCGCGAAGCCGATTTCGGCCCTGGCGCGCAAGGCCGCCTCGAACCCGCGCGGGGCGGTCTGCTCGGCGGCGATCGCGTCGAGGTCGTTGATCGTGGCGACGCCCTTGCGCGCGGCGACTTCCTCGCGCTTGGTGTAGCAGATCTCGGTGAGCTTGTCGGTCATGCTTGTTCTCTCAGGCGCGCGTCGCGGCGATCCAGCAGTCGAGCAGGGCCTTGGCAAGCCCCTTGTCGATGGTTTCGGCGGCTTCCTCGACGCCTTCGACCCAGCTCTCCACCTCGCCCGCGACCATCAGGGCGGCGGCGGCGTTGAGCAGGACGGCGTCGCGGTAGGCGCCGGGCTCGCCCATCAGCAGGCGGCGCAGCGCTTCGGCGTTGTAGGCGGGGTCGCCGCCGCGGATGGCGTCGACGGGCGCGAGCGGCAGGCCGGCGTCCTGCGGGCTGACGCGGCGCATGAACAGTTCGCCCCCGCGCACGTCGGCCACTTCGTTGCCGCCCGCGAGGCTCAGTTCGTCGAGTCCTTCGTCGCCCGAGATCACCATCGAATGCTCGGTGCCGAGCCGCAGCAGGGCCTCGGCGTAGATCGGCACGTAGGCGGGGCGGGCGATGCCGACGAGCTGGCGCGAGACCTGCGCGGGATTGGCGAGCGGACCCATGAGGTTGAAGATCGTGCGCCGGCCGAGCGCTTTGCGCAGCGGCATGAGCCGCCCCATCGTCGGGTGGTGGCGGGCGGCGAAGAGGAAGCCGATACCGATCTCGGACAGCGTCGATTCGGCGGTCTCGACCGCGCGGTCGAGGTCGAGGCCGAGGGCCTCGAGGGTGTCGGCGGCACCGGCCTTGGAGCTGGCGGCGCGGTTGCCGTGCTTGGCGACGGGGACGCCGGCGGCGGCCACCACCAGCGACACGGCGGTCGAGACGTTGAGCGTGTGGAAGCCGTCGCCGCCGGTGCCGCAGACGTCGATGGCATTGGCGGGGGCGTTCACCGGGATCATGCGGGCACGCATGGCGCGCGCGGCCCCGGCGATCTCGCTCGCGGTTTCGCCCCGGTCGGACAGCGCGACGAGGAAGTCGGCGATCGCGGCTTCGGGCACTTCGCCGTCGAGGATCGCGGAGAAGGCGGCCTCGGCTTCGTCTTCGGCGACGGGGTGCAGCGGGTCGGGGAGGGTCATGCGGCCTTCGGGGCGGCGACGACGCGGTCGGGGAGGCGGGCGTCGATGCCGCAGAGGCGCAGGAAGTTCGCCAGCATCGCGTGGCCGTGCTGGGTGGCGATGCTCTCGGGGTGGAACTGGACGCCGTGGATCGGCAGTTCGACATGGCGGAAGCCCATGACGTGGCCGTCGTCCGAGCGGGCGTTGACGACGAGTGTCTCGGGAATGTTCTCGACAATCAGCGAGTGGTAGCGCGCGGCCTTCATCGGCGAGGGCACGTCCTGGAACAGGCCGGTGCCGTCGTGGGTGATGGTCGAGGTCTTGCCGTGCATCAGCCCGCCGCGCACGACCTTGCCGCCGAAGTGCTGGCCGATCGACTGGTGGCCCAGGCACACGCCGAGCAGCGGAATGCCCGCCTTCGCTGCCGCGCCCACAAGATCGAGGCTGATGCCCGCCTCGTTGGGGGTGCAGGGGCCGGGCGATACGAGGAAGCCCTGCGGGTCCATCTCCATCGCCAGGCCCACGCTCAGCGCGTCGTTACGCACGACCTGGACTTCCGCGCCCAGTTCCATGACGTAGTGGACGAGGTTCCAGGTGAAGCTGTCGTAATTGTCGATGACGAGGATCATGTCTTCGCCTTTGCGCTTTTTTCGACGACGATCAAGGGGCCGAGCGGGGGACCGCCATCGACGCGGCCATGTTCGGGGTCCCACAGCGAGGATACGCTGCCGTCGAGGAACAGGGCGTTGGTGCACCTGAGCCCGTCGCGGAAGTAGCGGGCGAGCTTGCCGAACGACACCGGCTCGTCGGAAATGACGAAGTGGGCGCGGCCTTGCGCGTCGACGCCGACGCCGTTGCGCAGCTTGAGCGACTTGCCCTTTTCGTCGGTGCTGGCGTCGATCTTCGGGTGGAGCTTGCCGGCGATGACCAGCATCGGGCCGGACTGGGTGCCGAAGTCGGGGCGGTCGGTGACGGTCTTCTCGAAGTCCTGCGCCGTGCTCACGCGCCAGTGGCCTTTGGCGTCGCCGTAGAACACGCCGTTGGGGAGCAGGTGGAAATTGCCCCAGCCCGCCTTGGTGTTCAGCGCATGGCGGCGCTCGCCTTCCTCGACGTAGTAGCCGATCGGGTAGCCGGCGGCGTCGAACATGCCGCCGTTGGTGGCGAAGGCGACCGCGTGGCTCTTATCCGGACGGCCGACCGCCAGCTGCGACAGGCTGCGATAGGGCGCGCCGTCCTTGGGGCCGAGAACGGTGTGGATGACGTGGCGGCCGGGAACGGCGGTGCAGTGCGTGAAGCTCGCCCCCTCGAACGTCGCGCCTTCGCAGGGCGGCGGGGGCGGGGCCTCGGGCTTGGGCGCGGGGTCGGAGGAACAGGCGGCGAGAAGCAGGGCTGTGCTGGCGAGCAGGGCACCGACGCACACCCATTTTCCGTCATCCCCGCGAAGGCGGGGGCCCAGCTGATGCCGGTTCAACATGAGCGAACGTCAGATGGGTTCCCGCCTTCGCGGGAATGACGAAGGTAGGAGGCAAAGCCATGTGTATCGCCGTGAAGGAAACCGCAGGCGGTCTCAACTCGAATCACTGCCCGAACCCGGGTTCCCCCGCTACCCGCACCGCTTCGCGTGCCGCCGCGAACAGCGCGCCGCTCTTGGCCTGGCATTCGCGCAGTTCGTATTCGGGGTCGCTGTCGGCGACGATGCCGGCGCCCGCCTGGACGTGGAGCACGCCGCCCTTGAGCAGGCCGGTGCGCAGGACGATGCAGCTGTCGACCGAGCCGTCGGGTGCGAAGTAACCGACGCCGCCGGCGTAGGGGCCGCGCGTCTCGGGTTCGAGCTCGGCGATCACCTCGCAGGCGCGGACCTTGGGGGCGCCCGAGACGGTGCCGGCGGGGAAGCCGGCGAGCACCGCGTCGATCGCGTCGTGGTGCGCGGTGTCGAGCCGGCCGACCACGTTCGAGACGATATGCATGACGTGGCTGTAGCGCTCGATCGTGTAGCTGTCGGTCACCTCGACGGTGCCGGCTTCTGCCACACGGCCGACGTCGTTGCGGCCGAGGTCGAGCAGCATCAGGTGCTCGGCGCGTTCCTTGGGGTCGGCGAGCAGGGCGACTTCGTTGGCCTTGTCCTCGACCGCGGTCTTGCCGCGCGGGCGGGTGCCGGCGATCGGACGGATGGTGACCTCGCCGTCGCGCACCCGGACCAGGATCTCGGGGCTCGAGCCGATCAGCGCGAAGCCGGGCAGGTCGAGGAAATAGAGGAACGGCGACGGGTTGATCCGGCGCAGCGAGCGGTAGAGCGCCAGCGGCGGCAGCGGGAAGTCGCAGGTGAAGCGCTGGGCCAGCACGACCTGGAAGATGTCGCCCGCCTCGATGTAGTCCTTGGCCCGGAGAGCCATGGCCTTGTAGTCCTCGGGCGCCATGACCGGGACCTGCACCGGCTCGGGCAGGTCGGCCGGGGCGGCTGAGGCGGGAGCGGGCGCGGCGAGGCGGCGCAGGGCTTCGTCGATGCGCTCGGCGGCCCCCAGCACGGCCTGCATCGGGCTGGTGCGGGTCGGCCAGACCGGGGCGACGCAGAACAGTTCGTCGGAAAGCCGGTCGAAGATCAGGATCAGCGAGGGGCGCACGAACAGCATGTCGGGCAGTTCGAGCGGGCTCTGCGGCGCGCGCGGCAGCTTCTCGACGAGGCCGATCGTCTCGTAGCCGAAGTAGCCGACGAGGCAGGCGAGGGCGCGGGGCAGCTCTGCCGGAACCTCGCAGCGGCAGCTTTCGACGAGCGCGCGCAGTTCGGCGAGGCTGTCGCCCTCGAGCGCGGAGAACGCCTCGCGGTCGGCCTGCCAGTGGCGGTTGATCTCGCACGAGGGGCCGCTGGCGCGGAACACGAGGTCGGGATCGAGGCCGATCAGGCTGTAGCGCCCGCGCGTCTCGCCGCCCTCGACCGATTCGAGGAGGAAGTCGCCGCGGCCGTCCTCGAACAGCTTGAGCGCGGCGCCGACCGGGGTCTCGGTGTCGGCCACGAGGCGCCGCCACACCAGCGCAGGCTCACCTTTCGCAAGCTGCGCCAATGCCGCCGAACGATCCGATTCGCGCTCCATGTCCTGCCTTTTGCCTCGGGTTCTCAGTTCGCGGACGCGGTGCCGGCGAGCTGCTCGCGCACGGACTTGATCGCCGCCGCATTACGCTTGACGCCGACTTCCTTGCGGACGGCCTTGCCGAGCGCGTCGGCATAGGCCTGGCCCAGCTGCTGGCCCAGTTCGGTGCGGGTGCCCTTAACGAGATCGGCGGATTCGACCTTGCCCGGCACGATATCCTTGAGCTGGACCACGAACCAGCCGCGGTCGCTGGCGGCGGCCTGCACCTTCACCGTGCCCTTGGACATGTGGAACATCAGCGAGACCGGCGGCGGTACCTCACGGCCGGCGTTAAGCGCGGCGGCGAGCGTGGGGCGCGACATGGCGACCTGCTGTGGCGGGGGCAGCTTCTTGCCCGACGCGGCCATGACCTGCTCCAGCGTGCGGCCCTTGCGGATTTCGGCCTGCATGCGCAGCGCCGCCACCTTGGCCGCCTTGGAGCCGGCGTCGATGGCCCAGGCCAGTTTCACGTCGTCCTTGATCTGGGCGAGCGGAGCGGGCGCGGACGGGGTGATCTGGGTGACATCGAAGATAGCGAAGCTCTTGCCCCGCTCGACCTCGGCGACCTGCGGCTGCTCCTGGTCCATCGAGAACGCGGTGGCGAGCACGGGCTTCAGTTCGGCGGGAAGAACCTCGCCCGGCTTCATGTAGACGCCGCCGTCAGCGGTGACGGGCTGGGTCTGCTGGACTTGGCCGCCTACCGACTTGACGACTTCGTTGAGGTTGGCGCCGCCCGAGAACTGCTCCTCGATGTTCGCCAGCGTGTCGGTGAAGGCCTTGCGGCGCTTCTCCTCCGCGACCTGCGTGGTCAGTTCAGCCTTCACGTCGGCGAGCGCGCGGGCCGGGGTCTTCTGCTCCGCGTCGACGCGGATGACGTGCCAGCCCAGTACGCTCTTCTGCGGGACGGCGAGCTTGCCGACGGGCGCGGCGAACACCGCCTGCGACACGGCGGGCGAGAACTGGGTGGAAAGCTGCTCGCGGCTGAAGAATTCCAGCGGCGCGGCCGAGAGGCCCTTTTCGCGCGCGGCGACTTCGAGCGTCTTGCCGCCCTGGAGTTCGGCGAGGACCGCCTTGGCGGCGGCTTCGGTCGGCACGATCAGCTGGGTGATCTTGCGGTTGTCCTGCGCAGCGTAAGTGGCCTTGTTCGCCTCGTAGCGGGCGGCGATCTCGGCGTCGGTCGGCGCGGGGACGGACTTGAGCGAATCCGCGCTCAGGATCGCGTACCGGATCGTGCGGCGCTCGGGACGGACGAACTGGCTGGAATGGGTCTTGTAGAAGGCGGAAAGCTGGGCATCGGTCGGCGGCCCGGCGGGCGTGAACAGCATCGAGGGCAGGGCGATCACGGTGCCGCTGCGGGTCTCGTCGAGAAGCGCGGCGTAACGCTTCGCCGCATATTCCGACATGACCGAGCCGATCTGCGCGGGCACGATCAGTTCGCGGGCGACGAGGCTCTCGCGGATGTCGTCGCGCAGGGCCGGCTCGGATATCCGCTGCTGGGCGAGCGCCTGGCGGAACACGGCCTGGTCGAACTTGCCGTCGACGCCCTGGAAGCCGGGGATCTGCGCGAGTTCGCTATCGACCAGACGGTCGCTGATGGTGACGCCATTGCCGGTGCCGAAGGCGAACAGCGCGGTACGGTCGATCAGTTCGTTCAGGACCTGCTCGAGACCGCCCTGTTCGAGCAGCATCTTCATCGTGACGTTCGGGTTCTGCTGGCGCACGCGTTCGAGCGAGCGCTTGGCGCCCTGGTCCAGCATCTCGGCGCTCACGCTTTCACCGCCGACCTTGGCGACCGAGTTGCCTGCGACGCCCGAGGAGCTGTTGAAGCCCGCGATGTCACCGCTGGCGAAAGCGATCGCGATGACCCCCAGCACCAGCAGGCCGACGATGGCGCCGACCTTGGACTTGAGGAACGAACGGAAGAAATTGAGCATGAACCGGACCGATCAGCGATTGCCTGCGAAGCCGGGAACTAGCCCCGACTTTCGTCTATGAAACGGGCGCTGGCTTTAGGGGGGCTTGGCCCATCCTGCAATGCCGCATAGCGCGAGCGGCAGGCAAAACAGAAGTGGCGGGCCAAACTGTCGCTGGCGCTCGCCGGAGCCTGTGGCATTATGGAGATAGTGGGGGACCGTCGCGCTGAACGACGGATGAATTTTTGACAAGCCGGGGCGCGCTGGCCTAGCTGCGCCGCAACAGAGACGACCTGATTCCCTCGGCCGCGATCACGGCGAGGGGACCGGGCGATGGGGACCCGCGGGGCACTTTACCGAGGTTCGCCAGTATTTGATCAAGGGATTCAAATGGCTGCACTGCCTTACATCGTCGGAAACTGGAAAATGAACGGCACGCGCGCGATGCTCAACGAGGCGCGCGCCATCGATCGTTCGGCCGCACGCTTTCCCAAGGTGCAGGTCGGGATCGCGCCGCCGGCGACCCTGCTCTACCGCGTGCGCGATGCGGCGGAGGTGATCGGTGTGGGAGGGCAGGACTGCCACGCCAAGGACAACGGAGCGTTCACCGGCGATGTCTCCGCAGTAATGCTCAAGGATGCGGGCGCCGATTTCACCATCGTCGGCCACTCGGAGCGCCGCGAGTATCACTCCGAGAGCGATGCGGACGTGAAGGCCAAGGCGGAGGCGGCGCTTTCGGCCGGCCTCGCGGTCATCCTCTGCGTGGGCGAGACCGAAGCCCAGCGCGATGCCGGGGACGCCGAAGCGGTCGTCGGCGCGCAGCTCCAGGGCTCGTGCCCGGGCACCGACGGGGCGGCGGAGAAGCTCTCGGTCGCCTACGAGCCGGTCTGGGCGATCGGAACCGGCCGCGTTCCTTCGGTCGAGGACGTGGCCGCGATGCACAAGTCGATTCGCGCTCAGCTCGTCGCCATCTTCGGGTCGGCCGGCGCGGACGTGCGCATTCTCTACGGCGGTTCGGTCAAGGCGGACAACGCATCCGAACTGCTGGCGATCCCCGATGTCGGCGGCGCCCTGGTGGGCGGCGCCAGCCTCACGGCCGAGAGCTTCCTCGCCATCGTCGGCGCCGCAGCCTCGCTGGCCGCCGACTGAGCATTTCCCGATGCGTGCGGGCGGGGCCGTTGAGGTCCGCCCGCGCCGTCGGGACACCATTACCAAGCTCACGGGTTGCGCGTGGGCGCGCCAGCGCCTATCTGCGCGGGCAGAACGATGCGGGCACGCACCCCGCCAGAAGGCTGAAACGACAATGTTCCTTTTCCTGACCGTGGTCCAGGCGCTGGTCGCCGCTCTGCTCGTGGGTGTCATCCTGGTGCAGAAGTCCGAAGGCGGTGGCCTCGGTGTCGGCGGCAGCCCATCGGGCCTCATGTCGGCGCGCGGCGCCGCCAACTTCCTGACCCGCGCGACCTCGGTTCTGGCGACGCTTTTCGTGGTTCTGAGCATCGTGCTCGCCGCGATGGCGGTCAACGAGACCACCGGCCGCGACATCGACACCTCGCTCGAGCGCAGCACCTCGCCGACCGCTCCGGTCCAGCCGGCCGATCCGCTCGCTGGCTCCGCCAACCCCGCCGCGACTCCGGCGACGAACCCGGCGGCCACGCAGCCGGTTCCCGCCGACTCGGTTCCGGCCGATCCGCTTTCGGGTGCTGCCAAGCAGTAGCCCTTGAGGCGCTTTTAAGCGCTTCACCGTAATCGGAATGCCGTCTGGCGCTGTCAGACGGCTTTTCCTTGTGTTTGACCTGTGGATTGAGGCTCCGGGCGCTTGCCTGAGGGCCCCCATGCAATTTAAGGCCCGACTCCCATGGCGCGGCACATTTTCATTACCGGCGGCGTGGTCTCCTCGCTGGGCAAGGGTTTGATGGCGGCAAGCCTCGCGGCACTGCTGCAGGCGCGCGGCTACAAGGTCCGCATCCGCAAGTTCGATCCGTACCTGAACGTCGATCCGGGCACGATGAGCCCCTACCAGCACGGCGAGGTCTACGTCACCGACGACGGCGCCGAGACCGACCTCGACCTTGGCCACTACGAGCGCTTCACCGGCGTCTCGGCGCGCCAGGCGGACAACATCACCTCGGGCCGCATCTACCGCGACATCATCGCCAAGGAGCGCCGCGGCGACTACCTCGGCGCAACTGTACAGGTGATCCCGCACGTCACCGACGCGATCAAGGACTTCGCCCTTGCCGAGACCGAGGACCTCGACTTCGTACTCTGCGAGATCGGCGGCACCGTCGGCGACATCGAGGGCCTGCCCTTCGTTGAGGCGATGCGCCAGCTGCGCAACGAACTGGGGCGCGAGCAGACCTGCTTCGTCCACGTCACCCTGGTCCCCTACATCGCCGCCGCCGGCGAGCTGAAGACCAAGCCCACGCAGCACTCGGTGCGCGAACTGACGGGCTTGGGCATCCAGCCCGACATCCTACTGTGCCGCTGCGACCGCGAACTGCCCGAGGGCGAGCGCCGCAAGATAGCGCTGTTCTGCAACGTGCGCCCGCAGGCGGTCATCCAGGCGCTCGACGCACCTAACATCTACGCCGTCCCGCTGCAGTATCACCGCGAAGGCCTCGACGCCGAGGTGCTCCACCACTTCGGTCTGACCGAAGAGGCCAAGGCGCCGGTGCTGGGCCGCTGGGACGACATCACCGATCGCTACGAGCACCCCGAGGGCGAAGTGACCATCGGCGTCGTCGGCAAGTACATCGGCCTCCAGGACGCCTACAAGTCGCTCAACGAGGCGCTGGTCCACGGTGGCATGGCCAACCGCGTCAAGGTCAACGTGCGCTGGATCGACGCGGAGATCTTCGAGAAGGAAGATTCCGAGATCGCCGCCGCGCTCGAACCGATGCACGGCATCCTCGTCCCCGGCGGCTTCGGCGAGCGCGGGACCGAGGGGAAGATCGCCTCGGTCCGCTTCGCGCGTGAACGCGGCGTGCCGTTCTTCGGCATCTGCCTCGGCATGCAAATGGCCTGCATCGAGGGCGCCCGCTCGGCCGGCATCGCCAAGGCCAGCTCGACCGAATTCGGCCCGACCGAGGAACCCGTCGTCGGCATCATCACCGAATGGATGACCAGCGACGGCCTCCAGACCCGAGCCGAGGGCGGCGACCTGGGCGGCACCATGCGTGTCGGTGCCTACCCGGCCGCGCTCTCGCCCAACAGCCATGTCGCCTCGATCTACAACGCGACCGAGATCAGCGAGCGCCACCGCCACCGCTACGAGGTCAACGGCTCGTACCGCGAGGCGCTGGAAGGCAATGGCCTGATCTTCTCGGGCATGTCGCCCGACGGCCTGCTGCCCGAGATCGTCGAGCGTCCGGACCATCCGTGGTTCGTCGGCGTGCAGTTCCACCCGGAACTGAAGTCGCGCCCGTTCGACCCGCACCCGCTGTTCTCCGGCTTCGTCGCCGCCGCGCTGCGCCAGGCGCGTCTGGTCTGAGGTAGCAGTCATGAGCAGGATCGGCGTCGGCATCATCGGTAATGGGATGGCGACGCGGGTCTTCCACGCGCCCTACATCAAGGACTGCGACGACCTCGAACTCAAAGCCGTGGTCGCCCGCAAGCCGGGCGCGGTGGCGCCGGTCGAGGGCGTGGCGATCGTGCCCGACGTCGAGACGCTGCTGGCCGACCCGGCGATCGGGCTGGTGGTCGTCGCCACCCCCAGCGCCACCCATGCCGCCATCGCGAGGCAGGTGCTGGAGGCGGGCAAGCACGTCGTCGTCGAGAAGCCTTTCACGCTGGACCTTGCCGACGCGCACTCGCTGGCCGCGCTGGCGCAGGAGCGGGGCCTCGTCCTCAGCGTCTTCCACAACCGGCGCTGGGACACCGACTTCCTCGCCGTGCGCGACGCGATCGAGCGGGGTCTGATCGGCCGCGTCGTCCATTTCGAATCGCACTTCGACCGCTTCCGCCCGCAGGTCCGCGACCGGTGGCGCGAGGACGGCAGCGCCGGCTCGGGCGTGTGGTACGACCTCGGCCCGCACCTTGCCGACCAGGCGCTCCTGCTGTTCGGCCGCCCCGAGGCGGTCAGCGCCGACATCGCGAGCTTGCGGGATGGCAGCGGCGCGTCCGACTGGGCGCATGTCGTCCTGCGCTACCCCGACAAGCGCGTGATCCTGCATGCGGGCATGTGCGTGGCCGGCGGGGAACCGCGCTTCCGCGTCCACGGCACCGACGGCTCGCTGGTCAAGCAGCACCTCGATCCGCAGGAAGCGCAGTCAGTCGCGGGACTGCGGCCCGGTGACCCTCAATGGGGCATCGATGCCGATCCGCTGGTGTACTTCGACGGCGAGGGCGGGAGCCGTGAGATCATCGCGCCGAGAGGTTCGCAGCAACGCTTCTACGCGATGATGGCGCACGCCTGCCTCGGCACGGGACCGGCGCCTGCCGGTCTGCACGAAGTTCTGCTGGTGCAGGAAGTCGTGCACGCTGCCCTGATTTCAGCACGCGAAGGCAGCGTGGTGGCGCTGTCCCCGCAATAGGAAAGAGCGCGCACCCGCGGCTTCTCCTCCTTCATCCTGAAACAAGTTCCGGATGACGAAGGAGGAGAAGGCTGGGTTGCGGTCGCGCTGCACCGACGATTTTCCTACATGGCCGGCCGCTGCTACCGCGTGCATGTACTTCATCAACTAACAAGACTTTCAAGGCGGTTTTTCCGCACTTGCGAAATGCCTCCTTCCGGCGCGCCGGATTTTTGTTACTCTTCCGCCGGGCGCGCTGCCCATGACCCGCGCGCCCGCCAAGGAGACGCCGTGCAATCGATCGCCGAGTTCATCGCGGGCCTGCCCAAGGCCGAGCTTCACGTCCACCTCGAAGGCACGCTCGAAGCCGAGCTGAAGTTCGAACTGGCCGCCCGCAACAAGGTCGATCTGCCTTATGCCGACGTCGAGGAAATGCGCGCCAGCTACGTCTACCACGACCTGCCGAGCTTCCTGACCATCTTCTACGAAGGCAGCTTCGTACTCCATCAGGAGGCCGATTTTCGAGACCTTGTCTATGCTTACCTGAAAAAGGTCGCCTCGCAGAACGTGCTCTATGCCGAGATGTTCTTCGATCCCCAGCAGCACACCGACCGCGGCGTACCCTTCTCCGCGATGATCGAAGGCCTGACCCGCGGCCGCCTGGAAGCCGAGCGCGATTTCGGCATCCGCTCGCAACTCATCATGTGCTTCGTGCGAGAACGCAGTGCGGAAAGTGCCATGGCCGTGTTCGAGATGGCGCTACCCTACAAGCACCTGATCGTGGGGCTCGGCCTCGATTCCGATGAGAAGGACAACCCGCCCGCCAAGTTCGCCGCCATCTTCCGACGCGGCCGCGAGGAGGGTTTCCGTCTCACCATGCACTGCGACGTCGACCAGGTGAACACCCACGAGCACATCCGCCAGGCCATCGAGGACATCGGCGTCGAGCGCATCGACCACGGCGCCAATCTGCTCGACCGCCCCGAACTCGTCGCTAGGGCGAAGGAGAAGGGCTTGTTCTTCACCGTCTGCCCCTACGCCAACGAGATGATGCGCCCCGGCGAAAACCAGTCGATCGCCCGCGCCATGCTCGACCTTGGCCTGCGGCTGACGCTCAATTCGGATGACCCGGCCTATATGGAAGGCAAGTACATCAACGAGAACATGCTGATGGCACACGAACTCGCCGGCTTCGGCCCGCAGGACCTCGTCACGGTCAGCCGCAATGCTTTCGACGCCGCCTGGATCGATGAAGACCTGCGCGGGGAGTTCAAGGCGCGGCTCACCACATATGCCGAGACTCAGCTGATGACCGCCAGATAGGCCGAGATCGTCGCTATCGAAAGCACGGTTGAGACGAGGATGGTCCGGGCGGTAACCCCGGCCTCGCGTCCGTAGAACTCGGCCAGCATGAACGGCCCGGTACCGGTAGGCAGCATCGCCAGCAAAATGGCGGCGTGACGGGCAGGGGCCGGAAGCGGAAACAGCGTCGTCGCCAGCAGCCACGCCAACGCGGGATGGACGAGCAGCTTGAGCGCCACCATGCCGGCCGCCTGTCTGCCCAGACGGCCCCCTTGTTTCGGCCGCTCCTGCGCGAGAAACAGTCCAAGCCCAACCAGCGCACAAGGTGAGGCGGCAGCTCCCAGAAGCTTGAGGAACACCTGTGCCGGATGGGGCACTTCCAGCCCGGTTGCCGGAAAGAATACCGCAATGATGGGCGCGACGATCAGCGGGTTCCTCGCCAGCGACTTCGCCACTTTGGCCAGCACGCTCAGCGGATGGCTCCCGATATGGAGCCGGATCTCGATCAGCACGATCGCGCCGCCGAACAGGACGCAGGCGGTGATGATCGTCGAGATCAGCGTCAAAGTATTGCTCGACGGACCAAGCGCCGCGAGCAACAGCGGAAAACCAAGATAACCAGTGTTGGGATAGGCTGCGGCGAGCCCAGACACCGGCCCGTCCGCGTCGAATCCAGAACGCCGGGCATGGAGCAGCACTGCCAGCGCGAATACCCCGCCGGTGCTCAGCATGAACACGGCAACGAAAGCAGGCTGCCACAACTGCCGCCAGCTCGATCCCGAGACGATGTCGAACAGCAGCGCGGGCAGGGCGAGGTACACAACGAAGCGATTGAGTTCGGTCGTGGCCTGCGGTCCCATGACGCCAATGCGCCGCACCAGCCAGCCGGCGAATATCAGGGCGAAGACGGGCAGGACGATCCCGAGGATCGCGGTCATGCGGACACACTCATGCCTCAGCGGCTAATGGCGGGCCGGGGGAGGAGCCAGCGATTTCTTCGGCGCTATGGGTGCGCCGGTTGCAACCAGACACGCAAAAGGGGCGGCCTGGCATCCCGGACCGCCCCATCGTACCACGCAGATTTTCCAGGCGCACCCCCGAGGGAACCGGAGCGCGCCCGGAGGAAATCAGGCTGCGGCGGTTTCTTCGCCGGCGTCGCCATCGACCACGGTCAGCCGGTTGCCACCGATGGCGACCTTCTTGGGCTTCATCGCCTCGGGAACCTCGCGCACGAGATCTATCACGAGCAGGCCGTCGGCGAGGTCGGCGCCGTCAACGCGGACGTAGTCCGCCAGTTCGAAACGGCGCTCGAACCCGCGCTGGGCGATGCCGACGTGCAGGTATTCGCCGTCAGCCATCTCGTCGGGCTTCTGGCCCTTGACCACCAGCAGGTTTGCCTGCGCGGTGATGTCGATGTCGGCGGGCTTGAAGCCGGCTACGGCGAGGGTGATGCGATAGGCATCGGCGCCCCGGCGCTCGATGTTGAAGGGGGGGTACTTGTCGCCTGGATTGGCGCGGCCCTGGTTTTCGATCATGTCGAACAAACGGTCGAAACCGACCATGGTGCGGCGGTAAGGCGAAAAATCGATGCGGTTCATGACAAAAATCCTCTGATGAGCAATCTTCGTAAGCCGAGGCCCGTCAACCGGCGCCTCGTCGATCGAGTCATCCCCATGGCGGGCCATGACTCGCGTTCCTAGATATGGTAGCCGCCGGCCCTTTCAAGGCCAGCCCCGCATGGGGCATTCTTCAAGGGTCGCAACTCTCAGCCGCAACGGCCGAAAGGAACCAAGCATGAGCCAGCCCAGGATCGAGATCTACACCAAGTGGGGCTGCCCCTACTGCGTCGCCGCCAAATCGCTGCTGGACGGCAAGGGCGTGTCTTACGAGGAATACGATGTGACCACGGGCGGCCCCAAGCGCGCAGAGATGGTGGCGCGGGTGCCCGGCGCCGCGACCGTCCCGCAAGTGCTCGTCGACGACAAGGCCTATGGCGGATACGACGACATCAGCGCGCTTGACCGCGAGGGCAAGCTGGACCCGATCCTGGGACTCTGATGCAAATGGTCCGCGCTGCATTGCTCCAGATGACGACGGGAATCGACCCGCAGGCGAACGCTGCCACGATCGGGGCGGCGGTCGCGCAGGCGCGCGTCGGCGGCGCGGCCATGCTGTTCACGCCGGAGATGTCCGGGCTGCTCGACCGCAAGCGCGAGCGTGGCAGCGCCTCCATCCGCACGGAACCGGCGGACGTGGTGCTTTCGGCCGTGCGCGAGGCTGCGCGGCGCGAGGGGGTATGGGTTCATCTCGGCTCGCTGGCGATCGTACGCGACGACGGCAAGTGGGCCAACCGCGCGTTCGTCATCGACGACCTGGGCGAAATCCGCGCGCGCTACGACAAGATGCACATGTTCGATGTCGACCTTGCGACCGGCGAAAGTTGGCGCGAGTCCAACGCCTATGCCGCTGGCGGTGAAGTCGTAACGGTGGAGACGCCGCTCGGCCGCCTGGGACTTGCGATCTGCTACGATGTGCGCTTCCCGGCCTTGTTCGAGGCGCTTGGGCAGGCACGGTGCGATGTGATCGCGATCCCTGCCGCCTTCACCGTCCCGACCGGCCAGGCCCATTGGCACCTCCTGCAACGTGCCAGAGCGGTGGAGGCCAGCGCCTACGTGCTCTCTGCCGCCCAGGTGGGATGTCATGAGGACGGCCGCGAAACCTACGGCCATTCGCTGGCGATCGACCCTTGGGGCGATGTGCTGCTCGACATGGGCGGCGCCGACGACGGAGGCAAGGCCGGCCTCGGATTCGTCGAGGTTGACCCCGCCCGCACCGCGCAGGTTCGGGCGCAGCTGCCCAGCCTTGCCAACCGCCGCCCCATCGGCACATAGCCTCGTCATGATCGTCTACGACCTGGAGTGCCACGAGGGGCAGCATCGATTCGAGGGCTGGTTCAAGTCCTCGGACGACTTCGCGCACCAGCGGCAGCGCAGCCTCGTCAGCTGTCCCTATTGCGGTTCGGGTGAGGTCGACAAGGCTGTGCAGGCACCGCGCCTGGCACGCAAAGGCAACCAATTGCCGGATGTCACGTCGCCGAGACCCACGAAGATCGTATCGGCCGCTCCTGTCGCGACTACGCATGCGCTGACTGCCGTCAGCCCGCAGGATGGCGCCCCGCTATCCAATGCACAGCTGCCGCCGCAGGCCGTGGAAATGGTCGAGGCATTGGCGAGAATGCAGGCGGAGGCGCTGAAATCGTCGCGTTTCGTGGGCGACAAGTTCGCCGACAGTGCGCGTGCCATGCACTATGGTGAGCGTGAGGCCGAAACCATCCACGGCCAGGCCACGTTCGCCGAAGCCAGGGAATTGCTGGAAGAAGGTATCGGGGTCATGCCGCTACCGTTGCCCGTCGTCCCGCCGGAAAAGGCGAACTGAGCGGGGGAGATCTTGCATTCCGGGCAATTGCCAAGTGGACATGTGCAAGCTAGGACGCCCCTTGCGTGCGCCCGTAGCTCAGCCGGATAGAGCACCAGATTCCTAATCTGGGGGCCATGGGTTCGAATCCCGTCGGGCGCACCACGTGTCGTTAGCGCCCAGGTAAGGGGCGGTTAGCGACCACTTTCCCATGCGGATATGTCGAAGGTCGGGACCCGGCCCTGCGTGAGGCCCTCCGGGCAAGGGCCGAGGCTCAGGCGGGGAGGGCCATCATCCCATTTTCATCGCGCGTCACCGGGCCGTGGGCCAGCACCGCCGAAAGCGGCAGGTCGGCGTAGATGTGCGGGAACAGCGCACCGCCGCGCGAGACTTCCCACTTGATCGCATTGCCGAGCGCCGAAAGGTCCACTGCCGCGACGTGGAGGTCATCCTGCCCGGCGAAATGCTTGTCCAGCGTGCCCTGAGCCTGATCGGCGGTGGACAGGTGGATGTACCCGTCCGCCAGATCGACCGGGGCACCGGCGAAGGTCCCGTCGGCGAGCAGCTGTGCAAGCTGCCCGCCGGTCAGGATCTTGTAGGCTACGGCGTCGCTCACTCGTCGTCTTCGGGCGCTTCGGGGCGTTCAGTTGCTTCGCTGCTGCCGGGTGCGTCCGTCGTTTCGCCGACGACAGGCGCCACCGGGGTTTCGCCCTCGGGCTCCTCGTCGAGGCGCACGGCGCTGACCACGTGCTCGTCACCGGAGACGGTGAACAGGCGGACGCCTGCCGAACCGCGACCGATGACGCGCAGCGATGCCAGCGGCAGGCGGATCAGCTTGGCCTGGTCGGTGACCAGCATGAGCTGCTGCGCCCGGGTTGCCGGGAAGCTCGCCACCACGGGGCCGTTGCGGCCGATGTTGTCGATATTGGTGATGCCCTGGCCGCCGCGACCGGTGCGGCGGTACTCGTAGGCTGACGACAGCTTGCCGTAGCCGTTGGCGCAGACGGTGAGGATGAACTGCTCGCGGGCGGCGAGTTCCTCCATGCGCTGTGCTTCGAGCGTGGGCTCGCCTTCCTTCTCGCCCTTCCAGGGGGCGAAGCGCAGGTACTGCTCGCGCTCCTCGGCGTCGGTGCCGACGCGGTGCAGAATCGACAGCGAGATGACCTCGTCGTCTTCCTTCAGCGTCATGCCCCGAACGCCGGTGGAGGTGCGGCTCGTGAATTCGCGGACGTCGTCTCCGGCGAAGCGGATCGCGCGGCCCTTGCGGGTGGCGAGCAGCACGTCGTCGGAAGCTTCGAGAAGAGCGACGCCGATCAGCCGGTCATCGCTGCCTTCCTCGAAGCGCATTGCGAACTTGCCGTTGCTCGGCACGTTGGCGAACGAATCCATCGAGTTGCGGCGGACGTTGCCCTTGGCTGTGGCGAACACGACCGAGAGCTTGCCCCATTCCGCCTCGTCCTCGGGGAGGGCGAGCACGGTCTGGATCGTCTCGTCCTTTTCCAGCGCGGGAAGGAGATTGACGATCGGGCGGCCGCGCGTGGTCGGACCGCCTTCGGGCAGCTTGTAGACCTTGAGGCGGTAGACCTTGCCGGCGGTGGAGAAGAACAGCACCGGGTTGTGCGTGGAGGTGACGAACATCGTCGTCACGGCATCTTCTTCCTTGGTCGCCATGCCGGCGCGGCCCTTGCCGCCGCGCGCCTGGGCGCGGAAGGTGGAGAGGGCGGTGCGCTTGATGTAGCCGTCCATGGTGACGGTCACCACCATGTCTTCCCGCTCGATCAGGTCCTCGTCCTCGATCCCGTCGAAGGCGGCGGTGATCTCGGACAGGCGCGGGGTGGCGTAGGCGTCACGTACCGCCTGAAGTTCCTCGCGCATCACATAGTAAAGTTTGACCCTGTCGGCCAGGATCGCGAGGTATCCCTCGATCGCGATGGACAGTTGCTTGAGCTCGTCGCCGATCTCGTCGCGGCCCAGCGCGGTGAGGCGGTGGAGGCGCAGGTCGAGGATCGCCTTCACCTGCGCTTCGGACAGGCGGTAGGTGCCGCCCGCCTGCTCGGCGTCGGGCTCGATCGCCTCGACGAGGCGGATGTAGGGCGCGATGTCCCCGATCGGCCATTCCTTGGCGAGCAGCTTGGCGCGGGCGTCCGCCGGGTTGGCCGCGCCGCGAATGATCTTCACGACCTCGTCCATGTTGGACACGGCGACGACCAGGCCGAGCAAGATGTGCGCGCGTTCGCGGGCCTTGTTCAGCTCGAACTTGGTGCGGCGGGTGATGACCTGCTCGCGGAACTGGATGAACGCCTGGAGGATGTCGCGCAGCGACATGATCTCGGGACGGCCGCCGCGGATCGCCAGCATGTTGGCCGGGAAGTTCGACTGCGCCGGAGTGCTGCGCCAGATCTGGTTGAGCACCACTTCGGGCGAGGCATCGCGCTTGAGGTCAACGACGACGCGCACACCCTCGCGGTTGGATTCGTCGCGGATGTCCGAGACGCCCTCGATCCGCTTGTCCTTGGCGGCCTCGGCGATCTTCTCGACGAGGTTGGACTTGCCGACCTGGAAGGGGATGCTGGTCAGCACGATCGAGCGCGCGCCGCGGCTCGCGCCGCGGGCTTCCTCGACGTGGGCGCGGCAGCGCTGCACGATCGAGCCCCGCCCGGTGGTGGCGGCAAGCCGCGCGCCGCTCTGGCCCAGGATCAGCGGTGCGGTCGGGAAGTCGGGGCCGGGGATGATCTGGAACAGTTCCTCCGAGGTGATGCCCGGATTTTCCATCATCGCGAAGCAGCCGTCGATCACTTCGCCCAGGTTGTGCGGCGGAATGTTGGTGGCCATGCCGACCGCGATGCCGCCGGCGCCGTTGACCAGCAGGTTCGGGTAGCGCGCGGGCAGCACCGAAGGCTCCCGACGCGAACCGTCGTAGTTGTCGAGGAAGTCGACAGTGTCCTTGTCGAGATCGTCCATCAACGAGTTGGCGACCCGGGCAAGGCGCGCCTCGGTGTAGCGCATCGAGGCCGGTGGATCGGGGTCCATCGAGCCGAAGTTGCCCTGGCCGTCGATCAGCGGGAGGCGCATCGACCAATCCTGCGTCATGCGGGCCAGCGCGTCGTAGATCGCGCTGTCGCCGTGCGGGTGGTAGTTGCCCATGACGTCGCCGACGATCTTGGCGGACTTGCGGTACGGACGGCCGGCGACGAAGCCGCCTTCCTGGCTCGCGAACAGGATGCGGCGGTGGACGGGCTTCAGGCCGTCCCGCACGTCGGGAAGCGCGCGGCTCACGATCACGCTCATCGCGTAGTCGAGATAGCTCGTCTTCATCTCGTCGACGATGTCGACGCGGGTGTACTCGCCCTCGGGGCCGCTGTTCTCGTTGATGTCGGTCTCGTCGCTCACGCGGTTCTGTCGCCCGGTTACTGCAGCAGGGTTGCTGTGGGAAAAGGATGATGGAACGCCCTAGGACATGCGTCACGCGAATGCCACCTGAACCGTGCCATGGAGGCAGGGAGGGCACCCCTTTTCCACACATAACGATGGGAACCCTGAACGGGTGCGACGAATTGCATTCAAACAGCGTTCAGTGGCGCTTCCCTATTCCGCTGACGAGGTTGCCAAGGGCCGAATTCGTCGTCAAACCGGCGCGGCCCATTTTTACGGTCCTGCTTGCGGGCAGGATTTGTTTTGTCTTGAGAGGAGTTAGCCTTGATGGCTCGCAAGTTCCTTGTTTCCCGTGTCGCCCTTGCCGTTGCGCTTTCGAGCGGCCTTGCGATCGGCCTCGCCTCGCCCGCCATGGCGGCCAAGAAGGAAAAGGCGCCTGCCTCGAACTTCTCGCCCGAGTTCGTGAAGGCTGCCGGCCCGATCGAGAAGGCGATGACCGAAGTGACCGCAAAGGTGCCGGCGAACGCCCAGCCGACCGACCTTGCAACCGCCAAGACGGCGTTCGACACCGCTGTCGGCGGCAACGGCAAGACCGCCCTCGAAGGCGCCGCCGCCATTGCCACCACGCCGGACGACAAGTTCGCCGTGGCCCAGTGGTTCCGCAACTACGGCATCATCTCGCAGGACCGCGCGTTCACGCAGCGCGGCAACGTCATGCTGCTCGAAAGCGGCAAGCTGCCGGCCGCCAATGTCGGCTCGACCAACTACAGCGCCGGCATCACCGCGTACCAGCTGAGCGACTACGCCAACTCGGCCAAGTATCTGAAGGCCGCCAAGGACGCCGGCTACGTGGACTCCACGGGGCAGCTCGACCTCGTTCTGGCGGACGCCTACAAGAAGTCGAACAACCCTGAAGCCGCGCTGCAGATGGCCAAGGACGATGTCGCCGCCGCCCAGGCCAAGGGCGTCGCACCCTCGGAGGCCGCGCTGCGCGGCGTGCTTCAGCAGACCTACACCGCCAAGCAACTGGCACCGTCGACCGAATATGCGGCGCTGCTCGGCCAGTATTATCCTGCAACCTGGGGCACCGCGATCTCGGTCGTGGCACAGCTTGCGGCGCTGCCGCGCGATCAGGACCTCGACCTCATCCGCCTGAAGTACGTGACGGGCACGATGACCGAGAAGCGCGACTATTACGAGTATCTCGACGCCGTCGATCCGCGCGCCTTCCCCGGCGAAGCGGCCAAGATCATGAACGACGGTATCGCCAAGGGCAAGCTGACCAAGGCCGAGATCGGCGCCGACCTCGCCAATGCACAAGGCCGCGTCGCCGCCGACAAGGCCTCGCTGCCGTCGGTTGAACGCGACGCCAACAAGCCCGGCGCCACGGGCACGAGCGTGGTGGCGGCAGGTGACCTGTTCCTGAGCTACGATGACCCCGCGAAGGCGGAGACGTTCTACTCCAAGGCGCTGTCGATGCCGGGGGTCGATGCCAGCAAGGTTGCGCTGCGCCTTGGCATGTCGCAGGCGCTGACGGGCAAGTACGCCGAGGCGCAGACCAGCCTGGCGAAGGTCACCGGCACCCGCCTGCCCGTGGCAAAGCTGTGGACGGCCTATGCCAAGAGCAAGGCATCCCCGGCTCCGGCGGCACCAGCCGCCGCGAACTGAACCTCGCGAGGGATTGAAAACGAAAAGGGCGACGGGAAACCGTCGCCCTTTTGCTTGTTTCGGGACCGGAGCGGCGAGCAAACGCCGGGCGGGAAAGACTATACGATCACTTCGTCGAAGAGAGACAGCATCGCCGACCAGGACTGCTGGTCGGCGCTGGCATCGTAGCCCAGCGCGGCCATGCCGCGCGCGTCGCTGCCAGGGTCGGTGAAGCCGTGGCGCACGCCGCTGTAGGCATGGAAGTGCCAGTGCGCGCCAGCGCGGTCCATTTCATCCCAGAACGCGGTGACCTGCTCGCGCGGGGCGAGGGGATCGGCGTCGCCGTGGCACACGAGGATGCGGGCCGTGACGGCGCCCGGCTCGGCCGGAAGCTCGGTCGAGAGCACGCCGTGGAAGCTGACGACGGCGAGCAGGTCGTGTCCATCGCGTGCGGCTTCCAGCGCGGCCTGGCCTCCCATGCAGTATCCGATCGCCAAAACCGGCAGCCCCTCCACCCCGGGAAGCGCGCGCAAGGCCGCGACTGCCGCCGCGATGCGAGCGCGGTAGTGGGTAAAGTCCGCCCGCAGCCTTTCGGCCAGCGGGAGCGAGGCTTCGAAGCTGGGCACCGGCTCGCCGTAGAAGTCCGCGATCAGCGCGAGATAGCCCAGGTCGGCCAGCATCCGCGCCCGCCGCTCCATCGCCGCATTGGCATTGGCGATGGTCGGCAGGACGAGGACGGCGGCCTTCGCGGCCCCCTCGGGCCGGGCGAGCCAGCCGGTAAGGGCGGTCTCGCCGTGGGCGTAAGGAACGGGCTCGAGCGTCATTCCGGCAGGAAATCCGGAACCGAGAGATAACGCTCACCGGTGTCGTAGTTGAAGCCGAGGACGCGGCTGCCTGCGGGCAGTTCCTTCAGCTTCTGGGCGATGGCGGCGAGCGTCGCCCCCGAGCTGATGCCCACCAGCATGCCCTCGACCGTGGCGCTGCGGCGCGCCCAGTCCTTGGCGTCGGCCGGGTCGACCTGGATGGCGCCGTCGATCGCCTTGGTGTGGAGGTTGCCGGGGATGAAGCCGGCGCCGATTCCCTGGATCGGGTGCGGACCCGGCTGGCCGCCCGAGATCACCGGCGAGAGCGTCGGCTCGACGGCGTATGCCTTGAGCTGCGGCCACGAGGCCTTGAGCGTCTCGGCGCAGCCGGTGAGGTGGCCGCCGGTGCCGACGCCGGTGATGAGCACGTCGATCGGCGTGTCGGCGAAGTCGGTCAGGATTTCCTGCGCGGTGGTCTTTACATGGATGTCGATGTTCGCGGGATTGTCGAACTGCTGGGGCATCCACGAGCCGGGGGTGGCCTCGATCAGTTCGCGGGCCCGTTCGATCGCGCCCTTCATGCCCTTTTCGCGCGGCGTCAGGTCGAACTGCGCGCCGTAGGCGAGCATCAGTCGGCGGCGCTCGATCGACATCGATTCGGGCATGACGAGGATGAGCTTGTAGCCCTTCACCGCGGCCGCCATGGCAAGACCGATGCCGGTGTTGCCGGAGGTCGGCTCGATGATCGTGCCGCCGGGCTGGAGGCTGCCTTCCGTTTCGGCCGCCTCGATCATGGCGAGGCCGATGCGGTCCTTGATCGAGCCGCCGGGATTGGCGCGCTCGGCCTTCACCCAGACCTCGTGGTCGGGGAACAGGCGGGACAACCGGATATGCGGGGTGTTGCCGATCGTGGCGAGGATGCTGTCGGCCTTCATGGTTTCTGCTCCCAACGGGGTTCGAAGGTACGGGCCCGGCGTATTTCCGGGAAGAGCCAGGCCCAGGCAAGGGTGATGACTATGGCAGCGCTGCCGCCGAAAACAACCGCTCCGGTCGCGCCGAGGAGGGCGGCGGCGAAGCCGGACTGCAACTCTCCCAGCTCGTTCGAGGCCGAGATGGCAAGCCCGGAGATCGCCGAGACCCGTCCGCGCACGTCGTCGGGCGTGCGCAGCTGGACAAGCGAACTGCGGATGAAGACCGAGATCATGTCGGCTGCTCCCAGCAGCGCGAGGAAGACCAGGGAAAGCAGGAAATGCCGCGAAAGCCCGAAGGCGACGGTCATCGCGCCATAGCCGACGACCGCAATGAGCATCTTGACGCCGACGTTGGACTTCAGCGGCCGGAACGAGAGCCACAGCGCCACGACGGCCGCGCCCGCTGCGGTCGCCGCGCGCATCTGGCCAAGGCCCTCCGGTCCGACATGCAGTATGTCGCGCGCGAAGACCGGCATCAGCGCGGTGGCGCCCCCGAGCAGGACCGCGAAAAGGTCGAGCGTCAGGCAGCCGAGCAAGAAACGCTCGCGCGAGACGAACTGGAAGCCCTCGACGATCTGCCGGATCGGATGCGCCTTGCGCGCGTCGGGGCGCGGCGGCGGCAGGTTGCGGATCGACTGGATGGCGATCGAGGCGCCCAGCGTGAACACCGCCGAGGACCAGTAGGGCAGGGCATGGCCGGCGGCGAACAGGAAGCCGTAGGCGGCGGGGCCGATGATCGTGCCCGCCTGCATCGCGATCGAATTGAAGCCGATCGCCCGCGGGATCAGCCGGGGGGGCACGATGTTGGGCGCGATCGCCGCCATCGAGGGGCTGATGAAAACGCGCACGGTGCCGTGGAGAACGGCGAAGAAGTAGAGCACCGGAAGGCTGCGCAGATCCATCTCGGTGGTGACGCCCAGCCCTATTGCCACGACCATGTCGAGCAGCGCCGCGACGCCGGCGACCTTGCGGCGGTCGAACCGGTCGGCCACCACGCCCGCCACCGGGGTCAGCAGGAAGACTGGCAGGAACTGCGCGAAGCCCAGCAGGCCAAGCTGGAAAGCGGCCTCGGGGATCGACATGGCATAGTCGGTCCGGGCGATGTCGTAGAGCTGGTAGCCGATGATGACCACCGTGCCGGTCGTGGCCAGCACCGCGAAGAAGCGGGCCAGCCAGAACCGGCGGTAGTCGGCGATGCCCAGCGGCGAAGTGGGCTCTGCCAAGGGTGGGGGCGCGGGCGGGGAAGGGGGGAGACTCACCTCGCGGTGCATGGCAGTGCGGCCCCCCCTTGCCAAGATGCCCTGCGTTTTTAGATCAATAGGTGAACTTCGCGGTCAGGCGCACATCGCGCCCGGCGATCGGCACGAAGTCGCGGGTGAACGACGCCGACCGGCGGCCGACGACGTCGAACAGGTTGTCCGCCGCCAGCATCAGGGTGACCGGGCCGTCCGCGCCCATCGGGTGCCAGTCGGCGCTGAGATTAACGAGGGTGAAGGCCGAAGTGGGGTTCTCGTAGTCGCCGACGCGGTCCTGCTGCGCGTTCCATTCCACCTCGCCGCGCAGGCGCACGTCCCCCAGCGTGACTGCGCTGCCGCCGCGCAGGCGAAGCGGCGGGATGCGCGGAACCGGACCGTAGCCCTTGATCTGCGCGCGGGTGTAGTCGGCCGCGCCGTCGAACCGCAGTTCGCCGCTGGACCAGGCCACCGCCTGGAAGCTGCCGGCCGCCTCGAAGCCCTTGAAGCGCGCCTGGACGCCCGTGTACCGGTAGACGGGCTGGCCTTCCTGCTCCTCGCCGGTCGCGAGGGGGGCGATGTAGTTGTCGAAGTCGGTGAGATAGCCCGTCAGCGAGAAGTCGAGCGTCGGCGTATTATACCGCGCGTAAGCCTCGAAACCGTTGCTCTTTTCGATGCCGAGAGTCCGGTCGCCCACTTCGTAGGACTGGGTGGCGACGTGGATGCCGTCGCTCAGCAGTTCCTCGGGTGAGGGAGCGCGCTCGCCGTGGACGAAGTTGGCGCCCAGGTTGAAGCCGGTGTCGGACTTCCAGCTCGCGCCGACGGCGCCGGACCACAGGTCGAATGACTTGTCGAACGAAGCACCGCGCGACTGGACGTGCGAGCTGTCGTAGCGCCCGGATGCGTCGAGCGAAAAGCCGCCGCCCACTTCCAGCGACTGCAGCGTGAAGACGCCGATGCGGTCGATCTCGTAGTCCGGGACGACAGCCTCGGGGCCGGTGACGGTCAGCTGGCGCCAGAGGTACTGAACGCCGCTGCGGCCGCGCCAGCCGCCGTGGTTGGCCTGGACGAGGTCGGCGCGGGTCTCGATGCCCTGGCCCTCGAACACGGTGCCGACTTCGTCGCCCTCGAATTCGGTGTGCTTATAATCGGCATAGGCGCCGCGCACCTGCACGCTGTCGAGGAAGCCGGCCAGCTTGAGCTCGCCGCGCAGGTCGAAACGATCCTGGTGCAGGCCGATCGTGACCGGGCCTTCGCCATGGTCGTGGCCGCCTTCTTCTGCGTCATGCTCGTCCTCGTGGCCATGGCCGGTGTCGGGACGGTCGGGGGCGCCGTAACGACTGTCGTAGCGTTGGTACGAGATGCCGAGGCTGCCGCCCGCGTCGATGAAGGCGAGGCCGGCGCCGAGAGTGTAAGCGCGTGCCGCCGTGTTGGGAATGCGGCCCGAGCGGCCCGCCTCGGTTTCCAGTTCGACCGCTTCCGCGTCTTCGCCATCTTCGCGCAGGTGTTCGGCGGCGTGGAGCATGTCGCCGCGCAGCGCCTGCGAATAGACATGCCCGCCGGTCAGCAGGTCGTCGCTCTTGCGCCAGGATGCATCGACGTGGGCGACGAAGCGTTCGCCCAGCGGGGCGTCGACGGCACCGCTCACCGCGCGCTCGTCGGCGGCGGTGGCGTAGCTGCCGATGCCGGTGGCGGTGATGCGATCGGGGACCTGACGAGGGATGCGCTTGTCGATCGCATTCACCGCGCCGCCGATGGCATTGCCGCCGAACAGCAGTACCGAGGGACCGTGGAACACGTCGATGTGATCGACGGTCAGCGGATCGAAGACGACGGCGTGATCGACCGAGACGTTGGAGGCGTCGAGCGAGCCAATGCCGTCGGTCAGTACGCTGACACGGTCACCGCTGAAGCCGCGAAGCACGGGGCGTGAAGCACCCGGGGAGAAACTGGTCGAGGAGACGCCGGGGAGGGAATTCAGGATTTCGCCGATCTGGCCGCGCGTCTCGGCCACCAGCGCGTCGCCCGACAGGCTGGCAGTCGCGGCAAGCAGGCCATAGTCGGTCGGGGGATGGCCCACGACGACAATGTCCCTGGTGTCGTCCGCGTCGTCGGAATGGGCCGGGGCATGCGCAGTGTCATTGGTCCGCGCGGACGCCGCTCGAGAACTGGTATCCTGCGCGTGAGCGGCTGTCGCAAGCGTCACTGCGCTGCACGTCGTGAAGAAGCCGGCCATAGCCAGCAGGGCGATTCGGGAAGTCTGCGTGTCCATGCGCCTCCCGCTAATTGTGATGTTATACTATAACAATACGCGAAGTCCGAATTCCGACGACCCGACTTCCGCTAGCGACGAACCGAGTTAGAGGAGTTGCGCGCGAATTTCAGCGGCGGGGGCGCAGGCGGGGGTTGGGCTGCAGCGTGTCCACCAGCTTGAGGAAATCATCGACACGGATGATCCGCTCGAACTGGAAGCCCGCGCGGCCCTCATGCGCCCAGATCATGTGGGCTTCGATGCGGCCGATCACGGGAAGGCGCATCACGATGCGTTCGCCGCGGTCGAGGCCAAGTTCGCCCTGGGCCATGAAGCCCTGTGCGGAAACATTGATGATATGCAGGTCCAAGTCGCCAAGCTGGCGATGCTCGGCGATCACGGTGTAGTCGACCGGATGGCGCGCTGCGCGCCGCTTGTCGGTTACAGTGAGCTGCGCTCCTGCACTCATGTTACGTTGCCTTTGTTCTTGGACCGTCACCTGTCCATAAATGCAAATGGCAAACAATCGGTAAATTCCCCCGGTCCGAGGATGACCCGGACCGGGATGGAGATCAGACGCCCTTGATCACGCCGTGCTTTTTCCTGCCTAGGCTCAGCTTGCGGCTTTGGCCAGCCGTTACGGTGATGAGCAGGGTGGGATCGGAGACCGTTTCGTCGTCGAGTCGCACCGCGCCTTCGGCGATCTTGCGCTTGGCCTCGCCGTTGGAGGCGACGAACCCGAGTGCAGTGCAGGCGGCGGCGAGGCGGACGCCTTCGGCATCGACCTCGATGGCGGGCAGATCATCGCCCATGCCGCCGCCGGCGAAGGTCGCCTGCGCGGTGGACGCGGCGGCGGTTGCGGCATCCTCGCCGCGGCAGAGCTTCGTGACCTCGTTGGCCAGCGCGACCTTGGCGTCGTTGATCGCGGCGCCCTCCAGGTTTTCGAGCCGGGCGATCTCGTCCATCGGCAGGTCGGTGAACAGGCGCAGGAACTTGCCCACGTCGCGGTCGTCGCAGTTGCGCCAGTATTGCCAGAAATCGTAGGCGGGCAGCTGGTCCTCGTTGAGCCAGACCGCGCCGCCGACCGACTTGCCCATCTTCGCGCCATCGGCCGTGGTCAGCAGCGGCGTGGTGACGCCGAATACCTCGCGCTGGTCCATGCGGCGCGTCAGTTCGACGCCGTTGATGATGTTGCCCCACTGGTCCGAGCCGCCCATCTGGAGGCGCACACCCTGGTCCTTCGACAGGTGGCGGAAGTCGTAGCCCTGCAGGATCATGTAGTTGAATTCGAGGAACGTCATCGGCTGCTCGCGCTCGAGGCGCAGCTTCACCGAGTCGAACGACAGCATGCGGTTGACCGTGAAGTGGGTGCCCACTTCCTGCAGGACCTGGATGTAGCCGAGCTGGCCCAGCCAGTCCTGATTGTTGACCATGACCGCGTCGGTCGGGCCGTCGCCGAACTTGAGCAGGCGCGCAAAGATCGAGAAGATGCCCTTGATGTTGGCTTCGATCGTCTCGTCCGACAGCATCTTGCGGCTCTCGTCGCGCCCGGTCGGATCGCCGATGCGGGTGGTGCCTCCGCCCATCAGCACGATCGGCTTGTGGCCGGTCTGCTGGAGGCGGCGGAGCATCATGATCTGCACGAGGCTGCCGATGTGCAGCGAGGGGGCGGTCGCGTCGAAGCCGATATATCCCGGCACCACCTGCTTCGCGGCAAGGGCATCGAGGCCCTCTGCATCGGTCGTCTGGTGGATGTAGCCGCGCTCGTCGAGCAGGCGGAGCAGGGAGGAATTGTAGGTCATCGTCTCGCTTCGGCGTTGGAATGAGCGGCGCGACTAGCATGCGATGCGCGACAAATAAACGCCGGCGATGATGCCAAGGGCCTAATCCGTCGTCCCCGCGAACGCGGGGATCGCTGGGTAACCGTCAGGCGACAGCAGCACATCGGCCACCGAATCGCGGCGTAGGTCATGGTCCGGGGCGGCCCTGCCAGCGTTGCCGATCAGGCCCGTGACGACGGGCGGTTGGACGAATCCCGATTGTCACGCGGTCGCCAGACGCTTTACCCCGGCTTCATGACCGAACTCACCTTCCACCCCGCGCACCCTCCGCTCGCTATCCGCAGCGTCGAGGCGCGGATCATCGGCTTCGATGCGACATGGCTGAGGGTCCGGTGGAGGATCATGGGCGCCGGAAAGCTGGTCGTGCCCGCCTTCGCCGGCAAGGGCCGCGCCGATGGCCTGTGGCAGACGACCTGTTTCGAGCTGTTCCTTCAGGCCGGGGAAGGGCCGGGCTACACCGAACTCAACCTGTCCCCCTCCGAACGCTGGAACGTCTACGACTTCACCAGCCGGCGCGAGGGAATGGCCGAAAGGCCGATGCCGCGCGAGCCGGACTGCGCCATGCGGCTCGGCACCGACCTCGCGATCTTCGACGCCGCCATCCCCGTCGCCGGACTTCCCGATGCGCCGTGGCGCTGCGGCTTCACGGCCGTGCTGGAGGAGCAGGGTGGGCACAGGAGCTACTGGGCTTTGGTGCACGGCGGCGATGTGCCCGACTTCCACGATCCGGCTTGCTTCCTCGAAACGGTTGCGGCACCGAACCGCGCATGAAGTTCGGTATCGACCGCCTGCTCGCGGACCCCGCCCTGCGCCAGCCTCTTGAGGGCAAGCGCGTGTCCCTGATCGCCCACCCCGCCTCGGTCACAGAGGGGCTGGTCCATTCGCTCGATGCGCTGATCGCGGCGGGCGTGAACATGACCAGCGCCTTCGGCCCGCAGCACGGGCTCAAGGGCGACAAGCAGGACAACATGGTCGAAACGGCGGACGAGACCGATCCGGTCCACGGCATCCCGGTCTTCAGCCTCTACGGCGAGGTGCGCCGCCCGACGCCCGCGATGATGGATACCGCCGACGTCTTCCTGTTCGACCTGCAGGACCTCGGCTGCCGCATCTACACCTTCGTGACCACGCTGCTCTACCTCCTCGAGGAAGCGGCGCGCGAGGGCAAGAGCGTCTGGGTGCTCGACCGCCCCAACCCCGCCGGCCGCCCGGTCGAGGGCACGACGCTGATCGCCGGGCAGGAAAGCTTCGTCGGCGCCGGGCCCATGCCGATGCGCCACGGCCTGACGCTGGGCGAGATGGGCCATTGGTTCATCCGCCAATTCAACCTCGACGTCGATTACCGCGTGATCGCCATGGAAGGCTGGCTGCCCGATGCCGCGCCCGGCTTCGGCTGGCCGGAGGACCGCATCTGGATCAACCCCAGCCCCAATGCAGCCAACATCAACATGGCCCGCGCCTACGCCGGTACCGTCATGATCGAGGGCGCGACGGTTTCGGAAGGGCGCGGCACCACGCGTCCGCTCGAAGTCCTGTGCGGCGCACCGGATATCGACGCGAAGGCGGTTCTGGCTGAAATGCAGGCCTTTGCGCCCCATTGGCTGACCGGCTGCGCCCTACGGGAATGCTGGTTCGAGCCGACCTTCCACAAACACGCCAAGACCCTTTGCAACGGCTTGATGATCCACGCCGAGGGTGCGTTCTACGACCACCACGCCTTCCGTCCGTGGCGGCTCCAGGCGCTGGCGTTCAAGGCCATCCGCCGGCTGTACCCGGACTACCCGCTCTGGCGTGATTTTCCGTATGAGTACGAGTTCGACCGTCTTGCGATCGACGTCATCAACGGCGGTCCGGCGCTGCGCGACTGGGTGGATAATTCCACCTCTACGCCGGACGATCTCGAGCGCATCGCCGTCGCCGACGAAGCAGCGTGGCGGGCCGACATCGCCGATCTGCTGCTGTACTGAAAACCCCGTCGTCCCCGCGCAGGCGGGGACCGCTGGGAACCCTTGAGGCGACAGTTCTCCGGCCGCCACCTGCCGGCAGGCGCTTGCCGAGACATGGGCCCGGCCCGGCCAGCGGTCCCCGCCTGCGCGGGAACGACGTAATCTACGCCTTCTTCCGCGTCAGTTCGCGCATTGCCCGGTCCAGCCCGTCCAGCGTCAACGGGAACATCGAGCCGCCAACGAGTTCCCGGATCATCTTCGTCGAGCCGGAATATTCCCACTGCCGCTCGGGCGTCGGATTGAGCCACACCGTTGCCGGGTAAGTCTGCACCACGCGTTGCATCCACACCGCACCGGCTTCCTCGTTCATGTGCTCGACCGAACCGCCGGGATGGCTGATCTCGTAGGGGCTCATCGCCGCGTCGCCGACGAAGATCACCTTGTAGTCGTGCCCGTACTTGTGGAGCAGGTCCCAGGTCTGCGTGCGCTGCGACCAGCGACGCTTGTTGTCCTTCCACACGCCTTCGTAGAGGCAGTTGTGGAAGTAGAAGAACTCCATGTTCTTGAATTCGCCGGTGGCGGCGCTGAACAGCTCCTCCATCAGCTTGATGAACGGATCCATCGAGCCGCCGACGTCGAGGAACAGCAGCACCTTGACCGCATTGTGCCGCTCGGGCCGCATCACCACGTCGAGCCAGCCCTGCTTCGCGGTGCCCGAGATGGTGGCGTCGAGGTCAAGTTCCTCAGCGGCGCCCTCGCGGGCGAAGCGGCGCAGGCGGCGCAGCGCCACCTTGATGTTGCGGGTGCCCAGTTCCTTCGAGTTGTCGAGATTGGCGAACTCGCGCTTTTCCCAGACCTTCACCGCGCGCCCGTGCTGGCCTTCGCCGCCGATGCGCACGCCTTCAGGGTTGTAGCCCGAGTGTCCGAATGGCGAGGTGCCGTTGGTGCCGACCCACTTGTTGCCTCCCGAGTGGCGCTTCTGCTGTTCCTCGAGCCGCTTCTTGAGCGTCTCCATGATCTCGTCCCACGAGCCCAGCGCCTTGACCTTCTCCATCTCCTCGGCGGAGAAGTAGCGCTCGGCCATCTTCTTGAGCCAGTCCTCGGGGATGTCGACCGGCTGCTGGCCGTAGTCGGTGAGGATGCCCTTGAAGACCTTGTTGAACACCTGGTCGAAGCGGTCGAGCAGCCCCTCGTCCTTCACGAAAGTGGCGCGGCTGAGGTAATAGAACGCCTCGGGCGTCTGCTCGATCACGTCCTTGTCGAGCGCTTCGAGCAGCACAAGGTGCTCCTTGAGCGACGCGGGGATGCCTGCCGCGCGAAGTTCGTCGATGAAGTTCAGGAACACGCCGTCAGTCCTTCGGCGCGGCGGGCGAAGGCGGCTGACGGGGCCAGCTTTCGAGGCCGGGATCGATCACCGCCCAGCCGGGCGCTTCGTCGGTCCAGATCGCCATCTGCGGGCTCAGGCCGTGCCCTTCGTCGAGCAGGCCGAGGCGGATCGTGCGGAACTGCGGCCGCGCGCTCGACCGGCCGAGCACCGGGGTTCCGCAGTCGGGGCAATATTCATGCGTTAGAACGTTCGCGCTGGCCGCGACGTAGGCGTGGTCCGCCCGGGCCCCGGTGATCGTCACTGCATCGGTGGGAAACATCGCGTTGTTGGTCGGCCCGCCCGCCGCGATTCGCTGGCACTGGCGGCACCAGCACTGGCGCGTGGCGACCGGCTCGGCGATGATCTCGACGGTGACGGCGCCGCAGTTGCAGCGTCCGGTGTATGGCGCGGCCATGTCAGCTTCCCCGGCGCGTCATGAAGGCCAGCCGCTCGAACAGCATCACGTCCTGTTCGTTCTTCAATAGCGCGCCATGCAGCGGCGGGATCGCCTTGGCCGGGTCCTTGTTCTGCAGGACGTCGAGCGGCATGTCCTCGTTCAGCAGCAACTTGAGCCAGTCGAGCAGTTCGCTGGTCGAAGGCTTCTTCTTGAGGCCCGGCACGTCGCGGAGCTCATAGAAGATCTCCATTGCCTTTCGGACGAGGGTTTTCTGGATGCCCGGGAAGTGGACGTCGACGATGGCCTCCATCGTCTCGCGGTCGGGAAACTTGATGTAGTGGAAGAAGCAGCGGCGCAGGAATGCGTCGGGCAGGTCCTTCTCGTTGTTCGAGGTGATCACCACGATCGGCCGTTCCACGGCGGCGATGTGCTCGCCGGTCTCGTAGACATCGAAGGCCATGCGATCGAGTTCGGCGAGCAGGTCGTTGGGAAACTCGATGTCGGCCTTGTCGATCTCGTCGATCAGCAGGACGGGAAGCTCGGGCGCGGTGAAGGCTTCCCATAGTTTGCCCTTGCGGATGTAGTTCGAGATGTCGTGGACCCGCTCGTCGCCAAGCTGGCCGTCGCGCAGGCGGGCGACGGCGTCGTATTCATAGAGGCCCTGGTGCGCCTTGGTGGTCGACTTGACGTTCCAGGTGATCAGCGGCGCGCCCAGCGCGGCGGCGATCTGCTCGGCCAGCACGGTCTTGCCGGTGCCGGGCTCACCCTTCACCAGCAGCGGCCTGCGCAGCAGCACGGCGGCATTGACCGCGACCTTGAGATCTTCCGTCGCGACGTAATCGCTGGTGCCTTCGAAGCGCTGCATGAAGCCGTCCTGTCCGCTTTTAACTATACGATTAAGCCTTATGTGGTGCGGCGCAGCAAGACAAGATCGTTCAGGCGGCGCGCGAGGCAGCATGGACAACCCCGCCGCGGCGTTGCACAGCATGACCCATGGGGGCTGATTTCCTGCGCAGGATGGACTGGCTGGGTACGGCGCGGGCGAGGGGATACCTGCGCCTGCTGGCGGTGATCAACGTTGTGATGCTGGCCGCTTTGGTGCTGACCTCGCACGGCGGCGTCGACCGCAACGGCTTCCTGCTGGGCAGCGATTTCGTGAGCTTCTGGACCGTGGGCCGCATGCTCGCGATCGGTGCCGACCCTTACGACAGTGCCGCCCATATCGCCGCGCAGCGGGGCTTCTTCGCCGCCAGCACGGGTTACACGGCGTTCTTCTATCCGCCGTCGTTCCTTCCGTTCTGCCGCCCACTGGGCCTGCTCGGCTACTTTCCCGCGCTGGCGGGATGGCTGATCGTGACGGGGGCGTTGTATGTCGCCGCCGCGCGGTGCTGGTGGCGCGAGGCGGGTGTGCATGCACCGCTCTGGCTGCTGTTCCTTGCGGTCCCCGCCGTGCCGATCGTCGTGACGCACGGCCAGACCGCGTTCCTCGTCGCCGGCCTGCTGGGACTCGGCGCCTTGCTGGTGCCATCGCGGCCGGCGTGGGCGGGCGTGCTGTTGGGCCTCGCCACGATCAAGCCGCAGTTCGGGCTGCTCCTGCCGCTCGCGCTGCTCGTCACCGGCGAGTGGAAAGTCATCGCCGTCGCCGTTCTGACCGCGCTGGCACTGGCCGCCTGCTCGGCGCTGGCTTTCGGGCCGGAAGTCTGGCCGCATTGGCTGGCCGCGAGCGCGCGGGCGGAAAACGCCATGGCGGCCGGTGCGGTGGGCTATGCCAAGATGACGAGCCCCTTTGCCGCGCTCAAGCTGCTAGGCGCGCCGACGACGTTGGCCTATGCCGTGCAGGCGCTGACCTCTCTCGGCACGGCCGCACTGCTCGGATTCGCCGCATGGCGCCGCCGCTGGTCGGCCGGACTGGCGGCCCTGACCTTCACCGGAGCGCTGCTGGCGACGCCCTTCGTGCTCGACTACGATATGGTCCTGCTAGCCTTTCCGCTGCTGTGGCTGACAGGGACGGGCCTGCGCCACGGCTTTCGTGACTGGGAAAAGCTCGCGATCGTGCTGGCCTTCGCCGCACCGGCGTTTGCCCGGCCGCTGGCCATGAATGCCGGGCTACCGATCATGCCGCTGGTGCTGGCCGGGCTGTTCGCCATGATACGGCGGCGCCTTCGG
The DNA here is from genome assembly GCF_059416165.1 of Novosphingobium sp. GW821-FHT09E05. Lineage (NCBI taxonomy): Bacteria > Pseudomonadati > Pseudomonadota > Alphaproteobacteria > Sphingomonadales > Sphingomonadaceae > Novosphingobium > Novosphingobium sp. GW821-FHT09E05. The sequence continues at coordinate 1,562,551 of NZ_JBWKOQ010000001.1, forward strand.
GCGACAGACCGCCCTGCTCAGGCCTGATGGCCGAACAGCCTGTCCAACCACTCATGATCTGCGGGCGTTTGCCGGGATGAGGCTGGAGCATGGGACGCTCAAGCGTCGATCAGTTCCGGATCGATTTCGCCGGCACGGTTCTGGATGAACTGGAAGCGGTGTTCGGGATTGCGGCCCATCAGGCGGTCGACGAGGTCCTTCACCGCCGCGCGGTCCTCGTATTCGGGGGGCAGCGTGATGCGGATGAGCGAGCGGCTGTCCGGGCTCATGGTCGTCTCGCGCAGCTGCTGCGGGTTCATTTCGCCAAGGCCCTTGAAGCGGCCTACTTCGACCTTCTTGCCCTTGAACTGCGTGGCCTCCAGTTCGGCGCGGTGGGCGTCGTCGCGGGCGTAGGCGGAGGTCGAACCGGAGACGAGCCGGTAGAGCGGCGGCTGCGCAAGGTAGAGGTGACCGCGCCGGACGATGTCGGGCATTTCCTGGAAGAAGAAGGTCATCAGCAGCGTTGCGATGTGGGCGCCGTCCACGTCCGCGTCGGTCATGATGACCACGCGGTCGTAGCGCAGGTTGTCGGCGTTGCAGTCCTTGCGCATGCCGCAGCCGAGCGCGAGGCCGAGGTCGGCGATCTCCTGGTTGGCACGGATCTTGTCGGCGGTGGCCGATGCGACGTTGAGGATCTTGCCGCGGATCGGCAGGATCGCCTGGGTCTTGCGGTTGCGCGCCTGCTTGGCCGACCCGCCTGCCGAATCGCCCTCGACGATGAACAGTTCGGTCTCGCCCGAGCCTTCACCCGAGCAGTCGGTGAGCTTGCCGGGAAGGCGCAGCTTGCGGGCATTGGTGGCGGTCTTGCGCTTGACCTCGCGCTCGGCCTTGCGGCGCAGGCGGTCGTCCATGCGCTCCATCACCGCGCCGAGCAGAGCCTTGCCGCGGTCGAGGTTGTCGGTGAGGAAGTGATCGAAGTGGTCGCGCACGGCCGCCTCGACCATGCGCGCGGCCTCGGGAGAGGTCAGGCGGTCCTTGGTCTGGCTCTGGAACTGCGGCTCGCGGATGAAGACCGAGAGCATGACCTCGCTGCCGGTCGTCACATCGTCAGGCGTGATGTCCTTGGCCTTCTTGGCCTGCCCGACGAGGTCGGCGAAAGCGCGGATACCCTTGGTCAGAGCGGCGCGCAGGCCCTGTTCGTGGGTGCCGCCATCGGGGGTCGGAATGGTGTTGCAGTACCAGGAATAGGACCCGTCCGAGTAGAGCGGCCAGGCGATCGCCCATTCGACGCGCCCCTGCTCGGAGCCGTCCTCACCCTTGGGGAAGTCCTGCGAGCCCGAGAAGAACTGCGCGGTGACGCACTCGCGCGCGCCGATCTGCTCGGCGAGGTGGTCGGCGAGACCGCCGGGGAACTGGAACGTCGCTTCGGCCGGAACACCGTCGACCGCGAGCGAGGGCGCGCACTTCCAGCGGATTTCGACACCGGCGAAAAGGTAGGCCTTCGAGCGGACCAGCTTGAACAGACGGGCCGCCTTGAACTTCTGGTCGCCGAAGATTTCGGTGTCGGGGGTGAAGATCACCGCCGTGCCGCGCCGGTTGGGCGCCGCACCGACGCGCTGGATCGGCCCGAGCGTGACCCCGCGCGAGAATTCCTGCGCGTAGAGTTCCTTGTTCCGGGCCACTTCGATGCGGGTCTTCACGGAAAGCGCGTTGACCACCGAGATGCCGACGCCGTGGAGCCCCCCCGAGGTGGCGTAGGCCTTGCCCGAGAATTTGCCGCCCGAGTGCAGCGTGGAGAGGATGACCTCCAGCGCTGACTTGCCGGGGAACTTGGGGTGCTCGTCGACCGGGATGCCGCGCCCGTTATCGTGGACGGTGATGCGCCCGGCGGTGCCCGGTTCCTCCTCCAGGATGAATTCGATGCGGTTGGCGTGGCCGGCGACGGCCTCGTCCATCGCGTTGTCGAGCACCTCGGCGGCAAGGTGGTGCAGGGCGCGCTCGTCGGTGCCGCCGATGTACATGCCGGGTCGGCGCCGGACGGGCTCTAGCCCTTCCAGCACTTCGATCGCGGAACCATCGTAGGACTCGCCGGTGGCGGCGGGGAGCTTGTCGAAAAGATCGTCGGCCATGGCCGGACTATAGGGCGCGCGCGAATCCGCAATCAAGCGCGGCTTCGCTCTTATCCGGCGAATAAAAAGAGAACATCGGCCAAAGAGGACCGTCGGCCCGGACGCGGTCCGGGACGAGCGTCGATCACTCCCCGAACTTGACCGGCGCTGGACTGATGACCTTCACCGTGCCGGCCTGCACCTCGCGCACTTCCAGCGCGCGCTCGACGAGGCCGCCCCGGGTAAAGCGGAAAGCCCCGTCGACACCGAGGAAGCCGCCCGGGAAGGCCTTGGCGTCACGTAGGGAATCCGCGGGGAAACGGGTGCCGGGTTTCCAGTCTCGGGCGACGCGTAGGGTCAGCAGGACGGCGTCGTAGCCCAGCGTCGCGATGCGGAAAGGCTGGCCGCCGAAGCGGGCACGGTAGCTCTTGGAAAACTGGCCGAAGCGCTGGTCGGACACGGTGGCGAACCAGGCGCCCGCCAGGGCCGGGGTGGTCGCCAGTTCGCGCTCCCCGCTCCACAGTTCGGTGCCGAGCAGGCGTACGCCGCCGGTGGTTCCCCTGGGACCCTTGAACGCCGTGGCGGCACGGGCCGAGAGGCTGCCGCTGTCGGCGATGAGCAGGGCTCCGAAGCCGCCCTTCGCCTTGATCCGCTGGGCGGCGGCGGCGATCGAGGCGGCGCTGCGGTCGTAAGGTTCCAGGGCGATGACCGAGCCGCCGCCGGCGCGCACGGCGCTCAGCAGTGCGCCGCTGGTGCGGTCGCCGTAGTCGCCGCGCGGGACAAGCGCGGCAAAGCTGGAGACACCTTGGGCGCGTGCATATTGCACGGTGCGCGTGACCGACTGGCCGGGCAGGTTGCCCATGATGAAGACATCGCGGCTGGCCGCCTGCTCGTCGTTCGAGAACGAGATGACCGGGATCTTCGAAGCCTTGGCGATTCCGGAGATCGCCGGGATGTCGTCGGCCAGCAGGGGGCCGAGAATCAGCTGGTTGCCGTCGGCGATGGCGCGGCGGGCGGCTGCGGCCGGGTCGGTCGAGGTGTCGTAGGTCGTGACGCGCAGGTTCTTGGCGGCCGTGTCGAGCAAGGCCATGTTCGCGGCATTGGCGATCGCCTGGCCGACGCCTGCATTGGCGCCGGTGATGGGCACCAGAAGCGCAACCCGGTGCCGTTCGGTGTCGACCGGGATGTCGCTGGGGGGCGGGGCCGGTTTCGGCGCAGGGGCCGGAGCGGTGATCGGCGCCTTGGGCACGACCGCGCAGCCGGCGAGCACGGCCATCGCGGCTGCGGCGAGAAGATTACGCCGATTTATCCGCCGATTCAGGCTCTTGTCGAACATTGCTTGCCGCTCCCTTGGTCTATGGCCATGAGTCAGGTGATGGAAAACACTCTTTCGCCGGGCCTGTACATAGTCGCAACCCCCATTGGCAACCTGGGCGACATAACCCTGCGTGCCGTGGAAACCCTGAAAGGCGTGGCGGCGGTGGCCTGCGAGGACACCCGCGTCACCGGCAAGCTGCTGCATCATCTGGGGATAAAGCAGCGGATGATCCGATACGACGACCACGCCGGGGAGGGCGACCGCGAACGCCTCCTCGCCCTCATGGAGGCCGAGCCGGTCGCGCTCGTCAGCGATGCGGGCACGCCGCTGATCTCCGACCCGGGCTATCGCCTCGTCCGCACGGCAAGGGAGCGGGGTATTGCCGTCACCAGCTTGCCGGGAGCCAACGCCGCGGTACTGGCGATGACGCTTTCGGGCCTGCCCAACGACCGGTTCCTGTTCGCCGGATTCCTGCCTAACAAGGCCAAGGCCCGCGAGGATACGCTGGCGCGCCTCGCGACAGTACCCGCGACGCTGGTGTTCTACGAAACCGCGCCGCGCCTCGATGCCTCGCTGGCGGCGATCGGCGAGGTGCTGCCGGGGCGCGAGGTCGCGGTGGCGCGCGAACTGACCAAGAAGTTCGAGGAATGTCGCAGCGGGCCGCCGGGCGAACTGGCCGTCCACTACGCCGCTCATCCGCCCAAGGGCGAGATCGTCCTGTTGATCGCGCCGCCGGGTGACGAGCCCATGGGCGAAGTCGACGTCGATGCGCTGCTGCGCGCGGCACTCGTCGATGCCAAGGCCTCGCAGGCGGCAGGGATGGTGGCAAAGGCGACCGGGCTCGACCGCAAGACGCTCTACGCACGGGCCATGGAACTGAAATGAGCGAGCGCCGGGCCAGAGCGGAGAAGCAGGGGCGGCGCGGCGAGACGCTGGCGGCGCTCTACCTGTGGCTCACCGGCTGGCGCGTGCTCGCCAGACGGGTGAAGACGCGGCGGGGTGAAGTCGATATCGTCGCGCGGCGGGGGCGCCTCGTCTGTTTCGTCGAAGTGAAGTGGCGGCGCACGGCAAAGGAGCTCGACATGGCGATCGACGCCTACCGCCTGCGGCGCGTCGCCGATGCGGCAGGCTTGCTGGCGGCGCGCTACCAGAAACCCGGCGACGATGTGCGCATCGACGTCGTGCTGATCGCGCCCGGCGTGTGGCCGCGCCGGATCGAGAATGCCTGGCAACCAATGAATTGACGATCGTTGTCATGGCGCTTGAAACGCGCAATTCCAGTCGCACCTTGGACCGGTTGCGGCTAAGCCGCGCGGCACAACCCTTTCTCAGAGGCCGACAATCGCCATGACCCTACGCGTCGCCGTCCAGATGGATCCGCTCGAAACCGTCAAGATCGGGGGCGATTCCTCGTTCGCGCTCATGCTGTCGGCGCAGGCACGGGGGCACACGCTGTTCCACTATGACGTGCGCACGCTGGCCTACGATGCGTCGCACGGTGCCGGCGGACGGCTCACCTGCTGGGGCGCGCCGGTGACCGTGCAGCGCGTCGAGGGCGCGCATTTCACGCGCGGGGAGTACCGCCTGATCGACCTTGGCGAGGACATCGACGTGGTGCTGATGCGGCAGGATCCGCCGTTCGACCTCGGCTACATCACCGCCACGCATCTGCTCGAGCGCCTCGCCGGTCGCACGCTGGTGGTCAACGACCCCGCCTCGGTGCGCAACGCACCCGAGAAGGTCTTCGTGCTCGATTATGCACGGTTCATGCCGCCGACCTTCATTGCCCGCCGGATCGAGGACGTGAAGGCGTTCAACCAGCGTCATCCCGGTGACATCGTCATCAAGCCGCTCCACGGCAACGGCGGCAAGGCGGTTTTTCGCGTGCCCGCTGACGGCTCCAACCTCGGGGCGCTGATCGAGATGTTCGAGAATGCCTGGGTCGAGCCGTTCATGGTCCAGCCCTTCCTTCCCGACGTATCGGAAGGCGACAAGCGCATCGTCCTGGTGGACGGCGTCTTCGCGGGCGCCATCAACCGCAAGCCGGGCGCTGGCGAGTTCCGGTCGAACCTCGCGGTTGGCGGCTCGGCCGAGGCCAGCGAACTCACTTCGGCCGAAGAGGAAATCTGCGCGGCGCTCGGCCCGGAACTGAAGGCGCGCGGGCTGGTTTTCGTGGGCATCGACGTGATTGGCGGGAAATGGCTGACGGAAATCAACGTGACTTCGCCCACCGGCATCGTGGCGATCGACCGGTTCAACGGAACCGATACCGGCGCGCTGATCTGGGACGCCATCGAGGCGCGCCACGCGGCGATGTGATCGGTGCCGTCCATGGCTGAGTGGGTCTACGAGATCGTCCGGCAGGGCGGTTACCTCGGCATCATGTTCCTGATGGCGCTGGAGAACATCATCCCGCCGATCCCTTCCGAACTCATCATGGGGCTTGGCGGGATCGCGGTGGCGCGCGGCGACATGCATTTCTGGCCGCTGCTGTTCTGGGGCACGCTGGGTGCGGCTCTGGGTAACTACGTCCTGTTCCTGATCGCCGACCGCCTGGGCTACGAGCGGCTGCGTCCGTTCATCGAACGTTGGGGCCGCTGGCTCACGCTCGAATGGCACGATGTGGAAGTGGCGGGGCGGTTTCTGCGCCGCCACGGGCATTGGGTGGTCTTCGTGCTGCGCTTCATGCCGATGTTCCGCACGGTGATCTCGATCCCGGCGGGCCTCGCGCACATGGGCCACTTCCGCTTCCTGTTCTTCACGGCGGCGGGTGCGGCGATCTGGAATGCGCTGCTGATCCTGGGTGGTCGCTGGCTGGGCCGTACCCTGGCCGAGGCCGAGCAGTGGCTGGGCTGGGCGACCGTCGCTGTCGCGGCGGTGACGATCGTGTTCTACGTTTGGCGTGTGTCGACCTGGAAGCCTAGGCAGGAATAGATACGGCCTCGAGGTGGTCAGCCGCGCTCGCGAGGATGGGCATTGCGGTAGACATCCAGCAAGGTCGCCGCATCGACCCGGGTGTAGATCTGTGTGGAACTCAGCGATGCATGACCCAGCAGTTCCTGCAGGGAACGCAAGTCCGCCCCCGCGCCAAGCAGATGCGTGGCGAAGCTGTGCCGCAGTGCATGGGGCGTGGCACTCGCGGGCAGGCCGAGCATGACGCGGGCCCGGGCGACGGCCTTCTGCACCATGCCCTGCGCCAAGGCCCCGCCTTTCGCTCCCCGGAACAGCGCTTTGTCGCGCTCGATGGGCCAGGGGGCTTTGTCCAGATAGTCAGCCATGCCGGAGCGCACGATCGGCAGCAGCGGCACCATGCGCTGCTTGCCGCCCTTGCCGGTGACCAGCAGCGTCTCACCCAACGGCAGCGCCGCACCGGTCAGCGAAAGGGCCTCGGCGATGCGCAACCCGGCGCCGTAGAGCAGCAGCAGCACCGCCCGGTCGCGTGCGCCGATCCAAGGCTGGCTCGCGTCCTCCTCCACCATGGCGGCAAGGTTCACCGCCTCATCCGGGGTTACCGGACGCGGTAGGCCTTTCTTGATGCGCGGGCCCTTGAGGCGGGGCGGCGTCGCCTGGATCATGCCGGACTTGTCACGCGCAAAGGCGAGGAAGGCCTTGAGCGCTGATAGCTCTCTCGCGGCCGAGATATTGCCGATGCCGTTCTCCCGGCGCGCCGCGAGATAGCTGCGCAGGGCGGGCGCCTCTACGGCTGCGAGCGAGGCCCAGTCGCTTTCGCCCAAGGCATCGAGCAGCCGCGAAGCGGTTGCGATATAGGCTCGGACGGTGTGCGGGCTGCGCCTGCGGTCCTGTGCAAGATAGCCGCCCCAGGCCTCCAGCAGGTCCGCCTTCTGCGCCATCAGCCTTCGACCAATTGGCCGGGCACCAGTTCGCCGAGCAGCCCGTCGAGCAGGCACATCCCCGCGTCGGTCACCCCGATCCAGGCGCCATCGCGGCGGATGAGCCCCTGGCTTTCGTAGAATTGCGCCTTGGCCGGGTCGCACAGCAGTTCTGGCGCAAGCCCGAAGCGCGCGGCCATGGCGTCGAGGTCGACACCCTCGCGCAGGCGCAGGCCCATCAGCATGGCCTCGCTGGCCTGTTCGGGCAGGGCGAGGCCGCGTTCCTCCGCCACGCCGTGCGCGCTGCGCTCGATCTCCGCGAGCCAGTTTTCGGGCTTGCGGTGGCGCACCGTCGCCAGCCCGCCGCGCCGTCCGTGGGCGCCGGGGCCGATCCCGGCATAGTCGTGGTAGCGCCAGTAGGTGAGGTTGTGGCGGCTTTCCTCGCCGGGGCGGGCGTGGTTGCTGATTTCGTAGGCGGGCAGACCCGCGGCGGCGGTCATCTCGCGGGTGAGGGCGAACATGTCGGCGCAGGCGTCCTCGTCCAGCGGATCGAAGTCGCCCTTGCGCACCATGGTCTCGAAGCGTGTGCCGGGTTCGATGGTCAGCTGGTAGAGCGAGAGGTGCCCGGTGCCGAACGACAGCGCCCGCGCCAGTTCCGCGCGCCAGCCGTCCAGCGACTGTCCGGGGCGGGCGTAGATCAGGTCGAAGCTCACGCGTTCGAAGTTCGCCTGCGCCACGTCCAGCGCTGCGAGGCCTTCGGAAGCGTCGTGGAGCCGGCCGAGGAAGCGCAGGGTCTCGTTGTCGAGCGCCTGAAGGCCCAGCGAGACGCGGTTGACGCCGACGCTCGCCAGCGCGGCGTAGTTCGACGCCTCTACCGAGGAGGGGTTGCCTTCCAGCGTGATCTCGATCCCGGGCGCGAAGCCCCAGAGCGCTTCCGCTTCCTCGATCAGCCGGGCGACGAGGGCAGGGGGCATCAGCGAGGGTGTGCCGCCGCCGAAGAAGACCGATTCGAGCCGTTCGCCGCCTGCCAGTTCATGCTCGTGGCGCATGTCGGCGAGCAGGCCTGCCTGCCAGGCCGCATGATCGACCCGGTCGCGCACATGGCTGTTGAAGTCGCAGTACGGGCACTTGGCGAGGCAGAACGGCCAGTGGATGTAGAGGGCGCGGGCCATGGTGTTCTCAGGCGCGGGTTCGGCCGCGAAGTCAATAGCGTGCGGATAGCGTCAGGGTAAGAGGCCGTCACCGAACTGATCGGCCACCAGCTTCGCGAAGGCATCGGCGCGGTGGCTCATGCCTTGCTTCTCCTCGGAGGGCAGCTGGGCGAACGTCACGTCGCGGCCGTTCGGCACGAAGACGGGGTCGTAGCCAAAGCCCATCGTCCCGCGCGGCGGCCAGGAGAACGTGCCTTCGACGCGGCCTTCGTAGACCGCCTCGTCCCCTTCGGGCCAGGCGATCGCGAGCGTGCAGGAGAACCAGCACGAACGGTCGACATCCGGGCCCTGTTCGCTGAGCAGGCCTTCCACCTTGCCCATCGCCATGTACCAGTCGCGGCCGGGATCGCCCTCGAACCATTGCCGCTCGGCCCAGTCGGCGGTGTAGACGCCGGGACGTCCGCCCAGCGCCGTCACCGACAGCCCGCTGTCGTCGGCGAGCGCCGGGAGCTGCGCGGCCCTCGCGGCGGCGTGGGCCTTGAGCAGGGCGTTCTGGGCGAAGGTGGTGCCCGTCTCCTCCGGCTCGGGCAGGCCGAGCTGGCCGGCGGACAGGCACTCGACGCCGTAAGGAGCGAGCAGCGCGGAAATCTCGCGCAGCTTGCCCGCGTTGTGGGTGGCGATGACGAGGCGTTGGCCGTCGAACTTGCGGGTCATTCGTAAATCCCTACGCCACCTTTTTCGTCATCCCCGCGCAGGCGGGGATCCCGCTTTTCTTCTCCGGCGTCGAAAGAAGCAAGCGGGGCCCCCGCCTGTGCGGGGGCGACGGGGATATCAGACGAAAATCAGCGTCCGACCGCCTTGGCCTGCGCGGCGAAGATGCCGTCGCAGCCGATGCGGGCGAGGCGCAGGAGGCGCAGCAGGCCTTCCTCGTCGTAAGTCGCGCCCTCGGCGGTGGCCTGGGCCTCGGCGATCTTGCCGCCCTCGATCAGCACGAAGTTGGCGTCGGCGTCGGCGGCGCTGTCCTCGATGTAGTCGAGATCGAGAACCGGCGTGCCTTCGCAGATGCCGCAGGACACGGCGGCAACGCGGCCCTGGATCGGGTCTTCCTTGATCTTGCCGTCAGCCATCAGCTTGTCGACCGCGAGGCGCAGCGCGACCCATGCGCCCGAGATCGAGGCGGTGCGGGTGCCGCCGTCGGCCTGGATGACGTCGCAGTCGAGCACGATCTGGCGTTCGCCCAGCTTCTTCATGTCGACCACCGAACGCAGCGAACGGCCGATCAGGCGCTGGATTTCCTGCGTGCGGCCCGACTGCTTGCCCTTGGCCGCTTCACGGCTGCCGCGGGTGTGCGTGGCGCGCGGGAGCATCGAGTATTCCGCCGTCACCCAGCCCTCGCCCTTGCCGCGCAGAAATGGCGGCACCTTTTCCTCGACCGAGGCGGTGACGAGCACGCGCGTGTCGCCGAACGAGATGAGGACGGAACCCTCGGCGTGCTTGGTGAAGCCGGTCTGGATGTCGATGGCGCGCATTTGGTCTGCGGCACGGCCTGAAGGGCGCATGAAAGATCCTCATCTTTGAATTGTGCAAATCGAATTATGCACGGGCCCTAAGCGCATTGGGCTTGAGGCCGCAAGTGCATAAGGCCTAGGCTGGTCGCGAGATGCCCACGCCCCCGATCACAGAACTGACCACCCGCGCCCGCGACATCTTCCGGCTCGTGGTGGAAGGCTATCTCGCCACCGGCATTCCGGTGGGGTCGAAGGCGCTTGCCGGGCCGGGGGGCATGAACCTGTCGTCGGCGTCGATCCGGTCGGTACTGGCGGACCTCGAGGGGCTGGGGCTGCTGGCAGCGCCCCACACCAGCGCCGGAAGGTTGCCCACCGAGGCGGGCCTCCGGCTGTTCGTCGACGGCATCATGCAGGTGGCCGAACCGACGGTGGAAGAGCGCATCGCCATCGAAAGCCGCATCTCCGCGCCAGGCCCGATCGAGGCGGCGCTGGAGGCGACGAGCACGCTGCTGTCCAGCCTCTCCTCGGGCGCGGGCGTGGTCATGGTGCCCCGGCGCGAGCCGCGGCTCATGCACCTGCAACTCGTGCCGCTGGGGCCGGGCCGGGCGCTCGCGGTGCTGGTCGGCGAGGACGGGGGGGTGGAGAACCGCATCGTCGAGCTGCCCCTGAGCCTGCCGCCGGGCGCGCTGGAGGAAGCCTCGAACTATATTTCCGCGCATCTGGGCGGGCGCACGCTGGCGCAGGCCGCGCGAATGATGCGCGCGCAGATCGCCTCGGGCCAGTCGGCGCTCGATTCGGCGAGCCGCGACCTGGTCGAACGGGGGCTGGCCGTCTGGAGCGAAGACGCGGCGGCGCGCCCGGTGCTGATCGTGCGCGGGCAGGCCAACCTGCTCGACGAGGCGGCGTTGACGGACCTCGAGCGCGTCCGCTCGCTGCTCGACGATCTCGAGAACAAGCAGTCGGTCGCCGACCTGCTCGACACCGCGCGCGAGGCGCAGGCGACGCGGATATTCATCGGCTCGGAGAACCGTCTTTTCGCGCTTTCCGGCTCCTCGGTGATCGCCTCGCCCTATCGCGACCGCGAGGGCAGGGTGGTCGGCGTGGTGGGGGTTATCGGCCCCACGCGGTTGAATTATGCGCGCGTAGTGCCCATGGTGGACTTCACCGCCCAGAGCCTGGGCAAGCTCATCGGATAGCTGGACAGACACACGAAATGACCGACGACAAGAAGAACGAGACCGTGGACGCCCCCAAGGATTCCAATCTGGCAGAGGAACTCCAGGGCGTTCCCGAGGACTTCCTCGACACTGCCGGAGAGAACGACGAGATCGCGAAGCTGCGCGAGGAACTCGCCGGGGCCAAGCAGGAAGTGCTCTACGCCCGCGCCGAGACGCAGAACGTGCGCCGCCGTCTCGAAAAGGACGTCGCCGACACCCGCGCCTATGCCGCGACCGGCTTTGCGCGCGATATCCTCTCGGTATCGGACAACCTCGCCCGTGCGCTTTCGGCGATCCCCGCCGATCTGCGCGAGGACGAGAAGCTCAAGAGCCTCGTCGCCGGCATCGAAGCCACCGGGCGCGAGATCGACAAGGTCTTCGCCAGCCACGGCATCAGCCGCATTGCCGCCATGGGCCTGCCGCTCGACCCCAACCAGCACCAGGCGATGCTGGAAATCCCCTCGACCGACGCCGAGCCCGGCACCGTTCTTCAGGAACTCCAGGCCGGCTACATGATCAAGGACCGCCTGCTGCGGCCCGCCATGGTTGCGGTGGCCAAGAAGCCGGAGTGATCCGGGCCTGAATGGGCAGAACGGCAGTGCCAAAGACTTGGGGCGGGCTTGCGAAAGCCGGCCCCAAGTTGCGTTACGGCGTACGCTTTTACCGGGGTAACCGGGCGGCCGGCCGGACATGTCGTTTTGTTGCCGAGGAACCTCTTGCGGTCACTTCCGTTCACTTGGGCATAGCCAATATATTTGGGCCCTGATTTTTCGGAGAACAGCGATGCGCAAGTTTATCCTCCCTCTTCTCGCAGCCGGTGCGTTCAGCATGGCGGGCTGCGCCAGCAACTACGGCGGTGAAGGCGCCCTTGGCGGCGCTGCGCTGGGTGCGGGCGTCGGCGCGGTTGCAGGCGGCGATGTCGGGACCGGCGCCGCGATCGGCGCCGCAGCCGGTGCTCTGGCCGGCTCGCAGGTCAAGAAGGACGGCGACCGGGGCTGCTACCGCTACGACCGCAATGGCGACCGCTACTGGGATCGCGATTGCTGACCTGACGCAGGACACTCCCCCCGAGGGTCGCAAAGAGGCGTGGGCGAAATGTCGCCCGCGCCTCTCCTCTTTTCAGGCCAGGTCCTGCCCGGCGAAGGGCACGATACCGCGATAGCTCTGCAGTGGCGGCGCGCCCGCCACGTGGATGCCCGAGCGCAGCAGGAAGATGTGGCGCACGATCTCGGCCTGCTGCTCGATACCATAGCGTTCGAGCGTCCAGCCGGGCTTCAGGGCGTAGTCGTAGCGGCACAGCGGGTGGCGCATGAGCGGCAGATACCAGCGGCCCTTTTCCTGCGTCTGCCAGACATGCGTCATCTCGTGGACGAAGAGTCCCTGCAGCCCCGCATCCGCCAGCGAGAAATCCTCGCGATAGAGCGACGTGCGAGGGTGAAAATGCAGGTGGCCACAAGGGGCCATCACCGTGCCGACGGGCTGGAAGGGAAACCACCGCCGACGCCGCACACGCACGGGGCCGCAGTCGATGGCATCTCCGAAGACGGAGCGGACGAGATCGACCTCGCCCGCCGTCAGCGCCCGCTCGCCGCCAGGGGCCGTCAGTGGTGCATTCCTTCCATGTCGTGCCCGCCGTCGGCGCCGCCCATCGCCTCGACGTGGAGCGGCATCGAAAGCTTGTCGCCGTCGGAGAATGTCAGCGTGAGTTCCGCATTGCCGCCGGGCTTGAGGGTGTCCGCGAGTTCGAAGACCATGACGTGCAGGCCGCCCGGCGCGAACACGACCGAGGCGCCGGGGTCGATCGGCAGCGATGCGACGGCCGCCATCGAACCGCCCTTGCTTTCGTGCATCTCCGCCTTGCCCGCGCCCGATACGTGGACGCCGGCCAGCGTCACCGGCTCGGCCCCGTCGTTGCGCACGGTGAAGTACACCGCGGCGGGCCGCCCGGCGATGACCGGGAGCACCAGCTTGCCGTCGCTTGCCGCGAGGCCCGGCTTGGCGTCGGGGCCGGAGAGGGTGGCCTCGTTCGATTCGGTCGGGCTGTCGGGCTCCTTGCCGCAGCCGGCGAGACCCGCAATCAGGGCAGCGGAGGCGATGAGGGCGATCGGGCGGGCGAATTTCACGGTCGGTATTTCCTTCTCATGCCCCGGCAGGCGGCGCAGGCGCCGGCTTGGGGAAAAATCGCTCGGGTAATGCCATTCGCGCAGTCTTGTTCCAAGCAAAACCACCCCTATATCGCGGCTCGACGACTTGGAACGTCATCGAGCCGTGCAAGCCGCCTTGCCTTGTGGAAGGGAGGCGATCCGTGCGGTGTCAACCACTTGACGTGAGGAATGGGGATAATGGCAAAAGTAATTGGTATCGATCTGGGTACGACCAACAGCTGCATCGCGGTCATGGACGGCGGCAAGCCCAAGGTCATCGAGAATTCCGAAGGCGCGCGCACCACGCCCTCGATCGTCGCCTTCACCCGTGATGGTGAGCGCCTGATCGGGCAGCCCGCAAAGCGCCAGGCCGTGACCAACGGCGACAATACGATTTTCGCGGTGAAGCGCCTGATCGGCCGCCGCTTCGACGACCCGGTGACCAAGAAGGACACCGAGCTGGTCCCTTACACCATCGTCAAGGGCAAGAACGGCGATGCCTGGGTCAATGCCGGCGGCGAAGACTACAGCCCGTCGCAGATCTCGGCCTTCATCCTGCAGAAGATGAAGGAAACCGCCGAATCGTACCTCGGCGAGACCGTGACCCAGGCCGTCATCACCGTGCCTGCCTACTTCAACGACGCGCAGCGCCAGGCGACCAAGGACGCCGGCCAGATCGCCGGCCTTGAAGTGCTGCGCATCATCAACGAGCCGACCGCGGCGGCGCTGGCTTACGGCCTCGACAAGCAGGACGGCAAGACCATCGCCGTCTACGACCTTGGCGGCGGCACCTTCGACGTCTCGGTCCTCGAGATCGGCGACGGCGTCTTCGAGGTGAAGTCGACCAACGGCGACACCTTCCTGGGCGGCGAGGACTTCGACTCCAAGCTGGTCGAATGGCTGGCGGACAAGTTCAAGGCCAAGGAGAACATGGACCTGCGGACCGACAAGCTCGCTCTGCAGCGCCTGAAGGAAGCCGCCGAGAAGGCCAAGATCGAACTGTCGTCCACCGCGACGACCGAGATCAACCTGCCCTTCATCACCGCGCGCATGGAAGGCGGGGCGACGACCCCGCTGCACCTCGTCGAGACGGTCACCCGTTCCGACCTGGAGCGCATGGTCGCCGACCTCATCCAGCGCACGCTCGAGCCCTGCCGCAAGGCGATCGCCGATGCCGGCCTCTCGGCCAAGGACATCGACGAAGTGGTGCTCGTGGGCGGCATGACCCGCATGCCCAAGGTGCGCGAAGTCGTGAAGGAATTCTTCGGCAAGGAACCGCACACCGGCGTGAACCCTGACGAAGTCGTCGCCATGGGCGCGGCGATCCAGGCCGGCGTCCTCCAGGGCGACGTCAAGGACGTGCTGCTGCTCGACGTGACCCCGCTGTCACTGGGCATCGAGACGCTGGGCGGCATCATGACCAAGATGATCGACCGCAACACCACGATCCCGACCAAGAAGAGCCAGGTCTACTCGACCGCCGAGGACAACCAGCAGGCGGTGACGATCCGCGTGTTCCAGGGCGAGCGCGAGATGGCGCAGGACAACAAGCTGCTCGGCCAGTTCGACCTCGTCGGCATCCCGCCGTCGCGTCGGGGTGTCCCGCAGATCGAGGTGACCTTCGACATCGACGCCAACGGCCTCGTGAACGTGTCCGCCAAGGACAAGGGCACCGGCAAGGAACAGCAGATCCGCATCCAGGCCTCGGGCGGCCTTTCGGACAGCGACATCGACCAGATGGTCCGTGACGCCGAGAAGTTCGCCGAAGAGGACAAGAAGCGCCGCGAATCGGCCGAGGCCCGCAACCAGGCCGACAGCCTCGTCCACGCGACCGAGCAGCAGATCGCCGAGAACGGCGACAAGATCGACGACGCCCTCAAGGCAGAAGTCGAGGCCGCCATCGCCGCGACCAAGACCGCCCTTGGCGGTGACGACGCCGCGGAGATCAACGCCAAGGCCCAGGAACTGACCCAGGTCGCGATGAAGATGGGCCAGTCCATCTACGAGAAGGAGCAGGCTTCGGCCGCTGCTCCGAACGCGGCTCCGGCCGGTGACGACGACGTGGTCGACGCCGAGTTCTCGGAAGTCGACGAAAACAAGGGCTGACCAGTCCTGATGAAAACCCTGGCCGCCACCGGTGCAATCTGTGCCGGTGGCGGTTAGAGTATTCCGGCGGGGAACAATCACGTGTCAGCTACTGAAATAGACTACTACGAACTGCTCGAGGTCGAGCGCGGCGCCGACGACAAGGTCATCAAGTCGTCCTATCGCCGCCTTGCCATGCGCTATCACCCGGACAAGAACCCGGGCTGCGACGATTCCGAAGCGCGCTTCAAGCAGATCAGCGAGGCCTACGACTGCCTCAAGGACCCGCAGAAGCGCGCGGCCTACGACCGTTATGGCCATGCCGCCTTCCAGCAGGGCGCGGGCGGCGGTGGCGGCGGCCAGGGCGGTGACTTCGGCGATATCGGCGACATCTTCGAATCGATCTTCGGCAGTTCGTTCGGCGGCGGTGGACGCCAGCAGGCGCGCCGGGGCGCGGACCTGCGCTACGACATGGAAGTCAGCCTCGACGAGGCGTTCCGTGGCAAGAGCACCGAGATCACCATCGAAGTCTCGCAGGGCTGCGAGCCCTGCAAGGGCACCGGCGCCGAGCCGGGCACCGCCAAGCGCGGCTGCAACATGTGCGCCGGTCACGGCAAGGTGCGCGCGCAGCAGGGCTTCTTCGTGGTCGAGCGCACCTGCCCGACCTGCCATGGCCGCGGCGAGGTGATCGAGAAGCCGTGCCGCTCGTGCGGCGGCGAGGGCCGGGTCGACAAGCCGCAGACGCTGCAGGTCGATATCCCGCCGGGCGTCGATTCGGGCACCCGCATCCGCCTTTCCGGCAAGGGCGAGGCCGGCCCGTTCGGCGCGCCTCCGGGCGACCTCTATATCTTCCTCCACGTGAAGCCGAACCGGGTGTTCGAGCGCGAGGGCACCATGCTGCTCACCCGCGTGCCGATCACCTTCACCACGGCGGCGCTGGGCGGATCGATCGAGATCCCGGGCATCGACGGAGACCCGATCACGGTGGAAATCCCAGTGGGTATCCAGTCGGGCAAGCAGCTGCGCAAGCGCGGCGCCGGCATGCCGGTGCTGCAGGGCCGTGGCCGCGGCGATCTCGTCGTCGAGATTTCGGTGGAGACGCCCACCAAGCTCTCGGCGCGGCAGAAGGTACTGCTGCGCGAGTTGCAGGCGACCGAGACCGGGGACGAATGCCCGGGCTCCAAGGGCTTCTTCGACCGGTTGAAGGACGCCTGGAACGAGCTGAAGGAATGACGTGAGATGATATGCGACGGCCTGTGTGCCGCCGCATATCATCCGCGCATCTCTCCCACCGTCATCCCCGCGTAGGCCGGGATCCCGCTTTCTCGTTGGCGGTCCGCGTGCCCCAAGAAGGCGCGACCCCACCTATGCGCGGGCGACAAACAGGGAGGTGAAACTCTCTCGCATCGTCACACCCGCCAGCGATCCCGGATCATGTCCGGCATCGCTTCCGAGCCCAGCACCTCGCGGCGGATATGCGCGACCAGCCCCGGATCGGCGCGCAGGCGGTCCTGCTCCTCGTCGAGGATCGCGAGAAACGCCCGGCGCTTGAACCCCAGCAGTTCCGCCGCCGGCATCGCGTGCTCGGGGCCGAGGGTGGAGGCGATCATATCCATGACCCGTTCCGCACCGTGGAGGCGGCCCCAGAGGTAGTCGTTCTCCCGGTAGGCCCGGCTGAAGAAGGCGCCGAAGTTGTAGAACTCGTTGCCCCGCAGCGTCCCGTCGGTGCCGCCCCGGCGGATCGCGTGGCAGTCCTCGGGCGAGATGCGGTCGACCAGCACCGGGTCGAACTCGTTCATCCCCTCCCCGCGCAGCAGGGGCAGGGTGACGGTGTCGTAGAACGGAAAGCCTAGGTAGGCGAGCAGCACCCGCCGCCGCAGCGCCTGCGGCATGGCCGCCAAAGCCGTCGCGAGCAGTTCGTCGACCTTGGCGTCGGCTTCGGCGAGACTGCGCTGGTGCTCGACATGTGCGATCGCCGCCTGCGGGTCCTCGAAGAACCCCCGCGCCAGTCCCGCAAAATCCTCGCCCAGCGCAACCAGTGGCTCGCGTTCGATATAGAGCGCCAGCGCGGCGTAGATCGCCGTGCGCGCCGCGTCGCGGTCCTGTTCCGTGACGCCGGCCTCGGCCTCCCACTCCAGCGTCACCCGGCGCGCGAGAAGGCGCAGGCGGCGGACGCGGAAGGCGAGGTCGTGGGCGCGGAAGAACCCGATCATCGCCGGGGAACTGCCGTTGCGCAGCGCCTCGGTCCGGTCGATCCCGCTCGACGCGAGATGCGCCATCAACCGCGCGCGCACCGGCTGGGGCGAGGGCAGGTCCAGCTCCGGCGCCGCCTCCATCACCATGCGCGAGAGCATCGCGACGAGGCCGCTGAATTTGACTTGCGCATAGCCGTGGTAGGCATACCCCGCCTGCTCGAACGCCGCCGCCTGGGCCTTGGCTCGCCATGCGGCGAGGCGCTTGGGCGTGGGCCGGTCGAGGAACAGGGTATGGCCGAACAGCTTGTCGACTGCCTCCTCGATCTGCGGCCGCATGGCGACGACGATCTCGCGCAGCGTCGCCATCTCGCGCGACTGGCGGGCGAGGGTCTCCAGGTTATCGCGGATCGGCTGCTCGCGCGGGATCGACGAAAGCGAGCCGAAAATCACCGAAAAGAACCCCGGCAGCCCCGGATCGCGCCGCATCTCGGCGCCGAGGTGGTCGGGCGTGGGATCGACGTAGACGAAGCGCCGGTCGATCTCGCGCGTCGCCGGCCGGTCGCGCAGCACCGCCATGGCGTCGGCGAAGGGCGCGTTGACCAGCACGGAGCCGTCGATCAGCGATACCGAATCGAGTTCGCCGCGTCGCGCATGCTCGGGCATGACCCGCGCGAGAAACGCATCGCGCGCCGGCCATGCTGCGCCCTGTTCCTCGACGAGCCGGTCGATCTCCTCGATCCTGAGCGGCGGGAACGCGCCCGGGAAGCTGGCCGACGCCCGTGCGGCGAGCACCAGTTCCGGGATCGCCGCCAGCGCCTTGCCGCTTTCGCGCGCGGTGGCGGCGTGGAAGCCGAAGGTCAGGCGATGCTCGCTTTCCAGCACCAGTTCGGGCGAGTGCAGGCGCAGCGTCTCGAGGTGCCCCTTGAAGTCGGTCGCCGTCACGAACAGGTCGAGCGGATGCTCGGGCGGCAGCAGCGGCTTGCCCGCCGGCGCCTCGGCCATCGAAGTCAGCGCCCGGTAGAGCAGGCGCGAAAAGCCGATGCCGCTGAACGGCGGCTCGAACCAGCGCGAACGGATCAGGCGCGACAGCTTTTCGCGGACTTCGGCACGTGTCTCGGGCGCGACGGTGGCACTGACCGCGTTGCCGGGGCGGTGGAGCAGGTAGGTGACGATCGGGCTCGCCCAGAACTTCGCCGCGCGCGAACCGGGCCGCGCCTCGGGATCGAGCAGCGAATCGACGTCGGCGGTCTCCAGCCACAGGTCGGTCAGCGGCTCCAGCGACTGCCCGGAATGGATCGCCTGCGCCAGGAAGATCGAGTTGATGCCGCCCGCGCTGGCGCCCGCGACGATGTCCGTCAGGATGCGCAGCCGCAAGTTGCCGCCGCTTTCGAGCCGGCGCAGCAGCTCGAGGTAGACCGCTGGCGTGCCGCCCGGCGCGTCCTCGCCGGAGGAAAATGCCCGGCTTGCCTGCAGGGCCTTCCATAGCTCCTTGGTGACGCCGTGCATGTACACGGCCAGGCTGACACCCCCGTAGCAGACCAGCGAGATCCGCAGTTCTTTTTGCTGCATCCCCGTAGTTTGGCGGAAGGATGAAACAATGGCAATGTCGTGCGATAGGCAATTGCGTTCTTCTTCCGTTCCCTATAGTCGATCGGCCATGGCAAAGCCCAAGCGTCGATATGTCTGCCAGGCCTGCGGGGGCGTCTCCACGCGCTGGCAGGGCCAGTGTCCCGATTGCGCGGAGTGGAACACGCTCGCCGAGGACGTGCCGCAGACGGTGTTCTCCGCCAAGCACGACCTGTCCACGGGCGGGCGGCCGATCCACTTCACCCCGCTCGACAGGCCCGGCGAAATCCCCAGGCGGCGCCCCAGCGGCATCGCCGAGTTCGACCGTGCGCTGGGCGGCGGCTTCGTGCCCGGCTCGGCGATCCTGATGGGCGGTGACCCGGGCATCGGCAAGTCGACGCTGCTGCTGCAGGTCTCCGCGCACGTCGCCAATACGGGTGGGCTGTCGGTCTATGTCAGCGGCGAGGAAGCGGCGGGGCAGGTGCGCCTGCGTGCTGACCGGCTGGGCCTCACGAAAGCGCCGATCCAGCTCGCGGCGGCGACTTCGGTGCGCGATATCCTGACGACGCTCGGCATGATGGACCCGCCGGCGCTGCTGGTGATCGATTCGATCCAGACCATGCACTCCGACCAGATCGAGGGGGCGCCCGGCACCGTCAGCCAGGTGCGCGGCTGCGCGTTCGAACTGATCCGCTACGCCAAGGAGAATGGCGTCATCCTCGTCCTTGTCGGCCACGTCACCAAGGACGGCACGATCGCCGGCCCGCGCGTGCTCGAACACATGGTCGACGTGGTGATGAGCTTCGAGGGCGAGCGCAGCCACCAGTACCGTATCCTGCGCTCGCTGAAGAACCGCTTCGGCCCGGTGGACGAGATCGGCGTCTTCGCCATGGAAGGCGCAGGGCTCGCCGAAGTCGGCAATCCCTCGCTGCTGTTCCTTTCGGGACGCGAGGAGGAGATGGCGGGCAGCGCGGTGTTCCCGGCGATGGAGGGCACGCGGCCGGTGCTGGTCGAGATTCAGGCGCTGATCGTCCGGCTGCAGAGCGGGGCGACCCCGCGCCGCGCCGTCGTCGGCTGGGATTCGGGGCGTATGTCGATGCTGCTGGCGGTGCTGGAGGCGCGCTGCGGGCTCAACTTCTCGACCTGCGAAGTCTATCTCAACGTCGCGGGCGGCTACCGGCTGAGCGATCCCGCCGCCGATCTCGCGGTCGCGGCGGCGCTGGTCTCGGCGCTGGGCGACAAGCCGCTGGCCAAGGACGCGGTCTGGTTCGGCGAAGTCTCGCTTGCGGGAGAAATACGCCCCGTCGCCCACGGCTCCATCCGCCAGCGCGAATCGGCCAAGCTGGGCTTCAATGCCGCCTTCGGTCCGTCCGGAGGACCGCCGCCCGAGAAGGGGCTCAAGTTCAGCGGGCTGGCAATGCTGCCCAACCTCGTTGACCGCATCCTGTCGGATGCCTAATCCGGTTGGTCTATGACTGGCTTCGACATCGCCGTCCTGCTCTTCGTCGGGCTGGGTGCAATCACCGGCTTCATGCGCGGCTTCGTGCAGGAAATCCTTGCGCTGGCCGCGTGGGTCTTCGCGATCTTCGCGATCCGCATGCTCCACGCGCCCGCCACCGCCTGGCTCGAACCGCACATCGGCTCGGATTCTGGCGCTGCGGTGCTGGCCTTCGCGCTGTGCCTGGGCATTCCCTTCGCGCTGGTGAAGCTCGTTGCCAAATGGGCGGGAGCCAGGAGCCGGGCCTCGGTGCTGGGTCCAATCGACCGCGTGCTGGGGTTCGGCTTCGGCGCGGTCAAGGGCGTCATCATCATCGTGCTGGGCTTCTCGGTGCTGGTGCTGGGCTACGATACCATCTGGGGTGTAGGCGGCCGGCCCGAATGGATCCGCGGCGCACGCACCTATCCCTTCGTCAACGCCAGCAGCGAGGCGCTGGTCCAGGTGATTGCCGAGCGTCGCCGCGAGGCCGTGGCGGCCGAATCGGTGCAGGGCGCGAACTGACGCCATGGCGGCCGTGCTCTACACGCCCGATGTGCTCGGCCTCGCGATCGAACTGGCGCGCTATCCGCTTTCGGACGACATGCCCTTGCGCGGCGAGGCGCGTTCGAAAAGCTGCGGAAGCACCATCGCCCTCGCCCTGGCGACCGGCGTGGACGGCAGGATAGAGCGCGTCGGCGTTCGCAGCCAGGCCTGCGCCATCGGCCAGGCCTCGGCGGCGATCTTCGCGTCTGCGGGGATCGGAAGCGATGCGCTGCGGATCGAGGCCGCGCGCGCTGCCATCGTAGCGTGGCTCGCGGGTGACGGTCCGCTTCCCGACTGGCCGGGCCTCCCGGCCATCGCGGCGGCGCGGGACTATCCGGCCCGCCACGGTGCAGTCCTGCTGCCGTGGAATGCGGCCTGCGAGGCGCTGTCCTCACACTGAGTTGTCCTTGCTCCGCCGGCGAGTGGGGCTGACACTGCCTTCGCACATGCAGCGGGGGAGGGGCGGTGCGACCTCATCGCCGACCACGCGTTACTCGAAAGTGTCATCGCCGCAGGTCTTTCCCAATATGAGCTACCGACTGTGCCCGGACGGTACTTCGACGCTGAAAACGGAGGATTATCGCGGAGTTTCTGGTGTTTCCCTCTTTTGCTGCGCAGCAAATTGTGTTGCAATGCGATAATACGGAATGGTAACTTAACCATCAGCAGGATTGGGGACAGGAAATGGCTGAGACGGCGCCCGGCGACGACAACACCGTGATCATCAAGAAGTACGCCAACCGGCGGCTCTACAATACCCGGTCATCGAGCTACATCACGCTCGACCACCTTTCCAAGATGACGCGCGAAGGGGTGGACTACAAGGTCCTCGACGCCAAGACGGGCGCGGACATAACCCATACGATCCTGACCCAGATCATCATGGAAGAAGAATCCAACGGCGAGCAGATGCTGCCGGTGAATTTTCTGCGCGAACTGATCAGTATGTATGGCAATTCGATGCAATCGTTGATCCCGCATTACCTGGAAGCCTCGATGGAGAACTTCCGGGCCAACCAGACCAAGCTTGCCAAGGCGTTCGAGGACAGCCTGGGCAACAACCCGCTCGCCAAGCTCGCCGAACAGAACATGGCGATGTTCCGCGCCGCGTCCTCCGCGTTCATGCCCGGTGCCGAAAAGCCCGAGGCGAAGGCGCCCACGGCAACGCCTTCCGCATCCGACCCAGGCGACCTGTCGGCGCTGCGCGACCAGATGGCCGAAATCCAGAAGCGACTCGACGCGCTCGGCAAGTAGAGGCAGCGCGGGATCGCCGTCATGACAGCGCGAATCCCGCGTCCCGCCGCGCGCATCGTGCTCACCGACGATGCCGGGCGGGTGCTGCTGTTCCGCTTCGACCCGCCCGACCGTCCGCCATTCTGGTGCACGCCGGGCGGCGCGGTCGATCCGGGCGAGAGCTACGAGGAAGCGGCAAGGCGCGAACTGCTTGAGGAAACCGGGCTCTCCGCCGAGCCGGGGCCGCAGATCGCCCGCAAGCTCGCCGAATTCATTACCATCGAAGGCGTGCCGGTCATCGCTGACGAGCGCTATTTCCGCGTGCGCCTGCCACTGGGCGCCGACCCCGAGGGGATCGACACCGGCGGCCACACCGCGCTCGAACGCGAAGTGATGCGCAGCTGGCGCTGGTTCGACCCCGCCGCGCTGGCCGCATTGGACGAACCGTTTTTCCCCGAGGATCTCGCCGAGCTGATCTGAGCGCCTCGGATCTACCGCGGACCTCTGGGTACCATTGCGTCAACCCGCTGCAGCGTGCCGTCCCGACGAAATTCACACGGGCTTGCCAGCGGTACGCGATCAAGTCGGGGACGACGCATTCCTCCATTTGAACCTGCGCCCAAGTGCGGCTAACAGCGCTGCCATGAATCAGAAGACGCCCGCCATCCGCCACGCCCTCAACACCAAGCGCGAGGACGATTTCGCGCAGTGGTACCAGGAAGTCGTTTCCGAAGCCGAGATGGCCGAGGAATCGGGCGTCCGCGGCTGCATGGTCATCAAGCCGTGGGGCTACGGCGTGTGGGAGCGCATCCAGCGCCTGATGGACGACCGTATCAAGGCCGCGGGCGTGCAGAACTGCTACTTCCCGCTGTTCATCCCGCTCTCCTACTTCGCCAAGGAAGCCGAGCACGTCGAGGGCTTCGCCAAGGAAATGGCGGTCGTCACCCACCACCGCCTGATCGGCGACGGCAAGGGCGGCCTCGTGCCCGATCCCGAGGCCAAGCTGGAGGAGCCGCTCATCGTGCGTCCCACCTCGGAGACGGTGATCGGCCAGGCCATGGCCCGCTGGGTGCAGTCGTGGCGCGACCTGCCGCTGATGGTCAACCAATGGGCCAACGTCGTGCGCTGGGAAATGCGCACGCGCATGTTCCTGCGTACCAGCGAGTTCCTCTGGCAGGAGGGCCACACCGCCCACGCCGACCGCGACGACGCCATGGCCGAGACGCTGCGCGCGCTCGAGATGTACCGCGACTTCGCCGAGGACGAGCTGGCGATGCCGGTGATCGCCGGTGAAAAGCCCGAGAACGAGCGCTTCCCCGGCGCGGTGGCCACCTATTCGATCGAGGCGATGATGCAGGACGGCAAGGCGCTCCAGGCGGGCACCTCGCACTACCTGGGCACCGGCTTCGCGCATGCGGCGGGCATCACCTATCAGGACCGCGAAGGCGCGCAGCAATATGCGCACACGACCAGCTGGGGCACCTCGACCCGCATGATCGGCGGCCTCATCATGGTCCACGGCGACGACGATGGCCTGCGCGTGCCGCCGCGCGTCGCGCCGCAGCAGATCGTGATCCTCCCGATGCTGCGCGAAACGCCCGAGGACGACGCGCTGCTCGCCTACTGTGAGGACCTGCGCAAGGCGCTCGCCGGGCTGTCCGCGCTGGGCGAGCCGGTCCGCGTGCTGCTCGACAAGCGTCCGGGCAAGGCCACGCAGAAGCGCTGGGCCTGGGTCAAGAAGGGCGTGCCGCTGATCCTCGAGATCGGCGGGCGCGATGCCGCCGGCGGCCAGGTCTCGATGCTGCGCCGCGACCGCCTGTGGAACGAGGCTGCCAAGGCCAACTTCGTGGGCATGGCCAAGGACGATTTCGTCGCGCGCGCATCGACCGAGATCGAGGACATCCAGGCCTCGCTCCACGCCGAGGCCAAGGCTCGCCGCGATGCCAACATCTCGTCGGCTGCCAGCTTCGACGAGCTTGCCGCCGCTTTCGGCGACGACAAACGCTATCCGGGCTGGGTCGAGGTCGAATGGGCTCGCCCGACCGGGGATGAACTGGAAGCGGTGGTGCAGAAGCTGAAGGCACTCAAGCTGACCATGCGCAACACCCCGATCGACGCGACGCCGGCGACAGGTGCCTGTATTTTCACGGGACGCGCCGCGGTCGAGAAGATATACGTCGCCCGGTCCTACTGATTTCACGGGGAAGAACCGGATGCTGACGGCGATCAAATACAACCTGGCCAACCTGGGCAATTTCAGGGGCCGCGAGGGTCGTTCGCGTTTCTGGTTCTACATCCTGTTCCTGGTCATCATCCAGATCGCGATCTCGTTCCTGATCTCGATCGCGATGACCGGGCCGATGATGGGCGACGTGTTCTCCGCCGCGCAGCAGGGCGCCAGCGAGGCGGAAATCCAGACACGCATGTTCGACAGGCTGGCGGGCATGATGCGCGTTTCGGCCTGGACTTCGGCGGTCGTCACGCTGGTCATGATCGGGCTCATGCTCGCGGCGTTCACGCGGCGGCTGCACGATTCGAACAAGCCCGGCTGGATCGCCCCGCTGACCGCGCTGATCCAGCTTGGCGGCATTGCCCTGCAGATCGCCTCGATCGACAAGGCGGTGCGCGTCGTCACGCTCGCCCGCACCGGTGACATCGCCGGCATCCAGGAGGCGCAGGGCGCGCTGATGCTCAACGGCCTCGTCGCATGGATCCCGGTGGTGATCGTCATCGTGTTCGGCGTCTGGCCATCGAGCGACGGCGACAACCGCTACGGCCCGGAACCCGACCACCTCTGAATCGCCTGACAGGCTCCGCAAAACCCCTCGTTGTCCCCGCGTAGGCGGTGACCCCGCTTGTTCTTTCGAGCTCACGGAAGAAAGCGCCCCCCCCGCATGCGCGGGGGCGACGAGGCTATTGGCTGATAGGCAAGCGTGCCAGTTGCAGGCAGCAACACCCGCCCCATTGCATTAGCGCCGCGTCAGCCCCATTGCTGGCCGATGCCACAGAAGAACCGTCCCGCCCCCGGCCTGCCCACGCGCAAGCAGATACTCGAATTCATTCAGGCCTCGACCGAACCGGCCGGCAAGCGCGAGATTTCGCAGCACTTCGGCCTTCAGGGCGCGGAGAAGATCCAGCTCAAGGCGCTGCTCAAGGACATGGCCGAGGAAGGCCTGATCGACGGCAAGCGCACCGCCTTCCACAAGATGGGCGGCGTGCCGCGCGTCACCGTGCTGCGCGTGGTCGATATCGAGGAGGGCGAGGCGATCGCCGTTCCCGACACCTGGCAGCCCGACGATGCCACCCCGCCGCCGCGCATCCGTCTGATCGAGAAGGGCCCCGGCAGGCACAGGGGTTCCGCGCTGCGCAAGGGTGACCGCGTGCTCGCCCGCACCGAAGAGAATGACAACGGGTGGCGCGGCTACCCGATGAAGAAGCTGGAACTGAGCGCCGACCAGGTGCTCGGCGTGGTCGAGATGGACACCGCCGGCAAGCCCTGGCTGGCGCCGGTCGACAAGCGTATCCGCCACTCCTCGCCGATCGCCGATCTTGCGGGCGCCAAGCCGGGCGAGCTGGTGCTGGGCGAGCCGATCGGCAAGTCGGCGCGGCCCTCGGTCAAGGTCGTGCAGGTGCTGGGCGAGCCGCTGGCGCCGCGCGCGTTCAGCCTCATTGCCATCCACAAGCACGGCATTCCCAACCACTTCGGGCAGGAGACGCTGGAAGAGGCGCAGCTGGCCGCGAAGCTGCCGCTCAGCCACGAGCACCGCGAGGACCTGCGCCACCTGCCGATCGTGGCCATCGACCCCTCCGACGCGCGCGACCACGACGACGCGATCTGGGCGCAGCCGGACGGGCAGGGCGGCTTCGATGCCCTGATCGCCATCGCTGACGTGTCGTTCTACGTGCGCCCCGGCGGCGAGATCGACCGTGAAGCTCGCAAGCGCGGCAACTCGGTCTATTTCCCCGACCGCGTCGTGCCGATGCTGCCCGAAGTGCTGAGCGCCGACGTGTGCTCGCTGCGCTCGGGCGAGGACCGCGCGGCGATGGCCTGCCACATCAGGATCGACGCCGAAGGCCGCGTCTCCGACTGGCGCTTCACCCGCGCCCTGGTCCGCATTCACGAGGTCATCGCTTACGAAGAAGCACAGGCGCGCATCGACGAGGACCGGGCGGAAGAGCACCTCAAGCACCTGTGGTCGGCGTGGGCGGCTCTCGCCGCCGCGCGCAAGGCCCGCGATCCGCTGGAACTGGAATTGCCCGAACGCCGTGTCAGGCTCGACGAGCAGGGCCGCATCGCCGAGATCGCCATCCGCGAGCGGCTCGATGCGCACCGCGTGGTCGAGGACTTCATGATCGCCGCCAACGTCGCCGCCGCCAAGGCGCTGGAAGCCAAGACCGCGCCCGTGGTCTACCGCGTCCACGAGACGCCGAGCCGCGAGAAGCTGATGGCGCTGAAGGAATACCTCGCGACGTTCGGCAAGAAGCTGGCCATGGGGCAGGTCATCACGCCCGGCCTGTTCAACCGCATGCTCAAGGACATTGCCGACGAGACCGAGAAGGCGCTGATCATGGAAGCCGTGCTGCGCAGCCAGACCCAGGCCTATTACGGGCCGAGCAATGCCGGCCACTTCGGGCTGGCGCTGGGGTCCTACGCGCACTTTACCTCGCCGATCCGCCGCTACGCCGACCTTCTGGTCCACCGCGCGCTGGTCGATGCCTACAAGCTGGAGCAGCCCAGGCCGCAGGGCGACATTCCGGCGACCTCCGGCCTGTCCGAGCGTGACAAGGGCGATCTCGGCCGGGTCAGCGAGGCGATCAGCATGGCCGAGCGCCGCGCCATGGAGGCCGAACGCGAGACGATCGACCGCTACGTTGCCGCCTGGCTGTCGGCGCGTGTGGGCGAGGTGTTCGAGTGCCGCATCACCGGCGTCCAGAAGTTCGGCTTCTTCGCCACGATCCTGCGGCTCGGCGGCGACGGGCTGGTCCCCGTCTCGACGCTGGGCGACGAGCGGTTCGGCTACGACGAGAAGGCGCGCGTGCTGGTGGGCGAGCAGAGCGGCACGAAATATGCCGTCGGGCAGGTCCTGCCCTTGCGCCTTGCCGAGGCCAATCCGCTGACCGGTGCGCTCAAGTTCGAGCTGGAGGAAGGTGGCGGCCGCATCGAGCCGCGCGGGCGTCCCCAGACGGCCTTCGCCAAGCGCGGCAACCACCTCGTCGGCAAGCGCGGCCGGCCGGCGAACATCCGGCACAAGGGGAAGGGCAAGCGCTGAGCTTTCGATAGTTAAGACGTCGTCCCAGCGAAAGCTGGGACCGCTGGCGAGTCTTTAGGCAGAACCTCGCCGAAAGGTGGGTTCGGCCCTGCTAGCGATCCCAGCTTTCGCTGGGATGACGGGAGCTCTCAGCTGAACCGCTCGATCGCTTCGGCATCCAGCCCGCCCGGCACCACGAACACCGGGCAGGTCATATGCGCCATGCCCGCCCCGGTGAAGTGCGACACCAGCGGCCCCGGCCCACCCTCGCGCGCGGCGCCGAGGACCAGCGCGGAGACCTCGGGGTGTTCCTCCAGATACTTGCGCACCACCTTGATGTCCTCGCCGACGCGCACGGAAATCACCGGCATCTTCGCGCCCTGTGACAGGAGGTTGCCCGCCGCCGCGGTCACCAGCGTTTCGGCGCGGGCGCGGGCTTCTTCCTCGATGGTGGCCTGGACGCCGGCGAAGGCGTTGAAAGGCTGGGGCGGAACTAGCGCGAGAAGGTGCAGCGCACCGTCGGTCTTGGCCGCGCGCCGCGCCGCGAACTGCAGAGCGACAAGCGCTTCGTCGCTTTCGTCGACAATCACCAGGTAGACGCGCATTGCCTGTTCCCTCTCCATCGGGCTTATTGATACGCGAAGGCTGCAGTGCAAGCCACCACCGTTGCGAAAAAAGAAACTGCGGGGCGCTTGTGCGCAAGGGTCAAGTTGTCCAATGAGGGGCGAAATCTCTTTTCCGACCTCCCCCGGACAACAAGGAACGCGATAGTTTCCATGCCCATCGAGATCAAGATGCCCGCCCTGTCTCCCACGATGGAAGAAGGCAAACTGGCCAAGTGGCTGGTGAAGGAGGGTGACACCGTCGCTTCCGGCGACATCATGGCCGAGATCGAGACCGACAAGGCCACGATGGAGTTCGAGGCCGTAGACGAAGGCGTGATCGGCAAGATCAGCGTCGCCGAAGGCACCGAAGGCGTGAAGGTAGGCACCGTGATCGCCGTGCTCGTCGAAGAGGGCGAGGACGCCTCCGCGATCGAGGCCGCTCCCAAGGCCGAGGAACCCGCCAAGGAAGCCCCCAAGGCCGAAGCTCCCAAGGAAGAGTCTCCCAAGGCTGAACCCGCCGAAGCCGCGCCTGCCGCCACTCCCGCTCCCGCCGCCAAGACCGCATCCAACGAGGAGAGCCGCGTGATCGCTTCCCCGCTCGCCAAGCGCATTGCCACCGCCAAGGGCGTCGACCTCGAAGCCCTGACCGGCACCGGCCCCAACGGCCGCATCGTCAAGGCCGACGTCGAAGGCGCGCAGCCCGGCACTGCCAAGCCCAAGTCGGCAGCCCCCGCCGCCGCCAACGACACGGCAGCCGCACCCGCCAAGCCGGCCTCGGTCGAGATGGCCGCGGAGACCCGCGCGCTGCTCGACGACCGCATCCCGCACACCGTCGACAAGCTTTCGGGCATGCGCAAGACCATCGCGCGACGCCTCACGCAGTCGATGCAGGAAGCGCCGCACATCTACCTCACGGTCGACATCCGCCTCGACAAGCTGATGGCGATGCGCGCCGAACTCAACGCCGCGCTGGAAAAGCAGGGCGTCAAGGTCTCGGTCAACGACATGCTGATCAAGGCACTCGGCCTTGCGCTGGTCGACGTGCCCGAGTGCAACGTGACTTTCGCGGGCAGCGAGCTGATCCGCTACCAGCGCGCCGACGTCTCGGTCGCCGTGTCGATCCCGAACGGCCTCATCACCCCGATCGTGCAGGACGCGAACGGCAAGTCGTTCTCGGCGATTGCCAAGGCCACCAAGGACCTGGGCAAGCGCGCCAAGGAAGGCAAGCTCAAGCCCGAGGAATACCAGGGCGGCACCGCCTCGATCTCCAACATGGGGATGATGGGGATCAAGCAGTTCACCGCCGTGATCAATCCGCCGCAGTCGACCATCCTCGCCATTGGGGCAGGCGACAAGCGTCCCTGGGTCATGCCAGACGGGCAGCTTGGAGTAGCGACGATCATGACCGCGACTGGCAGCTTCGATCACCGGGCCGTTGACGGCGCCGACGGCGCGCGCCTGATGGCCGCGTTCCGCGCATACGTCGAGAACCCGCTGGGCATGGTCGCCTGACATGGAGTCTGAGGCCGGAGAACTGGTCATTCGCGTGACCGCGATGCCCACCGACCTCAATCCCTACGGCGGCGTTTTCGGGGGCTGGCTGATGAGCCAGCTCGCGCTGGGCGCCGCCTCGCTGGTGACCCGCCGCACCGGCTTCAAGGCCGTGGTGGTCGGCGCGACCGACTTCACCTTCCCGGGCGCCATGGCCGTGGGCGACGAGCTCAACGTGTATGCGCGGGTCGCAAGGACGGGGCGCACCTCGATGACGGTCGCCACGCGCGGCTTCGGCCGGGCGCGGGCGAGCGAGGATCACGTCGAGGTCGCCACCGGCATTTTCACGTTCGTGGCGCTGGGGGTGGACGATCGTCCGCAGCCTCTGGCCGCTACCGTAGAGGCACAGTAAATGGCGGAAGAGTACCGCGAACCCGTCATCCGCATCACCGCCATGCCCGCCGACGCCAATGCCTATGGCGACATCTTCGGCGGCTGGCTGATGAGCCTGATGGACATGGGCGCCGGCCTCATCGCCGCGCGCCACTCGCATGGCCGCGCGGTGACCATCGCCATGGACGGCATGCAGTTCCACTCGCCGGTCAAGGTCGGCGACGAGGTTTCCGTCTACGGGAACCTGCGCAAGGTGGGCCGCTCCTCGATGACCATCGCCATCGAGGCTTGGCGCCGCCACCGGCATGAAGAAGAGCAGGTGAAAGTGACCGAAGCGGTCTTCACCTTCGTTGCCATCGACGATGCGGGCAGGCCCCGCGCAATCGAACAGGAGAGTTGATTCAGTGGCTGATACTTACGACGTCATCGTTCTCGGTTCCGGCCCCGGTGGCTACGTCGCGGCGATCCGCGCATCGCAGCTGGGCCTGAAGACCGCCATCGTCGAGCGCGAGCTGCTGGGCGGCATCTGCCTCAACTGGGGCTGCATCCCGACCAAGGCGCTGCTGCGCTCGGCCGAAGTGCTGCACCACATGAAGCACGCCAAGGACTACGGGCTGGCCGCCGACAACATCACCGCCGACATCGACGCGGTGGTCAAGCGTTCGCGCGGCGTCGCTTCGCAGCTCAACAAGGGTGTCACGCACCTGATGAAGAAGAACAAGATTACCGTGCACATGGGCACCGGTAAGCTTGTGGCTCCCGGCAAGCTGGAAGTGACCGGCGAGAAGGGCACCGAGACCCTCGAAGCCAAGCACATCATCATCGCCACCGGCGCCCGCGCCCGCGACCTGCCCAAGGCCAAGGCCGACGGCAACCGCATCTGGACCTATCGCCACGCGATGACGCCCAAGGAACTGCCCAGCAAGCTGCTGGTCCTGGGCTCGGGCGCGATCGGCATCGAGTTCGCCAGCTTCTACAACGACATGGGCGTCGATGTGACGGTCGTCGAGATGATGGACCGCGTCGTGCCGGTCGAGGACGCCGACGTCTCGGCCTTCCTTGAAAAGGCGCTGACCAAGCAGGGCATCAAGATCCTCACCGGCGCCAAGGCGGGTGACATCACCACGTCCGACAAGGGTGTTTCGGTCAAGATCACGCCCAAGGGCAAGGCCGAGGAGACGCAGGAATACAGCCACGTCATCGTCGCCATCGGCATCGTGCCGAACGTCGAGAACATCGGCCTCGAAGAACTCGGCATCGAGCCGGACAAGCGCTTCCACGTCAAGGTCGATGGCTATGGCCGCACCAACGTGGCCGGCGTCTGGGCCATCGGCGACTGCGTCGAGGGTCCGTGGCTGGCGCACAAGGCGAGCCACGAAGGCGTCACCACCGCCGAGTCCATCGCCAAGGAACTGGGCAACAAGGACGTCCACCCGCACCCGCTCGACCGCCGCAACATCCCGGGCTGCACCTACTGCCACCCGCAGATCGCATCGGTCGGCCTGACCGAGGCGAAGGCCAGGGAAGAAGGCTACGAGGTCAAGGCCGGCACCTTCCCGTTCCTCGGCAACGGCAAGGCGATCGCGCTCGGCGAGCCCGAGGGCTTCGTGAAGACCGTGTTCGACGCCAAGACCGGCGAACTGCTCGGCGCCCACATGATCGGCGCGGAAGTGACCGAGATGATCCAGGGCTACGTCGTCGGCAAGACGCTCGAGACCACCGAGGCGGAGCTGATGAACACGGTGTTCCCGCATCCGACGATCTCGGAAACGATGCACGAATCGGTGCTCGCCGCCTATGGGCGCGCGCTGCACATGTGAGCCTCGGCTCCGATTGCGATATGAAGAGGGCGGGCCGCAAGGTCCGCCCTTTTTCGTCGGGGCGGAACGTCGGGCCGGAGTGCGGTCAGTTGGTTACGGAATGTCCGGTTTCAGGACCGAGAGCAGGGGCCTGAACGGCAGACTTTGAGTGGCAGCGGACGGTCTCTTTCAATCTGCGCGACGCCCTATCAGGCGATAAAGCACGACGATTACCAGAAGACCTGTTGCGACTCCTACGGCATCAGATGCAAACTTCGACATGTCCAAGTGTTGACCAAGGTGGGACATTCCGAAGCCTATCGCAGCCGCGCAAATGGGAGCTATCCATGTCGGGATGTTATAGCGTTTGAGCAACATGCCCGTAACTTGGAGCACATGCGCTATGTCCGCAAGGAGGGCGTGTCCTGAACGTTGCTGATCGGCGATTTTGGGTGGTTAGTTGCCATCCGCCACAGACATCTCATCCGTAGCCAATTCGCTTGGTAGGGCGTCTAATCAAGGCAAATTTTCGACCCTACCGTCTTCACGAATTCGAAAACGGCCTCCCCCATAACCTCCACTGCTAGCTGTTTCCACCTCGTAGATGACTCCAACCTTCAGAGGCTTCGCTTCAACACCCTTTTCGGTGGGGTCAGAATATTTAAACGGCTCGCCCTTCAGCTTTTGCCCATAAAATATCGGGAAAGCGTTCAAACAATCATCGACGGCGTAATCTTTATACCAAAATACGCCGTTACGAACCAAAACCGGATCGTCATCCGCCCCCGCTGATGCGATTGCATTTTCGTTACGAGCCGTTTGGACATGAATACTTCTGATGCAGTCGGCGCTACGCTGTGATCGTGGATCAACTATGAAGGCGATGCGACCGCCAATTTTTACAGCGCGCAGGTCGTAGGTATACGAACAGCCAGATAACGCGAAGGCGCAGAGGATGCTTCCCACCATGATTAATCGCCGCATTGGCTAAAGGTGTGCTGAAATCAGAACGACCGCAAGGGGCGCTCGCCGCCTGTCCAGATTTTCGCGCTAGAGCTGCGAAACCGTCTTAGCACTCTTCCCTTCAGAGCAACGGCTTGCGAGATGTGGGCGGCGCGCCCCGCTCAAGTGCGGATGGTTCGCTGCGCTCTCAGGCCTCCGTATCTCTCTCCTGAAGCGCAGAGAGCATTGGGAGAACGGCTGCACGCCCCCGGAATTTAGCCCGCGGCGCGAACGATATGCTCGAATACGGCGACGTGCAGCGGCTCGGCGAATTCGCAGCCCACGGCGCCTTCACGCACCCAGCAGATGCGCGCGCTCAGCAGCTGGAGGCCGGGAATGCGGATGCGCAGGGGCACTTCGGGCCGTGCATCGGGCAGCCTGGCGATGCGGAAGCCGCCGGGAGACAGGTCCTCCAGCCGCGCCGCCTTCCAGGGCCGGGTGCCCTGGCGGACCTCGCACAGGATCTCGACGCTGGCGCGCGTGGTGGTCCTGTCGTGCGGCACGGGTTTCTCCTAGGTTGAACGCTCGCTTGCGGCGCAAGGTGTTACCATGAGGTTATCACGGCGACTTGATCCGCATCACAAGCGCCGCCATGTTCGGTGCAAAGGTCCGCATACCGGGCCAGACCGGATCGAGAGGAAGTACCGATGGCCGAGGCCGTATATCCCGTCCCCGCCGACTGGGCCGAAAACGCCCTGATCGACGAGGCCCGCTACCGCGAGATGTACGAAAGCTCGGTCGCCGATCCCGAAGGCTTCTGGCGCCGCGAAGCGCAGCGGATCGACTGGATCAAGCCCTTCAGCGTGGTGAAGCAGGCGAGCTTCCACGAGGAGGACTTCGGCATCTCGTGGTTCGCGGACGGCACGCTGAACCTCTCGGCCAACTGCCTCGACCGGCACCTGGCGACCCGCGGCGACGACATCGCCATCCTCTGGGAACCCGACGATCCGAAGACCCCGGACCGCCGCATCACCTACCGCGAACTGCACGAGGCGGTCTGCCGCTTCGCCAACCTGCTCAGGGCCAAGGGTGTCAAAAAGGGCGAGCGCGTCACCATCTACCTGCCGATGGTGCCCGAGGCCGCGGTCGCCATGCTCGCCTGCGCGCGGATCGGGGCAATCCACTCGATCGTCTTCGCCGGCTTCTCGCCCGACGCGCTCGCGGGCCGCATCACCGACTGCGACAGCCGCGTGGTCCTGACCGCCGACGAGGGCCTGCGCGGCGGCAAGAAGATCCCGCTCAAGGCCAACGTCGATGAAGCGCTGACCCGCTGCGCCTGCGCCGATACGGTGATCGTCCTCTCGCACACCGGCGCCGACGTGCCGATGGTCGAAGGCCGCGACGTGGACTGGGCCTCCGCCGCCGCCGAACAGCCGGCCGCGTGCGAGCCGGTGGAGATGGGCGCGGAGGACCCGCTGTTCATCCTCTATACCTCGGGCTCCACCGGCAAGCCAAAGGGCGTGCTGCACACCACCGGCGGGTATTCGGTCTGGGCATCGATGACGCACGAGTACGTGTTCGACTACCGCCCCGGACAGGTGTTCTGGTGCGCCGCCGACATCGGCTGGGTCACCGGCCATTCCTACGCCGTCTACGGCCCCCTGATGAACGGCGCGACGACGGTGATGTTCGAGGGCGTGCCCAACTTCCCCGATCCGAGCCGCTTCTGGCAGGTGGTCGACAAGTTCGGCGTCGAGATCTTCTACGGCGCTCCGACCGCGCTGCGCGCGCTCATGCGCGAGGGCGACGACTGGGTGAAGAAGACCTCGCGCCGGTCGCTGCGCCTGCTGGGCTCGGTGGGCGAGCCGATCAATCCCGAGGCCTGGGGCTGGTACCACGACGTCGTGGGCGAGGGGCGCTGCCCGATCGTCGACACCTGGTGGCAGACCGAGACGGGCGGCATCATGATCTCCCCGCTGCCCGGCGCCACCGCGCTCAAGCCCGGCTCGGCGACGCGGCCGATGTTCGGCGTGCAGCTCAAGCTGCTCGATGCCGAGGGCCGGGAGATCGAAGGCGCCGGCAGCGGCAGCCTCGTCATCACCGACAGCTGGCCGGGGCAGATGCGCACCGTCTGGGGCGATCACGAGCGCTTCTTCCAGACCTATTTCAGCACGTACAAGGGCACCTACTTCACCGGCGACGGCTGCCGCCGCGACGAGGACGGGTACTACTGGATCACCGGCCGCATCGACGACGTCATCAACGTCTCGGGCCACCGCATGGGCACCGCCGAAGTCGAAAGCGCGCTCGTCGCTCATCCCAAGGTCGCCGAGGCGGCGGTCGTCGGCATGCCGCACGACATCAAGGGGCAGGGCATCTACGCCTTCGTCACCACCAACGCCGAGGTCGAGCCCGACGAGGCGCTGCGCAAGGAGCTGATCGCCTGGGTCCGCCACGAGATCGGCCCGATCGCGACGCCGGACGTCATCCAGTTCGCGCCGGGCCTGCCCAAGACCCGCTCGGGCAAGATCATGCGCCGCATCCTGCGCAAGATCGGCGAGAACGACGTCTCGAACCTGGGCGACACCTCGACGCTGGCCGACCCCTCGGTGGTCGACAACCTGATCGCCAACCGCCCGCAACCCGCATCGGCCTGAGATCGACGATCCGGGAGAAACGGAAATGTGGCGGACAGGGTGGGATTCGAACCCACGGTGAGCTTGCACCCACGGCGGTTTTCAAGACCGCTGCCTTAAACCACTCGGCCACCTGTCCGCACACTTGCGCGCATAGCCCAATGTCGCGTCGGCGCAAGAGGGGCAATGCGGGCCGATGCGGAGATGACGGTTGATCGGTGAGCGGCGCCGGGCTTGCGGCGGCTGTCCACGGCCAAGGAGGCCAGGCCATTTGCAACCTTCGTGCTTTGTGCGAAGTTCCCTCGCGATGACCTTTCGATCCTTCCTGCGTTCGCTGCGTTTTCCATCCATCGCCCTGGCCCTCGTCGTGGCACCGCTGCCCGCGATGCAGGCATGCGCCCAGACGGAGAGTTTTCCCGCCTACCTCGAGCAGGTCGCGTCCCATGCGCGCGCGCAGGGCGTCAGCGAGGCGACGATCGGCAGCGTGCTGACGGGCCTGACACCCAACGAGCGGGTGATCGCCCTCGACACCGCGCAGCCGGGCCGGCAGGCCGCGCCGCCGGCGCTGGCTCCGTACATCTCGCAGCACGTCGGGCCGTCGATCATCGACCGGGGACGGGCGCGCTATGCCTCGCTGGCCTCGATCTCGGCGCAGGTCGAGCGGCGCTACGGCGTGCCCGCGCCGATCCTCTTCGCGATCTGGGGGCACGAAACCAATTACGGCAGCTACACGGGCGACTTCGACCTTGCCCGCTCGCTCGCCACGCTGGCGTGGGAGGGGCGCCGCCGCCAGCTGTTCGAGGGCGAGCTGATCGCGCTGATGAAGATGGTCGACCGCGGCGTGCCGCGCTCCCAGCTCAAGGGCAGCTGGGCAGGGGCCTTCGGTTATCCGCAGTTCCTGCCCAGCGTCTACCTGCGCCTCGCCGTGGACGGCGACGGCGACGGGCGGCCCAACATCTTCAGCAGTTCCGCCGACACCATCGCCTCGATCGCCAACTACTTCCGCGACGCCGGCTGGCGGCAGGGCGAGCCCTGGGGCGTGCGCGCGGGCGTACCCGCCGGTTTCAACGTCGATGCCTACGCCACCAAGCTGGTCGCGCCCAGCTGCGACCGCGTCCATGCCCGCCATTCGCAGTGGAAGACCGTCGCGCAGTGGCGCGCACTGGGGGTGACGGCGCAGGGCGCGATCGGCGGCGACGTGCTGACCTCGCTGTTCCAGCCCGACGGACCGGGGACGCCCGCCTGGCTGTTAACCGGTAATTATCGGGTGATCCTCCAGTACAACTGCTCGAACTACTACGCCATGTCCGTGGGGTTGCTTGCAGATGAGATTTCCCGTTAACCATGCCCTGCCGCTCGCGGCGCTGATCCTGCTGGGAGCCGCCACCGGCGCCCCCGCCGCCGAGCGCAGGCAGGCGCCGCCAGACCTCCCGGTGACCGGCCCGGCCGCCGATTACCCGGTGGTGGTGGGTGATCCCTTCACCATCGACGGCAAGGTCTGGACCCCGGTCGACCAGCTCAACTACGATGCCGTGGGGGAGGCCGTCACCGGCGAAGGCTCGGGCGTGACGGGTGCGCACAAGACGCTGCCGCTGCCGTGCTATGTCGAGGTGACGGCACTCGACAGCGGCCGCACCATCCTTCTGCGCCTCGAACGGCGCGGGCCGATGAGCAACGACACGCTGGTCGAACTGTCGCCGGACGCGGCGGCGCAGCTTGGTCTCGCGCCCGGCGGCAAGGCGCCGGTGCGGGTGCGCCGGGTCAACCCGCCGGAGCAGGAGCGCGCACTCCTGCGCAACGGGGGCCGCGCACCCGATCGCATGGCGACGCCCGAGGGCCTGCTGAAGGTCCTGCGGCGCAAGCTGGCGGACCAGTCGCCGCTGGTGCCCGTGCCGGCAACCGCGCCGTCGATCCCCTCCAGCGTGCCCGCAGCGGCAGCCGCCAAGCCCGCGCCCAAGCCGGAGCCCGTTCCCGCAAGGGCGCCCGTGCCCAAGCCCGCGGCCGCTCCGGCGCCCGCCAAACCACCGGTCGCGGCGGCGCCCAGGCCTGCCTCGCAGCCCTCGCGCGCGCCCGCCACACCGCCTGCGAAGGGCACACTGGTCGTGCAGGTCGCGGCGTTCTCGTCAGAAGCCTCGGCGCGCAAGGTCGCGGGCCAGCTTGGCGGAACCGTCTCGAAGGCCGGAAAATTCTGGCGCGTGAAGGTCGGGCCCTACACCAACCGTGCACAAGCCGCGCCGGCGCTGGAGAAGGTGAAACGCGCGGGCTATAGCGACGCACGAATCCAGAGCGCGGAGTGACCTGAAGGCTCCCGCGCGAAACCAGGCGCCGACCGGGCGCGCGGGAGAATACGGGTCTTGAAGTCCTTTTCGCACGTTCTGAAGCTTGCCCTGATCGCCGCGCTGCCCGCCAGCGCCGTAGGAGCCGCCACGCCGCCGCCCACTCCGCCCGCCCAGCTGGCGACGATCCCGGTCAGCATCCTCGTCGACCTGGGATCGGGTCAGGTGCTCGTGCAGCGCCATCCCGACACGCCGTTCCTGCCCGCCTCGGTGACCAAGGTGATGACCGCCTACGTCGCCTTCGAGGAGATCGGCGCGGGTCGCCTCAGCCTCGACCGCAAGTTCGTGGAGCGCCCCGAAACCGAGCGCGAGTGGTTCGCCAAGGGCACCAACATGTACATCACCACCAAGGACCGGCCGACCGCGCGCGACCTGCTCCACGGGATCATGACCGCCTCGGCCAACGACGCGGCGGTGGTGCTCGGCGAAGGCTATGCCGGGAGCATCGAGGCGTGGGCCGCGAAGATGAACGACGCCGCCCGCCGCCTCGGCATGACGCGCAGCCACTACAACACCCCCAACGGCTGGATGGACGAGGGCAACACTTACGTCACCGCGAGCGACCTGGTGAAGCTCGCCGACGCCATGATAACCCGTTATCCGGACCTTTACCGCGAGTTTTCGGGCCACAAACGCTGGTTCTGGCGCGACGTCGCCATGCGCAGCCATGACCCCACCGTGGGCGTGGTGCCCGGCGCAGACGGCATCAAGACCGGCTACACCCGCGAGGCCGGCTACAACTTCCTCGGCACTGCAGAGCGCGGCGGACGCCGTCTGGTGATGGTGCTGGCGGGCTCGCCGCTGCCCAAGCCGCGCGACGAAGCGGCGAAGGCCCTGCTCGAATGGGGCTTTGCCGCCTGGGACACGCGCCACCTGTTCGACCAGGGGCAGACCGTGGC
Organism: Novosphingobium sp. GW821-FHT09E05; assembly: GCF_059416165.1. Taxonomy (NCBI): domain Bacteria; kingdom Pseudomonadati; phylum Pseudomonadota; class Alphaproteobacteria; order Sphingomonadales; family Sphingomonadaceae; genus Novosphingobium; species Novosphingobium sp. GW821-FHT09E05. The sequence goes on from NZ_JBWKOQ010000001.1 coordinate 1,601,255, forward strand.
GCAGGCCCGCGTCCAGGGCGGCGACATGCGCTCGCTCCCGCTCGTCGCCAACCGCGAGGTCCACGCCACCATCCCGCGCGGGAGCAAGCCTGGCGTGACGCTAACCGCACGCTATCGCGGCCCTATTGCAGCGCCGATCCGCAAGGGCGAGCAGGTGGGCGAGCTCGAGATCCGCGTCGCCGGCCTCGCGCCGGGCCGCGTCCCGCTCTACGCCGGACGCGACGTGGCCGTGGCCGGACCGCTGGACAGGCTGTGGAACGGGCTTATCAACCTGTTCACATGACCCAGGGAAAATTCATCGCGCTCGAAGGCGGGGAGGGCGCGGGCAAGTCAACGCAGGCCCGCCTGCTCGCCGAAACGCTGCGCCAGCGCGGCCTGGAGGTCGTCGTAACCCGCGAACCCGGCGGAACTCCTGGCGCCGAGGCCATCCGCGCCCTGCTGCTCGACGGGGTTGAGGGTGACGGGGGCGTCAGCTGGAACCCGCGCGCCGAAGCGCTCCTGTTCGCCGCCGCGCGCTCGGATCACGTCCACCGTCTGATCCGCCCCGCGCTGGAACGGGGCGCCTGGGTGGTCTGCGACCGCTATCTCGATTCGAGCCGCGCCTACCAGGGCGGCGGCAGCGGCTTGTCCGATGACGATATCACCCTCCTGCACCGCATCGGCAGCGAGGGGCTGCTGCCCGACCTCACCCTGCTCGTCGAAGTTGCACCCGAAGTCGCCGTTGAGCGCCTCGCCCGGCGCGACGTCGACGGCTCGGACCGCATCGGTGGCCGCGATAACGCCTATCACGCCCGCGTCGCCGCCGCCTTTTCGGCCTTCGCCGGTGCGGACCCCGACCGCTTCGCCCATATCGATGGCAACGGCGACCCTCAGTCGACGCATTCGCTGGTGCTCGCCGCGCTGGCCCCGCTGCTGCCATGAATTCTCGGACGCCCTCTGTAGGCCAGGACGCCGCGTGGCAGGAATGGCTTGCCGCCATCGCTTCCGAGCGCATGCATCACGCCTGGCTGCTGAGCGGCGCCAAGGGTCTGGGCAAGCGCGCCTTCGCCCGTGCCGCCGCTGCCGAACTCGTTCGGCTGCCCGGACACCCGGCGCCGGACGTGGACACGCATCCTGACATCCACATCCTCGAACACCTCCCCGCCAACGACGACGAGGCGAAGAAGAAGGCTGAGGGAAAGGCCTACCAGACCAAGCGCAACATCACCGTCGACCAGGTGCGCGAGATGATCCGGCGACTGTCCACCAAGCCCACACTCGGCGACAAGCGCGCGATCGTCATCGATCCGGCCGACGACATGGAAAAGAGTGCCGTCAACGCGGTGCTCAAAGCGCTGGAAGAACCGCCCAGCGGGACGTTCTTCCTGCTCGTCGCCCACCAGCCCGGCCGCCTGCTGCCGACGATCCGTTCGCGCTGCCGCATCCTGCGTTTCGCGTCGCTGGATGCCGGAGAACTCGACGCCGTGATACGCCGGGACGCGCCGCATGCCGGCGCTGAAGCCCGTGCCGCAGCGATTGCCGCCTCGCACGGCTCGCCGGGGATCGCTCTCGATTTTGTCGAGCACGACCTCGGAGCCCTCCATTCATTGATGACGCGCATCATACGCGAAGGTGACGCGCGGTTCCATTTGCGCGGTGCCTTGGCTGATGAGATGGGAGCCCGCCCTTCGCGCGACCGGCAGGTGGCGACGCTCGAACTGGCCCGGTCGGTCCTCGTTCACGAACTGCGGCAGTCCACGCGCGATCGGCAACTGCGGATCATCGACGCACATGGCGTCCTCACCGAGCTCTCCACGCAGGCGACGACCTACAATTTCGACGCCGGACTCCTGATTATGGAAATTGGCGGGTTGCTGGCCTCGGCCGCGATGCCTAGAGAAGCCGCTCGCTAGTTCATTTTCGCGAAGGCTTGCAAGGCCGGCCGACTTGAGAATGTACATGAGCATTTGATATCAAACATCACAGAAAGAGCGACGCCGTATGGGCGAGCCCTATTATATCACGACCGCCATCAGCTATCCGAACGGCAAGCCGCACATCGGCCATGCCTATGAAGCGATCGCCGCCGACGTTATAGCCCGCTTCAAGAAAGCGGAAGGCTTCGACGTCCGCTTCCAGACGGGCACGGACGAGCACGGCCTGAAGATGGCCCAGAAGGCGCGCGACCTTGGCATCACGCCGGCGGCGCTGGCGACGGAAATGTCACAGCATTTCATTGATATGTGTGACAGTCTTAACGTTGGATATGATCTGTTCATCCGCACCACCGAACCCCGGCATCATGCCGCGACGCAGGAACTGTGGAAGCGCATGGAAGCTGCCGGCGATCTCTATCTGGACCGCTACGACGGGTGGTATTCGGTCCGCGACGAGGCCTATTACGACGAAACCGAACTCATAACTGGCGAGGACGGCGAGAAACTGTCCCCCCAGGGGACTCCCGTCGAATGGACCGTTGAGGAATCCTGGTTCTTCCGCCTGTCCAAATATCAGGACAAGCTTCTCGATCTTTACGGATCGACCGATTTCATCCGCCCCGACAGCCGCAGGAACGAGATCCTGCGCTTTGTCGAAGGCGGCCTGCGCGACCTGTCCGTGTCTCGCACCAGCTTCGACTGGGGCATCAAGGTGCCTGGCTCCGACAACCACGTGATGTACGTCTGGGTCGATGCGTTGACCAACTACATCACCGGACTTGGCTTCCCGGACGAGAGCGGCGACTACGCCAAGTACTGGCCGGCGGACCTGCACCTGATCGGCAAGGACATCGTGCGTTTCCACACGGTCTACTGGCCCGCCTTCCTGATGAGCGCGGGGTTGGCGCTGCCCAAGCAGGTCTTTGGACACGGGTTCCTGCTCAATCGTGGCCAGAAGGAATCGAAGTCACTTGGCAATGTGACCGACCCGATCGCCCTGGCCGACACCTTCGGCGTCGATGCAGTACGCTATTTCCTCCTTCGCGAGGTCGCCTTCGGCCAGGATGGATCTTGGTCGCCGGAAGCCATCGTGACACGCACCAACGCTGAACTGGCGAACAGCTTCGGCAACCTCGCTCAGCGCAGTCTTTCCATGATCTTCAAGAATATGGATGGCGAAGTTAAATCAGGACTTCCAGAGTCCGACGCCGATGCGGCGCTGTTCGCGGCGGTGGCCGAGGGAATCGCGGGATTGCGCAAGGCCTTCGACGAACTCGCGTTCAGCGACGGCCTGGAGGCCTGGATGCGCGCGGTCTTCGCCTGCAACCAGTACGTCGACGAACAGGCCCCCTGGGCGCTGCGCAAGTCCGATCCAAACCGCATGGAAGCCGTATTGATGACGCTATTCCGTGTCGTGCGGGATCTGGCGATCGCAGTGCGTCCTGTGGTTCCGACCTCCATCGATGCCCTCCTCGACCAGATGGGCCAGACTGCCGGCGCGCGCGATTATGCCTCTTTGGAGGACGCTGAGTGGTTTCCGGTGCTGGTTGCTTCGGGTTACAAGGTGGATAAGCCGGTGGGCGTGTTCCCGCGCCTGGAACTGCCGCAGGATGTTGCCGCCTGATGCTGATCGATTCGCACTGCCATCTCGAGTACGAGGGTCTCGTCGAGGACCAGTCAGAGGTGCTCGCCCGAGCACGGCAGGCGGGAATCGGCGGGTTTCTCAATATTTCCACGCGGCGGCGCGAATGGGACAAGGTCATCGCCACGGCTGCCAGAGAGCCCGACGTCTGGGCTTCGGTGGGAATCCATCCGCACGAGGCCGACCAGCATGCGGATTTGGGTGAGGGTGCTTTAATCGAAGCCGCGTCTCATCCCCGGGTCATCGGCATCGGCGAAACCGGCCTCGACTACTATTACGACAAGTCCGACCGCGCCGTGCAGCAGGCCTTGTTCCGCACCCACATTGCGGTCGCGCGCAAAACCAGCCTGCCGATCATCATCCATACGCGGGATGCTGAAGCCGATACGGCCGACATCCTTGAGGACGAGATGGGGAAGGGGGGCTTTCCCGCGCTCATCCACTGTTTTACCGCCAGCGCGGACTTCGGACGCAAGGTGCTGGACTTGGGCCTTACCATCAGCATTTCCGGTATCGTGACATTCAAGAACGCCAAGGACCTGCAGGAGGTTGTTCGGACAATACCCGAGGACCGCTTGCTGGTTGAAACGGACTCGCCGTTTCTGGCGCCGGTTCCCCATCGCGGCCGGAAAAGTGAGCCGGCCTTTACGGCGGACACCGCCCGTTTCGTCGCCAATCTGCGCGGCGTAACGCCGGAGCAACTGGCCGAGACGACCACGCGCAACTTCTTCGGCCTGTTCACAAAGGCCGCATACGCATGAAAGTCACGATCCTCGGCAGCGGCACATCGACCGGTGTGCCCCGCCTGGGCGGCGAGGATGGCAAGGCGGACTGGGGACTTTGCGATCCGGACGAGCCGCGCAATCGCCGCACGCGCGTCGCGATCCTGCTTGAAAGCGATATGGGTTCGCGCATCCTGGTAGACACACCGACGGACTTGCGTGCGCAGCTGCTCACCAACGGCATCCACCATCTCGACGCGGTCTTCTGGACTCACGACCATGCCGACCACTGCCATGGCATCGACGACCTACGGCCGCTTCGCTACGGGCGCGCGGGGCCGATACCGGGTTTTGCCCACACGGAAACGGTTCGCCGCCTGCGCCAGCGGTTCGGCTACGTATTTGCCGGGCAACATGGCTATCCCACGCTCATTTCACTCGACAATCTGGACACCCTGCGATTGTGTGAAGGGTTCCGGGTGGGCCACGTGCAGATGCCTCACGGCGGGATGGACTCCACCGGATTCCTCTTCGATGCCGACGGAAAATCGGTGGCTTACGCTACGGATTTCAACGAAATCACGCGCGGAATGGTCGATCTCTTCTATGGATGCGATGTTCTGGTCGTAGACTGCCTGCGCCGGGAACCGCATCCGACCCACGCTCATCTCGCCATGTCGCTCGAACTTGCGGAGGTCTGCCGCGCAGGCAAGGTCGTGCTGACGCATCTCGACAAAAGTATGGACTATGCGACCCTGAGCGCGTCAGTGCCTGCGAATGTGCAGGTAGGCTACGATGGGCTGGTGATCGCGCCATGAACCAGGGCGGTATTATCGTTTCGGTGATCGCCATCGGCGCGTGCCTGGTTCTGGCGCTGCGCAATTCGGAAATCCGCTCGCTGGGCGCCGGCAAGGCCTTGCGCATGGCAGCTATCTGGGCGGCGATCATCATCGGATTGGTTCTGCTGATCCAAGTATCCGGTTTCCGGATCGAACCTTGAGGTTCTCGTCCTTGGCATGCTCTACATTTTACATAATCATTATTATCGGCGTCTTATGACTGAAACCGCACCCGGTGAAATCGACCGCCTCCTTTCCATCATGGCTCGCCTGCGCGATCCGCAGACCGGTTGTGAATGGGATCGCGAACAGACGTTCGCCACGATCGCCCCGTACACGATCGAGGAAGCGTACGAAGTCGCCGAAGCCATCGCGCACGACGATCTTGATTCCTTACGCGACGAGCTAGGCGACCTGCTGCTTCAGGTCGTGTTCCATGCTCGCATGGCCGAAGAACTCGGGCACTTCGCCTTCGCCGATGTCGCAGCGGCCATTTCGAACAAGCTGGAAACGCGCCATCCCCACATCTTCGGCGACGACATTTCCGACGATCCGCAGACGGAGCGTTGGGAACAGATCAAGGCTCGTGAACGCGCCATCAGGGGCGCAACCGGCGCCATCGACGGCGTGGCGGTATCGCTCCCGGCGCTGATGCGCGCGGAAAAGCTCCAGAAGCGTGCCGCGCGGGTCGGTTTCGATTGGCCCAATCCCAGCGGCGCCGCCGCCAAGGTTCATGAAGAAATGAATGAACTCGAGGAAGCTGGCCCGGCAGACAAGCTCGAGGAAGCTGGAGATCTGCTGTTCGCTGCCGTCAATCTCGTGCGACTGAACGGCATTGCACCCGAAGATGCCCTCCGCGCCGCGAACGCCAAGTTCGAGCGACGCTTCCGAGCCATGGAAGCGCTTGCCAAGGGCGATGACGTCAACTTCGCCAGTCTTTCGCTCGAAGAGCAGGAGGCCTACTGGCAGGCGGTCAAGCGCTCGGAAAAGTGAAATAGTCACGGCTAATGGCCGGGACCAAGACCTTTCAAAGCGACATGAAACGGCCAAGTTCACGCGCGGACAGGCGAACCTGAAGTCTCAGCAGCGGCCCTTGCGCACCCTCGCCCGCGTCTTCCTCGCCCACGATTTCGCCCCGGGCGTGGAGGAAGGCCAGGCGCTGGCCATCAGCGGCGGGAACGACAAAGCTGTATAGCTTGGAATCGAGCGTCAACGTGCGACTGGTGACCGCCAGCATCTCGTCGCATCCTTCGCCCGTCAGCGCGGAAACCGGAACGATGGTATCGCCATCGCGATGAGCCATGACCTCGCGCAGCGATTTCGCCTGCTCCGGTTTAAGCAGGTCCCACTTGTTCCACACCTCGATGATGGGAATCTGGGGCTCGCCATCGGCCTTGTCTTCCTTCTCCTCCTGAGCCCACCCGGCAGCACGCTCTTCGCGGGCGGCGTTTCGCAGCGTCCGCGCGTCGGGCTGCGGATGCAGGACGCCGAGGTCGGCAAGAACATCGAGAACCTGGCGTTTCTGCGCTTCGGTATCGGGATTGGCGATGTCGCGGACATGGACGATGACGTCCGCCGCCGTTACTTCCTCGAGCGTTGCACGGAACGCGGCGACCAGCTGGGTCGGCAGATCCGAGATGAAGCCCACAGTGTCGGACAAGATGGCCTTTTCCATGCCGGGCAACCGAATCGCGCGCATCGTCGGGTCGAGCGTGGCGAACAGCAGGTCCTCCGCCATCACCTCTGCGCCGGTCAGGCGATTGAACAGCGTCGATTTTCCAGCGTTGGTGTAGCCGACCAACGCCACGATCGGCCAGGGCGCTTTTTCGCGCCGGTCGCGATGAAGACCTCGGGTGCGGCGCACCTGCTCCAGCTCCCGGCGGATCTTGGCCATGCGGTCGCGGATCAGGCGGCGGTCCGCCTCAATCTGTGTTTCACCCGGTCCGCCGAGGAAGCCGAAGCCGCCGCGCTGGCGTTCGAGGTGGGTCCAGCTCCGCACGAGGCGGCCGGCCTGGTAATCGAGGTGCGCGAGTTCGACCTGGAGGCGGCCTTCCGCGGTTGCGGCGCGCTCGCCGAATATCTCGAGGATCAGCCCGGTGCGGTCGATGACCTTGCGCTTGAGCTTGTCTTCGAGATTGCGCTGCTGGATCGCCGTCAGCGAGCCGTCGACGATGACCAGCTCGGCCCCGTCGAGTTCGCAGGCGACGGAGATATTCTGGATCTGGCCTTCGCCGAACAGTGTCGCGGCGCGCGGCTCGCGGATGACGATCGCAATCGCCTCCACCACTTCGAGGCCGATCGCGAGCGCAAGGCCCCTCGCCTCTTCGAGGCGTGCTTCGGTGTCGAGATCCGCCATCTGGCCCCGCGGGCCACGCATCTGCGGGTACACGACGAGGGCACGCGCGCCGCGCGTGACCTCGTCCTTCAGTTCATCGTTCAAATCGGTTCAGCTTCAATCCGGAGTCGCGACGTCAATCGTCGTTTTCCTCATGCGCCTGAAGATCGACCGGAGTCACGGGCTGAATCGTCGATACGGCATGCTTATAGGCCAGCTGCACATAACCTTCGCGCTCCAGCAGCATGCAGAACAGGTCATAGGCGGCCACGCGACCCTGCAGCATGACGCCATTGATCAGGAACATGGTGACCTGCACGCCGGCGTTGCGGATGCTGGACAGGAATACGTCCTGCAGCACGCGCGTCTTCTTCGCCGTCTCCGAGCCGCTCGAGAACTGTCGCGCATCGACCGGGGTCGAGGGCATGATCGTCGAGATCGCATGCTTGTAGACCAGCTGCGACTGGCCATCGCGCCGGAGCAGGATCGAGAAATTGTCGAACCAGGTGACAATGCCCTGCAGCTTCACGCCCTTGACGAGGAACATGGTAACCGGGGTCTTGTTCTTGCGCAAAAGGTTCAGGAACTGGTCCTGGAGGTTCTGTCCCTTGCCCGATGGCGGGGCAACGGCAGCCTGCGCCGATACGGCCGCGCCTGCGGGAACCTCGGCCGGCTCAGCGGCTGGCGGCGGCGTGGGTTTGGGCCTCGCGGTGAGCGTACGACCAGCCATGATATTCTCCATCTTTTTGGCGGCCGCTTATGCGGTCCGCGATCTGGCACCGGATTACCCGGCACCGTTCTCGAATCGAATCCTACCTATTTGCTGCAATGCAGTAAACTGCATTTTTGCAGCGAAAATGTTACAGTTTTGGTTATGCCGGGCCCTGGAGGGCCTCGTCCGCGTCAGCCTCGTCCTCGCGGCGCTCGGACATGCCGAGCAGCTTGAGCTTGCGGTGAAGTGCCGAGCGTTCCATCCCGATGAAGGCTGCCGTCTTCGAGATATTGCCGGAAAACCGGCGTATCTGCACGCGCAGGTATTCTCGCTCGAAACTCTCGCGCGCTTCCCGAAGAGGAGCGCTCATCATCACCGGAGCCCCGGCATCGCCCCCTCCCCGGCTGTTGAAGATTTCCGGCGGGAGCATGTCCGCCTCGATCCGCGCCAGTTTCTCGCGCGGCGCCATGATGACCGTGCGCTCGACGACGTTGCGAAGCTGGCGCACGTTGCCTGGCCATTCGTAAGCCTGGAGCGCCGTCATCGCCTCGCCGCTGACTGCCGGCGGGGTGACGCCCTGCTCACTGGCGTAGCGCGCGAAGAAGTGGTCGATCAACGCGGGAATGTCATCGCGCCGCTCGCGAAGCGCGGGTATCGAAACCGGAACGACGTTGAGACGGTAGAACAGGTCCTCTCGGAAGCGGCGCTCGGCGATTTCCTTTTCTAGGTCGCGCGACGTGGAAGACACGACGCGCACATCGACGCGGATCTGCCGGGTGCCGCCAACGCGCACGAAAGCCTGGTCGGTGAGCACCCGCAGGATACGCGCCTGCGTTGAAAGCGGCATGTCTGCCACCTCGTCGAAATAGAGCGTGCCGCCGTCGGCGGTTTCGAGCAGGCCGGGACGGATCAGGGCGCCGTCGGCTTCCTCGCCGAACAGTTCCTGCTCGAAGCGTTCCGGCGTGATGCGCGCGGAATTGACGCTGACGAAGGCATTGTCCGCGCGCGGGCTCCAGGCGTGAAGTTGCCGGGCGGCCACTTCCTTGCCCGATCCGGCGGGACCGGTGATGAGCAGCCGGCTGCCGGTGTTGGCGATACGCTTCAAGGTGGCGCGGACCTGGTTGATCGCACCACTGGACCCCGTGAACTCGTCGGACCCTCCGAAGCCCTGTCCCTGCTTGAGCTGAGCGTTCTCGCGGCGCAGGCGCTCGGTCTCGGTGGCACGGCCGACGAGATGGAGCAGTTTTTCAGCTTCGAAGGGCTTTTCGATGAAGTCCATCGCTCCCCGGCTGATCGCGGCTACGGCGGTGTCGATGTTGCCGTGGCCGGAGAAAATGATGACCGGCAGTTCCGGCTCGCGGGACTTGATCGCGTCGAGCACTTCGAGGCCGTCCATCGGGCTACCGTGAAGCCAGACATCAAGCAGGACAAGCGAGGGACGGCGCGCATCGACGGCCGCCAGCGCACTCTCGCTGTCACCGGCCGTGCGGCATTCATAGCCTTCGTCGCTCAGCACGCCGGCGACCAGTTCGCGGATGTCGCGTTCGTCGTCAACGATCAGGATTTCGAGTGCCATCAGCTTTTCTTCTTCGTCTTGGGTAAAGCGGGTGAGGAAAGGTAGGGCATCATTGCGCGGCCTCGACCTTGCGTCCCTGTTCGAGCGCGAGCGGATCGTGGGCGAAGCGCATGGTCACTGTGGTGCCGCCACCTTGCGCGGAGGTGAACGTCATCTCCCCGCCGTGCTCCTCGATGATCTTGTTGACGATGGCGAGACCAAGGCCGGTCCCCTTCTCGCGCGTGGTCACGTAAGGTTCGATAATGCGCTCACGGTCCTTTGGCAGGCCGACGCCGTTGTCCGTAACCCGTACGAGAATCGACAGATCGTGGTCGACGACTTCCACGAAGATCGCGCCGTGATAATCCTCGCCGCCATCTTTCGATTTTATTTCAATCGCTTCAACGGCATTTTTCAGAACGTTCGTCATGGCCTGCCCGAACTGGTGTCGATCGCAGTCGATGACGCCGACGTTGCGTTCGCTGGAGAAGGCGAAGGCAATGTCGGGCCGCGCAACTTCCTGCAGGAACAGGGCCTGGCGCGTCAGCGCAACCGGGTCTTCGGCGCGGAAAACCGGCTTGGGCAGACGCGCGAAAGACGAGAACTCGTCGACCATCTTGCGCAGTTCACCCACCTGCCGGATGATTGTGCGGGTAAGATCTTCGAACAGTTCGGGATTATCGGTGATCTGCTTGCGATAGCGGCGGCTGAGGCGTTCTGTGGCCAACTGGATAGGCGTGAGCGGATTCTTGATCTCATGGGCGATACGACGAGCGACGTCGGACCATGCCGCCGTGCGCTGGTCGAGCAATTGACGGGTAATGTCCTCGAAGGTGATGACGTAGCCGGTGGCATCCCGGCTGGTCTTCACCGCCAGCGTGAGGAGATCGCCGCTCCGGTTGTACTGGACGATGCCGTCCGAGGAGCCTTTTTCGACCAGTGCCGCAATCGCCGGTGCCAGTTCCGCGATCGGCATTCCCTCGGGCATTTCACCGCTACGGTCGGTGAGAAGCTTCTGGGCCGTGCTGTTCATCAGCAGGATGCGGCCCTGTTCGTCCAGCGAGACGATCCCCGACGTGACGGACTCAAGAACGGCCTCGATGAACAGGCGGCGTTCGTGCAACTGCCGGTTCGCGCCAAGAAGCGCCTGCGTCTGCTTCTCGATCTGCCCGGTCATGCGGTTGAAAGCGCGATTGAGCAGGCCGATCTCGTCGGCACCGGTGCGCCCCTCGATGCGCAGCGCATAGTTTCCCGCACCGACCCGGCGAGCAGCATCGACAAGTTCATACAGCGGTGCGACCTGCCGGTCGGCGAAGCGCAGCGCGAACCAAACCGCGAGGCCGACCAAGGCCAGCGAGGCGACGAACAGCGCGACGTTGAAGCGCAACTGCAGAACGCGAGCGCGACTGGTGAGGACTTCGTAGGCCTGGACGATATTTTCGGCCCGCTCGCCCTGGCTCAGTGACAGCAGGTCGGAACTGCGGATGACGAGGAGGTAGACGCCCGAGGAACGCTCTATCGGCGTGGCCGCGACGATGCGGTTGTCCTTGGCGTTGACGACATAAGGATCGCCCGCGCCCAGCCGATTAAGGACGTCCTGACTGATGCGATTGTTCTCCGACTTGCCGTCGGGATCGACGATGATCGGCGTGCGCTGGTTACCGTTGGCGTCGATCTGGATGAGCGCGGCGACACTGAGGTTCCGCCGCAACACCTGCTCCGCCAGGAACGCCTGAAACTCGCGACTGGCGACAGGGTAAACGGCCAGCGTGTCTCGCGAATCCTGGGCCATTGCGACCGATTCGTAACCCACGTCGCGCAAAGTCTGTTCGTAGTAGCCATGCGCCAGCTTGTTTGCGTTCTCGAGCAGCCCGCGCGAGCTGTCGGAGAACCAGAACTCGGCGCCTGACTGGAACAGCCACGAAGCGAAAACCACGACCAGCAACGTCGGCACGGCCGAAATCAACGAGAAGATGAATACCAGGCGCACATGCATGCGGCCGGTGCCGCCGATGTTCTCGGCCGCGCGGCGCAGTGCCATACGGCGGCCTAGCAACACAAGAAGCGCCATCGCCGGCACGAGGGTGCCGACCAGCAGGCTGGCGGTGAGGTTCGACGGCAACAGTTCGCGTCGGTCACCGCCGTTGTTGAGCGCGAGCCAGGTCGCTATCGTCATGGCGAGGAATGCTACGACGGAAAGCACTTCCATCACCGCAAAGAAGTTAGCCCGGCGCGCAGCCACCTGCATCCGCCGCCACCAGCGCGGCCATGCTCGCTTTTGAGCGCGCTCCTGGACTGAACTCTCCATCATCGTTGCAACCTTACAACAGCACTGTGTCTCGGCTGCAAGAGGGAATCCACCACGGTAGAACTACGATCGACGAGCGAATTCCTCGGGGTCGAGTGCCAGCTCGCCAAGGCGCTTGCGCAAGGTGTTGCGATTGATCCCGAGCGCCTGCGCGGCGCGCAGCTGGTTTCCTGCTGTTTCGCGCAGGACCTCGGCGAACAGAGGGCGTTCGAACGCAGCCATGGCGCTGTCGTAGATCGTCCCGCTGGCGGGGCGCGTCACCGTGAGCCAGTGCGCCACTGCGCCGGCGATGTCGTAGCCGTTGGCATGGCCGGTAGGCTCGCCTTCGCCCGCCAGTGGCGTCGCCGGTGCCTGTACCAGAAGAGGCAGGATCGAATCGACATCGATGAGGTCCTCCCGCGCCAGCAGCGCGAGGCGGTAGATGAAATTCTTGAGCTCACGCACGTTGCCGCGCCACGGCTGCCGACTGAGCAGTTCTGCCGCCTCGCGGGTGAGCTGGCGGCGTGGCAGGCCTTCATTCGCCGCGTGCTGGAGGAAATGCCGCGCCAGAACGTCGATGTCGTCCCGGCGATCGCGCAGCGGCGGCATGTGAATGGGGACGACATTGAGGCGGTAATAAAGATCCTCGCGGAAGCGCCCGGCGGCGATCTCCGGTTCGAGGTCCTTGTTGGTGGCCGCCACGATACGGGTGTCGAGACGGATTTCCTCTCGTCCGCCTACTCGCCGCACCGTACCGGACTGGAGCGCGCGCAGCAGGCGGGTCTGCGCCTGCATCGGCATGTCGCCGATCTCGTCGAGGAACAGCGTACCGCCCGCTGCCTGCTCGAACTTGCCGACATGTCGGGCGACGGCGCCGGTGAACGCGCCCTTCTCGTGGCCGAACAGTTCACTTTCGATAAGCTCCGCCGGAATCGCGGCGGTGTTGACGGCGATGAAGGGACCGGTCCGGCGGTTGCCGAGCTGATGGATCGCCTCTGCGACAAGCTCCTTGCCGGTACCGGACTCGCCGAGGATCAGCACGGTCAGATCGTTACGCAGGACTCGCGTGATCATGCGGAACACGGATTGCATTGCAGCGCTGCGGCCGACGAGGGGCAACCCGTCGGCAACCGGGTCCTCACCCGCCTGCCGTCCCTGCGCTGCGCCGGCAGCCTGGCGTACCGTGCGTGCCAGTTCGTCGATGTCGAAGGGCTTGGGAAAGTATTCGAAGGCGCCGGTATCGGTAGCGCGGACCGCCGTGTCGAGCGTGTTCTGCGCCGAGAGAATGACAATCGGCATCTGGGGATGGAGTGCTCGAACGCGGTCGATGGTCTCGATGCCGTCGCCATCGGGAAGCATCACATCGGTCACCAGCGCCGCAAAACTGCCGCCGGCCAACTGCCGGTCGCGCTCGGCGATGGTCTGGCAGTGAACTATCGCGAAGCCCTCGTCCTCGAGCGCGGCGGTGATGACGATGGCGATGGACATGTCGTCCTCGACCAGCAGGACGTGCGTCATGCGGGCTTCCTTCGCGGCCGACTACGCTGTTCGCGGGCCAGGGGCAGGTGGATGCGGAAGTGCGTCAGACCCGCCTCCTCGTTGCGCTCGTGGGTGATGCGGCCGTTCATGTCGCGCACCAGTTTACGGACCAGCGGGAGGCCAAGGCCCTGCCCGGATTTCTTGGTGGTGACGAACGGCTCGAAGATGTGGTCGCGCATGGCGGCATCAATGCCCGGCCCGTTGTCGCTCACGCGCACCTCGATCGGCAGGCGCAGCGGCGCGCTGCCATCCTCGGTCTGAAGCTGCAGGCCGCTGGCGAAACGCGTGCGGATGATCACACGTGGGTCGTCGGCATCCTGACAGGCTTCGGCGGCGTTCGAGAGCAGGTTGATCATGACCTGGACAAGCCCGTCCGGGCTGCCCAGCACCGGCGGCAACGAAGGATCAAATTCCTCGACGAGACGGAAGCGGCGCCCCTTCTCTCCATTGGCAGCGTCGAGCACGTCGATCGCCCGGCGCGAAGCTTCGTGGAGATTGCAGGCTTCGACCGGCGGAGTGGTACGCCCGCTCAGCTTCTGCATACGCTCTATAAGCCCGGCGATCCGGTCGACCTCCCCGGTTATCAGGTCGGTCAGCGAACGGTCGCGATCGTCGATCCGACGGGCGAGCAACTGGGCGGCGCCCCGGATACCGGCGAGCGGGTTCTTGATTTCGTGCGCCATGATCTCGGGACCGCGCAGGACCGCATTGTCGGGCCCGCCCGAATCCTCTCCGAGCGCGTCAGTGGCGCTGTTGTCGTGGATGGTGAGGACCTGCCAACCCGGCGTGTCCGCGATCGGTGCGACGTTGATGTCGATCCGCCGAGCCCCCTTGCCCTTGAGCTGAACGACGATCTCGCGCGCGGAGACCGGCGTCTCGTAGTCGCCGAGGCGATCGAGCAGGCGCCGGTCGGAGATGGAGATGATCTCTCGCAGTGAGGTTCCCACGAGCCGCCGGGCAGACTGGCCGAAAAACTGCTCCGCCGCCGGATTGAGCGACGCGATCGTCATGCCCGGCTCCAGAAGCACCACGGCCTGCGGCAGGCTGGCGAGCAGTCGCTGCGCCTCGGGAATCGCGGCTCCTAGGGCGAGGCTCATGCCGCCTGGAGCTGTCCATCGGCGGATCCGCCATCCCGGTAGGGGGCGTAGAATTCGGCCAATTCGCGAAGAACTTCATCGGGATCGCTTATGAAGTTCACCTTGTTCCTGAACTCGGCCGAGCCCCGCACGCCCTTGATGTACCAACCCAGGTGCTTGCGGGCCATGCGTACACCGGTGTCGCTGCCGTAGTGATCGAGCATGTCCTCGTAGTGCCGGCGCATGATGTCGTACTGTTCGCCGATCGTCGGGTCGGCGGCGACCTGGCTGCCGCGCCACCACTGCATGACCTGCCCCAGGAACCAGGGGCGGCCGTAGGCGCCGCGCCCGATCATCAGGCCGTCGGCGCCCGACTGCTCGAGCGCCTGCGCGGCATCGTCGATGGTGCATATGTCGCCATTGACGATGACGGGGATCGAGACGGCGTCCTTCACCGAGCGGACGAAAGCCCAGTCGGCCTCGCCCTTGTACATCTGGTTGCGGGTCCGGCCGTGGACGGTAATCATCTGCGCGCCGAGATCCTCGGCTATGCGCGCAAGTTCGGGGGCGTTGAGGCTGTCGTGGCACCAGCCCATGCGCATCTTGACGGTGACCGGCACCTTGACTGCCTTGACCGTCGCCTCGATCAGCCGGGTAGCCAGCGGAATCTGCCGCATCAGCGCCGAGCCTGCATCGCCGTTGACGACCTTGCGGACCGGGCAGCCCATGTTGATGTCGATGATGGCGGCCCCGCGGTCCTCGACGAGCTTCGCCGCCTCGGCCATCTGTTCAGGCTCGCAGCCGACGAGCTGCATCGAGACCGGATCCTCGATCACGTCCCACATCGCCTTCTGCAGCGACACGCGGGTTTCGCGGATAGCAGCGGGGCTGGCGATCATCTCGGTCACGTTGAGGCCCGAACCGAAGCCGCGGACCATCTTGCGGAACGGGAGGTCCGACACCCCCGTCATCGGGGCGAGCACGACCGGGCAGTCGATCGTCACGGGACCGACCTGGATGGGCTTCAATGCCGGAGGATTGGGCAATGGATTCATGATCTGTGCAATGCTGCCTAAAAAACAGGCAGCGCATAGTGGATTGCCCTGCGCCGAGCAAGCGCTTACCGGCGAAAACAATGTCGCAATCCGTTACAGAGCCGCAGAATACCACCGTGCATCGCGGGAGCGTCGCCGCGCTGGTCGTCGCGGCGGGCCAGGGGCTGCGCGCCGGACAGCCGCTGCCCAAGCAATTCGCACTCTGGCGCGGCAAGCCGGTGGTCCGCCATTCGGTCGAGGCGCTGGCCGAGGCCGGTTGCGATCCGATCGTGGTCGTGATTCCCGAGGGGGCCTACGCGATTGCCAGCAAGGCGCTGGCCGGCATCGCCGGCGTGAGCTTCACTACGGGCGAAGCGACGCGGCAGCAGTCGGTGGGCGTCGGGCTCGAGGTCCTTGGCGGATGGGCGGTGGACCGGGTGCTGATCCACGACGCTGCGCGCCCGCTCCTGCCGCTTGCGGTCATCGAGCGCCTGCACGAAGCGCTGGACATATGGGACGGGGCCATTCCGGTGCTGCCCGTGGTCGACAGTCTCGCCCATGCCGGGCCCGGCGAGGTCATGGGCGCGCCCGCCCCGCGCGAGGATTTGCGCCGGGTGCAGACGCCGCAGGCCTTCCGCTTTGACGCCATCCTCGCCGCGCACCGCGCTTGGGAGGGGGCATTCGATGCCGGCGACGATGCGCAGGTGGCGCAGGCATGGGGCATGGAAATCGCCCTGGTCGAAGGAGACGAGAGCTTGCACAAGCTGACTTATGCCGCCGATTTCGCGCCTTCCCAGCCTCCGGTGCGGGTGGGCACCGGGTACGACGTCCACCAGTTGGAGGAAGGCGAGGAACTGTGGCTCTGCGGGGTTCGGGTCGAGCATACGCATGGACTTTCGGGCCATAGCGACGCCGACGTTGCCATTCATGCTCTGGTGGACGCGATGCTCGGCGCAGTCGGGGCGGGCGACATCGGCCAGCATTTTCCGCCCAGCGACGCGCAGTGGAAGGGCGCGGCCTCGGACCGCTTCCTCGCCCATGCCGCTAAGGTGGTGTTAGCGGCGGGTTACGGGCTGGGTAACGCCGATGTGACGATCATCTGCGAGGCGCCCAAGATCGGCCCGCACCGCGAGGCCATGCGTGCAAGACTGGCGGAAATCCTCGGCGTTGACATCGCTCTCGTCAGCGTGAAGGCAACGACCACCGAGAAGCTGGGTTTCACCGGAAGGCGCGAAGGCATCGCCGCACAGGCCGCAGTCAGCCTGATCCGCCTGTAAAACACCGGTCGGACGAGGAATTTTCATGCACGCATTCGCCAAGACGATCGCCTTCGTGGCCGCCCTGACCCCCGGCCTTGCGGCAGCGGCGGAACCGGTCTGCCTCACCAAGAAGGAGGCGACCGCGCTCATCGCCTATGCCCTGCCCCAGGCGATCAACGGCACCGCCAAGCGCTGCGCCCCCTCCCTGCCCGCCGACGCCTTCCTGCGCCGCCAGGGACCGCAGCTGGCGACCCGCTACGCCGGGCAGAAGGACCGCTACTGGCCGCAGGCGAAGCCCGCGTTCATGAAGACGCTCGGCGCCGAAGGCAGCGGGTCGGCGAACATGGTGCGCAACCTCCCGGATGAGACGGTGCGCCAGCTTGCAGACGTCTTCGTGGAAGGCTTCGTCTCGCAGCGGATCGCGCCCAAGTCCTGCACCAAGCTGGACCTCGCGATCGACCTGCTCTCGCCGCTGCCGCCCGAGAACACCGCCGGCCTGATCGCGCTGACGCTCGAAGTGGCGAGCGCCGCCGATCCCAAGCTCGGCAAAGTCGCCCTCTGCCGCGACTGACGCCCGAAAGGACCTCGCCATGAACCGCTTCTTTCCCGAAGACCTCGTCGCGCTCGCCCAGCGCGTGATCGACGAGAACAAGGCGCTGGGCCGCACCGTGGCGCTGGCCGAAAGCTGCACCGGCGGCCTCGTCTGCGCGGCCCTGACCGAAATCCCCGGATCCTCCGCCGTGCTCGACCGCGGGTTCGTCACCTATTCGAACGAGGCGAAGATGGAGATGCTGGGGGTTCACGCCGACATCATCGATTCGTTCGGCGCGGTCTCTCCGGCGACGGCCTGGGCCATGGCTCAAGGCGCGATCAGCAAGAGCCGCGCGGATATCGCAGTCGCCATCAGCGGCATCGCCGGGCCCGGCGGCGGCAGCGAGATGAAGCCGGTCGGCACCGTGGTCTTCGCCTGCGCCGTGCGCGACGACGAGAACGTCCATGCCGAGCAGAAGCTGCTGGAAGGCAAGACCCGCGCCGAGATCCGGCACCAGGCGGCGATCATCGCGCTGGAACTGCTGCTGCCCTGAGGGTGGGCGCACCGGCGGGCACGCCTGACGGTTCCGCTACCAATACCAAGGAAAAAACTCTCGTCGCCCCCGCGAAGGCGGGGGCCCCGCTTGGTTGCGCGTCGCCGAAAGGGGGGGGGGGAGGAAGCGGGATCCCCGCGTTCGCGGGGATGACGGGGTGGGTGCCGGGACGGATGCGTGCGCGCGGTGCGGATACCAAGGGCAGTTTGAGTGCGCGGCGCGGCGTCATCTGTCGTCCCATACTCGATCCGGGACCACTGGCGGTTCTTCAGGAGCGACCCGGCGTCAGGCACAACCTAGCCGAGAAGCCGCGCGGCGCGGCCAGCGGTCCTCGCTTTCGCGAGGGCGACGGCCCTGCTCAGCCGTCCTGCGCCACCCCGTAAAGCTCCGCCGCGCGCGTCTCGAACGCGGCAACCATCTTGCGGAAAGCCTTGTCGAAGTACTGGCCGGCCAGCTTCTCGAACAGGGCGTTGCGGAACGTGAACTTCACGTCGAACTCGACATCGCAGGTGTGCCCATCGACGGGATGGAAGGTCCAGCGGTTCTCAAGGTCGCGCATGGGTCCGTCGATGTAGTGGACGCGCAGTTCGCGCGGGCGGTCCTTCTCGACGCGCGAGGTGAACTTCTCGCGCAGCGCCTTGAAGCCGACGAGCATGTCGGCGACCATCTCGGAGCCGTCGTCCGACTTCACCCGCGTGGCGACGACCCAGGGCAGGAATTCCTGGTAGCGGCCCACATCGGCGACGAGGTCGAACATCTGCTCGGCGCTGTACGGCATGCGCTTCGTTTCATGGATACCCGGCACGGCTCAGGCTTTCACGCCCACGAGCGCGGCCTTGGCGAGCTTCGCCTCGCGGGCGGCGCGCATCTCGGCGAAGTCGGCGCCGGCGTGGTAGCTGGAACGCGTCAGCGGCGAGGCGGCCACCTGCAGGAAGCCCTTGGCACGGGCGATGGCGCCGTAGGCCTTGAACGCCTGCGGGGTCACGAACTCCTTGACCTCGGCATGCTTGGGCGTCGGGCGCAGGTACTGGCCCATGGTCAGGAAGTCGATGTCGGCGCAGCGCATGTCGTCCATCACCTGGTGGACTTCGAGCCGCTCCTCGCCCAGCCCCATCATGACACCGGACTTGGTGAAGATCGACGGATCGTGGCGCTTCACTTCCTCGAGCAGCCGCAGCGAGGCGTAATAGCGCGCGCCGGGGCGGATCGTGGGATAGAGGCGCGGCACGGTCTCGAGGTTGTGGTTGTAGACGTCGGGGCGCGCCATGACGATCGCCTCGACGGCGCGCTGCATCTTGTTGCGGAAGTCGGGCGTCAGGATCTCGATCGTGGTGCTGGGAGTCGCGGCGCGGATCGCCTCGATGACCTTCACGAACTGCGAGGCACCGCCGTCGGGCAGGTCGTCACGGTCGACCGAGGTGATGACGATGTGCTCGAGGCCGGTCTTAAGCGCCAGTTCGGCGACATTGGCGGGCTCGGCGGGGTCGACGCGGCCGGGCATGCCGGTCTTGACGTTGCAGAAGGCGCAGGCGCGCGTGCAGGTATCGCCCAGGATCATCACCGTCGCGTGCTTCTTGGTCCAGCACTCGCCGATGTTCGGGCAGGCCGCTTCCTCGCACACGGTGTTGAGCTTGAGGTCGCGCATGAGCTGGCGGGTCTCGCCGTAGCCCTTGCTGGTCGGCGCCTTGACGCGGATCCAGTCGGGCTTGCGCTGGCGCTGCGGGGCGTCTTCGGGGCTCGGCACGGAAGAAAGATCGTTCATGCCGCCCAGATAGTCACATGTGCCCGGCCTTGCCAGCAGGAATATCCGGGGTAAGGGAAAGCGAAACTTCAGAATGGAGGCTTCCATGACCGCAGAAACCCCCGCCCCGACGGACGAGCGCGTCTTGAACCATCTTCTCGATGGCTACCGCCGGTTCCGCAGCACCGGCTGGACATCCAACCGCGAGCGCTGGGACCAGCTTGGCAAGGGCCAGTCGCCCGAGGTCATGGTCATCGCCTGCTCGGACAGCCGGGTCGACCCCAGCCAGATCTTCGACGTCGATCCCGGCGAAATCTTCGTCGTGCGCAACGTCGCGGCGCTGGTGCCGCCGTTCGAGACGACCCCCGGCCACCACGGCGTGTCGGCCGCGCTCGAGTTCGCGGTGCAGGTGCTCAAGGTCAAGGAAGTCGTGGTCATGGGCCACGGCCTGTGCGGGGGCTGCAAGGCAGCGCTGACGCAGGACCTCAAGGGCGCCGAGCTGGGCCAGGGCGGGTTCGTCGCCGACTGGATCTCGATGCTCGACGAAGCGCGGGCGCCGGTCGCCGAAACGCTGGGCACGACGGGCCGCGAAGCCGAGCGGGCGATGGAACAGGCCGCGGTCAAGGTGAGCCTCGACAACCTGATGACCTTCCCCTGCGTGCGCAGCAAGGTCGCCAGGGGCGAGCTGCGGCTGCGCGGCGCGTTCTTCGCCATCGCCGACGGCGTGCTGCACTTCCTCGACGACAAGAGCGGCGCGTTCGAGCCGGTTTCCTAAAGCCTCGCCTCGGGATCCCGTGCGCCAGCGCATGGAGGCACCGCCGCTCGTGGTGCCTCCATGCGCTGGCGCCTGGTCATCAGATCCGATCGCCTATCCGCGCCAGACCATCGCCCTCGATCCGGCGGTAGAAGCAGCTGCGCGCGCCCGTGTGGCAGGCCGGGCCTTCGGGGCTCACGATCAGTTGCAGCGCATCCTGATCGCAGTCCACGCGGATCTCCTCCACGCGCAGGAAATGCCCCGAAGTCTCGCCCTTGAGCCAGAGCTTCCCGCGCGAACGCGAGTGGAAGTGCGCCAGTCCCGTCTCGCGCGTCTTCTCCAGAGCCTCGGCGTCCATGTAGGCGACCATGAGGATATCGCGGGTGGTCGCATCGACGGCGATGGCGATCAACAGGCCCTGCGCATCGAAGCGGGGCAGGAACGCCGTTCCCAGTTCGCGTTCCGCGGCACCTACATCTGACATATCATACATTTCCCATTGCCGGCCTGCGGCAGAATTATTGTTGCACGATAACCACAGCACACCGTCAAAATCCATATCACCCGCCGAATCCTCTTTCAAAAAACAGCGATTCGATGGACTTTGACCTTGCAGCTGGGGGGCTGCTACTGACCCACAGGTCGCTCACAGGCAAGTGTCTGAAAAGACACGGGCCTGACCAGGAAAGCGCCACGGTTCAGGGAATGCGATCATGAGGGATCGGGCCAGGCGTGTTCAGGGGCGCAGCCGAACTGCGAAAGCAGGGCCCAAACAGTTTCGTCACGAGGACGCCCGGAACCCAGGTTCCGGGCGTTTTCGTTTGGGTAGCGCCTCCGCCGAGCCCTTACCGGCCATCGTCACGTCGCATCCAGCGCCTCGTCCAGCACGCGAGCGAAGCAGGCGATCACCACCCGCTCCGCCCCCGCTCGCCTCAGCGCGGAAACGCAGGCACCGCTGGTGGCCCCGCTCGTCAGGACATCGTCCACCAGCACGACCTTCGCGCCCTTGAGCAGGGCCTTGCGGCCGGCGTTCACGCCGATCACCCCCGAGAGCGCCCGTTTGCGCGCGAGTTGGCCCAGCCCACCCAGCGAGGGGGTGGCCTTGCGCCGCTCCAGCCCGTCTATGCAGATGCGCCCCCCGGTCCGCCGGGCCAGCTCGCGTGCCAGCTCCGCCGCCTGGTTGTAGCCCCGCTTCCACAGCCGCCAGCGGTGGAGCGGCACCGGCACGAACAGCCACGCCTCGTCCACGAACTCCAGCTTGGAGACGATCAGCCCCGCCATCATCGGCGCCAGCCCCAGGCGCGCCCCGTGCTTGAAGGCCAGCACCAGCTTGCGCGAGGTATCGTTGTAGAGCGTGCCCGCCGCAATCCCGGCATGGCGCGGGGGATCTGCCAGGCATGGCACGCAGGTTCCGCCCTCGGGCATCGAATCGCCGAACGGGCGGCCACAGGCTCTGCAGGCCGGCTCGCCCGGTATCGCCAGCGTCGCCCAGCAGGCCATGCAGAGCCCCGTCTGCGCCCCGATGCCGTCGCCGCACAGCGGGCAACGCGGCGGGAAGATGAGGTCGACGAGCGGCAGCAGGACCTGACCGATGGACATGCGGCCATCCTATCGCCGCCCCGGAGAGCCACAACGGCGGTTGCAAGGTTTTAACCGACGCGGCAGGGGGGCAGGCATGGCAAGCAAGGCTCCCCCCCGCATCTTCTCCCCGCAACGCCGCCTCGCCGCGCGCCGGCGCATGCTGGCGCTCCAGCAGCGACCCGACCCGGCGCGCTACCTGATCGACGACATGGTGGAGGACGTGCTCGAACGCCTGTCGTTCCTGCGTTTCGAGCCCCGGTCGGCGCTGGTCATCGGCGATTACTCGGGCGCCCTCGCCCGCACCCTGTCCGCCGCCGGCGTCTCCGTCACCGAGGCGGAGCCGGGCGCCGGCTTTGCCGAGGAGCAGCCCTACCCCTTCGAAGGCTTCGATCTCATCGCCAGCCTCGGCACGCTCGACACCGTCAACGACCTGCCCGGCGCGCTCTTCCATATCCGCAAGGCGCTGAATCCCGGCGGGATGACGATCGCCAGCTTCCTGTCGTCGGGCAGCCTGCCGGTGCTGCGCGAGGTCCTGCTCGCCGCTGACGGCGAGCGCCCTGCCCCGCGCGTACACCCCGCGGTCGATGTTCGCGCCGGGGCACAGCTGCTGCAGCGGGCCCTGTTCGCCGATCCGGTGGCGGACCAGCGTTCGCTGAGCGTCGCGTTCCGCAGCCTCCATCGCCTCGCCGGGGACCTGCGGGCGCAGGCACTGTCCAACGTACTGGCCGACCCGGGCCCGGCGCTCGGCAAGGCGGCGCTGGCGCGCGCGCGCAATGCGTTCGCGGCTGCCGGAGACGATGGCCGTACCGTCGAACGGTTCGAGATATTGACGCTATCGGGCTGGAAACGCTGAAATAAAAAGGCGCAGGCTCGATATGAGCCTGCGCCTTGGTGTTTCAGAGGTCCCGGAGCATGTCCGGGACGCCTCGGGGTATCAGCCGAGCGCCGCCTGCGCCGCCGCCAGCCTGGCGATCGGCACGCGGTACGGCGAGGCGCTGACGTAGTCGAGACCGACCTTCTCGCAGAACGCGATCGAAGCCGGATCACCGCCATGCTCGCCGCAGATGCCGAGCTTGATCGCGGGATACGTGGCCCGGCCACGCTCCGCCGCCAGTTCGACGAGCTGGCCGACACCCTCGATGTCGAGGCTGACGAACGGATCGCGCGGGTAGATGCCCTTCTCGACGTAAGGGCTGAGGAAGCGCGCGGCATCGTCGCGCGAAACGCCCAGCGTTGTCTGCGTCAGGTCGTTGGTGCCGAACGAGAAGAACTTTGCCTCCTCGGCGATCTCACCGGCCATCAGCGCCGCGCGCGGCAGCTCGATCATGGTGCCGACCAGATACTCCAGCGTCTGGCCCTTCTCGGCGAAGACCTTGGCGGCGGTATCGTCCACCAGCTTGCGCAGGATCTGCAGCTCGCGCCTGGTGGCGACGAGCGGGATCATCACTTCCGGCACGATCGCCTCGCCCGAAGCCTTGGCCACGTCGCAGGCCGCCTCGAAGATCGCGCGGGCCTGCATCTCGTAGATCTCGGGGAAGGTGATGCCGAGGCGGCAGCCGCGGTGGCCGAGCATCGGGTTGAACTCGTGGAGTTCATCTGCCCGGCGCTTGAGGGTGTCGACGCCGATGCCGATGGTGTCCGAAAGCTCCGCGAATTCCGCGTCGCTGTGCGGCAGGAACTCGTGCAGTGGCGGGTCGAGCAGGCGGATGGTGACGGGCAGGCCCGCCATCACCTCGAAGATCGACTGGAAGTCCGCGCGCTGTTCCGGCAGCAGCTTGAAGAGGGCGGCGCGGCGGCCGGCCTCGTCCTCGGCAAGGATCATCTGGCGCACGGCCGAGATGCGGCCCGCGTCGAAGAACATGTGCTCGGTGCGGCACAGGCCGATGCCCTCGGCGCCGAACTGGCGCGCCATCCTGCAGTCGGCGGGGGTTTCGGCGTTGGTGCGCACCTTCATGCGGCGGTGCTTGTCGGCCCAGACCATCAGCGTTGCGAAGTCGCCGGCCAGCTCGGGCTCGATGGTCGGCACGAGGCCGGCCATGATCTCGCCGGTCGAACCGTCGAGGGTGATGATGTCGCCCTCCTTCAGTTCGCGACTGCCGATGCGCAGGGTGCGGGTCTTCATGTCGATCGACAGGCCCGAGGCACCTGAGACGCAGGGACGGCCCATGCCGCGCGCCACGACGGCGGCGTGGCTGGTCATGCCGCCGCGCGCGGTGAGGATGCCCTTGGCGGCGTGCATGCCGTGGATGTCCTCAGGCGAGGTCTCCACGCGCACCAGGACAACGGCATCGCCGCGCTCGGCGCGCTTTTCCGCCGTGTCGGCGTCGAGCACGATCGCACCCGAAGCCGCGCCGGGCGAAGCGGGCAGGCCCTTGCCGAGCACGTCGCGCGCGGCCTTGGGGTCGAGCGTGGGGTGCAGCAGCTGGTCGAGCGCCATCGGGTCGATGCGGCGGATCGCGGTGGCCTCGTCGATGAGGCCCTCTTCCACCATGTCGACGGCCATCTTGAGCGCGGCCTTGGCGGTGCGCTTGCCCGAGCGGGTCTGCAGCATCCACAGCTTGCCGCGCTCGACCGTGAACTCGATGTCCTGCATGTCGCGGTAGTGCTTTTCGAGCAGCTCGAACACCGCGGCCAGTTCGCGGTAGGCGTCGGGCATCGACTCTTCCATCGACAGCGGCTTGGCGCCGGCCCGCTCGCGCGCGGCCTTGGTCAGGTACTGCGGGGTGCGGATGCCGGCGACGACGTCCTCGCCCTGCGCGTTGACCAGCCACTCGCCGTAGTAGGCCTTCTCGCCGGTCGCCGGGTCGCGGGTGAAGGCGACGCCGGTGGCCGAGGTATCGCCCATGTTGCCGAAGACCATGGCCTGCACGTTGACGGCCGTGCCCCAGTCACCCGGGATGTCGTTGAGGCGGCGGTAGACCTTGGCGCGGTCGGAATCCCAGCTGTCGAACACGGCCTGGATGGCGCCCCAGAGCTGTTCCTGCACGTCCTGCGGGAAGGCGCGGCCGAGTTCGCTGTCGACGATGCCCTTGTACTGGGTGACGATCTTGCGCCAGTCGGCGGCGGTCAGTTCGACGTCGTTGTCGTAGCCGTTGTCTTCCTTGGCGATCTCGAGCGCTTCCTCGAAGAGGTGGTGCTCGACGCCCAGGACGACGTCCGAATACATCTGGATGAAGCGGCGGTAGGAATCCCAGGCGAAACGCTCGTCGCCCGAGGTCTTCGCGAGGCCCTCCACTGTCTCGTCGTTGAGGCCGAGGTTGAGGACGGTGTCCATCATGCCCGGCATCGAGACGCGCGCGCCCGAGCGGACCGAGACGAGCAGCGGATCGGCGGCATCGCCGAGCTTCTTGCCCACGGTCGTCTCGATGTGGCCGAGCGCTTCGGCGGCATCGGCGCGCAGCTGGTCGGAGAAGTTCGCGCCCTCGGCGAGGTACTTCACGCACTCCTCGGTGGTGATGGTGAAGCCGGGGGGCACCGGCAGGCCGATCCCGGCCATTTCGGCAAGGTTCGCGCCCTTGCCGCCCGTGATCACCTTGTCGCGCGAACGGGGGTCTTCATGCTTCACCCCGCCACCGAACGTGTAGACCTGCCTGATCATCTATCCCCTAACTTTCCTGTACAGGATTTGCGCAAGTTGAACGGACCGAGGGGGAATCCTCCTACCCCTCGATCCGCGAGAAATCAGCGACATTGTGCACTGCAGCACGGAAACGGGCAAGCAGTGCAAGTCGTGAATATCGTTTGCCGGAATCGGCGTCGTTGACAGTAACTTCGTCGAAGAACGCGTCGATCGGCGCGCGCAGCATTGCAAGTGCGGACATTGCGACTGCGAAGTCCTCCGCTGCAACTGCGCTGGCGGCCTGCGGTTCAGCGGCATCGAGCGCGTCGATGAGCGCCTTTTCGGCGGGCTCGGGCTCGTAGGCCAACTGCTCGCGGGCTTCGCGGGCAGCGGCGTAGACGTGCTTCATGTCGGGATCGTCGACGTTTTCGAGCGGGTCTTCGTCGCCGGTAGGCTCGATCGCGTCGGCCTTCCAGTCCTCCTTGCGCAGGATGTTGGCGGAGCGCTTGTAGCCGGCGAGCAGGTTGGCGCCGTCCTCGGTCGCGACGAAAGCCTGGAGTGCATGGACGCGGGCGAGCAGGCGGACCAGATCGTCCTCCCCGCCGAGCGCGAACACCGCGTCGATCAGATCGTGGCGGACGCCGGCCTCGCGCTGCTGGACCTTGAGGCGGTCGGCGAAGAAGTCGACGACCTTTGCCACCGCTTCCGTTTTTGCGTCGGCTCGAATGACAGCAGCTTCAGATTTATCGAACGGTACGAAATTGCCATTATCAAACCGGGCTAACGTTTCACTACGGAATGGGTCAACCATCGCGAAGTCTAACCCCCTGGCGAGTTTTAGTCTGATCGCATTCTGCTGCAAAATCGCCAAAACGCCCAAGGCTGCGCGCCGCAATGCAAACGGGTCTTTGGAGCCTGTGGGAAATTCACCGATCATGAAAAAGCCCGCAATCGTATCCAGCTTGTCCGCCAGCGAAACCGCCACCGTAACCGGCGCGGTCGGCACGTCATCGCCCTGCCCGACCGGCTTGTAGTGGTCGCGGATGGCGTCGGCGACGGCGCCGGGCAGGCCCTCGGCGCGGGCGTAGTAGCCGCCCATCAGGCCCTGGAGTTCGGGGAATTCGCCGACCATCTCGGTGACGAGGTCGGCCTTGCACAGACGCGCGGCGAGTTCGGCCTCGTCGGCATCGGCGCCCTTGACGATGCCCTCCTCCACCAGCCACCTTGCCAGCTTCGCCATGCGCTCGACCTTGTCGGCGACGGTGCCCAGCTTCTCGTGGAAGGTGATGCGGCCCAGCTTCTCGGCGTGGACGGAGAGCGGCGTCTTCTTGTCCTGCTCCCAGAAGAAGCGGGCGTCGGAAAGGCGCGCGGCGAGGACCTT
Organism: Novosphingobium sp. GW821-FHT09E05; assembly: GCF_059416165.1. Lineage (NCBI taxonomy): Bacteria > Pseudomonadati > Pseudomonadota > Alphaproteobacteria > Sphingomonadales > Sphingomonadaceae > Novosphingobium > Novosphingobium sp. GW821-FHT09E05. Next base: position 1,628,272 of record NZ_JBWKOQ010000001.1, read on the forward strand.
GCGGTTGCCCGCGACGATCCCCTCGCCGCCGTCGACCGCGTCGATGTTGGCGGTGCAGACGAAGGCGTCGGCGAGCTTGCCCGCAGCGTCCTCGCACACGAAATACTTCTGGTTCACGCGCGCGGTGAGCTGGATGACTTCGGGCGGCACGTCCAGGAACGCCTCGTCGAAGCGGCCGAGCAGCGGCACCGGCCACTCGGTGAGGCCGGCGTTCTCGATCACCAGCCCCTCGTCCTCGACCAGCGTCAGGCCCGCGGCGGCGGCGGCGTTACGGGCCTCGTCGCGGATCAGGTCCTGGCGTTCGGCGTGATCGACGATGACGTGGCAGGCGGACAGCTTGCGCGCATAGTCATGCGCGCCGCCGATGGTGATGTCGCCCGGCGCGTGGAAGCGGTGGCCCTTGGTGGCATAGCCCGAGCGGATGCCGCCGACCTCGCACTCGACGAGGTCTTCGCCCAGGATCGCGACAATGCCGGAGAGCGGCCGAACCCAGCGCGGCGACTCCGTGCTGATCGAGGCGGCGCCCCAGCGCTGCGACTTGGGCCAGGGGAAGGCGCGGACGATCGCCGAGATCGCCTCTGCCAGCACGTCGCGGACGGCGCGGCCGGGCTTCTCGATGACCGCGAAGTAGGTGTCCTTGCCCTTGAGGTCGCGGACTTCGAGCTGGTCCTTGCTCAACCCGGTCTTGCGCAGGAAGCCTTCGAGTGCCTGCTCGGGCGCGCTGGTGGCGGGGCCCTTGGTTTCCTCGCTCACGGCCTCGGTGGTCTCGGCAAGGCCGCCCGCGATCAGCGCGAGGCGGCGCGGGGTCGACCATACGGTGACATGCACCAGCACGACGCCGGCCGCGTCCATTTCCTTGCGGAACAGCTTTTCGAGGTCGGCGCGCGCACCGGCTTGCATCCGGGCAGGGATTTCCTCGCAGCGCAGTTCGAGAAGGAAGTCGGTCATACTGTCCACCCGGGGAATTTGGCTTCCCACTTGTCCTTGTTGGTATCGATCCAGGCCTGGCACGATCCCTTGGCGAGGTCGCGCACGCGGGCCATGTAGCTGGCGCGTTCCTGTACCGAGATCACGCCGCGCGCCTGCAGCAGGTTGAACAGGTGGCTGGCCTCGATCGCCTGGTCGTAGGCGGCGAGCGGGATCTGCGCGTCGATGCAGCGCATGCACTCGGCCTCGGCGGCCTTGAAGCCGGCGAACAGCGCGTCGGTGTCGGCGATCTCGAAGTTGTACTTCGACTGCTGCTGCTCGTTGGCGAGGAACACGTCGCCGTAGCTGACGCCTTCGTTGTTGAAGCGCAGGTCGTAGACCGAGTCCACGTTCTGGATGTACATCGCGAGACGTTCGAGGCCGTATGTCAGCTCACCAGCGACGGGCTTGCAGTCGAAGCCGCCCATCTGCTGGAAGTAGGTGAACTGCGTCACTTCCATGCCGTCGCACCAGACTTCCCAGCCCAGGCCCCAGGCGCCCAGCGTGGGGCTTTCCCAGTCGTCCTCGACGAAGCGGATGTCATGCGCCAGCGGATCGACGCCGATCGCGGCGAGGCTCTGGAGGTAGAGTTCCTGGAGGTTCTCGGGGTTGGGCTTCAGGATCACCTGGTACTGGTAGTAGTGCTGAAGACGGTTCGGGTTCTCGCCATAACGACCGTCGGTCGGGCGGCGCGAGGGCTGGACGTAGGCGGCCTTCCACGGCTCGGGCCCCAGCGCGCGCAGCGTGGTGGCGGGGTGGAACGTGCCGGCACCCATCCGCATGTCGTAAGGCTGCAGGATCAGGCAGCCCTGCTTGCTCCAGAAATCATGGAGCGTCAGGATCATGTCCTGGAAGCTGAGCGGCTGTTGTTCAGCCTTTGGCGCGGCGGTCATCGTTTTTCCGTGAATGTCTAGGCTGGGAGCCTTTGGCGGATCGGGCCTGCCAAATCAACCGCACAAAGCGGCAGGCTGGCCCCGCCGGGTCACGCCGCGATTGTTTTCCTCGCGCACATCATATGGTGCATAGAGCGGCGCCCGGCGCTAGGGCCGCCCGAGTGCTCCGCGTTCCACCCTCCCGCTCCACAGGACTGCCCATGCCCTTCGTCCGAAACTGGTCCCGCCTCCTGCTGGGCGCCGCCGCCTGCGGCCTCCTTGCGCTTCCGGCGGCGACGGCCTTCGCGCAGGCCGACGCTCCCGCGGCCGCGGCGCCTGCCGTTCGCCCGGCGCTCTGGAAAGTGGCGGACGAGGATACGACGATCTGGCTGTTCGGCACGATCCACGTCCTGCCCGAAGACGTGCGCTGGTACGCCGGCCCGGTCGCCTCCGCCTTTGACGGCGCGCAGGAACTGGTGACCGAAATCCCGATCGACGACGCGGGCGAATCGCAGAATGTCATCGTGCGCAAGAGCGTGCGCGAGGATGGCAGGACACTGCGCGAGACGCTGCTGCCCGACCAGAGGCAGGCCTACGACGGCGCCATGGCGTCCCTGCGCATCCCCCCTGAGGCGTTCGACCGCAACGACGCATGGCTCGCGGCGCTGATGTTGACGCTGATCCCGCTCAAGGAAGCCGGCTACAGCACCGAAAGCGGCATCGACGCACAGGTGGCGGCCAGGGCCCGGGCGCGCCACATGGTCAACCACGCCTTCGAGACCGCCGAGTTCCAGATCGACCTGTTCGACAAGCTGCCCGAGGACACGCAGCGCGCCTACCTGGGCGAAGTGATCGAGGCGCTTCCCACCGTGCGCACCGACATCGACGCCATGGTGGCCGCCTGGAAATCGGGCGACGCCGAGCATCTCGCGCAGCTGCTGAACGAGGACGAGAGCGACCCGCAGATGCGCCAGGTCCTGATCACCGACCGCAACGTGACCTGGTCGAAATGGCTCAAGGCCCGGCTCGCCAGGCCCGGGACGGTGTTCGTCGCCGTCGGGGCCGGGCACCTCGCCGGGACGGGCAGCGTGCAGGAGCAGCTCGCCGCTGCCGGCGTCGCCTCGACGCGGGTGCAGTAAGAGATGGTGCGCCGCCCCGTTTTCCTTCTCGCTTCGCTGGCGCTTGGCCTGTCCGCCTGTTCGCCCAAGCCGGATGACGCCGACCCGGCGCTCTGGCGCGTCGAGGACGGGCATGGCCACACGGGATGGCTGTTCGGCACGATCCATTCCTCCGATCGCCCGCTCGAATGGCGCACGCCGAAAGTCGCAGCCGCGTTCGATCGGTCCGGCGCGGTCCTGGTCGAAGTCGGCAACCTCGCGGACGAGGCGGACGTCGCGGCGACGTTCGCCCGGCTGGCGCGCAGCGAAGGAGAGCCGCCCCTGTCCGCGCGCATCGACCCGGCGGACCGACCCGCTCTCGCCGCGTTGCTGGAGAAGGCGGATCGCGCGGACGGCGACTTCGCGGGCATGGACACCTGGGCCGCCGCCCTGACGCTGGCGCGCGCCGGGGGGAAGGACGAAGATGCCCGCAACGGCGTCGACCGGTCCGTCATAGCTGCGGCGGGCGGGCGGCCGGTGGTCGAACTGGAAGGCGCCGCCGCGCAGCTCGGCCTGTTCGACGATCTGCCCGAGCGCGAGCAGCGCGACCTTCTTTCCACCGTCGTCGCCGAGGCCGCCGCGCCGGAGCGCGACCTTGCGAAAAGCTGGCGTACCGGCGACATGGCGGCGATAGAGAAGGAGACCCGCTCGGGCCTGCTCGCCGATCCGGAACTGCGCGAGGTGCTGTTCACCGGCCGCAACCGCCGCTGGATTACGCGGATCGCGCAGGCGGTACGGACGGACCGCAAGCCCTTCGTCGCGGTGGGCGCAGCGCACATGGCGGGACCGGAAGGGCTTCCCGCGATGCTGGCGGCGCAAGGCTTCACCGTCACGCGCGTCGAATAGAGGCCGGCAGGCCACACGCGGCTTGCATTTTCGCCGTCTTGCCGATAAGGGGCGCGCCTTCCCGTCATGGTCATCCCTGGAGGCGTGACGGGCGGTGCTACGGCGATGAGCGGCGGCGCACCGAAATTCAATCCAGTTTTTCGAAAGGCACGTTCCATGAGCGATACGCTTAACCTGCCGGCCGAGACGCGCGAACGGGCTGGCAAGGGAGCCTCCCGTGATCTGCGTCGTAATGGCCGCGTCCCCGCTGTTGTCTACGGCGGCAAGGAAGAACCCCTTGCCATCCACCTCGAGGAAAAGGAGCTGACCCGTCAGCTCATGACCGGCCACTTCTTCAACTCGATCATCGAGATCGAAGTCGGCGGCAAGAAGTTCCGTACGCAGCCCAAGGACGTGGCTTTCCACCCCGTCTCCGACCGTCCGCTCCACGCTGACTTCCTGCGCGTCGCCAAGGGCGCGACTGTGCACGTCAACGTGCCCGTCGTGTTCGAGAACGAAGAAGCCTCGCCGGGCCTGAAGCGCGGCGGCGTGCTCAACGTCGTTCGCCACGACCTGGAACTGGTCTGCGACGCCGAGAAGATCCCGCACGAGATCACCATCGACGTCACCGGCTTCGATCTGGGCGAATCGATCCACTTCAGCCACGTGAAGCTGCCCAAGGGCGTCGAGAGCGCGATCACCGACCGTGACTTCACGATCGCCACGATCGCCACTCCCTCGGCGCTGCGCAGCAGCTCGGAAGGCGAAGAGGACGCAGCCGAAGGCGAATAAGCCTCAGGCGGTCTGTGAAAACGGCCCCTCCCGCCCCGGCAGTCCGGTGCGCGGGAGGGGCCTTTTCTTTTGGTATCGCGCGGGCAGCCGCGCCGGAGACTTGAATGGCCACGCAGCTTTGGGTCGGTCTGGGCAACCCCGGCCCGCAATATGCCTTCAACCGGCACAACGTCGGCTTCATGGTGGCCGACGCGCTGGCGGACATCCACCGTTTCGGGCCGGTACAGAAGAAGTTCCAGGGCTGGCTCCAGGAAGGCCGCATCGGCACCGACAAGATCCTGCTGCTCAAGCCCGCCACCTTCATGAACGAGAGCGGCCGCTCGGTGGGCGAGGCGATGCGCTTCTACAAGCTGGACCTCGGCGCCCTCACCGTCTTCCACGACGAACTCGACCTCGCGCCGTTCAAGGTGAAGGTGAAGCAGGGCGGCGGCCATGCCGGCCATAACGGGCTGCGCTCGATCGACCAGCATCTCGGCGCCGACTTCCGCCGCGTGCGGCTCGGCATCGGCCATCCCGGCCACAAGGACCGCGTCACCGGCTACGTCCTCGGCAATTACGCCAAGGCCGAGATCGACCCCCTCGCCGACATGCTGGGGGCCATCGCCGCCGAAGCGGATCGCCTGGCGAGCGGCGACGACACCCGCTTCATGAACGACGTGGCGATGCGCCAGCAGGACTGACGGGTGTCGAGTTAGCTTACAAATAGCCCATATAAACTAACGGATAAATCGCGTAACCCGCGGAAAACGTGGATTGGCACGCCTTCTGCTTAATAGCCCTCAATCCGTTCAGACTACCAAGGGGTTAATCGAATGATCCGCAAGACCATGCTCGCTCTCGCTCTCGCAACCGGTGCCACGATGGCGCTCAGCGCTCCGGCGCAGGCCACCAGCTGCTCGTGGGTGAAGGTGAATGGCAAGTGGAAGTGCGTGTCCAGCAGCTCATCCTCGGGCGGCACCACCACCTCCGGCGGCACGACATCTTCGGGTGGAACGACCTCGTCGGGTGGCACCACGTCCACCTCGGGTGGCACGACTTCGGGTGGCACCACCACCTCGGGCGGCAGCACCTCAGGCGGCGGCACCGCCGTTCCCGAACCGGGCATGCTGGGCATGCTGGGTGTCGGCCTCGTCGGCCTTGCCTATGCCCGCCGCCGCAAGGGCCGCGCCTGACCGAAGACATCGCCTGTCATTTCCCCGGGAGTGGGAATGACAGGCGAGGCGGCCGCTTCCGCAGCACCGCAAAAGCCGTCGCCGGGTCAGCCGGCGGCGGCTTTTGCCTGTTCCAGCCCTTGCCCGATTGCCGGGTCGTCCGGCGCGATGGCCTGCGCCGCCTCGAGCAGGCGCCGCGCCGCGGCAAGGTCCCTGCCCGCCGTCACCCGCGCCATGGCCGCGACGTAAAGATACTCGGCATTGCCCGGCTCCAGAACTACCGCCCGATCCGCGTGCCCGATCGCCGCCGCCGAATTCTCCAGGCCAATCTCGGCGGAAGCGAGCCGCTTGAGCACTTCGGCATCCTCGCCCCGCTGCAACAGACGCGCGTAGGCCGCCGAAGCACGCGGCCAGTCCTGCCTGGCCAGGGCCTCCTCTCCTTCCCGCGCAGCCGCCATGGTCGCCCTGAGCCGGGCAGGTTCCAGCCGCGCGGCCAGGCCGGCCGCTTCGGGCGCACCGGCGCGCCGGGCCGCGCGCAGCGCACAGTCGAGAATATCCGGCGTTGCCAGCGTGGCGGCGGCCAACGGCGCGATCGTCCGCCACGCGCGGCGCGCGTCGCCGGTCGCGAGCTGCGCCTCGGCCAGCATCAGGTGCGCATGGGAATTGCCAGGAGCGAGCAAGACGCTGCGCGTGAACAGCAGCCGCGCCTGCTCCGAATGGCCGAGCCGGAGCAGTGCCTCGCCATAGATCATGCTGAGCGGCGAGCCTGCCGGCAGGGCGTTCTCCCGTGACAGCAGGCCATCGCGCACGTTCGCCCACTCGCCCCGGTCGGCCATGATGCGGAAGCGCAGCAGTTCGGCCTCGGCATTGTCGGGCGCGATCGCCTCGACCTGCCCGACCAGCTGCGCCGCGCCTTTCAGATCGCCGTCGTCGCGCAGGATGCCCGCCAGCGCCAGCATCGGCGCCGCCCGGTCGGGATGGCTCTTCACCGCCTGCCGGTATGCCGCGCGCGCCGCGTCCCGCCGGCCTTGCGCCATCGCGAGATCGCCTTCCATGACGAGCGTTTCGTAAGACCCGGCGGAAACCGCCTTCATGCGCGCCAGCAGCCGCGACGCGCGCGGCAGGTCACCTTCCAGCAGGAGGAACCGCGCATAGGCGGTCAGCAGCCGCATGTTGCCGGGATCGCTCATGCCGCTTTCGAAGGCGGCGTGCGCGCCCTCGCGATTGCCCTGGGCCAGCAGTGCGAGCGCGCGGATGCGCCAGCCGTTGGGTGTCGTATCCCGCCCCAGCCGTGACAGCGCCCCGGCCGGGTCGCGGCGCAACAGCGCGATTTCCGCGCCGCGGCGATTGTCACCCTCGTGCCCGCCGGCACGCTTCAGCCGCTGGAGCGTCCTTTCCGCCCCCTCCGCATCGCCGAGCAGCAGGTCCGCATCGACCAGAACGGCCAGCATCTCGCTGTCCTGCGGGCGCGTCTTCAATGCTTCGAGCACGTCCGCGCGCGCTTTCTGGTAGTTGCCCAGCGCGATTTCGCTGCGGGCTTCAGCCAGCAGCGCGTCCGGCCTTTGCGCGCATCCGGCCATGGTACCAAGGAGGACAGCGGCAACGGCAAGGCGCAGGTTCAGGGTCATCCGGCAGGCTCTACACGCAGCACCTGAAATTTCCCTCAAATTCGAAAGCGATCCGCACACAACTGGTAAAGTCATCCGGGCACCGCTATGGGCGCCCGACGAACCTGGCATGTGGTCAGGCAGTTTTCGGAGTGTTCGATGGGTTTTCGTTGCGGGATCGTGGGCCTTCCCAATGTCGGCAAGTCGACCTTGTTCAATGCGCTGACCGAGACGCAGGCGGCGCAGGCGGCCAACTATCCGTTCTGCACGATCGAGCCCAACGTCGGCCAGGTCGGCGTCCCCGACCCGCGCCTCGACACACTGGCCGCGATCGCCGGCTCGGCCAAGATCATTCCGACGCAGCTGTCGTTCGTCGACATCGCCGGCCTCGTGCGCGGCGCCTCGAAGGGTGAAGGCCTGGGCAACCAGTTCCTCGGCAACATCCGCGAAGTCGATGCGGTGATCCACGTCCTGCGCTGCTTCGAGAACGACGACATCCAGCACGTCGACAACAAGATCGACCCGATCGCCGACGCCGAGACCGTCGAGACCGAGCTGCTGCTATCCGACCTCGAAAGCCTGGAAAAGCGCGTCCCCGCCGCCCAGAAGAAGGCGACGCAGGGCGACAAGGAGGCCAAGATCGTGGCGTCCGTGCTCGGTCAGGCGCTCGAACTGCTGCGCGAGGGCAAGCCGGCCCGCCTCACCAAGCCCCGCGACGAGGACGAGGAGCGCGTCTTCGCGCAGGCCCAGCTGCTCACCGCCAAGCCGGTGCTCTACGTCTGCAACGTCGAGGAGGAAGCGGCATCCGAGGGCAACGCCTTCTCGCAGCGCGTCTTCGAGAAGGCAGCGGCCGAAGGCGCCAGCGCGGTCATCGTCTCGGCCGCGATCGAATCCGAGCTGACCGGCATGGACCCCGAGGACCGCGTCGTCTTCCTCGAGGAAATGGGCCTGGCCGAAGCCGGCCTCGCCCGCATCATCCGCGCCGGCTACCAGCTGCTCGAGCTGCTGACCTTCTTCACCGTGGGCCCCAAGGAAGCGCGCGCCTGGACCGTCCACAAGGGCGCCAAGGCTCCCGAGGCGGCGGGCACCATCCACTCCGACATGCAGCGCGGCTTCATCCGCGCAGAGACCATCGCCTATGACGACTTCGTCTCGCTGAACGGCGAGGCCGCCGCCAAGGAGGCCGGCAAGCTGCGCCAGGAAGGCAAGGAATACGTCATCCACGACGGCGACGTCCTGCACTTCAAGTTCAACGTCTGATCCGGCCGGGCGCCAGGACCGCCCCGCCGGTTCCTCGCCACAGTAAGTTGCGATCGTTTGCACCTTTGTGCGGATGCGTGCGTTGGTACAGTGGGAGGCGACAAGGAGCGTTGGCCTGATGGTCGATGACACTGCGCCTGGTACAGCAACACCGCATCACTCGAGCGAGGAGCCTTTCCGCACCTTTTTGCCGCTCTTGGATGGTGAGTTCACGATGGTCGATCCGAACCGCAATGCGGTGCTCTATCGCATGGTCATGGCGAAGCACGTGTGCCCTTACGGCCTCAAGTCGAAGCACCTGCTGGAAAGCAAGGGTTACGAGGTCGAGGACCACTGGCTGACGACGCGCGCGCAGGTCGATGCCTTCAAGGCCGAGCACCACATCCAGACGACGCCGCAGACCTTCATCTCCGGCCAGCGCATCGGCGGCAATACCGACCTGCGCAGATTCCTCGGGCTCGACGATCCTGCGAAGGACACGGGCTACGGGGCGATCGTCTGCGTGTTCCTGACCGCGGCCGTCATCGCGTTGGCGGCGAGCTGGGACGCGCTGGGAACGTCGCTGACGGTACAGGCAGCCGAATGGTTCGTCGCGGTCTCGATGCTGCTGCTGGCCATGCTCAAGCTGCAGGACCTTGAAACCTTCACCACGATGTTTCTCGGATACGACCTGCTGGCACGGCGGTGGGTTCCCTATGCCTATGCCTACCCGTTCCTGGAGTGGTTCGCGGGGGCTTTCATGGCCGCCGACATATTGCCCTGGCTCTCGATCCCGGTCGCGCTTTTCATCGGAGGCGTCGGTGCGGTATCGGTCTTCAACGCGGTCTACGTGCAGAAGCGGGAGCTGAAATGCGCCTGCGTCGGAGGGGCGGGCAGCGTCCCCCTCGGCTTCGTGTCCGTGCTCGAAAACCTCTTCATGGTGGGCATGGCGCTATGGATGCTGATCCGGCCCGCCGGGATGGGATAAGGCGTATTCCGAGGGGCCGGTTCGACCCGCGCGGACCGGCGGAGCCCCGGGCCTATGCGCGGCAGCTCATCGAACCGTCGGCCTGGTAGGCGACCCGCTCCTGGGCATCATGGACGATCAGGCGGGCGGGCCAGTGCATGTCGTCGGCGCCGGTCCCGCCATCGGGCAGGCGCACGAGGTCGATCCAGCTGGCGAGCCCGACGTAAGTGGAACGCGCGCCTCCCGGCAGTTCGGCGCTCACGTCCTTGGCGGAAAAGCGCTTGAGGTCTGCGCCGACGCGCATGAACGCCTCGTCCTTGCCGGCTATGAACAGCGCATCCTTCTGCGTGCCCTTGCGGAACGTGCAGCCCGGCTTGTCGAGGCCATAGCGCTCGACATCCATCTCGGTGATGACAACGGGCAGGATTGGCTTGAAGGGCTCCTTGCTCATCCGCTCCACCATGGCCACGTCGTGAGCGGCCTCGGCGGGCGTATCGGCGGAATTGCCGTCGCCGCATCCTGTCAGGGAAGCGAGACCGGCCAGCACTACAATCGTCTTTCGCATCACTTTCGCCCGAAAAGTTTTTCTATGTCCTGATGGGCAAGCTTAACCCACGTCGGGCGGCCATGGTTGCATTGGCCCGACCGCGGGGTGCGTTCCATTTCGCGCAGGAGCGCGTTCATCTCGGCGACCGAGAGGACGCGCCCTGCCCGCACCGAGCCGTGGCAGGCCATCGTCGCCAGCACGAGGTCGAGCTTTTCGCCCAGCAGCAACGCATCGCCGTTGCGCGCGAGATCGTCGGCGACATCGCGGACCAGCGCGCTCACATCGCTGCGCGAGAGCACGGACGGCACCGCGCGCACCAGCATCGCAGCCGGCCCGAAGCGTTCGAGCACGAGGCCGTGGCGGGCGAGATCGGCGATCTTGTCCTCGAGCGCGTCGCAGGCGGTTTCCTCCAGTTCCACGACCTCGGGCAGCAGCAGCGCCTGTGAGCGGTTCATGGCCTCTTCGGCGCCGGCCGCCTTGAGCTTTTCCAGCACGAGCCGTTCGTGCGCGGCGTGCTGGTCGACGATGACCAGGCCGTCCTGCGCCTCGGCGACGATATAGGTGCTCGCCACCTGCCCCCGCGCAACGCCAAGCGGATAGCGCAGCGCCTCCTCGCTCGCTTCGGCGGCGGGTTCGGCGCGGGCGGCGGGCTGGGCCATGGCGTCGGCCTCATAGGCGCGCCAGGCGGCCCCCGTCTCCGACAGGCGCGGCGTCTCGTACCGGGGCGAGGAACCGCCGTACTCGCGCGCGAACAGTGAGCCGAGCGACGGCGCGGGCGGCGCCATCGGCTCGACCTGCCACATGTTCATCGCGGCCGTCGCTGCGGGCTGCGCGCTCTTCTGGCCGGCGCCTTCGAGCGCGTGACGCAGCGCGCCGACCAGGAACCCGCGCACGAAGGCGGGATCACGGAAGCGTACTTCGGTCTTGGCGGGATGGACGTTGACGTCGACTTCCTCGGGCGGAATTTCGAGGAACAGCGCCAGCACGGCATGCCGGTCGCGCGCGAGCATGTCCGAATAGGCACCGCGCACCGCACCGACGAGCAGGCGGTCCTTCACCGGGCGGCCGTTGACGAAGAGGTACTGGTGGTCTGCCACGCCGCGGTTGTAGGTCGGCAGCCCGGCGACGCCGGTGAGGCGCGAGGCGCCCCGCTCCGCCTCGATCAGCACGCCGTCCTCGGCGAGTTCGCGCGCGACGAGGCGGGCGACGCGCGCCGCCAGTTCCTCGCGCGGCTGGACCGACAGCACGCGCCGTCCGTCGTGCTCCATGACGAACCCCAGGTCCGGGCGCGCCATCGCCAGCCGGCGCACGACGTCGAGGCAGGCGGCATATTCAGAACGCGGCGAGCGCAGGAACTTGCGGCGCACGGGCACCTTGGCGAACAGATCCTCGACCCGGATCCGGGTGCCCGGAGGCAGCGCCGCCGGACCGTCCGCGGCAACGGCGCCGTGGTCGACCACGCGCTTCCAGCCCTCGGGCGCATCGTGCGGACGGCTTTCGATCGTGAGCCGCGCCACCGAGCCGATCGAGGGCAGCGCCTCGCCCCGGAATCCCAGCGTCGCGACCAGTTCGATCTGCTCGTCCGGCAGCTTCGAGGTCGCATGGCGTTCGAGCGCCAGCGCGATTTCGTCGGGTCGCATGCCGCAGCCGTCGTCGGTGACCTCGATCATGTCGAGCCCGCCCGAAGCCAGGCGCACGGTCACCTGCGTCGAGCCGGCATCGATCGCGTTTTCAACCAGTTCCTTGAGCGCGGAGGCCGGCCGCTCGACCACTTCACCGGCTGCGATGCGGTTTACGAGGTGTTCGGGCAGGCGGCGGATCGTGGGCATGGACTGACTCGGCTGATGGCGCACGGCGGGGCTGGTGCCGCCATGCAGCGACTGTCACACAAACCTAGCGACGAAGCGCGGGTTATTCGAGACGGGAACCCGGTGATACCCCCCGGAAAAGGACACAAAATTTTAGCCTTTCCCGAATCGATGGGCTAAGGGGTGCCCTCCCTCACCAAAAACCCTGTCGCAGGTTCCGAGGTGCATTCGGAAAGCGATTGGCAACAAACGGATTTTAGATGGCCGGCGTCTTCTCGCGATTCTTCAAACTCGGCTCCCAGAACATGGCGATCGACCTGGGCACGGCCAACACCCTCGTCTATGTGCAGGACCGCGGAATCGTCCTGAATGAGCCGTCCGTGGTCGCCATCGAGACGCTCAACGGCGTCAAGAAGGTCAAGGCCGTCGGCGACGATGCGAAGATGATGATGGGCAAGACCCCGGACAACATCGAGGCGATCCGCCCGCTGCGTGACGGCGTCATCGCCGACATCGAGATCGCGGAGGAAATGATCAAGCATTTCATCCGCAAGGTCCACGGCAAGAAGAACCTCTTCCGCTATCCCGAGATCGTGATCTGCGTGCCTTCGGGCTCCACTTCGGTGGAACGCCGCGCCATCCGTGACGCCGCCAGCAACGCCGGCGCCAGCCAGGTCTACCTGATCCTCGAGCCGATGGCGGCCGCGATCGGCGCCGACATGCCCGTCACCGAGCCGGTCGGCTCGATGGTGGTCGACATCGGCGGCGGTACCACCGAAGTCGCGGTGCTCTCGCTGCGCGGCCTCGCCTACACTACCTCGGTGCGCGTGGGCGGCGACAAGATGGACGAATCGATCGTCTCCTACGTCCGCCGCCACCACAACCTCCTGATCGGCGACGCCACGGCGGAGCGGATCAAGAAGGACTACGGCATCGCCATCATGCCCGCCGACGGCATCGGCGAGACGATCCACATCAAGGGCCGCGACCTCGTCAACGGCGTGCCCAAGGAGATCACCATCTCCCAGGCGAACATCGCCGAAGCCCTCGCCGAGCCGATCGGCGCAATCATCGAGGGCGTGCGCATCGCGCTCGAGAACACCGCGCCCGAACTCGCCGCGGACATCGTCGACCAGGGCATCGTGCTCACCGGCGGCGGCGCGCTGATCCAGGGTCTCGACCAGTACCTGCGCGAGGAAACCGGCCTGCCTGTCTGCGTCGCCGAGGACCCGCTGTCCTGCGTGGCGCTCGGCACCGGCCGCGCCATGGAGGACCCGATCTATCGCGGCGTCCTGATGTCCGCCTGATCGATTGCGGGACCGGTGGCCTGTCCGCAGCGGGCGGGCCACCTCCCAGACGAACGCGGTAACACCTTCCTGCCGGGGTGACGCCGCGATGATGACAGGAGTGCATGGCGCATGGCACCGCCAGCAAATCGGCGCTCCGGCTTTTCGCGCAGGGCGCAGTACACGACGTTCTTCAGCTATGCCGCCGGCGTCCTCGGCGCGGTGGTGGGGCTGATCCTGCTTGTCGTCGCGCTCGTCAGTCCGGACGCCTTCGCGGTGTTGCGCGGCGCCGCCGCCGACGTGACGGAGCCTGCCGCGCAGACCACCGCCGGCGCGCGGACCACGAGCAAGAACTTCATCGGCACTGTCTCGGGTTTCTTCAAGACCGGCAGCGAGCACGCGCGGCTCGAGCGCGAACTCGCCGAAGCCAAGGTCCGTCTCGTCGAGGCGCAGGCCATCAGGGACGAAAACCGCCGTCTCAAGCAATTGCTCGACTTGCGCGAGCCCGACGCACAGCCGGTGGCCTTCGCGCGGCTGGTCGGGTCGACAAGCGCCAGTTCGCGCCGTTTCGCGACGCTCGGAGCCGGCGCGGACCGTGGGGTGGTCAAGGGCATGCCGATACGTTCGCCGATGGGGCTGGTGGGCCGTGTGCTCGAAGTCGGTTCGTCGAGTTCGCGGGTCCTTCTGGTCACCGACACCGAAAGCCTCGTGCCCGTCCGCCGTGCCCGCGACGGCGTTGCCGCCTTCGCGCAGGGGCAGGGTGACGGCACGATCCGCATCCGCCTCGTGAACCTCGGGCTCAATCCGCTGCGCAAGGGCGATGTGATGGTGACCACGGGCTCGGGTGGTCTCTACCGGCCGGGAACGCCCATGGCGGTGGTGACCGAACTGCGCCGAGACGGCGCCATAGCCCGCGTGCTCAGCAATCCGTCCGACACCGACTACGTCATCATCGATAGGGCCTGGGCTCCGCCACCACCGCCTCCGCCTGCCGACACGCAGCCCGGAAACCGGTAGGATGGCCCTGCTCCCCCGCCCGGACAGCGTGGCCAGGCCCAGGATCAATCGAAAGCCATCCGCGCTCGTCGCGCGCAGCCTGCCGTGGCTGACGGTCATGCTCGGCTCGCTGACGCCGGGTTTCTTGCTGATAGCCTCCGCCCCCGTGCTGCCCCCGCTCGGCTTCCTGTCCTTCCTCGCATGGCGTCAGTTGCGGCCCGGTCTTCTGCCGGTCTGGGCCGGGTTGCCGCTCGGCCTGTTCGACGATCTGTTTTCCGGCCAGCCGTTCGGCAGCGCGGTCCTGCTGTGGTCGATCGCCGCCATCGTGCTGGACGTCATCGAGGCGCGGCTCCCCTGGCGCAACTTCCTCACCGAGTGGCTGGTGGCGATCGGGCTGATCCTGGCCTATATCGTCCTGTGCCTCGGCATCTCCAACCTGGCCGGAGCATCCGCTCCCTTGCGCATCATTGGTCCACAACTCGTGATTTCGATGTTCTCCTACCCGCTCGTGGGACGCCTCATGGCCCTTGTCGACCGCTTCCGGCTCACCCCGTTCGTGCTCATTCGATGAAGATCGACTTCCGGCGCTGGATTCGTCCGCCGCATGTCAGCGCCGGCACCCTGCGCAACAGTTTCGACCGCCGCAGCGTGGTACTGGGCGCGATCCAGGGCGGCATCGGCGTGCTGCTGGCTTCGCGGATGACTTACCTGTCGGTGTTCGAGAATGAGAAGTACAAGCTCGAAGCCGAGAGCAACCGCGTCAACCTGTCGCTGATCCCGCCGCGCCGGGGCTGGATACTCGATCGTAACGGCCAACCGCTCGCCTCGAACCGCGCGGATTTCCGCGTCGACGTCGTGCCCGAGCAGATGAAGGACGCCGAGCGCACCATTGCCGAGCTGGGCCGGTTGCTCTCACTCTCCCCGATCGACCTGCAGGATCTTCAGGACAAGATCGACAAGGCCCATGGCTTCGCGCCCGTCGAAGTGGCGACCGGGCTCGACCTCGAGCGTTTCTCCGCCGTCAGCGTTCGCCTGCCCGACATGCCGGGCGTCGTCACCCAGCGTGGCTTTTCCCGCTTCTATCCCACCGGCCCCTCGGTCGGCCATCTCATAGGCTACGTCGGCGCCGCCTCGGCCGAGGAGTATGAGAAGGACCACGATCCGGTCCTCATCACGCCGGGCTACAAGGTGGGCAAGGACGCGCTCGAGAAGATCTTCGAAAAGGACCTGCGCGGCAAGCCCGGCGCCAGGCGCGTCGAAGTCACCGCCTCGGGCCGTATCGTGCGCAATCTCGACACCCGCGAGGACGTGCCCGGCGAAACCATCAAGCTGACCGTCGATGCCGGTATCCAGGACTATGCGGCGCGGCGGATCGGACCGGAATCGGCGGCGGTCGTCGTCATGGACTGCCGCAACGGCGACGTGCTCGCGATGGCGTCGATGCCCAGCTACGATCCCAATAGCTTCTCCGACGGCATCGGCCGCCTCGAATGGAAGATGCTGTCGGACGACGATCACGTGCCGCTCCGCAACAAGGTCCTGCGCGGGCTCTACCCGCCGGGCTCGACCGTCAAGCCGATGGTCGCGCTATCCTTCATGGAAGCCGGGCTCGACCCCGACGAATCGGTGTTCTGCGGCGGTGGCCTGCGCGTGGGCAACCGCGTGTTCCACTGCTGGAACCACCGCGGCCATGGCCAGGTCAACATGGCCAAGGGCATCTACCAGAGCTGCGACGTCTATTTCTACCACTTCGCCCAGCGCATCGGCATGGACCCGATCGCGGCGATGGCGCGGCGGCTGGGTCTCGGCCACGAGTTCCCGCTTCCGGTCGTTGGCCAGTCCTATGGCACCGTGCCTGACCCGGCCTGGAAGCTGAAGAAGTATGGCAAGGAGTGGCAGACCTTCGACACCGTCAACGCCACGATCGGCCAGGGCTATTTCCTCGTGAATCCGTTGCAGCAGGCGGTCCAGGCCTCGCGCCTCGCCAGCGGTCGGATCATCATGCCGCGCCTGATGCATGGCCAGGACGACAAGCCAGCGCCCTCGCTCGGCGTGCCGGCCGAACACCTCGCCTATATCCACCAGGCCATGTCGGACGTCGCCAACGGGCCGGGGTCCGCCCCGCACGCCCGCCTGCCCTTCCCCGACATCAAGCTGGCCGGGAAGACCGGCACGGCGCAGGTCGTCGGCCTCAACATCGGCAACGGCAAGGGCGGTCAGTGGAAGCACCGCGACCATGGCCACTTCATCTGCTTCGCCCCCGCCGAGAATCCGATCTACGCCTGCTCCGTCGTGGTCGAACACGGCGGCGGCTCCGGCGCGGCCTACCCGATCGCACGCGACGTCCTGACCTATGTCTTCGACAAGCAGAAGGGCATGGACATCCTGACCGAGCTTGAGACGAAGTGGGGCGGCACCGCCAAGGAACGCCTCGACGCCCGCTACCGCGCCTATTCCGCCCAGTACGGCGTCGGCGCGCCCGTGGTCTCGCCGGATGCGGTGCAGGCGGCCGAAGTACCGCAGGAC
Organism: Novosphingobium sp. GW821-FHT09E05; assembly: GCF_059416165.1. Lineage (NCBI taxonomy): Bacteria > Pseudomonadati > Pseudomonadota > Alphaproteobacteria > Sphingomonadales > Sphingomonadaceae > Novosphingobium > Novosphingobium sp. GW821-FHT09E05. Next base: position 1,645,011 of record NZ_JBWKOQ010000001.1, read on the forward strand.
CCGCGCCAGCCTATCGTCAGCGACGCCCAGTCTCCGGCGCCCGAACCCGACGCAGCGCCTGCACCGGCGCCCGATGGCGTGACGCCGGCGGCGCAACCTGCCGTGCCCGGCCCCACCGGAGGAAACCCGCAATGAGCCGCTCGATCGTTCCCGAGGCGATCTCGCGCCAGCCCTGGCAGATGCTCATCCCGCTCTGCGGCCTGGTCTGCCTCGGCGCGGCGGTGCTCTATTCGGCGGCCGGCGGGGGCCTGCAACCTTATGCCCTGAGCCATGTCGTGCGCTTCTGCGTGTTCCTGGTCATGGCGGTGGCGATATCGCATACGAGCCGCAACCTGTTTCGCCTTGCCGCCTACCCCGTCTACGGGGGTATTCTCATGCTGCTGGTCCTGGTCGAACTGATAGGTGCGGTCGGCGGCGGCAGCCAGCGCTGGCTGAACCTCGGTTTCATGTCGCTGCAGCCGTCGGAACTGATGAAGCCCGCCATCGTCCTGGTGCTGGCCCGCTTCTACGAAACCCTGCCCCACGCGATGACGGCCAGCTGGCGCGGCCTCGTACCCGCCGGCGTCCTGATAGGCCTGCCTGCGCTGTTCGTGATGATCCAGCCCGACCTCGGCACCGCGCTGGCGATCTGCTTCGGCGGCGTGGTGACGATGTTCCTCGCCGGCCTGCCGCTGTGGTGGTTCGTGAGCGCCGGCGGGGCGCTCATGGTGATCGCACCGGTCGCGTTCTTCACCCTGCTCCACGACTACCAGCGCAACCGCGTGCTGGTGTTCCTCGACCCCGAGAGCGATCCGCTCGGCACCGGCTATCACATCACCCAATCCAAGATCGCGATCGGCTCCGGCGGCATCTTCGGCAAGGGTTTCGGCAACGGTACACAGAGCCACCTGCAGTACCTGCCGGAGCCCCACACCGACTTCGTGTTCGCCACCATGTCCGAGGAATGGGGCCTCATGGGCGGCTTCTTCGTACTGGCGGTCTTCGCGATCGTGCTGGGGTGGGGCATGGGCGTGGCCCGCCGCGCCCCCGACCGCTTCTCCAGCCTCCTCGCTGCCGGCATGACGGCGACGATGTTCTTTTATGTCATGATCAATCTGATGATGGTCATGGGGCTGGCGCCGGTGGTGGGCATCCCCCTGCCCTTCATGAGCCACGGCGGCACGTCGATGCTCACCAACATGATCTGCCTCGGCACAATCATGGCGGTAAACCGCTGGAATCAGGGGCGCGGATCGCTGCGTTGAGCGGAGCCGCAAACTTTTTCAAATTCCCTCTTCCCATCCTCGAAACAGGCTTTATAGGGGCCTCTCCGCCGCCAAGCGGAAGGCTGAAAAGCCTCTCGAGGCAGGTAGCGTGGACGCATAGCTCAGTTGGTAGAGCAGCTGACTCTTAATCAGCGGGTCCTTGGTTCGAGCCCAAGTGCGTCCACCATACCTATCCCGAACCCACTTTGTGGGGACGCATAGCTCAGTTGGTAGAGCAGCTGACTCTTAATCAGCGGGTCCTTGGTTCGAGCCCAAGTGCGTCCACCAAATTTCTCAGTATTTTCAAGCGGTTACAAGAGGTAAATTTGCCTCTTCGAGGTGCCGCGATCCTAGGATCCTCTTTAGGATCGCTATTGGATCCTTAAACCGACCCCTGCTGTCGCACGACTTACGCATCGGGCCGCCGGCGGCTCGCGATAAGTACTTGCAGGCTATGGGTTGGAATAAGAGTCGATCGTCAGACCTGGATGGTCTCGATCTCTCCAATCGCGATAAACTCGTACAGCTTCGATTTTTGGTCCCTTGCATCTACCTCGCCTGGGGGATTTGGGCCGCGAGGGGCTAGACTGCCTGCACTCTTCCTTCCAGGCTCATTTTTTTTCGCACTTTCCTCCCCCTTCACAATCCGCAGGAATGTTCGTCAGAGCTGACCCGGCAACCGGCAGTTTCACGCCCCGGCACCGAACATGCTGCGGGTATCGGACAACTGCCCGCGGATGCCGCCGGGGTCCTTGGCTTAGTCGCCCAGCACGTGGCACTTCCTTAGGCGATATCCTTCGAACGACACCCCCTCACGCTGCGGATCGGGATCGCCCTGAACTCACTCGAGCGGCATGGGTCGAAGTCTTGCCGCACGATATACGCGCGCTTACAACCGTTCGCTGCGCCCATATGCCTCGTGCCCGACCAACTCAAGCGCTCGGTTGTCGTCGCCATTCAGCCGACCGCAGCTCAAGGCGAACCAATGCTCATTGATCGGAATTGGCGGTAAAGGTCGCAATGCTTTGAATGCCCTGTCCAGGCGCGATTCTGACAAAGAATGCTCAATCATGTATTCCCATTCTCCACAAATACTTGCGTTCGTCGGGTCACTTACGGCATCGCGTGCTTGCTTCCGGGTCGCACAAATGCACATTGGGGCTGGGGGAGCGCGCCGCCGGCTGCTCGACGATGATGATTGGAGCCGCTGACGTATGCCAAGTATTGCGAAACCGTTCAGTCCAGAGGCCGCGTTGAAGCGCTCGCTTCGCGCGCATCTGCGCCAGCTCGGCTTTACCAAGGACGAGGCCGGCGAGCTTGTGCTGCCCGGGGTCGGCAAGGAGATGATCCGGCGGATGCACCGCGGGCAACGACGCGAACGGCTCGCGGCGGCCCAGCCCTTCCTGGCCAGGGCATTGGAACGCGCCCTTCCCAGCTTTGCCGAGGGTGCCGAGATCGACCCCGCAAAAATCCGCCTCAGTCTCCGTCTGATCAAGAGCGACACGCCGGAATCGGACCTGTTCCGGGTGGCAACGCTGACCTGGTCGGTCCCTGTGTCAGCCGGTTTCGGCCGGCGGATGCGCTATCTTGTCTGGGACGAGGCGCATGACCGGCTCGCCGGCGTGATCGCGCTCGGCGATCCCGTCTATAATCTCTCGGTGCGCGACGCGCTGATCGATTGGACCGTGGACGACCGGGCCAAGCGTCTCGTCGGCATCCTGGACGCCTACGTGCTGGGCGCCGTGCCACCTTATAATTTCCTGCTCGGCGGCAAGGCGATCGCCTGCCTGATTCGCTCGCGTGACGTGTTCGACGACTTCCAGCGGCTGTATGGCCGATCGATCGGCGTCATCTCGAAACAGGCCAAAAAGGCGGCATTGGTTGCCGTCACCACCACCTCCTCGATGGGGCGCTCGTCGGTCTATAACCGGCTCCGACTTGGCGGCACTTCCTATTTCGAGCGCATCGGATTCACCGAAGGATGGGGCCATTTCCACATCACCGATGCGCTATTCGACCGGATGCGCGATTATCTGCGTGATCGCGACCATCGCTACGCCGACAAACACAAATTCGGCGAAGGCCCGAACTGGCGATTACGGACCATCCGTGCGGCGCTCGCGGCCCTGGACTTCAATGAGAATATTCTGCGCCACGGCATCAAGCGCGAGGTTTTCATCTCGAAGCTTGCCGCCAACGCCTATGACGTTCTGCGTGCGGGTGCCGCGGCGCCCGACGTCTCGGACCTGCTGAGCGTTGCCGACATTTCGGATCTCGCGCGTGAGCGATGGATGGTTCCCCGCGCCGAACGTGGCGAGATCGACTATCGCGGTTGGCAGCGCGACATGATCCCGCGCCTGATCAAAGGCCGGCTCGATTCGACGCGGCTCGCCGAGCGCCGCGCAGGCTGATCCGGCCATGCTGGACGACGCGCAACGCCAGCTCGAAGCCCGCTTCACCGAATTAGCGGCGATGCGCAAGCCGCTGAACTATCCGGTCTATGCCCTGGAGCATGGGCTCGAGTCCGAGCTGGTGGAGGCCATCGCCAAAGCCGCAAGCCTCGAGCTCCGCCAATCAGGATTGCAGAAAGCCCATTGGCTGGTCTGGGCCGCGCTGGCGGCGGAAGCCGGCTACCGCTATGCTGGTGAAGAATATTGGCCGGCGCTTGAGCGCGCGCGCGGCGAATGGCGGGCCAATGATTTCCGCGACCGGCTGAGGATCTGGTTTCGGACGTTTCACACGACCTATGGCGGCCCCGTGCCCAAGGGGCGATGGGCCGCGCATTTCAACATCATCGCCTGGCCGATCAACAGCGCGATCCTGCCGCGCTACCTGCAGGATCATTTCGCGCGGCACCTCTATAATCTGCGCTATGAGCTCGCCCATCGCGCCCAGGCTGACCCGAGCAACATCGGCCGGTTCCTGTTCGACAGATATGACGGCAGTTCCTCGCGCTTCGCTTATTTTCTCCAGCAGACCGAGTTGACCACCATGCTCGTGCTGGCGCTACGCGAAGATGAGAGCGGTGCGCTACCGCGAATCTCGCCCACGCTGCTGACCCGCATCGTCGCCGATCTCGAAGCCAAGCGCCTCGCACGCGACTACCTGCGCGAGGCACGCGCGGTGATCCGCACACGGAGATTCGCGCTGTCGTCGCCCTTGCGGGCCGGCACCCGCCTCGCCGGCGCTGCGGGCGGTGGCCAGCCCGCCGCCATTCTCGGCCCGAAGCTTGCAGCCAGGCTCCAGCCTGATCGCGGCCTGTCGCTCGCGCTGACCATTCCCGACTTCGCAGCCGCATTGGCGCGCGCCGGGCTCGACGCCACCGCGCTGCGCGGCGTCCGTGTACGCCCGCCCGGCGATGCGGAGCGTTGGACGCCGGCCAGCAACCTGCTCACCTTGGCCGGGCAGGCACGCGAGATCACCGTGTTCCCTGCGCCGGCCGCACCGGTCATTGCGCTGCAGGGCGAAACGCAGCCGCTCCGCATGATCTTCGGCCCGCTCTGTCAGCTCGAGGAACGATCATGCTGGGTGCTGCGGCGGTTCGGCGACGGTCTCTATCGACAAGTCGTCCAAGGGCATGTCCGCCCGGATCAGTCCTATGTCATCCTGGCCCGCAGGTCGCTGCCCGATGCCGACGTCGCACTGGCCGGTCTTGTCCCGCTGCCCGCCGCGATGCCAAACATGGTCGCCTATCGCCTGAAGGTGGCGGACCGGATTACCGATGACCAGGCGGCTGCTCTCGCGCGGCTGACGATCGGCACCAAGGCAGCGATATGGGTCGAGCCGGCGGGCCTGGCGCCGCGGCCGGCGGGCGCCGAGACAGTCGCACGCTGGCTCTCGACCGAACCCGTCATCCTTCGCATCCGCGCCGACCATGACGTTTCCGGATTCGTGGCCCGGCTCGACGGTGCAGAGCCCGAACGGATCGCCACGGCGTCCAACGAGGTCCTGCTTGCGCTGGGCGACCTGCCCCTTGGCCGCCACCAACTGGAGTTGGCCGCAATCCCGGGCGCGTCAGGACCCGGATCAGCGGGCACGGTCGCCACCATGATGTTCGCGTTTGAGGTGGCGGCGCCGCAGCCCTGGCCGGAAGCGGTGCGCGACAAGGCGGGCTTCCGCCTTGTCGTGTCACCGGCCAACGCACCGCTCGAAGACGTTCTCGCCGGCCGGGCCCCGCTCAGCGTAATCGGTCCGGCCGGCCGCCAGGTGCAATGGTCGCTCGACACCTTCGACGCCGGGGGCAATCTCGCCACCGCCAACCGCGGTGGTGCAACCGGCTCGCGATCGACCGAAACCGACATCACCCAGGTCATCGCGCGCCTGCGCAGAAGCAATTCCGAAGCGATCGATCGCGCGCATCGCGTGGACATCAGCGCGGCCATCGACGAACTCGGGGTCCAGACCCTTCGCTTCTCCCATGCGGTCGAGCCGCTGCGCTGGATATTCGAGCCCAAGCAGCATGCAGTGCGCCTCATCGACGAGACAGCGCACGAAGAGCCGATCGAGGTGACCGGGCTTCCGCTGGCGGCACCATTGGAACGGATGACGCTTGCGGCTCCGGCGCTGATCGACGGGCAAGCGGTCGAAAGCCCCGGCATGCTGCTGACCGCGCGCTACCGGGGACGAAGCCAGACGGCGTTCATCAGCGTCCCGGCGAGCGCGACCCTGCACAGCTTTGCCGAGCTGGATCTCGTTCAGCGCTTCGACCTGCCGGACAGCGCCACCGAAGCGCTGCTCTTGCTAGTGCGCACCCTGGCGCTGTGGACAAGGGCGCACGCACTCGGTCACCTCGCCATCGTCCGCAAGGCGGTGACTGTCGACAAGCTGCGCGACAAGGTTGCAATGCTCGCCGTCGGGGCAGATTTTGCGTCGCTACTCAAGAATGGCGGACCCGCGGCGCTGAGGGCAGCGCGGGACATGGTCGGCGGTTCGCCCGGCTTTCGGTCGCGGATGTGCAGCCATGCATGGGACCTATCGCTGCGGGACTCGATCCCGGCCTTCGCGTCCTATGCTGACACCTATCAGGTCGAGTCCGATGCCAAGCGTGCTGCCGCCGCGCTGGCGCTCGCCTTCGATCCGCTGCGGCTGCGGTTCGGCTATGGTTCCGAAGCCGAGGCCAAGGCCGAGCGGCTGCTGGCGAACCGGACATTGTTGCGCGGCGCTTATCTCGCACGCGCGCATGCCCGGGCGCAAGCCGATGGCGCCGCCATCGCGGTGGCAGGCTGATGCGCAGCCTCTATCCCGCCGACCTGCTCCTGTCCGTCGGCGACGGCCTGGCCGTTTCCGATCCAGGCGCGATCGGCCAGTTGCTCAAACCCGCGCTACGGCGCGCTGTGCATATTCTCGCGCCGGCTGCGCGCAGCGATCTCGTCCGCTTCGTCGCCGACCCGCTTGCGGCCTTCAGCGACCAGCGCGACGCCGTCGAGCGCGCGCTGGACGAGATGATCGTCTATGGGGATATCCTCGCCATGCGGCGCCAGTCGCTCGATAGCTGGGGCGCACCCGCCGAGGTGCTGCGGCCCGCGCCGCCGACCTTCGTGCGGCGGGGCAATGGCGAATTCATCATCCTCGGCGTCGCCGGCGACCACCCGACCGCACTCAGTCAGGAACTCGACGCCTTGTTGGTCGATGACGGCATGGTCCGCCGGCTCGTGACCCAGGGCGAGGATCTTTCGGCGCACCTTCGCCTGTTGGGCTTCGCCCAGCTCAGCGAGCAGGCCTGGTTGCGAACGCCGCCGGCGGAAAGTGCCGCGGTCCATCTCGCGCGCTGGCAGGCCAAGCTCGATGCCGCGCCGGCGCTCGATCATGCGGTCGATGGCCTCGACCTTCTCGATGGCGCCTGCGATCCGCTCTTCTATCGCGGCCGATGGACGGCCCCGGGCACGCAGAGCGGCATATTCGTCGCGCGGCGACCCCAGCTTTATGGCGCGCCACTGTGGAGTCTGGTGCGCGTGGAACAGGGCCGGACCCGGCGTCTGATCGACCTCTATGCCGATGACGACCGGCAACGCCCCTGCGATCTGGCCTGGCGCATACAGGCAGCACTCGATGCCGAACGCGCCACGCCCCAGCGCGCGCGTATCCGGCGGTCGACTGGATCGGCATCGATCGATCTCTTCTCTCCGCTCCCTGCGTTTGCAGAACGCCGCCTGGCGCTGGTCGGGACCAAGGTCGCGGGCGCGCAATGCCTGTACAGTTTCACACTGCCAATCGCCCGCCTGGCCGAGGAGGTCGGCGCGCTCCGCGCGCAGCTGTGGATGGCCGTCGATGAGGAAGATGCATGACCGCGACTGTCCAGGAAACGATCGATACGCTGCACGAGACCCTGCGCGGTTACATCGAGGCAACCTATCATATCGCCGACCCCGGCGTGGTCGCGCAGCGCCGGCAACTGCTCGAAGCCGCCGGCGGGATCTTCCAGATTCCCTTCCTGGAATCGACCCCGCGCTATGTCACCGGCAAGCGTTTCGCCGAGATGGCCGACATACCGGCGGCGGCGCGCGAAGCCTATGAACGTCTGTCCGACCCCGCGTTGGGCCAACCGCTGCTGTTCGATCCGCCCTATGCGCATCAGGCCGATGCGATCGGCACGATTCTGCGCGACAGCCGCAACCTGATGATCATGACCGGAACGGGCTCGGGCAAGACCGAGTCCTTCCTGCTTCCCATCCTGGGCAAATTCGCGATCGAGGCGCGCGAGCGCCCCCAGCAATTTGCCGACCATGCCGCAGTGCGGGCAATGGTGCTCTATCCGATGAACGCGCTGGTCAACGACCAACTCGGCCGCCTGCGCCTCCTCTTCGGCGACACGCGGGTGATCGAGATGTTCGAGCACTGGGCGGGTCGCCCCGCAACCTTTGCCCGTTATACGAGCCGGACGCCCTATGCCGGCGTCCGCAACCGCAAGAAAGATGGGCGCCGCCTGAAATCGATCGGCGAGTTCTTCGTCTCGCTCGAGCAGGCGGCAGACCGGCACACTGCCGGCACCCCCATTGTGGCGTCGGAGGACAAGCGCGCGTTCGAGCTCGTCCAGACGTTGCGCCAGAAAGGAAAATGGCCGGCCAAGGGCCGCATTGCCGACTGGTTCGGATCGGGCAATTGGCTGGACAGCCAGGGCCAGTTCCGCCGCGCGATCGCGCTCGACGACGATGCTGAACTGATCACCCGCCATGAGGCCCAGACAGCGCCCCCGGACCTGCTCATCACCAACTATTCGATGCTCGAATATATGATGCTGCGGCCGATCGAGCGCCCGATCTTCCAGCGCACACGCGCATGGCTGGAAGCCTGCCCGGACGAGAAATTCCTCATCGTCCTCGACGAGGCGCACCTCTATCGCGGTGCGCAGGGCGCCGAAGTCGGCCTGCTGCTGCGCCGGTTGTGCGAGCGGCTCGCGATCCCGGCCGAACGCTTTCAGGTCATCTGCGCGACCGCCAGCTTCAGCGAAGCGGGCAAGGCGAAGGCCGGCGCCTTCGGCGCCGCGTTGAGCGGCGCCGATCCCGCATCGTTCGATCCGGCGCCCGGTGATTACAAGCTGCGGCCCGATCCGGCCGTGGGTGGGCCGGAAGATCTCGATGCTCTGCTGAGCGTCGACCTTGGCGGCTTTTATGCCGAGACCGAAGCTGAGCGCGACGCCGCCATCGCGCCTTTTCTCGCCTTTCGCGGCGTCAATGGATCGCTTGGCCATGGCCCGGCGCTTCATGCCGCGCTGGAAACTTACGGCCCCTTCTCCAAGCTCGTGAACGATACGATGCGTGCGGCCCGCTCCTTTGGCGAGCTTCGCGAGTTGATCTTTCCCGACGCGCCCGCGGGCGCCGGCGACCGCGCCGTCAACGCCTTGCTCGCGCTCGGCAGCCGGGCGCGGCTGAAACCCGACGATGCCAGCCTGCTTCCCTGCCGCGTCCATGCGTTCCATCGCGGCTTGCCAGGTCTCTGGGCCTGCATGGACCCCGAGTGCGAGACGCTTCAACCCGATGCCCGCGGCGGCCCGATCGGGCGCCTCTATGCCCAGCCGCGCGGGCGCTGCGGCTGCGGCGCGCCCGTGCTCGAATATTATACCTGCCGCTATTGTGGCACGTCCTATGCCCGGGCCTATGTCAAGGACGTCGCCAATCCCGAACATCTCTATGCCGATCCCGGCGAAGCCTTGCTGACCGAAGGCGGTGCGACCACTGCGTTTCAGCCGCTCGATCTGCTGCTCGAGACACCGCCGACCGCGACACAGGGTCTGGAACGCGTCTATGATCTCATGTCCGGCCTGCTCGATCCTGATCCGTTGGGGCCGCGCACGCGCAGCGTCTATCTGAAGCCGCAGATCGCAACGCTGGCCCCGCCAACGAGCGACGACGATGCGGATGAGGATGACGGCGAGGCCGGCGACGAGGCCGCGCCGACCGCCGGGCCCGGCGAATTCGTCCCCTGTGGCTGCTGCAAACGCCGCGTGCGCGGCGGCAAGTCGAGCGTCCAGGATCATGTCACCAAGGGCGATCAGCCGTTCCAGGCACTGCTCGCCGCCCAGATCAAGGTCCAGCCGCCTGGACCGACACCAGCGACCGAGTTCGCGCCGTTGCGCGGGCGCAAGGTGCTCGTCTTCTCGGACTCGCGGCAAGTGGCGGCGCGGCTTGCTCCCACCCTGCAGCTCTTCTCGCTGCGCGACACGCTGCGCGCGCTGCTGCCGGTCGGTTATCGCGACCTGCTGCAGCACCCCGGGTTCGGATCATCGCTGACGCTCGATCGCGCTTGGCTGGCGGTTGTCGTGGCCGCCTACCGGCTCGAGGTCCGTCTCCGCCCCGAGCTTGAAGGGCCGGAGACGATGCCACGGGTCGAGGACACGCCGCCGGGCGCCATTCCCGACACGCCGCAACTGTTCGAGCTGCTCGGCAAGAAGCCACCTGCCAATCTCACCAAGGCGATCTTCGAGGTCCTGCGCGACAACATTCTTGGCCTCGAGCCCCTCGCGATCGCGTCGCTGATTGAAGCGCCGAGCATCACCAAGAAGCTGCTCGAACTGCCGGACCTGCCCGGGCTCGCCGAAACCCCGGAGCAGAAGCTCGCCGTCGTGCGCGTCTGGCTGCGGGCATGGCTGCGCAAGAACGGCGTGTGGTTCCGGGACATGTCCGATAGCTGGTGGGGACCGGGCCAACTCGTGCGCGCGCACAAGGGCGTGTTCACCACGCTCAAATATGTGTTCTCGTCCGGCGATCTTAAAAAGGGCTTCGGAAAACTCTGGCTGCCGACACTGCTGCAATATTTCACCGAGGATCCTCCTGCGGGCCGCCGGATGGAAGCCCGCAATCTATCACTGGCGCTCGGCGGGGCTTGGCGGCGCTGCGCGCAATGCACGTCGGTCCATCGCCCTATCGAAACGGTGGCGGTCTGCATCGATTGCGGCTCGGCGGATGTTCACGCTTTCGAGCCCGACACCGACCTCGTGTTCAATGCCCGCAAAGGCTTTTACCGCAGGCCGGTGATGGACGCATTGGCCATCGAACAGCCCATGCTCATGTCACTGATCGCTGCCGAGCATACCGCGCAGCTCAACGCGGCGCAGGCCGATGAAGCCTTTTCCCAGGCCGAGCATCACGAGATGCAGTTCCAGGACATCGATCTCGCCTGGCGGACGATCGATCAGCACAAGAACACCAGCATCGACGTCCTCAGCAGCACCACGACGATGGAGGTGGGCATCGACATCGGCGCCCTGTCCGGCGTCGCCTTGCGCAACATGCCACCGGGACGCGCCAATTATCAGCAGCGCGCCGGCCGCGCCGGACGGCGCGGCAATGCCGTCGCGACCGTCATCGCCTTCGGCAGTGCCGACAGCCATGACGATCATTATTTCACCAATCCCCGCGAGATGATCCGCGGCGAAGTGATCGATCCCCGGCTTACCCTAGAAAATCCCAACATCGCCCGGCGGCACATCCGCGCCTTCCTGCTCCAGCGCTATCACGAGGCGCGCATCCAGCACCTCGATCCGTCGGATGAGAGCCTTGCCAACCTCTTCTCGGTGCTGGGAACGGTGGGCGACTTCAAGGATCCCGCCAAGCCGCTCAATCGCGCCGATCTCGCCGCTTGGCTGCAGCAGGATTATGCCACTCTGGCTGAGGCGATCGATCGCTGGCTGCCCGAGGAGTTGAGCAGCGCCGACCGCGCTGCACTGCTCGGCACCTTCTCCGCCGACCTGCTGCATGCGGTCGACGAGGCGATCGACGGCACCGCCGCAGCGCCGCTGCCGCCGACGGTCGAGAGCGACGATGATGCAGAGGACGATCTGCCCGCAGTGGCGCCTTGGGTCGGTGCCGACGATCCGGCGCAGTTGGCCGACCCCGACGTGCCCCCCCCCGAGATCGACCCGCAGCCCGACAACGATGCGCTGGTCGACGCCGCAGCGGACAATCTACTCGATCGCCTGCTCTATTGGGGCGTGCTGCCTCGCTACGCCTTCCCCACCGATGTCGCCCCCTTCTACGTGTTCAGCCCGAAATCCACCGCCTATCGGGCCAAAATGGAATTCGCGCCGAGCCAGGGCCTCAACATCGCCTTGTCGCAATATGCGCCGAACAAGCAGATCTGGATCAAGAACAAACAATATACGTCGCGGGCAATCTACTCGCCCTATCGCGATGATCGCTACAATGCCTGGGGCAAGCGCCGGCTCTATTTCGAATGCAGCCACTGCGGCCACGCCATGACCGACGAATATGACCACGACCGCCGCGGCACCTCGATCACCTGCGAGGCGTGCATGACCCCGCAGAGCTTCGGCCCGGCCAAGCCGTGGTTCCGTCCGCCCGGCTTCGCGCACCCCTGGTATCAGCCGGCTCCCTCGACGCCGGACGAGCCCAACGAAACCGCCTATGCGACGCGCGCCAAGCTGGTGATGCCGTCCGGCGGGACAGGCGGCATCCTCCTCAATCCGCGATTGAGTGCGCTGGAGGCGCGGCCGCGGCTGCTGGTGTCAAACTCGGGACCCGAAGGCGACGGCTATGACTATTGCAAGAAATGCGGGCGCATCGAATCGGTGAGCGCACCCGTCGACAATATCCGCCAGCCCCACCCCCTTCCCTATCCGAACAACAACGAGCCGCTATGTGAGGGCATTCCCTGGCGCGGCGTCGTTCTCGGTGCCGACTTCCCGACCGATATCGCGCTATTCGCGCTTCGCCTCGAAGGCCCGTTCCGGCTGCCGCCCGCCAATTCCGAGACCCTCTCGGCGATGCGGACGATCTGCGAGGCGCTGGCAAAGGCCGCCTGCCGGCTTCTCGAGATCGAAGTCGGCGAGATTCTTGCCGAATATCGACCCGCCCTCAACAGCGCCGCCGGCGCTGCCGGGACGCTGGTGGAAATCTTCCTCTACGACACGCTGGCTGGCGGCGCCGGTTTCTCGCCCCAACTGGCGTTCAGGGGCCTCGAACTGTTCGAAACCGCGCTCGACATCCTCGAAGCCTGCCCCGAGGGCTGCGACTCGTCCTGCTATCGGTGCCTGCGCAGCTTTCGCAACCGGCTCGACCATGCCCTGCTCGATCGCCATGTCGGCGCCCAGATCGTACGTCATATCCTGACAGGCGAGACGCCGGCCTTTGCGCCGGGCCGCGCAGCGATGGCGCTGACCGTCGTCGGCGACGAGCTCGAGCGGCAGTTTTCCGCCCATTTCGACATCATCCGCGCCTTCCATGCGATCCCCGCCGTTAAGGCACCACTGATCGTCCGGCGCAAATTGGACGATGCCGAGACCTTGATCGACATTCATTCCCCGGTCGCACGCGATATCCCAATTTTCGGAACACAGGATATGAGCGCGATCATCGTCGACGAGCAGATGGTGCGGCGTCATCTCGGCGCGGTCGTGGAGCGGATCAGCCTCGCGCTCTGACACAGCGCAGGCTGGTCGCATCCCCCCGCGCGGAGTGAATCAGCCCTTGAGGGTCGGGAACAGCGTGCCGACGGCGCCGATCGCGCCACCGACGACCATCATCGCGAAGAGCGGCCAGGTGAACTGATCGGCCTTCAATACGGCGATCGCGGCGGGCGCCGCCGCGCCGACCGCGATGAAGCCGATGCGCGCTATCGTCCAGCCGAGCGCACCGCGAAAGCGCGCTTCCAAGGTGATGTCGCAGCGATCGACGACATCGGACGGTTTCGCTTGATCGGGGATCTTGAGGCTGATGCGCAAGCCGGCCGGCACTGACATCTGCGCTGGCGTCGAGGTGAAGTGCGACCGATTGAGGTCGTAGCGCGAATCCAATGTATTGCTTGCCGACGTGGTAAAGCGCACGGTCGGGTCGCTGCTTTCGCAGGCGAGCTTGGACGGGTGGGCAAGCGGTGCCCCGCCGGCCGGCGAATAGCTGTACAGCTCAAGCCAGTAACGCCAGCCGAGCCAGAGCGAATATCGGCCATCGACCGGAAGGATCTCAACAGAACCCTTGCGCCGGCTCCACCACCAGCGATCGTTGGTGTTGAGCGCGAAAACGGTAAAGAAGGACAGCCCCTTGCCCGGTGCGAAGCGTGGGTCGGCGCTGAGCGCCGTCGCCGTCGCCTCGAACGCTGCCATCGCCTTGGCGCCTGGGGCATATTGGCTGTTGCGATGGAGTTCCGCCCCGACACTCAGCGCGAATTTGCCGGTTGGTCCTTTGCCCTGGGGGTCGAATGCCGGCAGCAGATCGCGCTCGCCTCGCTGCAAGGCAGCGCGGAGGGCCGCGTCGTCGAGCGCGGCGACGAAGCTGTCGGCGTTGAGCGTGAAAATCCACGAGGAACCGACGATCTCGACCTTCGCCACCGTCGCGAAACGGCACGGAATAAGCCATGTGGTCTGGGCCGCCGCATCAACCGACAGGTAACAGATCAGGACCGGCTCGCCGGCGAGGCTGCGCTGGCTCAGCAAGCCGTGGACATATTTCTTGTCGTACCGGAACTGAAAGCTTGTGCCCGCCGGATGCGCCAGCGCACGAATGATATCGTCGGCGTAGCGCTGCTGCGCGCTCGACGAGATGAGAATGAGCATCCGCCCCCCTTCGACCGGCCGGCGCAACTGCGCCCTCCCTTATTTTACAAAATTGGGGGCACCATTCTTCACCTTCCATTTGAGGTGAATCCAGCCAGGCGGGATATAGTGCGAAATGCCGTTCGCATCGAAGATGCGATGACCGCGGCTCTCGCTGACGTTCAGCTTGAGCGGCGCACTGATCCGGATTTTTTCACCGCCCAGGAACTGATATTCGCGCCACTGCTCGCTCGAAATATCCGCGAATTCGAGATCGGTGGCATTCTTAAATTCCGGCACGTCCGCGACTCTGGTGGCCATGGCAAACTCCTGCGATCAAACTTCTATAGGGACGATCCGAGCTTCCAGCACTCTGATCCTCCTTTGGCTAAACGCGCGCCGCGACGCTTGCGACCGCGGTGGGATTCTCGGCGATGATGCTGAGCAGGATACGCGCGGCCCGCTCCGGCTGCTTGCGCCCCTGCTCCCAATCCCGCAACGCCCCGACCGTGAAACCATAGGTCCGCGCGAAGACTTCCTGCGTCATGCCGTTGGCCTGCCGGATAGCCTTCACATCGACCGGCTCGTGTACCCGCGCGCGGGTCGTGTCGCCGTTCGCATAGGCGATCGCATCGTTCAGCCCGGCGGCAATCTTGTCGAACGCTCTCTTAGTCATCGCTTACTTCCCATAAGCCGCGGCAAGGAGCTTGGTCAGCTTTGCCAGATCGTTGCGCTCGGCCTTCGTCAAATTATCCTTTTCGCCCTTGGCGAACACCGTAATCAGAAACGTCGGCACGCCATCGCCGGCATAATAGCTGATGATCCGATACCCGCCCGACTTCCCGCGCCCTGGTTTCGCGACGCGGAGCTTTCGCGCGCCGCCGCAGCCCGGCATGATCGCTCCGGCTTCCGGATCGGCGGCGATGATCGAGACCACATTGTCCCGCTCTTCATCGGTCATTCCGGCATCATCCGCAGCCGCGAGATAGGCGTTTGTCTCGACTACCGTGTGCATAGGATATACGGCCTGGCCGTAGTTTGGTCAAGCCGGGAAAGATGTCCCCTCACCAATGCCTCCAGACCTAGCCTAGCGCTCATATCGTGATCGCCGGGCTCGAGCCTAGCGCGAACGATAGGATGCTTGATGCCACGGGTCACGGCATCACGCACGGCGCGGCGCGGCGCGCCACATCAAAGAGTTGTCGGACAACGCCGTTAAACCGACTTCAGATCGGGTGTCCGACGCACCGGCGGAGCGGTGTCACCGGCAAGTCCGAATAGGAGGTTTTCGAGTTCCTCTTCAGGCATGAGCAGCTTCGCAGCGATCGCGCCGCGCGACAGCCCTTCCTTCCAAAGCTCTTGCAGGACCATCTGCCAAATACTTGATCTCTCTGGAGGAAGACCGTCTGGTTCCGACGTCCGATAGCGTCGGTTGACCTGGATATATTGCCACTCCGTCATCAGCCCGAGCTTGTTCAACCGATAAGCCAGCGCGACGGCGGCGACGCCCCAGCGCTTCTTCGCGCGGAGGATTTGATCGATGCTGCTGACATAGGGGATCGTGGAAACCAGATCGGCATGGGGCATCAGAAACGCCGACGCGAACTGGTTGGCTTCGGTTTCCGCTTCGCGGCCCTGCGGTCCGCCATGCCGATGGAGGACGAGATGGGCGAGCTCATGCGCTGCATCGAACCGGCTGCGTTCCGTCGACTTGAAAGTGTTCAGGAAGACGAAGGGCTGGCCGTTGCGCCAGCAGGAGAAGGCATCGACGTTCTTCGTATCCTCGGCCAGCGAGAAGACGTGGACTCCCTTGCTCTCCAGCAGCTTGATCATGTTGCCGATCGGCTTCTCGCCGATCGACCAATATTGCCGGAGCATCCGTGCTGCGGACCCTGGATCGCGCTCATGGCCAAGATCGAGAATGTCCGCTGTCGGGAGAGTGAACCGCTCGGAGACCCAGTCGATCACTTCGTAGGCGAGCGAGCCGGCCGCCAGCGCGGCGTCGCGCTCGCGCGCCGACATGCCGGTCAAGCTGCGAAAGCTCGCCGCACTCGCATCGATCGGATCGATATCGTCCTGGAAAAAGAAGTCCCTGGGATAGTCGAGGGCATCGACCAGCCCGGAAACGGTGCTTTCGTCCGGAATCTGCTGACGGTTGACGATGCGCGACAATGTGACAGGCGCGATACCTGCCTTTTCGGCGAGACTCTTCGCCGTGAACCGGCGCCGTTTACGCGCCAGCTCGAGCCGCTCCGGATTGAACATGACCTACTTGCGGAGAACGACAGGCTCGAACTCGACAGCGCCGCCGTCCTCGCGTTCCTTGAGCCGGATCGCATCCCACTCGCCCATGCCGACGATGAAGATCCGCTCGATGAAGCCTTTGAAGTTGCCGCCGCTGACGCCCGAGGACAAGGACAGCTCCGCGCGGACATCGTCGCCAGCTACCGACACGCAGAAATGCCAGAGGCCCGAATTGATCGGCTTCTCCACATGCGTATCGGGCTCCCATTCGGGCAGCGCAAACAATGAGCCCTGCGCATCGTCGATCGCGCGCTCGGCTCCCGCCCCCTTGCCCGAGATCGCCTTGGGCGAGTGGAAATCGGACGCCGCCACATCGACGCTCTGATAGCCGACCAGCAGGCCGAGTTCGGGATGTTTCACCAGCGAGATATTGTCGATCGTCTCATTAACCCAGCCACGCGAGCGGAAGAGCGCTCGAATATTGCGAGTGCCATGGATATAGGCGAACTGCCCGGCAGCGCTGACGGGATCGTTCTCCACGGCGTCAGCACGGGCACCTACGACTTCCCGCACCACCTGGATGAGTTCATCGCGCGTGACACCGAAGGTCTCAGCCAGCCTAGCATCGACCGACCATTCGTCCTTGTAGATCCGCGCAGTGAGCATAACTGGCACCCGATAATATTTATAACCTCATTCGTGGTCGCAAATATTATCGGGTGCGTCAAGCGGCTTCTGACGCAGGTCGGGAACATGGCTTCTCTTCCGCGTTCCGTCGTCAGGCGTAACGGGCAAAGGGCACAACGTTGGTAATAGGTTCGCTGCCTCTATCAGATTCGTGAGATGAAGCTCCCAGGTATCGAGCGCCCGGCGCGTCTCCGGATCACAGCGATACCGGTTGTACACGCCGGCGATACCGGCGCGCGTGCCGCTGATATGATTGAGCACGGCTTCCGTAACCTCGATCGGCACGCCGAGCGCCTGCATGTTGGTCGCACCAGTCCGGCGCAGATCGTGGATGCGCCACGGGACGAGCGCGACCTCCTCCGGCTCCTCGCCGCGCTGCTCGGCACGCTCGCGCATGATCTCCAGCATCCTCGCATCAAGCGCCTTCTTCAACTTCGAGAAGCTGGACACCGGCGTGGTGCCGGTCGTGGTGAACACCAGCCCCTTCGGCTTCGGACCGAGACGCTTCAATTTCATCATAGTCAGTTCGCTCAGCGGGACCCCGTGTTCCTCGTCATTCTTGGCCCGGTCGCCCGGCAATTCCCACATTGCGGCATCGAGTTCGAGTTCGCACCAATCGACCGCCGCCACTTCTTCGCGGCGCTGGAGCGTCAGGATGAGCACGCGGAAATACGCCGTCCAGACATCGGCGAGATCGTTGGCCGCCAGCCAGGCGCAGATCAACTCCTCGCGGTTCAACAGCGCTTATGCCGCCGGAACAAGAGGAGGCTTCTCCTCCGTCTTTTCCCACACTTTCGTGATGATCTTCGCAGCCAGCGCTACCTTGTTCTCCGGTAAAAATCGCCCGTAATGCTGGGCAACCACTTCCGCCGTGTCCTGGATTGCATAGCCGGCCTGATCGTAAGAGCCCGTTTCTTTCAGCACATGGGTGGCCAAAACATCCCTCACGCTATGTGGTCCATGCGGAAGAAGGCCCTTGATCGCTCCCCGCCCGGTATAGGGATTGTATATGCCATATCGCTGGATGACGAGGCGCCAGGCCTCATAGAAGGTCGATTGATTATAGGCGGCATCCTGGCTTACCGATTTGACGGTCTTCACGAAGAAGGTTCCCGGATCTTCGGCCCCGTTCAGAAGCACAGCGCGATGATCGCAGCCCCACGCATCGATAAAACGATAAAGATCGCCCACATTGGGGAGCAGCAGCCGAAAAGGCTTTTTCGCGAAAAAGGACGAGTTCCCATTTTTGAATGCTGCCGCAGGAATGAAGGCTTCCCACCCCCGGTCCCTGTCATTCCAGCGCATTTCTCCGCACCGGCGCATTTCGAGTTGTCGTTCCGACAAAGGCCGTTCGTTTCGGGGACAGAAAAGCAGTTCCCGGAGGTTCTTTTGGCGCACGCCAAGGTGCAGGCCAAGACGGATGATCAGAAAGGAACGGACGCTTTCTGCCGCAGCCTTCGGATATCGATCTTTACGCGGCATGAGCCGTAGGACCTCGTCCGCAATGCGCCGATACTCTCCGACGGGACTATCCGCTTCAAGGACGGCCATGATTGGTTCGAACGTATCCCGGTGGACGCGGGCGACACGGAGGATTTCCCTCACCCGCATCATCCCATGCTGGTAGAAAGCCTCACATGTCCCGTCCCAGTCGGCAATTGCTCGTTCGATATCGTCCTGCGACACCAGACCATCGATCGGGCGTAGCGATCGAGCCAGATCCGGGCGCTGTCGCAGCCACCCGGTGTCAGTCCGCGTC
Source organism: Novosphingobium sp. GW821-FHT09E05 (assembly GCF_059416165.1). Taxonomy (NCBI): domain Bacteria; kingdom Pseudomonadati; phylum Pseudomonadota; class Alphaproteobacteria; order Sphingomonadales; family Sphingomonadaceae; genus Novosphingobium; species Novosphingobium sp. GW821-FHT09E05. The sequence goes on from NZ_JBWKOQ010000001.1 coordinate 1,663,927, forward strand.
AATGCGAGACCAAGCTGGACCATGTTGACTTCCCATATGGTATAGAAGCCACGGCGACGCTCTCGCCATTGAACATACCAGTCCCACACTGCCGGAAAAACCAATAGCGCCAAGGTGAGTCTGGCCGGAGAAGCACCAAAGCCGGCGACCGGTCCCTTGGGGTCTGCCACCATCGCTCCGAACAATAGGCCAAGATGATCGACCTTCTGAAGCGCGGTCTGCTCGTTCCAGACACCGTTACGCTGATAGCCTCTTTCCGTCAGTGTCGTGGTCTTAAACTGAATGAGATGCGCCACTTCTGCTATCAGGCGCTGCGGAGCGTCACGCGTGGCGGCGGCGAGGTCGATCTCCACATCGTCCAGCCCCTCCTCCCCAACTTCATTCTGCCGGTTCAACGAGGCTTCTGCCTGTAGACCGACCAGATCCGGGAACCGGAGGGCGTAGCGGTGACGCATGGCCATTGCCTGATAGAGGCGATAATCCGTCGCCCCCGACACGATCACCTTGCGAACCCAATCGAGAATTTCGCGGCGTTCCTTCAATGGCCTCTTGTCGAAATCATCGGGCAAGTGCCAGGCGATCCGCCGTCTTTCCGACGGCGTCATGTCACCAAGCTTCGTATGACCGTTTGCCGCCCGGCCACTGTGCGGAAGCTTGGCAGCAAAATAGCCAACCGGGAGGCGATATCGATTTTCGATACGAGCGAGCATGTTCAGGCTGGCGACGGCGCGGGGCGCCTTGGTGCCCGCAACCCAATGCTCGATCGTCTTTCGATCGAACCGGTCTTTAGGGCCTGTGATCGCCCTGTGCAGATGCCAGACCGTATCACCGTGGCGTTCCATGTGCAGTGCCAAGGCTTCATGAAAAGCGGGCTTGTCCGCCCACAATGTGGATTTCGGTTCTGGAAGCTCGACAATCGGACGCGGCTTGGGACCACGTTTCTTTTTGGGAGATACCGAGATAGCCCGAGCTTTAGAAATATGTTTGCGACGGGCCTTCGGTATCATGAAAAATAGATTTTCCTGTAATGGCTTAGGGGCGGGTCAGGCTCCATACAGGATCGAAGCCGTCACGAAAGTGGGATGTCGAAATATCCCCAGTAGCGGGCTAATTTTGTCCGCCCGGGCATTCCATCCTCCCGTTCGGGAAGACCTATGATTACGACAGCCAGCCAAATTGGTTTTGAAATCGCGCGCAAGGCGCTCGGCGTCATCCAGCGCAAGTTGGCGCTTGCTATCAATTCGACGTCCAATGACAACCGAACGCTTGCGCTCCTGGTCCCGCATGGAACAGGACGGGGATATGGCTGATCGATCTTCTTCCCCATTGAGCGTCTCCGTCGACGCCGACGAACGCGCCTTGCTGGAGGCGGCGGCGAAGCACACAGGCGTTGACTTGAGCGATTTCATCCGCGGCAAGGCGATCGAGGCGGCGGAGACGGCGTTGCTCGAGCGGCGACTTGTCACCATCCCCGCTGAGGACTGGAATAAAATCGAGGCGTGGGTCGACACCCCACCCAAGGACATAGCTGCGCTTCGGCGGTCTTCGGCGATCCGATCTTTGGGATCGACGCGCCCCCTTACTGGCCACGACGACAGATATGCGTTCGACTGCGGACGCGCGTCGTTGAACCACTGGTTCTGGCACCATGCATGGCAGGACCAGGAAACCGACATGGCACGAACCCATCTGGCGGTCGATCCGATCACCGGCGATATTATCGGCTATGTCAGCCTTTTAGCGACGGAGATTAAGCGAGCATCCCAGACGTCCGCGGGAATAGCGCCAGATATCTGGCTCACTGCTATTCCCGCAGTCCTGCTCAGTCAGCTCGCCATCGATCAGCGCTATCGGCGGCTCGGACACGCCCGATCGTTGATCGGCTTTGCGCTTGCGAGTGCGGTAAGGGTTTCCAGGAACATCGGTTGTTTCTGCATACTGATCCATCCGCTCGATGACCGCATTCGTGCCTTGTTCCAGGGGTTTGGGTTCGAGGACATTCCTGGTGATCCAGCCGGCGGCATGGCGATCCGCATTATCGATCTGGAGCGCAATGGCCTCTAAGCCCATCTAGTTTACTGTCCATGGCCACACAGCGGAGATACGCTGGATGACGCCCATGGGCTTCCCCCACGGCCACCGCAAGACAACGACGCTGGTGGCGGGGCTGCGCATGAGCGGAATGGTCGTGCCGATAGTGCTCGACGGGCCGATCAACGGCGACTGGTTCGAAGCCTACGTCAGCCAGTGCTCGTTGCCGAACTCAAACCCGGCGATGTCGTCATCATGGATAATCTGTCGAGTCACAAGCGCGCTTCGGTGTGCGATCGGATTGAGGCCGCAAGCGCAAACCCTGCGCTTCCTTCCGCCTTACAGCCCGGACTTTAATCCAATCGAAAAGGCCTTCTCTCGGCTCAAGGCCATGCTCCGCAAGGTCGGTGAGCGAACCGTCTCCGGCAACTGGGACCTCATCGGCAAACTCGTCGACATCTTCCAACCCGGCGAATGTGCCATCTACTTCGCCTCCTGCGGATACGACTCAGACTGATCAGAATCCGCTCTAGAACCAACGTCAGCTTCGACCGAAAGCTCACGTGGGCCCGAGTTTTAGGCGGCTGAAGCGCCAGTTTGAGCTATGTCAGCCTTGGAGCTTGGCGAACGCGTCCTTGGCAACGACGGCCGCGTTCATGGCGTTCGGCCAACCCGCATAGAAGGCGATATGGGTGATGACCTCGGCGACCTGTTCTTCGGTCATCCCGTTGTCCATCGCCTTGTTGATGTGGAAGACGATTTGCGCGGGCAGGTTGGCAGTGATGAGCGCGCTCATCGTCACCAGGCTGCGATCGCGCGGGCCGAGCGTCGGGCGTAGCCAAAGGTCGGCAAACAGGACGTTCGTGGTGTAATCGGCCAGAGCACCGAACGCCGGGCCGACCAGGTCGTCGACGGCCGCGACGCGGTTTGCTTCTACCGTCGCGTCCTGTTCTAACAATTCGACGGAAGCTGGCGCGAGTTGATCCTCGCCGATCCCGCGCTCGGCGAAGACCTGCTGTGCAACGGCTACCGCTGTCGTGCCGTTGCCCCATCCGGAATAGAAAGCGAGCTGGGTGATCGCTTCCGAAATCTCGCTGGGCTTCACTCCATTGTCGAGCGCAAGCGCGATATGGCGAGCCAGCTCGATCGGCTGAGAGCGCTGGATCAGCGACGCGACGGTCACGAGGCTGCGATCACGCGGAGTGATGATGTCGCGCTTCCACAGGTCGCCGAGGATTGTCTCACGGGTGTATTGGGCCAGCGCGGGCGAAACCGCCATTGTGTCGCCGGGCTCAATCTTTTGGGTAGTTGCGGTCATGGGTCGCATTCCTTGTTTCAGGTGAAGGTGCAGGCTCAGTCCAGCGGCACGCCGGAAAGCTTTCGGAGGTAGTCGAGCAGTCGCCGCTGTACGGCCGGATCATGGGCGACGAGCGCCACGGGCCGGCGCTGTCGGTGATGGAAATATTCGCCGGTTACGCGGGGCGGCCGGGTCGTTGCTGACGGCGAGCCATGCCTGCGTATCTGCGCCCTTTTCCAGGTTATCCGGCGCGCTGGCGCCGCCCATCCGGGTCGGCACCCAGCCGGGGTCGACGGCGTTGACCATCACATCCGTCCACCGCTCGGACACGGCCATCATCAGAATGGTGTCATGCAGTTTGGTGTCGGAATAGGCCTGGCTCGCATTCCAGCGACGACGTTCCCACTGCGCATCGTCGAGAGCCGCGTTGCCGCCAGTATGCATGCCCGAGCTGAGGTAGATCATCCGGTTCGGCCGAGGTATGCCAGCGGTGAGGACATAGGGCGCGAGCACGTTCACCGCGAAGATCCGCGACAGGCCGTCGTCAGTGCCTTCACGCTGCGGATCGTTATAGCCAGTGCCGACATTGTGGATCACGGCATCGAAGCGGCCGATCGAATTTACCTGCTCAACCACGGAGCGCATCGCCGCGATGGTGGAGAGGTGGCCCGTGACGACGGCCGAGCAGGATGGCACGGCGGAGCGAGCTGCATCCGCCCGCAGCGGATTGCGCGCGTGCAGGACGACATCGTGCCCTGCGGCCGCAAGCTGCTGGCCAGCGAGCAATCCCAGGCCGTCTGATGATCCGGTGATAAAGACACGGGCCATGCTGCTGCTCCTCTGCTATGCCGTCGCTCAGGCCGGGTCGGTCAGGCGGCGGCTGTGGTGATGTTCAAGCGGCGACGCGAGCAGTGGCATGAGCTGCTCGACCACACGGGTGACGTTGGGATGCACCGCGTGCGCCGCGAGCGCCGCTTCGGATGCCCAGCCGTCGAGCAGCACGAAGGTGTCGAGGTGGTCGCGCTCGTGATAGAGGTCGTAATAGAGGCAACCGGCCTCGCCGCGGGCCGGACCGACGAGTTCGAGGAGGAGTTCGCCAACCCTCTCGCGATGCTCGGGCTGCGCGTGCACGGTGCACACGATGTGAATTTCGTCGGCCTTGTTGATAGGCTGTTCGGTGGTCATGAAACGACCTTTCGTGACATATGCTGTTTGAGTGGTTCAAGCCTTGCCGGCATAGACGCGGGTCATGCCGCCATCGACGACCAGGTCGATGCCACGGATATATTTGCTGGCGTCTGATGCGAGGAACACGAGCGCGTCGCCCATCTCGCGCGAGGTGCCGACCCGCCCGGCGGGGATTTCCCTGGACACCCGTTCGACATAGGCATCGACGTCGGCCTGGCTCATGCCCTGCTCGTCGCTATAGCCTTCGGTCGGCACGACGCCGGGGCTGATCGTGTTGACGCGTATATCGCGATCCTTGAGATCGGTGGTCCAGCTGCGCGCCAGCGACCGCACCGCGGCCTTGGTCGCCGCATAGACACCGAAGCCGGGCAGGCCCATGTCCGCAGTGATCGAGGCGTTCAGCACCACCGAGGCGCCGTCTTTCAACACATCCAGCATCACCTGCACGGTGATGATGACGCCCTTGAAGTTGACCGCGATCTCCTTGTCGATCTGCGCTTCGGTGAGGTCGGGGAACGGCGTGGCGTGGCCGAGGCCGGCATTGGCGAATAGGATGTCGAGCTTGCCGTGACGCTGCTTGATCGCCTCGGCGACCGCGGCCATCTCGCTCTTGCTCGAAGCGTCGGCCTCGAAGCCCGCGGCATTCTCACCGAGCCTAGCGACTGCGCCGTCGAGCGCTTCCTTGCCGCGGCCGGTGATGTAGACGAAAGCGCCTTCCTCGATCAGGCGCTCGGCCGAGCCGAAGCCGATGCCCTTGCTACCGCCGGTGACAAGCGCCACCCGACCCTCCAACATGGGGGTGTTCATTATCTCTATCCTTGTGGCGTGAGGCGGGTCGGACGGCGGCGCTGCCGCCGCCCGACTTCCAATCAGCGGTCGATCGCAGCCTGCATCGCCGGCGTGTAGCGTTCACCGGTCACGGGAACCTTGGCGAGCAGATCGCTGAGCGCGTCGAGATCGGCTTTGGTCAGTTCGACGTCGGCGCCGCCGGCATTTTCCTGCATACGGCTGATCTTGGTCGTGCCGGGGATCGGTACGATCCAGGGCTTCTGGGCGAGCAGCCACGCGAGAGCGACCTGCGCCGGGGTGGCCTGCTTTGCCTCGGCGATCTCGCCGATATGCTTGACCAGATTGGCGTTCGCCTCCCGCGCTTCATCCTGGAAACGCGGAAGGTTGGCACGGACATCACCTTCCTTGAAGGTGGTGCCGGCGTCGATCTTACCCGTCAGGAAGCCCTTGCCGAGCGGGCTGAACGCCACGAGGCCGATGTTCAGTTCTTCCAACGTCGGGATGATCGTATCCTCGAGTTCGCGGGTGAACATCGAGTACTCGCTCTGCAGTGCTGTCACCGGCTGCACGGCATGGGCTCGACGGATGTTGCTGACGCCCGCCTCGGACATGCCGAAGTGCTTGACCTTACCTTCGGCGATCAGATCCTTGACCGTCCCGGCGACGTCCTCGATCGGCACGTTCGGGTCGATCCGATGCTGGTAGAACAGGTCGATCACGTCGGTCTTCAGTCGCTTGAGCGACTGCTCGGCAACAAGGCGGATGCGCGCCGGGCTGCTATCGAGGCCGGCGGAGGGGCTGCCGTCCTTGAACCCGAACTTGGTCGCGAGCACGACCTGTTCGCGGAACGGCGCGACGGCTTCGCCCAGCATCTCCTCATTGGCCGCGCCATAGGCTTCCGCGCTGTCGAAGAAGGTGATGCCGCGCTCGTGGGCGGCACGGATCAGGGCGATGCCATCGGAAAGGTCGGTTGCGGGTCCATAGCCGAACGTCAGGCCCATGCAGCCCAGGCCGAGCGCCGAAACCTCCAGGCCTTCAGATCCAAGAATACGTGTTTTCATGATGTCGTCCTTCTACTGCTGCCGGGCACGCCCGCATTCGATGACAGCCAGATAGACCTGTCCCTCGATCAGGATTAGACATGAAAGTCGGCAATCGGTTATGAGGACTGCTCATGAAACAAAATTGGCCAAGTGCGGTTCGAGGTCGGTGTGATCAAAGAGAATCTGAATGACCTTGCCGCGTTCGTGGCGATCGCTCGCGAACGGAGCTTTACGAGAGCGGCGGCAAAGATGCGGGTGTCCCAGTCAGCGCTGAGCCATACGATGCGCGGGCTGGAGGAGCGGATAGGCATCCGGCTCCTCACCCGGACCACCCGCAGCGTCGCGCCAACCGAAGCAGGTGAGCGATTGCTGGAGGCGGTGGGTTCGCACCTAGACCAGATCGAAATCGGCCTCGAGGCGGTTGGCGACCTTCGCGACAAGCCGGCAGGTCACTTTCGGATCACGTCCACCGAACCGGCGGCCGAGCAGATCCTGTGGCCGGCGATCGAGCGGGTGGTGTCGAAATATCCGGATATCAGTGTCGAGGTGGTCATCGACTATGGCTTGGCTGACATTGTCGCCCAACGGTTCGATGCCGGGGTGCGGATAGGCGAGGCTATCGCCAAGGACATGATCGCCGTCCGCATCGGCCCGGACCTCCAAATGGCTGTAGTCGCGACGCAGGAGTATCTGGAGAGGAACGGCATCCCGGAGACGCCGCAGGATCTGGTGCGGCACAACTGCATCAATCTGCGGCTCGCAACCGCCGCCGGACTCTACGCCTGGGAGTTCGAGAAGGACGGGCGAGAGATCAATGTGCGGGTCGAGGGCAACCTCACGTTCAATACACCTGGGATGATCCGAAAGGCCGTACTGGGAGGACATGGGCTGGCGTCGATCCCGATCGACCAGATCGAGCAGTACCTGTCCGACCGTCGCCTCGTTCGCGTGTTGGCAGAATGGTGCCCGCCCTTTGCCGGCTATCACCTCTATTACCCTAGCCGGCGGCAAAACTCTCTGGCTTTTCGGCTGCTGCTTGGTGAGCTGCGTTACCGAGGTTGATCTCAGCATATAACAGCGCCCCGAAAGCGAAGGATCGACCTGTCTGGCAGCAGCGCGCCCATCAACGACAAGATGCGCTGAGCGGGTCTACTGACCTGTGCGGTAGCGGAGCCCATCGACGAGCAGCATGACCAGTCCCAATGCCTGATCGGGGCGATCACCCGCTGACGCACACAAGGTGGCGGCGGCGTTGAGAAAATCATCCGCGTTTACGTCCCGGCGAATTCCGCCTGATGCCAGGGCCGCATCGAACAAGGTGCGGAACGCTGGAAAAAGTCGCTGCTCTCTCTTCACCGGCATGAAGTCGTATGCCGGATCGCCCGAGTGCAGGGCCTGAGCAAGACCGCGCTTCGTTGACGCCAGTTTCACGAATTCCCCCATCCACAAAGCGAGCGCCTCGAAAGGAAGGTGCCCGGTCGCGATGCGGTCGGCAGCATCAGCACACGCATCGATCTCATGCGCGAACACCGCGGCGATGAGATCGGCGCGGGTCGGAAAATGCCGATAGACAGTGCCCACCCCGACACCGGCCCGCTCGGCAATGTCGCGCACCGGCGCTTCGGTCCCGGCTTCGGCAAACACATGCTTGGCGGCGTCGAGAAGCGTCATGAGGTTGCGCTGCGCGTCCGCCCGGACCCGTCGCGTCGGCTTTTCTCCCGAACTCTCTCCAGTCACGACCGACAACCTCAATTCCCATTGCATAACGGAACACGTTCCGGTTATAAACGGAGCATGTTCCACTTCTATAAGGACTGACCAATGCAACACAAGCGGATCGCGCTCATCACGGGCGCAAATCAGGGTGTGGGTTTTCAGGTCGCCAAGGAACTTGCGGCAGACGGGGTCACCGTGCTCGTCGGAGCGCGCGACACTGCCAAGGGCGAAACGGCCGCACGGGAGATCGGCGAAGGCGCCGTTGCCATGCAACTCGACGTGACGGACGCGTCGTCCATCGCCGCGGCCGCGGAGCGCATCCGTTCCGAGTTCGGCCGCCTGGACCTGCTCGTCAACAATGCGGCGGTCTCGCGGTCGACGCGCAACGATATCGCCCTCGAGGACTATGCGTCGCACTATTCCGTGGCCGTAGTACCGCTCGAAGAAGTCCGCGCGATCTGGGAAACCAATGTCTTCGGGCCGCTAGCCGTCTATCAGGCGGTGCTTCCGCTGCTTCGGCTCTCATCGGACGCGCGTGTCGTCAATGTCGGCAGCGGCGCCGGCTCGCTGACATTGAACGCGGATCCTGCATTCCCGTATCGCAAGGGGTATAGCCCCGCCTACGCCGGCTCGAAAACGGCGCTCGAAATCGTCGCTCTGTCCATGATGATCGAGCATGAGGAGGACAACATCAAGATCAACCTCGTGTCACCGGAATTCACCAGCACCGCGCTGAACAATTATGAGGGCCTTGCCACTTTGGAGGACGGTTCGCGCGAGGTTGTGCGCGTTGCAAAGTTCGGGCCGGACGGTCCATCCGGCACATACACCCGCTGGGACAACCAGACGATCCCGTGGTGACCTGACATCGGGGGCTTCCCGTACAAGCGGAAGCCTGCGTCCCGCCACGGTGGTCCAGAATGAAGTTTACCACCAACCCATCTAAGCTGGCGAGTTTGTCCGATGCTGAGCTGGTTGGCTACTATGACCGCTTCCGGGCGAAGCGGTCATAGCCGGATTTCGGCAAATATGGCAGCTTTGGCCTGCTGCCGGTTTGGCGGACACCGAGATAGGCTCAATCAAGCTACACCAGTTTCCCGTTCGAAATCTATGGGGCTGAGATAGCCGAGGGTCGAGTGCCGCCGGGTCGGGTTATACAACCGACCACCACAAGACCCACGGTACCGGCGCGATCGACGAGGCGACGGTAGCCTATTGCTGGCCCCCCTGGATCGGGGAGCGTGTCCGCGTTCATGATCTGATTGTCAGAGCGTCAGGTGCGATAGCACGCTGCAGCCGTATCGATAACTCCCGAACCCATTTACGCAGCACATTCGCGTGCACATCCAGATCACGAGCAGCCTGCGCAACAGCAACACCCTGCTCACGGACCAATCTACCGCCTCGAGCTTAAACTCGCGGCTGAACTTCCTTCTCTGCATTCCTGCTCTCCGAAAGGTGAAAACACCTTATCTCGGTGTCCACCAAACCGGCAGCAGGCCAGTTCTAGCGCTTGCGGAAGGCACTGAGTTCGTGTCTTGCTGGCGCTCTGGCAGGACTTGGGAGCCCTAAACGCCAGGAGACCCTCTTGGTCGTTATCAGAGGGTTCATGCTAATTTTGGATATGATCATGGACCAAAAATCGCAGGAAATAGCGGGGTTTAAGGTTCAAAATTTAACTATGCGACTGGAAAGCTGGATAAAAAATTCAACCAGCCGCACAGTGGGTAAAAGTACGATATTTCAATAACTTGAATAGACCTTATTTCTCTTAATCAGCGGGTCCTTGGTTCGAGCCCAAAAAAAGTGCGTCCACCACCTCCCCTTACAGATTTGACGAGCGCACGCCCCTCAGGGGGATTGCCATTTCACGCCTGCGTGATGGTGATGCCGTAGGTTTCGCCGAGTCCCTCGATCACGCGGTCCTTGAGCGCGGAGACGAACTCCACGCCGACCCTGTCCTCCTGCAGCCATCGCACCTGGGCCTCGATCGGCTTGAGGTGGGCGATGTTCAGGCGGACCTTCTCACCCGGCACGAAGGCGTCCGAGCTGCCGATGATGCTGCAGCCTCCCTGCGAGATGTCGCCGAGTTCGACCGGAAAGACGTGCCAGCTCGACTTGCGGCAGCGGGCTTGCAGCAGGACCGTGCGACGCGGATTGAGGCGATCGCCGTTTGCATTCTCCTGCACGCATATTCCCCTCTGCGCCTCTAGAGGAAATCCCATAGCATCAAGAAGTAAACCGGGCGTTTCAGTTTGCGACCGGGCCCCGCTCGATATCGCTGTCGGCATCAACCGGCGGCGCGCCCGTCGCGGCGATCTGCGCATCGATCGCCTTGGCCTTGTCGACGATGGCCTTGCTTGCGCTGTCATAGCGCTCGTCGAAGTCCGGCTTGCGGCTGCAGCCCCCGAGAAGCGCTGCAGCCGCAAGCAGCGGGATCACAAGCCGACGCATCAGTAGTCCTTCTTGATGCGCACGTTGAGGCTGTTGACGCCCGATCCGCCAGCCTGGCTAAGCACCGAGAGCCACTTCGTGACGCTTACCTCGAGCTGCGTGGCGGTGAAGCCGCGCGCGTCAGTGATGAGTTCGACGTAGATGTCGTCGGTCAGGTACTGGCCGGCGGCCAGTGCCGTGCCGCGTCCGCTCGCCTCGTCGGCACCGAGAATGCGAAGGCGGTCGATGCCCGCTGCGGAACGCAACTTGCCCAGCGGGTTGAGCCCGCCGCCGCTACCGCGCAACGAGTTGAGCGAGGAGGCCAGCTGCACCGCCTGGAGCGCCGAAAGGTTGGCGATCGAACTGCCGAACAGGATGCGCGAGAGCACTTCGTCATCAGGCAGGCTGGGCGTCGACGAGAAGTCGATCTGCGGGTTGAAGGCCTGCCCGCTGACGTTCACGCTCACGGCGATGTCATCGATATCCTCGGTCGCGGTGATCGCCACCGTGGGGTCGATCGTATTCCCGCCGGTGAACGAGACGAGACCCTTGGTGATCTCGAACGACTTGCCGGCAAAGCCGAGCGTGCCCCGGACCAGTTCTACTTCGCCGGCGACGGACGGGGCGGCGCTGGTGCCGGTGATACGGAAGTCCGCGCTCCATTCTGATTCGAGGCCCATGCCCGAGACATAGAGCTTTTCCGGCGCGCGCAGGCGCAGGTCGAGGCGGATGAGAGCGAAGGCGCTGGTGGCGGTCGGCGCCGGCTCGTCGCCGGTGATCCGCTTAGGGCCGACGGGGGGCTTGAAACGCACGCCGGTGAGACGCGGCACCTGCGCCGAGCCTTCGCGCACGATCTGGTAGCGTGTCTCCGGTAGCCTGATCTCGCCGGCCAGCAGCGCCGTCTCGCCTGCCGCCTTGGTGAGGTGCAGGTTGCCCGTGGCGGTGGCCGAAAGCGCGTCGCTTCGCGCGAGCCGAGCCCGGTCTAGCTTGACGGTGAGGTCCATCGGATAGCCTGCATCGGCTGCAAGGCTGACGTTGCCGCTGGCGCTGACGGTGCCATCGCCTGCCTTCGCGGTCAGCGAGGTGAGTTCCAGCGTGCTGCCGGTGAACTTGCCGGCCAGCGCCATGGAACTGAGACGGGTGCCATAGGCCTGGTTTTCATAGACCAGATCGCGTCCCTGGACGACGCCGTTGATGCACGGGTCGGACACGCGGCACGAGAAGTCGGCGGCCAGGCCGATCGGACCCGAGAGCGTCTGTCCGGAAAGGCCGGCGAAGGAAAACAGCGTGTCGGCGGGACCGTTGTACCGGATGCCGCCGCCCAGCGGCGCCTCCATCAGGCGCGTGCTCCACGAGCCCGTTCCCGGTCCGAGCGGCTTAAGGCTGGCGACCATGCGGCCGATCACCGTGCCGCGGCGGCGGAACACCATGCGCGCCTCGCCGCCGTCGTCGAGCAGCTTGCCGACGAAGTTGATGTCGACGGGCTGGCTCACGGCGCTGGAACTGGTACGGGTGAAGTCGTCGAGCGTCAGGCGTGCGTCGGCGCGGGGGAACGCCGTGGAGCTGGCCTGCGCGAAATCGAAGCTGCCGCTTGCCTTGCCGCCGATGCCGTAACCCGGGGCAAGGGCATTGACGATGGCCATGTCTATGCCTTCGAGACGGCTCTGGATCTTGATACCGTCGCCGTAAGTGCCTGCTACCTTGGCGCTACCGCCACCAAAGGCGATCTGCGTGGGCAGGAGTTCGTAGGTTCCGTTCTTCGGAATGATCCGGGCCGGCGTGGTGGTCTTGAGGTCGAGCCCGCGCACCTTGCCCTGCAGCGCCACGCGCCACAGTTCGGGCTGGAGGTCGGCATTGAGGCCGACGCGGAACGGCACTCCGCTGACACCCTCGACAAGCGCCTTGGCCTTGCCGCGACCGTCGCGGTAATCGACGATCACGCGGGCCGCCGCGAGGTCGAGCGCGCCGATCGAGGTCCCGGCGATCTGAGCATCGGCGACGATGTAGGGCTGGTCGTAGAGTACCGCGCGCCCGTCGATGATGGCCGAGCCGATCGACAGGTTGGCGGGCCCCGCGAACGTGGCATTCTGCGCGCGGAGGTTGAAGTCCACCGCTTGGTACTTGCCCTCGGCATCGAGCCGCACGAGTCCGCCGATGCCGTTGCCGTTCGCGGTCAACTGGCCGGAGAACGGCCCGCTCTTCGTCTGGACGATGCGTCCGGCGAAATCGACGCCCGAGAGGTTGGCCTTGTTGATCTGTACCGAGGTCGCGGCGCCCAGTCCCAGGTTCACATCGGCAGTCAGGGGGCCGTAGTCCGTGTCGGCCTTGGCATCCAGATGATAGCCGCCGCGAGCGCCGGTGATCCTGGCATCGAGATTGGCGAGACCGATTCCCAGGCCCGGCTTCTCGGCCGTGACGTGGGCGTCCGGGTTCTGGATGGTGCCCGTCACCCGCACGCCCAGCGCGCCGTATTGCGTGGACGTGCCGTTTGCGGCCAGCGAGATGCGCCCATCGGGGGACCAGCTGCCCTGACCGCTCGTGACGCGCAGAAGCGGCGCGTTCAATCGAACGGCGGAGAAACGGGCCACCCCGTCCGAACCGTAGCGCACGTTGGAGGACGCCGAGAAATTACCGCCGAGATACGTCTGCAGGCTCTCGTTCATCAGCCGCGTCGAGCGGGCGCGCACGGTGCCCTGCAGCGCGAAGCCCTGGCCCTCGGTCCTGAGGTCCATGTTGGTGCGTATGTTGAAGATACCCACGCTGTCGACGCGATAGTTGTCGATCCGGCCGTCGATCGCGCCGGTGTAGAGGCCCTTGCTCATGTCGGCGAGGAGGATGAGCTTCGCATCGATGCGATCCGAACGGATGCGCATGTTGTCCGACAGGATGCGCGGCCCTTCGATGGCGAGGTCGCCGTTCAGGCTGACGTTGGCCAGCGTGCCACCGGCCACGGTGTCCAGCCCGGTGATGCGGCTGACGCGGGCGGCGACGGGGATGAGGATGTGATCGGCATCGACCGTGGCGGCGCCTCTGGCGGTGAGGTTGTCCAGCCCCATGTCGTTCATCACGATACGCCGGGCAGCGATCTGGTAGGCCGCCCTGGGCGTCGCGAAGGCGCCGTCCAGCGTGAGGTTGGCGTTGATCCCCGCGCCGCTCAGGTTCTCGGCGAGGGCCGAGGGCTTGAGCAGCACGAACGCAAGCTTGAGATGGTCGAAGGTGTTGTCCGACAGGTCGACCACGCCCTTGGGCGTCAGGTTGAACGCATCGCTGGAAATCATGCCCGAGAGAGCCGCGCGCCGCTTGTCGAACGCCGCGACGACGTCGAGGTTCATGACCGGACCGAGCAGGTTGGCGGTCGGGCCGGTGAACATCCGCGCGATCCGCGTCGGTCCCTTGATCGAGAACGTGCCGTTGCGGGCCGTGAGGGCCAGACGCGCCAGATCGCCGTCGCCGAGGTTGGCGGCCAGGTTGCCGTTCCATGCCGCCCAGTCACCCTTGCCGGCAAGCTTGAGCGTGATCGGCTCGTCAAGGCCGCCCAGCGTGGCGATGAGGCCGCCCCGGGGTGCCTGCATGTCGAGATCGATGCCGAGGCGGTTGCGTTCGGGAACGGCGTCGAGCAGCACGGAGAAGCGGTCGCCGCCGCCCCTGCCATCGTTCACGCCGGGCACCGCAATCGTGCCGCCCTTGGCGTTTATCTGCGCGCGGCCGTCGGCGATGTGGGCGTGGCCCGAGACGGTCATGATGCGGCGCAGGCCGGAGACGGGGGGCTCGGCGACGAAGCGGTCGATGCGCAGGTTGCCTATGTCGATGTCGAGGTCGGGCAGGAGCGGCGCGTCGCTCGGCGGGGTCGCGCGGAATTGCGGCGAGCGGCGCAGCACGACGCGCTGCGCCGTGGCGCTGCGCACGTCGACGTGGTTCTCGAGGTAGGCGAAGGGGCGCCAGTCGACGCGGATCTCGGGCGAATAGAGGAATTCGCCGCGCAGATCGTGGACCGAAAGACCGCGCAGGACCATCTTGCCGTAGAGCGAGCCATCGATCCGCGCCACCGAGATGCGCATGCCGTTCTCGAACTCGAGGCTGGCGATCTGGTCGGCCACGAAGCGGCGGCCCGGGCCGGTGTTGATGCCCAGCACCACCGCGACCACGAAGGCGACCACGGCCAGCAGCACGAAGACGATCGTCTTAAGTGCCCTCACCCGGATCTTGTGCCAGCGCAAGGAGCCGGAGTGCTCGGTCGAAACGGTATCCACCTGCGGTTCGGTGCCCTGGTTCATGTCGTCGAGGCCTGGCATCAGAAAGCCTGCCCGATCGAGACGTAGATATTGAAGCGCGATTCGCCCGGCTTGCGCCCCAGCGGGGTCGCAAGGTCGAGGCGGACCGGGCCGAAGTTCGTGTAGAACCGGCCGCCGATGCCGACGCCGTAGCGCAGGTTCGAGAACTGCGGCATGGTTTCGGCATAGGCCTGCCCGGCATCGACGAAGGCGACGACGCCGTAGTTTCCGAAGCGGTAGCGCGCCTCGAACGAACCTTCGTTCAGGCTGCGTCCGCCCACCGGGTTACCATCGGGCGCCTGCTCGCCGAGCGCCTGGTAGGCGTAGCCGCGGACCGAGCCGCCGCCGCCCGAATAGAGCCGCCGCGAAGGCGCGATGTCGAACAGGCCGGCGCCCTGGATCGTCCCGACGCGCATGCGCGCCGCGAGCACCAGGCTGTCGCTGACCGGATAGTACGTCGATGCGTCGAGACGCGCACGGAAGTAGGGATCGAAACCTCCGCGCACGGTTGCTTCCGGCTGGAGCAGCGCGGTCACGCGGTAACCCTTGGTCGGGTTGAGCAGGTCGTCCGAAGTGTCAAAGCCCACCTGTCCGTTCAGGCCTGCGACGTAGTAGGTGTTGCGCTTGCGGCCATTGGTTGCGGCATCGTAATCGGTTTCCGCCGTCGCCAGGAACTCGACGCCGAAGGCGTAAGTGTAACGCTTCTGCCAGATCGGCGTCGAATCGCGGGCGATGCGCGCCGCGATGCGGCCGGTGTAGGCGCTGTAGGCGTCGTAGTCGTTGTGGAACGCCTCGGCGACCAGTTCGAACGTACGGTCGCGCTTGCCGGCGTTCGAGCGGCGGAACGTCGCGCCGGCGCCCTGCTGGCGGGTGCCGAGGATGGCATTGGCGATGAGCGCCCCCTCCGGCGGAAACATGTTGCGATGGGTCCAGGTCGCCTGCGTGGTGATGCCCTCGCCTGCCGCATAGCCCAGCGATCCTGAAATCGTGCGGGGCGGACCGGCGTCCTGCTTGACGTAGAGGTCGACGTATTGCGTGCCGTCGCCGACGGCATCGCCCGTCTTGCGCGGTTCGACCGAGACGGTGGAGAACAGGCTCGTGGCGACGAGCGCCTTGCGCAGGTCGTCCACCTTGCGGCTGTCGTAGAGTTCGCCGCGCTTGAAACGGGCGAGCACCTGAATGTGATCAGCGTCGAAAGCGAGGTCGCCATCGGTGGTGAAGCCGCCGAAGCGCCCCCGCGGACCAACCGTCACCGGCAGGGTGTAGACGCCCTCGGCCGTGTCCTGGTCGAGCAGAATGTCCCGCTGGCCCACCACCGCGAAGGGGTAGCCATTCTCGGGAAGCGCGACCGCGATCTTCGCCTCTGCGCCCTGCACGCGCTCCGCGACGATCGGCTCGCCTACCTTCAGCGCGAAGTTGTCGGCGATGAGGTTCGGCGGTTCGGTGGGATCGGCCTTCAGGACGATATCCGAGAACACGTAACGCTTGCCCGGCGTCACGGCGATCACCGCGGCCATCTCGGGGTTCGTCTGATCTGCCGGCGCATCCAGCCGGGTACGCACTACGGGACTGTACCAGCCTTCGGAGGCCAGCACGGTCTCCATCAACTGGCTGTCTTCGGTCAACCGGGCGGAGATCATGGCCGTGTTGGCCGCCTTGCCGTTCCCCTTCTTGAGCGCGGAAAGGGCGTTGAACTCGCTCTTAAGACTGGTTTCGGTATCCTTGTCGGCAAGGTCCAGGCCCTGAAGATCGACGCGGTAGCGAACCTCGAGGCTTTTCTCGTCCGACGAGGCATCTTCCGCGAACCTCACGGGCGCGACTTCGAACTGGTCGATCGGCGGCAGCGGTGCGTTCAGTTCGGCATCGCGGACCGGGGCATCGCCGACTTCCTCGGTCGCGTCGCCATCCGCCAGAGCGGGATTTCCAAGAGGAGCGGTCTGGCCCGCTTCCGGCGCCGCGCCCGATTGCTGCTCGGCGATGCGGCGCTCGAAAGCCTCGATCGATTCGAGAGGCTTGTCGAGTTCAGGATCCTCGGAAGCGTCGAGATTGGGGATCGAGGAGTTGAACTCGGCGTCCGGAATGATCGCCTCGACCTGCGGGAGCGGCGGCTCGACCGGCGGGGGCGGCACGGGCACCTTGCCCGCCTCGAGGTCGGACGCATCTGTCGCGGCAGGAGCGGGCGCGGCGGTGCCGGTCGCCGGCGCGTCCTGCGCCAGTGCGGGCACGGCGGCTGACATGGTCGCGGCAACAAGAACGATCGCGATGGCCGTGCTTGCGCTCCCGTGGCGCAGACGGCGGGAACAAGCCGCCCGGTGGTCAATTAGCCTAGTCATGGACAACGCGACGAATCACCCCTTTGCCGGGCCGGCATGCCCGACCCCTCCTGAAAATGCGTATCGCATCGCCTCCGCGAAAGTTCCCTCGTTCACACAGGCCAATGATGAATAACGCAAAAACCATCGCGGAAGAACCCGTCGCGGTGAATGCGAAAGGCGCCGAGGATATTCCGGGCCATGACGCCAACAGCCCCTGGAAAATGCCCCGCGCCGCGTGGCTGCGGGTGTTGAAGCGCGTGTGGGTCATGATCGGCTTCCACGAACTCGGACTACTGTCTGCCGGCCTGGCCTTCTACGTATTCCTCGCGTTGACCCCGCTCATCGCGGCGACCGTCATGGTCTATGGGCTGGTTGCGGATGTGGAGATGGTGCGCAAGCAGATGGCCAGCATCGTCGATGTCGTGCCGGCGGACGTCGCCCGGGTGCTGGAAGAGCAGTTGCTCAACATCATCTCGACCAATTCCGGCGTCACCGGCCTGGCGCTGGTGATCGCCCTGTTCTTCGCCGTCTACGGCGGCATGCGCGCGGCGGGCGGCATGATGAGCGCGCTCAACATCATAAACGAGGAACGCGAGACGCGCGGTATCGTCTCGATAACCCTGCGCACGGGCGGCCTGACGCTGGCCGCGATCCTGCTGGCGTTGACCGGCGTCCTGTCGGGCGGCGTCTTCGCCTGGCTGCAGACGCAGACGAGCATCTACCTCGGCGATGCGACGCAGATGCTGTTCAAGCTGCTCACCTGGACGTTCGCCGTCGCCCTCGGCAGCGCGGGGTTCGCGCTCATCATGCGGTACGGTCCCGATCGCCGCCCCGCCAAGTGGCGCTGGCTCGCGCCCGGCTCGCTCCTCGCGACGCTGCTGTGGCTGGCCGTTTCGTTCGGCTTCTCGCTCTACGTTGCCTATATCAGCAACTACAGCGCGACGTACGGGTCGCTGTCGGCCATCGTCGTGTTCCTGATGTGGCTGTTCCTGTCGGCCTATGCCGTGCTGCTCGGCGCGCTGCTCAACGCCGAGATCGAGCGCCAGACGTTCTGCGACACCACGGTCGGCCCCGCTCGCCCGGCAGGAGAACGCGGCGCCGTGCTCGCCGACCTTGTCGACGATGCTGTTCCGTCCGTGGAGCAACTCGAAAAGCGCAAGCGCCGCCGTGCGGATACCGAACGGCGCAGGGCCGATGGCGCGGTCGGGGCCGAGACCTGACGGGCACCGCGCCGCGCCCCTGATCTGCGCGCTTCGCATGCGTTGCGATTTACATTGGCTCAAAAGCCGATACCCTTTCCCGCAAAACGTACACGGGAGAGGACATCCACCATGCGCAGCCTTGCATCCGCGCTCGCCATCGTCGCGCTCGCGCTGGCTTCGCCGGCTGTAACCGGCGCGGGTTCGTCCTTTGCCGAGGCTGGCGCGGGGGACCACTGGACCGCCGTCGGCGGCGCCTTCGACGAGAGCGGTTATTCGCGCCTGACACAGGTGGACGCCGGCAACGTCTCCCGCCTCGGTCTCGCTTGGTCGCTCGACCTGCCGGACGAGGTGACGCTGGAGGCAACCCCGCTTGAAGTAGACGGCACGATCTACTTCACCGGCTCCTACGCAAAGGTCTACGCGGTCGAGGCCGCGACCGGCAAGCTGCTGTGGACCTACGACCCGGAAGTGTGGAAGCACCACCCCGAGAAGATGTTCTTCTCCTTCGGCGCCAACCGCGGCATGGCGTTCGAGCGCGGCGCGGACGGCGTGGGGCGCGTCTTCGCCGCGGCGCTCGACGGACGGCTGTTCGCGCTCGACGCCCGGACCGGCAAGGAACTGTGGGTGATCGAGAGCGTGCCCAAGGGCGCCCTCAACATCTCCACCGGCGCGCCGCGGGTGATGGGCGGCAAGGTGATCATCGGCAACGGCGGCGCGGACTTCGGCGCACGCGGCTTCGTTACCGCCTACGACGCGGTGAGCGGCAGGCAGCTCTGGCGCTTTCACACGACACCCGGCTCGCCCGAGCAGAACGCCGGCGACCCCGCGATGGAGCAGGCGGCGAAGACCTGGGGGCCGGAGTTCTGGAAGGCCACCGGCGGCGGCGGCACCGTATGGAACGGCATGACCTACGACGCCGCGACCAACCGCATCTACATCGGCGTCGGCAACGCCGGGCCATACGACCCCGACAAGCGCGATCCCGGCAGCAAGGGCGACAACCTCTACACCACCTCGATCGTCGCGCTTGATGCCGATACCGGACGCTACCTGTGGCACTACCAGGAGAACCCGCGCGACAGCTGGGACTACAAGTCGACGCCCAACATGGTGCTCGGCACCCTGTCGATCGACGGCAAGCCGCGCCGTGTCCTCATGCATGCGCCGACCAATGGCTTCTTCTACGTGCTCGACCCCAATACCGGAAAGCTGCTCAACACCCCCGGCATGACCACACTGGTCGAGTGGGCGAAGGGCATCGACCCGAGGACCGGCAGGCCGCTCGAGAACCCGAACATCCGCTACGAGACCGGGCTGACCAGGATGTGGCCCGGCACCGTCGGCGGCCACAACTGGCAGCCGATGAGCTTCAACCCGCAGACCGGCCTCGTCTACATCCCGGTCCAGCAGATCGGCGCCCGCTTCTCGCGCACCGACGGGTCGGAGAACGCCTTCAACGTCATGGGCCTGCATCTGGAGCCCATCACCGAGCGCGAGGGCGACGGGCACGGCTACCTCGTCGCCTGGGACCCGGTCGTCCAGAAGAAGGTCTGGGAAGTGCGCCATGCCAACCTCTGGAACGGCGGCACCCTGACGACGGCGGGCGACCTCGTCTTCCAGGGCACGGCGGAAGGCGCGTTCAAGGCGTGGGACGCGCGCAGCGGCAAGCCCCTGTGGTCGTTCGACGCGCAGCTCGGCATCGTCGGCGCGCCGATCAGCTATGCGGTGGGCGGGCGGCAATATGTCTCGATCCTCGTCGGCTATGGCGGCACCACGGCGGCTTACGGCAAGTTCATGGACGTGGGCTGGAAGTACGGCCGCCAGATGCGGCGGATTCTGACGTTCACGCTGGACGGCAAGGCGACGCTGCCGCCCGGCGAGCCCGCGACCTTCGAGATCGCCGCGCTCGACGACCCCAACCTCAAGCTTGACGAGGCGGACATCGCTGCCGGGCGCGACCTGTCGGTGCGCTGCGCCGCCTGCCACGGCGTCGGCCTGCAATCGACGGGCACGCCAGGGCCGGACCTCAGGGAGTCGGGTATCGCGCTCGACCTCGCCGGGTTCACCGAACTGCTCAAGTCGGGCCCACTGATCGAGCGGGGGATGCCGCGTTTCGACATGCTGAGCGATACCGAGATCCGCCAGATCCACGCCTACATCCGCGCCAAGGCGCGCGAGGTGCTGGGCAAGCGTGCAAAGGACGCAGCGGCACCGATGCCCAAGCTGTAGGGTCATGGATACCTCCCCTCCCCAACCCGTCGCCCCCGCGAAGGCGGGGGTGACGGAAATGGGGCGGTATGGCTCATCGTGCCTGCGATGACCCGGCGGGGCGGTTGATGCGCAGGCCACAGGCGGCCTAGCTACGGCGCAACAAATCAGGGGGCCGGCGCCAACCCGTGCCGCGCCCGAGAGAGGAAGGACCACAATATGAGTGATGTTCTCGGCTACAAGGGCAAGCGCGTCATCGTCAGCGGCTGCTTCTCGGGCATGGGCGAGGCGACGGCAAAGCTGCTGGTCTCGCTGGGTGCCGAAGTCCACGGCTTCGACTTCAAGGAAAGCGCGGTGCCGATGGCCTCGTTCACGCAGATCGACCTGCGCGACCCTGCGACCATCGAGGCGGCGGTCGCCGGTGTCGGCGGCAAGGTCGACGCGCTGTTCAACTGCGCAGGGCTTCCCGGCGGCGGCGGTTTCCCGCCGATGGACACGATGAAGGTCAACTTCCTCGGCACTCGCCATCTTACCGAGCAGGTCGTCCCGCTGATGGGCGACAAGGGCGCGATCGTCTCGATCGCCTCGACCGGCGGCCTCGGCTGGAGCCGCCGCATCCCCGTGCACATGCAGCTTCTCGCGACGCAGGGCTTCCAGGCCGGCCTTGAATGGGCGGAAGCCAACCTCGACCAGGTCGCCGAGGGTTACGCTTTCTCGAAGGAGGCGGTGATCGTCTGGACCCAGTTCATGGGCGCGCAGCTCATCAAGAAGGGCATCCGCATCAACTGCTCGCTGCCCTCGCCCACGCAGACCCCGATGATGGCGACCTTCCATGCCACCTCGGGCAAGGACGTCGTCGACGCCGCCGCCGAGCCGCTCGGCCGCTACACCACCGCCGAGGAGCAGGCCGGACCGCTGGTGCTGATCAACTCGGACCTCGCGGGCGTGGTCAACGGCGTGGTGCTGCCCGTCGACGGCGGTTTCATGGGCGGCCTCGCCACCGGCCAGGTCGACATCACCAAGATGATGAGCGCGGCCAAGAAGCAGGACGCCTGAGCCAGACACGCTGCAAGGCGACACAGGTTTACACGGTTTACACGGTCCAGGGGGCAAACTGCCCCGGAGGCCCGGAATGTGTCGCCTTGTGCCGAAAAAATGTCGCTTTGCGCTGGAAAAGTGTCGCCTTGTGAGTGACACCTGTCGCCTTGTGACGCGAAAAGTGTCGCCTTGCGTCGGGCGCACAGTGGGATGAAAAGCGGGGTTCGGACAGGGGCCTCGGTCAGGGTCATAAGCTGAAAATACCGCGGTCCGCCGGCTGTAGGAAAACGGATAGTGGCACCTCCGCCACCCCTGCGTCGGCGCCCCCTCCCCATCCTGCCCAACAGGCAGGGTCGAGCAACGGCAGCCTCGACAGGATCGGCGGCAGGCTTCAACAAGCACCCACGAAGACAGCGGAGACGACCAATGGACGAGGCGGTACTCTACGAGATCGACGAGGAAGGCATCGTCCTCCTCACCCTCAACCGCCCGGACCTGCGCAACCCGATCTCCGACCCCGAGATGGTCGAGGCCCTGACAGCCGCCCTCACCCGCCTCGATGCCGACCCGGCGGCGCGCGTCGCGATCCTGACCGGCGCCGGCAAGGGCTTCTCCTCGGGCGGCAACATCAAGGAAATGAAACCCGGCGGCAATCTCAACGCCGGCTCCCCGGCTGCCACCCGCCTCGCCTACAAGCGCGGCATCCAGCGCCTGCCGCTCGCCTTCGCCGCGCTCGAAGTGCCGGTGATCGCGGCGGTGAACGGCGCCGCGATGGGCGCGGGCTGCGATCTCACCTGCATGTGCGACCTGCGCATCGCCGGCGAGAGCGCGAAGTTCGCGGAGAGCTTCGTCAAGCTCGGCCTGATCGCGGGCGACGGCGGTTCGTGGCTGCTGCCGCGCGTGATCGGCTGGTCGAAGGCCGCCGAGATGGCGCTGACCGGCGACCCGATCGACGCTGCGGAGGCGCTTGCCTGCGGTCTCGTCAGCCGCGTCGTGCCTGACGCCGAGCTTCTGGATGCCGCCCGTACCCTCGCCCGCCGCATCGCCGCCAACCCGCGCCACGCGGTGCGCATGACCAGGCGCCTGCTGTGGGAAGGCCGCCGCGCGGACCTTGCGACCCTGCTGGAAATGGCCTCGGCCATGCAGGCCGCGGCGCACGCCACGGCGGATCACGAGGAAGCCGTTGCCGCGTTCCTCGAAAAAAGATCGCCGCAATTCAACGGCTCTTGATTTCAATGTGATCCAATCTTATCCGCATCACATCATAATGTGAGATTGGACATTCCAATGGCTACCGATGTGATCGAAAAGATCCGCAAGCTCGTAAACGACGGCGGCATGAGCAAGGCCGGCCTCGCCCGCGCCGCCGGCCTCCACGCCAATACCCTGCGCGACTGCACCGAGCCCGACTGGAACCCCACCGCCGAAACCCTCGGCAAGCTCGAGCGCGTCCTCTTCGCCAACGACGACCGCGACATGCTCGTGCCGATCGAGGAAATCATCGACGAGGCGCGCAACGGCCGCATGTTCATCCTCGTCGACGACGAGGACCGCGAGAACGAGGGCGACCTCATCATCCCCGCGCAGATGGCGACGCCCGCCGCCGTGAACTTCATGGCGACCCACGGGCGCGGCCTGATCTGCCTCGCGCTGGCCACCGCCCGCGTCGACGAACTTGGCCTCAACCTGATGAGCCGCAACAACGGCACCCGGCACGAAACCGCCTTCACCGTCTCGATCGAGGCGCGCGAGGGCGTCACCACCGGCATCTCGGCGGGCGACCGCGCCCGCACCATCTCGGTCGCCATCGACGGCTCCAAGACCCGCGACGACATCGTCACGCCCGGCCACGTCTTCCCCCTGCGCGCCCGCGACGGCGGCGTCCTCGTGCGCGCCGGCCACACCGAGGCGGCAGTCGACATCTCCCGCCTTGCAGGCCTCAACCCCTCGGGCGTGATCTGCGAGATCATGAAGGAGGACGGCACCATGGCGCGCATGGACGACCTGGTCGGCTTCGCGCGCCTGCACGACCTCAAGATCGGCACCATCCGCGACCTCATCGCCTACCGCCGCCGCCACGACCGCATGATCGAGAAGCGCAACGAACTGCCGTTCCACTCGCGCAACGGCGGCGACTGGGTTGCGCGCTCCTACTTCAACCGCGCGACCGGCGACGAGACCGTCGCGCTGGTGAAGGGCCGCATCGATCCCTCGAAGCCGACGCTGGTGCGTATGCACACGCTGTCCTTCTTCGCCGACATCTTCGGCGAGGACACCGGCGACCGCACCGACATGCTCCAGCGCTCGATGAACATGATCGCCGAGGAAGGCTCGGGCGTCATCGTCGTCATCAACCGGCCGATGAACAAGCTGCTGTCGCGGGTGATGGACATCAAGCAGGAGTTCCGCAACGGCGGCACCCCCGACCTCGAGGAACTGCGCGACTACGGCGTGGGCGCGCAGATCCTGGCCGAACTCGGTGTCCACGACATGATCCTTTTGACCAACACGCACCATTCCCTTGTCGCGCTGGAAGGCTATGGGCTCAATATCGTCGGCGAACGTCCCATCGTCGACACCACTGAAGGATCGAACTGACATGGCCCGTTTCCTCATCGTCGAAGCCCGCTTCTACGACGCTCTCAACGACATGCTGATCGCCGGCGCCAAGGCCGCGCTCAAGGCGGCCGGGCACAAGGCCGAGGTCGTCACCGTGCCGGGCGCGCTGGAGATCCCGGCGGCGATCTCGCTCGCCGACGCGACCGGCGACTATGACGGTTACGTCGCGCTGGGCGTCGTCATCCGCGGCGAGACCTATCATTTCGAGATCGTTGCGGGCGAAAGTGCCCGCGGGGTCATGGCGCTGACCATGGACGGCATTGCCATCGGCAATGGCATCCTTACCGTGGAGAACGAGGCGCAGGCGCTCGAACGCGCCGATCCGGCCCGCAAGGACAAGGGCGGCGAGGCTGCGAAGGCCGCCCTCGCTCTCTACGGACTGAAGGACAAGTTTGCCTGAGGAGCATTTGATGACTGAAACGAGCCCGGTCGATCATCCCGCCATTGCCGGCATCCCGCTCGTGCTGGGCGGCAATGTCTTCGGCTGGACGATCGACCGGGATCGCAGCTTCGCCGTGCTCGACGCCTTCTTCGAGGCGGGAGGCCGGATGATCGACACCGCCGAGGGCTATTCGAACTGGGTGCCCGGCAACAAGGGCGGCGAATCCGAGGCGATCATCGGCGAATGGATGGAAAGCCGGGGCGTGCGCGCCGACATGCGCGTGGGCACCAAGACCGGCCAGGGCGGCGGCCCCGGCGTCCTGCGGCCGGACGTCGTGGCGCCTGCCCTGGAAGGTTCGCTCGAACGGCTGCGCACCGATTACGTCGACCTCTATTATGCCCACCGCGACGACGCCGAGACGCCGCTCGACGAGGTCGCCGATGCTTACGGCGCGGCGTTCCGGTCGGGCAAGGCGCGCGAGATCGGCGCCTCCAACTATACCGCCGAGCGGCTCGCCGGGGTGCTGGATGCCGCCGACCGGCTGGGCGCGCAGCCGTTCACGGTGCTCCAGCCTCTTTACAACCTCGTCGCCCGCGACAGCTTCGAAGGTCCGCTGCAGGACCTGTGCGCGGCCCGGAGCATCGCGGTGCTGCCGTACTACGGCCTCGCCTCGGGTTTCCTCTCGGGCAAATACCGCGCGGCGGACGACTGGGCCGGTTCGGACCGCGCCCGGGGACTCGACAAGGCGGCAGCGGACGGCGGATGGGACATCCTTGCCGCCCTGCGCGAGGTGGCCCGCGAACTGGGAGCCGCTCCTGCGCAGGTCGCCCTCGCCTGGCTGAACACGCGGCCCGCAGTCGCCGCGCCCCTCGCCAGTGCGACCGGCACCGAACAGGTCGCGGACCTTGCCCAAGGCACGCAGATCCGGCTGGATGACACTATCCTTGCCCGCTTCGACGCGAGCATATAAGTATCTTTACTTATAGGTGCGAATTTATGAACGAATTTACGTAATTCGTTCACCTCCCTGCAATTCCTCCTGGCGTAAACCAAAGCCCATGGATTGCTCATAACTGGGACATTCGCGAATCCCCGGTTTCCAATTGTCCGTCTTCGTGTAGTCGCTGTGCAAGAACCTCCGATTTTGATCTGAAATGGAGGTGTCTCTTTGACAACCAACACCATGCAAAAATGGTGGGGTCGCTAACCAAGGCTCGAGGATCGGGTCCGGGATCGGGGCAAGCCCCCGCTGCCGATGGAGTACGCTTGGGTGAACACGGACGGAATTGCGAAGTCGCTGGTGACGGAACTGCAGGCGCGGCTGCTGGAAATCGAATCGATCGGAGCCCTGATGGCCGCCGCCCATCTCGAAGCCGCCATCGAAGCGTTGTGCCGGGAGTTCGGTCTCTCGCGCGATGCATCCAATACGGATTAGGCTACGCAAGACGCCAATGCGGATGACTGCCTATGGTTGTATCCGTGGCGGACGAAGCAGATGGGCGAACTCGATCGGGTTAATACTCAACGGTCGTCGCGGCTTTTCTCGCAACATTGGGAATAATCGCCGCGCGATACACTTCCGCTGATGAAGTCGCGCGGCCTGCAACTGGTGACCCTATTCGATGGAGAACACGGACCAGTTGATGCGCAATCGGGCCAAGGCCATCCGGCTGATCGGCATAGCCAACGAACTTCTGGCCATGGCCCGCGAACTGGAAATCGGCGAGAGCCCTTCCACCATCCTCAATTCGCTCGCCAGCGGGCCGGACGAAGGCGGCAAGGTCACGGCGAGCCAGGACCACCCGATCTGGGTCGAACTCGCCCGCCAGACATACGAGGACCGGCGCCGGCGCACCAAGATCTTCCGCTCGGAAGACCTGTTCGGCGAGCCTGCGTGGGACATCCTGCTCGACCTGTTCATCGCCGCCAAGGAGCGCCGCCGCGTCTCGGTGACCAGCGCGTGCATCGGCTCGGCCGTCCCGTCGACCACCGCGCTGCGCTGGATTGCCATACTTGAAAAGCAGGGCCTCCTGATGCGCGAGGCCGATCCCGGGGACGCCCGGCGCGTCTACGTCAAGCTGAGCGCACGCGGCTATGCCGCCATGCTCGAATACTTCGCCTCCGCATCCCGCTCGATCGTGCGGCTGGACGATTCCGCGAAGGAAATCGTCCAGTCCCGCTGACGGGCACCGCCGGGCCATCAGCCCTCTTCGCCCCATGGGAGGAGGTCCGGCGCAGCGCTGCGGGGGTGAGCGGGTGGCCGGGCCTCCGCAGGCGCCGGTCACCCGCGATACAATTCGGCCGTCCATGCGCGGCTGGGCGCAGGACGGCCGTTTGCTCATCCAGCGTCATCGCGTGGGCCGCGAGGCCCCCGCAACGACGGATACCTGCGATCAGGCGCCGAGGCGGCCGAACGCGCTGCGGCCGGCATAACGCGCCGCCTTGCCCAGTTCTTCCTCGATGCGGATGAGCTGGTTGTACTTGGCGAGCCGGTCCGAACGGGCGAGCGAGCCGGTCTTGATCTGGCCGCAGTTGGTGGCGACCGCGAGGTCGGCGATCGTCGCGTCCTCGGTCTCGCCCGAGCGGTGCGACATGACGGCGGTGTAGCCATTGCGGTTGGCGATCGACACGGCTTCCAGCGTTTCGGTCAGGGTGCCGATCTGGTTGACCTTGACGAGCAGCGAGTTGGCGAGGCCCTTCTCGATGCCCATGGTCAGGCGCTTGGGGTTGGTCACGAACAGATCGTCGCCGACCAGCTGGACCTTGTGGCCGATCTTGTCGGTCAGCGCCTTCCAGCCCTCGAAATCGTCCTCGCTCATGCCGTCCTCGATCGAGATGATCGGATAGGCTTCGGTCAGGTCGGCAAGGTAGTCGGCAAACGCGACCGGCGAGAGGCTCAGGCCCTCGCCACTGATCTCGTACTTGCCGTTCCTGAAGAACTCGGTCGAGGCGCAGTCGAGCGCGAGCTGGATGTCGGCGCCGGGCTTGAAGCCGGCCTTCTCGATCGATTCCATGACGAAATCAAGCGCGGCGCGGGTGCTGGCGAGGTTCGGCGCGAAGCCGCCCTCGTCGCCCACGGCCGTCGCCAGGCCCTTCTCGTGCAGGCCCTTCTTGAGCGTGTGGAAGATCTCCGCACCCCAGCGCACCGCCTCGTAGAGCGAGTCGGCGCCGACCGGCATGATCATGAATTCCTGGAAGTCGATCGGGTTGTCGGCATGCTCGCCGCCGTTGATGATGTTCATCATCGGCACCGGCAGGACATGCGCCGAAACGCCGCCGACGTAGGAGTAGAGCGGCAGACCGCGGGCATTGGCGGCGGCCTTGGCGGCGGCCATGCTGACGCCGAGGATCGCGTTGGCGCCGAGGCGCGCCTTGTTGGGCGTGCCGTCCAGCTCGATCATGGCGAGGTCGAGGTCGCGCTGGTCTTCGGCGTCGAGGCCGACGAGGGCCTCGGCGATCTCGCCGTTCACGGCGTCGACCGCCTTGAGCACGCCCTTGCCGAGGTAGCGGCTCTTGTCGCCGTCACGCAGCTCGACGGCTTCGTGCGCGCCGGTCGACGCGCCCGAGGGAACGGCGGCGCGGCCGAAGCTGCCGTCTTCGAGGAGTACGTCCACTTCGACGGTGGGGTTGCCACGGCTGTCGAGAATTTCGCGGCCGTGGATGTCGATGATCGCGGTCATTGGGCGGTTCTCCTCCTGTCGGCGCGCCGGCCGCGCCGTTTGCGGCGGTCTTAGCAGGGGAACTTCGCGTGGCAAGTTGCGTTGCAGCAATATCGTCGCGCAAATTGTGTTACTATGTCCTCATATCGCCTATAAGGGCAGCACCCCCGCGCCAAGGGTAGAAAAGGAAGGAATACCATCATGGTCGATCCCACCATCTCCGCCGGAAACGGCACCGAAAGCGCCAAGAATCACTTCTCGAAGGCCGTCGAAGAGGCGAAGGCCGGTGCCCAGGCGCTGGCCGGCGAATACAAGGACAAGCTGAGCCAGGCCAAGGGCGAATGGACCAGCGAAGCCAAGGTCCGCTCCGAGGAAGCCAAGGACAAGGCCAGCACCTTCGCCGCCGACGCCAAGGTGAAGGCTGCGGAATATGCGGTCGAAGGCAAGGCCAAGACCAGCCAGGCGATCGTTGGCGTTTCCAGGCTGATCGACGACAACGCCGCCCTGATCGACGAAAAGGTGGGCGCCAAGTACGGCGACTATGCCCGCGCCGCCTCGAAGTCGCTGAACGACGCGGCCGCCAAGCTCGACGAGAAGTCGCTCGAGGACCTGGGTGACGATGCGCGCGAATTCGTCCGCAAGAGCCCGGGCACGGCAGTCGGTATCGCCGTGGGCGTCGGCTTCGTCCTCGCGCGCCTGTTCAGAGGCAAGTGAGGGCCCCCGCCCCCGCGTGACGACGACAATGCAGGACACGGACACATACCTCGCCCCCACGGGCGAGGAATTCACCGATCTTTCGCTGGCGCAGGATCTGCGCCAACTGGCCGACGAGGCCAAGGCCTTGGCGCAGACCGAGCTTGCGTTCCAGAAATCCCGCGCGGCCTTCGTCGGCGGCGAAGTCAAGACCATCGCGGTCCTGCTCGTGGTCGGCATGGTCGTGGTGTTTTTCGCGGTCATGGCGCTGGTCGTCGGGACAGTGATAGCGCTCGGGCCGATACTTGGCCCGTGGGGCGCGATGGCGGCGGTGACGATCGGCCTCCTTGCCATTGCGGTGTTCGCCGCGCTCAGCGCCAGGGCCCGGGTCAAACGCATGATGGCCATCGCCGGGACCGGAACCAGGACGTGAGAGGACGCAGGGGGCAATGAACAGGCTGGCAGCCCAGGTCATGGCCGACCGTATCGCGCGGGATGCCGCGCGCCAACGGTTCGACGGGCATTACAGTGCCTTCAAGGCCGACGTCGCGGAGCGCGGCATCGGAGGACGCATCGCGGACGAAGCGATGGAACAGGCCAAGCTCGTGTTCGACGAGGCCGTCGCCGTGGTCGAGGAACATCCCGCCGCGATCGGCGGAACCTTGGCCGCGCTGGTGCTTTGGTTCGTCAGAAATCCCCTCATCGCCTGGATCAAGGACACCTTCGATCCGGGCTCGAAATAAGGAGCCGTCCGGTGAGCACGACCGATCAGACTACACCCAAGAGCACCGGCAAACCTAGGGCTGCGGCCGCCAAGGGTACCGGCGGCACGAATGTCGTCACTCTCCCCGCCAAGACCGCTGAGGAGCGACCCTCCGATAAGGTCATCGCCTTCGTGAAGCGTCATCCCGTGCTCACGGTTGCCGGTGGTATCGCCGTCGGCGTGGCCGTGAGCGCGCTGATCCCGCGCAGGACGAGCCGCAAATTTCTCGGCAAGGCCGTCGATCTGGCCGAAGCTGCGGGCGCGGCGGGCGTCGTGTTCGGCAAGCAGGCGGGCGAAAAGGCCCATGACGTGGGCGTCGGCGCGCGCAAGCAGGCTTCGGTGTTCGCCCACAAGGCGGAAAAGGTCGGCGATGTCGCGGTCCACAGTCTGGAGAAGTACGGGATCGCTGCGCTCGCCGCCGCAAGCGCGCTGGGGAAGGCGACCGCAAAGCGCGCGAGCCGGTTTGGCGATGTCGCGGCTGACGCAGCCCACCGCATCGGCGATGCCGCAGCGGAAAAGGCCCAACTGCTCGGCGAAGCTGCGGCGGAACGTTCCGAAAAGGTCGTCCATCTGGCCGAAGATGTCCGGAAGCGGGCGAAATCACGTCGTTGATTGGCTGCGCTGATAATGCCTTGCATCACCAGATAAACTCCGCATCGCAAGGGCGATCCGCACTTGCGATGCAACCTCGCTAAAATTATAGGGGCCGCTTCTCCCATACAGGAAAGCGGCCCTCTCCCATGCAGAAGCTTCACCTCGTCATGGGCGGCCGGGTCAAGGACCCGCGCAGCCTGGAATTCACCGATCTCGATGCGCTCGACCTCGTGGGCGTCTATCCCGACTTCGCTTCCGCGCAGGAAGCCTGGAAGTCGAACGCCCAGCGCACCGTCGACGATGCGGAAATGAAGTACGTGATCGTTCACCTTCACCGCCTGCTCGAGCCCGGCCTCACCGAGGACTGAGCTGCAAAGGCGCAGACAAACAAAAAAGGCCGGCATCGCTGCCGGCCTTTTTTGTTGTCCCTTGAAGATCGGCTCAGATGAACTCGATCTTCTGGACGAGGTAGCACTTGTCGCCCGAGGGAACGGTCACTTCGACCTCTTCCTCGGCCTTGCGGCCGATCAGCGCCTTGCCCAGCGGCGAGTTGTAGCTGATGCGGCCGACCCGGGCGTCGGCCTCGTAGGGCCCGACGATCTGGTACTTCACCGGCTTGTCGTCATCGTCGAGCAGGGTGATGGTGGCACCGAAGATGATCTTGTCGCCCGAGAGGGTCGCGGGATCGATGATCTGCGCGCGGCTGATCTTGTCCTCGAGGTCGGCGATGGTCGCCTCGACCTGGCCCTGGCGCTCCTTGGCGGCATGGTACTCGGCATTTTCGGAAAGGTCGCCGTGGGCGCGCGCTTCCTCGATGGCGTCCACGATCAGCGGGCGCTCGTCGCGAAGCGCCTTGAGATCGGCGGTCATCCGCTCGTAGCCTTCCGCGAGCATCGGCAGCTTTTCGATACTGGCCATTCTAACGTATTTCCTCCTGCTGCCGCCCCACCCTCGATCGACCTTGCCGGAGACTAGTCTCCTGTCCCGACCCGCCGGCTTTTGGCCGGTTGGGTCAGGGCCGATCTGCAGCGATGTGGGGAGGCGAGATCGATTTCAGCTATAGTAGTCTTGCAACGAACGCACTTCAAGTTGGCTGCCACGAATCGTCGCAATCGCTTCACTGGCGGCCACGCTGGCGGCGGCCGTGGTGAAGATCGAGACCTTGCCCGTGAGCGCCGAAGCGCGGATCGAGGTCGAGTCCTTGAGGCTCTGCCAGCCTTCGGTGGTGTTGAAGATCAGCGCAATCTCGCCGTCGACGATCTTGTCGACGATATGCGGACGCCCTTCCGCGACCTTGTTCACCACTTCGACGGGCAGGCCGGCGTCGGCAAGGTACTTCTGCGTGCCCGAGGTGGCGATGATGCGGAAGCCCTGCTCGATGAGCGTGCGGATCGCAGGCAGGATCATCGGCTTGTCGCTGTTCTTCACCGAGACGAAGACGGTGCCTTCGGTCGGCAGCCTGATGCCCGCGCCCAGCTGCGCCTTCGCGAAGGCGGTGGGGAAATCGGCATCGATGCCCATGACTTCGCCCGTGGACTTCATCTCCGGGCTGAGCACCGGATCGACGCCCGGGAAGCGCGCGAAGGGGAACACCGCTTCCTTGACCGCGACGTAATCCAGCTCGCGCTTGAACGGGGGGAAGGCGGACAGCATCTCGCCCGCCATGACGCGGCTGGCGATCTTGGCGACCGGCTGGCCGAGCGCCTTGGCGACGAAGGGCACCGTGCGCGAGGCGCGCGGGTTCACCTCGATGAGGTAGACCTCCCCGTCCTTCACCGCGAACTGGATGTTCATCAGGCCGCGCACGCTGAGCCCGAAGGCGAGCGCTTCGGCCTGGCGTTCCATCTCGGCGATGATTTCGGGCGAAAGGCTGTAGGGCGGCAGGCTGCAGGCGCTGTCGCCCGAGTGGATGCCCGCTTCCTCGATGTGCTGCATGACGCCGGCGACGACAACCTGCTCGCCGTCGCACAGGGCATCGACGTCGCACTCGATCGCATCGCGCAGGTACTGGTCGATGAGCACCGGGCTGTCGCCCGAGACCTGCACGGCGGTGGTGATGTAGTCGTCGAGCTGCTGTTCGCTGTCGACGATTTCCATCGCGCGGCCGCCGAGCACGTAGCTGGGGCGCATCAGCACCGGGTAGCCGATGCGATTGGCGACGTTCACCGCCTCGTCGCGGCTGCGGGCGATGCCGTTGGCCGGCTGCTTGAGGCCGAGCTTGTCGACCAGCGCGGAGAAGCGCTCGCGGTCCTCGGCGAGGTCGATCGCGTCGGGCGAGGTGCCGAGGATCGGGATGCCCTCGTCCTCCAGCGCCTGCGCCAGCTTGAGCGGGGTCTGTCCGCCGAACTGGACGATGACGCCGACGAGTTCGCCATTCTGCTGCTCGACGCGCAGGATTTCCAGCACGTCCTCGGCGGTCAACGGCTCGAAATAGAGGCGGTCCGAGGTGTCGTAGTCGGTCGAGACGGTCTCGGGGTTACAGTTGACCATGATCGTCTCGTAGCCGGCCTCGGACAGGGCGAAGCAGGCGTGGACGCAGCAGTAGTCGAACTCGATGCCCTGGCCGATGCGGTTGGGACCGCCGCCGAGGATCACGATCTTGCGGCGGTCGGAGGGCATGGCCTCGTCCTCGGGCTCACCGAAGAACGGAGCCTCGTAGGTCGAGTACATGTAGGGCGTGATCGCCTCGAACTCGGCGGCGCAGCTGTCGATGCGCTTGAACACCGGGAAGACGCCGAGCTTGCGGCGCAGCTGGCGCACTTCCTTCTCGCTGGTGGCGCCGGCCATGGCGCGCAGCGCATCGTGCAGCAGCCCCGAGCGCTTGGCCTGGGTCTCGCCCAGACCACCCGCAACGCCGACCGAGCGCACCGCCAGCGTGGCGAGGCGCTTGTCCGAGAAGCCCATTGCCTTGAGGCGGCGCAGGCCTTGGGCGTCGATCGGAAGGCCGTCCTTCATGATCTTCGCTTCTTCTGCGATGATCTCTTCGATGTGCCGCAAGAACCACTTGTCGTAGTGAGTGATCGCGTGGATTTCCTCCACGGTGAAGCCCTCGCGGAAGGCCTGCGCCGCATGGAGGATGCGCTCCGGCGTCGCCTTGGAGAGCGCCGCGGTGATGACGTCGCGCCCTGCCCCTTCGAGCGCGGGCACGCGGTTGAAGCCGTCGAGCCCGGTTTCCAGGCCGCGCAGCGCCTTCTGCATCGATTCCTTGAAGTTGCGGCCGATCGCCATGACTTCGCCGACCGACTTCATCGCGGTAGTGAGGTCGTTCTTGGCGCCCTTGAACTTCTCGAAGGCGAAACGCGGAATCTTGGTGACCACGTAGTCGATGGTCGGCTCGAACGCCGCCGGGGTGGCGCCGGTGATCTCGTTCATGATCTCGTCGAGCGTGTAGCCCACCGCCAGCTTGGCGGCGACGCGCGCGATCGGGAAGCCGGTGGCCTTGGAGGCGAGCGCCGACGAGCGCGAGACGCGCGGGTTCATCTCGATGACGATCAGGCGGCCGTCCTTGGGGTTCACCGCGAACTGGACGTTCGAACCGCCGGTCTCGACGCCGATCTCGCGCAGCACCTCGATCGAGGCGGTGCGCATGATCTGGTATTCCTTGTCGGTCAGCGTCAGCGCCGGGGCGACGGTGATCGAGTCGCCCGTATGGACGCCCATCGGATCGACGTTCTCGATCGAGCAGATGATGATGCAGTTGTCGTGGCGGTCGCGCACGACTTCCATCTCGTACTCCTTCCAGCCGAGCAGCGATTCCTCGATGAGGACCTCGGTGGTCGGGGAAGCGTCGAGGCCCGAGCGCACGATCGCCTCGAACTCGGCCTTGTTGTAGGCGATGCCGCCGCCGGTGCCGCCCATCGTGAAGCTGGGGCGGATGATCGAGGGCAGGCCGGTACGCTCCAGCACCTTGAACGCCTCGTCGAGCGTATGGGCGACGCCCGAACGTGCCGACGCGAGGCCGATCTTGTCCATCGCGTCGCGGAAGCGCTGGCGATCCTCGGCCTTGTCGATGGCGTCGGCGTCGGCGCCGATCATTTGGACGCCATACTTCTCCAGAGTGCCGTCGTTGAACAGCGCCAGCGCACAGTTCAGCGCCGTCTGCCCGCCCATCGTCGGGAGCACCGCATCGGGGCGCTCCTTCTCGATGATGCGGGCGACGATCTCGGGCGTGATCGGCTCGACATAGGTGGCGTCGGCCATGTCCGGGTCGGTCATGATCGTTGCCGGGTTGGAGTTCACCAGGACGACGCGGTAGCCTTCCTCCTTCAGCGCCTTGATCGCCTGGGTCCCCGAATAGTCGAATTCGCAGGCCTGGCCGATGATGATCGGGCCGGCGCCGATGACGAGGATGGAGGAGATGTCGGTACGCTTGGGCATGGGCTGTCCTGGGGTATCCTGTAAGTCTTTTTAGATCGGTCCGGCGGCCTAGGCCACCAGATTGCCGAACGCCTTGTCCCAGTACTCTGGTCCTTGCGTGTTGGCTTGCACGATTATCGGGTTGGTCTTCTGTTCCTCGCGGATCACTTCCCGGAAGCGGTCCGCCTGGAACTGGTGCATCGAGCCGCCGTACTCGCCTTCCTTGGTCGACCAGGCGCCCTTCTCGATCATCAGGTCGATGAAGGCCTTGCCGGCTTCCTTGGAGTGCTTGCGCACCTTCATGCCGAACTTGCGCACGGCGACGGAAACCTTGTCGTCGAAGATGAGCTGCAACTCGCCGTAAGGGTAGAAGCGCGGCGCGACCGAGAGGTCGGAGGCCGGGCCGGCGATGTAGTAGGCGAGCATGTGGTCGATCAGGTCGGGCATTCTTCAAGCACCTTTTGCGGTTGTCAGGTGCCCGAGTGCATAGGCAATCCGGGTGGCCGGGTCGAAAGCTCCATGGACCGCATCGGCAATGATCGCCGATGCGGGGGACAACACGGATGCCGCCTCAGGAGCCATGACCCGAGCCGCCATCAACCCAGCATCCCCACGAACTTGTCGAACAGGTAGAAACTGTCCTGCGGGCCGGGGCTCGCCTCGGGGTGGTACTGGACGCCGAAGGCGCGCTTGCCCTTGATCGCGATGCCGCAGTTCGAGCCGTCGAACAGCGAGACGTGGGTTTCCTCGATGGTGTCGGGGAGCGTCTTGTTGTCGACCGCGAAGCCGTGGTTCATCGAGGTGATCTCGACCACGCCGTCGCCGAGGCGCTTGACCGGATGGTTGGCGCCGCGGTGGCCCTGGTGCATCTTGCTGGTGGTCGCGCCGGCGGCAAGGCCGAGCATCTGGTGGCCGAGGCAGATGCCGAAGACCGGCACGTCGCGCTCCATCAGCGCCTGGATCACCGGCACCGCGTACTTGCCGGTCGCGGCCGGGTCGCCCGGGCCGTTCGACAGGAACACGCCGGCAGGCTCGAGCGCGAGGATCGTATCCAGCGTCGCTTCGGCCGGAACCACGGTGACCCGCGCGCCCGCCTTCACGAGGTTGCGGAAAATGTTGTCCTTGGCGCCGTAGTCGATGGCGACGACGTGCGGGCGCTCATCGCGCGGGCTGCGGCCGTAGCCGGTGCCCAGCGTCCAGGTCGAGCCTTCCCAGCCCTCCTGGATCTCGCGGCTGACGATCTTGGCGAGGTCCATGCCTTCGAGGCCCGGCCAGTCCTGCGCCCGCTTGATGAGCGCGGGAATGTCGAAGTTGCCGTCGGGATCGTGGGCGATCACCGCGTTGGGCGCGCCGGCCATGCGGATGCGGCGGGTCAGCGCGCGGGTGTCTACGCCCGAGATGCCGACCTTGCCCTTGTCCGCCAGCCACTGGCCGAACTCGCCCGCCGAGCGGAAGCTGGAGGCCAGCGTCACGTCCTCGCGGACGACGCAGCCGACGGCGCCGTCGACCTTCGACTCGAGATCTTCCTCGTTCACGCCGACGTTGCCGATGTGCGGGAAAGTGAAAGTGACGATCTGGCCCGCATAGGACGGGTCGGTCATGACTTCCTGGTAGCCGGTCATCGACGTGTTGAAGCAGACTTCTCCCACGGATTCACCGACATGGCCGAAGCCACGGCCCCAGACTACGTGCCCGTCGCTGAGGACGAGCACGCCGGTCGCCCCTTCAGGTTTGGGCGCAAGCGAAGATGCGGCGTCGGCCATGATGGGTCGCTCCGTTGCAGGCGTTTTCTGACGTTGTGTGCTAAGAAGCTGCCGCTAGAGAGGGTTGTCCACCGCGTCAAGGCGCGGAGGTGCAAAATGGGCTGCGCCCTGCTAGTTTTGCAGAGGCATTTGCGCCAGCGAGCACCCGCAACACCAGTCAGGATACCATAAAGACAATGCTTCGTGATTCGATCAAGGCCGCCCAGATCTCCGCGATGAAGGCCGGGGAGAAGCAGCGCCTGGCCGCCGTCCGCCTCATCCTCGCCAAGATCAAGGACCGCGACATCGAACTGCGCACCGCCGCCGCCGCGCCCGACGACGACGCGCTCGTGATCGACGTTCTCCAGAAGATGGTGAAGCAGCGCCGCGAATCGATCCAGCTGTTCGAACAGGGCGGCCGCCCCGAGAAGGCAGCCGAGGAACAGGCAGAACTGGTGGTGATCGAGGAGTTCCTCCCCGCCCAGCTCTCCGAGGAAGACACCAAGGCGGTGATCGAGGCGATCAAGGCCGAGGTTGGCGCCACCGGCATGAAGGACATGGGCAAGGTCATCGCCGAGTTGAAGGCCCGCCACGGCAGCGAACTCGACATGGGCAAGGCGAGCGGGTGGGTGAAGGCGGCGCTGGCCTGACGGGAAGAAGGCGGCAGGCTCCGTGCTAACCCCCCAATGGCTCGACCAGCTCCGCTCGCGCACCACGCTCTCCGCCGTGGTCGGCCGCTCGGTGCGCCTCCAGAAGGCGGGGCGTGAGCACAGGGCCTGCTGCCCATTCCACAACGAGAACTCCCCTAGCTTCTACGTCAACGACGAGAAGGGTTTCTACCACTGCTTCGGCTGCGGCGCGCACGGCGACGCCATACGGTGGATGACGGACCATCAGGGCCTCGCCTTCATGGACGCCGTCAAGGAACTGGCCGCCGAGGCCGGGATGGACGTGCCCGCACCCGATCCGCAGGCGGCAAAGGCCGCCGAAAAGCGAGATTCCCTCCACGACGTGATGGCCGCCGCGCAGGAGTGGTTCAAGGCGAACCTTGGCGCCCCCGAAGGCGACCTGGGCCGCACCTACCTCGGCACGCGCGGCTTCGACGCGCACACGGTCCAGCGCTTCGGCTTCGGCTATGCGCCCGAGGGGCGGCAGTCGCTCAAACAGGCCCTCTCCCGCTTCCCGGAGGCCATGCTGATCGAGGCGGGCCTGCGCATCGAAGTGGAAGGGCGCGACCCCTACGACCGTTTCCGCGCCCGCCTGATGCTCCCGATCGAGGATGCACGCGGCCGGGTCATCGCCTTCGGCGGACGTATCCTCGCCAAGGACAAGACCGATGCGCCGAAATACCTGAATTCGCCGGATACGCCGCTCTTCGACAAGGGGCGCACGCTCTACAACCTGCACCGCGCGGCGCCCGCCGCGCGCCAGTCGGGGCGGATGGTGGTGGTCGAGGGCTACATGGACGTCGTCGCCATGGCCGCCGCCGGGATCGCCGAGTGCGTCGCACCGCTCGGCACCGCGCTCACCGAGCACCAGATCGAGATGCTCTGGCGCCATGTCGAGACGCCGATCCTGTGCTTCGACGGCGACAAGGCCGGCCAGCGCGCCGCGATGCGCGCGATCACCCGCGCCCTGCCGCTGCTGCGCCCCGCCCACTCGCTGCGCATCGTGCGGCTGCCCGAGGGCCTCGACCCCGACGACCTCATCAAGGCCCAGGGCGCCCGCGCCATGGAAGCGCTGCTGTCCGAGCCCAAGAGCCTCGTCGAGGTGCTGTGGGAGGCCGAGCGCGACGCCGTGCCTCTCTCCACCCCCGAGGACAAGGCCGGCCTCAAGGCGCGGCTGATGGCGCATGTCGAGACGATCCAGAACCCCGACATCGCCAGCCTCTACCGCCGCGAGCTGCAGGACCGCTATTCCGGCTTCGCCTTCCCCAAGCGCGAGAGCCGCTGGCAGCAAGGCGCGGGCGGGAGCGGCGGCGGCTTCCAGCAGGGACGGCAAGCGGGAGGCCCGCGCGGCAAATGGAACGGCAAGCCCACCCCTGCCCCTTCCACGCCCGAATCGCTCAGCCGCCTCAACGCGCGCTATGCGCCGGGCGGCACCCGCGACGGCCTGTCCGCAGCGGTCATCGCCGGTCTGATCCGCTGGCCCGCCCTCCTGGTCCGCCATGCCGAGGCGCTGGCCCGCACGCCGGGGCTCGATGCGCGGTTCGAAGTGCTGATCGACTGCTGCCATGCCAGCGCCCCGCTTGAAAGCGCGGCGCTTGAGACCATATTACGAGCAAACGGCGCGGAACCTCCTCGTTCTTCCGAATATTCCGATTTTCCCTTCAGCTTCCTCGAAGCGCAGGGCGACCCGGAGAAATCGGCCGAGGAACTGACGCAGGCCATCCAGCTTTTGATAGAGCGACCCTTGCTCGAAGCGGCTCTGAAACGCGCCACCGAACGGCATGAACGGGAGTTCACCGAGGAAACTTTCGCGGAGCAGCAGCGGCTACGCGAGAGAAAGCTGGAATTTGACAGTCGCCTCAGGCAAATGGCGACCAGACATGCGTCTTCGTGAATTATAATCATACGAAGGCACACGGGATAACGGCGGAAGAATGAGCAAGAACGACAACACCGGCGACACCAACGACGGCACCGATGCGCCACTGATCGACCTCAACGAGGGGTCAATCAAGAAGCTGATCGCCCGCGCCAAGCGTCGCGGGGTGATCACCTATGACGAGCTCAACGAGGCCCTTCCGCAGGACCAGATGTCTTCCGAGCAGATCGAGGACATCATGGCGGCCATCTCCGAGATGGGTGTCAACATCGTCGAGAGCGACGAGGACGCCGACAAGGAGCAGGACGACGACCGCGAGGCGGACGACGCCGACGCCGAGGGCGACGATGTTTCCCCGCGCGTCATGGTCGACGCCGCGAAGAAGAAGGAAACCATCGAGCGTACCGACGATCCGGTGCGCATGTACCTGCGCGAGATGGGCGCGGTCGAACTGCTCAGCCGCGAGGGCGAAATCGCCATCGCCAAGCGCATCGAAGCGGGCCGGGACATGATGATCCTGGGCCTGTGCGAAAGCCCGATCACCTTCCACGCCATCATCCAGTGGTCCGAAGCGCTCAACGCCGGTGAAATGCAGCTGCGCGAGATCCTCGATCTCGACGCCATGCTGTCCAAGGAACCCGCCCCCGAAGCCCTCAACGAGGACGGCGAAGGCGACGACGACGGCGAGATCAGCGAGAAGACCGCCGGTCCTTCCTTCAAGGAAGAAGACGACGTCGAGGAGGAATCCGCCGACGAGGTCGACGAGGACGGCAACCCGGTCACCAAGCGCGCCGAGGAAGAGGACGAGGAAGACAACACCCTCAGCCTCGCGCAGATGGAAGCCGCGCTGAAGCCCGAGGCGCTCGAGAAGTTCATCCTCATCACCGACCTGTTCCAGGCGTTCGAGAAGCTCCAGAACGAGCGTCTCGAAGCGCTGGCGCTGGGCATCGACTTCCCGGCCGCCAAGGAAGAGAAGTACCAGCAGCTTCGCGAAGACCTCACCGCGCAGGTCGAATCGGTGAAGTTCCACGCGACCAAGATCGAATACCTGGTCGACAACCTCTACGCCTTCAACCGCCGGCTCACCACGCTGGGCGGCCAGATGCTCCGCCTGGCAGAGCGTCACAAGGTCAAGCGTACCGACTTCCTCGAGACCTACGTGGGCCGCGAGCTGGACGATTCGTGGCTGCCCGAAATGGCGAAGAAGGACAAGAAGTGGGCCGCCTTCGCCGAGGCTGAAACCGACGCCGTCGAGCGCATCCGCTCGGAAGTCGCCGACATCGCCGCCGCCACCGGCATGGCGCTTCCCGAGTTCCGCCGCATCGTCAACATGGTCCAGAAGGCGGAGCGCGAGGCGCGCATCGCCAAGAAGGAAATGGTCGAGGCGAACCTGCGCCTCGTGATCTCGATCGCCAAGAAGTACACGAACCGCGGCCTGCAGTTCCTGGATCTCATCCAGGAGGGCAACATCGGCCTGATGAAGGCCGTCGACAAGTTCGAGTACCGCCGCGGCTACAAGTTCTCGACCTATGCCACCTGGTGGATCCGTCAGGCGATCACCCGCTCGATCGCCGACCAGGCCCGCACGATCCGTATCCCGGTCCACATGATCGAGACGATCAACAAGCTGGTCCGCACGAGCCGCCAGTTCCTCCACGAGCAGGGCCGCGAGCCCACGCCCGAGGAAATGGCCGAGCGCCTGAGCATGCCGCTCGAAAAGGTGCGCAAGGTGATGAAGATCGCCAAGGAGCCGATCTCCCTCGAAACGCCGATCGGCGACGAGGAGGATTCGCACCTCGGCGACTTCATCGAGGACAAGAACGCGATCATCCCGGTCGACGCGGCGATCCAGGCGAACCTCAAGGAAACGGTCACCCGCGTCCTCGCCTCGCTCACCCCGCGTGAAGAGCGCGTGCTGCGCATGCGCTTCGGCATCGGCATGAACACCGACCACACCCTCGAGGAAGTCGGCCAGCAGTTCTCGGTCACCCGCGAACGCATCCGCCAGATCGAAGCCAAGGCGCTGAGGAAGCTCAAGCACCCCAGCCGATCGCGCAAGATGCGCTCGTTCCTGGACCAGTAAGAGAAAAGCCCCGCTTCGGCGGGGCTTTTTTGTGGCGTCAGGACAGTGAAACCGGCGTCAGACGAACTCGTCGCGCATCCGCAGTTCGCCCGTCACCCCCGTCGCGAGCACGAGGTTGCCGATATAGAACAGCGGCCACGCAGCCAGCGCCTCGACTGTCGCCGAGCCGCCCTCGATCGCCCCCATCGCCGCGATGCCCAGCACGTTACCCGCGACGATCAGCGCCGCGCCCAGCCCGACCCGCGAGCGCGGGAAGGTGCTGATCCACGCCGCCGCGGCCATGCCGCCCAGCGCAAGGCCCAGGAACAGCGGCACGCCCACGCCTGCCCGGTCCGCCGCGAAGAAGCACAGCAACGGCGTCCCCAGCGTGAGCGCAAGCGCCGAAGCGCGGCGGCCTCCGTCCATCACCACGCGGCGATGGATCAGGAACAGGCCAAGTCCGACCAGATAACCCACCAGCAGCAGGTTCAGCGCGATCAGCGGCATCGTGTCCAGCAGGGCCGAACCGAGCCCCTCCAGCACCAGCATCCCCGCCAGCGAGCGGGTGTCGCCCGCCCGGTGACGCAGCACCGCATAGACGGCGAGCAGGAGCAGCGGCGCCGCCTTCAGCACGATCAGGTAGGCGCCCGGCGTCGCCCCGCCCCGCAGCACGACCCAGGCGACGGCGCAGGCCATGCTCGCCAGCAGCCAGGGTCGGCGTTCGATCAGGGCGCGCTTGGGCATGGCTCTCGTCTCGTCGTTCAGGGCAGTTCGACCTGCCATGGCAGATGCACCGCCCCTTTTCCATGGCGCGCATACCGGCTAGGCGCGCAAGGATGACCGATTCCAAGACATACGACGTCCACATCATCGGCGGCGGCCTTGCCGGCAGCGAGGCTGCGTGGCAGCTCGCCCGCCGGGGCTTCCGGGTGCGCCTCTCCGAAATGCGCGGGACCGGGGAGCGCTCTCCCGCCCACCAGACCAACGGCCTGGCGGAGATGGTCTGCTCCAACTCCTTCCGCTCGGACGACAGCGAGAAGAACGCGGTCGGCCTGCTCCACCACGAGATGCGCGCCTGCGATTCGATCATCATGGCCGCCGCCGCCAAGGCGCAGGTCCCGGCCGGCTCCGCGCTGGCGGTGGACCGCGACGTGTTCTCCGCCGAAGTCGAGGCGCGGCTGGCCGCCCTGCCCAATCTCGACATCGTGCGCGAGCGGATCGACGTGCTGCCCGAGGCCGGCCTCACCATCGTCGCCACCGGTCCGCTGACGGGCGAAGCGCTGGCCGGCTCGATCGGCCGGGCCACGGGCGCCGACAGCCTCGCCTTCTTCGACGCCATCGCGCCGATCGTCTACCGAGAGTCCATCGACATGGACGTGTGCTGGATGGCCTCGCGCTGGGATAAGGGCGAGACCAAGGACTACATCAACTGCCCGATGGATCGCGAGCAGTACCTCGCCTTCCATGCCGGCCTCCTCTCGGGCGAGAAGACCTCGTTCAAGGAGTGGGAAGAGAACACCCCCTACTTCGACGGCTGCATGCCGATCGAGGTCATGGCCGAGCGCGGCGTCGATACCCTGCGCTTCGGGCCGATGAAGCCGGTCGGCCTCGACAACCCGCACTGGGCGACGCCCGAACATCCGAACGGGCGCTGGGCCTACGCGGTGGTGCAGCTGCGGCAGGACAACAAGCTTGGCACCCTGTGGAACATGGTCGGTTTCCAGACCAAGCTCAAGCATGCCGAGCAGGTGAAGCTGTTCCGCACAATCCCCGGCCTCGAAAATGCCGAGTTCGCGCGGCTGGGCGGCCTGCACCGCAACACCTTCCTCAATTCGCCGGTGTTGCTGGACCGCAACCTGCGCCTCAAGACCGCGCCGCACGTCCGCTTTGCCGGGCAGATCACCGGCTGCGAAGGCTATGTCGAAAGCGCCGCGATCGGCCTGCTCGCGGGCCTCATGACGGCGGCGGAGCTGACCGGGCGCGAATGGCAGGCGCCGCCGCGCACCACCGCGCTGGGCGCCCTGCTCTCGCACATTACCGGCGACGCAGAGGCGGACAGCTATCAGCCGATGAACGTCAACTTCGGCCTGTTCCCGCCGCTCCATGACGTGAAGAAGAAGTCGCGCAAGGAAGCCTACACCTCGCGCGCCAAGGAAGAGATCGCGCCCTGGCTGGGAAGCCTGATGCCGGCATGATCCGTCTCAGCACTTGCACTTCGCCCTTGGCTTGGGCGGCGGGGCAGTGCTGCGGAACTCTTCCGGGGTAAGGTACTGGTCGTGGTCGGCGTCGGCCTGGCCGAACTTGCCGACAGTGGCGACGGCCCATTCCTCGAACGTCAGCAGATTGTTGTGATCCTTGTCGAGCGCGCGGAAGCCATCGGCGCGGGTCGAGAGCATCTCGCTGCGCGAAATACGGTGATCGCGGTCGCGGTCGTAGCGGAAGAAGCGGCGCTCCTCACGCGTCAGGGCGGTGGCTTCGGGGAGTTCGGGACCGGTGAGGTCACCCGGGTCCGCGCTCGGCAGCGGGGGGGGCTGCGTCGGGGCGACATTGGGCGGCGGCGCGCCGGCTTCCACTTCGGCACGGCCTTGCCACCAGAAGAGGCCGAGGCCCACCATGACGAGCGCGGCCAGTCCGCCGAGCAGGAAGCGATTCATTGCGAGGCCTTTCATCAGGCGCGCAATCTAGAGCTGCCCTGCCCCGCAGCGGAAATTACATCCCTGTAATCGGGCCTGGCCCTGCAATCAGAACCCCAGCAGCCCGAGCCGCATCGCCTTGAGCACGGCGGCGGGCGAGCTGGCAGCTTCCTCGCCCTTGTCGAGGCGGCGGTCGGCGAGGCCGTGGAGCACCATCAACGGGCGCAGCGCACGCGAGAGGCGCACGCCCCTCGCCCGATCGGCGAGGGCCAGCGCGCGTGCGGCCTCGCGCTCGCTCTCATGACCTAGGCGCATGGCGAGGTCCGACAGCGCCCAGGACCGCGCGAGGCGCTGCACAGAGGCCAGTTCGCGATTGCGGCCCAAGGCCTGCGCCAGAGTGGCGAAGGCGGCGGCGCGGCCCTCGGCCATGGTTTCCAGCGCTGATGCGGGCAACGGCGCCGGACCCGTGAGCGCTTCCCAGCCATTGACGAGACTGACGAGGCCGCCATGGTGCCCATTCCAGGTGCGCAGGGCCGCCAGCAGCGGTTCACCCTCGGGCCACTTGTCGGCGGGCTGCGACAGCGACTCGCGCCACCACGAAAGGCGCAGCTGCGCCAGCATCGGCTCGCGCGAATTGCGCAGCAGGCCGGCCAGGCGGGTGTCGAGCGCCAGCAGCGCCAGCGTCTGCATCCTGGCGGACCTCGGCGCATAAGCCAGCGCGAGCCGCGATACCGTGGGCAGGGACTGGACGAGGATGTCCTCGGTGGAAGCGGAGGAGGGTTCGGGAGGAGGGGTATCAGTCACGGAGCCTCCCTAAAGCAGCGGTGGGCCCATGCAAGCTGCACCGAGCATCCAAGCCACCGTGTCCGGCACAACAAAACCCCGTCATTCCCGCGCAGGCAGGGATGACGGGGCTCTGCGTATTGTTCGCGCATTACCGTTGGCGGGGCGGCAGACCAAGCCACCGCCCGCGCTTCAGATCAGCGATAGGTGACCT
Source organism: Novosphingobium sp. GW821-FHT09E05 (assembly GCF_059416165.1). Classification (NCBI taxonomy): domain Bacteria; kingdom Pseudomonadati; phylum Pseudomonadota; class Alphaproteobacteria; order Sphingomonadales; family Sphingomonadaceae; genus Novosphingobium; species Novosphingobium sp. GW821-FHT09E05. The sequence goes on from NZ_JBWKOQ010000001.1 coordinate 1,708,505, forward strand.
TCTTGACCGCCTCGACCACGCGGGCGGCGTCGATCAGGGCGAGCTTCTCGAGGTTGGCGGCGTAAGGCAGCGGCACGTCCTCGTTGCAGACGCGCACGACCGGGGCGTCGAGATTGTCGAAGCCTTCCTCCATGCAGATCGCCGAGATTTCCGAGGCGATCGAGCAGACCGGGAAGCCTTCTTCCGCAACGACGAGGCGGTTGGTCTTGGCGAGGCTCGCCAGCACCGTTTCCTTGTCGAGCGGACGCAGGGTGCGCAGGTCGATGACTTCGGCGTCGATGCCTTCTGCCGCCAGCGTCTCGGCTGCTTCGAGCGCGAGGCCGACGCCGATCGAGTAGGACACGATGGTCACGTCCTTGCCTTCGCGCATGATCCGCGCCTTGCCGATCGGCAGGACGTGGTCGTCAAGCTCGGGCAGCTCGAAGTTGCGGCCGTAGACCAACTCGTTCTCGAGGAACACGACCGGGTCGTCGCTGCGGATGGCGGCCTTGAGCAAGCCCTTGGCGTCCGACGCGTCATAAGGCGCGATGACCACCAGACCCGGCACGTTGGCGTACCACGGACCGTAGTTCTGCGAATGCTGCGCACCGACGCGCGAGGCGGCGCCGTTGGGACCGCGGAACACGATCGGGCAGCGCATCTGGCCGCCCGACATGTAGTTGGTCTTGGCGGCCGAGTTGATGATGTGGTCGATCGCCTGCATGGCGAAGTTGAACGTCATGAACTCGATGACCGGACGCAGGCCGCCCATCGCCGCGCCCGTGCCGATGCCGGCGAAGCCGTACTCGGTGATCGGCGTGTCGATGACGCGGGTGGGGCCGAATTCCTCGAGCAGGCCCTGGGTCACCTTGTAGGCGCCCTGGTACTCGGCGACTTCCTCGCCCATCACGAAGACGCGCGGATCGCGGCGCATTTCCTCGGCCATGGCGTCGCGCAGGGCGTCGCGGACGGTCGAGGTCTTCATGTTGGTGCCGTGGGGCAGTTCGGGATCGCGCGCGGTCTTGATCTCGCTGGCGAGGTTGGCGGTGCCGCTCTCGGCAGGCTTCTTGTCCTCGGCCGGCTTTTCGCCCTGCTGGGGTTCCTCGGTGGCCTTGGCTTCCTCAGCCTTGGGAGCCGGCGCTTCGTGGGCCGAAGCGTCCTCGCCCTCGCCCGACAGCGTGGCGATCACGGTGCCGACCTTCACGCCCTCGGTGCCTTCGGCCACGAGGATCTTGCCGACCACGCCTTCGTCGATGGATTCGAATTCCATCGTCGCCTTGTCGGTCTCGATTTCGGCCAGGATGTCGCCGGAGGAGACTTCGTCGCCTTCCTTGACGAGCCACTTGGCCAGCTTGCCCTCTTCCATCGTCGGCGAGAGAGCGGGCATCTTCAGTTCGATCGCCATCTCAGTAGCTCTCCACCAGTACGTCGGTATACAGTTCGGGCGCCGCAGGTTCCGGCGAGTTCTCGGCAAAGTCGGCCGACTGCGCCACCTGCGCGCGGACGCGCTTGTCGATTTCCTTGAGGCTTTCCTCGGTCACCCCCATCTTCTCGATCAGTTCGAGCTTGGCATGTTCGATCGGATCGCGCTTCTCGCGCACGCCCTGTACTTCCTCGCGAGTGCGGTACTTGGCGGGGTCCGACATCGAGTGGCCGCGATAACGGTAGGTGTTCAGCTCCATGAGCACCGGGCCATTGCCGCCGCGCACGTATTCGAGCGCGACTTCCGCGGCCTTGCGGACCTCGAGCACGTCCATGCCGTCGACCGACATGCCGGGGATGCGGAACGCGGTGCCGCGGCGGTGGAAGTGCGTCTCGGCCGAGCCGCGCTTGACCGCGGTGCCCATGGCGTAGCCGTTGTTCTCGATCACGAAGATGATCGGCAGCTTCCACAGCGCGGCCATGTTGAAGCTCTCGTAGACCTGGCCCTGGTTGGCCGCGCCGTCGCCGAAGTAGGCCATCGCGACGCCGCCGTCCTCACGGTACTTGTGCGCGAAGGCGAGACCCGCGCCGAGCGAAACCTGCGCGCCGACGATGCCGTGGCCGCCATAGAAGCGATGCTCCACGGAGAACATGTGCATCGAGCCGCCCTTGCCCTTCGAGATGCCGGCCTCACGCCCCGTCAGCTCCGCCATGATAAGCTTGGGATCGATGCCGTAGGCAAGCATGTGACCGTGGTCGCGGTACCCGGTGATGACCGAGTCCTTCGAATTGTCGAGCGCGGACTGCAGGCCCACGGCGACCGCTTCCTGGCCGATGTAAAGGTGGCAGAAGCCGCCGATCAGGCCGAGGCCGTACAACTGGCCCGCCTTCTCCTCGAAGCGGCGGATGAGCAGCATCTGCTCGTAGAGATGGAGGAGTTCCTCCTTGCTCGGCTCGTAGCGGCGGTCCGCGTCGAGAGCCTGCTGCAGGCTGCGCAGGGCGAAGTCCGCCTCGTCGATCGCGGCTTCTGGATTTTCGGCTACCGGGGCGTCATTCTTGGCTTTGGGCAACGGGTGCTCCCCCATCGTTGGTGCGATAGTTATGGAGGGGCGGTATAGGAACGCCGCTTGAAAAGCGAAAGCGCCGAGGCTCGAAATCAGCCTCCGAACGTGGACTTTTTTGCAACGAGGTTTGCAAAAAACGGCATCGCACCATCTCTCCACCCAGACAACGCGCGAGACCTCAGCGGAGTTGCATCACCATCTCGTCGGGGCGCGCGACGTTGAGGCGGCTGCGCACCAGTTCCCCGGCGAGGTCCGGGTCCATCTTGCGCTGGTCGAGCAAGGCAACGCGATTCTTGAGCCGGTCGCGCTGCGCCTGCAATTCGACGAGCTTGGTGCGGCGTTCTTCAAGAAGGTGCTGGTTCTCGCCCCAGGCGAGAAGGCCGCTGGGTCCGGCGACGCAGTAAAGGCCCATCAACAGGAGCACGGCGAGGGCAAGGCCCTGCACGAGACGATCCCTGGCAATGTTGGCTTCCTGTCGCACGTTCCGCATGGCCTTATAGAATCACAGGTGATTCGGCGTTACAAGCAGAATTGCTACTGGATTTCCGGCATTTGCGACAGTCCGAGGCGATTTTCCCTGGGTCAGGGGCGGCGCCTTTGGTGTTGATAAGTTTTCGCGTCCGTCAAGTGTCCACTGGTAGACATTTTTCCGTGACGTATCGCGGTTCCGATTTGCCGCACTTGCTGCTAGGCGCGGCGCCATGTTGACCATCCGTGACATCACCGTACGCCTCGGCGGCCGCACCATCATCGACGGCGCCAGCGCCACTCTCCCGCAGAACGGCAAGATCGGCCTGATCGGCCGCAACGGCGCGGGCAAGTCGACGCTGGTCAAGACGATCATCGGCGAACTCGATCCCGACGGCGGCTCGGTCGAGATGCCGCGCCGCTCGCGCCTAGGCTACATCGCGCAGGAAGCGCCCAGCGGCACCAGGACCCCGTTCGACGCGGTGGTCGAGGCGGACACCGAACGCACCGCCCTGCTCGCCGAGGCAGAAACCTGCACCGACGCGGACCGCCTCGGCGACGTGCACGAGCGGCTGATCGCGATCGACGCCTATACCGCCCCCGCCCGCGCCGCGCGCATCCTCGTCGGCCTCGGTTTCGATGAGGAGATGCAGGGCCGTCCGCTCGACAGCTATTCCGGCGGCTGGAAGATGCGCGTCGCGCTCGCCTCGCTGCTGTTCTCCGAGCCCGACGTGATGCTGCTCGACGAACCGTCGAACCACCTCGACCTCGAAGCGACGCTTTGGCTGGAGAACTTCCTCAAGAGCTATCCCAAGACGCTGCTGGTCATCAGCCACGAGCGCGACCTGCTCAACACCGTGGTCGATCACATCCTGCACCTCCAGCAGGGCAAGCTGACGCTCTACCCCGGCGACTACGACAGCTTCGAGCGCCTGCGCGCCGAACGCGCCGCGCAGGCCGAGGCCGCGCGCGCCAGCCAGGACGCGCAGCGCAAGAAGCTGTCCGAATACGTCGCGCGCAACTCGGCCCGCGCCTCCACCGCGAAGCAGGCGCAGTCGCGCGCCAAGATGCTGGCCAAGATGCAGCCGATCGCGGCGATGGCGGAAGATCCCTCGCTCAGCTTCGATTTCCCGAGCCCGAACGAACTGCGCCCGCCGCTCGTCACGCTCGACCTCGCGGCCGTGGGCTACGAGGCGGAGAAGCCGATCCTGCGCCGCCTCAACCTGCGCATCGATCCCGAGGACCGCATCGCGCTGCTGGGCCGCAACGGCAACGGCAAGACCACGCTGGCGCGCCTGCTCGCCCGCCAGCTTGATCCGATGGAAGGCTCGCTCACCTTCTCGCCCAAGATCCGCATCGGCTACTTCACGCAGTACCAGGTCGAGGAACTGCCTTCGAACTCCACGCCGCTCGAACTGATGACGCGCGCGATGGAGGGCAAGCCGCCCGTCGCCGTGCGCGGTCAGCTCGGCCGCTTCGGCTTCTCGGGCAACCGCGCCACGTCGGAGACCGGCACCCTGTCCGGCGGCGAGCGCGCGCGACTGGCGCTGGCGCTGGTGACGCGCGACGCGCCGCACATGCTCATCCTCGACGAGCCGACCAACCACCTCGACGTCGACGCGCGCGAGGCGCTGGTTCAGGCGCTCAACGCCTTCGAGGGCGCGGTGATCCTCGTCAGCCACGACCGCCACATGGTCGAACTGGTCGCCGACCGGCTCGTCCTCGTCGATGGCGGACTGGCGGAGAACTACGACGGTTCGATGGAGGACTACGTCAACTTCGTCCTTGGCCGCAACCAGCCCAAGGCCGACAGCGCCGGCGGCAAGTCCGATGGCCCCGCCGTCAAGAAGTCCGGCGCCGTCGCGCGCGAGGAGCTGAAGGCGCTGCGCAAGAAGGTCACCGAGGCCGAGACGCGCATGAAGCGCTTGCAGGTGCAGCTCAACGACATCGACGCCGCGCTCGCCAGTCCCGGCACCGCCACGGGCGTGAACATCGGCGAACTGGGCAGGCGCCACGCCGCCGTCACCCTCGAGATGGCGCAGGCCGAGGAAAGCTGGCTCGAAGTCAACGAGGTCCTCGAAACCCTGATGGGCCGGGGCAAGTGAGCGTCGCCTTCCGCCGGGAAGGCGACGACGAACATCTCGAGCCCAAGTTCGAACTGCCGCTTCCACCGGGACCGAACCTCGTCACGCAGGCGGGGCTCGAGCTGATACGGCGACGGGTCGGCGAGCTGGAGGGCACGATCAAGGCGCTGACCGACCAGACGGCGCTGAAGTCGGCCAAGCGCGACCTGCGCTACTGGCAGACGCGGCTCTCCACCGCCGAGGTGCAGCCCGAGCCTTCGGGCGACAAGGTCATGTTCGGCTCGCGGGTGCGTTTCGCGCTGGATGGCAAGGAGCGCGAGGTTTCCATCGTCGGCCACGACGAGGCGGAGCCGGCCAAGGGCCGCCTTGCGTTCTCCGCGCCGCTGGCCCGCGCGCTGCTGGGCGCCGAAGTCGGCGAGTTCGTCGACTTCAACGGGCGCGAAGAGGCAATAGAAGTTCTGGCGCTTCTGCCAGGCTGAACGCCCGCGCTTTCGTCAACCCGGCGCAGGCCCGGCGACGGTTTCGAGACGGGGCGGCCTCAGCCGCCCCGAACCCATCAATCAGTCAGGACGACCCTTGCGGGGCTTCTTGTGGAACGGCTTGCCGCCGGCCGGGCGATCCGGACGCGGGCCTGAGGTCGACCGCGCACGGTAGGGCGCCTCGCCCTCGCCGCGCGGCTGGGCGGTGTAGCTGCCCTGACCACCGCCCGGATGCGGACGACGGCCGCGGCCCTGCGGGCCCTCGCGGTCGCGGCTGCGGTGCTTGGCGACGTCGCGCGGGGTGTCGGGCGAGCGCTCGATGAGGATGGTCGCCTCGTACTCGCCATCGGGGTTCGCGGTCCGCTGGACGGCGGCCGCGAACTGATCTGCCATCGCGCTCGGGATCTGGAAGTGGGTCTGGTCGGCCGAGATGCGGATCTGGCCGACGGCATCGCGGGTCACGTGACCACGGCGGCACAGGACCGGCAGGATCCAGCGCGCCTCGGCGTTCTGCTGGCGGCCTGCGTCCATGCGGAACCAGACGACATCTTCGAAGCCGGGACGCTCGCGGCGTTCACGGCTCTCGGGCGTGTTGCCGATGAGTTCCTCGGGCTGCGGCATGGCGGCGCGGTGCGCTACGACCAGGGCGGCGGCGATATCCTCGGCGCTCACCTTTTCGAGCAGCACGCGGGCGATCTCGCGGTCGTCCTCCTCGGCCTCGACGGGCGCGAGCAGCTTTTCCATCAGGCGTTCGCGGTCCTGTTCGCGGATCGCCTCGAGCGTCGGCGCTTCGCCCCACTCGGCCTCGATGCGCGCGCCGCGCAGCATCATCTCGACGCGGCGGCGGCGCGGATAGGGCACGAGCAGCACGGCAGTGCCCTTGCGCCCGGCGCGGCCAGTACGGCCCGAACGGTGCTGCAGCGTTTCCGCATCGCGCGGAATCTCGACGTGGACGACGAGGCTGAGCGTCGGCAGATCGATGCCGCGCGCGGCGACGTCGGTGGCGACGCAGACCTTGGCGCGGCGGTCGCGCAGTGCCTGCAGCGCATTGTTGCGCTCGTTCTGCGAGTGTTCGCCCGAGAGCGCCACGGCGGAGAAGCCGCGCTCGACCAGGGTGGCGTGCAGGTGCTTCACGTTGTCGCGCGTGGCGCAGAACAGGATCGCGGTCTCGGCATCGTGGAAGCGCAGCAGGTTGACCACCGCGCGCTCGATGTCGGACGGAGCGACCGTGACGGCCTGGTACGAGATGTCGCCGTGGCCGCGGTTATCGCCTACGGTCGAGATGCGCAGCGCATTCTTCTGGTAACGCTGGGCCAGCGCCTCGATCGGGCGCGGCATGGTCGCGGAGAAAAGCAGCGTGCGGCGGTCTTCCGGGGTCGCGTCGAGGATTTCCTCGAGGTCCTCGCGGAAGCCCATGTCGAGCATCTCGTCGGCTTCGTCGAGCACGATGGCGCGCAGCGACGAGAGGTTGAGCTTGCCGCGCTCCAGATGGTCGCGAAGGCGGCCCGGCGTGCCGACGACGATGGTCGCGCCGCGCTCGAGCGCCCGGCGCTCCTTCACGGGGTCCATGCCGCCCACGCAGGTGACGATGCGCGCGCCGGTCTTGGCGTAGAGCCATTCGAGCTCACGGCTGACCTGCTGCGCCAGTTCGCGCGTCGGCGCGATGGCAAGGGCGAGCGGGCCTTCGGAATAGGGAATGCGGCCGTCTTCGATCAGTTCATCGCCCATGGCGATACCGAAGGCGACGGTCTTGCCCGAGCCGGTCTGCGCCGAAACGACGAGGTCGCGGCCACGGGCTTCGGGTTCGGACACGGCGGTCTGCACCGGCGTGAGCGTTTCGTAGCCATGCGCTGCGAGGGCCTCGGCGAGAGGCTGGGGAAGTTGCGAAAAAGTCATAAGTGGCAAATCAATCCTGCCGCTTGTGCGGCTTTGGCGAGCTTAGGGAGGGCTGCGAGGGTCGCCCGCAGGCGCTCCAATTGAGCCGCCCATAGACGAAAGCGCAGCAATTTGCGCGCACCAATTTCACTTTACTGCAGATTATGCAATCGTGAGCAGAATCGCAGCCTCCGAAAACCCGCTAAATCCGCCCTGCCCACCGCGGATGCGACGCAGGCCCGGCGTCGGCGCGCTGTTCGGGCAGAAGGTCGAAACTGGGCTGGAATCCGAGCAGGACATACATGTCCCGCTCAAGGAACGGCGCCGCGTCGCCCGCGCTCATATCGACCCGGGCGCAGTCGCCAAGGCCAGGCAGGTTGGTTCGAAAAAGCCCTTTGCGTACAGACGTGACGCGCATGAGATTTACCCCTGGATATGTTGGCCGGCACGTGGAGGGCGCCCGCTAACGATCCTGAACCCGGCGATCAAGCCGGCCGGGAGGCTGTCATATTTCCGCAAGACGGGCAAGCCTCCCGGCTGTCCGGCGAACACCTTGAGGTTGCATCGGGTCTTGCGCATAACCACGGTCGATGAAACGTCCCGGCCCCGCCACTTCCATGGCCTCGCTCGTCGCCGCCGACCCTGCCCGCGCGCTGCCGCTTCTGCGCGGCGCGATCCTGCGCAACGAGAACGACGCGCCGGCATACCGCCTGCTCGGCCGGGCGCTTCGCGCGCTGGGCCGCGATGCCGAGGCGGAACTGGCCGAGCGCGAGTCCCTCCGCGCGTCGGCCCACGACCCGGCACTCTTCGCTATTGCCCAGGCGCTCATCGCGGGCGACCTGCCCATGGCGGAAGCCGGTCTGCGCCAGCGCCTGCGCGAGCAGCCGACCGATGTCGCCGCGATCCGCATGATGGCCGAACTGGCGGGACGGATCGGCCGTTACCGCGATTCCGAGGCATTGCTGCGCCGTGCCCTCGAACTCGCACCCGGCTTCGTCGCGGCGCGGGCGAACCTTGCGATCGTCCTCTACAAGCAGAACCGCTTCGCCGACGCCGTGAACGAACTCGATGCCGTGCTGGCGGCGGGCGGCGCGGACGCGGGCAATCTCAACTTGCGCGCAGCCGCCCTGGGCCGCACCGGAGACTACGAGGAAGCGAGGCGCATCTACGCCGACCTCACCGCCGCCTTCCCCGACCATGCGCGTCTCTGGATGAGCTACGGGCACATCCTGAAGACGCTGGGCGAACAGGCGCAGAGCGTCGCCGCCTATCGCCGCGCGACCGCGATCGAACCGGGCCTCGGCGAAGTCTGGTGGAGCCTCGCCAACCTCAAGACCTGGCGGTTCGGGGACAAGGATGTGCGGGCCATGGAAGCCGCGCTGGCCGACGGCGCGGAACTGTCCGAGGACGACCGCCTCCACCTCCACTTCGCGCTCGGCAAGGCGCTGGAGGATCGCGGCGAGGCGGCGGCGTCCTTCGAACACTACGCCGAAGGCAACCGCCTCCGCCGCGACCAGCTGGACTATGATCCCTCGGCGACCGCCGCGCAGGTCGAGAGCGTGATCGCGACATTCACGCCGGAGTTCATCGCCGCGCGGGCCGATGCCGGCCACCCCTCCCCCGATCCGGTGTTCATCCTCGGCCTGCCGCGCGCCGGATCGACGCTGGTCGAGCAGATCCTCTCCAGCCACTCTCAGGTCGAAGGCACCATGGAACTGCCCGACATCCCGGCGATGGCCATGCGAGAGGCCCAGGCCGCCGGCGGCCATGCCCGGGAGTGGCCCGAGGCGCTGGCCGCCCTGCCGCATGAACGCCTGGCGCAGCTCGGCGCCGAGTTCCTCGATCGCACCCGCATCCAGCGCAAGACCGGCAAGCCATTTTATATCGACAAGCTGCCCAACAACTGGGCCTACCTCGGCTTCATCGCGCTGATCCTGCCGAATGCGAAGATCATCGACGCGCGCCGGGCGCCGCTCGACTGCTGCTTCTCCAACTTCCGCCAGCATTTCGCCAAGGGCCAGCCGTTCTCCTATGACCTCGAGCATGTCGGGCGCTATTATGCCGACTACGTCCGCGCCATGTTCCACTACGACGGCGTCCTGCCCGGCCGTGTCCACCGCGTGATCCACGAGCGCCTGCTCGACGATCCGGAGGCCGAGGTGCGGCGGCTGCTGGACTATCTCGGCCTTCCCTTCGAGGAATCCTGCCTCGAATTCCATCGCAACCCGCGCGCGGTGCGCACGGCATCGAGCGAACAGGTACGCCGCCCGATCAACCGCGACGGCGTCGACCAGTGGCGTCCCTACGAGGCCTGGCTCGAACCGCTCAGGTCCGCGCTCGGCACCTTGCCGGAGACATACGCGCGGGACTGACCGCAAGTGCCGCTGTTTGTGGCAGAAATGTCATACAGTGCGATGCACAATGAGGGTTACCCGGCGGACCTATTGTCAAAACTCATGAACTGTGGCGCTTTCCCTCTAGGGCAATATCAGGGGAACACGGGTGATTTCATCGCGTCAGGCTTCTCGTCGCAGCGTCGTCGCGCTGCTTGGGTCTTCCGCTCTTGCTGCAGCGCAACCCGCGCTCGCGCAGCAGGCCCCGGTCGAGGATGAGAGCGACGTCATCCTCGTCACCGCTCTCAAGCGCAGCCAGAACATCCAGGACGTGCCGATGGCGATCACCGCGCTCGGCGGTGAAAAGCTGCGCGAACTGCAGGTCAAGGAACTGCAGGACGCGGTCAAGTTCATCCCTTCGGTCACCATCCAGACCACTCAGCCCGGCTTCAGCCAGGTCTACTTCCGCGGCGTCGCCTCGGGCGAGAACGCCAACCACTCCGGCCCGCTGCCCACCGTCGGCACCTACCTCGACGAAATGCCGATCACGACCATCCAGGGCGCGCTCGACATCCACGCCTACGACATCGCCCGGGTCGAGGCGCTCGCCGGGCCGCAGGGCACGCTCTACGGCGCCAGTTCGATGGCCGGCACGATCAAGATCGTCACCAACGCGCCGGACTATTCCGGCACCTACGGTGCGGTCGACGCGGAACTGAACTCGGTGGCGCACGGCGACATCGGCGGCGTCGCGCAGGGGTTCCTGAACTTCAAGCTGTCCGACCGCTCAGCGCTGCGCGTCGTCGGCTGGTATCGCCGCGACGCGGGCTACATCGACAACATCGCAGGCAGCCGCACCTATCCGGTCTCGGGCATCACCCAGGACAACGCCGACCTCGTCGAGAAGGATTACAACGACGTCGAGACCTACGGCGCCCGCATGGCGCTGGGCATCGAACTGGACGACAACTGGACGATCACGCCGACACTCATGGGGCAGATCCAGAAGACCAATGGCAGCTTCGCGCAGGAACGGTCCCGCGCCGTCAGCAAGAAGCTGCAGACCGTCCAGTACAATCCCGAGGGCAGCAAGGACGAGTGGTACCAGGCCGCCCTCACCATCGAAGGCAAGCTGGGCAACTGGGACCTCGTGGCGACCGGCGGCCTGCTCAACCGCAAGGATCGCACCGAGTCCGACTATTCGGACTACTCGTATTTCTACGACGCCCTCTACGGCTCGGGCGAATTCCTCTACGACAATGCCGGCGACCTGGTCAGCCCGAACCAGTACATCCAGGGCCGCGACAAGTACCGCCGCCAGTTCGGCGAACTGCGCGTGACCTCGCCGCAGGAGAACCGCCTGCGCCTGATCGCCGGCATCTTCGCCCAGCGCCAGACGCACTACATCACCCAGAACTATATCATCGACGGCATCGCCGATTCGATCACCGTGCCGGGCACCGACAGCGACATCTGGCTCACCAAGCAGAAGCGCGTCGACCGCGACTATGCCGCCTTCGGCGAACTCAGCTTCGACATTACCGATGCCCTGACCGCCACCGGCGGGCTGCGCGTCTACAAGTACAAGAACTCGCTGGTCGGCTTCTTCGGTTACAGCGACGGCTACTCCAGCCGCACCGGTGTCGCCGCCTGCTTCGACGATGCCATCGTCAAGGGCTCGCCCTGCACCAACCTCGATGCCAAGACCTCGGACACCGGCTCTATCTACAAGGCGAACCTCACTTACAAGCTGTCGCCCGACTGGCTGGTCTACGCCACATGGTCGCGCGGCTTCCGCCCCGGCGGCATCAACCGGCGCGGCGGACAGCCGCCCTATGCGCCCGACACGCTCGACAACTACGAGTTCGGCTGGAAGAGCCAGATCGGCGCCTTCACCTTCAACTACGCCATGTACCGCGAGGACTGGAGCAACATCCAGCTCTCGTTCCTCGGCGAGAATGGCCTGACCCTCATCCGCAACGCGGGCGCTGCGCGGATCTACGGTGTCGAGTTCGACCTCGGTTACCGCAAGAACGGCCTGACGCTGGGCGCGGGCGGCAGCTACAACGACGCCACGATCACCAAGGATTTCTGCCAGTTCGCCAACAGTTCGTTCGACTGCACGATCCCCGGCCCGGGCGGCGCCGACAACGCCCTGCTCGCGCAGTCGGGAACCCGCCTGCCCATCACCGCCTCGTTCAAGGGTAATGCGCTGGCCCGCTACGAATTCCCGCTCGGCAACTGGCAGGGCCATGTCCAGGGCTCGGTCAACTACATCGGCAAGCGCCGCAGCGACCTTCGCGATGCCGAGAACGCCATCAAAGGCGAATTCGACGCCTATACCACGGCAGACTTCAGCATCGGCGTGAAGAACGATGTCTGGCGCTTTGAAATCTATGCGAACAACGTGTTCGACAGCAACGGCGTCATCAACAGTTCGGTTCAGTGCCTCGAAACCACCTGCGGCGATCCCGACGGCGTCAGTGGCACCGGGGGCGTCTTCTACGACTACGTGATCCGTCCCAGGATCATCGGCCTCAAGATCGGCAGGGATTTCTGAGGCCTTGAACGACGGCACGGGCGACGTTCCACGCAAGGTCGGCGGCGACGGGCTTCTCGGACCCGTCGCCGCCATCGCTCTGGTGATGGGCAACATGATCGGCTCGGGCGTGTTCCTCCTGCCCGCGACGCTTGCACCATACGGCTGGAACGCGGTTGCCGGATGGGTATTGACGACGGCGGGCGCGATGGTGCTGGCCTATGTCCTCGTCGGCCTGACCCGCTCCTTGCCCGAGGCCGGCGGCCCGCCGGGCTTCGTCACCACCGCGTTCGGCGCCGCCGCCGGCTTCTTCGTCAGCTGGATCTATCTCGTGTCGATCTGGACAACGGTGGCCACGATCGCGGTGGCGGCAATCAGCTACCTATCGAACATGATCCCGGCGCTGGCGGCAGGAGCCTTCCGCCCGGCACTGGCCGCGCTTGCGCTGGTCTGGCTGCTGGCGCTGCTCAACCTGCGCGGCGCCAGGGCGGCGGGCGGCTTCCAGGTCGTGACCCTCGCCATCAAGATCATCCCGCTGATCGTCGTCGTCGTCATCGCCGCCATCGTGCTGGGCACCGGCGAGGCGCAGGTGACGCCGGTGACCGCCGTGCCCGTGACGCCGGGCTCGGTCAACGCAGCGGCGACGCTGACGCTGTGGGCGCTGGTCGGTTTCGAGTCCGCCAGCATCGCCGCCACCCGCGTTCGCCATCCCGAAGTCAACATCGCCCGCGCCACATTGTGGGGCACCGCCCTGACCGGTGTGCTCTATCTGCTGGTCTGCTCTGCCATAGCCCTGCTCCTGCCGATGGACGTCGCCGCCGCGTCACCGGCGCCCTTCGCCACTTTCGTCGCGCACTTCTGGAATCCGGGGGCTGCGGCGCTGGTCACACTCTTCGCCGTCGTCAGCTGCATCGGCGCGCTGAATGGCTGGACCCTTCTGCAGGCGGAAATGGCGCGCGACATGGCGGCGCGCCGTCTACTGCCGCAGTGGTTCGCTGCCACCGACACGCGCGGAACCCCGCGGCGGGCGCTGCTGGTCTCGACCCTGATCGCCACTCTGTTCGTGGCGATGAACGGCTCGCGCTCCATGCAGGCGCTGTTCGAGTACCTGCTGCTCCTATCCACCTCGGCGACGCTGTGGCTCTATCTCGCCTGTGCGCTGGCGGCGTGGCGCCTGCGGGTCTGCCGTATGCTCGCGGCGCTGGGCGCCCTCTACGCGCTATGGACCCTGTGGGGCGCCGGTATCGGGGCCAGCGGCATGAGCTTTGTCCTCATGGCGCTTGGCCTGCCGATCTGGCTCTGGACCCGGCGCGCCCGGCGCGCCTAGCCCAGCAGCGCGTCGAGCCACTTCTCCACCAGGCCTTCCGCCTCCGGCGGCGTGAAAGGCGCCTTGCCCAGGCTCAGTTCCAGCCACAGCCCGTCGATCAGCGCGGTGAGCGCGACAGCAGGCAGCCGGGCATCGGTCATCCCCGGCTTCACGGCGAGGACGAGATCCTCGATGCCGCTACGGAACTCGCCGTAGATTTCGGCATGAAGCGCCCCGATCCCGGCGTCCACGGGGGTCATGCTCCAGAACGCCAGCCACGTCGCCAGCAGTTCGCCATCAGCAATAGGTGGACGGAAGCTGGCGGTGAGATAAGCGAGCAGACGACCGCGCGGATGTTCTCCCGCTCCGGCGACGGCCTCGTCCAGCGCCTGAGAAACGCGCGTACCGGTCCAGCGATAGGCCTCGGCTATCGCCTGCGACACGCTGCCGAAGTAATGACGCAGCAGCCCCGGCGAGACCCCCGCCGCCGCGCAGATCGTCCGCACCGAAGTCCCCGCCACGCCCTGCTGCGCGAGACACCGCGCGGTGGCCTCGACCAGGCTCTGGCGACGCTCGTCCGGGTGGGCCCGCGTGAAGGATTGATGCTCGCTCATGATCTTGTTATACGGTCGTATAGCAAGGAGCGCGGGATGGCAACGCAAGCCGCCGACCATAGCATGACCGATCCGCTGGAAGGCTGGAGCCTGCCGGCCTGGACCTATTCCGACGCCGACTTCTTCGAGGCCGAGAAGGAGCGCGTCTTCGCGCCCAGCTGGCAGGTGGTATGCCACGAAAGCGACCTGCCAGGTCCCGGAGACTGGCATACGCTCGACTACATCGGTGAAAGCGTGGTGGTCGTACGCGGTGCCGACGCCGCCTTGCGCGCCTTCACCAACGTCTGCCGCCACCGCGGATCGCGTCTGGTCGATGGCGCCAGCGGCTGTGCGAAGAAGCTGGTGTGCCCCTACCATGCCTGGGCCTACGACCTCGACGGCAAGCTCTCGGGCGTGCCCGACAGCACCAGCTACCCCGCCTTCGACCGCGCCAGCCACGGACTCGCCCAGGTCCAGCTCGAGGTATGGCGCGGTTTCGTCTTCGTGCGCCTCGTTGACGACGGCGGGCCTTCGGTGGCCCAGATGATGGCGCCTTACGAGGCCATGGTCGCCCCCTATCGCTTCGAGGAACTGGAAGCGCTGGGCCGCGTCACCCTGCGCCCGCGCGAGGTGAACTGGAAGAACATCGGCGACAACTATTCCGACGGCCTCCACATCCCGGTCGCCCACCCCGGTCTCACCCGCCTGTTCGGGCGCAGCTACGGGGTCGAGGCCGAGGCCGACGTCGACCGCATGTGGGGCGACCTTATGGACACCCCCTCGCGCAACTGGTCCGAGCGGATGTACCAGAAGCTGCTGCCACCGGTCCCGCACCTGCCGGCAGACCGCCAGCGCCACTGGCTCTACTTCAAGCTCTGGCCGAACGTCGCTTTCGACATCTATCCCGACCAGGTCGACTTCATGCAGTGGCTGCCCACCGGTCCGACGACCGCTCTGATCCGCGAGATCAGCTACGTGCTGCCCGACGACCGCCGGGAAATGCGCGCCGCGCGCTACCTCAACTGGCGCATCAACCGCCAGGTCAACACCGAGGACACCGAGCTCATCACCCGCGTCCAGGCGGGCATGGCCTCGCGCAGCTTCTCCATCGGCCCGCTGTCCGACAAGGAGGTGTGCCTGCGCCATTTCTGCAAGCGGATGCGCGACATCATCCCCGAGGCGCGATCCGAGCGCCGCCCCGTCCCCGGTTGGAGCCAGACCCGATGACCCAGAAGTATGACGCGATCATCATCGGTGCGGGCCACAACGGCCTCACCTGTGCCTTCTACCTCGCCCGCGCCGGCCTTAAGGTGCGCGTGCTGGAACGGCGCGACGTCGTCGGCGGCGCGGCGGTGACCGAGGAGTTCCACCCCGGCTTCCGCAACTCCGTCGCCAGCTACACCGTCAGCCTGCTGCAGCCCAAGGTCATCGCCGACATGCGCCTGGCCGAGCACGGCTACCGCGTGATCGAGCGGCCCATCAGCAATTTCCTGCCGCAGGAGGACGGCGGCTACCTCAAGCTCGGCGGCGGGCTCGAGCGGACGCAGGCCGAGTTCCGGCGCTTCTCCGCGCATGACGCGGCCGTCCTGCCCGCGTATTACGCAGCGCTCGAAGGCGTCGCCGAAGTCCTGCGCGACCTCGCGCTCAAGACCCCGCCCGAGGCCGGCGGCGGCTGGCGCGCGCTGATCGACGCGGCGCTGCAGGGCCGCAAGCTCGCCGGCCTGTCGATCGAGGCCCAGCGCGACGTGCTCGACCTGTTCACCAAGTCCGCGCGCGGTCTGCTCGACGGCTGGTTCGAGAGCGAGGCCGTCAAGGCCGCGTTCGGCTTCGACGCGGTGGTCGGCAACTACGCCTCGCCCGACACGCCGGGCAGCGCCTACGTGCTGCTGCACCACGTCTTCGGCGAGGTGAACGGCAAGAAGGGCGCCTGGGGCCATTCGGTCGGCGGCATGGGCACGATCACGCAGATCATGGCCATGGTCTGCCGCGACCTCGGCGTCCAGATCAGCCTCGAGGCGCCTGTCGACCGGGTGCTGGTCGATGGTGGCAAGGTCTCCGGCGTCCGCCTGGAAAGCGGCGAGGAGATCGCCGCCCCGCGCGTCATCGCCAACGTCGGGCCCAAGCTGCTTTACGGCAAGATGATCGCCCCCAGCGACCTGAACCCGGACTTCGCCCGCCGCATGAAGGGCTTCAAGACCGGCAGCGGCACCTGCCGCATGAACGTCGCGCTGTCCGAGCTGCCGCGCTTCACCTGCCTGCCCGAGCCGGGCGAGCACCACCGTTCGGGCATCATCATCGCGCCGACCCTCGACTACATGGACCGCGCCTTCCTCGATGCGAAGCAGTTCGGGTGGTCGAAGAAGCCGATCGTCGAGATTCTCATCCCCTCGACCATTGACGACAGCCTCGCACCTCCTGGCCAGCACGTCGCCAGCCTGTTCTGCCAGCAGTTCGCGCCCGTGCTGCCCGACGGCCGCGACTGGGACGCCGAAGAGGACAAGGCCGCCGACACCATCATCGACACGGTCGAAGCCCACGCACCGGGCTTCCGCGCGTCGATCCTGGGCCGGCAGGTGCTCAGCCCGAAGGGACTCGAGCGCAAGTTCGGGCTCGTCGACGGCGACATCATGCATGGCAACCTGACGCTCGACCAGATGTGGTCGGCGCGCCCGGTGCTGGGACATGGCGCGTACCGGGGGCCGATCAAGGGGCTCTACATGTGCGGTGCGGGCGCTCACCCCGGCGGCGGGGTCACCGGGGCGCCGGGACACAACTGCGCCCACGAAGTCATCGCCGACAAGGGCAGGTTCGGACGGTTCCGGGGCTAGTTGAGGAAGCGCATGCGTGCGGGGGCTCTCATGGAGCGCCTGCGGCGGCTGGAACGACGATGGAAAGAGGCGCCGCGAGTATGCTGGCTTTGGCGACTTAGGAAAACCGCCTATCGTACCACCGCCCCGCCCTTCATGACATGCACCACGCTTTCCAGCACGCGCACGTCCGCCAGCGGGTTGCCCGAGACCGCGATCATGTCCGCGAACTTGCCCGGCGCGATCGAGCCGAGTTCCTTGTCGTGGCCGATCAGCGTCGCGGCATCGAGGGTTGCCGCACGTATCGCCTGCGCCGGGGTCATGCCCCAGCGCACCATGTAGGCGAACTGGCGGGCGTTGAGGCCATGGGGATAGACGCCGGAATCCGTACCGTAGCCGATCTTCACGCCCAGCTTCACCGCCTTGGCGAAGGCTTCGCGCTGGGCGAGCGTGGTCTCGCGGTTCTTGCGCAGGTATTCCTCGGGCCAGCCTTCGCGGGTGCCCTCCTCGTCGATCCAGTCGCCGTCGTAGACGTCCATGACGAGCCAGACCCCGGCCTGCTTCGCCATGGCCAGCCCCTCGTCGTCGATCAGGCTGGCGTGCTCGATGCTGTGGACGCCCGCACGGATCGCGGCCTTGATGCCGTCGGCTCCGTGGGCGTGGGCGGTGGCGTAGCTGCCATGCTCCCTTGCCACCGCGACGACGGCGCGCATCTCGTCGTCGGTCAGTTCGACCTGCCCCGGCTCGGTGCCGATGGCAAGGACGGCGCCGGTGGCGATGATCTTGATGAAGTCGGCGCCGTGGTCGAACAGGTATTCCGTCTTCTCGCGTGCCTCGCCCGCGTTGTGGACCACGCCGAGCCGCATGTCGGCGGGCAACTGGTCGTTGGGGACGACGCCGTTGAGCTCGCCGCCGCCGCCCGGCCTGGTGATGTAGGCCCCGGCCACGAACATGCGCGGCCCCGGCACCATGCCGCCGGCGATGGCATCGCGCAGCGCCACGTCGGTGAGGCCGCGATAGGTGCCGACATCGCGCACGGTGGTGAACCCGGCGTCAAGCGTAACCCTGGCGTTGTGCGCGCCGATCAACGCGGTCGCTTGCGGAGAGGTCTTGAGCGGCAACGCGAGGTCGGCACTCTGCCCGGCGTCGGCGAGGTGCGTGTGCAGGTCGATCAGGCCGGGCAGCACCGTGTAAGCCGACCAGTCGAGCGCCTCGGCGCCTGCAGGCGGCGCGGTACAGCGCTCGACGCGCACTACGCGCTCGCCCTCGACCAGCACGCACTGCCCGGTCTTTTCCGTACCGCTCGCCACGTCGAGCAGTCGTCCGGCGGTGACGTAGAGCGTGTGCGCTGACGCCGGCACCGCAAAGGTCGCGAGTGCCAGCGCGGCGATTGCAGCCGTGCGCCTCACTTCGACGCCAGGTCCTTGAGCAGCGTCGTGTAGTACGTCACGCCCGGTGCGACGTTGACCAGCGATATGCGCTCGTTGAGTCCATGGGAAAAGTCGTCCGAATCCTTGCCCATCGAGGAGCTGGCGCCGTAGCTCGGCACCCCGAGCGCGCGGTACCACATCGAGTCCGACGCGCCCGAGGACTGCGTGGGAATGATCGGCACCGGGCCCCAGGCCGCCGTCACCGCCTTGCGCGTGGCGGCGATGAAGTCGGCGCGCAGCGGCGATGCAGGGGCCTCGACGGAGTCGTCGCCGGTCACGTCGCTGAACTTGGCGGCAGGCATCGCGGCGACCTTCTGCAGTTCGGCCATGATCTCGGCGCGGGTGTGCCCGGGGAAGATGCGGCAGTTGATGTTGGCGGTGGCGCTCTGCGGCAGGGCGTTCTGGGCGTGGCCGCCGGAGATCATCGTCGGCACGCAGGTCGTCGAGACCTTGCCCACGGTCGCCGGATTGGCGCGCAGCACGGCGAGCGCGGCGGGGTCTTCGGGATTGGCGACGAAGGCCTTCATCGCGGCGGCGAGCTTGGGATCGGGTTCGATCTTCGCGGTCTCGGTCCACGACTGGCGGGTGATGTCGTTGAGTTCGGGCTTGAAGCGGTAGGCGCCGATCTTCGCCATCGCCTCGGACAGCTGGACGATGGCGTTGTCCGGGCGCGGCGCGGAGCTGTGGCCGCCGGGATTGGTGACGTCGACCTTGTAGTCGACATACGTCTTCTCACCGCCCTGCCAGGTCCAGAACAGCGGCTTGCCGGTCTTCTCGTCCAGCGTACCCGAGGAACCGTCGACATTGAGGACGATGCCGGCGTTCTTCAGGCGCTCGGCGATCACCTTCGAGGTGTCCATCGTGGTTTCCTCGTCACCCGAATAGGCGATGACGATGCTGCGCTTCGGCTTGAAGCCCTCGCGCCGCAGTTCGATCACCGAGGAGAGCGCCAGCGCGGCCTCGAACTTGGTGTCGCTGGCACCGCGGCCGTAGAGGTAGCCGTTCTCGACGATGGGGGTGAAGGGATCGCGCTCCCAGTCGGCGGGCTTGGCCTCGACCACGTCCATGTGCGCCGAGAGCACCACGGGGCCGAGCGAGGGATCGCTGCCCTTCCAGGTGGCGATGAGGTAGGCGGTGTCGTCGAGCGGGACGATCTCGATATCCTTCGCGTCCCAGCCGGCCTTGAGCAGCGCGTCACGAAGAACCTGCGCCACCTCGCCCGTCTTGTTGCCGGGGCCGCGCACCGAGCGCAGGGCGATGGTCTGCTTCGACAGCTCCAGCACCTGCTTCTCCGCCTCGGGATGACCCTTGGCCTGAGCGCCGGTGGACGCCAGCAGCGCGAGCGCCGTGGCGGCGCCGAGGGAGACGTGTGCCGGGAAATTGAAGCGCATCGATGATGTCCACTGCCAGGTTGCGACCGGGCCTGCCGTCGCCAGAATCTCAGGCGACACGCGGGCTGGACGCATTCTGTGCGCGTGTTTTGCCCCGCGCAAGGACGCTGATGAAAGACCGGCTCCGAGTTGATGATCGCGCGCCGTCGCGGCTATCCCTTCACACCGAGCGCGCGTGCCTCGCTATAGGTCGGGATACTGTCAGCCGGTGCGTCGAGACGAACCCATAGCGCTATGCCGATGGCGACCAGCATCAGGCCTCCGGCAATCCATGGCTGCCGGGGCACGGGGGGCCAGAGCGGTGCAAAACTCGCACAGATCAGCATCAGCGGCAGCACCGCGACCATCGGGACCATCGGGCCGACCGCCTGCATCAGCGCGAAGCCGAGCATGAGTGCGTATCCGCCGACGACGCCCGCGACCGGAATGCCCGCAGCGGGTCCGCCGCCCCGGACCCGTATCACGGCAGCCGCGCCCCCCAGGAGCAGCGGCACCGTAAGCACGTAAGCCGCGACGGGCGCCAGCGCTTGGAATGCAGCAGCGCCCAGCCAAAGGGGGATTAGCAGCCCGATCTCTCCCGAAGGCCCGGCCGGTTTGCGCCCGATGAACAGCAGCGCGGCGGACAGGCTTGCGCACAGGGCCATGGCCTGGAGTCTCGGGATGGCCGCAAGCCGATCGTAGTAGTCGGCGGGGCCATCGGCTCCCGACAGCAGGTTGAGCAGGAATAGGGCGCCCCCCGCCACCACAACGAGGCCGAACATCCGTGCCACGCCGCCCAGCACCGCGCGCGGCTCGAAGGCGCTCGCCGCCAAGGCCGCGTAGCCCCCGAAGGCCGCCGCCAGCATCACCCAGCCCCACCACACCGGGTAATGGAGCACGAACAGCCCGAACACGTCGAAGAACACGATGTCGGGCGTTTTCCCCGGCAACGCGGTGGCCCGGGACAGTGCGCCGGCGAGGCCCAGGGTCTGCTCCCCCATCTGCTGCAGGGACCCTTGGTCCAGCCGTTCCGCCGTCGCGAGCGGCGAGTGGTAGAACCTTGGTCGTCCGATGAACGCGATGTTCCAGGCCGGATAGCCATGCGCGAGCGCGACGGTCAGGTCGGTGTCGTTGGGCAGGACGCTGTAGATGAACGTCGCCAGCGAGGTCCCGGCCGGATGCGGGGCGGTGCCGGCCCAGAGGCGCGCGACATCGCCATTCATTGCGGAGGTCTGGAACAGGTTGGCCTTGCCGCCCCCGCCCCGCGCCTCGAGATTGACGATCGCGCCGATGCGCCTGGCCTCCGGGGCCTGCGCGAAGAACAGCTTTGCGCCGGTCAGTCCCGCTTCCTCGCCATCGGTCAGGATGACCATGACGTCGCGGCGCCGCTCGGCGTCGAGCGATAGCACCCGGACCGTCTCGAGGATGGAGGCCACGCCCGCGCCGTCGTCGGCCGCTCCGGGAGAGCCGGGAACGCTGTCGTAATGCGCCATCAGCGCCACGGCCGGCAGGCCGGGCTCACGTCCAGGCAGCACGCCGATCACGTTGCTCAGAGGTATCGTCGCATCATGCGTGCCGTTGTGGCGGTTGAACCAATCGCGCATGCTCGCGGGAAACACCCCGTGCTGCGTTCGTACCATCAGCCCCATGTTTTCGAGCCGCCGCAACAGATAGCCGCGCAAGGCGGCGTGTTCCGCGGAGCCACTGGGATGCGGCGCGCGGGCGATGCGCTCGACATCGCCCATCGCCCGCCCGGCGGAAAAGTCCCGTGCAGGAGCAGAAACCGGCAGCGGGCGCGGCGGCGTCGATCCCAGCACTGCCAAACCCAGCGCCAGAACCAGCGCACACAGAAAAGCCTTCGCATTTGCCACTGGATGCTCCCGAACCGAGCCTGTGCCCTTCTCCCTACAATGCCGGATTTACGCGCCGTCGCCAGCCCGTTACCCGTCGTCCGCCACCCGATACCTATGTTGCAACCCGGAGACTCGCCATGCGGTCAACTCGCGACTAAGGGGAGGCGCAAACGAATCCCCGTGAGAAGGACAGGCCCCTCTCCCATGCGCATCGCGATTGCATCAGACCACGCCGCCGTCGACCTCAAGGCCGACCTGCGCGAGTATATCATCGAACTCGGCCACGAAGTCGCCGACCTCGGCCCCGAGACCGCCGACCGCGTCGACTATCCCGACTACGGCTACAAGCTCGCCTCGGTCATCGCCGACGGCACCGTGCAGTTCGGCGTCGCGCTGTGCGGTTCGGGCATCGGCATCTCGATCGCGGTCAACCGCGACCCCGCCTGCCGCTGCGCGCTGGTGTCGGAGCCGCTCTCGGCCGCGCTCGCCCGCGAGCACAACGACGCCAACGTCATCGCCATGGGCGCCCGCCTGACCGGCATCGACATGGCCAAGGCCTGCCTCGACGCCTTCTTCTCGACCGAGTTCGGTGGCGGACGCCATGCCGGCCGCGTCGAAAAACTCTCTAATCCGTCCTTCTGAAGGAGCCAGAACCCATGACCGTAGAAACCGCTATCCGTTCGCCGGGCTTCTTCACCGACACGATCGCCCAGAGCGACCCCGACGTCGCCAAGGCCATCGGCCATGAGCTGAAGCGCGAGCGCAAGCAGATCGAGCTGATCGCGTCCGAGAACATCGTCTCCAAGGCCGTGCTCGAAGCGCAGGGCTCGGTGCTGACCAACAAGTACGCCGAGGGCTACCCCGGCAAGCGCTACTACCAGGGCTGCGAGCCTTCGGACGAAGTCGAGACGCTCGCCATCGAGCGCGCCAAGCAGCTGTTCGACTGCGGCTTCGCCAACGTCCAGCCCCACTCGGGCGCGCAGGCCAACGGCGCCGTGCTGCTCGCGACCGTGAAGCCCGGCGACACCATCATGGGCATGAGCCTCGACGCCGGCGGCCACCTCACCCACGGCGCTCGCGCCGCGCTGTCGGGCAAGTGGTTCAAGGCCGTGCAGTACGGCGTGACCCGCGACACCCACCTGATCGACTACGACGAAGTCGAGGCGCTCGCCCGCGAGCACAATCCCAAGCTGATCATCGCCGGCGGCTCCGCCTATCCGCGCATCATCGACTTCAAGCGCATGCGCGAGATTGCCGATGCGGTAGGCGCGCTGTTCCAGGTCGACATGGCGCACTTCGCCGGCCTCGTGGCCGCCGGCCTGCACCCCTCGCCCTTCCCGCATGCGCACATCGCCACCACCACCACGCACAAGACGCTGCGCGGGCCCCGGGGCGGCATGATCCTCACCAATGACGAGGCGCTGGCCAAGAAGATCAACTCGGCGGTGTTCCCCGGCCTTCAGGGCGGCCCGCTGATGCACGTCGTCGCCGCCAAGGCCGTCGCCTTCGGTGAAGCGCTGCGCCCCGAGTTCAAGGACTACGCCGCGCGCGTGATCGAGAACGCGCAGGTCCTCGCCGCCACGCTCAAGGCGCGCGGCGCCGCGATCGTCTCGGGCGGCACCGACACGCACCTCGCGCTGATCGACCTCTCGCCGCTGGGCGTGACCGGCAAGGATGCCGACGAGGCGCTCGAGCGTGCGGGCATCACCTGCAACAAGAATGGCATCCCGTTCGACCCGCTGCCCCCCATGAAGACCAGCGGCATCCGTGTCGGCTCGCCTGCCGGCACCACCCGCGGCTTCGGTCCCGAGGAATTCCGCCAGATCGGCGAGATGGTCGCCGACGTGCTCGAGGGCCTTGCCAAGTGCGGCGAGGCAGGCGACGCTCAGGTGGAGCAGAACGTGCGCACGCGCGTTGAAGCGCTGTGTGACCGCTTCCCCATCTACGAGGACTGAACCTATGACCGACCCCCAGCGCCCCCAGAACAACGGCGACTTCGTTTCCGACGCTCGCCAGGAACTCGCCGGAATGCTCCAGGATGGGCTCGCCCACCCCTCGACCAAGCCGGTGCTGATCTGGGGCGCTGCGGGCGCGATAGCAGGCGCGTTCCTGCCCTTCGTCTCCATCGGCCTCGGGCTGGCGGCTGGCGCGGGCTACAAGTTCTACAAGCGCGTCCGTCCCGAATGAACGCTGCTTACTCGAAAGTAACTTGCTGAATGCGCTGTCCTTTCTGCGCCCACGACGATTCCCAGGTCAAGGACAGCCGCCCGACCGAGGATGCCACCGCGATCCGCCGGCGGCGCCAGTGTTCGAGCTGCGGCGCGCGCTTCACCACGTTCGAGCGCGTACAGCTGCGCGAAATCGTCGTGGTCAAGAGCAACGACGCGCAAGGTGAGCCCCGCCGCGAGCCGTTCGACCGCGCCAAGATCGAGCAGTCGGTCACGCTTGCCTGCCGCAAGCGCCGGATCGGGCGCGAGCAGATCGACCGGCTCGTCTCGGGTGTGCAGCGGCAGGTGGAGACTTCGGGCGAGACCGAGGTTCCGTCCCGCGTGATCGGTGAACTGGTGATGGAAGGCCTGCGCCAGCTCGACTCGGTCGCCTACATCCGCTTCGCTAGCGTCTACCGCGCCTTCAACGAGGCGAAGGATTTCGAAGATTTTGCAGGGACCGTGCGCGATGTCGGCGTCAACTGAAGTCAAGGCACCCGTCATCGTGCTGGTCCGCCCGCAGCTGGGCGAGAATATCGGCAAGGCCGCGCGCGCCATGCTCAACTTCGGCCTGACAGAGCTGCGCCTCGTCACCCCGCGCGACGGCTGGCCCAATCCCTCCGCCGGCCCGGCGGCGGCGGGCGCCGACGAAGTGCTGGAACACGCCCAGGTCTTCGAAAGCCTTGCCGAAGCGGTGTCCGACTGTGCCAACGTCTATGCCACCACGGTGCGCAAGCGCGGCGTCACCAAGCCGGTCGTCACGCCCGAACAGGCCGCGCGCGAGGTTCACACCGCGCCGGGCCGCTCGGCCTATGTCTTCGGGCCGGAGCGCTCGGGGCTGGAGACGGAGGATGTCGCCCTCGCCCGTGCGATCCTGACGGTCCCGATCAACCCCGCGTTCGCCTCGCTCAACCTCGCGCAGGCCGTGATCCTGTGCGCCTACGAATGGTCGAAAGGGATCGGCCTTTCGCAGCCGACGGTGGAAGATATCCTCCCCCCCGCCCCGCAGGAAGAACTGGAAGGCATGATTGGCCAGTTCGAAACGCTGCTGGCGCCCACCAAGTATTTCTATCCAGAAAGCCGCGCCGGGGCGACTCGGCGCACGCTCCGCAACATGCTGACGAAGCCGGGCTGGAACTCGCTGGAGATTCGTACCATGCGCGGCGTGCTCAGCGCGCTCGGCGGCAACCGGAAGCCGCGTCCGCTGGAATAAAATTGCAGGGACGTTACCAATTGACGACGTACGGCATTTTTATTGGCGGAAGTGTTTCTGATGCATATATTGCGCCGCAACAATCCCTCAGGAGCCGTTACTCGATGATCCGTAGCACTCTGCTGCTCGTGACAGCACTTGCCGCCATTTCGCCTGCCATGGCCAAGGACAAGGCCGAAGACACTGCGCATGCCGACCCTGACAAGAAAGTCTGCCGTTACGAAGGCGAAACCGGGTCGATGATGCGTAAGCGCGTTTGCCACACTGCCGCCGAATGGAAGCAGATTGAAGCCATGAACGGCTCCAGCGCGCGGGATATGATCAACCGCAACAACGCAAACCGCCCGGCCCCCGGCGGCACCTGAGGCCGCTTCGGCGTGAGAATGCCCATGTGGATCGCCGGCGGTGCGCTGCCGGCGATCTTGTTTATTGACATTCCCCGCCAAGCCCCTATGGGCCTCCCCTTCACATGGCGCCTGCGTTTTCGCGCAGGTCGTCCACTCGGCCCCGCACCCCGGTGAAGCGGCGGCCGCATCCAGCGCCTTAGGCTGGATGGTGCGCCCCGGGAAACTATGGATCGCGCCGCCATGTCGGCAGCGCGGCAGCAGAATGGAAGTAGACTTATGTCGAAGCGCAAAAGCGCCAAGTACAAACTCGACCGTCGTATGGGCGAGAACATCTGGGGCCGTCCCAAGAGCTCGGTCAACCGCCGCAGCTACGGCCCCGGCCAGCACGGCCAGCGCCGCAAGAGCAAGGTGTCGGACTACGGCATCCAGCTGCGCGCCAAGCAGAAGCTCAAGGGCTACTACGGCGACGTGACCGAGAAGCAGTTCAAGCGCACCTACCAGGAAGCGTCGTCCATGAAGGGCGATACCGGCCAGAACCTGATCGGCCTGCTCGAGCAGCGCCTGGACATGGTCGTGTACCGCGCCAAGTTCGCGCCGACCATCTTCTCGGCCCGCCAGATCGTTTCGCACGGCCACATCCGCGTCAACGGCGTGAAGTGCAATATCGCCTCGCGCCGCGTGCGCGTCGGTGACGTCGTCACCCTCGGCAACAAGGCCAAGGAAATGGCGCTCATCATCGAAGCCCAGAACCTGCCCGAGCGCGAAGTCCCTGACTACGTCGCCCAGGACGGCACCGACAAGATCACCTTCGTGCGCGTTCCGACGCTCGACGAAGTGCCTTACCCGGTGAAGATGGAACCGAACCTGGTCGTCGAGTTCTACTCGCGCTGATCCGGCTCCTTCGGGATACCGAACGCAAAAAAGGGCGGTCCTTCGGGGCCGCCCTTTTCGTATATGCACCGCACGTTTCCGCACCGGCGATTTACATAAAAAATTACACGATTTTCAGCACTTGTCCGGGAACTGACGCATATTCCGGTGCATTAACGGAGCACCATGACACGCTATCGTTTCATCACCCCGCACCGCACCGGCAAATGGTATTCCGACCTCCAGACCGCGCAGCGCCATGCCTGCGAGATCGGCGCCGGCTTCCTCGATGAAATGACGGGCCGCTTCGTCGCCTACGTGGAGACGATGATTGAAATTGCGGCGGACGAAGACACCGTGCCCATGACTGAGCAAATCCGCACCGCCGCCTGAAACCGTGGAAGGGCGGCGCGCTCGCCGCCCTCGCAGACGGTCATTTGATGCCGAGCGTCCCAGGAAACGGTCGCTGTCGGACAGCACCCGCGTTCTTGCCGCGTTATCGTCGAGCTGGTGCTCCAGGTTCTTGAACTCGACATAGTCGACGGTCTTGCCGGCCGCCTTCAGCTTCGCGTTCATCAACCGCGATTCCTCGACGCCAACGTTCATGTCGAGATCCCCGTGGAACAGCAGCACCGGCGCCTTGAACCTGTCGGCGTGGCGGGCGGGAGAGCCATCGGCGATATGCGGACCACTGCCGATGAAATTCTCCATGATCCGGTGGTTGCTGTAATAGCGAGACTCTTCCTTGAGCACGCCGAGGTCGGTCACAGGCGCAATGGCGACGACCGCCTTGAAGAGATCGGGTTCGAGAACGGCGGACTGCAGAGCCGCATACCCGCCATAGGACCAGCCCACGATCGCCAGCTTGTCCTTCGACGTGATGCCCTGTGAAACGAGCCAGCGCCCCGCATCGTTGACGTCACCGATCGCGGTTTTCCAGGATTGGAAACCGTTCTTCTGGAACCAGCCCGAACCGTAACCCGTGGAGCCGCGATAGTTCGGCTGCAGCACCGCATAGCCCTGGGTGGCGAAATACTGCACCAGCCAATCGAAACCCCATTCGTCGCGCGCAGCGGGGCCGCCATGCGGCATCACGATCGCGGGAAGGTTCTTGCCGGTGCTGCCGGGCGGCAGGGTGAGATAACCGGGGATCATGGTGCCGTCGGCCGCAGGGAATGTGATCGGCTTCATTTCGCCGAACTTCGTGCCGGCCAGGTTTTCGCGCACGCCCATGATCGGGGCGAGCTTCTTGGTGGTCTTGTCGAACAGATAGTACTGCCCGGGATCGATGTCGCTGCCGACGAAGATGATGAGCTTCTTCTCGTCCTTCGTCGCATCGACGATGCTGATCTGCGGATTGCCCGGGAGCGCCTTCCGGAGCGAGGCGGCGAGCGTGGCCAGTTCCTTGTCGAAGTATTCGACGTAACGCTTCTCGGTCGCATAAGTGACGCCGACGATGCGCTGATCTCGGCCGATCCGCACCAGCGCATCGACATCGGCGCGCGGATGCGCGAGCAGCATCTTCGGCTCTCCACCAGCGGCCAGCGGCTTCTCGAAAAGCGCCTTCCTGCCCTGGTAATCCTCGAAGCCCATAACCGAATTGCGATCCGGGGCGACTGCGACGGGCTCGAAGCCCACGCTCCGGCCGCCATCGTACGTGACCGTCGAAAGCTGCTCCCAGCCCGCGCCGACCCTCGGGCGCACCAAATAATTGCTGCGCCGCTCGACATAACCCGAGGCATTGACCGGCATCGTTTCCATCAGCCGGACGTTGCCGAGACCATCCGTCTCGAAGTCCACCACATCGCGCGGCGGCTCGATCGTGCGCCGCTTGAGCGAGTAGATATCCACCGCTTCGACGGTCAACCCACGCTCCTTGCTGGAGACCAGCGAACTCGTGGTGACCTCCGGAGAGACGTAGCGCACCATCAGCACCGAACGCGGATCGCCGGCGACGTTGTAGTCGATGATCCCGCCCCCGTAGCCCACGGAGAAGTAGGCCGACATCTTGGTCGGTGCGGTCAGCTTCTTCATGTCCTTGCCGTCGGCGGAGATCGTCGCCAGGCGGGTCGCCGCGTTGACGTCGCCGCCGGTGCGATCGAACACATAAATGCCGCAGACGACGCGGTCGTCCATCACGAACTGGCAGTGGCTGAGCTTTTCCGTGCCGCCGGTCGAGGATAGGATCGGCACGGCATTGGTCGTCGCCAGATCGACGACGACCGCATTCTCACCGCCGTCGCTGCGGGTGCCGATCATGTAGATCTTGTCGCCGCTGGGCGAAATGCCGAGATCGAGGACGGAGGGCCTGGCCCCGAATTTTGCGGCGGCATCGCCGATTTCGTCCGCAGAAGCCGGCTGTACTGCAAGTGCCGCCAGCGCCGTGCCGGACAGCCACTTCAAAATCGACATGAATCCCCCGATTCCAAATTGAAACGTGCCCGGACGTTAGAACCGGGCGGAAACAAATCAATCCATCCGTCGCTCTTCGCCAACCGCCTGTCGCGCGACGCGCTAGTCATCCTCGCGCACGGCGCAGCGCCATGCCTAGCGATCCGCGAAGTAATCCCGGCGGAAAGTCGTCGCAAACGCTGCAAAGCGCCCTTCGGCAATCGCGTCGCGCATGCCCTGCATGAGCTGCTGGTAGAAAGAGATGTTGTGCTCGGTCAGCAGGATCGCGCCGAGCATCTCGCCCGACTTGTGGAGGTGATGCAGGTAGGCCCGGCTGTAGGTGGCGCAGGTCGGGCATGCGCAGCGCGGATCGACCGGGCCAGTGTCTTCGGCATGGCGGGCGTTGCGCATGTTGAGCGGGCCGTTCCAGGTGAACGCCTGCCCGTTGCGACCCGAGCGGGTGGGCAGCACGCAGTCGAACATGTCGACCCCGCGCTCCACCGCGCCGACGAGGTCGTCGGGCTTGCCGACGCCCATGAGGTAGCGTGGGCGGTCGGCGGGCAGCTGGCCGGGCGCGAAGTCGAGCGTGGCGAACATCGCCTCCTGCCCCTCGCCCACGGCAAGGCCACCGATCGCATAGCCGTCGAACCCGACTTCGGCGAGCGCGTCGGCGCTGGTCTTGCGCAGGCCCTCATCGAGCGCACCCTGCTGGATGCCGAACAGCGCCGAGCTTTCCGCATGCTCGCCGCCCTGGTCGAACGCCGTGCGGCTGCGCCGTGCCCAGCGCATCGACATCTCCATGGAACGGGCGATGACGTCGCGGGGCTGGTCGATCTTGGGGCACTCGTCAAAGCACATGACGATGTCCGAGCCGAGCAGGCGCTGGATCTCCATCGACCGCTCGGGGCTGAGCATGTGGCGCGAGCCATCGATGTGGCTGGCGAAAGTCACGCCCTCCTCGGTGATCTTGCGCAGCTCGGACAGGCTCATGACCTGGTAGCCGCCGCTGTCGGTGAGGATCGGGCGGTCCCAGTTCATGAACTTGTGCAGACCGCCAAGCCGCGCAACGCGCTCGGCGCCGGGGCGCAGCATGAGATGGTAGGTGTTGCCCAGGATGATGTCGGCGCCGGTGGCGCGCACGTCCTGCGGTTTCATCGCCTTGACCGTGGCGGCGGTGCCGACCGGCATGAAGGCGGGCGTGCGGATTTCGCCGCGGCGCATCTGGATCGCGCCGGTGCGCGCCTTGCCACAGGTGGCGGCGATGGTGAACTGGAAACGGGGCTTCATGGGGCGCCCGTTACTAGGATCAGAAGCCGTAGACCAGTGAGAACCGCGAGATCGTGTCCGTCTTGAGCGATCCGTCGGGCGGCGAGGTCTCATGCTCGATCGCGTACGACAGCTTGGCCTTCAGGCCCTTGACCAGCCCGGATTCCAGCGCGGTCAGCGAGGTGAACGTATTGTTGTCCGATCCGACGTAGGCGCTGGCGTCCTGCGTCAGCTTGAGCTGCGGATTGATCTTCCAGTCGAAGTCGATCGAGGTCAGCACCGACCAGGTGGTCTCATTGGGTTCGTCGACGTAGTTGATGCGCCGGACCGCCGGACCGGCTTCCAGCGACAGCGTCTTGGTGCGGCCGTTGAGGACGCGGTAACCGAGACCGCCAGAGAGCGTGTAGCGGTCCTCGAAACCCTGAATGCGATCGCGTTCGTATTGCGTGCGCGCGTAAGTGAAGAAACCATCGTTCAGGGTATAGCGAGGCTGGTAACTGGCGGAATACTGCTCGCGCGTGACCACGCCGCGGTCTTCCTGATAGTCAGCGCGCGCCTGCACGATATGCTCCCACTCGATGCCCTTGCGGTTGAAGGCGAAGGCGGCGGTGAAGCCGAAGTTGTCGGTGTTACCGGTGGAGCGGAACGCGCCGAGTTCGATCTGCCCCTTCCACAGCTCCAGTGGCCCCGAGGCACGGATACGGGCGAGTTCGGCCTCGGTCTTGGCGGCGAGTTCCCGGGCCCGGCGATCGAGGTAGGCCCGCTGGAGATCGCGGATCTCGTCCTTGTCGTAAGGCTGGGTCTGCTGCGCGAACTTGACGACGGCGGCAACGGCGGCGCTGTCGTCCGTCTGCATCGCAGCGTCGAGCATCGCCCGAACCTGCCTGGCAAGACGCGGCTTCTCCACCCGGACGAAGGGCACGAATTCCGGATAGGCAGGCAGGTCCAGCACCAGAGGCGGCGGCGCCTCCGCCGGCAACACGATCAGCGGGTGCTCGTCAGATTCCTGCGCATGGGCGGGAATGGCAAGCATCAGGACGGGGAGGCTGACGAGAACCCTGCGGTGCATCGTCATGGCAGGACCGAACCGCGTCATGTGCGCAGGCGCCATCCGGTGCGGAACACCCAGGAAATGAAGCCCACGCAGAGCGCGAGGAACAGGACCGTGAGGCCCAGCGACAGGGCGATGGGAACGTCGGACGTCCCGTAGAACGTCCAGCGCAGCCCGTTGACCAGATAGACGACCGGGTTGGCCATCGCAATCGAGCGCCACGGCTCGGGCAGCATGTCGATCGAGTAGAACGTGCCGCCCAGGAAGGTCAACGGCGTCAGGATCAGCAGCGGCACGATCGTCAGCTTCTCGAAGCTGTCGGCCCAGATGCCGAGGATGAACCCGAAGAGCGAGAAGCTGGCCGAGACCAGCAGCACATAGCAGAAGGCATAGAAAGGATGCGCGATCGAGTAATCGACGAAGAGGCTGGCGGTCGCGAGGATGATCGCGGCAAGGATCAGCGACTTGGTGGCCGCCGCACCGACGAAACCGACCAGCGTTTCGGCCACGCCCACCGGGGCTGAAAGCAGCTCGTAGATCGCACCGGTGAAGCGCGGCATGTAGATGCCGAAGCTGGCATTGGAAGTGCTCTCGCCCAAGATGGTCAGCAGCAGCAGGCCGGGCACGATGAAGGCGCCGTAGTTCACGCCCCCCACGCCGCCGCTCATCTGGCTGCCGATGGCGGCGCCGAAGACGACGAAGTAGAGCGTGGTGGTCAGCACGGGCGCGAGGATCGACTGCATCGCCGTGCGGAAAGCGCGCATCAGTTCCTGCTTGTAGATGGTCCAGGCGCTGCGGGCGTTGAACAGGCTCATGCGGCCTCTCCCTGTACGGGGGCGTCCGGGCCTTCGAGCAGGTTCACGAAGATGTCCTCCAGGCTGGATTCGTGGATGTCGATCGCGGTGTAGTCGATGCCGGCGCGGGTCAGCGCCTTGGTCAGTTCGGCCACTTCGGCCGTGCCCGCGCTGGAGCCCTCCCCGCCGCCGCCGCGGTAGCAGAGCACCTTGCCGTCCTCGATCAGCGAGACCGGATAGGCAGAAACCGCCTCGGGCACTTCCGCCAGCGGAGCCGCCAGGGTGATCAGCGCTTCGGTGCGTCCGAGGCGCTCCATCATCGCCGCCTTTTCGTCCACCATGAGAATCTCGCCCTTGCGGATGATGCCGACGCGGTCGGCCATCTCCTCGGCTTCCTCGATGTAGTGGGTGGTGAGGATCACCGTCGTCCCGCGTTCGCGCAGGACCGCGATCTGCTTCCACATGTCGCGGCGCAGTTCGACGTCGACACCGGCGGTGGGCTCGTCGAGGAACAGCAGTTCGGGCTCGTGCGCCAGCGCCTTGGCGATCAGGACGCGCCGCTTCATGCCGCCGGAGAGCGTGCGGATCTGGTCGTTGCGTTTCTCCCATAGGCTCAGCGCGCGCAGGATTTCCTCGATCAGTTCCGGCTTGGGCGGCAGGCCGAACAGACCGCGTGAGTGGTTGACCGAGCGCAGGACCGGCTCGAACATGTCGGTGGCCAGTTCCTGCGGCACCAGGCCGACTTTCGCGCGCAACCGGCGCCAGTGCCTGCCCATATCCTCGCCGAACGCATGGATCGTGCCCGAAGTCGGCCGCACCAGCCCGCAGACCGCACCGATCAGGGTCGTCTTGCCCGCGCCGTTGGGTCCGAGGAGCGCGAATATCTCGCCCTTGTTGATGCTGAGGTCGACGCCCTTGAGCGCGGTGAAGCCGCCCTTGTACGTCTTGGTAAGGCCGCGAATTTCGAGGATGGGTTGCATGACGCCTGAATGGGGCGGAATTTGCCGTGGGCCAACCCCCTTCGAACGATAATTTATCCGATAATTTGTGATACCCTTGTCAGGGGACCAGCAAGCTC
The DNA here is from genome assembly GCF_059416165.1 of Novosphingobium sp. GW821-FHT09E05. Classification (NCBI taxonomy): domain Bacteria; kingdom Pseudomonadati; phylum Pseudomonadota; class Alphaproteobacteria; order Sphingomonadales; family Sphingomonadaceae; genus Novosphingobium; species Novosphingobium sp. GW821-FHT09E05. The sequence continues at coordinate 1,741,324 of NZ_JBWKOQ010000001.1, forward strand.
GAGTCCCCGTAGGAATAGAAGCGATAGCCGTCCGCGATGGCATGGGCATAGACCGCCTGCATCCGCTCCAGCCCCATGAGCGCCGAGACCAGCATGAACAGCGTCGACTTGGGCAGGTGGAAGTTCGTCATCAGTCCGTCGATCGCGTTGAAGCGGTAGCCCGGAGTGATGAAGATCGCGGTGTCGCCCTCGAAGGCGCGGATCACGCCGTCCTCGCCTGTCGCGCTTTCGAGGAGTCGCAACGAGGTGGTCCCGACTGCGATGATCCGCCCCCCGGCGGCCCGCGCCGCGTTCAGACGATCGGCGGTGGCGGCGTTGATCCGGCCCCATTCCGCGTGCATCTTGTGCTCGGCGGTATCGTCAGCCTTGACCGGCAGGAACGTGCCGGCGCCGACGTGGAGGGTCAGCGTCTCGCGCACGATACCGGCGGCGTCCAGAGCCTCGACGAGTTCGGGCGTGAAGTGCAACGCCGCCGTTGGTGCGGCGACGGCGCCCTTCTCGCGCGCGAACATGGTCTGGTAGTCGCTGGCGTCGGCCTCGTCGGTCAGACGCTTGCCGGCGATGTAGGGCGGGAGCGGCATGCGGCCGGCGCGTTCAAGCAGGATCTCGACCGGCTCGTCGCCTTCGAAGGCCAGCGTCCAGCTGCCGTCGTCGTGACGTTCCTCGGCGATCGCCGTGACGTCGGCCGGGAAGGCGATGGCGTCGCCGGGGCGCAGGCGCTTGGCGTTGCGGATGAAGGCCTGCCAGCGGCGCAGGTCGATGCGCTTGTGCAGGGTCGCGCCGATGCGCGCCTCGCCGCGAGTGCCTTCGAGCTGGGCGGGGATCACGCGGGTGTCATTGAAGACCAGCACATCGCCCGGGCGCAGGGCGCCGGGCAGGTCGCGCACATGGCGGTCGGAGAACGGCGCCCCGCCATCGACCACGAGCATCTTCGCCGCATCGCGCGGGCGCGCCGGGCGCAGGGCGATATTCTCGGGCGGGAGGTCGAAATCGAAGAGGTCTACGCGCATGGCGCGGCGGCTAGACCAGTCACGCCGCTTCGACAAGCTTGGGGTGAGCGGGGCGAGGGTTAATCCCTGCCCCGCCCGCCCTCGAGGGTCAGTTGGACTTGGAGTTGCTCAGGTCCGCGGCCGTGGGCACCGCTGCCGCGGGGGCGACCGGTGCCGCAGGTGCGGGCCTGTTTTCCGAGGCGAGCGAGGCTTGCAGGATCTTCGTCGGGTTCTGGGGCGGTTCGCCGCGCTGGATGGTGTCCGCGTAATTCATGCCCGCGATGACGCGGCCGAACACCGTGTACTTTTTGTCGAGCGCGAAGCGCGGATAGAACACGATGAAGAACTGGCTGTTGGCGCTGTTCGGCTCGTTGGTGCGGGCCATCGAGACGGTGCCGCGCAGGTGCGGCATCGAGTTGAATTCGGCCTCGAGGTCGGGCAACGGCGAACCGCCCTGCCCGGTACCCGTCGGGTCGCCGGTCTGCGCCATGAAGCCGTCGATCACGCGGTGGAAGATCTGGCCGTTGTAGAAGCCTTCCTTCGTCAGCGTCTTGATGCGCTCGACGTGGTGGGGCGCCCACTGCGGCATCAGGCGGATGGCGACGCGGCCACCGTTCGACAGGTCGAGCAGCAGCACGTCGTCCGGATCGTGGGCAATGTCGGTATCGATCAGCGTCGGCAGCGCGGCAGGCGCCGGGGCAGCCACCGGCTCCTTGTCTTTCTTCGCGAACGCCGGGGCGGCCACAAGCGCGGCGCCGATCATCAACGCAGTCAGGGGAAGGCGAAACTTCATGGATTACTCACTGCCCAATATTTCCGGATCTGGCCGATCCCAGGCTTGGCGCGATAGAGCGCGGCCGCTGTCGATACAATGAACGAAATTTCCCCGGGTCCGCCAACCCGGCAAACTCAGTAGTCGCCGAGGAAACCGTTCTCGGCAATCCGCGCCATCACGTCCTCGCGCACCGAGGGACTGACGAACTTGCCGATGTCGCCGCGGAACATCGCGATTTCCTTCACGAGCTTGGATGCGATCGGCTGCAGGCTCACGTCCGCCATCAGGAATACGGTCTCGATGGCAGAGTTGAGCTGCTGGTTCATACCGGCCATCTGGTACTCGTACTCGAAGTCGGCGACGGCGCGCAGGCCGCGGATTATCACGCTGGCACCCTGAACCTGCGCGAATTTCATCAGCAGCGCGTTGAAGCCGACGACCGACACGTTGTCGATGCCCATCTTCGCAACTTCGCGCTCGACCATGGCGATCCGCTCGTCGGGCGTGAACAGCGGGTTCTTCGACATATTCGTGGTGACGCCGATGATCAGCCTGTCGACCAGCTTGGCGCCGCGCCGGATGATGTCGGCATGGCCCAGGGTGATGGGATCGAAAGTGCCGGGATAGACGCCGATACGGTCTGCCACTCAGTGATCCCTCTCGATGATATACCGTGCGACGGCGCGCAGCAGGTCAGCTTCCTTGCCATGCTGGGCAAGGTGCCCAACCGCCTGCTCGACGAGCATCCGCGCCTGTTCGCGGGCCCGGTCAGGGCCAAGCAGCGAGACGAATGTCTCCTTGCCGGCCACGGCGTCCTTGCCCACCGCCTTGCCGGCCACCGCCGCATCGCCTTCGTGGTCGATGAGATCGTCGGCGATCTGGAAGGCGAGGCCGATGTCGCGGGCATAGCCGCGCAGGTGTGCCCGCCCCTCGGGCTGCACGCGGCCGAGGATCGCGCCCATCTCCACCGCCGCGCCGAGCAGTGCGCCGGTCTTGAGCTGCTGGAGGCGGGTGACGGTCTGCAGGTCGAACTCGCTGGTCTCGGCGACGAGGTCCATCATCTGCCCGCCCGCCATGCCCTGCGCTCCGCTGGCCTGGCCGAGCGTGCGGACAAGCTCGATCTGGGTGAAGGGGTCGGCGCTGGTGGCCACGTCGGCCAGCACTTCGAAGGCGAAGGCGTGGAGCGAATCGCCCGCGAGCACCGCGGTCGCCTCGTCGAAGGCGAGGTGGAGCGTCGGCTTGCCGTGGCGCAGGGCGTCGTCGTCCATGCACGGCAGGTCGTCGTGAATGAGCGAATAGACGTGGATCGCCTCGATCGCGACGCCGGCGCGGATCGCCGGTTCGCGCTGGACTCCGTACATCTCCGCCACGGCGGCGAGCAGCAGCGGACGCAGCCGCTTGCCGCCGCCGATCGCGGCATAGCGCATGGCCTCGATCAGCCGGGCGCGCGCGTCATCGGGAACGGGAAGCAGCGCATCGAAGGCGCCGTCGATCTCCTCGGCGATGCGCGACAGGCCCTCGGCCAGCAGCGAATCGGTCACGCCCACGGCGCCCATGCGTCAGCGGTCCGGCGCATCGAAAGGCTGGACGCCCGCCGCAGCGCCGTCCGGCCCGGCGACGATGCGTTCGATCCGCGCCTGGGCGGCGTCGAGGCGCTTCTGGCAGTGCTGGCGCAGCTTCTCGCCCTTTTCGTAGAGCGAGATCGAATCCTCGAGCGGCACGTCGCCGCTTTCCAGCTGGCGCACGATGGTTTCCAACGCCTTCAAGGCGTCTTCGAAGCTCAGGGTATCGATGGTTTGCGGTTCGGAAGCCATGCCGCAGCAATGGCGGGACGGATTGGGCCGGTCAAGGTGGGAGCGGGTAAATTACATGTGATCGCCGGACCGGACATCAGATGTCCAAAGCCATCTAGCGCAGGCGCATCGACATGGCTAAGGCGCGTCCCATGAGCACGATCACCCCAGAAGTCGTCGAGGCGCATGGCCTCAACCCCGAGGAATACGCGCGCGTCCTGAGCGCGCTGGGACGAGAGCCGAACCTCGTCGAACTCGGCATCTTCTCGGTCATGTGGTCGGAGCACTGCTCTTACAAGTCGAGCCGCTTCCACCTCAAGAAGCTGCCCACCGAAGCGCCCTGGGTGATCTGCGGACCCGGCGAGAATGCCGGCATCATCGATATCGGCGACGGCCAGGCCGCCATCTTCAAGATGGAAAGCCACAACCACCCCAGCTACATCGAGCCCTACCAGGGCGCGGCGACCGGCGTGGGCGGCATTCTGCGCGACGTCTTCACCATGGGTGCGCGCCCGGTGGCGAACATGAACGCGCTGCGCTTCGGCCGGCCCGACCACCCGAAGATGAAGCACCTCGTCAAGGGCGTGGTCGCGGGCATCGGCGGCTACGGCAACTGCGTGGGCGTGCCCACCGTCGGCGGCGAGACCAACTTCCACAAGGCCTATGACGGCAACATCCTCGTCAACGCGATGACGGTCGGCGTCGCCGATGCCGACAAGATCTTCTACTCGGCCGCCACGGGCCTCGGCAATCCGATCGTCTACGTCGGCTCCAAGACCGGCCGCGACGGCATTCACGGCGCCACCATGGCCTCGGCCGACTTCGGCGACGACATCGACGAGAAGCGCCCGACCGTGCAGGTCGGCGATCCCTTCGTCGAGAAGCTGCTGATCGAGGCCTGCCTCGAACTCATGGCGACCGACGCCATCGTCGCGATCCAGGACATGGGCGCGGCGGGCCTCACCTCCTCCTCGGTCGAGATGGCCAGCAAGGGCGGCGCCGGCATTCGCCTGAACATGAACATGGTGCCGTGCCGCGAAGAGGCGATGACGCCCTACGAGATGATGCTCAGCGAGTCGCAGGAGCGCATGTTGATGGTGCTCAAGCCGGGCAAGGAAGCCATGGCCGAGGCGATCTTCACCAAGTGGGAACTCGACTTCGCGGTGATCGGCGAAGTGACCGACACCGGCCACATGGTGCTGGAATTCGACGGCGAAGTGGTCTGCGACATCCCGCTCGGCCCGCTCGCCGACGACGCGCCGGAATACGAGCGCCCCTACGTTTCGGCCGAGGAATACAAGGCCTGGGCCAAGGTGCCGGCGCTGGGCGACGTGCCCGCCGCCACCGACCTCGGTGCGGACCTGCTCACGCTCATGGGCGGCGCGGACCTCGCCTCGAGGCGGTGGATCTGGGAGCAGTACGACAGCCAGGTCGGCGCCGACACCATGCAGAAGTCGGGCGGCGACGCCGCGGTCGTGCGCGTCCACGGCACCCGCAAGGCGCTGGCGATCAGCACCGACTGCTCGCCCCGCTACTGCTACGCCGACCCCTACGAGGGCGGCAAGCAGGCGGTCGCCGAGACCTACCGCAACATCAGCGCGGTCGGCGGGCTGCCGCTGGCGATCACCAACTGCCTCAACTTCGCCAACCCGCAGCGCCCCGAGATCATGGCGCAGATCGTCGGCTGCCTGAACGGCATGGGCGACGCCTGCCGGGCGCTCGACTACCCGATCGTCTCGGGCAACGTCTCGCTCTACAACGAATCGAAGGCCACCGGCGGCGGCTCGGCGATCCTGCCGACCCCGGCGATCGGCGGCGTCGGCCTGCTGCTCGACCACGACCAGATGGCGACGATCGCCTTCAAGGCCGAAGGCGAGGATATCTATCTCTTCGGCGGCGAAGGCACCCACTTGGGCCAGTCGCTGTGGCTCAAGGACATCGCCGGGCGCGAGGCCGGTGATGCGCCGGTGGTCGACCTCAAGGCCGAATGCGCCAACGGCGGCTTCGTGCGCGGCTGGATCGGCGAAGGCAAGGTAACCGCCGTCCACGACGTGAGCGACGGCGGCCTCATCGTCGCGCTCGCCGAAATGGCGCTGGCGAGCGGCCTCGGCTGCGCGCTGGACGCCGACCTCACCACCGCTCAGGCCTTCGGCGAAGACCAGTCGCGCTACGTGCTGACGGCTCCCGCCGGAACCGAACTGCCGGGCGCGGTGAAGATCGGCACTGTGGGCGGCACCACCGTCGCCGGCGTCGAGATTGCAGCGCTGCGCGAGGCCAACGAAGCCTTCTTCAAGGACTGGATGGAGGCCTGACGGCTCGATCCTCCCTGTTTCGCGAAACGGAATGGGGAGGTGGCAGGCCGCAGGGCTGACGGAGGGGTTTCTACCCCTCCACCACTGACTGCGTCGGCGGTCCCCCTCCCCATCGCTGCGCGACAGGGAGGATTTTCAGCTCGACCCGCCCGCCAGCACGTTCACGCTCAGCGCCAAGATCCCGAGGTTGAACGCGAAGGCGAACAGCCCGTGGAACGTCGTCACCCGCCGCATCGCGGTCTTGGTGATGGTGATGTCGGCGGTCTGGCAGGTCATGCCGATGACGAAGGCGAAGTTCACGAAGTCCGAGAAATCGGGCACGCACTCGCCCGGGTAGTCGAGCCCTTCGTGGTCCCCGCCCTCGTGCGGCGCATAGTAGAGCCGGGCGTAGTGAAAGGCGAAGATCAGGTTGGCGAAAGTCCAGCTCGCCAGCAGCGTCAGCACCAGCAGGGTGATCCCGCCCGCGCCGAGCGAACCGCCGTCGAGGATCAGCAGGCTGAGCGCGACCAGCACCACCACGCTGATCAGTCCGCTCATGAACAGCAGCAGGAACTGTCCCGCATCGTCGCGCCGCGCCTGCATGCGCATGACTTCGGGCGTGCTCGAACGCCACAGCGGGATACAAGACGCCGCGAAGACGAAGACCGCGAGGTCGAACCCGGCGATGATCGCCTCGCCCCGGTGCAGGGGCAGCAGCGTGAACGCAGGCCCCGCCAGCGCGAACACGGCGAGGAACAGCAGGTAACGCGGATGGCTGACCTTGACCGACATATGCGCTCCCTGCGGTGCTCCTTGCGGGCTTAAAGCATGAAGCGCGGTCCGGTTCGACAGCACATTGTTTAGGGCGTGTTTGGGGCGGTTACGGGAAGGCGCCGCTCCCGGTCCCGTCAGCCACCCCTCGTCGCCCCCGCGTAGGCGGGGGTCCCGCTTTCTTGCGCACAAGAACAACAAGCGGGGTCCCCGCCTATGCGGGGACGACGAGTCTCGGGGGTTGGGCGAGGATTACCCCGCCACTGGTGGGCAGACCGAAGCAATCCATCGTTACTGGACCCAGTCGCTCTGCGGAATACCCAGCAGGCGCAGGACGCTGGTGAGGTCGCCGCGGTCGATCCAGCCGTTGGCGGCGGCGCGGGCCTTGGGCTTGGCGTGGTAGGCGATGCCGTAGGTCGCCGCTTCCAGCATCGGGATGTCGTTGGCGCCGTCGCCGGTGGCAAGGCTGGTGGCGCCCTCGGCGAGGTTAGCCATCTCGGCGAGCAAGGTTGCTTTCTTGACCGCCGAATCGACGATGGGGCCCGCCAGCCCTCCGATCAGCTTGCCATCCGCGACCTCGAGGCGGTTGCCGACGACATGCTCGAAGCCGAGCTGCTCGGCCACGGGATCGGCGAAGTGGTGGAAGCCGCCGGTGACGAGCACGGTACGGCAGCCCAGCTTCTTCAGCGTCTCGACGAGCACCTTGGCGCCGGGCATCGGCCTGATGCGCGTGGCGAGGCATTCGGCGATGGCGTCGGTGGAGAGGCCCGCCAGCAGGCCGACGCGCTCGCGCAGGGCCTGCTCGAAGTCGAGCTCGCCCTGCATGGCGCGCTCGGTGATCGCGGCGATGCGGTCCTTGAGGCCCGCGAAGTCGCCGAGTTCGTCGATGCATTCCTGCCCGATCATGGTCGAGTCCATGTCCGAGATGAACAGGCGCGGCACGATCGGCTCGTCGGCGGTGACGAGGCCGTCGGTGGGCGAGAAATGCCCGTCCAGCGCCGTGCGCAGCGCCGCCGCGTCATCGTCGGGCGAGTCGATCTGCAGGGTCTGGCCGCAGAAATCGAGCATCGAGGCATCGGCGATGCGCACCCCCGCCTGCTCCATCTGCGCCCTGGCGGCTTCGAGTCTTGCCGAAAGGTGGTCCGGTTCTGCTATCAGCCGGGCAATGAGCACTGCGAATTCCCTCAATACACCATACGATATCGCCGCCGGAGACCGGCCGCCGCTGGCGCTCATCGCAGGGCCGACCGCCAGCGGCAAGAGCGATTGTGCGGTGGCGCTGGCGCAGGAACTGGAACGGCGCGGCCGCCGCGCGGTGGTCGTCAACGCCGACAGCTCGCAGGTCTACGCCGATCTCACCGTGCTCAGCGCCCGCCCCACGGCCGAGGAAATGGGCGGCATCGAGCACCGCCTGTTCGGCGCCTGGGATGGTGCGCAGAGCTGCTCCGCCGCCGACTGGGCCCGCGCCGCCGCCGCCACGATCGCGCAGGTTCATGCCGAGGGCGCGGTGCCGATCCTCGTCGGCGGCACCGGCCTCTATATACGCACGCTGCTGGACGGCATCGCCCCCGTCCCGCCGATCGACCCCGAGGTGCGCGAGGCCGTGCGCGCCCTGCCCGTGGCCGAGGCCTACGCCGCACTGCTGGTCGAAGACCCGGAGCGCGCCGCCCGCCTCGCCCCTGCCGACAGCGCCCGCGTCGCCCGCGCGCTGGAAGTCGTGCGCTCGACCGGCCTCGGCCTCGCGCACTGGCAGGCGCAGACCAGCGGCGGCATCGGCGGCGAGGTCACCGTCCACGCAGCGATCCTCCTGCCCGAGCGCCAGACCCTCTACGCCCGCTGCGACATGCGGTTCCAGCGCATGGTCGAGCGCGGTGCCCTTGCCGAAGTCGAGGCCCTGCTGACGCGCCGACTGGACCCCGCCCTCCCCGTCATGCGCGCCATTGGCGTGCCCGAACTCGCCGGAGTCGCGCGCGGCGAAGGGACGCTCGACGAGGCGATCGCGCGCGGATCGCAGGCCACGCGCAATTACGCCAAGCGCCAGTTCACCTGGCTGCAGCACCAGCCCCCGGCGGAATGGCCGCGCATATCGTTTCAAAATTACAATGCTGACACCCTGAATGACATTTTATTTCGCCAAATGGGGTTGACCTGACATATCGCTCTGCCTAGAGGCCGTCTCACCTTGCTGATTGGAAGTGATGCAGGGAGGAGAGGACGGCCCGGTACGGCATTGTCGTGCCGGGTCAGTTTCATTAGAGAGCGCGCGGTGCTTGCCGCACGCTAAAGTCCGTGGGAACGGCCGTTCCGAACGGACGGGCGCTCTCGGGGACAACGGCCGTCACTGCTTCGTATAAAGGCACGTCTCGGTGAGGCCGCGGAATTGAGAAGGAATGTGTTGTGAGTGAAGAGCGCAGCGGCGCGAACATCCTAGTCGAAAGCCTGGTCCGACAGGGGGTCGAATTCGTATTCGGCTATCCCGGCGGCGCCGTGCTCCCGATCTACGATGCCCTGTTCGGTGACGAGCGCCTGCGCCATATCCTCGTGCGCCACGAAGCCGGTGCCGGCCACGCCGCCGAAGGCTACGCGCGTTCGACCGGCAAGCCCGGCGTCGTGCTCGTCACTTCGGGCCCGGGGGCGACCAACGTCGTCACCGCGATCGCCGACGCGTTCCTCGATTCGATCCCGCTCGTCGTCATCAGCGGCCAGGTCCCGACCGGTCTGATCGGCTCGGACGCGTTCCAGGAAGCCGACACCGTCGGCATCTCGCGCCACTGCACCAAGCACAACTACCTCGTGAAGGACCCGGCTGACCTGGCTGCGGTCGTCGACGAGGCGTTCCAGATCGCCACCACCGGCCGCCCCGGCCCGGTCCTGATCGACATCCCCAAGGACGTGCAGATCGCCTCGGCCGCGTGGTCCGACGCGCCGATCCAGCGCCGCCAGCGCTACGCGCCGCGCACCGAAGGCTCGGCGCAGGAGATCGCGCAGGCGGTCGAGATGATCGCGGCCGCCAGGGCGCCTGTCTTCTACACCGGCGGCGGCGTCATCAACGCAGGGCCGCGCGCCAGCGAACTGCTGCGCGCGCTGCAGGCGAAGACCGGCGCGCCGGTCACCTCGACGCTGATGGGCCTCGGCGCCTTCCCGGCCGACCATGCCGACTGGCTGGGCATGCTGGGCATGCACGGGACCTACGAGGCCAACCTGGCGATGAACCAGTCGGACCTCATCATCTGCGTCGGCGCCCGCTTCGACGACCGCGTGACCGGCCGCCTCGACGCCTTCGCGCCGAACTCGAAGAAGATCCACATCGACATCGACCGCTCCTCGATCAACAAGATCGTGCGCGTCGACCTGCCGATCGTGGGCGACTGCGCGACCGTGCTCGACCAGATCCTGACCGAGTGGGGCAGCCGCAAGGGCCAGGACCTGACCGCCTGGAAGGCCCGCGTCGACACCTGGCGCGAGAGGAAGAGCCTGTCGTTCCCGGCCAATGCCGATGCGATCATGCCGCAGCTGGCGATCCAGCGGCTGTACGAGCTGACCAAGGACCGCGATCCCGTGATCTCGACCGAAGTCGGCCAGCACCAGATGTGGGCGGCGCAGCACTTCCCGTTCTTCAGCCCCAACAAGTGGCTGACCTCGGGCGGCCTGGGCACCATGGGCTACGGCCTGCCCGCCGCCATCGGCGCGCAGTGCGGCAACCCGGACAGCCTCGTCATCGACATCGCCGGCGACGCCTCGATCCAGATGAACATCCAGGAACTGGGCACCGCCACGCAGTACCGCCTGCCGGTCAAGGTGTTCATCCTCAACAACGAATGGATGGGCATGGTCCGCCAGTGGCAGGAGCTGACCTACGAGAGCCGCTTCTCGAACTCGTACTCGGACAGCCTGCCCGACTTCGTGAAGCTGGCCGAGGCCTATGGCTGGAAGGGCATCCGCATCGAGGACGAAAGCCAGCTCGACGCCGGCATCCAGGCCATGATCGACCATCCCGGCCCGGTCATCGTCGACTGCCTCGTCCACAAGGAATCGAACTGCTTCCCGATGATCCCCTCGGGCGCATCGCATGTCGACATGATCCTCTATGGCGACAACGTCGCCGGGACCATGGACGACGAAGCCAAGGCGCTGGTCTGAGGGACGGAACGGAACAATGATGCACATGCACCCCGAAGCCGAGGAACGGCACGTCCTGACCGTCACGGTCGACAACGAGGCGGGTATCCTCGCCAAGATCGCCGGCCTCTTCACCGCGCGCGGCTACAACATCGACAGCCTGACCGTGGCCGACATCACCGACAACCACGAAGTGAGCCGGATCACCATCGTGACGCACGGCCCCCCGAGCCAGATCGACCAGATCCACGCCCAGCTCGAACGGCTGGTGCCGGTCCACAAGGTCGTCGATCTGACCGAGCTGGGCCCGCACGTCGCGCGTGAACTGGCGCTGGTGAAGGTCGCAGGGGTCGGCGAAAAGCGCGTCGAGGCGCTGCGCATCGCCGACGTGTTCCGGGCGCGCCCGGTCGACACGACGACCGAGAGCTTCATCTTCGAGATGACCGGCGCGCCGGACAAGATCGACAGCTTCGTGGCGCTGATGCGCGATCTCGGCCTCGTGGAGGTCGGCCGCACCGGCATCGTCGCCATGGCCCGCGGGCCCGAGGAAGCCTGACAATTCTCTTCGCTGCTTTCGCGCTCGCGGAAGCCCAATGACCGCGCGCCAGAGCGCACACACATCTGGCCATGCCGCGCGCAGGCCGCCGAAAAGGGTACTGAAATGAAGGTCTATTACGACGCCGACAGCGACATCAACCTGATCACCGACAAGAAGATCGTCGTGCTCGGTTACGGCAGCCAGGGCCACGCCCATGCCCAGAACCTGCGCGATTCGGGCGTCAAGGAAGTCGCCATCGCGCTGCGCGAAGGGTCGGCCACCGCGAAGAAGGCCGAAGGCGCCGGTTTCAAGGTGCTCTCGAACGTCGAGGCGGCCAAGTGGGCCGACATCATCATGATCCTGGCTCCCGACGAGCACCAGGCCGCGATCTACGCCGAGGACCTGCACGCCAACCTGAAGCCCGGCGCGGCGCTCGCCTTCGCCCACGGCCTCAACGTCCACTTCGGCCTGATCGAGCCGCGCGCCGACATCGACGTCATCATGATCGCGCCCAAGGGCCCGGGCCACACCGTGCGCTCCGAATACCAGCGCGGCGGCGGCGTGCCCTGCCTCGTCGCGATCCACCAGGACGTGACCGGCAACGCCCACGACATCGCCCTCGCCTACGCTTCGGGCGTCGGTGGCGGCCGTTCGGGCATCATCGAGACCAACTTCCGCGAGGAATGCGAAACCGACCTGTTCGGCGAGCAGGCCGTGCTCTGCGGCGGCGCCACCGCGCTGGTCCAGGCCGGCTTCGAGACGCTGGTGGAAGCCGGCTACGCGCCCGAGATGGCCTACTTCGAGTGCCTCCACGAGCTGAAGCTGATCGTCGACCTGATGTATGAGGGCGGCATCGCCAACATGCGCTATTCGATCTCCAACACCGCCGAATACGGCGACATCAAGACCGGTCCGCGCATCATCACCGAAGAGACCAAGAAGGAAATGAAGCGCGTTCTGGAGGACATCCAGTCGGGCCGTTTCGTCAAGGACTTCGTGATGGACAACCGCGCCGGCCAGCCCGAGCTGAAGGCCTCGCGCCTCGCCGCCAAGCGTCACCCGATCGAGGAAACCGGCGCCAAGCTGCGCGCCATGATGCCCTGGATCGGCGCCAACGCCCTGGTCGACAAGTCGAAGAACTGATCCTTCGGGGCAGTGAACCGGAAAGCGGGCGGGTGGTCGAAGGACCGCCCGCCCGTTTGCGTTTTGGGGTTCTCCTGCCGGAGCGTGATCGTCGCGACCATATCTCCGTCATCCCCGCGAAGGCGGGGACCCATCTGGTGATGCCTCGTGTCGCACCGTCGTCAGCTGGGTTCCGACAAGGGTTCCTATCCCGCACTGGGTCCGCTCGAAGCCCCCTCACCGCCGCGTCCTTGTCGGCGCATGAAAGTCCGGTGGCTTGCCCGCGACCCAGCGCACGAAGCGCGCGATCTCTTCCACCTGCAACAAGGGCGGTGCATCAGGCCCCAGCTTGGCCAGCTGCGCATTGCTGAGCGCCGCGTGGATCGTGCGGTGGCAGATGGGATGGACCGGCACCGTCTCGCGCCCGCCCCGGCTCTTCGGGACGGGGTGATGCCACTCGACGCGCCGCCCGAGCGGACGCGCACAGAGCCAGCACGCCTGCGCTTCGCCGTTCATGCCTTCACCGCTCGTTGCATCGTCGTGGCACCCTGCCCCGCCATTAGTAAGTTATCAAAGTTTCAACCTTAATCAGGCCTTCATTAACGTTGGTTCACGCCCGCAGTTCGCCGGGCGGCTGAAGGGTTTTGGGTTCATGACGGCATTCGGTCGGCGTAACGGTGTAGGCGGCATGGGCCAGGGCGCGCGTCCCGCGTTCGGTGTGGCCAAGCCTCTCAAAGGCACCGCCGACAAGACTCCGACGACGCCCGGCGCTCCGATTCCCGGCGGCGACCAGTTCCCGCCCATCCCCGGCGACGCCCCCGTGCAGACCACGGCTCAGGCCATGCGCGAGGATGCGCTCTCCCGCCTCGCCGACCGCGCCAACGCGGTGCACGAGCCCTCGGAGCAGAACGGCTTCGAAGCCTCGATCCACAAGATCAAGGAACAGGTGCTCCCGCGCCTGCTCGAGCGGGTCGACCCCGAGGCGGCCGCGACGCTGACCAAGGACGAGCTGTCCGAGGAATTCCGCCCGATCATCATCGAGGTCCTGGCCGAGCTCAAGATCACCTTCAACCGCCGCGAGCAGTTCGCGCTGGAGAAGGTGCTGATCGACGAGCTGCTCGGCTTCGGACCTCTGGAGGAACTGCTCAACGACCCCGACATCTCGGACATCATGGTCAACGGGCCGAATCAGACCTACATCGAAAAGAAGGGCAAACTCCAGCTCGCCCCCACCAAGTTCCGCGACGAGCAGCACCTGTTCCAGATCGCCCAGCGCATCGTCAATCAGGTCGGTCGCCGCGTCGACCAGACCACGCCGCTGGCCGACGCCCGCCTCAAGGACGGCAGCCGCGTCAACGTGATCGTGCCGCCGCTCAGCTTGCGCGGCACCGCGATCTCGATCCGTAAGTTCTCCGAGAAGCCGATCACCATCGACATGCTCAAGGACTTCGGTTCGATGAGCGAGAAGATGGCCACCGCCCTCAAGATCGCCGGCGCCAGCCGCATGAACATCGTCATCTCGGGCGGCACCGGCTCGGGCAAGACGACCATGCTCAACGCCCTGTCGAAGATGATCGACCCGGGCGAGCGCGTGCTGACGATCGAGGATGCGGCGGAACTGCGCCTGCAGCAGCCGCACTGGCTGCCGCTCGAGACCCGCCCCCCGAACCTCGAGGGCCAGGGCGCCATCACCATCGGCGACCTCGTGAAGAACGCCCTGCGTATGCGCCCGGACCGCATCATCCTCGGCGAAATCCGCGGCGCCGAATGCTTCGACCTGCTCGCCGCCATGAACACCGGCCACGACGGCTCGATGTGCACGCTTCACGCCAACTCCCCGCGCGAATGCCTGGGGCGCATGGAAAACATGATCCTGATGGGCGACATCAAGATCCCCAAGGAAGCCATCAGCCGCCAGATCGCGGAGTCGGTCGACCTGATCGTACAGGTCAAGCGCCTGCGCGACGGCTCGCGCCGCACCACCAACATCACCGAGGTGATCGGCATGGAAGGCGACGTCATCGTCACCCAGGAACTCTTCAAGTTCGAGTACCTGGACGAAAGCGACGACGGCAAGATCATCGGCGAGTTCCGCCCCTCGGGCCTGCGCCCCTATACGCTGGAAAAGGCGCGCCAGTACGGCTTCGACCAGGCGTTCCTGGAAGCCTGCCTCTAAGCGCGGCGCGCACGGCCCGGCGCGCGCTTCAGGGCGCGCCCGTGCCCCACACCTTGTCCTCGCGCACGAAGCCCTTGTGGCCGGCGGTGTCGAAGGGGCACCAGCCGTCCTTGCAAGGGCCCAGCAGGCCCACCACGCCAGGCTCCACCCGCCACAGCATCGGCGAGCCGCTGCTTGGCTCGGCGTGCATCTCGATCAGGGCGCCGTCCTTGACCATCCCGGCGCGCTGGCGCGAGAGCAGCAGGTCGCGCATCCAGCCCTTTTCGCCGTCCGGGTCCTGGATCAGGCGCCACGAGCCTTCGCGGCGCAGGACCTTCACCGGCAGGTGCGGGCGGCGATAGACCCAGTCGATCCGGTACGAATCGCCCGGTCCCACCCTGAGGTTAGCGATGTCGGCATCGACCGACGCCCAGTAGGGCACCTTGTCGTCGTCGGCGGCCCGGGCGGGCGTCGTGGCGATCAGGCCGAGCGCGCTCAGCGCGGCGAGCGGCAGCAGGAAAAGGCGGCGGTTCATCATCCGGTGCATACCGCGCGGGCGGACCCTGCTTCAAGGCTTCTTGACCCCGACCCTGTGGACGGCATAGCCCATTGCCTCATGGTCCAGCCCAGCGACACCGCCCGCCCCATTCCGCCGCGCCCCCGCGTGATCGTGACGCGGCGCCTGTTGCCCTCGGTCGAGGCGCGCATGGCGGAGCTTTTCGACGTCGTGCTCAATCCCGGCGACGTGCCGATGAGCCGCGCCGAACTGGAAGCGGCGATGCGCGACTGCGACGTGCTGGTCCCCACCGTCACCGACACCATCGACGCGGCGATGATCGCGCAGGCCGGGGAACGCCTCGGCATGATCGCCAGCTTCGGTGCGGGCACCGAGCACATCGACATCGCCGCCGCCCGCGCCCACCGGATCATGGTGACCAATACGCCCGGCGTCTTCACCGACGACACCGCCGACCTGACGCTGGCCCTCATCATCCTCGTCTCGCGCCGCTTCAGCGACAATGTGAAGACCCTGCGCGAAGGGCGCTGGGCCGGCTGGGGGCCATCGGTGATGCTGGGCCATGCGCTGGGCGGCAGGACGCTGGGCATCGTCGGCATGGGACGCATCGGACAGGCCGTGGCCCACCGCGCCCGCGCCTTCGGCATGGATATCCGCTACCACAACCGCCACCGCCTGCCCTCCGCGGTCGAAAACATGTTCTCCGCCCGCTACGAGGCCGAGCTCGACACGCTCGTGTCTCAGGCGGACATCCTGACATTCCACTGCCCCGCCGGCCCGGAAACCACGCACCTCATGGACGCGCGCCGCATCGCGCTGATGAAGCCGGGGGCCTGCCTGGTGAACACCGGGCGCGGGCAGCTGATCGACGAGGAGGCGCTGATCGCCGCCCTCTCCGAAGACCGCATCGGCGGCGCCGGGCTCGACGTCTTCGCGCGCGAGCCGCAGGTCGATCCGCGCTTGCTCGACCTGCCTGGCCTCGTGGCCATGCCGCACCTCGGCAGCGCCACTTACGAAGGACGCGGCGCGGCGGGCGAGCGGGTCATCGCCAACATCCGCTTCTGGGTGGACGGCCACCGCCCGCACGACATGGTCCTGCCCTGACCTCCCCCGCGTTGTCCCCGCATCGGTGCGGCAATCGCTTGTCTCGGGTTAATTTCCTGATCTAACTCCCCGTAAAGAGGTTGCCCGGTATTCGGCGTGCGACCTCAAGGGGATACCGCCTGATGACCAAGCAGCGCCTGCTGCCGATTGCCGCCATGATTGCCTTGCTGCCGACCGCCGCGTTTGCGCAGGACGGCCGGCTCGACGTGGCCGACGGCGGCGACACCGCATGGCTCATGGCATCGGGCCTGCTGGCCATGCTGGCCCTGCCGGGACTGGCGCTTTTCCATGCCGGGCGGGTGCGGGGCCGGAATGCGCTGTCGGTGCTCGTGCAGTGCGGAGCGATCTTCGCGGCCGTCTCGATGCTGTGGATCATGGTCGGCTACACCCTGGCCTTCGGTGAGGTCGGCAGCGGCTGGCTGGGCCAGGGCAATGCCTGGATGCTCCTGAACCTCGGCAACGTGCGCGTGGGCACCGCCGTGCCCGAGAGCGCTTTCGCGCTGTTCCAGATGGTCTTTGCCGCCCTCGCCCCCGCGCTCATGGTCGGCGCCTGGGCCGAGCGCGCGCGGCTGGGCTGGGTTCTCTCGTTCGCCGCGTTGTGGAGCCTCGTCGTCTACGCGCCGGTCGCGCACTGGATCTGGGGCGGCGGCTGGCTGGCGCAGGGCGTGGGAACGCTCGACTGGGGCGGCGGCATCGTCCTGCATACGAGTGCAGGCGTCTCCGCGCTGGTGATCGCAGTGATGCTGGGGCGGCGCAGAGGCGTCGTGTCGGGACAGGTGACCCCGCACGGCCCGGTCCTGACGGTCGCGGGCGGCGCCCTGCTGTGGGTCGGCTGGCTGGCGCTGAGCGGCGGCTCCGCGCTCGCCGCCAGCGACGACGCGGCGGCGGCGATCATCTCCATGCACGTCAGCGCCGCAGCCGCCGCGCTGACGTGGCTGCTGACCGAGCGCATCGCGAGCGGGAAAGCCAGCGCCAGGAGCTTCGCGATCGGCGCGCTCGCCGGTATCGCCACGGTGAGCCCGGCCGCCGGCTACATCTCGCCGGGCGCGGCCTTGCTGTTCGGGGTTTCCGGCGCGCTGGCCTGCCATGTTGCGATGCGCTTCGTGCACCGCACTCTCAGGATCGACGATGCACTGGGCGTCTTCGCGATCCACGGCGTCGGCGGCATGCTCGGGTCGCTGCTGCTCGCGGTGTTCCTGTCGGAGACAGCGGGCGGCGTCGGATACGGCGAGGGCATGAACCCGATCGCGCAGTTCGTGGCGCAGGGTGTGGGCATCGCGGTGGTGGCGGTGTGGTCGCTCGCAGGCACCGTCATCCTCGCGCTCATGGCCTCGCTGGCCTTCCCGATGCGCGTGTCCGAGGATGCCGAGCGCGAGGGCCTCGATGCCACCACCCACGGCGAAAGGGCCTGGAATTTCGATTGACAGCGATGGGCCGGAGCCGGGACATGGCGCCATGAAGGCATACTTGCGGCATATCGGGCAGACTCTTGCGAAGACCGTCGATTTCCGCGGGCGATCGCGGCGAGGAGAGGTGATCGACTACATCGTCATCTCGGCAGCGGTGCTCATCATCGTCAATGGCCTCGCCGGGGAACTGGCGCCCGTTGCGGTCAGCCGGTGGACCGCCTTCGCCGTCCAGTATCTCATCCTCGTCCCCGCCGCCGCGCTGATGGTGCGCCGCTTCCACGATTTGGGATGGAGCGGCCGCTGGAGCCTCGTGCTGCTGGCGGTCGCGGTGCGGAACCTGATCCTCGACCTGCTGGCGCTGATCGGCGGCTGGGACGCCCGCCGCGTGGTGGAAGGCGCCCTCGCCTACATCGACTGGGTGCTCTTCCTGCCGTTCGCATTGCTGTACCTGCTGCTGCTGGTCGTGCCCGGCAAAAAGGGTCCGAACCGCTACGGTCCGAACCCTCGTGACATTGCTGCCGTTGACGCTCGAGAAGTTGCCCCCGCGCAGACGGGGACATCTTCCTGATCAGTCGCCCGTCAGGATGCGATCGACCAGTTCCTTGACGGTGGGCGTGAAGCCGTTGGAATAGAACGGATCCTGCTTGAACTTGTAGGCCGCATGGCCGGCGAACATCAGGTTCTCGTCGACCGGCTGGCCGTGCGCGATGTCCTGCAGGGTCTTCTGGATGCAGAAGCTGCGCGGGTCGGCGAGGCGGCCGGTGGTATAGTCGTCATGGTCCTTCCACGACGAGAACCCGCAGTGCGACAGGCAGCCCATGCAGTCGGCCTGGTCCTGGCGGATGACGTCGCGCTCCTCCGGGCTGACGAAGACGATGGTGTCGTCGGGCGTGCGCAGGCCGTCGGTGTGGCCCTGGCCCGACCAGGCGCGCGCACGGTCGAGGTCCTTGGGGGCGACCCAGAAGTTCTTGCCCTTGACGCCGACGTCGAGGCGCACGGTATGCTCGCCCGCCTCGACCTTGGAATAAGGGATCTGGCGCTCGGAGCGCGCTTCGAGATTGCGCAGGAACGGGTTGCGCACGGCCGACGAGTAGAAGCCGGTGGGCGAGAAGCGGTGGAGCAGCACGTCGCCGGGCTCGAGTTCGCGCAGGGCGTCCTTCCACTCCTGCGGGATCGGGCTCTCGGTGGTGAGCAGCGGGCGGGTGCCGTACTGGAAGGCGATCGAGCCCAGTTCCGGGTTGTCGATCCAGTTCTCCCAGTCGCGCAGGAACCAGACGCCGCCGGCCATGACGATCGGCAGGCTGTCGGGGATACCCTCGCCGCGCATGGTGTCGCGCAGCGCCTTGACGCGGGGGTACGGGTCCTCGGGCCTCAGCGGGTCCTCGGCGTTCGACAGGCCGTTATGGCCGCCGGCCAGCCACGGGTCCTCGTAGACCACCGCGCCGAGCAGCTGCGGCACCTTGTGATAGGCGCGCTTCCACAGCGCCCGGAAGGCGCGCGCGGAGCTGACGATCGGCAGGTAGTTGACGTTGTAGCGGGCCGCGATCTCGGACAGCTTGTAAGGCATGCCCGCGCCGCAGGTGACGCCCGCGACCATGCCGCGGGTCTGCTCCAGCACGCCTTCGAGGATCGGCTGGGCGCCGCCCATCTCCCACAGGACGTTGATGTTGATCGCGCCCTTGCCGCCGGAAATCTCCCAGGCGCGGCGCACCTGCTCGACCGCGCCGTCGATGGCGTAGTCGATCAGTTCCTTGTGCCGCTCCTTGCGCGTGAGCGCGTGGTAGACCTGGGGCACGATCTTGCCTTCGGCGTCGTAGCTGTCGGCATTGACCGCGCTGACCGTGCCGATGCCGCCCGCCGCAGCCCATGCGCCCGAGCTCATGTGGTTGCTGGCGGAAACACCCTTGCCGCCTTCGACCAGAGGCCAGACTTCGCGACCGCCGTACAGAATCGGCTTGAGACCCTTGAAACTCATCTTCTCTTTCGTCTTTCCCAGGCGTTGCGCGTCAGCCCTGCGATCCATCGGTCTTCGGCGGCGCTTCGCCTGTCATGCGGCAGGGCTTGATATCCGCCGGCTCCGGCCGCGATCCCGCGACCTCGAACTGCGCATAATAGCCCCGCAATTCCGGCTTGCGAACAAATTCCGTCAACCGCAATCCCACTGACGCGAATTCGCAGAACAGCAGCGGCGGTGCAATCCCGTGTGCGTCCGTAGGGCGATCTACGTCGACCACGACCACCCGGCCGCCCTTGCGCAGCGCCGGACGCAGGCGCCACAGGAAGGCGTAAGGCTCGGAAACCTCGTGATACATGTGGACCAGCAGGATCCGGTCGAAGCTGGCGGGCGGCAGGCGCGGATCGTCCGGGGTTCCCAGAGTGATCGAGACGTTGCCGATCCCCTCGCGCATGACGCGCGCGGCCAGCCGCTCGTTGGAGGCGGCGTCGATGTCCTCGGCCAGGACGCGGCCACGGCGGCCGACGCGCTGCGCGAGACGGGTGGTGTAGTAGCCCTCGCCCGCGCCGAGGTCGGCGACGCTCATTCCCGGCGCGATCTTCGCAAGGTCCATGACGACCTGCGCCTCGTGCGCCTGGTCGCGCTGGGCTTCCGAAGCGAAAGCGATGCCTCCAGCCTTCGAGACCGGCCGGTCAGGCGTGGGAAACGCGCGCGCCGTGCCCGCCCGGCCGTCATCGGCAGGCGGCTGCTGGCAGGCGGCGAGCACCAGCACCAGTGCAGCGGAAATGAGGAGAGCGGCGCGGAACATGCGGCCCCTTAGCGACTCGAGGCCGCGTTGGCAAAACCCTTGAAAAGGCAGGAAGGGGCGCGGCGTCCCTCAGGGAGACGACTGCGCCCCGAACCGGCCCCCGTTACGAAGCGCCCTCAGTCGGCATCCTCGACGTCGACCTTCTCGCCGGTCACGCGCTGCGAAAGCGCGGCCGCCATGAAGGGATCGAGGTCGCCGTCGAGCACGTCGTCGGGCGAAGTCGAGACATAGCCGGTGCGCAGGTCCTTCACCTGCTGGTAGGGCTGCAGCACGTAGGAGCGGATCTGGTGGCCCCAGCCGATGTCGCTCTTGCTGGCGTGCTCGGCGCTGGCGGCTTCCTCGCGGCGGCGCATCTCGGCCTCGAACATGCGCGCCTTGAGCATGCCCATGGCGATCTCGCGGTTCTTGTGCTGCGAGCGGTCGATCTGGCTGGCGACGATGATGCCGGACGGCTGGTGGGTGATGCGCACCGCCGAATCGGTGGTGTTGACGTGCTGACCGCCCGCACCCGATGCGCGGTAGGTGTCGATCTTCAGGTCCGAGGGATTGATCTCGATCTCGAAGGTGTCGTCGATCACCGGGTAGACCCAGACCGACGAGAAGCTAGTGTGGCGCCGCGCCGCACTGTCGTAGGGGCTGATGCGGACGAGACGGTGGACGCCGCTCTCGGTCTTGGCATAACCGTAGGCGTTCTCGCCCTTGATGAGCAGGGTGCAGCTCTTGATGCCGGCGGCTTCGCCCGCATGGTAGTCGACCAGTTCGACCTTGTAGCCGCGCCGTTCCGCCCAGCGCGTGTACATGCGCTGGAGGATTTCGGCCCAGTCCTGGCTTTCGGTGCCGCCCGCGCCCGCGTGGACTTCGAGGTAGGTGTCGTTGGCGTCGGCCTCGCCGCCCAGCAGCGCCTGGATCTTGTCGGCATCGGCGCGGTCGGCCAGCGCCTTCAGCGTGGCCAGACCCTCGGCGATGGTGTCCTCGTCGCCTTCCATCTCGCCCAGTTCGACGAACTCGGCGGCGTCGGCCATCTCGGCGCTGATCTGGTTGACAGTGCCGATCGAGGCCTCGAGCCGGCGGCGCTCCTTCATGACCGCCTCGGCCTCCTTGGGCTTGTCCCAGAGAGTCGGGTCCTCGACCCGCGCGTTCAGCTCGTCGAACCGGCGCAGCGCGCGGTCCCAGTCGAGGAACTTGCGGACCAGTGCGAGGGCCTTCTCGATACGAACAATGTGGGCCTGCCCCTCGGCACGCATGATAGGAACTCCAACGAAACGCCAGCGGCCGCGCATAACGCAGCGACGCCGGATGTAAAGCGCGCGCGAATTCACGCGCGGAAAGGCGGCGCTATTACCCGCAGGTGGGGGTGGTGTTCAAGCGGGTTGGTCGGCGGGGACGGGATTGCCCTCGGTGAGGACGGCAATCCGCGGCCATGGCGTCCGGCAATCGAGAGCTTCCCCTCCCGCCAAACCGCCAGCTAGTCCCCGTCGCCCCCGCGAAAACAGGGGCCCCGCTCGTTGGCTTCGGGCGGGAGGCTGAAAAAGTAAGCGGGATCCCCGCCTTCGCGAGGATGACGGGGATGGAACTGACCTGCGGGCTTCGAGGCGCCGTACGAGGATGCGTGCCCTTACTTGCTCAGCTTGCGCACCGCTTCCAGCGTCAGCTTCACATGGTCGCGGTAGTCGAGCTCCGAGTGGACCATGGTGATCTTGCCATCGCGCGCGATCACGTAGCTGGTCCGGTCGGTCATGCCCGCCGGCATGCCATCACGCTTGAGCGCGACGTCGTATTCCTTGATGATCGCCGGCGTGGCGACAGCGACGGTGAACTTGTCGCGGCAGGCTTCGGTCGAGAACTTCTGCAGCGTCGGCAGGTCGTCCGCCGACATGCCGACCACCATGGCGCCGGCCTTGGCGAAGTCGTCGCTGGCCTCGGCGAAGGCGTGGGCCTCCAGCGTGCAGCCCTGCGTGAACGCCTTGGGGTAGAAGTACAGCACCACCGGCCCGCGCTTGAGCGCCTGCTTCAGGTCGAACGAGAGGACCTTGCCCCCCTTCGCGCCCTTGGTGGCGAAGGCCGGAGCCTTCGCGCCCACGGGCAGGCTGGCGTGGGCAGTGCCGGTCGCGAACAGCAGGGTCGCGATGGCGAGCGAAGCAAGGAGGGTCTTGTGCATCGCCGCAGTCTGGCCGGACAGCGCACGGCTGTCCAGCGGGATGCGCGCGGCGCTTACTCGATGTAGCCGAGCACCGTGCCGACTTCGTAGGTCTCGCCGACCTGGGCGACGATCTTGAGCGTCCCGCTGGCGGGGGCCTCGACCTCGTTGGTCGACTTGTCAGCCTCGAGCGAGAACAGCGGCTGGCCTTCGCTTACCGCGTCCCCGTCCTTGGCGAGCCATTCGGCGATCTGCCCCTCTTGCATCGAGAAGCCGATCTTCGGGAGCAGGATTTCAACGGCCATGGGTTTAAAGTTCCTCGTTCGGAGCCCGCGCGGTGTGGTCCCGCACGCAGCAAGCATTTGCGTGATGGGTAGCGCACTGTCCGGGGCAGGCAAGCATGCGCGCCACATATCCGTCTCGGCGATGGGTTGCGTAAGCCGGGACGGATATGACTCAGCCCTCCCCGCGCCCATCCTCATGCGCCATCCAGTGGACGAAGCGGTGCAGAGGATACATCGCATCGTGCGGGTTGCCGATGGTCGAGGGGCCGGCCTCGCCCAGATGCACCACGCGCTGGGCACCGCCCGCCGCCAGCCGATCGCGGTAGTCGGCCATGCGGTGGAACGGGTAGAAGCCGACCGTCTGGGTGGCGACGTTGATCCACTTCACCGCATCATCGAGACGCTCGACCCGCACGACGTTGGCGGTCTTGTTGATAGGGTGGAAATCGACCGGCTCGTCGGAGCGCACGACGAGGCCCTTGCCGTCGGTCCTACCCCAAACGCCGTATTCGTCGTCCATCAGGATCATCATCTCGACCGCCTCGCGCATGTCCATGTCGAGCGGGCGCACGTCCCCGCTCTCGGCGGCGCGGCGGGCGATGTGGAACTGAAGGCGCTCGCAGAAGCGGTCCACCTGATCCTGTTCGCCCTCGACGAACTGGAACCGGCTGGCGACGCAGGCCTCCTGATTAAGCGTCATCACGTCCGCCGAGCACAGGTCCGCCACCCGGTCGATGGTCGCATCATCGACCAGCCCTTCGCGCCCGACCATCGAGATCGAGGTCTTGGGATCGAAGGAAACGAGTTGAAATCCCGGTCCCAGGTACTTGATAACATTGTTGATCGCGTCCCCGCCGCCCCAGGCGACGATCTTGTCGAAGTACTGCGGGCGGTAGAGCACGCGCTCGGTCGCATCGTCGCCGCCGCGCCAGTAGACCGCCGACATCGACTTCACGATCGGATGCTCCGGGTCGATGTCCGCCA
Organism: Novosphingobium sp. GW821-FHT09E05; assembly: GCF_059416165.1. NCBI lineage: Bacteria > Pseudomonadati > Pseudomonadota > Alphaproteobacteria > Sphingomonadales > Sphingomonadaceae > Novosphingobium > Novosphingobium sp. GW821-FHT09E05. Next base: position 1,765,074 of record NZ_JBWKOQ010000001.1, read on the forward strand.
TCGTCCGCAGGATCGCAACCATGGTGAAGGGATCGGCGCTGCTCATCTTGAACAGGTTGATCGCCTTGACCATCGCGCCTTGCGCCACCGACTTCACCGCGACGCCCGGCGAATTGCCCGGCAGCACATGGATCAGGCGCGGTGCGAAGGCGCGCACGAAGCTGCGGCGACCGGTGAAGTCCTGCTTGGGCACCCATTCGTCGAGCGCGCGCGGGTCGGGGAAGTTCTGCGCCACCTCGGCCATGAGAATGCGCTTGTCGAGATAGGCGGCGGCATGGCGCGCGGTGTTCTCGACCACGGCGCGCGGGAGGATGTGCGTGCGGCACATCCGCTCGATGCATTCCTGCATGTGGTCGTTGCCTGGGGCGACCAGCCGTTGGCCGGTTTCGACGAGGAAATCGATGATCTCGGCAAGCGGCACGTTGAGCAGCGGCGGCACCTCGGTGCGCGGCGGCACCGCGCGGTCGAAGGGTATCCGCGGTGTCGCGAAGGTCACGCCGAGGTCGCGCGACTTCTGGATCACCTCGGTGCCATGCAGCACCTCGCCGCGCAGGAAGAACGGTGCCGAGACAAGTTCTTCGGAATCAAGCGATTGGATCACGGAGTTCATGCCACACCTCGCACATAGGCGTCGACCGTGCCCGCACAGCCGATCTTGTCGTCGCCTTCCAGGTCCGCGTAGCGGGCAATGTCGTCGCGGATCGAGGGACCATGATTGCCGCAGGCGCAGGGGCTGCGGTCGAGCCTGATCCTGTCGCCGGTGATGACCCCGCCCCAGCGTCCGTCGAGCGAGAGGTCGAAGAACGCAGCGCGCCCTTCCATCTCGCCTTCGGTGTGATCCAGCGCAGCGTCGCCCGCCTTGTCGAGCAGGATCGGCACGATCCACGGCGGCACGTGATAGCGCCCGCCCTCGCGGCACTTGGGCATGCCAGAGTTCAGCTCCTGCATCGAGTAATTCTGGAAGTGGCGATCCTCGGGAATGTTGAAGGTATCGAAGACATATTCCTGATAATCCACGGGAAGCTGCGCGCGCTTGAGCCCGCCGCCGACGTAGATCGAGTTGTCGGGATCGAAGTCCTCGCGCCCGTACCCGGCATCGCGCACGGCCTTGGCGACCGCCCAAAGCCCGCTCCACAGGCCCGAGAGCTGGAGCTTGAGGTGGCGGTTCTCGATGATGAACTGCGCGGTTTTCGGGATCGCCTCCTCCACAAGCCGGGCGCGCTGCGCCGAGGTTTCCTCGAACGCCGCGATCTCGTCGGGGCGGGCGGTGCCCTCGGCGATCTTCTTGCGCATGACGACCATCGAGGTCAGCGAACCCACCGTGATCGGCGGCACCGGATAGTTCCAGCGCGGCCACTCGGGATTGGCGAAGGCGTCGTACTGCGCCTTGGCTATCGTCGCGTTCTTGGGAACCGTGGCGACCGGCGCACAGCCGACAATGAGACGGTCCTGCGCCGGCATTACGCCCGAACCCCAAGAGAACACGTTGACGGTGTCGATCGTCGACCAGTCCATGTCCTTCTGCGAGGCGATCAGCATGGCGGACTTGCCGGTCGTGCCACTGGAGCACGAGATGAAGTAGCCCTTCTCCGCCAACCGCGCGATCCAGTCGTCAATGCCCTCGATACCGTCGAGATCGACGCCCTCGATCGGGTACGGCGACACGGTGCCGAGCCATTTGGTCAGCCGGTCCCAACGCTCGTCCATGAGGTAGCTTTCGGGATATGACTTGTACGCAGTGTGCGGGAACAGGACCGGCACGATGTCGGCGATCGCCTCGATCTTTTCGATCCCTGCATCCCGCGCCCGCAGCGCGAGCAGCTTGATCGCACCGCGGCGTTCCTGAAACCGCTCGTCGAGCGCGGCCACCTGCGTCTCGCGCAGTTCTCCGGCCGAGAACGTGAAGCGCTCGGGGTCGGCCACAAGGGCCATGAGTTTGTCGGCAGCGGCGCCCATCGGCTCGTCTCCTCTCCATGTGACCGCCTGCCCTTTCACTGGACAGTCCGGCCCGACTCGATTAATAGCATCTGATGCGTTTCATTATTCACGAGTCACTTGGCGACGCAAGCCAAATCGGGTCCACTGGCCCCATGCTCGACGACACGCCTTCCGAAACCCCCATCCGCGCCGGCCGCCCCACCCGCGAGCAGGCGCAGGCCCGTCACGTTGCGCTGCTGGACGCCGCGCTCGAGCATTTCCTCGACAAAGGGTACGAAGGCGCCACGATCGAGGCGATCGCCGCCGACGTGAACATGACCAAGCGCACGGTTTATGCGCGCTACCCGGACAAGACCGCCTTGTTCCGCGCCGTCATCCGCCACGGCACCGAGCGACGCGCGGTCGGCTTCGGGGTCATCGAAGCCACGCGCGGCGGGACGCTGGAGGAGACGCTCGTCGCGATCGCCATGCTGCGCATCGATCTCGTCAGGGAGGCCGACGGAGCCAAGCTGCAACGGATCATCAACACCGAAAGCTACCGGTTTCCGGACATCTTCCAGATCTATTACGACATCGCCGCCCTGCCGACGGTGCGCTTCCTGGCCGAAATCCTCGCCGAGGAGACTCGCGCCGGGCGCCTCGCCATCGACGACCCGATGCTTGCGGCCAAAGTGTTCATGAGCATGGTGGTCGGCGGCCCGGTGCGTTTCATCCTTTCGGGCAACGAACTTGGACGCGAGGACATCGACCGGCGCGTCCGCTTCGCGATACGGCTGTTCCTCAAGGGCGCTGAGCCGCGATGATGTAGGTTTGTCCAATAGCGGCACGGCAAACGGGCGCAGGATGGGAGAGAGCCGAAGTGACCTATTTCCGCGAATTCCGGGTGAACGGGACGACGCTCCTCGGCGCGATGCTGGGGCTCGCGCTCGGCTCGGCGATGAACCATTATATGACCAACCTCTTCGCGCCGGAGCTTATCGCCGAGTTCGGGTGGGACAAGGCGCAGTTCGCGCTGGTCGGCACACTGGGGCTGGCGAGCATGTTCGTGGTGCCGTTCTGGGGCCGCTTCGCCGACCGCCACGGCGCGCGCCTGTCGGCCGCGATCGGCTTCGTGGCGGTGCCGCTAAGCTTCCTCGCCTTCAGCCTGATGCGCGGCAACATCTACGAGTTCTTCGCCATCACCGTGTTCCAGCACCTGTTCGGCGTCTTGACCACGACGCTGGTATTCAGCCGCGTCATCGTCCAGCGCTTCGACCTCGCGCGCGGCATGGCGCTTTCCGTGCTGATGAGCGGCGCGCCGCTGGTGGGCGCCATCGTCGTGCCCCTGGTGGGCGAAGTGATCGACGCGCAGGGGTGGCGCGCGGGCTACCGCCTGCTCGCGCTGATCTCGGCGATCGGCGGCATCGTGGCGGTGACGCTGGTGGGCCGGCGACCGCGAGGCACCGCCGCGGCGCCCGAGCGCACCGCCCAGCGCCTCACCCGCGCCCAGTTCGGTGCGCTGCTGCGCCACCCCGCCTTCATCCTGATCGTGGCGGGCATGTTCTTCTGCAACGTGCCGACCGTCATCGTCTCCTCGCAGTTCAAGCTGGTGCTCATCGAGAGCGGCGCGCCGGGCAAGCTGGCGACCTGGCTCGTCTCGCTCTACGCGGTGGGCGTGGTCGTCGGCCGGTTCCTCAGCGGCCTCGCGCTCGACAAGGTTTCGGCCCAGACGGTGGCGCTGGCAGCATTGGGACTGCCCGCGATCGGGTTCCTCATCCTCGCCTCCCCGGCCGAGCATCCCTGGCTGCTGGCGGGCGCGGTGCTGCTGGTCGGGCTGGCGCAGGGCGCGGAGGGCGATATCGGCGCCTATCTCACCTCGCGCACGTTCGACATTGCCAACTTCAGCCTGATCTACAGCTTCCTGATCGCCGCGATGGGGCTTGCCGGAGCGGTCGGATCGGTGCTGCTGAGCATGACGCTGGGCGCGACCGAGCGCTTCGACCTGTTCCTCGTCATCGCTGCCGCCCTGACGATCGTGGGCGCACTCTGCTTCTTCATGACCGGACGCGGCGGCAGGCCGCAGATTGTTGATACAATGCCTGAGATGACCGTCCCTTCCCTCTGATATAGCGAGATATCCCCAAATGACCAAACCCGTCTCCAGCCAACGCTGCGTCGTCGTCACCGGCGCCAGTTCCGGCATCGGCAGGGCCAGCGCCGAGGCCTTCGCCCGGATGGGCTGGCACGTTATCGGCACCGGCCGCGATCCCGCGCGCTGCGCCGCTGCCGAGACCGAACTGCGCGCCGTCGCCGCGCCGGGAGGGCGCGTGGACTTCCTGCGCGGGGACTTCGCCGAAATGGCCGACGTGCGCCGCGTCGCCGCCGAAATCGACACGCTGACGGACCGCGTCCACGTCCTCGTCAACAACGCCGGCGGCGTGCGCGACGGGCTCTACATGTCGTCCGAGGGGCTGGAGTGGACGTTCGCGGCCAATCACCTTGCGCCGTTCCTGCTCACCCGCGAACTCCTGCCGCTGCTCGAACGCGCCGCGCTGGACAGTGCGGCCGGAACCGTCAGGGTCATCGCCGTCTCGTCGCTCGGGCACATGCAATGCGCGGCGATGCGCTGGGACGACCTGATGATGCTGGAGGACTTCAGCGCCGGCCCGGCCTATTGCCAGGCGAAGCTCGCCAACCTGCTGTTCACGCGCGAGTTGAACCGCCGCGCCCGGGGCAAGGGCATCGTCGCGCAGGCGATGCATCCGGGCAAGGTCGGCTCCAATTTCTCCAGCCACGGCGAAGCCTCGCTCCAGGCGTATATGGCGACGCAGGACCTCATCCCGCCGCAGCAGCCCGCCCGCACGATCGTCTGGCTGGCGACCGCGCCCGAAGCCGGGCAGGACGGCGGCCGCTACTTCCACGACATGGCCGAGGCGGAGCCCGGTCCGCAAGGGCTCGACGACGCGGCGGCCGCCCGGCTGTGGCTGGAAAGCGAGCGCATCCTCGATACGGTCTGACCATCGAAGCAATATGTCGCCCCGCGCCTGCTCGTTGCGGAAAAAGGCAGGCACGGGGCGACAAGTGCGACCCATAAGGGCTGTCGCCGGGGCATGGAGCGGAGGAGGGATGGCTCTCCACGCCGTGACCGCGATGCGCTGGCGGTCATGTGCGACAGGTCAGGTATAGGGCGTGAGCAAACGATTGTAACCTATACTTTCTGCTTAGCGGAGTTCCGCGCCGCCCCGGCAATCCCTCGTCAACCATGTCGCCCGCGCTTGACCGTGCGCCCTCGCCCGCCCCAAGGGCTTGGAACATCCTCGACCACGGGAACCGCCATGACACTCCCCAGCTCCATCGACCGCCCCCGCCGCAGCGCGCTCTATCTTCCGGCCTCGAACGCCAAGGCCATCGCCAAGGCCCGCACCCTGCCCTGCGACGTGGTGATCCTCGACCTCGAGGACGCGGTTGCGCCGGAGGCCAAGGAAGAGGCCCGCGCGGCCGCCATCTCCGCGGTGGCGGAAGGCGGCTTCGGCCACCGCGAAGTCGCCATCCGCGCCAACGGCATCGACACCGAATGGGGCGCCGCCGACCTTGCCGCCATCGCCGGATCGAAGGCGGACGCGGTGCTGGTCCCGAAGGTGGACGGCCCGGCGGACATCGCCCGCTACCAGGCGGCTCTGGCCGAGGCGCCCGCCTCGCTCCAGCTCTGGGCGATGATCGAGACCTGCGCGAGCGTGTTCGCGCTGGAGCCGATCGCCGCCATGGCCAAATCGACCCGCCTGTCGCTGTGGATCATGGGCACCAACGACCTCGCCAAGGAAATGCGCGCCCAGCTCACCCCGGAGCGCACGCCGTTCCTGCCGTTCCTGTCGATGGCGGTGGCCGCCGCGCGGGCGCACGGCGTCGCGATCCTCGACGGCGTCTGCAACGAATTCCGCGACCTCGGCGCCTTCGAGGCCGAAGCGCGGCAGGGTCTGCTGTTCGGCTTCGACGGCAAGAGCCTGATCCACCCGGCGCAGATCGAGCCGTGCAACGCGGTGTTCTCGCCGGGCGAAGCGGACCTCGCCTGGGCGCACGGGGTGATCGCAGCGTTCGCCCTGCCCGAGAACCAGGGCAAGGGCGCCATCCGCGTCGACGGCAGGATGACCGAGCTGCTGCACCTCGAACAGGCGCGGCGCATGGTCGCCGTGGCGGAGCGGATCGCGGCGGCGGGGTGACGGTTTCGTACTCGCCCTCCCCGGCCTGACCGGCGGCCGCTGGCCGAGCCGCGCCGATCTTTCGGCAAGGCGGCCGGTGACAGGGCTACGGACGAATCCGAACCGCCTGAATGCCATTTCCCTCGCCCCCGCGTAGGCGGGGTCCCGCTTCCTTGCTCCGCGCCAGAAAGAACAAGGGGGGTCCCCGCTTTCGCGGAGACGACGTTTTTGGTTCGGATTCGATTCCGAGCTCCGGCTTTGGGTCGAAGCGCTTAACGCCCCCTCGAACCCCTTACTTCGCCTCGCGCTCGACCTTGCCGATCGGTCCCGCCTCGTTGGCGACGACCTTGAGCACCGCCGCCCAGGCATCGACGTTCTGCTGGAGCGCCGCCGGATCGACCTTGTCGAGCGTGTCGTCGGGGGTGTGGTGCAGGTCGAAGTAATGCGTGCCGTCCTGGCCGAGGTCGATCACCGCCAGCTTCTGCGCGGCGATGATCGCCTCCACGTCGGCGCCGCCATCGGCCGCGCCCTTGTGGGGGACGATGCCCATCGGCCAGAGCGCCGCATTGACCTTGTCCGCCAGCGCCTTGTCTTCGGGAGCGTGGCTGAACAGGACCTGCCACACCCGGTCGGCGCCGAAGTCGCTTTCCATGGCGAGGGCGTGCGCTTCGCTGCCGTGGCGGCGGGCGTAATCGTCGCCGCCGCCGCCGGCGATGCCGGTTTCCTCGTTGCCCGACCACAGCACGCGGATGGTGCGCAGCGGCTGGCCGCCCTGCTGTGCCGCCAGCGCCGCCGCGCTGATGATCGCGCAGCCCGAGGCATCATCGACCGCGCCGGTGCCGAGGTCCCACGAATCGAGATGACAGGCGAGCACGATGATCGGCAGCGAGGGATCGCGGCCCGGCAGGTCGGCGATCACGTTGCCCGAAGTCGCGTCGGGGAACGGCTTGCCCATGAGAGTGAGGTCGATGGCCATCGGCTTGCCGCGCGCGGCGGTGCGCGCGATCAGGTCGGCGTCGGGGTTCGAGACCGCGCCCGCCGGGATCGGCTTCACGTCCTTGGCGAAGATCGTGACGCCCGTGTGCGGGTTGCGGTGGCTGTCGGTTCCGGCCGAGCGGATGACCACGCCCGCCGCGCCCTTGCGCGAGGCGATCGTCGGCCCCTCGCGCCGCACATTGCCGTAAGGGCCGTAGCCCGAGCCGTCCTGCGCCGCGCGCATGGCATGGTCGATGAAGGCAACCTTGCCCTTGAGCGAACCGTCGGGTGCGGCTTCCAGCGCGGCGAGCGTGGGGAAGTAGACCAGTTCCGCCCTGAGGCCGCCCTTGGGCGTGGGCACCGAATAGCCGAGCGCCGTGATCGCCAGCGGCTGGGCGAACGGCGCCGTCAGGCTCGCGCTTTCGGGGCCGCGCTGCCAACCGAGGGTCTTGAACTCCTCGACCCGCACGTTCTGGAAACCGAGCGCCCTGAGCTTCTGCGCGCCCCAGTCGCGCGCGCGGTCTTCCGCCGACGAGCCAGCGGGCCGCGGGCCGATTTCCGTGGTCAGGCCCTCGACGATGTCCCATGCCGTGCCCGAGCTGTTTGTCGGCGTGGCGAGCACCGGGGCGGCGGCGGACAGGGCGGCGGCGGCAAGCGCGATGCGCAGCGTGATGGCGGTGTTCATGGTGCAAGTGCTAACCGACCGGCAACGCCGTGCCAAGGTGCGGTCAGGCACCGTTCCGGACCATGTGGAAAACCATGTCCGATGACGCTTGCGGCCGGTCTCGCGAGCGAACACAACGCCGCCCATGCTCGCCTCCCTCACCCGCCTGCAGGCGCTCGCCGTGCTTGTCGCCATCGTGCTGCTGGCGGCGCTTTCGCTGACGATCCGGCCGGAGGAAAGCGGCCCCGCGATCACGGGCGACGGGACCTACTCGGACGTCCGGCTCTACAAGGACATCGCCGGAGCCGTCGCGGGGGGCGAAGGCTATTACCACGCCGCCACCCGCCTCCACCGCGCGCACGGGTTCCCCACCCGTCCCTTCGTCACCGTCCGCCTGCCGACGCTCGCCTGGATCGAGGCGGGGCTCGGCTGGAGGGCGACGCATTGGCTCCTCGCCGCCTTGCTGGGAGGTACCGTCCTCGCCTGGTTCGCGGTGCTGCGAGCGCTGGCGAGCCCCCCCGAACGCATGGGCGCAGCGCTGCTCATCCTGGTCGGAGGCGCGATGGCCGGAAGCGCCGATCTTGTCGTGACGCACGAACTCTGGGCAGGCGTGCTCGTCGCGCTGGCGGCCGCGCTGCTGGCGCGCGGGTTGTGGGTTCCGGCGCTCGCGGCAGCCGCCTGCGCGCTGGCGATCCGCGAACTGGCGCTGCCTTTCGTGCTGGTCGCCGGGTTCTGGGCTCTGCGAGACGGGCGGCGGCGCGAAGCGGGATGCTGGGCGGCCCTGCTCGCCGCCTATGCGCTGGCGCTGTTCCTGCATCGCGCCGCCGTCGCCCCGCTGTCGCTGCCGAGCGATGCTCTGTCGCAGGGTTGGGGCGGCATGCGCGGTCTCGCCGCGCCCCTGCGGGACATCGCCGAGGTGACGCTCATCAACCTCCTGCCCCCGCCGGTATCGTACCTGGCGGCGCTGCTCGCGCTGTTGGGCTTCCTCGGAGCGCCCCTGCCGATTGCGCGGCTGACCGCGCCCTATCTGGTCGCTATTGCGGTGCTATCGGCAGCTTTCGCGCGCCCGGTGAACTTCTACTGGGCGATCCTAACGGTGCCCACGGTCATGGCCGGGCTCGCCTTCCTGCCCCGCCTCGCGCAAGACCTCGTCCGCGCCCTGCGCCGCCCCGCCTGACTTGATACCCCGCCAGCCGCGCCCATCTTGCGGGCGCAACGCCGGGCCTGTAAGGGCCGGTCCAGGAAATTACCGTATCGCATCTTAAATCCGAAGGACGCCCATGGCCGCCCAGTACGCCTATGTCATGAAGGGCATGACCAAGACTTTCACCGGCGCTCCCAAGCCGGTGCTCAGCGACATCTCGCTCCAATTCTACCAGGGTGCCAAGATCGGCATCGTCGGCCCCAACGGCGCGGGTAAATCCACGCTTATCAAGATCATGGCCGGCATCGACACCGACTACACCGGCGAAGCCTGGGCCGGCGAGAACATCACCGTCGGCTATCTCGAGCAGGAGCCGGAACTCGACCCGACCAAGTCGGTGCTGGAGAACGTCAAGGACGGCGCGCGCGAGACCGCCGACCTCGTCGACCGCTTCAACGAAATCTCGAACATCATGGGCGACCCGCCGGAAGACGTCGATTTCGACGCGCTCATGGAGGAAATGGGCGACCTGCAGGGCAAGATCGACGCCGTCGATGGCTGGACGCTCGACAACCAGCTCGAGATCGCCATGGAAGCGCTACGCTGCCCTCCCGGCGACTGGCCGGTGGCCAGCCTCTCGGGCGGTGAAAAGCGCCGCGTCGCGCTGACCCGCCTGCTGATCCAGAAGCCCTCGATCCTGCTGCTCGACGAACCGACCAACCATCTCGACGCCGAATCCGTCGAGTGGCTGGAGCACCACCTCAAGGAATACGCGGGCGCGGTGCTGATGATCACCCACGATCGCTACTTCCTCGACAACGTGGTGGACTGGATTCTCGAACTCGATCGCGGGAAGTACTTCCCCTACGAGGGCAACTACTCGACCTATCTTGAGAAGAAGGCCAAGCGCCTCGACCAGGAGGACCGCGAGGAATCCGGCCGCGCCAAGGCGCTCAAGGAAGAACTCGAGTGGATCCGCCAGACCCCGGCCGCGCGCCAGACCAAGTCCAAGGCGCGTATCCGCAAGTTCGAGCAGCTCCAGGAAGCCCAGTCCGGCCGCAAGCCCGGCAAGGCCCAGATCGTCATCCAGGTGCCCGAGCGCCTCGGCGGCAAGGTCATCGAGGTCAAGGACGTGTCCAAGGCTTACGGCGACAAGCTGCTGTTCGAGAACCTCTCGTTCATCCTGCCGCCGGGCGGCATCGTCGGCGTCATCGGGCCCAACGGCGCGGGCAAGTCGACGCTGTTCAAGCTGATCACCGGCAAGGAAACCCCGGACACCGGCTCGATCGAAATGGGCTCGACCGTGCACCTGGGCTTCGTCGACCAGAGCCGCGACCACCTCGATCCCAAGAACAACGTCTGGCAGGAAATCTCGGAAGGTCATGACTACATGACCGTCAACAAGCACGAGATGTCGACCCGGGCCTACGTCGGCGCCTTCAACTTCAAGGGCGCGGACCAGCAGAAGAACGTCGGCAAGCTCTCGGGCGGTGAACGCAACCGCGTCCACATGGCCAAGATGCTCAAGCTCGGCGGCAACGTCCTGCTGCTCGACGAACCGACCAACGATCTCGACGTGGAAACGCTGGGCGCGCTGGAAGAGGCGATCGAGAACTTCGCAGGCTGCGCCGTGGTCATCAGCCACGACCGCTTCTTCCTCGATCGTCTAGCCACCCACATCCTCGCCTTCGAGGGCAACAGCCACGTCGAATGGTTCGAAGGCAACTTCGCCGCATACGAGGAAGACAAGCGCCGCCGCCTCGGCGACGCTGCCGACCGTCCGACCGCGCTGGCTTACAAGAAGCTCACGCGCTGACCTGAGCCGTCACGGCTGGCCGATTCAACAAGCCGTCGTTCCGGAACCGGGACGGCGGCTTGTTCATTTTCGTATAAATAAACCTGAACGAACAGCCTCTCTGCGGTTCACCTGCGCGACAGCGCGTATCGTTTAACAAGGGTTTACGAAGAGAGCCGCGATCGCCGTCCGGTGAATTCGGTTTGGAGACCGGAACAATGGCTGCAATGAAAAACATGAAATCGGGTGTGCTGCTCACCGTTGGAACGCTTGCAATGGCGGCCACCAGCATCTCGACACCAGGCATGGCCGCGCCCAACGACGACCGTGGCCGTGCCGAGCGCCCCGAACGCGGCGCTCCCCAGCAGCAGCGTCAACAGCCCCCCCAGGCGCGGCCACAGAGGGAAGCGCCCCGCGCCAACGATGCTCCGCGTGGCAACTGGCAGGGTGGAAACGCCCGGCCGCAGCAGGCGCCTGCGCAGGCACGTCCGCAACAGGCACGCCCCGTTGCGCAGCAGGGCGGCGCCAACGAAACCCGGCGCAACCTGCCGGGCTGGGCTGGAGGTACGCGCAACGGCGAACCGGTCAGCCGCACCAACCCCGCGCAAGGTGGCAACTATCGTCCCAATGACCGGAATGACAACCGCGGCAACGACCGCAACAACGATCGTGACCGCGACCGTGGGCAAGGTTGGCAAGGCAACGACCGCGGCAACGGCGGTTGGCAGGGTAACAACGGTCGCAACAACAACGAAAGCTGGCGCGGCAACGGCCGGGGCAACGGCAACGAGAGCTGGCGCGGCAACGGCAATCAGAGCCGCAACTGGGATCGGAGCGGCTGGCGGCGTGACAACCGTTACGACTGGCAAGGCTACCGCGACCGCAACCGCTCGACTTACCGGATCGGTCGTTATTACGCGCCCTACCAGAACTATTCGTACCGCCGCCTGGGCCTCGGCTTCTCGCTGAATTCGATGTTCTACGGCAATCGCTACTGGATCAACGACCCGTGGCAGTACCGCCTGCCCGCCGTCTATGGCCCCTACCGCTGGGTTCGCTACTACGACGACGTCCTGCTGGTCGATACATACAGCGGCGAAGTAGTGGACGTGATCTACGACTTCTTCTGGTAAACAGGAAAACGGAAAACCCCCGGGTTCGTGGAACCTGGGGGTTTTTTCTTTACCACCGGTTTCCTTGACCTCCCGCCCGCCCGCCAATTGATCTGTTCGCGCGGACAGGTACTCTGTCACATAGATGACAACTCCCGCCCATCCCGATCGCAAGGCCCTCGCGAGCATCGGCGCCGCCGTACGGGAACGCCTTGCCGGGGATCCGTCGGCAAGGCGTTTTCCCGAGGATCGGGCGGAAGTCTACGTGATCGACGATTTCCTGCCGCTCCCGGACTGCGGGCGCCTGATGGAACTGATCGATGCGGTCGCGTGCCCCTCAAGCCTCATCGACGGGGGGGATTGGCCGGATTACCGCACCAGCTACTCCGGCGACATCGACGCCATGGACGTCTGCGTGCAGGACCTCGAGGCCCGCATCGCCATGGTCACCGGCATGGCCTCGGGTCTGGGCGAAACCCCGCAGGGGCAGCGCTATCGGCGCGGGGAGTTCTTCCGCGAGCACTGCGACTGGTTCGACACGGCGTCGAGCTACTGGCCGCACGAAAGGCGCTGCGGCGGGCAGCGCAGCTGGACCGCAATGCTGTACCTGAACGCCGTGGACGAAGGCGGGATAACCGACTTCACCCGCGTCGCACTCAGCATTCCGCCTCGCGCGGGCGCCCTGCTGCTGTGGAACAATGCCTTGCCGGACGGCACCCCCAACCCCTGGACGATGCATGCCGCCCGGCCTGTGGTTCGCGGGGTCAAGTACGTCGTCACCCAGTGGTTCCGAACGCGCGCCTGGCAGTAGCCCGTCAGGCTTCCCCGCCCCGCGCAGCGTCGTCGCGGCGGACGAGGTATTCGAACAGGTGGTCCATGCGCTTGTGCAGGCGCAGGATCTCCAGTTGGGTGCGCAGGTTGACCTCGTAGTCGTGGCGTGCGGCGATGCGGTCCTTGTCGGACTGGCGGTTCTGGCTCATCATGATGACGGGCGCCTGGATCGCCGCCAGCGTCGACAGCATCAGGTTCAGGAAGATGTACGGATAGGCATCGAAGGGATGCAGCCCGAAGGCCTCAAGCACCTCGCTGTTGATGAGCATCCAGCCGAACAGCACCGCGCCGAACGCGATGATGAAAGCCCACGAACCGCCGACCGCAGCGACCCTGTCGGCCAGCCGGTCGGGGAAGGTCGCGTGGAGCGAGGCTTCCTCCTGCGCGTCGAGGCCCATGACCGTGCCCGAGGCAATGCGTTCGAGCACGCGGCGCTCCTCGGCATCGACGTCCCCCAGCTTGCGGCCGAGGAGTTCCTCGCAGAGTTCGCCGGCCGTGCGGGGAACGCCGTTCATCAGGCGGATGCCAGCGCTTCTGCGATCAGCTTGCGCGTCTCGGGCACGCCGTAAAGCGCGATGAAGCTGCCCATGCGCGGGCCCTGCGGGCTGCCCAGCAGCGTCTCGTACAGCGCCTTGAACCAGTCGCGCAGGGTCTCGAAGCCGTAGGCCTCGTCCTTGCCGATCTCGTAGACCATGTTCTGCAGTTCCTCGGCCGAGACGTCCGGTCCGGCAGCCTCGAGCTGCGCGTCCAGCGCCTTCAGCGCCTTGGCCTCGGCGGCGGACGGCGCGCGGCGCTGGAGGGTCGGGGCGATGAAGTCGCGGTTGGTGGCGAGCGCGGCGCGGACCATGTCGGCCAGCGCCGGGTGCGCCTCGGACGTGGCGTCGGCCACGTAGTTGCCGAGGTACGACCACACCTGCTCCGCCGTCGCGTCCGCGCCGAGCACGCCCACGAGGTTGAGCAGCAGCGAGAACGTCACTGGCACGGTATCGCCCGCGCCCTCCCGCTCGCCGTTGGTGCGCAGCAGGTGCCACACCGGGTTGCCCAGCTGCTTGTCGAGCGCCTGCCCTTCAAGGTTGCCGCGGAACTGCCAGTATTCATCGACCGCCTTGGGGATGACGCCGACGTGCAGCTGCTTCGCGCTCTTGGGTTCGCGGAACAGGTAGAAGCCGAGCGATTCCTCGGTGCCGTAGGTCAGCCACTGCTCGATGGTCAGGCCGTTGCCCTTGGACTTGGAAATCTTCTCGCCGTTCTCGTCGAGGAACAGTTCGTAGATCAGTCCCTCGGGGCGCCTGCCACCGAGGACCTGGACGATCTTGCCCGACTGGGTGACCGAGTCGGTCAGGTCCTTGCCGCACATCTCGTAGTCGACGCCGAGCGCATACCAGCGCATCGCCCAGTCGACCTTCCACTGCAGCTTCGACCGGCCGCCGAATGCCGACTGCTCGACGACCGTGCCATCCTCGTCGGTAAAACGGATCATGCCGGTGGCCGGCTCGAGCACCTCGACCGGCACCTGCAGCACCGCGCCGGTGGTGGGCGACACCGGCAGTACCGGCGAATAGGTCCTGCGGCGCTCCTCGCGCAGGGTCGGCAGCATGACGTCGAGGATCGCCTGGTTGCACTCCAGCACCCGCGTCAGCGCGGCGTCAAAGCCGCCGGAGTTATAACGGTCGCTCGCCGAGACGAATTCGTAATCGAAACCGAACCGGTCGAGGAATTCGCGCAGCATCGCGTTGTTATGGTGCGCGAAGCTCTCGTGCGTACCGAACGGATCGGGAATGCGGCTCAGCGGCTTGCCGAGATTGGCGGTGAGAAGCTCGGCGTTCGGAATATTGTCTGGCACCTTGCGCAGCCCGTCCATGTCGTCCGAGAACGCGACCAGCCGCGTCGGCGCGCCGCCCGTCAGCGCCTCGTAGGCGCGGCGCACCAGCGTGGTGCGCAGGACTTCCTGGAACGTGCCGATATGCGGCAAGCCCGAGGGGCCGTAGCCGGTCTCGAACAGCACCGGCTCGCCGCCTGGCTTGCCCTGCGGAAAGCGCTTCAGGAGCTTCTGGGCCTCCTGGAAGGGCCAGGCCTTGGACACGCGGGCGGCTTCGATCAGGGCATTTTCAGTCATGGCGCGCTCATTGGCGAAAAGCGCGATTTTCGCAAGTGTGGAGTGGGTACGGTCGTCGTCCCCGGCTTGACCGGGGGCCGCTGGCAAGGCCGCACCCACCTCGCGGGAAGCTCGGGCAGCTGCCGGCGACGTCTCGCCTCAAGGGTGCCCGGCGGTCCCCGCTTTCGCGGGGACGACGCGATAATCAGCCCCGCCAGGACCACTCATACGCCAGCGGTGCTTCGCGGAACGCGAAACGGTCGATGTGGCTGGCGATCACGCCAGTGAGCCGCTCGACGTCGGCGCGGTCCTGGCCGGTGATGGCGATGGCGATGCCGGTCTCGTCCGCCGCCATCGTCGCGACGGCGGTGGGGAAGGTCACCGTACCGGTATCCCCCTCCACCTGCGTCTCCAGCTTGTGGCTCCAGTGCTTGCAGAGCTGGCGCACGTACTTGCCGCCGCTGTCGGTCTTCACCGTGGCTTCGATGGTGTTCAAGCCTCGATCCTTTCGATCTTGCGGGTGGCCTCGTCGATGATGTCGGCCACCTTGAGGATCAGGTCGCGGTCGGCCCCGTCGTGCGACAGGCGGTCGAACACCGAGGTCTTGAGCGCATGGAAAGCGCGGCGGACCGGAGCGGGATCGACCTTGTCGCGCCGTGCGGCCAAGGCAGTCAGGCGCTCCTTGAGTTCGGCGATCTTCTCGGCATCCGCCTCGACCTTGGCGCGGCCCTCGTCGGTGACGCCGAAAGCCTTGCGTGCCGTCTCTTCGGCGACCGGCGCGATCAGGCCCGATTCTTCCATGTAAGTTAGCGCCGGGTAGACCACGCCCGGGCTCGGCGCATAGTCGCCGCCCGAAAGCGCCTCGATTTCGCGGATCAGGTCGTAGCCATGGCGCGAAGCCTCGGCGATCAGCGCTAGCAGCAGGGTCTGAAGTTCGGACTGATCGAACAGGCGCTTGCGCCGTCCGCCACCGGGGCCGCGACCACCGCCGCCGCCGCGCGGACCCCCGGGAAAGTCTTCCCCGAACCCGCGACCGCCGAAGCCACCGCCAAATCCGCCGCCGAATGGACCCGAGCCGAAGTGCTCACGCTCCATTCCGTGCCTGCCACGGCGACCGAACATCGCGCGGACTTCCTCTACGCCCTGCATTGCCGCGGCCATCATGGCCTCGCGATCGCGGCCATGGCCAAATCGGCCGCCTCTGCACCCACGGCCATGGCCGCGTTCGTCGTTCATATTTCTCATCTGGGTTTTCCTGTCTTGCATGATGGCTCTAAGATATATCTAGAACAGTCCAACGCAAGAACAAAAAGTGTAACCGGACGTAATTATTGCGTGCGCATCGCCCGCCCCGCCGTTTTCAATCCCCGCGCTCGTCCCTAAGACGGAGGCCATGGCCGCCCTGTTCCTTCCCGCGCTTCACGCCAGCCACGGCGGCTGCTGGCTGCGCGAAAGCGGCGGACCGCGCACGATCTCCAAGGGTGAAGCGGTGATGGCGGCGGCGGACACCCCGCAGCTGATCCTCAACGCACCGCTGCTGGCGACCCGGCTGGGCTACCCGGACCTCTCTGGCCTCGACCTGCTCGAACTCTACGCCTTCGTGCATCCCGCACGCTTTGTGGTGCCCACGCCCAAGGGCCTTGCCCATGCGCTGGGCCTCGCGGAGCCTGCCGGCGACCCCGACGTGCCCCGCCTCCTCCAGGAAGCCGCCGGCGCCCTGCTGGAGATGTGCGAGAGCCCTACCTGGCCCGAGCGCGAAGGCGCCTGGACCTCGCTCCAGTCGCTGATCCGCATGCGCTGGCCCTGGGCCACCTTGCTCACGCCGCGCATCGCCCGCCCGCATCAGGCCGAGCGCTGGCTGTTCACCAGGCTGCCCGAGTGGGAGGAAAGCCCCGAGCCCGCGCAGCCCCGCCAGGTCGTGCTCGACGAGACCGAAGTACTGGCCCGCCTCGCCCACCTCACCGGCTCGACCGCCGAACAGCGCCCCGGCCAGCGCGCCTATGCCGCAGAGGCCGCCCACGCCTTCGCCCCGCGCGAGCGTTCGGGACGGCCGCACGTCCTGCTCGCACAGGCCGGCACCGGCATCGGCAAGACCTTGGGCTATCTCGCACCCACCTCGCTGTGGACCGAGCAGTCCGGCGGCACCGTCTGGGTCTCCACCTACACCAAGGCACTACAACGCCAGCTGCGCCACGAAAGCCGCCGCGCCTGGCCCGAGCGACGTGCCGATGGCACCCGCCCGGTCGTGGTGCGCAAGGGCCGTGAGAACTACCTATGCCTCCTCAACCTCGAGGACGCGTTGCAGGGCGGCTTCTCCGGCCGCGCGGCGATCCTCGCGCAGTTGGTGGCGCGCTGGGCCGCCTACACCCGCGACGGCGACATGATCGGGGGCGACCTGCCCGGCTGGCTCGGCACCCTGTTCCGCCAGCGCGGCATCGCGGCGCTGACCGACCGGCGGGGCGAGTGCGTCTACGCGGGCTGCCCGCATTACCGCAAATGCTTCATCGAGCGCGCCACCCGCGCCAGCGTCGGCGCCGACCTCGTGATCGGCAACCATGCGCTCGTCATGGTCAACGCCGCTCGGGGGCGAGACCCGGCCTCCCGTCCCACCCGCATCGTCTTCGACGAGGGCCATCACGTCTTCGACGCCGCCGATTCGACGTTCGCCGCCGCGCTCACCGGAGCCGAGGCGATCGAGCTGCGCCGCTGGGTGATCGGCCCGGAAAAAGCCGCCAAGGGACGCCGCCGGGGCCTCGCCGCACGCCTCGCCGACATCGCCAGCTACGACGAGGCCGGCGGCAAGGCGATCACCGACGCGCGCGCCGCCGCCGAAGCCCTTCCCGGCGACGGCTGGCTCCAGCGCATCGGCGAGAACGCCGCCTCCGGCCCGCTCGAGGAACTGCTCGCCGCCGTGCGCGCCACCGTCTACGCCCGCGACGAGAGCGGCGGGCAGGACGCCGGCTATGCGCTGGAAACCGAGGCGGCCGGCCTCGAAGGCGCCTTCGTCGAAATCTCGCAGGCCGCGCGCATGGCCCTCGCCGACCTGCGCCAGCCCCTGATCCGCCTCGGCATGCGGCTGGAAGCGCTGCTGGAGGAGCCGCCCGACTGGCTCGATGGCCCCGGCCGTGCCCGCATCGAGGGCGCACGCCATTCGCTCACCTGGCGCGTCGATACGCTGGCGGCGTGGGAATCGCTGCTGAACCGCCTCGGCGGCGCGGCCGACCCCGAGTTCGTGGACTGGCTCGCGGTCGACCGCTCCGATTCGCGCGAGTTCGACATCGGCATCCACCGCCGCTGGCTCGACCCCATGAAGCCTTTCGCCAAAGTCGTGCTCGAACCGGCGCACGGCGTCGTGCTCACCTCGGCGACCCTGCGCGACGGCGACGACTGGACCAAGGCCGTGGCCCGCTCGGGCGCCGCGCAGATCGACGTCGCCCCTCGACTTTCCACGCACCAGAGCCCGTTCGACTACGCCGCGCAGGCCGAAGTCCTGATCGTCACCGATGTGCCCAAGGGCGATATCCCGTCGCTAGCAGCGGCTTATGGCCGCCTTATCGAGGCGTCGGGCGGCGGCGCGCTCGGCCTGTTCACCGCCATCCGCCGCCTGCGCGCGGTCCACGGCCGCATCGCCGACCGCCTCGCCCGCGGCGGATTGCCGCTCTACGCCCAGCATGTCGACCCCATAGACACCGGCACGCTGGTCGACATCTTCCGCGACGATCCCGCCGCCTCGCTGCTCGGCACCGACGCCCTGCGCGACGGGGTGGACGTGCCCGGCCATTCGCTGCGGCTGGTGGTGATGGAGCAGGTCCCCTGGCCGCGCCCCTCGATCCTGCACCGCGCGCGGCGGCTGGCGAACGGCGGCGGCGCCTACGACGACACGATCATCCGCGCCCGGCTGGCGCAGGCGTTCGGCCGCCTCATCCGCAGCCGCGAGGACCGCGGGCATTTCGTCGTCCTGTCCCCCGCCTTCCCCTCACGCCTGCTCTCCGCCTTCCCGGCGGGCACGCCGATCCGGCGGGTCTCGCTGGAAGAGGCTTTACAGCGCGTGGCCGGCCATGCTTCAGGAGCCACGGCGGGCGCGCCCGGAGAGTCGGCTGAAGACTCGCGTCCGCTTATCTGATCCGCTCCCACGAGATTGGCCAAATCCTGATGAAGACCCTGGGCATTTTCCGCCACGCCAAATCGGACTGGAACGATGCGCGCCTGCGTGATTTCGACCGTCCGCTCAACAAGCGAGGCCGCGTGGGCGCCGGCGTCATGGGCAAGCACATCAAGGACTACGGGCTTGAGAACCACGTGGGCTGGAAGCGCATCCTGGCCTCGCCCGCAGTGCGCGTCACGCAAACCATCGAACTGGCCGGGGAAGCCGCCGGCGAGACCCCGCCGGTCACATGGGACCGCCGCATCTATCTCGCCAATTCGGCAACGCTGCTGGAAGTGCTGCGCGAGCAGGACGAACATGGCGCGCCCGGCTCGATCCTGCTGGTGGGCCACAATCCGGGGCTTGAGGACCTGATCTTCGACCTCGTCCCCGATGACGGCAGCAACCCCTTGCGCGACGTGGTCGAGGACAAGTTCCCCACCGCCGCGTTCGCCGTCCTGCGGCTCGACATCGCGCACTGGGCGGAACTTGCCGAAGGCTGCGCCCGCCTCGTCCATCTCGTCCGTCCGCGAGATCTCGACCCCTCGCTCGGTCCGAACATCGAGGACTGACGGCGCCAGCCAGGGCCGCTTGCGAACAGCCGCGACGGCACGCCTCCGCCCCACTCGCCTGTCGCACCGGGGGCCAACGAGCGTTGCGCTGATCGCTCCTGCGGTTTGCCCCGGCCCCCAGCCCGGCCTAGCTCAATTGCAGCCAGGATACCGCGGGAGAAGTCATGGATTTCCAGTTGCAGGGCAAAGTCGCCGTCGTCACCGGAGCGACCGCCAACATCGGCCGTGCCATCGCGCTCGACCTTGCCACCGAAGGTGCCATCCTGATCCTCGTGGGCCGCGATGCGAAGGCCGGCGCGAGGCTGGTCGAAGATTGCCGGCAGCGCGGCGCCGCCGATGCGACATTCGTGGAAGCCGACCTGCTGGACCCTGCCTCGCCCGACAAGGTGCTCCGAGCGGCCGAGCAGTTTGGTCCGGTCGCGGTGCTGGTCAACAACGTGGGCGGCAATGTCGACCAGGGCCTGTTCGTGAACAGCGACCCCGCCAAGTGGATGGCCGACATCGACCTGAACTTCGGCACCGTGCTGCGCATGACCCACGCGGTGCTGCCCGGCATGATCGCGCGCGAGGCCGGCGCCATCGTCAACGTCGGGTCGACTGCGGCGATTGTGGGCGACTACATGTTGCCGGTTTACTCCGCCGCCAAGGGCGCGGTGCACAGCTTCACCGTGGTGCTCGCCAAGGAAGTCGGCCAGCACGGCATCCGCGTCAACGCCATCGCGCCTTACGCGACGATCCCCACCGACCCGGCGAGCCTCAGCGCCGGGAGCCGCTTCAATCCTGAAACCGGGTTGTTCTCCAAGGGCGCCGCCAGCGTCAGCGAGGAAGACCGCGCCTTGCGCCAGCGCCGCACCTTCGTGGGCAAGCCCTTCGCCGCGCCTGAGGAGATGGCCGCGATGGCTACCTTCCTCGCGTCGGGCCGCGCCAGCTTCATCACCGGGCAGGTATATCCCGTCGACGGGGGCGCGCTGTTGTAACGACATACCTCCTCCGTTCGTGTCGAGCGAAGTCGAGACACGAACGGAATGGGGCAGGATAACAACGGGAGAGAACGAGATGGCCATCGACGAAACCGCACTCCAGTCGCTGCTCGACAAGGAGGCGATCCGCGAACTCGTGCTGCTCTATTCGCGCGCGATCGACCGGCAGGACATCGCCCTGCTGCGCGACCTCTACACCGAGGACGCCACCGACAGTCACGGCGATACCTTCGACGGCCCTGCGGATGGCTACTGCCGCTTTATTGAGGGCGCGTTTCCCTACATGCCCTATTCGGGCCATCACGTATGCAACCACCTCATCGCGGTCGAGGGCGACGAGGGCGACGGCGAGGTCTATGCGCTGGCCTACCACCTCATCCCCGGCCGCGACGGCGGGCGCGAGGAGGACTTCATGGCAGTCCGATACATCGACAACTACCGCCGCTGCATAGACGGCCGCTGGCGCTTTGCGAAGCGCGTGGTGACCTACGACTTGAAGCTGCGCCGCCCGTTCGACGGCGGCGGGTTGCTAGGCCTTCGCGAGCGCGACCCCAGCTACGAAGTCTGCACCCAGCCGCTGTTCGCGCGGGGGCCGAGGGCCTGACGCCGTCTTTTGGCAACCAGCCCCCTACGCAATGACAGAGTGACGTGGGGGAGGAGGGTGCACGTCGGCACCGCCTCCTTTCCCCCGGACGATGCAGCCTTTTCCCCTCTGGCTCATTGTCAGGGCCGACGGGACAGGCGCCAGCAATCGTGCGCGCCTGCCGTCTCCGGGGAGGAACTGCGTGCCAGCAAGCGGGTCAAAGACGGTGAAGGTCGGCATTCTCAACGACATGGCCGACTTCTCCGAACCGGATGATGGCGGCCCCATCCCCGGCGACGTCACCGGTTGGCTCGAGCGGGAAATCGGCGTGCTGCGCGACGCGGGACGGATCACCGCCCCGGTCGAGTTCGTCCATGCGTATGGCCTCGGCCTCCCCTCGGGCACCGCCGAAGCGGTCGAGCGCGCCTATCGCCAGCTGGCCGAGGCAGGGGTCGCGCTGATCGTGGGCCCGGCGATCGGCGACAACGCACTCATCGCCACACCGCTCGCCGAACAGCTGCGCATTCCCACGATCAACTGGGCCGGCGCCGAGCGCGCGCGCGGGCGCTACATGTTCCACCACCAGGTCGGCAGCCACGAGGACGAATCGCTGGTCATGGCGCGGCACATGGCGACGCTGGGATGCAAGCGCCTCGCCGTCGCCTACGACATCTCCCCGATCGGCACGCGGCACCTCAAGTACCTCGAGGATGAGGCCAAAGTGCTGGGCATCGCAATCGTCGCCAAGCACGGCCTTTCCCCGCTCGCCGACGATGCGGCCGAGACGGTCGACGCCTTGCTCGAAAGCGGCCCGGACGGGTTCGTCTACCTCGGGCTCGGCGTATCGGCGCCAGCGGTGGCGCGCGAGCTGTCGAGCGATGGCTGGGACGGACCGAACATCATGAACACCGCTGGCCTGCGCGGCTATCATGGCGACTTCGCGCGCGACTGCGAGGGCTGGTTCTACATCGACATGCATTCGGACACGAACGCGACCTTGCAGGCGCAGATGGCGCTGCTGGATGCACCGAGGCAGCAGGCTCTCGCCGTCGCCAAGGGCCACGACATCGGCCGTCTCGTCGCCGAGGGCCTCGCCCGCGCCACCGACCTCTCGCGCGAAGGCGTTCGCGTCGGGCTGGAGCAGGTGAAGTGGCTCCCCGCCGCCGAGGGCCACGAAGGCACCCTGCTCGGCTTCGGCATCCAGGACCGCGGCGCGCTCCACGGGCGCTACCTCGTCGTGCGCCAGTGGCTCGGCGGCGAGACGCGCGAAGTGGTCGCCTGATCAGGTCCTGACGTGGGGCGCGGTGCCCTGCGTGCCGACGATTACGCGCTGCAGGACCCGCCGGCTCACGCTGCCGATATTTCCCCGCGCGTGCTGGAGGGCGATGTTATCCCAGAAGATCACGTCTCCTCCGCGCCACGTATGCTCCAGCGTCCGCGCGGGATCGTAGAGCACCGCGAAGACCGCATGGAGCGTGCGGCGGCTGTCGTCCCGGTCCATGCCCTGCAACCGCGCAGTCTGCAACTCGCTCACCCAGAGCACGTCGCGCCCATTGTGCGGGTTGCGCAGCACCGCCGGACGCACGCCTTGCCGCAGCGCCTCAGGTCCGTCGCTGTCACAGGCGGCGACGTCGAGCACGGTGTAGTGCGGCGAGATCATGTCCTGCTCGCGCGCCTCCAGCGCCCCGCGCAGATCGACGGGCAAGGCCACCAGCCCGGCCTCGGCGCTGGCGAAGCGGGTGGAGGACGCATCGTCCACCACGTCCAGCGCATGGAGCGAGAGCGCATCGAAGGGATGCTCGGTATAGGCCGCATCGGAATGCCAGGCGAGCGGCGAGGCGCTGGGTCCGCCTGCCTCGTTGGACATCGTGCCGTCCTCGCCCTCGCGCAGCAGGATCGGCCCGAGCAGCGCGCAAAGCTCGCGCTGGCGCGCCATCGTCAACGCCTGCCCCCGCGCGAGGACGAGCGCATGGTCGCGCCACAGGTCGCGGAAATGGTCTTCCTGCGCGGCGGTCAGCGGGCGTGAGAGATCTTCCAGAACCTCGACCCCGAAGGGCTCGATGCGGCGGAAGTCCAGTCTCGCGGCCATGGCCTGCTCCCTACATGGACGGCGCGTAGCCGCCGTTGAGCGGATAAGTCTGCCCGGTGATCCACTCCGCCGCGCCCGAGCACAGGAACGTCACCAGCCCCGCCACGTCCGAAGACTTGCCGTAGCGGCGGATGGTATAGCGCGCCAACTGGGTCTTGGCGTGGTCGCTGGCCATGACTTCGGCCAGCTTCTCCTCGGGCATGTCGGGCATCAGCGAGGACAGCGAGACCGCATTGCTGGTCACGCCGTAGCGCCCCAGTTCCTTGGCCAGCGAGCGCACGAAGCCCTGCGCGCCCGCCTTGGCCGAGGCGTAGACCGCCAACTTGGGCTCACCGACGCGGCCCGAGTCCGAAACGATGGTGACGATCCGCCCACGCTTCGCCGCGACCATGTTGGGCACGAAGGCGAAGCAGGCGTTGTATACCCCGTAGAGATTGGTGCGCAGGTAACGATCCCAGGCGGAGGGGTCCTCCTCCCAGAAATTGAGCGTCGGGCGTAGCGAACCGCCCGGCCCCGCCATGCCGGCATTGTTGACGAGGATCGTCGCAGGCCCGAGCTTTTCCTTGATCGCAGCGTCCGCGGCCTTGATCGCGTCGAGGTCGCCCACGTCGAACGGCACCGCGAGCGCGGGTACGCCCATCGCGCGGATCTCCTCGGCCACCGCCTCGGCACGCTCGGGCACGAAGTCGTTCACCGCGATGCCGCCCGCATTGTGGCGTGCCAGTTCCAGCGCGATGCCGCGCCCGGCGTTCTGCCCGGCGCCGGTGACCACGGCGACCTGTCCGTTGAGGTCGAGAAGATCATGCGTGCTCATGTTCGTACCGCTCCCAATGCCCATTGCAGGCCTTTTAGATAGTATATACTCTCTAGTTATAGCGAGTCCCGGCGAGGGCCCGCGCAGGAGAGGATCACCCGGACGATGCAGCCATCACAGCCCGGTCCGCTCTCGGAGTATCTGGCCGATCTTGAAGAAGCCGTGGCGCAGATTGCCAAGACCTGGCGGCCCGACGATCCCGAATATCGCGCCGACGTTTACCGGCAGATCGTGATGCAGTTCTCCTACGCCTACTTCGCGTTCTTCCACGCCAGCGCCGAGCATCCGGACTGGGCCCCGCTGTGGAACCCGGTCTACACGCTGCAGCCCAACCCCGACGACATCTACCTCCAGAGCCCGGTCAGCCCCGCCTGCCGCTACCGCGTCAGCGGCACGCGCGGGACGGTGAAGATGATTACCTTCAACACCCAGATGAACAACGCCGGCTACCCCGGCCCGGTCGACATGACCGGTGAGCATTACGCCGACCTCGACGACCGGCAGCTGGCGATCGAGGCAGACGGCAGCTTCGAGATCCTGCTCTCGGCCGAGCGCCCGGAAGGCTACGCGGGCAACTGGCTGCAGATCAAGCCCGGCGCCACGCTGCTGATGGCGCGCAAGCGCGCCTACGACTGGGCGGGCGAGGTGGACCCGGTGCTCTCGATCGAGAACCTCGATGCGGTCGGCCCCAAGCCGCGCCTGTCGGTGGACGATATCCTCGATCGCATTCGTCACATGGCGGCGATGCCCGGCCGCGCGCAGCAGCTGTTCTTCGGGATGCAGAACCAGATCCGCTCGAGCGCCGGTATCAACGTGTTCCAGCCCGCCCCGATCGGCGGCGCCCTGTCGCGCCAGATCTACGTGCCTGCGGTGTTCGAGTTCGACCCGGGCGAGGCGCTGGTGCTGGAAACGGAGCTGCCGGCCACACGCCCCTACTGGAACTTCCAGCTCAACGACCCGTACTACAACGCGGTCGAATACGTATACCGCACCAGCAGCACCAACGGCCACTTCGCGCATATCGACAGCGACGGCAAATTCCGCGCGGTGATCGCGCTCGACGATCCCGGCGTGCCCAACTGGCTAGACCCGGCGGGCTTCCTGCAGGGCACGATCTACGGACGCTGGTACGACTGCGACAGTTGCCCGACGCCCACCCTCACCCGAGTGCCGCTGGACAAGCTGCGCGACCACTTGCCGCCCGATACGCCCTGGTTCTCGCCCGAGCAGCGCGCGGCACAGATCAACGAGCGCGTGCGCGGAGCGCAGCGCCGAAGGAGATGGTAATGCTCGAAGGATACGATCTCGCCGGCCGCGTGGCCCTCGTGACCGGCGGCGGTACCGGAATCGGCAAGGCCATCGCCACATTGCTGGCCCAGCGCGGCGCCGATATCGTGATCGCCGCGCGCCGGGTGGACGCCCTGGAAGCCGCCGCTGCGCAGATCGGTGCAGAGACGGGGCGGCGCGTGGAATACCTCCCCGCTGACGTTACCGACGCCGATGCGGCGCAGGCGCTGATCGACAGCGTGGTGGAGCGGTTCGGCCGGCTCGACATCCTGATCAACAATGCCGGCAAGTCGAGCTTCTCGGCCTTCTCGAAGATGCCGGCGGCGATGTGGGACAAGGACATCGCGCTCAACCTCAACGCCGCCTTCTACTGTGCGCATGCCGCCTTCCCGCACCTCAAGGCCAGCGGCAACGGCGCGGTGGTGAACATCTCCTCGCAGGCCGGTATCAGCGGCACGGCGGGCTGCGGGGCCTATTCGGCGGCGAAGGCGGGGCTGCAGATGTTCACCCGGGTCGCGGCGACCGAGTGGGGCGGCGCGGGCGTGCGGGTCAACTGCGTGGCGCCGGGCATGATCGCCACCGACCTCGCGCAGAAGGGCTGGGCGAAGACCGGCTTCGACGCCTTGGGAGCCGCCACCACCGCCTTCGCCCTGCGCCGCCCCGGCAAGCCCGAAGAGATCGCGCAAGCCGTCGCGTTCCTCGCCAGCGATGCGGCCAGCTACATTACCGGCGAGACCTTGGCGGTGAGCGGTGGGCCCGGACAGAAGGGCATGATCGACACGGACTGAGGGTCCGGCCGTCACCGCCCGAGCCCAAAAAAAGGCCCGCTACCCCCGCGAAGGCGAGGCCCTGCCTCCGTGGGAACGACGGGTTTACCAGTCTAGCCCCTCCCTCGGGGTCTAGAGTCCTACCCCCACAACGCTTCCGCCGCCGCCAGGCCCTGCTCCCCGCGCCCGCCCAGCTCAGCCGTCAGCAGCTTGAGCCGATAGGTCCACAGGTGCAGCGGATGCTCGAGCGTCATGCCCATGCCACCGAGGAACTGGTGGTAGTCGTAGCACACCCGCTTGGCCGCCTCCTGCGCATGGAGCAGCGCCATGGCGGCATCCCCCGCATCGCCGGTCCCGGCGGCACGCAGGGCGAGCCAGTAGACGCTGTTGGTGATGACCTGGTCCTCGGAAAGGCGGTGCCGCATGCCCTGGAAGGTCGCGAGCGGGCGGCCGAACTGCTTGCGCTCGGACACGTAGGTTACCGTGCTTGCCAGCGCCGCACCGAGCAGGCCCGCCGCCTCAGCCGCCACGGCGACGCGCCAGGCGCGCAGCACTTCGGCGGGGGCGACGTCGTGCGTGGTCATGGCCTCTGGCAAGCCGGTCAGCATGGCGACCGGGTAGGCGTAGAGCGTATGCTCCTGTGCGGGTGCGATCAGGCTAGCGTCCGCCGCGAAGCTGCGCACCCCGGACGGCCCCACGACCACCACCGTGGCGCCGGGCCGCAAGAAGCGCACTGGGTCGCCGATGCGCCCTTCCTCGACGAGGCAGAGCGGGCGCGGCAGGTCGGGATCGATCAGCGGGCGGACCAAAGCCGAAGCCGCCGCCTCCACCGCGAAAGGCAGGCGCGCCAATTTCTCCACCACCAGTGCGGCGGTGACGGGGCCGAGTTCCTCGACCGCCATGACGTCGAGGAAGCCGTTCTCGACGAGCGCGGCGTCCAGCTCGGCGCTCTCCAGCGCCAGCGACACATCGTGCATCGGCAAAGTCGAGTAAGGCCGCGCGAGGGCGTCGATGAAGTCGAGGACCTGGGTCTGGTCCTCGCTGAGGGCAAGCTGCATCAGCGCGGTTCCCGGGGCAGTTCCAGCACTTCGCTGGCGATGATGTTGAGCTGGATCTCGGCCGACCCGGCAGCGACGCCGGCGACGATGCCGCGCTGGTGATGCATCTTGAGGTAGGGCGAGGCACCGGCCAGCGCCTCGGGCACGAACTCGATGACGAATTCGCACACCGCTCGCTCGGCCATGACCGTGGCGTAGCGCGCCGAACTCGATTCCGCGCCGATGGCAAGACCATCGACGCGCTTCTGGACGACGGCGTAGTTGGCCGTCCCCGCCGCCTCGCACAGCGCCGCGCATCGCGCTGCCTCGATCCGAACGTAGTCGCGGGCGAAGCGGCCCTGCGCCTGAAGCATCGCAACCGCACGGTCGAGCGCGGCGCGGGCCAGCGTGAAGCGCGGGATGCCCAGGCGCTCGTTGCGGAGCGAATAGGCGACGATCTCCCAGGCTTGGCCTTCCTCGCCGAAGCGAGCGGTCTCGGGTACGGTCACATCGTCGAAGAAGACTTCGTGGATGTCGCCCTCGCCGATCAACGAGGGGATCTGGCGCACGGTGATACCGGGCGTATCCATCGGCACCAGGATGATGGTGATGCCCTTCTTGCGGTCGTCGCTGGTGCGCGTCAGCAGGAAGCAGGTGTCGGCAAGGCCCGCGTAACTGGTCCAGATCTTCTGGCCGTTGATGACGTAGTTACCGTCAGTCAAAGTGGCCCGCGTCCGCAGCGAGGCGAGGTCGGAGCCGGCGTCGGGCTCGGAAAAGCCCTGGCACCACAGCGACTGGCCCCTGGTGATCGGCTCGAGGTAGCGCGCCTTCTGCTCCTCGGTGCCGTACTTCTGGAGGGTCGGGCCGATCCAGTTGACGTTCATGTACTGGCCGCCGCGCGGCTCGCCCGCGATCCACATCTCCTCGGCGAGGATCTGCTGCTCCCAAGGGCCCAGCCCTTCGCCGCCCATCTCGACCGGCCAGTGCGGGAACAGGATGCCGGCATCGGCGAGCTTCACGCAGAACTCGCGCGCGAAGGCGGTCAGCGCGGGGGACGCGGGGCCATGCTCGGAGAACTTCTCCCAGTCTTCCGGCAGGTTGTCGTGCAGGAAGTCCCGGATCTTGTGCCGGAAGGCGTCCTGCTCGGGGGTCCATTCGAATTGCATCGGCGCGGCGCTCTCCAGTCCTCTGGCGGTGGGTTAGACCCAGCCTGCCTGCGCGAACAAGGGTGCGCCCCCGTTTACCGCCCCGACGAATGTCCTACCGCGCCAGCGCCGCCGGAGAGAGGTAGCGGGTGGTCGAAATGCCGCCGTCGACCGCGATGGTCTGGCCGTTGACGAACCCCGCCTCGTCGGAGGCGAGGAAGGCGACCATGTTGCCGATGTCCGCTGCAGAGCAGTCGCGCTGGAGCGGGGTCAGTTCGTGGTTGGTGCGGCGGAAGAAGTCGAGGTCCCAGAAGGCGTCGGTCATCTCGGTGCGTACCACGGTCGGCGCGACGTAGTTGGCACGCACGCCGCGCGGCCCGTATTCGGCGGCGAGGGTCTGCATGAGGCCGATCTGGCCCGCCTTCACCGTGGAATAGGCGCCTCCGCCCGGCGTGCCGTAGAGGCCCCAGGTTGAGCCGATGAACAGGATCGAGGCGCCCTCGCCCATCGTCCCCAGCGCCTCGCGGCAGAGGCGGAAGGGCGCGCGAAGCGAGATGTTCAGCACTTCGTCGAGCATGTCGTCGGTGGTCTGGTCCACCGGGCCGAAGTTGAATGAGCCGGCGTTGTTGACCAGCACATCGAGGCGGCCGAACTTTTCCACCGCGCCGCCGACGATCCGTGTGGGGGCATCGGCGGCGGTGGCGTCGACGGCGACGAAATCGAACTCTACGCTGCCGGCCAGCTTGTCCTTGAGGTTGCCGAGCTTGCCCGCGTTGCGTCCGGTGCCGAGCACCTTCACGCCCTTGGCTCCCAGCGTCCGCACGATCGCCTCGCCGATCCCCCCCGCCGCGCCGGTGATGATCGCTACCTTGCCTTGCATTCATTCGCTCCGTTCATTGCTGGTGGGCCTTTGCGTTTTGGCGCCAGAAAAGCGGGATCCCCGCCTTCGCGCGTCTCAAACCGCCGCCGCTTCGCGCACACCCGCCGCCGCCCGCTGGTTACCCGAACGCTCGGCGATGTCGTTGGCGGCGATGTAGCCGAAGGTCATGCCCGGCCCGATCGTCGCCCCCGCTCCGGGGTAGGTGTCCCCGAACGGCGTGCCCGCATTGTTGCCCGCCGCATAGAGACCCGGGATCGGCGTGCCCGAATGGTCTAGCACCCGCGCCCGCGCGTCACACCTCAGGCCGCCCTTGGTGCCGAGATCGCCGTTGTTGATCGGGACCGCATAGTATGGCGCGGTATCGATGGGGCCGAGGTTGGGATTGGGCTTGGAACTGGGGTCGCCGAACATCTGGTCGTAGGGGTTCATGCCGCGCCCGAATTCGGGGTCGATGCCGGTGGCGGCATAGGCATTCATCTTCGCGACGGTCTGGCGCACGGCGTCGACCGGGACGTGGATCTTGCGGGCAAGTTCCTCGATCGTGTCGGCCCGGAAGACGTAATGATCCCACCAGTCGGCGGGGACTTTCTTCTCGGGCGTGTGGACCGTGGGCATGAGCCCCCCCGCGCTGAACTTGCGGCGGAACTTGGCGTCAAAGATCAGCCAGCACGGCATGTTGGCGCCGCTGGCCTCCTGATCGCGGACCATCGCCTGCCCGAACTGGTCGTATCCGCACGCCTCGTCAACGAAGCGCAGCCCCTTGCGATTGACGACCACGCTCCATGGGCGGCCGACGTCGAAGGCGGCCTGATGGATCTCGTGGAAGTTCGCGGCGCCCTTCATCGGCAGCGTCATGGTGGGAATCCACCAGCCCTGCTCGGTATGCTCGGTGCTGGCCCCGACCGCTTCGGCGGCGATCAGGGCCTCTCCCCGGTTGCCGTCCTCGGGCGTGGAGGAGTGCCGGGTCAGGCCGGGGACCGGGAAGAAGCGGTCGCGCAGTTCCTGGTTCCACTCGAACCCGCCCGCGGCTAGGACCACGCCGTGCCGCGCCTCGACCGCGTAACTGCGCCCGAAGCTGGAGACTTCGACCCCGGTGATCCGCCCACCTTCGTCGACGGTCAGACGGTCGAGCTTCGTCTCCAGCCGCAGTTCCACGCCTCGCCTGAAAACCTGCTCGTACGTCGCGCCCATCAGCGCCGCGCCTTGCGTAAAACGCTTGTCGCGGTGCGAGACCTTGCGGGTGCCCCGGTCCATCCAGTAGCGCCCGATCATCTTGCCCGCGACGGTGCGCCAGCCCTTCGACTGCATCATCAAAGCGAAGGTCTCGGTGAGATCCATGGCGTAGCGGCCAAACAGCTTGAAGCGGTTGTACTGCTCGCGCATCAGGGCATAGCGCCCGTCGCCCAGTCTGCGCCCGTCGAAGGTCGGCACGATCACCGAGCGGTCGGCGCGGGCGCCGGGACGGCCCGGAAAATAGTCGGGCCACGCCGCCGCCAAGACCGCAACGCCGGTAGATTTCAGGTACTGCAGCATCTTCGGGGCTTCATCGACGAAAGCCTCCAGTCGTTCGCGGTTCACCGGCTTACCGATCGTCGCGTCAAGGTATTCGAGCGCCGAGGCGCGGCTGTCGCCCACTTCGCCGTCGAGCCCATGGTTGGGTATCCACATCACTCCGCCCGAAGTCGCCGAGGTACCGCCGAACTTGTGCGCCTTCTCCACGATCAGCACTTTCATGCCCAGGTCCGCGCTGCGCAGCGCCGCCATCGCCCCGGCCGCGCCCGACCCGACCACGACGACATCGAAGGTTTCCGCAAAGGCCACCGGCTCACTCTCCCTGACGGGGCGTTGATGCCCTCGTGCGCTCCTTATCGCGTCCACGGCTTGCCCTAGAAATGACCGCCGGGGTACTGCGAGTTGCTTGGCCCTGCTCTGGCGTCCGCGGCGCGCTTGCGCCATGAGGTCGTGCGAAGCAGGGACGAACGATGCAGAAAGTCGAAACAGCACAATGAGCGAAAAGGCATTCGTCGCCGTGGCGAAGCTGGACGAGATTCCGGCAGGCGGCAAGAAAGTGGTCGAAGTAAACGGCGTCGGCGTGATTCTGGTCAACACCAAAGACCGCATCTTCGCGGTACGCAACTTGTGCAGTCACGCCTACGAGACGCTTGAATGCGGCCGCGTCCGCGCTGGCTGGATCTCCTGCCCCGTACACGGCGCCCGCTTCGACCTCGAGACCGGCAAGCCGCTCAATCCGCCCGCCTCGATGCCGATCGAGACCTACGAGGTGCGGATCGACGGCGATGTCATCGAGATCGCCGTCTAGCCCCGCGATATCGCCCGCGCGTACCGCCCGTTCTGGACGCGCGTCCGGCCGCCGTGCTTGGACGTAATCCATGACCGATACGCCCGATCTCGCCGCGCTGCGTTCCGAAGTGCGCGCCTTCCTCCAAGCCGAGGCCCCGACCGGCTGGCGCGACGCCAGCCGTACGCAGGACGATTTCGTCGCCACTCAGCAGGGCTGGTTCGCGAAACTGGTGAAGGCCGGCTACGCGATCCCGCACTGGCCGGCACGCTTCCCCGGCGGCGGCCGCAGCCTGGCCGAGCAGAAGGTCATCTACGAGGAACTCGCCAAGGCTGACTGCCCTCGGCTGCTGCTTTCGTTCGTCTCCACCTATCACGCCTTCGCGACACTCCACGAATGTGCCAGCGAGGAGCAGCAGGCGCGTTACCTTCCCCGTATTCTTGAGGGGGAGACATGGTGCCAGGGCTTCTCCGAGCCGGGGGCGGGATCAGACCTTGCCGCGATCAAGACCAAGGCGGTGCGAGAGACGCGCGATGGCCGCGAGGTCTATGTCGTCAACGGCCAGAAGGTCTGGTCGACGATGGCCCAGTTCGCGCAGAAGTGCCTGCTGCTGGTGCGCACCTCGTCGGACGGGGTGAAGCAGGCCGGCATCACCTACCTGCTGATGGACATGGACGCGCCCGGCGTCTCGGTGCGCCCGATCCACCAGATCCAGGGCGACGAGGAGTTCGCCGAGATCTTCCTCGACAACGTCGAAATCCCCGTATCCGAGCGTGTCGGTGAGGAGGGCAAGGGCTGGGCAGTGGCGCAGGCGACGCTCGCCTCCGAGCGCGGCCTCACGCTGATGGAACTCAGCTACCGCATGCGCGGCGCGCTGGGCCGCGTCGCCGCGCTGGTGCGCGACTACGGCCACGGCGAGGACCGCGGCGTGCTGCGCGACTTCGGCGAACTGGTCACGCAAGTAGACGCCGTCTGCGCCATCGCCGACCAGTTCCTCGACAACCGCATCAGGGGCATCGAGCGTATCGGCGACGCCTCGATCGTCAAGAACAGCTACAGCCGGGCGCTGCGGGCCTACTCCAAGCTCGGCCTGCGCCTTGGCGGCATCGACGAGCAGTACATCGCGCCGATCACCTTCGGCGACCTCAACACCGGCAACTGGATGGCGGACTTCATGAACTCCTACGCCTGGACCATCGCCGGGGGCAGTGAGGAAGTGCAGCGCAACATCATCGCCGAACGCATGCTCGACATGCCGCGCGAGCCGAAGGGCTGGGTCCTCTGACATGATCGAACTCAACGAACTCACCGACGCCGCGCAGAAGGCCTTCCCCGCCGACGCACTCTCCCCCTCGCGCGACGAGAGCTGGCAGCTGGTCGCCGAGATGGGCTGGCTGATGGTCCGCCTGCCCGAGGACGACGGCGGGCTTGGGCTGGGGCGCGAAGCCTCGACCGCGATCCACTTCGAGATGGGCCGGGTTCTGGCGACCACGCCGCTGATCCCCGCGCAGCTTGGCCTGCAGGCGGTACTCGCGAGCGAAGTCCTGCAGGACCGCGCCGAGTGGATCGAACGCCTCGCTGGCGGCGATTACGCCCCGCTGCACCTCCTGCCCGCCCGGCTGGAAACGGCGGCGGACGGCACGATGGCCGGCACCATCGGCGGCGTGTTCGACGCAGACATGGCCGTCGCAATCGTGGCGAAACTGCCCGCCGGCTACGCGCTGGTCCCCACCGACGCGCCCGGCGTGAGCGTGGTCGAGCGCCCGATCTGGGACCCGAGCCGCCGCCTGTTCGACGTCGTCCTGGATGGGTACGCTTCAGACCCCTCCCTCGCCCTGACCGATGCGGCGGGCGCCGCCGCGCTGCACGACGCGCTGTCGCCGGAGGCGCACCTCGCCATCGCCGCCGACTGCCTCGGTGCTGCGAACGCGGCGCTCGATCTCACCATCGAATACATGAAGATGCGCCGCCAGTTCGACCGGCCGATCGCCATGTTCCAGGCGCTCAAGCACCGCGCCGCGGACATGAAGACGCGCATCGTCATCGCCGAGGCCCTGCTGTGGAACCGCGTCCGCGACGAGGAAGCGACCCTAACCCAGCTCGGCGCCGCCAAGACGCTTGCGGCGGAGGCGCTCGCCTTTGTCACCGAGGAGGCGATCCAGCTTCACGGCGGCATCGGCCTGACGGAGGAACACCCCATCCACCGCTTCATGAAGCGCGCGATGCTCAACCTGCAGCTCTGCGGCCCGTCCGACCTTTGGAACGAGCGCAGCGGGCGCGAGGCGCTGGCCGCGCTAGCCTGATCCGTCGTCCCCGCGAAGGCGGGGACGACGTGAAGCCCCCCCCACGCAACGCAACTCCTCGCCGCACGTTGTCGCCCGCATGGCCACACCATCCGAGCCCGGCGCATCCGGGCATATCCGCGACAACATCGTCCTCTACGGCGCGCTAGCCGCCAACGTCGGGATCGCCATTGCCAAGTTCGCGGCGGCGGGCATCGGCGGCTCGTCCGCCATGGCGACCGAGGGCGTCCACTCGCTGGTCGACAGCGGCAACCAGGTGCTACTGCTCTACGGCCAGCGCCGCGCGAAGAAGGTGCCCGACGCCGCCCACCCGTTCGGCTACGGGCGCGAGCTTTATTTCTGGGCCTTCGTCGTCGCCATCCTGATCTTCGCGGGCGGCGCGGGCATCTCGATCTACGAGGGCATCGTCCATATCCAGGACCCGCACCCGATCGCCGACCCGACGCTCAGCTATATCGTGCTGGGCGTGGCCTTCGCGATGGAGGGCACGTCATGGGCGCTGGCGGTGCGCGAATTCAACGCCGGGCGCGCGGGACAGGGCTGGTGGCAGGCGGTCCGCCGCTCGAAGGACCCGCCGGGCTTCATCGTCCTGTTCGAGGACAGTGCGGCGCTGGTCGGCCTCGTCGTCGCCGCGCTGGGGATCTGGGCGAGCGGCTATTTCAACGACGCGCGCCTCGACGGCGCGGCGTCGGTGCTCATCGGCCTGGTGCTTGCAGGCGTCGCGGTGCTGCTGGCACGCGAATCGAAGGGACTGCTCATCGGCGAGGCCGCGGACCCGTTGCTGATCGAGCAACTGCGCGCGGTGATGGACGGCAACGCCTGCATCACCTCGGTCAATCACGTCCGCACCGTCCACACCGGCCCAGACGCGGTCTTCGTCGCCATCAGCGCCGACTTCGCTGACGATCTCCCGATGGGCGAGGCGGAGACGTTGATCGAGGACCTGGAGACGCGGATGAAGGCGCTGTCGCCGAAGATCACCTCGATCTACATCCGTCCCGAAAAGCGCGAGCAGGCGTTCGTGAACTGACGCTTCTGTTCTTCGTCATGCCCCCGCAGGCAGGAACCCTCCGGACATCGCCTAAGGAAGTTACGTCAAATGGCCCCGCCTTCGCGGGGATGACGAATCACGCATGGCGGCAAATGACAAACCCCTCCCCCGAGTAACCGGGAGAGGGGCATGTCGTACCGTCCTGCTACGCGCCGGTCAGTCGTATTCGCAGAGCGCCTTGGCGGCGGCGGCGATGTCGGCCGGCTGCACGAGGAAGGCGTCTTCCAGCACCTTGGCGAACGGCACCGGGCTGTACGGCGCGCCGAGGCGGCGGACCGGCGCCTTGAGCTTGCGGAACAGCACTTCCTGGATGGTCGAGGCGATTTCGCCGCCCGGACCGAAGTGGCGCACCGCCTCGTGGACGACGATGGCGCGGCCGGTCTTTTCGGCGGAAGCGAGGACGGCGTCCTTGTCCCAGGGCGAGACCGTGCGCAGGTCGATCACCTCGGCGGAGATGCCCTGCGTTTCGAGTTCGGCCGCCGCGGCGAGGCAGTTGGCGACCATGCCCGAGTAGGTGATCAGCGAGATGTGCGTGCCTTCGCGGGCGACGCGCGCCTTGCCGAGCGGGATCGGGCCCTGGTCGGCCGCGACGTCGCCGGGGACGAACATGGTGCGGCTGTTCTCGATGAACAGGACCGGATCGGGATCCTGGATCGCCGAGAGCAGCAGGCCCTTGTAGTCCGCCGGGGTGGCGGGGGCGACGACCTTGATGCCCGCCGTGTGCGCGAACCAGCCCTCGTAGTGGTCCGAGTGCTGGCCGGCGGTCTGCCAGCCGGCGCCGGTCAGGGTGCGGATCACCAGCGGAACCTGACTCTGCCCGCCCGACATGAAGCGCAGCTTCGCGGCGTGGTTGACCACCATGTCCATGGCCACGGTGATGAAGTTCATCAGCATGATCTCGGCCACCGGCTTGTAGCCGGCCATCGCCGCGCCGACGGCGGCGCCGATGATCGACTGCTCGGCAATCGGGGTCGAGCGCACGCGCATGTCGCCGAACTTGGCCGACAGCCCGCGCGTGGTGCCCATCACGCCGCCGCCTTCGCGGTCGGCCACGTCCTCGCCGAAGACGAGGACCTTGGGGTCTTCCTCCATGGCCTGGAACAGCGCCGCGCTCACGGCGGCCTGTCCGGTCATCTTCAGCATTTCGGTCGTCTGTGCTGCGGTTTCGGTGCTCATGCCGGAATCTCCTCGGCAAAGACGTCGCGGCGCAGTTCGTCCACCGACGCATATCCACTCTCGAAGGCGAAATCGATCGCATCCTGGACTTCCGCCTCGGCCGCGGTCTTGATCGCTTCCAGCTCGTCCTCGGTGGCGACGCCGGTGTCGATCAGCAGCTGGCGGAACAGGACCAGCGGGTCCTTGGCGAGCGCCGCGTCCTTTTCTTCCTTGGTCATGTACGTGTCGGCGTCGCCGAAGACGTGACCCATGAAGCGGAAGGTCTTGCACTCGAGCAGGGTCGGGCCTTCACCGGCACGCGCCCGCTCGATCGCGGCGTGGGCGTGGGCGTACATGTCGAACGGATCGTTGCCGTCGACGGTATAACCCGGCATGCCGTAGCCGATCGCGCGCTTCGAAATGAAGTCCACCGAAGTGCCGTTCTCGTAGCGGGTATGCTCGGCGAAACCGTTGTTGGAGCAGACGAAGATGACCGGCAGCTTCCACACCGAGGCCAGGTTCAGCGATTCGTGGAACGCGCCGATGTTGCTGGCGCCGTCGCCGAAGTAGGCGATCGTCACGCGCTTCGAACCGTCGAGCAGCGAGGCCCAGGCGAAGCCGTTGGCGATCGGCATCGAGGAGCCGACGATGCCCGTGGTCACCATCACGCCGGTTTCCGGGTGGGTGAGGTGCATCGGGCCGCCCTTGCCCTTGCAGGTGCCGTCGACGCGGCCGCAGATCTCGGCCCAGAGCGGGCGGAGCGGCATGCCCTTGGCGACCATGTCGTGGATGCCGCGATAGATCGTGCAGATCACGTCGTCGTCGGTCATCAGGTTCGACAGGGTGGAGGGGATCACTTCCTGGCCGCGCGCCGAATAGTAGGGCGCGGTGATGCGGCCACGGCGGATCTGGGTCCGGGTGAATTCGTCGTTCCGCTCGATCCGCACCATGCGGCGATAGATGTCGAGCTGGGTGGCGGCATCGGGGCTCGCCCTGTTTTCTAGCGTCTGGCTCATGAGTCCTCTCTCGAACGGCTTGGCCTTGTAGCCCCGGCGGGAATTGGGGCTGAACAGAGGTTCAGTACCTGTCACGCCGGACCTTGCAAGGGCGAGCGAAACGCCTCGGCGGTATCGCCCGCGAGGCGGCGCACGGCGAGCTTGCGAACCTGGCTTGACTTGACCTTCTCGCTGCCGGTGATGGCGTAATCCTCGTCGCTGAAGAACAGGACATGGCGCGGCACCTTGAAGCTGGCGATCTCGGCCCTGCAGCGCGAGATGACCTCCGCTTCCAGCACCTGCGCGCCGTCGAGCGGGACGATGCAGGCGACCACCATCTCGCCGAGCAGGTCGTCTGGCACGCCCACCGTCTGGGTGCGTTTCACCCCCGGAATCCGCGCGATCACGTCGTCCACCTCGAGCGGGGAGACGTTCGCGCCCCCGGTCTTTATCATGTCGGTAAGCCGCCCTTCCCAGAAGAACCGTCCCGCCTCGTCCACCCGCCCCCCGTCGCCGGTGCAGAAAAAACCTTCGGCATCGAGGCACGCCTCCGGCGTCTTGCCGAGGTAGCCCGACATCAGCGTCGGTCCTTTGATGCACATCTCGCCGACCTGTCCCAACGGCACCGGTCGGCCCGATATCGGCTCGACGATCTTTAGCACATTGCCCGGCAGCGGCGAGCCGAAGGCGCCCTCGACGCGGGCCTCGGCGTCGTCGGCAACGAACGAGGTGCAGATCGTCATCGTCTCGGTGCAGCCGAACGACATCGGCACATCCCAGTCGGTATCGACGGTCGGGTGCGGCCAGATCATCTCGCCGCGGGTGATGTATTTCAGGCTGGAGAGGTCGGCTCCCTTCCACAGCGGCGAGGCGGTGAGGCGCGCCCACTGGTGCGGGCGGCCATTGAGGAACGTGACCCGCTCCTGCTCGGCCAGCGTCAGCGCCTCGTCGGCCTCGAAGGTGCGCTGCAGGATCACCGCGCCGCCGGTCGAGAAGGCCGTGCCCACCACCATCGAGACGTTGCCCGACCAGAAGAAGCCATTGCCGGTCCAGCTGCGCACGGGTTCGTGCATCGCGAACAGGCGCGGCCAGCGCCACCACTGGATCGCGAAGGCGCGCTGCGCATGAACGATGCCCTTGGGCAGGCTGGTGGTGCCCGAGGAGAAGAACAGCCCGCCGGTCTCCGCCGGATTCACGGCGTCGGCGCGGGCGAGCACGAG
Source organism: Novosphingobium sp. GW821-FHT09E05 (assembly GCF_059416165.1). Classification (NCBI taxonomy): domain Bacteria; kingdom Pseudomonadati; phylum Pseudomonadota; class Alphaproteobacteria; order Sphingomonadales; family Sphingomonadaceae; genus Novosphingobium; species Novosphingobium sp. GW821-FHT09E05. The sequence continues at coordinate 1,803,124 of NZ_JBWKOQ010000001.1, forward strand.
GGCCTCTTCGATGGTCTGGCCGTGGGCGAGGAACTGGTCCCAGGTTTCCACCGCCCCGCCCGCGTGAGCCTCCGGCGGCTCGACGTCGCCCGGCACCCCGCCCAGCGAAACGAGGCGGCGCAGGTAGGGATAGCGCGTCGAGGTCAGTCCGCCCGGCGAGCCTGCGGCGATGCCCGGCTCCAGCTCGGCCAGCATCGCGGCGAAGTCCTTCTTGAGCACCTGCTGCTCGAACAGCAGGATCGAGACTTCGGAGGCGCGCAGGAGGTGATCCATCTCGGGCCGGGTCGAGAACGTGCTGAGCGCTGCGGGCACCCCGCCCGCCAGCGCGATGCCGAACAGGCTGGACAGGAACTCCGGCCGGTTGGTCATCAGGATACCGACGCGCTCGCCCTTCCCCAGCCCGCAGGCTACCAGCGCGCGCGCCATCTCGAGCGAGCGGGCGAGCAGGTCTTCGTAGCTCCATGACAGGCGATGCGCGCCCTTGCGCAGGATGACGGCCTCGCGCGGGCCATGACGGGCCACGACCTCGCGCAAGTAACCGCCGATCGTATGCGCACCCTGCCCCGGCTCGTCCGCGAGCGGGGGCCCGGCGACTATCGAGAGCCGTTCGGGCCGATTGTCGCCGATCCCCTGCATCGCGCCTGCCCTCTCCCGGTTGTCCTCGCCGAACGGCCTAGCAGCGCCCCGGAGCGCCCGAAAAGGCGCGAGGACGCGCAGCGACGGCCCAGTCACATCGCTGCGCCGCGGCAGGCAAAGCCATCGCCCGAGCGCACCGGATTCCGGCTGCGCGCGGGGGTGGTGGTGGGCTAGGTTCGCTGGCGAGGTTGCCTTGAGTTCAACCACCTTCGTCCTTCCCGCCTTCGCGGGAACGACGAGGTTTCGGTTGCGACGACATGCACGCAAGGGAGGAAGCTCAGTGAAGCAGGCGACGATCGAAAGCGGCAAGGGCATCGCCACCATCGCGATCCGAGAGGTCGCCACGCCCGAGCCCGGCCCCGGCGAAGCGCTGGTCCGCATCCGTGCGGCGACACTGAACTTCCGCGACCTGATCGTCGCCAAGGGCCTGATCCCCGGCCTCGGCAAGGAACCCGAGGTCGTGCCGCTCTCGTGCGGCGCGGCGGAAGTGGTGGCGCTCGGCGAAGGCGTCACCCGCGTCGCGGTTGGCGAGCGGGTGGTGCCGATCTTCGCGCCGTTCTGGCTGAACGGATCGACGCCCGACCCGCGCATGCTTGGCGGCCCGATCGATGGCGTCGCGCGCCAGTACGCGGTGTTTTCGGCGGAAAGCCTGTGCCGCCTCCCGGACGAACTCGGCGACTTCGAAGGCGCGACGCTGGCCTGCGCGGGCCTGACCGCCTGGTCGGCGCTCACCGCCTTCCGGCCGACCGCGCCCGGGGACTGGGTGCTCGCCCACGGCACCGGCGGCGTCGCGATCGCGGCGCTGCAACTGGCCAGGGCAATGGGCGCCAGGGTGGCTATCACCTCCTCGTCCCCCGCCAAGCTGGCCCGCGCGGCGAGCCTCGGCGCGGACCTCTGCATCGACTATCGCGCCTCGCCCGATTGGGCCTCCGAGGTCCGCAAGGCGCTGGGCGACCGGCCGATCGCCAACGTCATAGACACCGTGGGCGCGGTGCAGTTCGACGACAACGCCGCGCTCCTCGCCCCCGGCGGCCAACTCTCCGCGATCGGCATGCTGGCGTCCGACTTCAGCTGGACCCGCATGGGCCAGACCGATGTGAACGTCGCCCCCATCGGCGTCGGCAACCGCGACCAGCATGAGGCAATGACGAGCTTTATCGCAAGCCATGCTATCCGCCCGGTGGTTGATGCGGTCTACGATCTCGAGCGCCTGGCGGATGCCTACCGCCATCTGGACAGCGGCACCTTCTTCGGAAAAGTGGGTGTAAACTTGCTCTGAGAGCTGACCGATGACTCGGCGCGCAACCTTCAGGTTGCGTGGAAAAATTTTCGATGATAATAAAGCGCGCAACCCGGAGGTTGCTCATGGAACAGGACCGCATCGAAAAGAAGATCGTGTTGAAGGCGTCACGCGAAAGGGTGTGGCGCGCGATCAGCGAACCTGCGCAGTTCGGAATCTGGTTCGGTGCCGAGATCGATGGACCTTTTACCGCAGGGCAAGATGCAGCCGGTCGGATCGTGCCGACCCGGGTCGACCCCGATGTCGCGCGCCTGCAGGAACCGCACCGGGGCGCGCCGTTTCGCATCAGGATCGAGCGTATCGAGCCGATGCACCTGTTTGCATTCCGCTGGCATCCATTCGCGATCGATCCGGCCAGGGACTATGATGACGAGCCGACGACGCTCGTCACCTTCGCACTGACGGAGGTCCCGGACGGTACTCTGCTCACGATCACGGAGACCGGTTTCGACCAGCTTCCGGTCGGCCGCCGCGCAGAAGCGTTGAAGTCGAACGACGGCGGGTGGGAGCACCAGACCGGGCTGATCGAACGCTATCTCGCTCTTCACGGGGAGCAGGGCGCACGATGAGCCGCGACGCGGGCCTGCCCGCCGCGACTGCCCCTCTGTTCGCTGCTCTCGGAGACCCATGCCGGCTGTCGATCATAGAGCGGCTCTGCGAACGCGGCCCCATGGCAACCGTCACGCTGACCGACGCCAGACAGGGTATTTCACGGCAGGGACTGACCAAGCATCTGCGCGTACTCGAAGGCGCGGGCCTGATCGACAGCTTTCGCGTCGGACGCGACCGGCACTGGCAGGTGCGCAGTGAACGGATCGCCGCTCTGCGCGCTCACCTGGAGCGGATGTCGCAGCAATGGGACATCCGCCTGGAGCGGTTGAAATCGCTCGTGGAAGCGCCTGGCGACGGGTGATCCGCCGGATCACGCATCGAAGACGTTGAATATACCGTCCGCCGTGCCGACGGGCTCTCCGTCGACCTCGAACAGCCCCCGCGCAAAGACGAGGCGGCGGGTGCGGCGCACCAGTTGCGGCCGGCACGTTACCAGAGCTCCCACCGCCACACCTCGCACGAAATGGTAGTTGAGCTGCGCCGTCGCGCAGCGCGGCTCACCCACCGCATCGACGGCCACGATACCCAGCGCGATGTCGGCGAAAGTCATCAGCGCGCCGCCGTGGACCACCTTCCCGTGGTCGTTGGCGGCCATTTCGCCGGTCAGCAACGCGACTTCCCGTGCCCCGGGTTCCCCGCGCATCCACGTAGGGCCGATCGCGGCGGAAAAGGCGCTGGCCTGCGTCGCAACCCACCCCGCGGCCGCCAGTGACGCAGCATCAGGCAAGCTGGTTGCCGAGCCCAGCCGCGTGCTTGGCGGCGATCCAGCCGAAGGTCATCGACGGCCCCACGCTTGCTCCAGCGCCGGGATAGACCCGGCCCATCGGCGAGGCGGTGGTGACGCCGCAGGCATACAGCCCCGCAATGGCGCTGCCGTCCTCGCGCAGGACCCGCGAGTCGCAATCACACACGACACCGCCGTAAGTACCGACATCGCCCGGTACGATCGGAATGGCATAGAACGGACCTTTCTCGATCGTCCCCATGCACTTGTTGGGGCCATCCTTGAAGAACGGGTCGCCCAGCCAGTTGTCGTAGGCGCGCTCGCCCCGATTGAAGTCCTCGTCGCGGCCACCGCGCACGAAGCCGTTCCAGCGATCCACGGTGCGCTTGAGCGCGTCGGTCGGGACCTCGATTGAGGTGGACAGCGCCTCGACCGTATCCGCCCGGCGCATCCAGCCCGACGCCAGCCACTTGTCCATGTTCTTCCTCGCGGTGCCTTTGCCGGCGACCGCGTATTCGTCCATGTACTGCTGGTCCATGATGGCCCAGCTGGGGATGGCGGGGACGGTGCGGTTACGCACCAGCATGTTCTCGCAGAACTCCTCGTAGGAGCCGCCTTCGTTCATGTAGCGCACGCCGGTCTGGTCGACCTGAATGGCGTGGGGCTTGCCGGTGGTGCTCTGCGTGCCCGGCTTGACGTAGTCGGTATCCCAGCCGGGCGCCTCGCTCATCTGGAAGCCGACCATCTGGTCCATCTGGCCGAGCTTCGCACCCTTGGCGGCCAATTCGACATGCATGTCGCCGGTGTCGGTCTCTATTCCGTTCGACCACTTGGACTGGGTCCCCGGCATGTACTCGTCGCGCATGGCCTGGTTCATGGCAAAGCCGCCCGCGTTCATCAGGATGCCGAGGTTGGCACCGACGCGCCACGGCTTGCCGTCCTTCACGGTGACGACCCCGACCGCGCGGTCGCCGTCCATGATGACCTCGTTGACCGGCGAATTGATCCGGATGTCGGCGGCCTGCTTCTCCAGCACCGCCTTGAGCATCCGCCCCTGCAACGCCGCGCCGGCCGTCACCCAGTGCTTGCCGGTCAGCTTGCCCGCGACGACCTTGAGCGCGATCCTGAAGAACATCCGCTTGATCGCCCAGGAATGCTTCATGAACGGCAGCTTCATGCCGTCGTCGAGCCGGACGGGCACTTCGAGAAAGCCCTGTCGCAACCTGGGCGCCCATTCCTTGCCGAGTTCCTTCTTGTCGAACGGCAGGGCGGTGACGGTGCGGCTGGTCTTTACGCCGCCGGGAAGCTCGTCGTAATAGTCCGGCCAGAAGGCGGAGCCCCGCTCCATGCTGACGCCCTGGCCGACGATGAAGTCCAGCATCTTGGGCGCCTCGACTGCGTAAGTGCGACGCCGCGCCGGGCTGGTGCCGGGGGAATCGGGCCCGTCCGGCACCACGGCGTCGAGGTACTGGCAAGCCTTGTCGAGGCTATCTTCGCCTGGGTCCATGAAGCGGTTGGCGGGAATCCACATGACGCCGCCCGACTTGCAGGTGGTGCCGCCCACCCACTGCGCCTTCTCGAGGATGACGACCGACTTGCCCGCCTGCTTCATCAGCAGCGCCGAGGACATCGACCCTGCACCGCTGCCCACGACCACCCAGTCGAAAACCTCGTCGAACTGCGTCATCGTGCCTGCTCCTCTCAACCGCCATGCTGCGCTGCTGCGCATGCGTTCAGCCCGGTAGATCGGACTTCGCAGCCTTTGGCAACGCCGTGCAGGATGTCCGACGCAGGTTTCGCCGGAGCGAAGGGTTGCCCCTTCCTCGCGTTTTCGCGTGGCCCCGGCGGCACGGGTGCTATGACTTGCGCCAGAGAGAGGAATCCCACTGCAATGACCGACACCACCCCCGCCCTGCCCGGCCTCGCCACCATCGAGATGGCCCGCGAAGGCCGGCTCCTGCGTATCACCCTAAACCGCCCGGATGCGTTGAACGCCGTAAACCTGCAGCTTCACGACGATCTGGCCGAGGCGATGTGGTTTGCGCAGGTCGATACCGGGTCGGATGTCATAGTGCTCACCGGTGCAGGCCGCGCCTTTTCGGCCGGCGGGGACCTCGACCACATCGAGCACAATGCGAGGCACCCGCACCTCTTCGACCACGAAACCCGCGTGGCCAAGCGCATCGTCTCAACCCTGCTCGACATCGACAAGCCGGTGATCTGCCGCATGAACGGGCACGCGGTCGGCCTTGGCGCGACGCTGGCGCTGCTGTGCGACGTGATCTTCGCCGCCGAGGGCGCCAGGATCGGCGATCCGCACGTCGGCCTTGGGCTCGTCGCGGGAGACGGCGGGGCGGTGATCTGGGCGCAGCGCATCGGGCTGACGCGGGCGAAGGAATACCTCCTCACCGGAGACCTACTGACGGCTGCGAGGGCTGCCGAGATTGGCCTGGTCAACCACTGCGTGCCGCTGGACGAACTCGACACGCGGGTCGATGAGTTCTGCGCGAAGCTGCTGGCCGGCGCAACGGTGGCCATCCGCGCGACCAAGATCCTCACCAACCTCGAACTCAAGCGGGTCGCGACGGCATTGATGGACGCAGGCATCGCCTACGAAAGCGTCAGCGTGCGCAGCGCGGACCATCTTGAAGGCATCCAGGCTTTGAAGGAAAAGAGGAAGCCGAACTTCATCGGGCGCTGAGGGCCGCCCAGCCCAAACGGGAGACGAGGGCATGTCGCAGTTCTGGACCCGGCGCTCTTTGATCGGCGCGGCTGGCGCGGCGGGGCTTTGCGCCATGCCAGCGATCGGGCGCGCCGCCGAAGTGGTACGCGACATCACGTTCGCGCAGGATTTCGACGAACTGTGGCACACGTTGGGTGAGCACTACTGCTACTTCGCAGACAAGCGCACCGACTGGAACAAGGTGCGCGCGCTATACCGTCCGATGGCGCTCGCCGCGCCGGACGAGGCAGCGTTCGGTGAAGTGGTCCGGCTGGTGCTGGCCGAACTCTACGATGCGCACACGCACCTCAACGATCCACCGGACGGCACTCCGCGCTGGCCGCTTTACGACATGCTCGGCGAAGGCTCCCTGAATGACGTGCGCGTGGCGGCTGTGGCGGACGATTCCGCCGCCGAGCGCGCAGGCATCGGGCCCGGGCTGCGGATCATCGCCATCGAGGGCCGCCCTGTCGAAGATTGCGTGAAGGACCTTATGCCCCGCTGCCTCGCCCGCCCCGACCCGGCGGCGGAGGCCTATGCCATCAACGTCGCGCTCGCCGGACGGCGCGGCAGGCCGCGATCGCTGACCATAAGGGATGCAGGCGGAACGACGCGCGAGGTCGTCCTGCCGCTGCGCGCATCGCCGCCCCGACCGGATCTGGAGCACGCCCGGCTGCCCGATGGCCTTGGACACATCATCATCCGCAGCTTCGCCGATGCCGACATGGTCGCGGCCTTCGACGCCGCCCTCGAGGATTTGCGCGGCGCGCCCGGCCTCATCCTCGACATGCGCAGCAACGGCGGCGGCAACACGGCCGTGGCGCGGCCGATGATGGGGCGGTTCATCAACAAGGCCATGCCCTATGCGAGGATGCGGCGGCGAGAGGGCGCCGGGCTGAGCGTTCCGTGGACAGAATGGGTCGAGCCGCGCGGGCCCTTCACTTATGACAAGCCCGTCGTCGTGCTCACCAGCCACTGGAGCGCCAGCATGGCCGAGGGCTTCCCGATGGGCATGCGCGCCATCGGCAGGGCCAGGATCGTCGGTACCCGGATGATGGGCCTGGGCGCGGCGGTGTTCCCGATTACGCTCGACCGCACCGGCATCCGTGCGCAGTATTCGGGGGAGCCGGTCTACGACATCCACGGCCATCCGCGCGATGCCTTCATGCCCGACATCGCCGTGCCGGCGGGCGAAGATATCCTCGCTGCCGGACGTGCCGCTCTCAACGCGGCCATCGCCGGCTGAGCGCGCCGGCCCGCACGGGACCGGCGCATGTCGTCTCAGCCGGGAACCACGCGCTCGCCGTGTTCGGTGAACAGCGCGGTGTAGCAGGTGCCGAAGTCCTGCGCGTCGCTCTGGGTCAGTTCGCCGCCCTGCGCCGCCGCGCCCATGGCGCCGAGGAACGCCATCGGATCGTCCGCCTCGATGTCGTAGATCGCGAGGAATTCGTTCTCGTCGCTGCCCATCAGCTTGGCGGCTAGCTTGTAGCGCTGGGCACCCGCCATGCCGAACTTGTTCACCAGTTCGGGCAGGTGCGTGTTGTTGTACCACTCGTGATATTCGGCCTCGCGGCCGGGCTGCGGGCGGGTGAGCGCGACGAGCTTCATCTTCATGGGCATCTCTCCTGATTCCATTTCCGGAGAACATTCGCCAGCCACGGGAGCGATGCAAGTGGGCGCTATCCCGGCCGCACAAGCATCGCCTCCCCGCGCTTACTGGAGCAGTTTGCTGGCCACCGGGTATTCGGGGAAAGGCTCCGCCGCCGGGATCAGCGCGCCTGCGACGATCTCGCCGCCGACCGGCTCCGCGCCGCATTCACCGCGATATTCGCGCGGGTTGGCGCCGAACACGCGCTTGAACATGCGGCTGAAGTGCGCCGGGCTCTTGAAACCGACCCCGTAGGCGATCTCGCTGATCGAGATGTCGCGCGGATCGGAGCTGGAGAGCCATGCCTTGGCCTTCGCCAGCCGCTGCTCCCACACCAGTTCGGAGAAAGAAGTCTCGCGCAGCCGCAGCAGGAACGAAAGATAGCGAGGGCTGATGCCGCACCCCTTGGCAACCATCGCCGTCGACAGTTGCGGGTCCGACAGGTGAACCTCGATGAAGCGCAGCACTTCCTCGAGCCGCCGGTCGGCGATCGACTGGCGGACCGGCTGGACGTCCTCGCCCGCATGCACTGCATTGCCTATGAGGCCCAAGGCGGTCTCCACCAGCAACCGAGCCGATTCCTCGCCAAGGCCGCAGTCATCGTGGAAGACGTCGGTCAGCATGGTTTCGGCGATCGCCATCTCGGGACGTTGCATCGCCATGAACAGGCCGGTGCTGAAGTCCTGCCGGACATGGGCGCGCAGGATGTGCGTGGGCACGGTGACGTGGAGCACCTCGTGCACACCCTCCCCGTCCGTGCGGCATTCCATGAAGAACGGCGACATCGAACGGGTGATGATGAAGTCTCCCGGCCGCGCGACCTTGTTGCCGCACTGGTTCGAGAACGCAAGTTCACCGCGCTTGACGAACCACAGGATCGACAGGTCCGTCGCGTCCTCGCGGATGTGCTGGCGCGAGCGGCGGAAGAACAGGTTGGCCGCCGAGCGCTGCCGGATGATCGAGACGGGACCCACCGCCTTGCGTTCCGAACGCACGTCGATGGTCGAGCCATCCTCGATCCAGAAGTCGCCGCGATAGTATTCCTGGTCGCGGGTGCCGCGGAACATGTGCTGGCATTCGCGGTAATTGCGCTTGTCGAACGAGAACAAAGTCTCTGCCATGGCTCTCTCCCAATGGCGGGAAGACAGGCGCATTCCGGCGCTCTCTCGATCCCACCCGTGACTGCCGCCGATTCTTTCCGGTCGGGTCGATGTCCTTGGTATCACGAGACGCGGCGCGGGCTCTACCTTGCATGCAAATCGATCTTCATTGCGCGCATTGTCGATGAGCATTCGTGGAACCCCCGCCCCGCTATTCCCAGAGTTACCCTTCGCGGCCCTTTTTCGAGAGACGCCATTCAGGGGGATAGTTGAGGTCGTGGTTCTTCACGACCTTGCCGATCCCTTGCTGGAAGGTGTCGCCCTTGCCTAGGTTGACGTCGTTCGCGCCGTCGTCCTTCATCAGCGGCAGCATTCCTTCGAGCCAGCCGGTGAGCAGGCTACCCATGTATTCGCCGCGGTACTGCTTGTAGGCCTCGATGAAGGTCTTCTGCGCGACCACCACGTCGGTCGGCCGCGTGATCGAACAGGCGTGGGCATACTTGGCGGTCTCGGCTTCCAGCTTGTCGCGCGGCACCACCGAGTTGACGAAGTTGCAGTCCTTCATCTCGTCTGCCGTGAAGGGACGGCCGGTGAACAGCATCTCGGAGAAGCGGCGCAGGCCGACCATCTCCAGCCATTGCCACATGCGCGGGCCCCATCCGGCGTAGCGGAACGAGGGGTGGCCGAACAGGGCGTCGTCCGACGAGACGATGATGTCGGCGTCGGCGCACTGGTAGAAGTGCCAGCCGTAGCAGTAGCCCTTGGCCTCGATGATCGAGATCTTCTTGAATTCCTGGAGCGGCCGGTTCCCGGAGCGCGCCTTGGCGTAATAGTCGGTCAGCCCGTGCAGGTAGCGGAACGAGCCCGGCGGCGGGTACTTCACGTCCGGGTCCTCGATCTCGAGGTCGGTGAGGAAACCGTCGCCCGGTTGCGGGTTGAGGTAGAGGTCGCCATGCTCGTCGAGGTCGCCGCCGCTGCCGAGGTTATCGCCCTCGCCGCGGATCACCAGGACCTTCACGTCGTCGTCGATGTTGGCCTTGAACACCAGTTCGCCGAAGCGCGCGCGCATGCCGATGGTTGCGGTGTTGTGCTTGTCGAGGCGGCTGAAGGTGATGGTGGCGATCTTGGTCGCCTTGTCCTTTTCGTAGCGGACGTGGTCCTCGGCCACCTTCTTGTGGTCGGCGATGGTTTTCATGGTGCTCTCTCCCGCTGTTTTCAGCCCCGCCACCGGAGTGGCTGCGCCGTGCTTTCCCGGGTGCTGCCACAGGCAATGCGGGGGGTATTGGCAATTCACGCGGGGTTCTCGATACTGCGCGCCGACAGATCGAGGCACGCCAACCAGAGCAGGCCCGCTGCGAGAGGACATGCCATGGGCCAGAACAGCTTCTTCAGCCTGGACGGACCGCTCGACGTAACGCCGGGCGGCGGCCAGGTGCGCGCCGCGAATTTCGCCGGGCTCGCCGGGCTCGCCCGCAGCCACGGCCGCGACGCACGCGGGATCGTCGAGCGGCACGGCATGGAGGCACGGGTGCTGATCGACCCCGAAAGCCTCGTCGCGCCGCAGCAGGTGGCCGACACGCTCGAATACTGCAGCGCCCTGTTCGACGACCCGCTGTTCGGCCTGCACATGGCCAGCACGCAGGACCCGGAGGTGTTCGGCTGCGTCACCGCGCTCTGCCGCTCCGCGCCGACCGTGCGCGCCGGCATCCGCTGCCTGATCGACTTCCTGCCGGTGGTCCACGCGCCCGATTGCGAGGTCGTGCTGATCGAAGGGCGCGAGACCGCCGAGCTGACCTGGCTGGTCAACACCGACATCGGCGTCAACGAGCAGGCCAACTACCAGGCGGCGATGCTCAACGTGAAGCTGCTCCAGGCGATCGGCGGGCCGGCCTTCAAGCCCAGCTGGGTGAGCCTGTCGGCCGACCCGCGCGCCACCGACCTGCCCGAGATCGAGAAGACCCTCGGCTGCCGGGTCATGGGCCAGTCGACCCGCAACTCGATCGGCTTTCCGGTCCGCGCGCTGGAGCAGCCGGTACCCAGCGCCAACCGGCTGCTCTACCGGCTGCTCGGCTCCTATCTGCAGCGGGTGAAGTCGGAGCACAGCCAGTCGATCATCGACAAGGTGGACAGCTACATCCGCGGCGCCCTCGCGACGGGTTCGTGCTCGATCGAGCGCTGCGCCGAGAAGACCGGCATGTCGGTGCGCACGCTGCAATCGCGGCTGGCGGCGGAGCAGGCGAAGTTCTCCGAACTGGTCGAGAAGCAGCGCGAGACCCTCGCCCGCGCCCATCTCGCCGACCGCCGGCTCTCGCTCGACGAGATCGCCGACCGGCTGGGGTACGGCGAGCAGACCAGTTTCGGCCGGGCGTTCAAGCGCTGGACCGGGATGACCCCGCAGCAGTTCCGGGCCGCCTGCTGAGGCTGCACAAAGCGACACAGGTTTACACGGTTTACACGGTCCAGAGGGGAAACTGCCTCTTTGGGCCCGGAATGTGTCGCCTTGCGCCGGAAAAGTGTCGCCTTGTGCGGAAAATGTGTCGCCTTGCGGGTTACAGATGACGCCTTGCGCGGCGAAAGTGTCGCCTTGGGTGTCGCCTTGCAGGCGCGGAAACGGGGGATGCTGAGCGGGTCGAAACATGCCCGCCACCGTATCGCGGCCGCGAGTGTGTAGGAAAATGGATTGTCCTGACCGCCCTTCGTGAGCAGCAGCGGAGCTTTCTTGTTTCGTCATCCCCGCGAAGGCGGGGACCCATCTGATGTCTTTGCCATGGACGCCCTCGTCAGATGGGTTCCCGCCTTCGCGGGAATGACGAGAAAAGGTGGAGCCGCTGGTAGATCAGGCCTTGGGCGTGACCCAGACTTCCACCGGCGCCACGAACTTGCCCGGCGCGGGCTTGCCCACGTTCACGCGGTCGGCGGTGACGAGTTCGCCGGTGGCGAGGTTGAAGCTGGCCCAGGGCTTGGGCATGCGCCCGAAGGTCATCTTCTGGATGGGCTGGCCGGTGGCCGAATTCATGATCGTTGCGATGATGCTCATGAGCGCGCCGCTACCGAGCGGGCCACCCCTTCGTCCATAGGGCGCGCGCATGTTTTCCACGCTCACTCCATGGTGAGCACCACCCTGCCCGCCGCCTTGCCTGAGAACGCCGCGTTCATCGCCGCCGCATAGCCGGCAATCGGATAACACTCGGCGATCGCGGGGGAAAATAGCCCCTCGCCCGCCAGTTCCATGACCTTGCGGCGCATGGCCTCGGCCTCGACCGGGCGCTTCATCGCATGGTCGCGCATCTGGACACCGATGAGGCTGGCACTCTTGAGCAGCGGCAGGTTGGTCCGCAGCGCCGCGATGCCGGCGGGGAAGCCGATCACCAGATGGCGCCCGTCGTAGCCGAGGTTGCGGAAGGCGAGTTCGGTCGCATCGCCGCCGACCGGATCGAAGACGATGTCGACCGGCCTCCCCCCGTTCGCCGCCGCCACCTGCTCGCGCCAGTCGTCCGCGCCCGTGGTGACCACCGCGTCGGCGCCCCCCGCCAGAGCGGCGGCCTGCTTCTCCGCGCTCGAAGCCGAGGCGATGACATGCAGGCCAAGATGCTTGCCGACCTGGATCGCCGCGAACCCCGTGCCGCCCGCCGCGCCGAGCACCAGCAGCGTCTCGCCCGCCTGCGCGCGGCCGCGATCGGCAAGCGCGTAATACGCGGTCTGGTAGTTGACCGCGAAGACCGCAGCGGATTCGAAGTTCATCGCGTCCGGGATCTTCGCCATGTTGGCGGCGCGGAAGCAGTTGGCCTGCGCGAACAGTCCGCCGAGCCCGCCGCAGAACACGCGGTCGCCTGTCGCGAGATGCGTCACGCCCGGCCCCACCGCCTCGACCACGCCCGCCGCCTCGCTGCCCGGAATGAACGGCAGCGGCGGCTTGAACTGGTACTGGCCCATGGCGGTCAGCACATCGACGTAGGACACCCCCGCCGCCCGGATGGCGACGCGCACCTGCCCCTCGCCGGGCGCGCCGGGGTCGAAGGGTTTCAGCGCATAGCTCTCGGGCGGGCCGAACTGGTGGCCGATCACGGCATGGGTCATGTCATGTCCTCAGAAACTGCACCAAAACACCCCGTCGCCCTCGCGAATGCGGGGGCCCCGCTTGATCTTTCCACCCCTCGCCGTGGCGCAAGAAAGCGGGGTCCCCGCATTCGCGAGGACGACGGGGTGTTTGGGCGAGGTGGGTGTGCGAACCGCATATTGCCCTCAATGCTGGCCGCCGTCGCACCGGACGATCGAGCCCGTGACATTCACCGAGGCCGGACTCGCCAGGAACAGCGCGGCGGTGACGATCTCCTCCGGGTTCGCGGCATGGCCGCGCGGGATGGCGATCGGTCCCTGCCCCTTGTCCGGCCAGGCCTCGACGATGTCGGTGCGGAAGGCGCCGGGCGAGAGCGTGTTCACGCGCACATGCGGTGCATATTCCCACGCCAGCGAGCGACTCATCGCATTGAGCGCCGCCTTGGACGACCCATAAGTCACCACCTGAGGCAGCGGCATCATCGAGCCCGAGGACGTGACGTTGATGATACACCCGCCCGGCCCGCCGACCTCGGCGCGGTCGAACATGCGTTTGCCGATGAGCGACGAGAGCCGGAACGGGCCCTTGAAGTTCAGGTTCAGGACGGAATCGAACAGCTTCTCGGTAACCTCGTGGCTGGGCATGCGCGGGCTCATCCCCGCGTTGTTCACAAGGATATCCACAGCCCCGAAGGCGGCGTAGGCTTCCTCCACGAGCCGGTCGCACTCGTCCCAGCGGCCGACGTGGGCGGCGATGGCCTGTGCCTTGCTGCCTAGGGCGCGCATCTCCTCGCAGACCGCCTCGCACGCCTCCAGCTTGCGGCTGGCGACGATGACATCCGCGCCGCGCTCGGCGAAGGCCCGGACCATCTGGTAACCCAGCCCGCGCGAGCCGCCGGTGACCAGCGCCACCTTGCCGGTGAAGTCGAACAGCGGGTCCATCAGGCGTCGCGCGCGTTCGGGTAGCGTGCCAGCGCGGCAGCGGTGCGCGTGGGAATATGCTCGGAGGGGAACATGGTATCCACCGGCGTCGCGCGCTTCAGGTACGCGCGGGCGAGCTGCGAGCGGTGCGCGTCGGTCGGTCCGTCGGCGAAGGCGAGCGCCATGTTGCCGCCGTACCACTTGGCCAGCGGCATATCGAGCGAGATGCCCAGCGATCCGTGGATCTCCAGCGCCCGGCCCACGACGTTGGCGTAGACCGACGCCATCGCGACCTTGCACATGCCGATGTGCTTGCGCGCGGCGCCGTGCTTCATCCGGCCCGCCTCGATCTCGTCGATCAGCCACGCGGTCTTGAGCACCAGCAGGCGGAACTGCTCCAGCTCGATCACCGAGTCGGCGATCTTGGCCTGCACCAGCTGATGCTCGCCGAGCTGCTTGCCCTTGGTGTGGCGCGAAACCGCGCGCTCCAGCATCATGTCGAGCGCGCGGTTGCACATGCCGACCGTGCGCATGGCGTGATGGATACGCCCGCCGCCAAGCCGCGCCTGCGCGACCTTGAAGCCCTCGCCCGGACCTCCCAGCATGTGGTCGAGCGGCACCCGTACCTTGTTGTAGCGCAAGTGGGCGTGGTGGCCGTTCTCGGGATCGAAGTCGCCGGCGATGGCGACGTTGCGCAGGATTTCGAGGCCCGGCGTCTCGGCGGGGACGACGAACATGCTCATCCGCTCGGTCAGCGGGGCGTCGGGATCGGTGACGGCGATGACCAGCAGGAAGCTGGCGAAGCGGGCGTTGGAGGAGAACCACTTCTCGCCCTCGATCACCCATTCGTCGCCCTCCCGCGTCGCCTTGCAGGTGAACACATCGGGGTCGGACCCGCCCTGCGGCTCGGTCATCGAGAAGCACGAGACGATCTCGCCGGCCATCAGCGGGCCGAGGTACTTCTGCTTCTGCTCCGCCGTTCCGAACAGCGCGAGGATCTCCGCATTGCCGGTGTCGGGCGCGGCGGTGCCGAAGACGGTGGGCGCCCAGGTGGAGCGGCCGATGATCTCGTTCATCAGCCCCAGCTTGACCTGCCCGTAGCCGGGCCCTCCCAGATGCGGGCCGAGGTGGCAGGCCCACAGCCCCTGCGCCTTCACATGTTCCTGCAGCGGCCTGAGGTGGCGCTTCGCCGCCTTGTAGCCGGGATCGAACTGCGCGCCCTGTTCGGGGAACAGCAGGTCCATCGTCTCGCATTCCTCGCGCACGAAGCGCTCCATCCAGTCGAGCTTGGCCTGGAATTCGGGTTCGATTGAAAAGTCGATCATGAAAGCCTCTCCACCATCCGGCCGGTATCGACGAAGCACTGTTCCACGATCCTCGCGAAGAACCGCCCCGTCTCCTTGCTCAAAATCCCCGCCTCGGCCTGCGCGACCTTGTATTCGAGCAGGCAGCCCGACTTGAACTTGGCGAGGACCCCGAAGTAATCGAAGTCGCGGATGTCCCGGCCCGTACCGGCGCAGTAATAGCGCCCCAGTTCCTGCCGTGTGGGGAAGTTGGCCGGGTTGTTGAGCGCAGTGGGGAACTCACGGTCCGGCTCGTCCTCGTCGCGCATGCCGCCGGTGAACCAGCCCATGTCGATCATCGGATCGCCGATGGTCGAAAGCTCCCAGTCGATCATCGCCGCGAGGCGCGCGGGCGGGCCGTGATGGAACATCATGTTGGGCGTGCCGACATCGCCGTGGATGATGCCGCGCGTCTCATGGGGCAGCACGTTGGCGCGCAGCCATTCCTCGGTCGCGGCGTAGCCCGGCAGTTCGCGCCCCGCGTAGCCGTAGCGCGCCTTGTACGAGGCGAGCTGGCCGGCCCAGCGGTCGACCTGGCGCTGCAGGAACGGGCCGGGCTTGCCGTAGTCACCCAGCCCGATCGCCTCGTGATCGACGTTGGCGAGCTTGATGAGCCCGTCGACGATGGCGAAGGGGATGCCGTATTCGTAGGGCATCGTGTCGAACGGCGGCTCGTTGTGGATCTTCTCGTCGCGCAGGTTCGGCGCCCAGCCCTCGACCTTCTCCATGACGTAGAACGGCGCGCCGGCCACGCTTTCGTCGGCGCACGAGCCGTAGCAGACCGGGCGCGGCACGTCGGTCTGGTTGAGCGCGGTGAGGATGCGCGCCTCGCGCAGCACGCCCTTCTCGGCGCCCGGCGGCGGCACCGCGGGCGGGCGGCGCATGACCATCGGCTTCTCACCCCGCTCGAGCGTGAGCACGACGTTGGACGTGCCGCCCGAGAGCAGCGAAGTCCTGAGCGGCCCTGTTCCCAGCTGCGGAACGTGCGCGTCCAGCCACTCGGTGAGCGGCCCTATCGGCGCGAGCGTGTCGAGATCGGCGTCCATGTGTTCTCTCCTCAGCGGGCGCCCACCGGCTGCCTGAGCCGCGCCTCTATCTGTTTTCTGAGCAGCCGCAGCGCCGCCGCCGCCGCCCGGATTTCCTCGGGATCGAGCCCGGGAACCAGCCGCACGGCGATCTCGTCCGCGCGCGCGTCGATGGCGCGCTTGAGCGCCACGCCCGCCGGCGTCGGGCGCAGCAGCGCGGCGCGCTTGTGGTCGGGATTGTCGAAGCTCTCGATCAGCCCGGCGTCGCGCAGCGCATTGGCGGCGCGCTGCACGAGCTGGCGGGCATGGCCCATCGAGCGGCCGATCTGCGCCACCGTCGGCGCCTGCTCCGCCTCGACCACGGCGTTGAGCACCATGTGCTCGCTGTCGTTGAGTGCGCATCCCGCCCGCGCGGTGCCGAACACACTGCGCAGGCGGCTGTTCAGACGGATGGTCTCGTCGACGAGGCCCACCAGCGGATGGCGCGACTCAGATGCTTCGGTGTCCATGACAACGACGTGTCATGTTGACACGATCGTGTCATTTCTTTGCCGCCGCCTGTTCGTCAAGCATCGCCCGGGCGAGTTGGAGGAACGCTGCCGTATCACCCTGCGCCGAAGGGATCGCCTTGCGGAACGTGGCGAAGCCGTGGATCAGCCCCTTGCCCTCGTAAAAGGCGGTCGGCACCCCGGCTTCGACCAGCCTGGCGGCATAGGCCCGCCCCTGGTCGCGCAGCGGATCGAGTTCGGCGGTGACGAGCACCGTCGGCGGCAGGCCCGTCAGGTCGCCCAGAATCGGAGAAGTGCGCAGGCTCTTCGGATCGGCGGCGTAGTGCTGGCTGAAACTCGCCATGCTCTTGGCGTCGAGCATGTAGCCCTCGGCATTCTGCGTGTTCGACGGATAGGTCCGGGAGAAGTCGGTCGCCGGGTACATCGGCACCTGCAGCACCACGGGCACGGCCGCCGGCCTGTCGCGCAGCGCGGCCGCGGTGACGAGGGTGAGGTTGCCGCCCGCGCTGTCGCCGCTCAGGACGAGCCCGGTGAAGTCCCGCCCGAACGCCTTGCCGTTGGCCGCGATCCAGCGCGCCGCCGCCTCGCCGTCGTCGGGCGCGGCGGGCCAGGGGTTTTCGGGCGCGAGGCGGTATTCGACCGAGACCACCGGCAGGTCGAGCTGGCGCGCGATCTCTGCCGCTATCCCCGCGTGCGTGTCGATGCTGCCGAGCACGTAGCCGCCGCCGTGGTAGAACACCACGACCGGGCCGGGCGCGCGCGTCGCGCGGGTGTCGAACAGGCGCAGGGCGATCGGGCCGGCGGGGCCGGGCATGGTCACGTCCTTCGTCACCGCCATCGCGCCGACGGGGAGGTCCTGCTGCGACATCGCGGCGAGCGCGGCGGGCGGCAGCTTGTGGATCTGCATCAGCATCTCGCGCGTGAACGCGGGCTGCGGGCGGGCGTAGTAGGCCTTGAGGTAGGCCTCGACATCGGGGCGGACGTAGGGCTTGGCTGCGGCTGGCGCGGCGGCGGAGACGGGTGCGGCGTCCTTGGCGGCCACCAGCATCGGATTGAGCGAAAGCAGCGCGGCGCCGGTAACCAGCAGGCAGCGAAGGGCAGGCATCCTCGACATCGTCATCATCGACTTCCTCTCTTGCGGGGGATCGTTCTTTAGCAGCGCAATACAGCACACTTCGGTCGGCCCTGCGAGATCACCAAACCGACCCTTCCTCGTCGCCCCCGCGTAGGCTGGGGTCCCGCTTCTTCCTCGTGCGCGGGATGGGGACGACGGGGTGTTTTGGGGCGGTCATCCGTTCCGGATGCCCGCCCCTCAGACCACCGCCACGCTGTTTCCGTACAGCTTGCGCAGTTCGTGCTTGGCCAGCTTGCCCGAAGGCAGGCGCGGCAGTTCGGGGACGAATTCGTACTCGCGCGGGGCGGTGACGGCGGAGATGCTCGCGGCGCACCAGTCGCGTAGGGACGCTTCCAGCGCGGGTCCGGCCTCGGCCCAGTCCTTGGGCTGGACCACCGCCTTGACCTTTTCGCCGTACTCCGGGTCGGAAACGCCCAGCACCGCCACGTCGAGCACCTGCGGGTGGACGATCAGGCAGTCCTCGATCGCCTGCGGGTAGATGTTCACTCCGCCCGAGATGATCATGAAGTCCTTGCGGTCGGTGAGGTAGAGATAACCCTCCTCGTCGAGCTTGCCGATGTCGCCCACCGCGAACCAGTCGTCATGATCGGGGTGCGTCGCCCCGCGTGTCTTGGCGGCATCGTTGAGATAGTTGACGCGCCGTCCTCCGGGAGCCTCGAAATAGACCACGCCCGCCTCGCCCGGCGGCAGTTCGCGGCCCGTCTCGTCGCAGATGTGGATGGGACCGAGCGAGGTGCGGCCGACAGAGCCGGGATGCGCCAGCCACTCCGCAGACGTGATCGCGGTGGCGCCCACGCCCTCGGTGCTGCCGTAGTATTCGAAGAGGATCGGGCCCCACCACTCGATCATCCGCCGCTTGATCTCGACCGGGCACGGCGCGGCGGCGTGGATCGCCATGCGCAGCGAGGACATGTCGTAGGCCACCCGGACCTCGTCCGGCAGCGCCAGGAAACGCACGAACATGGTCGGCACGAACTGGGCGATGCCCACTGCGTAGCGGTCGATCGCGGCGAGCACGCCCTCGGCGTCGAACTTGCGCTGGGTGACGAAGGTACCGCCGAGCCGGTGCGCGCAGATCATGCCCGACAGCGGGGCGCCGTGGTAGAGCGGGCCGACGTTGAGCGATATCAGCGGGTCGAGCTGCCGGTACATCGGCAGCACCCCCTCGAGCGCGTTGAACTCGTCGATCAGGCCGGGCGTGAAGGGCAGGACGATGCCCTTGGGCCGGCCGGTGGTGCCGCTCGAGTAGATCATGTGGAAGCCGGAAATCTCGTCCGGCACCGGCTCGGCGGGCTGCTCCGCCAACGCTTCGGACAGCGACCGGGCCCCAGCCATGGCGCCCTCGCCCGCCGCGTCGCCCGCGTGGAAGACGTGGGTCACGCCGGGGACGAGGCTCTCGCGATCCTGTGCCAATGCGCGCGGCGTCTCGCCGATCGAGGCGGAGAGGAACAGCACCTTCACCTCCGCGTCACAGGCAATGTAGGCGGCCTCGGCCGGCTTGAGGTGAGTGGAGAGCAGCGTCACGAAGCACCCGCACCGCGTCGCGCCCCAGTAGACCATCGCGAACTCGGGCGAGTTGCGCAGCATCACCGCGATCCGGTCGCCCGGCCTCAGGCCGAGCGAGCGCAGCAACTGCGCGACGCGGTTCGAACCCTCGTCGAGCGCCCGGTAGGTCAGCGTCTCGCCGGTGTCGGCGACCACCAGCGCGATCGCCTCGGGCGTGGTGCGGGCGTGGTGCGACGGATGATGACCCGGCATCTGGTGCTTCTCCCCGTAAGCGGCCGCGGCGTGATCGCCGTCGGCCTTCCGGGGATCAGTATACGCCGCCCTGCTCTTCCGCAAAGTTCCCGGCATCGGCGTGGTTGGCCGCGGCGGAGGCTTCCCGCGCGTCGCGGGCGCCCCGGATCTGCGAGACCAGCGCGTCGCGGCGGCGGGTGAATTCGTCCTCCGCGGTGTACTGGCGCGGTTCGGTGTCGGGCTTGAACGCTTCCCAGATTACCGCGGCTTTCGGCTCGTCGCCGGGCTCGACGCCCATGACGCGCTTGCCGGTCACGCGGTCGATGCGGACCATGCGGATGCCGGCCGGAGCGACCAGCGGCTGGTGGCTCCAGCGCGGCAGCGTGGCCTCCAGCACCTCCTTGAATATCGGCGCGGCGATGCGGCCGCCCTGGGCATAGCCGCCCAGCGAACGCGGCGAATCGTAGCCGACATAGACGCCGCCGACATAGTCCTGGTTGCCGCCCATGAACCACACGTCGTTCGGGCCGCTGGTGGTGCCGGTCTTGGCAAACAGCGGCAGCTTGAGGTCGCGCAGGCGCTCGGCGGTGCCGCGCGTGACGACGCCCTCGAGCATGTGGACGGTCTGGTAGGCGGTCGCTGCGTCGATCACCTGCTTGCCCTTGCGGAGCACGCGCGGCATCGGCTTGCCGTCCCACTGGGGCATGTTGCAGGTGTCGCAGCGGCTGCGGTCGGCACGCCAGATGACCTTCCCGTTGCGATCCTGGACATAGTCGATGACCGAGCCCGAGAACTGCACGCCGTTGTTGGCGAGCGCGGCATAGGCGTTGATCATGCGCGCCACGGTCGTCTCGCCCGCGCCCAGCGCGAACGAGAGATAGTTCTGGTAGTCGCCGATGCCCATATTGTGGAACGTGCGGGTTACGCGCTTCATGCCGACGTCGTTGGCGATGCGCACGGTCATCAGGTTGCGCGACTGCTCGAGGCCCCAGCGCAGCGTGTGGCTGCCCCCGCCGCCGCCGCCGAAGTTGCGGAAGCACTTGTTGCCCAGGTTCGCGCCCTGGAACACGCAGAACGTGCCGTCGAGCACCTGCGTCGCCGGCGTCATACCGTTCTGGAGCGCGGTGGCATAGACGAAGGGCTTGATCGTCGAGCCCGGCTGGCGCTCGGCCTGAACGGCTCGGTTGAAGGAATCGAGGCCGGCGTCGAAGCCGCCCTGCATGGCGACGACGCGCCCCGTCGCGGGCTGCTCGATGACCATGCCGCCCGAGACTTCGGGCACCGCGCGCAGCGCCCAGGTTCCGGCGGTGACCGGCGCGGCGGTGACGAGGTCACCCGCCTTCGCGCGCTCGGAAATACCCGTCAGCGTGGCGATGTTGCCGTCGGAGAAACCGATGCGGCCCGTGCCCCCGGCCGTCCCCGGCGTGTCGAGGATGACGCCGACGCGCCAGTCCTTGTAGTCGACCGTCTTGTTGGCCACGACCAGCTGCGACTGCCAGTTTTCCAGGTCGTTCAGATGCGCGATCGGCCCGACCCAGCCCCGGTTGCCATGATAGCGCAGCAGTCCGGCGCGCAGCGCGTCGCGCACAGCCACCTGCATCTCGGGATCGAGCGAGGTGCGCACCCACAGGCCGCCGGCGTAGACGCTGTTCGGGCCGTCCTCGGCCTTCTCGCCGTATTTGTCGATCAGGCGGCGGCGCACTTCCTCGACGAAATAGCCGTTAGAGGCGGCATAGGCATTGCCGCGCTGGGTCACGAGGCCGAGCGGCTCGGCCTTGGCGGCGGCCGCCGCCTCGGCGGTGACCCAGCCGTTGCGGACCATCTGGTCGAGCACCCAGTTGCGGCGCTCGATCGCGCGGTCCTCGTTCTTCTTGCGCCCGTAGACCTCGGGCGCGCGCGGCAGGATCGCGAGGAACGCGGCCTGGCTGAGCGTCAGGTCCTCGACGTCCTTGTCGAAGTAGGCGCGCGAGGCCGCCTGGACGCCGAACGAGCGGCGTCCGAGGGGGATCTCGTTGAGGTAGAGTTCGAGGATCTGCTGCTTGCTCAGCACGCCTTCGATGCGGCGCGCGAGGAGCATTTCCTTGAGCTTGCGGGTGACCGAATACTCGTCGCCGATGAGGATGTTCTTGGCGACCTGCTGCGTGATCGTCGAGCCGCCCTTGGCGCGCACGCCGGTGCCGTACTTCGAGGCATAGTCGACCACGGCGCCCGCGAGACCGCCGAAATCGACGCCGCCGTGGCTCCAGAAGGTCTTGTCCTCGGCCGAGAGGAAGGCGTTGATCAGCGGCCGGGGGAAATCGACGAAGCGCAGCTGCACGCGCCGTTCGCGGGCGTAGGAATAGACGATCTCGCCGTCCATGCCCCGCACCATGGTCGGCAGCGGCGGCTGGTATTCGAGCAGCCGGTTGGCATCGGGCATGTCGCGCGCCAGCACGACCCAGAAACCGACGAGCCCGATCAGCCCGGCCACGCACAGATAGCCGAAGCGGCGGAGCCACTTGCGTTCGCGCCAGGCCCTGCCGATCGAGCGCCTTACGGCGGAAATCCCGCCGGAAGCCTCGCGGCGGATGCGGAAGGTCGCGTCTTCGGGCGGCTGTTCGCCGGGATCATTCGCGTCGGTCATTGCGCCGGTCCTCTAGCACGGCGATTTCGCGCAAGGCCAGATACCTTGAGCCGAGCCGAACGATCGGGCGCGTAATCAGGCACCGATCCTCCTAGCGAAATAGGCCCGGATGGCCTTGGCGCCTGCCTCAGCCAGGGCCTGCTGCCCCTGCCGGGAGCCGAGCACTTTCGCGTCGCCGGGATTGTTGATGTAGCCGGTCTCGAACAGGATCGAGGGGATGTCGGGCGCTTTCAGCACGGCCAGCGCGGCGGTTTCGGGACGCTCGCGGTGGAGGCCCATGCCGCGGTCCGCAAGCTCGCGCAGCAGCAGCCCCGCCGCCTGCGTCGAACCCGACTGCGCGCCGCGCTGCGAGAGGTCGAGCAGGATCGCGCCGACGGCCGCGCTGGTCTTCGAAAGCGCGACGCCGTTGACGCGGTCGGCCCCGTTCTCGCGCGCGGCGAAGCGGGACGCCGCCTCGCTCGATCCGCTTTCGGACAGCACGTAGACGCTGGCGCCGCGCGCCGAATCGTTGGGCGCGCTGTCGGCATGGATGGATACGAACAGGTCCGCGTTGAGGCGGCGGGCGATGTCGGGGCGGTCGGCGAGCGCGATGAAACGGTCGGTATCGCGGGTCAGCGCCACGCGCAGGCCGCCGCTCTCCAGCAGCCGGGCGCGCAGGGCCAGCGCGACCTGCAGCGCCACCGTCTTCTCCTTCAGCGCGTCCTGCCCGGCGCCGGGATCGAAGCCGCCGTGGCCCGGATCGATCACCACCAGCGGCCGGCTCGCATCGGGCGGCCCGTCGACGCGCGGCAGGCCCACCGGCGCGCCCGCGCTCGGCAGGTCGAAGCGCACCACGTAGTCGTAGGCGCCCGCGCGGGTCGGAAACGTTCCATTGATCACGAGCACGGCGGCCAGCAGCGCCAGCGGCGTGGACAGGACCAGGATCAACTGCAGCATGCGCGACATGGCCGGATTGACTAGGTCCACATCGGCGCGGCGGCAATCCGCCGCGGGCGGCCTTCCCACGGATTTCTCGGGCCGAGGCGCCCGTCGTGCCAACATAAAACCGGGCAAGCCAAGGAACTTGCCGTCATCCGTCATGAATGCTAGTCCATCCGCACCGGAGCCGCGACGCGTTCGGTCCTCGCATTCCGGAACACCATCACCATATGATGCCGGACAGGACCGGCGGAGCACGACTCCGGTCCAGGGAGCCGGGAAATCCTTTCCGGAAAGACCTCACAGGTTGAAGCGAGCCATGAGAAGCCAATTGCCGCCCCGCCAGCCGACGCCCGAACGGGCGATGGCGGTGTGGTCGCAATTTTCCGTGCGTGCCCCAGAGCCGCGCGATCTTCCGCTCGCCATGACAACGGCTTCCTTCAGGCACGCTGCCTTTCTGGCAGATCATATATTCGCCGCGCATGAGGCGCTGGATTGCCTCGGCTCTGAGCCGCTCCTGAAGCGGCAGATGCACACGCACGAACACGCCCGCGCAACGAAAGGCCCCGCCGCAGACGGCCGGGCCATCGCCACGCACAAGGGCATATCCGACACAATCGAACACAATCGCGTCCCCCTGGCTGATCCGGCCGGGCGCGGGCGCGCACGGAGACTATCAAATGGCAACGCGCATGCTTATCGATGCGCGCCACCCGGAAGAAACGCGGGTGGCGGTACTCAAGGGCAATCGGATTGAAGAATTCGATTTCGAATCGAGCGAACGCAAGCAGATAAAGGGTAACATCTACCTGGCGAAGGTCACCCGCGTGGAGCCTTCGCTCCAGGCGGCCTTCGTCGATTTCGGCGGTAACCGCCATGGCTTCCTGGCCTTCAGCGAAATCCACCCCGACTACTACCAGATCCCCAAGGAGGACCGCGAGGCCCTGCTGGCGGAAGAAGCCGCCCACGCCGAGGAAGAAGCTGCTCTGCGCGCCACCGAGGGTGACGACGAGGACGAAGACGGCGACTACGGCGACGACGACGGCGGCCTGACCGAGGTCGACACCTCCGACAAGGACCATGTCGCCACCATCGAGGACGGCGCGGTCGAAGGCACGTTCCCGGCCGACGAGGACGGCGAACACTCGGAAGACGAAGGCGAGAACGGCTCGGATTCGTCCGGGCGCCGTGGCCGCGGCCGTCGCCGCCAGGGCCGCCCCTCGGGCCGCTCGAAGGAAGCCGACGACCTGCGTGCGCGCCGCATGGCGCTGCGCCGCCGCTACAAGATCCAGGACGTCATCCATCGCCGCCAGGTGCTGCTGGTGCAGGTCGTCAAGGAAGAGCGCGGCAACAAGGGCGCTGCCCTCACCACCTACCTCAGCCTCGCGGGCCGCTACTGCGTGCTCATGCCGAATTCGAGCCATGGCGGAGGCATCAGCCGCAAGATCAGCTCGGCTTCTGACCGCAAGCGCCTGAAGTCGATCATCTCGGAGCTGCAGCTGCCCCGCTCGATGGGCTGCATCGTGCGCACCGCCGGCCTCCAGCGCACCAAGACCGAGATCAAGCGCGACTTCGACTATCTCGCCCGCCTGTGGGACGACCTGCGCGAAGTGACGCTGCGCTCCGATGCGCCGACGCTGATCCACTCGGACAGCGACCTCATCAAGCGCGCCATCCGCGACATCTACAACCGCGAGATCGAGGAAGTGGTCGTCGAGGGCGAGGAAGGCTACCGCGCGGCCAAGGACTTCATGAAGCTCCTGATGCCGAGCCACGCGCCCAAGGTTAAGCCCTATTCCGACCCGGTTCCGCTGTTCCAGCGCTTCGGCGCGGAAGACCAGCTGACCGCGATGTACGACCCCGTCGTGCAGCTGCGTTCGGGCGGCTACATCGTCATCAACCCGACCGAGGCGCTCGTCTCGATCGACATCAACTCGGGCCGCGCCACCAAGGAGCACGGGATCGAGCAGACGGCGGTCGCCACCAACCTCGAAGCCGCGCAGGAAATCGCGCGCCAGCTGCGCCTGCGCGACATGGCGGGCCTGGTCGTGATCGACTTCATCGACATGGAATACGGCTCGAACGTCCGCAAGGTCGAGAAGGCCGTCAAGGACGCGCTCAAGAACGACCGCGCCCGCATCCAGGTCGGCCGCATCTCGAGCTTCGGCCTCATGGAAATGAGCCGCCAGCGCCTGCGCACCGGCGTGCTGGAAGCGACCACGCGCTCGTGCCCGCACTGCGACGGCACCGGCCTGGTCCGCACCGCCAGCTCCGCCGGCCTCTCGGCGCTGCGCCTCATCGAGGACGAAGCGGCCAAGGGCAAGGGCGTGGTGGTCTCGCTGTTCGCCTCCACCGAAGCGGCGATCTACATGCTCAACGCCAAGCGCGCTGACCTGGCCGACATCGAGGACCGCTACGGCGTCACCGTCGAAGTGATCCCCGAAGGCGAGAACGAAGGCGCGAAGATGCGCGTCGTCTCCACCGGCCCGCGCAACGAGTTCGTCCCCCGCTTCGACCCGATCGCCGAAATCGTCGAAGACGACTTCATCATCGAAGAGGAAGAAGAAGAGGAAGAAGTCGAGCGCGAGGAAGCTGCTGCTCCGCGTGAGCGCGGCGAGCGTACCGAACGCGCCGAGAGCGAGGACGGCGAAGGCCGTGGTCGCAAGCGCCGCAAGCGCCGTCGTGGCCGCAACCGCGATCGCCAGAACGAGGACGGCAGCGAGTCGACCGAGACCGAGGCAGAAGCTGCCGAGGGCGAGGACAGCGAGGCCGGCTCCGAGGTCGATCAGGCCGAGGACGAAGCCGAAGGCGAGACCACTTACGCGGAAGGCGAAGAGGGCGAAGCGCCCAAGAAGCGCCGCCGCCGTGGTGGTCGCCGTCGTCGCGGTCGTCGCAGCGAGGGTGAGACCGGTGCCGAAGGCGAGAACGGCGAAGCTTACGGTGACGACGTTGCCGAAGCCGCCGAGCCTGCTCCGGTCGCCGCAGCGGTAAGCGAAGCCGAGCCCGAGGCGCCTGCCGCCGAGGACGCTCCGGCCAAGCCCAAGCGCAGCCGCCGCAAGAAGGCCGACGCGCCAGAAGCCGTGGTCGAGGCACCCGTCGAGGTTGCCGCCGAGCCGGCCGCCGAGGAAGCTCCCGCCAAGCCCAAGCGCGCCCCGCGCCGCAAGAAGGCCGAAGCGGTGGAAGCTGCCGAGGTTGCAGTCGAAGCGCCCGTCGAGGTCGTGGCCGAGCCGGTCGCCGAGGAAGCGCCTGCCAAGCCCAAGCGCGCCCCGCGTCGCAAGAAGGCCGACGAAGCGGAAGCGGTCGTCGAGGTCGTCGCCGAGGAAGCACCGGCCAAGCCCAAGCGCGCGCCGCGCCGCAAGAAGGCCGAGGCCTCCGCGGCTCCGGGTGAAGCGACCGTGGCCGCCGCCGAGCCCGAGGCGACCTCCGCCGAAGCGCCGGGCGACGATGCCGCTACCGCCGACGCGCAGTCGGAAGCCGATGGTTCGCCGCGCCGCGGCTGGTGGCAGCGCACGTTCGGCGCCTGATCCGACCTGACAACAAGGCAAACGCCGCGCGCGATCTTCGGATCACGCGCGGCGTTTGTCGTTTCAGGCTCAGCCCGCCCGTTTCACCACATTGACCGGAATGCCCGAGAAGCGTGGCATGAAGTTGATCGGCTCCAGTCCATCCCTCAGCGACGTCAGCTGGCCCACGTTCGCCCCGCCATCGGCATCGGGATCGCCGGTGGACACCAGCGGGCCGAACATGTGCGTCATCGAGATCACGCCGGGACGCAGCCGGTCCTCGGCCCTCGCCCGCGTCGCTATGATGCCGTGCTGGGAGGCGATCTCCACCAGGTCGTCGTCCGCCACGCCCTCGCGCGCCATGTCGTCGGGGTTCATGTAGGCGTAGTTGAGCTTCAGCCGCCGCCGCGTCTGGCCGGAATCGCGGAACGCGCCGTTCAGGGCGTGGAGTATCCTGCGGCTGGTCAGGCGATAGGCGAAGCGCCCGTCCTCCTCCTCCGCAGCGATGGCCGCGAGTTCGGCGGCGACGTCCGGCGGCATCAGCTCCAGTCGCCCGGTCGCGGCCGGCGCGGCCTGCACGAAGTGGTCCGGCATATCCGGCCGCACGCCTTGCGGATGGGCCAGCAGCTCGTCGAACGACACCGCGCTGCCGGCAGCGAGGAAACGGCACAGATCCTCGGGGTCGGGCCGTTCCCCGGCGGCGAGCGGCAGCCCCTCGGCGATGTCCTCGAACCGCAGGCCGTAGTTCCAGAACTTGAACGTCAGGGGCAGTCCCATGCGCGCGGCGAGCGCCCAGTACACCTCCCAGTCGTGGAGCACGCCGCCGGGCTTCTCCACCACCGGCCGCGTGTACTGCGCGAAAGGCGCGGGATAGAGCGCATCGCCGGGGATCGAGATCTCATGCCGCTCGAACGGCTGGCTGGTGGCAATGACGTAGTCGGCGATGCGCCCCGTCGCGTTCAGCCGCGCGTCGAGGCACACCAGCAGGTCGAGACGTTCGAACGCAGGCCGCGCGGCCGCCGGGTCGCCCAGCGCCATGAGCGGATCGCCGCCCAGCACGATCAGCGCGCGGATACGGTCGGGATGGTCGGCCATGATCTCGCCGGGCAGCAGGGCACTGGGCATTTCGCCGAGAAGCTGGCCGGTGTCGGCACTGAGGCACCGGGGTTCGCACTCGAAGCTGCGGGTCGGCGCGACCGCCATTTCGTAGGCGGGTTTGGTGCGCAGGGTTCCGGGGTTGCGCATGCGGTCGCCCGCGCGGCGGTAGCCTCCGCACAGCGCGTTGACGAGTTCGATCATGTGGTCGTTGGTGTTCGAATGGGCCGAGAACGAAGGCCCGGTGCCGCTCCCCGCGTAGACCCGCCGCCCCTCGCCCAACCACCGCGCCGCCAGTTCGATCTGCGCGGCGGGAACGTCCGCCCGCGCCGCGGCCAACTCCGGCGTGAACGGAGCCACCGCCGCGCGCACCGCATCGAGGCCGTTGCACCACCTGTCGACGAAGGCGTGGTCGAACGTCCCGTCGCGCAGCAGGATATGCGCGATCGCCCCGAAGATCGCGGCGTCGTGACCCGGCAGTGGCTGGATCAGCAGGTCGGCATGGCGGGCAGTCTCGGTGCGCCGGGGATCGACGAGGATCACCCTGCAGCCATTCGCCCGCGCCGCCTCGAACCCGCGGGCAGGCGCCCCGCTCTCGGCCAGCGCGAAGGGCGCGCCCTGGTGCGTGACGAGAGGATTTCCGCCCGCGAGCAATGCCACGTCGCAGTCGCGCAGGGCGTTCCTGCCGCTCGCCATCACCCCCATGCGCGCCATCGTCACCCACTTGGCCGATTGGTCGATGGTCATGGTCGAGAAGAAGTTCGGCGTTCCCAGCGCGCCGACAAAGGCCCGCTCCATCAGCCCGCCAAGCACCGAGCGGTAGGCCCCCGTGCCGTGGTAGACCGCCACGCAGCGCGGCCCGTGCGCGGCGACGAGCGCTTTCAGTTTCGCGCCGATCGCATCGAGCGCCGCTTCCGCCTCGATCGGCGCGAGCACGCCCTCCGCGCCCCGCGCCAGGCTTTCGAACAGGCGCCCTTCCGCACCGTTGTGGAAATCGACCGCCGACTGGCCTTTGGGACACAGGTATGCGCCATAAGGCGAGGCGCTGCCGTCCGGCCGGGCGCGCAGCATGCGTCCGTCCTCCACCTCGATCTCCATCGCGCAGAGCGCGCTGCAGTTGCGGCAGAAGGTCTTCACGCGCTCGATCATGCCGGTGCTCTCCCGGCAGAGAGCCTAGCAGCCGCTCACCCCCGGTTCGACGCCCGTGCCTTGTCCCCGGCGGCAAGCACGAGCGTCGCCCCGTTCAAACCCCGGCCGCCATGCCTCCCGTCACCCGCAGCGTCTCGCCCGTCACGAACCGCGCCCTGGTCGAGGCGAGGTAGAGCAAGGCATCGACGATGTCCTTCTCGATGCCGTCGCCGGGGATCAACTGCATGGCCTGGACGCGCTGCTTTGTGGCTTCGGGCAATTCGTTGCGGATCGTCTCGGTGAGGATGAGCCCCGGCGAGATCGCGTTCACGCGAATGCCGTCGGCGCCCAGTTCGCGCGCGAAGGTGATCGTCAGGCCCGCGACCGCCAGCTTGCTGTCGCCATAAGCCGAGCCGCCCATATGCGCCGCGCTCGACGAGATGTTGACGACGCAGGCGCCCGCCCTGCCCTTCATGTGCGGATGCGCGGCAAGCGTGCAGCACACCACGCCCAGCACGTTGACCTCGAACAGGCGCCGCACTTTGGCGAGGCCCATCCTGAGGATCGGCTGGCCGTACTCGTCCGAATGGAGCCCGGCGTTGTTGACCAGCAGGTCGATGCCGCCGTTCACGCCGGCTGCCTGCGCGGTGATCGCGGCCATCCGCGCCTCGTCGGTGACGTCGCCGCCCACGCCCTCCGCCGAACCGCCGCTCGCCAGGATTTCCGCCGCCGCCGCCTCGGCCACCGCGCCGTCGATGTCGACCAGCACGACATGCGCGCCCTCGGCGGCTAGCGCCACGCCGAACGCCTTGCCGAAGCCCCGGCCCCCGCCGGTGATCACCGCCGTGCGTCCCTGCCATTCACCCATGTCCATGCTCTCCGCTCATCCGATTTGACCTTCAGGACAAGCAGCCGGCCGGGCACCAGACAAGCGGATTGCGGCCAATCTGCATCGCTCCTGCGGTTCCGGCGGCGGCGGCGGCGGCGCGGCGTGATTGCCCCGGACGTCCCTCGCCGATTCCTTCCCGCTGCCGTTCGCGATCGCCTTCGGACCCACCCCATCGGCCCGATTGCTGCGAACGCATCGCAACTGGCGGCGGGTATCGTACCTTGAGGCAAAACCTCGCCATTCTCACCCCTTGCCCTGTGCCGACGAATCGCTAGAGGGGGTGCATCAGTCGCGGTTCATGCCGCAGTGCAAGATCACGGGGATTCTTCATGGCGACCTTCACCCTCCCGGCCAACAGCAAGATCAAGAAGCAGGGCAAAGTCCACAAGGCCGAGGGCGCCACCAAGGTGAAGAAGTTCACCGTCTACCGCTACGACCCGGATTCGGGCGAAAACCCGCGCTACGACACTTTCGAGATCGACCTCGAGAAGTGCGGCCCTATGGTGCTCGACGCGCTCATCAAGATGAAGAGCGAGGCCGATCCCTCGCTGACCTTCCGCCGCTCGTGCCGCGAAGGCATCTGCGGTTCGTGCGCGATGAACATGAACGGCAAGAACGGCCTCGCCTGCACCACCGCGATCGAGGACCTCAAGGGCGAGATCCGGATCACGCCGCTGCCGCACATGGACGTGATCAAGGACCTCGTGCCCGACTTCACGCACTTCTACGCGCAGTACGCCTCGATCCGCCCCTGGCTGCAGACCGTCTCGACCACGCCCTCGGGCAAGGAGCGCCTGCAGAGCCCCGAACAGCGCGAGAAGCTGGACGGCCTCTACGAGTGCATCCTGTGCGCCTGCTGCTCGACCTCGTGCCCGAGCTACTGGTGGAACTCCGACAAGTTCCTCGGCCCGGCGATCCTGCTCCAGGCCTATCGCTGGCTGGCCGACAGCCGCGACGAGATGACCGGCGAGCGTCTCGACGAGCTGGAAGATCCGTTCCGCCTCTACCGCTGCCACACGATCATGAACTGCGCCAACGTGTGCCCCAAGGGCCTTTCGCCCGCACGCGCCATCGCCGAAATCAAGAAGATGCAGGCCGAGCGACAGGTCTGAGGCAGGCGGGACTCGAGCCCTCCCGTGGCGAAGAGCGCGTTCATCCACGAGCCGGACCCGGAGTTTCCGGGCTGGCATACGTGGACGTCGACCAATGGCGAGCGCTTCAACGCGCACGGCCTGGGCCGGATGATCCTGCGCCGCGAAGGTGAGCGCGGCGCACGCTTTCGCCTGGTGGAGACCACCGGCCTGCACAGCAACATGCACGACAACATCCACGGCGGCGTCACGCTCGCCCTGATCGACGTCGCCATGTTCGCCACGATCTACGCGGTGCTCGGCGCCGACGCGGCCGGTTCGGTCACGCTCGACCTGCACAACCAGTTCATCGGCGCGGGCCGCATCGGGCAGCCGCTCGACGTGGTCTGCGAAGTGATGAAGGAAACGCGCCGCCTCGTCTTCCTGCGCGGCACCGCCGAGCAGGGCGACAATCTCGTCGCCAGCTTCGTGGGCACCCTGCGCAAGCCGAGCGTGGTCGTCGCGCCATGACCGCGATGCTGGAACGCTACGAAGCGCTGGTCGCCACTGGCGAACTGCGCTCCGATCCCGAGCAGGCCGCCGCCGCCGAGCGCCTGAGCCGCCTCCAGCGCGACCTGTACAAGGCGCAGTCGTCCACGGGCCTCTTCGGCAAGCTTCTCGGCAAGAAGCCGGCCCCGCCGCGCGGCGTCTACATGTGGGGCGGCGTCGGGCGCGGCAAGTCGATGCTGATGGACCTGTTCGTCCAGACGCTCGACATGCCCGGCAAGAAGCGCATCCACTTCCACGCCTTCATGCTCGAAGTCCACGCGCTGCTGCGCGACGAACGCAAGAAGGAAACCGGCGACCCGATCCCGCCCGTCGCCGCGACGATCGCGAAGGGTACGCGATGCCTCGCCTTCGACGAGATGGTGGTCAACAACTCCGCCGACGCCATGATCATGAGCCGGCTGTTCACGTACCTGATCGTGAACGAGGGTGTGACGGTGGTGACCACCTCGAACCGCGCCCCGTCACAGCTCTACAAGGACGGCCTCAACCGCGAGCATTTCCTGCCCTTCATCGGGTTGATCGAACAGGAACTCGACGTCCTGACGCTCAACGGCCCGACCGACTACCGCATGCAGCGCCTCGGCGGCATGGCGACCTGGCACATGCCGCTGGGCGAACCGGCCACCGAAGCCGCGCGCGAGGCATTCTATCGCCTCACCGACTATCCGCCCGAGGACAGCGAGCACGTCCCCTCGACGGACATCGACGTCGGCGGCGGCCGCATGCTCCACGTTCCGAAAAGCCTCAAGGGCGTGGGCGTGTTCAGCTTCAAGCGGCTCTGCGGCGAAGCGCGCGGCGCGGCCGACTATCTCGCGATCGCCCGCGCCTATCACACGGTGATTCTGGTCGGCATTCCGAAGATGGGCCCCGACCGCCGCAACGAGGCGGCGCGCTTCGTGACGCTGATCGACGCGCTCTACGAAAACAAGGTCAAGCTGATCGCCGCGGCGGATGCCGCGCCCGAAGACCTGTACCAGGCCGGGACCGGCCGCTTCGAGTTCGAGCGCACCGTAAGCCGTCTCAACGAAATGCAGAGCGCCGATTATCTCGCTCTGGGACATGGCGAAGACTGAAGTTCGTTAACGCAACCCGAATCGGGATGCGATTCGCGACCAGCCTGACGCCGCCTGTTCATGACTTTAGTTCAAGAAAGTTAACGAATGCGTCGATGGTCATGAGCCATTGGCTGCATCGACTTTCCGTATTCATCACCTGAATACGAAGTCTGCGAAAGGCAGACAAAGAAAAAGCGCTTTCCAAAAGACAGGAGTTCTTCTGGAAAGCGCTTGTTTTTTACTAGCAGTGGCCCGTTCGTGAGAAGCGGGCTTCAGCAAGCAACAGCATCAATCAGATGCCGCCGCTCCACCAACCACCGCCCCAGATGTCCTTGTTCATTTGTCATTCCCCATGTGAACGACCGCATCGCTGCGGCCATCCAAATGGATAACGATTGGTTAACAAGTCATCAAGAAATTTTTAACCAATCAGCCGCGCCCTCCGCCCCGAGACGAAGTCGAGGAAATCCCGGAATGGGACAGGACGGCTGATGTAATAGCCCTGCACGAGATCACATTGCATGCCGGTGAGCGTCTCCAGCACCTGCGCGGTCTCGACGCCTTCGGCCACGACCACGCGGTCGAGCGAGTGCGCCATCTCGATGATCGACTGGACCAGCCGCAGGTCTTCCTTGCGCCCCTCCATCGAGGACACGAAGGTCTTGTCGATCTTCACTTCGCTCGCGGGCAGGTAACGGAGGTAATCGATCGTCGCGTTGCCGGTGCCGAAATCGTCGATCGACAGACGAAGGCCCGACTGGACCAGACGCTGGAGCATCTGGAACGTGCGGGAGCTGCGGTCGAGGCGATCGGTCTCGGTGATCTCGAGGATCAGGCGGTTGGGCGAAAGCCCATGCGTCGCCAGGATTTCGGAGATCATGCCCGGCAATCCGGGATTGCGCAGCAGCTGCGCCGAGATATTGACCGACATGGTCAGTTCGTAGCCATGCCGCTCCAGATCCACGGCGACGCGGACGGCGTCGTTGATGACGAAGCGCGTGATGCGCTCGATGCGGTGGAATTCCTCGGCGATGCGGATGAACTTGTCCGGGCTGATCGGGCCGCGCTCCGGGTGGGTCCAGCGCACCAGCGCTTCCGCGCCGCAAATGCGGTTGGAACGCAGTTCGAGCTTGGGCTGATAGGCGACCCAGACCTCGCCGTTGTCGATCGCGCGGTCGAGCGAGGTCAGCAGGGAAATCTCCCACTGCGCCTCGTGCTTGCGGGCATCGTGCTGGTAGACCAGTTCGTCGTTGCGGACGGCTTCCTCGGCGGCCTGCATCGCACTGGCGACACGGCTCGACAGCGGCCGGTCGAACTCGGAGTCGATGCCGCAGTTGAACGACAGGTCGACGTCGATGCCGCCGACCTGGATGCCGTTCTGGACGATCCGGTGCAGGCCTTCGAGATTCTCGAAGAGGTCGAAGGTGCTGCGGATCGACGACAGCCAGACGAACATTCCGCCTTCGTGGTAGATCAGGACGTTTTCGTCGCTGATACGGATGCGGCGGACGATCTCCTTCGCCAGCTGCGCCTCGACGTGTTCGGCAAAGCTGCCGATGATCGCGCCGTAGTTGCGGATCTTCAGCGATACCAGGATGCGCGTCGACAGGTCGCCCGAACCGCGCAGCGCCTGGACGCTGGGAAGGCCGGAACCGGCATTCGTCTCGCCCGCCACTTCCACGCGGTCGAGGTTGCGCATGCGGATCACCGCCACCAGCGCGACCGACAGGGCGGGAATGATCTCCACCTGCATGCCGAAGTAGTCGAGCACGAAGGGCACGGCTCCCAGCACCGCGACCAGGCCCGAGAATCGATAGATGTCGAGAACGCGGCCACGGCCCAGACCGGAGACGATCAGGATCAGGACCAGCAGAAACGGTGCGAGCCAGCCATAGTCCATCGGCACGCCGCGCTTCAGCGTCTCCGCGCCGACGACGTGGAAGAAGCCGCCGGGCGCATTCACATTCTGGCCCGGGATGCGGTGCATGTCGTTCAGGCTGAGCGCGGCCGGCGCGATGACCACGTCCTTGCCGCGCACCTTGGCCGGATCGAAGTTGCTGCGCATGACGTCGATGTAGCTCAGCGTCGGGATCGTCTGGACGGAGAGCGAGAAGTCCGGGAAGAACAGGTCGTCCGTATGCACCCGGACACCCGCCAGCCGCGCCGAGAGCGACGGGATCCGGCCGATCGGGCTGTCCGACGAATAGGGGAGCTGGACGTTGAGGTTCAGCGGTCGATGCCGCACCAGGATCGACACGCTGCCCGCGTAGTCGCGGAATTCCTTGCGCGGAAGGGCGCCGGCAAAATTGCCCTGCACCGCTCCATCGCCGTGGATGGCTCCGAGGAACACCCGCCCCGGGTGCGCCTTGAGCACGTCGATGAACTTGCGATCGTCGTCGGGGCTGCCGCGCTTGGTGAAGGAGCGCGCGAAGTAGACTTCCTTGCCGCCGGCCGCGAAAACCTTCGCCAGCACGTCGGCGTCGTTCGCGTGCGTGACGTCGATCGCCCCGAGTTCTTCGAGGGTGCGTTCGTCCTGCTCGATGACGACGACCTGGTTGTCCGACGGATGGAGCAGCATCCACCAGCGCATGTTGCGCATGCCGTCCTCGAGCGGCAGTCCCAGGCCGCTTATGCCCATGGCCAGGCCGGTCAGGGCCGCCCAGAACACGATACGGACGCGCGGCTTTTTCCAGAAATTGCTGATTCGCGCGATGGGCCCGGTCATGCCGTCCCCCTCTCGCCGGAAGGGCCGGGACGCCGGGCACGGGGCATCGTCGCAGAAATCCTCTGCTTCAAATACCGGCAATGGCGCCCGATTTTGTTCATTCACGTCCCGTCATGACGCTGCGATGAGGTCCGGGGTAGCGCAAAGGTCCTAAGAATAAGTGTAGTTAAATGGACGCGGCGCAGCAAAAACGAAATGCCCGACAATCGCGCGGCGCCGGATCCTTCAACCGATACCAAGCCCGGTAAACGCCTTGTCAAGCATGAGCAGCTGCCACAGCAGGCGCGAATTGTCCGCAGTCCCGGCCACATGCGCATCGACGAGCGCGGAGAGGCGGCGGGTGTCGAACCACCCTGTCCGGGCGAGCGCCGCGCCGCCCGCGATCTCGCGCGCGGTTTCGGCGAGCGGCCCGCGGAACCACTGCGCGATCGGCGTCACGAACCCCTGCTTGGGCCGGTACAGGATGTCGTCCGGCAGGTAGCGGCGCATGGCCTTCTTCATCAGCCATTTGCCCTGCCCGCCGCGCACCCGGAGCGATTCGGGAAGGCTGGCGGCGAATTCGATCAGCCGGTGGTCGAGCAGCGGCTCGCGCGCCTCGAGGCTGACCGCCATGCTGGTGCGATCGACCTTGGTGAGAATGTCGCCGGGGAGCCAGACCTTGAGGTCGGCGTACTGTGCCTGATCCAGACCGGAGCGCGCCGGCGCCGAGCGCATCAGTTCCAGCACCGCGTCTTCCGCAAGGTAGTCGCCGCGCAGGCGGCGGAACTCGTCCGAGTAAAGGGCCTCGCGCACCTCCGGCGGCGCAAAGGCCATCGAGCGCGCATAGCCTTGCGCGGAATCGCCGGCGAGCGAGAGCAGCGTGGATTTCGCGCGCAAAGGGCGCGGCGCCCAGTCGGCCTTGGGATAGAACCGCCCCAGGGCGCCGAACACCGGCCCGCGCAGCGATTGCGGGAGCAGCGCCCTCACCCTGTCCTCGCCGCTCTGGAAGACGTGGCGGCGATACCCGCCGAGCGCTTCGTCGGCGCCGTCGCCCGACAGCGCGACGGTGACCGATTCGCGCGCCAGCTGGCATACGCGCCACGTCGGCAGCGCCGAAGCATCGGCGAAAGGCTCGTCGAACATGCCGGCAAGCTGGTCTATCGCCGCGAAGTCGTCGGGCGAGACCATGCGCGAGGCGTGGTCGGTCCCGAAGAGCCGCGCGACCTGGCTGGCGTACGCGCTTTCGTCCAGCCCCGCGACGTCGAAGCCGATCGAACAGGTCCGCACCGGTCGCCCGCTCGCCTCGGCCATCAGCGCGACGACGCTGGAACTGTCGACGCCGCCCGAAAGGAAGGCGCCGAGCGGCACGTCGGCGACCATGCGCGAGGACACCGCCTGGCGCATCAGGTGGACCAGTTCCGCCTCGAGGTCGGCGGGCTTGCCCTTGCGGCGGTCGGCGAAGGAGACGTCCCACCACTGGCTCGGGCGCGGCAGCGGCGTGCCATGGCGCAGCAGCAGCGAGTGGCCTGCCGCCAGCTTGCAGACGCCCTTCAGGATCGCCCGGCCGTCCGGCACGTAGCCCCAGGTCAGATAGTCCTCGATCGCCAGCGGGTCGATCTCTCGCCGCAGCAGCGGATGCGCCGTCAGCGCCTTGAGTTCGGACCCGAACGCGATGCTGCCATCGCTGAGCGGCGCGTAATAGAGGGGCTTCACGCCAAGCCGGTCGCGCGCGAGGAACAGCGTGCGCGCTTCGAGGTCGTAGATCGCGAAGGCGAACATGCCGTTCAGGCGCGTCACGCAGCCGGGGCCCCAGCGCTGCCAGGCGGCGAGGATGACTTCGCTGTCGCCGTCGGTGCGGAACGTGGCGCCGCCCGCCTTCAGCTCCTGGCGCAGTTCGCGGTAGTTGTAGATCTCGCCGTTGAACACCAGCATGGCGCGGCCGTCCTGCGCGGCCATCGGCTGCGGCGAGCCGGCAAGGTCGATGATGGACAGGCGGCGGTGGCCGAGGCCCACGCCGGGCGCCGTCCACACGCCCTGCCCGTCGGGACCGCGGTGCGCGATGGCGTCGCACATCGCCTCGATCCGCAGCGGATCGACGGGCTTGGGCGTCTCGAGATGATAGATACCGGCGATGCCGCACATGGCGCGTGCGCTACCTGACGTGGATCACGCGGTCCAGCCACGAATCGAGCGGACCGGTCGAGGCGCGGAAGGCGGCGATGGACTGCCCCGCAACGCCGCGCGGCGCGTCTTCGGCGGAGAGGATCAGGGTGGCGGTCGGGACCGCGCGCAGCAGCAGGCGGTCGCGGATGACCGCCAGCTTGAGGCGCGCGTTGCTGCCCGAGAAAAGCGCGCCGCTGCGATACCACGTCACCGCGACCCGCTCGACCCTGCCGTTTCCGAGCAGGCGATCACTCGCGCCATCGGCCATGGACGGACCCGGCGACTGCCAGGACCACGGGCTGGACGGCATCAGCGCGCCCTGCCCGAAGCCACCCGCCTCGCGCCCCTCGTCCTGGCTGGGGTAGAGCGCGACGAAGACATCGACCTCGTGCCCCCGGCCATCGCGGTAGCGCCCCAGCAGGCGGTGGTCGGCGCCTTCGGCACGCGGCTCCCACCAGATCGAGGGCGCATAGTCTACGCGCGTCCAGCCGGAGACCGAAGGCAGGTCGATGCGCGCAGGCATCGGCGCCTCCAGCGTGTCCGCCACCAGCGCCCAGCTCCAGGCCGCGACCAGCACCAGCGCGGCGCCGCCAAGCGCGGCCGCGCCGGAAACCGCATGCGCCTCCAGCCTGCCGAGCCAGCCTGCGCGGCCGATCGCCTCCGCGTCGATCATCGGCGCATTGATCGGCCGGTCGAAGAAACACCAGGCGCCCGCGATCACCAGGGCGAGCACGATGGCGAAGAAGAACCAGCCGTAGACGATATGGTCGAAGCCGGCCGCGGCCTCGACGCCCCAGATCTGCGCGGCGTAGATCGTCCCCCAGGCGCGCACCCCGTTGGCGAGGATCGGCACCACCACGCAGGCCGCCAGCATCGCCGCGCGGCGCGTCGGGGCGAGGAAGCACACGTTGGCGGCGAGGACACCGAAGGCGACCATCGCGATGAGGAACTTGACCCCCGAACAGGCCTCGGCGACTTCGAACAGGCCCGCCGGCGTGTCGATGAAAACGCCGTCGATCCGGGCCGGGATGCCGCTCAGGTGGGTGAGCGCGATAGTGATCTCGGCGGTGATGGTCTGGAGCGGCTTGACGAGTTCCTCGCCCACCGGGATCAGGAAAACCAGGTAGCAGATGGGGAAAAGCAGCCCCACGCTCGCGCGCGGGCCCAGCAGCAGGGGTACGCAGGCGCCGAGCATGGCCACCGCCCCCGCCTGCCGTGCGAGGTCGAGCCCGGACACCGCGCCGAGCAGCCAGAGAAACGCCGCGCCCGCCATCAGCACCAGCCCCGGCCACCATGCGACCGGGCTCAGCCGCCGGAGCTCTGGCCAGCGCTGCCAGACAAGCCAGCCGAGGATCGGGGGAATCAGCAGGATGTGGTTGTAGGTGGAGATGTCCCACCACTGCCGCGCCATCGCCGCCCAGTCGCCCGCGAAGGCGGCAAACAGCACCGCCCAGGCGAGGCCGAGGCGCGCGAGCGCCGATTGCCATGCGGGGGCCAGGGCGCGCCAGGTGCGGGCCGGAGCAGCAGCGAGCGCCGTCAGGTCAGGCTGCATCGGCGGGGCACTCGCTGGTGACGCCGAGATAGTCCGGCAAGCGCGCCAAGGCAGCGGCCCAGCTGGCGTGATCGACGATCCATTCGCGCGCGCATTCGCCCATCGCCTTCGCCAGATCGGGTGCGCGGCCGAGGTCGAGCAGCGCCTGCGCCATCGCCGCGTCGCTTTCACGCACTGCGAATTCCTGGCCGTCGAGCGCGTCGATGCCGGTGGCGGCCCCTGGCGAGAGGACGACGGGCAGCGCCATAGCCATGGCCTCGAGCACCTTGTTCTGCACTCCGCGCGCGATCTCGAGCGGGACCAGCGCCATGTCGGCGGCGGCGAGCCACGGCCTGATGTCCTCCACCCTGCCCCAGACCATCACACCTTCGCTGCCGCTGCGTGCAAGCAGCGCGGGCGACGGGTTGCGGCCGACGATGTGCAGGCTCGCACCGGGGCAGACCTCCCGCACCAGCGGCAGGATGCGTTCGATCGCGCGCGTCGCCGCGTCGATGTTCGGAGCGTAGTCCATCTGGCCCGTGAAGACGATGCGCGGA
Source organism: Novosphingobium sp. GW821-FHT09E05 (assembly GCF_059416165.1). NCBI lineage: Bacteria > Pseudomonadati > Pseudomonadota > Alphaproteobacteria > Sphingomonadales > Sphingomonadaceae > Novosphingobium > Novosphingobium sp. GW821-FHT09E05. The sequence goes on from NZ_JBWKOQ010000001.1 coordinate 1,842,398, forward strand.
CCGTCGTGCGCCAGCATCCGCGGTTCCGGCGCCACCACGGCGGGGTCGAAGAACACCGAATCGAGGCCGTTGCCCATGGCCTGCACCCGCGCCGATGCGTCCGGCAGGCGCGAGCGCAGCAATTCCACCTCGGCGCCGCTGATGAGCAGGCTGATGTCCGCTGCCGCGCAGATCCGCGCCTCTTCCGCGCGCATCAGGCGGCCCTCGCGCCTCTCCATCCACGAGCGGAAGCCGCGCCCCCTGGCGGCATAGGCCTCGAACTTCGCCGAATCGACATCGACGAGGTCGGCGACGACGCGGCCCTCGAAATCCTCGGGCACGTACTGCGCCATCTGGCCGGAGAAGACGTAGATCGCCTCGATCGGCCGCTCGGCAAGGACTTCGCGCACGTAGGCCTGGAGCCTGGCGTCGTGGAAAGCGGAGAGGCTGAGCGGCAGGCCGCTCGCCAATGCCTGCGCACCGGCGACGGGGAGCGACTTGCGCCGGTGGATCAGGCGATAGCTGGCGGCGAGTGCGGCAAGGTCGGGTTCGAACCGGTCGTCATGCTCGTCGTCGGCAAAGGTCGCGACGTGTACCGGGGCGATGCCCGCCAGCGCCTTGAGGACGTGGTGCGATCGGATCTTGTCGCCGCGATCCGGTGGGAACGGGATGCGGTGCGAGAGGAACAGGATTTCGCCCATCAGCCGATACCGCGCGCGATCAGCGGGCCGAGGCGGTTGGCGAGGCCGAGCGGCAGGCGCTGCCAGACCTTGATCTGGAGTGCGAGCTTGGCGCTGGCCGGGTCGGCCTCGCGCGCGGCTGTGCCGGGCTGGGTCCAGGTGGCGTACGTCAGCGGCTCGGGCTCGAAGCCCCAGTTGCGCTTGAAGTGGTAGGCGCCGCTAAGGCTCTTGGAGCGCCCGAAGTCGAACGTGGTGCAGCCGCGCCGGCGGGCGTGGAGCATGAGTTCGTAGTACATCCGGTCGTTGGCGCGCAGCCGCCGCGCGTCCCAGGTGCCGCCGCCCCAGTAGGGCATGACCGCGCCCTGGTGGTAGACGCTGATGACGCTGGCGACGGGCTGGCCCTGATGGCGCACGGTCAGGATATCGGCGTCCGCGCCGAAGCCGTCGACCACCGCGTCGAGCAGCGCGCGCGGGAAGACCGGGGTGCCGAGGTTGCGGTAGCTTTCGCAGAACACCGCGTAGTGCGCGGCGCGGTCGGCTTCGGACGTGCCGACGTCGATCGTCAGGTCGATGCCCAGCGAGCGGCGCACTTCGGCGCGCTGCTTGCGCGGGATATCGAGCAACTGCGCTTCGTCGTCGGCCGCGAGGGGGCGGGCGAAGCCTGCGTGCGATGCGGTCTTGAGCGCCCAGCCCTCGCCCTGCCGGGGCAGCACGCCGCCGCGCAGTTCGATCGAGGGGCAGGACAGGCGCCGGGCCAGTTCCTCCAGTGCGGCGAAGATCGCGTCGGGCTCGGCCTCGTCGGTGACCAACAGGCCGCCGCCGACCGCGAAGCCGGTGGAGGCCAGCAGGCGGCCGAACACCGGCGAGTGGATGGCGTCGAGCGGCAGCAGGGCGACGATTTCCCCCGCCCGCTCCTGCACCAGCGCGAAGGCCTCGTTGCCCGTGGCGCGGGCGACCGACACGAACCAGGCCGGGCGGTGGAACGGCGTGCCGAGCGAATGGCGCGCCACGAAGCCTTCGAGCCGCGCGATCTCGTTCGCGTCGCCGAGGTCGACCAGCCGAACGGAGGTGCGCGTGGGCACGAAAGGCGCGTTCATGCGGCCAACGCCGGACGCAGCGCCGCCGGCAGGGGTTCGGCGCGCGGGGCCTCCCTCGCGGCGAGTTCGTCCATGCGGCCCCAGTGGAATTCGCCGACCAACCGGGCGAGCTTTTCGCCCATGACGCCTAGGTTGGTGTAGTGGCGCAGGCGCGAGCGCATCGAGGCGCCCGCGACGCGCGGCTGGCCGGGGTCGATCTCCCAGGGGTGGAAGTAGAACACCGCCGGACGCTCGTCCTCGCGGTTGACCTGGCGGATCGCCCAGCGCGAGAAATGGTAGGGCAGCACGCGGAAGAAACCGCCCCCGCCTGCCGCCAGCCGGCGACCGGCGAACCGGGCGGTGGTGACCGGGATTTCGACCAGATCGCTGCCGACGATCGGCCGGAACGCGAAGCGCGGAGCCTCGCGCCAGCCGTAGTGGTCGTGCGCGATCGGCGCGACGCTCGAGCTATAGGCATAGCCGTGCTCCGCCAGGACCTCGAAGGCCCAGGGCGTGCGCGCGTCGATCGAGAAGCTGGGCGCGCGGTAGCCGGTGACCGCGCAGCCCGAGGCGTCCTCGATGACCTTGCGGGCCCGGGCGATATCGGCGGCAAAGTTGGTGCGGCCGAGGCGGAACACGCGCTCATGGTCCCAGCCGTGACTGGCGATCTCGTGGCCCTGCGCGGCGATGCGGCGCATCAGCGCGGGGTGGCGCTCGGCGACCCAGCCCAGCGTGAAGAACGTGCCCTTGACCCCGGCGTCGTCGAACAGCTGGAGGATCGCGTCGCAATTGCGCTCCACGCGGCGGACGAGGCCGTTCCAGTCGTCCCGGTCGATCACCTTCTCGAAGGCGCCGACCTGGAACCAGTCTTCGACATCGACCGAGAGGCCGTTGATCTGATCGCTGACGCGCATTGGATAAGTTCCGCTCAGGCGACGTTGCGCTGGCCGTCGCCGCTTTCGATCCACTCGATCAGCATGGTGAGCGTGTGGCGCAGCGTGCGGGACTGCTCGTCGAGGCGGGCCTCGAGCTTCTCGGTGCGCGCGGCGGCCTGCGCCAGCTCGGCCTGGAGCGCGGCGATGGCTTCGGCGTCGCCGTGGTCCTTGGCCTCGTCGCGCGCATCGGCAGCAGCGGCGAGTTCGACGACGGCGGATTGGAGTTCGACGATCTGCGCATCACGGTCGGCCAAGGCCGCCTCGATGAGCGCTGCGGCAGCGGCGGCATTGATCGCATCGGACGGGACAGCCGCGACCGGGGTGGCTGCGGGCGCGGCCTGCTCCGCCGCTGCTTCCGCCTGCGGCGTGACCACCGCCAGCGCGCCGTCGTCGCTCATTTCGTCGAGGACCTGCGCCAGCATCGCGGCGTCGATGTGCTCGCGCCGGTCGACCGCGCCCAGCAGGAGCAGGCGGTTGACAATCTGGTTGATCCGGCGCGGGATGCCGCCGGTGGCCTCGTGCAGGTCGGCGAAGACCTCGGGATCGAAGCTCGGATTGCCGGTCCAGCCCACGCAGGTGAGGCGGTGCTCGATGTAGGGCTGGATTTCCTTCGCCTGCATCGCTCCGAGGTGATGCGTCGCGATCACCCGCTGGCGCAGCTGCTCCAGCTGGTCGCTTTCGAGCAGCGTCTGGCGGAATTCCGGCTGGCCGAGGAGCAGCGTCTGCAGCAGCGGGTGCGAGCCGAGCTGGAAGTTGGAGAGCATGCGCAGCTCCTCCAGCGCGCCGATCGAGAGGTTCTGCGCCTCGTCCACGATCAGCAGGCAGCGCCGTCCGGCGCGCGCCTCGTCGTGGAAGAATGCCTCGATCGCGCCGAGCGCGGACGCCTTGTCGTGGCCCGAGACGGGAATGCCGAACGACTGGGCGACGACATGGACGATTTCCTCGCCGTCGAGCGCGCTGGTCACCACGTTGGCGGCGGTCATGCGCTGCGGGTCGATCGTCGCCATCAGGTAGGCGACCAGCGTGGACTTGCCCGCGCCGACTTCGCCGGTGATGACCACGAAGCCCTCACCCTGCGCGAGGCCATAGCCGAGGTAGGACAGCGCCTTGCGGTGCGTCAGGCTCTCGAAATAGAACGCCGGGTCGGGGGTAAGCTGGAAGGGCCTTGCTTCGAGCCCGTAAAAGTCGTCGAACATGGCGGGTTTCCTTATCAGAACGAGTAGCGCAGGCCTGCGAGCGCCGAGGCGGTCCACAGGTCGTCGATCGAGGGGGCGTCGTACTTCTGGCCGTTCACGGCGACAGCGACCGTACCACGCAGGCGCGGCGCGAGCATCCGGTAGTAGGCGGCGCTGGCGCCGTAGCCAGTGGCGTCGGAGGTCAGCGGGTCGCTGCTGTCGATCCAGTTGGCGTAGACGTTCGCCGACCAGCCCGCATCGCGCCCGAGATCGCCGCTGACGTAGGCGGCCAGCCACCAGTTCTCGTCGATCACGCCGTCGGCGGATGCCAGGACCGTATTGCGCGCGGCGATGTAGTTGCGCCGGTCGTAGCCGCCGCCGATGCCGGCGTTGAGCCGCCCGATCTGCATCGAGTAGTTCGCCGCGATGCCGCGTGCGCGGAAGGTCGAGGAGCGGACCGAGCCCAGCACGCCCGACAGGCAGTTGCCGCTCTCCAGCGAGGCGACGCAGCCGCGCAGTTCACCGGTGACCGGATCGCGCACGACCTCGAAATCGTCGGGAAGCTGGTCGAGCGCGCGGTTCAGCTGGCCGCCGAAGCCGGAGACGTTGTCGTAGACCGACACGCTGAACTGGCTGCGGTCGCTGGGGGCATAGGCCAGCGTGCCGCCAAAGCTGGTGCCGCCGTAGCGCCGCCCTATGTGCGCCGAAAGCGAGGTGCGGCGGCTGGGGCGCCACATGACGGCGACGTCCCAGATCAGGCCGCTGACGTCGTAGGCGAGCTCGCGCGGGGAGGACTTGTCGGTGAGGTAGCGGCCGTCGGATCCGACCACCGGCACGCCATTGGCATCGCGCACGGCGTCGCGGCTGGATATCTCGACATCCTCGTAGCCGATCGCGCCGACCACCTGCACGGTGCGGCTGACCGGCACCGTGACCAGCGCGCGGGCCTGCATGTCGCGGGCGCGCTGGTCGAGGTTGGCGATGTCTTCCTGGTAGAAGCTGCCGCCCACACCCACGCCAACGGGCAGTACGGTGCCGGGCGCAAAGCCCGCCTGGACGTCGGCCATCTGCGTCGTGCTCTCGTCGAACACGTCGGCGGCGGCGCCGGTCTGGGCGCGGCGCGCCGAACTGGACTGGTCGACCCTAGTGTAGCCCAGGCGGTAGTTGCCCGCGATATCGAGGTCGCCCACCCGGGTCACGGCGGAGGGGCCGGCATAGACGGAATAGACCTTCGACTTGCCGTTCCCCGCGAGCGTGCCCACCGCGAGCGCGGTGCCGCCGTTCTCGACATCGACCTGCGAGGCGAGAGCCCCCGCCTCGATCGTCACGCCAGGCACTACGGTGGCATAGCCGGTGACGATGCCGCTGATCGCATCGCCGTCCCCGGCGCGCTTGCCCCAGCCGAACTGGCGCTGGTAGCGGACCGACGCGGACAGGCCGTTGTTGCGCCCCTGGAGCGAGGCATCCATGCCGACCGCGGCCTGGGTATAGGTGAGCACGTCGTCACCCGGCGAAAGCTCGGCGGTGACGACCTGGTCTAGCTCGATGTAGGGCTGTATCTCGAAGCGCCTGGCGCCCTGCCCGCGCCCGCTGCGGCGCGGGGCCTTGGCCGATTGCTCGCCCGAAGCGTCGGAAGCGGCGTCGCCACTCCCGCTCGCGCCGACGCCTTCGTAGCCAATCGACTGCGCGGCAGCGACGGCGGGCAAGCCCAGCGCCCCCAGCGCGGCGACCATCGCGATGCGGCTCGATGCCTGCATCATGCCCGTCATCCCCTGTATCCGTAATAGGAGCCGAAGCGGCGGCCGCTCGGGCTGAATTGCGCCGCGTTCAGCAGCAACTGCACGTTCGGGCAAGCGCCGAGCAGCGAGATCGCATCGTCCAGCGCTCCGCGCCCGGTCCGGTCCGCCCGCACGATGACGACCGTCTGGCCGACGTACTTGGCCAGTTCCGCGGCCGGGGACGCCGAGAGCGCGGGCGGCGAATCGAAGATCACCACGCGCTGCGGCGCGCCCTGCGTCAGCCGGTCCAGCACGCGGCCGGTGCGCGAGCTGGAGAGGTATTCGCTGTCGGCACTGGTGGTGTCGCCGGCCGGCAGCACCCACAGGCCCGGAATGTCGGTCGCCAGCACGCAGTCGGCAACGTCGATCGTCTCGTCCATCAGCGCGTCCATCAATCCCCGGCCACCCGGCATGCCGAGCGCGGTGAGAATCGAGGGCTTGGCGAAGTCGGCATCGACGAGGAGAACTTCGCTCTCCTTCTCGGCCGCGATCGAGAGCGCCAGGTTGAGCGCGCAGTAGGTCTTGCCCTCGCCCGGATGGGGCGAGCTGACGAGGATGCGCTGGGCCATCGGCCCCGCCTTCTGGCGCCGCAGGTCCGCCGACTGCAGCAGCAGCTGGCGCTTGACGATGCGAAACTCCTCGAGAATCTCGGTGACTGTGCCCTCGGGCACGATCAGCCCCTGCTCGCGCAAGTGTTCGCGATCGACCGAATGGGCCTCGCCCTGGAAGATGGCGGGAGAGAAGAACGGTTCGGCGGAGGCCTCGGGCGTGGCAGGCTCGCCAGAAGCAACAGGCGCTGCCACTGGGGTGGGCGCCGTCTCCGGCGTCGGCGCTGCCGCAGCGACCGGCGCTTCGACCGGCTTTGCGGGCGCGCGGCGCGCGGACGCCCCGGCCGGAACCGGGATCGGCGGCGCGGCGAAGCGGCCGAAGTCGAACCGCCCGGCGGCCCGTTCGAGCAGCGATTCGCCGGGGGTATCATCAGGCTGCCGGGGCACGGGGATCTTGCGATGATCGGTCATGTCGATTCCCTCAGGCCACCATGCCGCGCTGGATGAATTCGGCGGCGAGCAGCACCACGAACAGCCCGCCCAGCGCAGCGCAGCTGGCGTAGAAGTATTTCAGCCGCTTGCGGCGCAGCGCGCGCGCGCCGTCGGTCAGGCTCTGCGAGATCGCGCCGAGCACCGGGAGCCCGGTCACCCGTTCGAGGCCCGCAGTGGTCGCGAATACCGAACGCATGCGGCTCAGCGCAAAGGCCGCAGCGCAGCCCCCCGCGAGACCGACGACCAGCACGCCGAGCAGCAGCACCGGGCGGTTGGGAGCGACCGGCGAGCGCGGGGTCGTCGGCGGATCGACGACTTCGAACTTCACCGCCTCGCGCTCGGTCTTCACTTCGCCGCGCAGGCGCAGTTCCTCGCGGTCCTGGAGGAGCTTGTCGTACTGCTGACGCAGCACGTCGTAGTCGCGGTTGATGCGCGTCGCCTCGGTCGCAAGCTCCGGGTCCTGGATCGACGAGGCGGTCAGTGAGGCGATGTCCGACTGGAGCGCCGCCTTGCGCGACTGCAGGGCCTGGACGTTCGCCTGCCGCTCCGCGCGGATCGACTGGAGCGAACTGTAGGCGGGGTTAAGCGTGCCGCCGCCACCGGCCGCTTCCTGCGCCGCCGGGCCCCTGAGCGCGGCAACCTGGTTGCGGGCGGCGATGACGTCGGGGTGATTCTCGGTGAGGCCGCGTCCACGCATCGCCGAAAGATCGGCCTGCGCCCTCGCCAGCGCCGACTGCGGACCACCGTCGGCGGCACCCGCGATGGTGCGCGGGGTGCCGGCCAGCTGGCCGTCGATCGCCGCCAGCGCGCTCTGCGCGGCGGACAGGTCGGCCTCGATGTCGCGTACGCCGGTGCGCGAGGCTTCGAGGCGCTGGACCATCGCGGCGCCGCCGAGCGCCAGCTCGGGATGCTGGGCCTCGAAGGCGGTGCGCTTGCTCTCGGCGGTTTCCAGCTCGCGTTCGCGGTTCTGGAGTTGCTGGTTCACGAAGGCCAGCGTCTCGACCATGTCGCCGCGGCTGCCAGAGAGGTTCTCCTCGCGGAAGATGTCGATCATCTTCTGCGCGACACTCTGCGCCAGCTTGGCGTTTTCGGCGTCGGAGAACGAGCTGTCGTTGGCAGTGGCGGTGATCTCGAAGAGGTTGTCCTCCTGGCTCACCACCTTGACGTTGCTGCCAAGCTTGAGGACCGCCGCTTCCATCTGCTTGGGGTTCTCGATGGTGTCGCCCAGCCGCGTCGAGCGGACGACCTTTTCGAGATTGACGGCGGCGGTCAGGGTCTGGCGGATACGCTCGATGTCGCGCTTCTTGTCGGCGACGCCGATGCCCACCTGTTCGGCCAGCGCATCATCGAGCTGGATGAAGATGCGCGCGCGCGATTCGTAGGTGTTCGGGATCAGCGCGACCACCAGCCAGCCGGCGATGCATATCGCCCAGGCCGCGGCCAGCGCGATCCAGCGGCGGTGCCAGACGCTGTGCAGTGCACTCAGGACCTGTTCGTAGAGCGAATCCATGCTGTCCGTCCGCCGCTCAGAACATGCTCTCGGGGATGATGATCACGTCCCCGGGGCTGAGCATTACGTTGGCCTTGCTGTCGCCCTTCTTGAGCAGGTCGCCCAGCTTCAGGTCGTATTCCTTCTGGGTGCCGCTGGCCTTGTCGAAGCGGATGAGGCGCGCCTTGTTGCCGGCGGCATATTCGGAAAGCCCGCCTACCGCGATCATCGCGTCGAGCACGGTCATGTTCGCGCGGTAGGGGATCGACGCCGGCTTCTCCGTCGCGCCGACGATGCGGATCTGCTGGCTGAAGGTGCCGGAGAAGCCGTCGACGATGACCGAGACCAGCGGGTCCTCGATGTACTGCGAGAGCTGCAGGCGGATGTCCTGCGCCAGCATCGCCGGGGTCTTGCCCACGGCGGGCATGTCGGTGATGAGCGGCGTGGTGATGCGCCCGTCGGGCCGCACCTGCACCTTGGCGCCCAGTTCCGGGTTGCGCCAGACGAACACCGTCAACTGGTCGAGCGGGCCGATCACATAGTCCTCGCCCGGCCCTTCCTGCATCGACACGAACGAGGCGGGCGGCAGTTGCGGACCGGACGTCGTGGCGCATCCCGTCAGGGCGACGCTGGCAAGCGCGGAGGCGGCCAGGAGTCGGGTGAAGCGGCTGCGGTGCATCGATACGTTCCTGTCTGCGCCTGCCCCTCCCGCGCGCTGGACACGTCGGGCAGGGACCTTGGCAAAATCCAGCGTGCGGTATCCGGTCAAAGGGTGAATATTGCGTTAGCCTTGCAAGGCTAATCCAGCGCCGGTCCCATAACGGGACGGAGCGAATTCAAGGGTTAAAGCGGGGTTTCGACCAGCATCTCGCGCGCAGGACCCTGCCCCAGGAACGTCGCAGGGCTGGCGCTGGCGCCGTATGCCCCGGCGCAGAATACCGCGATCAGGTCGCCCGCGTCGGCGCGGGGGAATCCGCCCTTGTCGGCCAGCTTGTCGAGCGGCGTACACAGGCAGCCGACGATAGAGGCCTCCTCCTCCACCTCGGCGCCGAAGCGCGTGGCGATGGCGGAGGGGTAGTTGCGGCGCACCACCGTGCCGAAGTTGCCCGAGGCCGCGAGCTGGTGGTGCAGGCCGCCATCGGTGACGAGAAACACCTCGCCGTGACTCACCTTGCGGTCGACGATGCGGGCGAGATAGACCCCCGCCTCGCCGACGAGGTAGCGGCCGAGTTCGATGCAGAATTCGGTGTCGCGCAGCACCTCGGGCAGCATGGCCATCTGCGCCGCCAGCCGCTCGCCGACGAGCGTGAGGTCGACCGGCGTGTCGCCCGGGAAATAGGGAATGCCCAGCCCGCCGCCGAGATTGCAGTGCGGCAGCGGCGCGCCGCTTGCCTGCGCCAGCTCCGCCGCGAGCGCCAGCGCCTGCCCCTGCGTCTCGGCGATGGCCTCGGCGTCGAGCGCCTGGCTGCCCGCGAAGATATGGAAGCCGCGCCACTCCGCGCCGCTGTCAATCACGGCGCGCACCAGGGCAGGCACCCGCTCGGCATCGACGCCGAAGGGCTTGGCGCCGCCGCCCATCTTCATGCCCGAACCCTTGAGGTCGAACGAGGGATTGACCCGGATCGCCAGCATGGGAGTGACGCCGAGCCGCTCGCCGATGGCGATGGCGCGCGCCGCCTCGCCTTCGGATTCGAGGTTCAGCGTCACGCCCGCGCGGATCGCAGCTTCCAGTTCCGCGTCGCGCTTGCCGGGACCGGCGAAGCTGACCTTGCCCAGCGGCAGCCCGGCTCCGCGCACGATCTCCAGTTCCCCGCCCGAGGCGATGTCGAACCCGTCGACCAGCCCCGCCATCAAGTCCAGCAGCGCCGGGAAGGGGTTGGCCTTGACCGCATAGTGCAGCGCCACTCTCGCCGGCAGCGCGGCGCGAAGATCGGAGACACGGCGGCGGATGTGGTCGGCGCTGTAGAGGAACAGCGGCGTGGTGCCCGCCTCCTCCACCCATTGCGTGACGGGGCGGCCAGCGACGGCGAGGACGCCGTCGGTCGCGGCGTAACCCGCCGGGATCGGTCCAAGCGCCTTCATGCGGCCACCTCCGCCAGAATTTCGGCCGAGAGGCCGGTGCGGTCGAGCTTCCCGTTGGGCCCTATCGGCATCGCCTCGCGCCAGTGGATGACCTTGGGCTGCATGAAATTCGGCAGGTCCTGCATGAGCCTGCGCGGCAAGGCTTCCGCGCCGTCCGAACTTGCCGGATCCGCCCTCACCACCAGATGCACCGCCTGTCCGAGTCGTTCGTCCGGCACACCCAGCGCCACTGCTTCGGCAACGAGACCGGTGGCCAGCGCGGCTTCCTCGATCTCCTGCGGCGAGATGCGGTTGCCCGCGCTCTTGATCATCGCGTCGCGCCGCCCGACGAAGTAGAGCAGCCCGTCTGCCTCGCGCCGCACCCGGTCGCCAGACCATACCGCGATCCCGCCGTAGCGCGAGGCGGCGGGCGCGGGACGATAGCGCTCGGCGGTCCGCTCAGCGTCGTGCCAGTACCCTTGCGCGACCAGCGGCCCGCAGTGGACCAGTTCACCCTCTTCCCCGTCCCGGGCGACTTCGCCCGAGTCGTTGACCACCAGAATTTCCGCATGGGGGATGGCCTTGCCCATCGAGGTCGGGTGCGTATCCACCAGCGAGGGATCGAGGTAGGTCGAGCGGAACGCCTCGGTCAGCCCGTACATCGGAAACAGCCTTGCCTGCGGGAACAGCGCGCGCAGCCGCCGCACGAGGTCGACCGTCAGCGCGCCGCCGCTGTTGGTCAGGCGGCGCAGCTTCGCGGCGGTCTCCGCCGGCCAGTCGAGTTCGCAGACCTGCACCCAGAGCGGCGGCACGGCGGCCAGGGTGGTGACCGCGTGGCGCTCCACCGCCTTCATCAGGTCTCGCGGAACGAGGTAGTCCAGCGGGATCACGCAGCCCCCCGCATACCATGTCGAGAGCAACTGGTTCTGGCCGTAATCGAACGAGAGCGGCAGCACCGCCAGCGTCCGATCGTCCGCGGCGAGGCCGAGATAATCGGCGACGCTTTGCGCGCCCAGCCACATGTTCGCATGGCTGAGCATCACCCCCTTGGGCCGCCCGGTGGAGCCGCTGGTGTAGAGAATGGCCGCGAGATCCTTGGGGTCGGCCTCGGAAGGCAGCATCTCGCCGCCCAGTTGCGCTGCCGTTGCCAACGCCTCGTCCTCGGCCAGGAGGCGGCAGGACACGGGAACGTCCACCTCGTCCAGCGTCTTCAATCGCGCCGGCGTGCCGATCAGCACCGCCGCCCCGCTATCGGCCAGGATATGCGCCACCTGCGCGTGCTTGAGCAGCGGATTGACCGGGACGTGCACCAACCCGGCCCGCGCCGCCGCCAGCGGCATCAGGCACGTCAGTTCCCCCTTCGCCGCCCATGTCGCCACCCTCGCGCCCTTTTCGGGCACTTCGCGCGCCAGCCACGCGGCGAGGCGGGAGACACGCGATCTTAAGTCCTTCCAGCTAACCGGGCCTTCACGCAGGACGAGCGCGTCGGCATGATCGGCCCCGCGCAAGGCCAAATGGTCGAGCGGCAGGATCGGATTTTCGGGACGGCCCGGCATGTCAGGGAAAGGCTCCGCGAGGGGTAAGGGTACGTTGATAAGGATCGACTATCACTCCGATCTTAAGGAAGTGCAATCGGATGGCCAGCTAGCACGGCTGCTCTCCGACGCCTGCCAGCACGCGCCGTTCGACCGCCTGGCATGGTGGGAAGGGCTGGCCGAGCACTGCGGGCTCGCGCCGCTGCTGGCGGTGGCCCGCGGACCGGGCGATGCGGTCGCGGTGCTGCCGCTATCGGGGCCTTCGGGGCACCTGAACGCCCTGGCCAACTGGTACACCTTCCGCGTCCGGCCGATTCTCGTCGGCGACGCGCCGCTGGAGGCCCTCGCGCGCAATCTCGCGGCGCACGCGCATCGGCTCACACTGTCCGGCGTGCCTGACGAGGACGGCAGCGCATCGAACCTCGAGACCATGTTTGGCAAGGCCGGCTGGCTGGTCCGCCGCGAAGTCTGCGACACCAACCACACCCTGCCGCTCGCAGGCCGTGGCTACGAGGAATACCTCGCCGCCCGCCCCGGCAGGCTGCGCACCACGCTCAAGCGCAAGTCGGGCAAGGTGACGACCCGCATCCTCACCCATTTCGACGCGGCGGCCTGGGCGGAATACGAATCCATCTATGCCGAAAGCTGGAAGCCGGAGGAAGGCTCCCCCGATTTCCTGCGCGCTTTCGCCTGGGCCGAGGGCACGGCCGGACGCCTGCGCCTCGCCCTCGCCCACGATGGCGCCGATCCGCACGGGCCCGCCATAGCCGCGCAGATGTGGACAGTGGAAGCGGGCACCGCCTTCATCCACAAGCTCGCCCACCGCGAGGCCGCAAAGCCGCTCTCGCCCGGATCGGTGCTGACCGCCGCGCTGATGCGCCACGTTGTCGATGTCGACGGCGTCGCGCTGGTCGACTTTGGGACCGGCGACGATCCCTACAAGCGCGACTGGATGGAGCAGCAACGCCCGCGCTACCGGCTGGACATGTTCCGGCCGCTTGCCGCGCGAAACTGGCCCGTTCTCGCCAAGATCGCCGTCCGCAGCCTTGCCGCGCGCGTGAAGCACGGCTAGAGGCCGCCGCGTCAGTCAACGTCCACACGAGACTCTGCCGCCCATGCCAGACCAAACCGACCTGCTGCTGCGTCGCATCCTGACGGACGTGCTTGGGCTGAAGCCCGGCCAGGCCGAAGCATTCGACGCGAATACCGGCCTGTTCGGGCACCTGCCGGAACTCGATTCGATGGCCGTGGCCGGGCTGCTGACCGAGCTGGAAGACCGCCTCGACATCGTGATCGACGACGACGAGATCGACGGCGAGATGCTGGAAACCTACGGCGGCCTCCTCGCCTTCGCCGAGGCCAAGCGCGCCGCCTGATGGGTGCGTGCGGAACACCTTCGCGAGCAAACTTCCGTCGTTCCCGCGAAGACGGGAACCCATCTGCTGCAACGTCCGATTGCACCGCCCCAAGATGGATTTCTGTCTTCGGGGCCATGACGAGGTGTATTTTGGGGACATCGCGGTGACCCCGGCGAGCTGGCCCTGCCCGCTCCCCGGCGGCGGAACCTGCGAGGAAGCCGCGCTTCAGTTCGACGCGGGCCGCAAGGCGCGCCTGCTCATCGTCCCCGCCCTGTTCGACGAGGGCAACCGCATGCGCCGCTTCACCGTCGAGGTCATGCGCCGCCTCGATCTTGCCGGCATCGACAGTTTCCTCCCCGACCTTCCGGGCTGCACCGAAAGCCTGCAACCGCTGGAAGCCCAGGACCCGACGGACTGGCTGGACGCCATGGCCGCCGCCGCCCGGCATTTCGGCGCCGACCATGCGCTCGGCATTCGCGGGGGCTGCCTGTTCACGCCCCACCGCCTGCCCGCGCTCCACTATGCGCCCGTCAAGGCCGCCTCGATCCTGCGGCAGATGGTCCGCGCGCGCATGCTGTCCGCGCGGGATGCGGGCCGCGAGGAGAGCCGTGAGCAACTGGCCCAAGCTGCGCTGACGCAGGGCATTACGCTCGCCGGCTATGCACTCGGCGCAGACTTCTACCGTCAGTTCGAGCCGATGACCGCCGATCCCGGCGCTACCGTCATCGCGCAGGAACGGCTCGGCGGCAGCGGCCTGTGGCTCCGCGCCGAACCGGACGAGAACGCCGCACAGGCAGACGCGCTCGCCGCGATCCTCGCCGCGGATCTCCTGCAATGACGCGCCGCCACTTCGCATTCGCCTGCGAAGGCGACCGGCTCGTCGCCACGCTTGACGCCGCGCCCGGCCGCACGGCGCTATTGCTGGTATCGGGCGGCAACGAAGTGCGCAGCGGCGCGTGGAACGGACAGGCCCGCTTCGCCGCCCGGATCGCCGCCAAGGGCTTCCCGGTCCTGCGCTTCGACCGGCGCGGCGTGGGCGACAGCGAAGGCGCGAACGGCGGCTTCCGTTCGGCCGCACCCGACCTTGCCGCCGCGATCGAGGCTCTGCGGGCGCAGTGCCCGCAGGTCGATACCATCGTCGGCTTCGGCAACTGCGATGCGGCCAGCGCGCTCATGCTGGCGGGCGGCGCGGGGCTCGACGCGCTGGTGCTGTCGAATCCCTGGACCATCGAGGACGATGCCGAAGAGGCCCCGGTGGAAGTGGTACGCGACCATTACCGTCGCCGCCTCGCCGATCCGGCCGCGATCAGGCGACTGTTGACGGGCAAGGTTTCGCTCTCGAAGCTGGCGCGCAGCCTGGCCTCGGCGGTGCGCCCCGCATCCCCGGCGCCGGCCGGACTTGCAGCGCAGATCGCGCAGGGCATCGCCGGGTTCCAAGGTCCCGTCCGCTTCCTCGTCGCCGGGCGAGACCGCACCGGCCTCGCCTTCCTCGCGCGCTGGGACAAGGCCGACCAATGCATCCGCACCTGCCCCGATGCGACGCACAGCTACGTCGAGCCTGAGGCTCAGGACTGGCTTGCGGTGCAGGTGCTGGAAGTGCTGCGGGGCTGAAGCTCGCCCTGCGAAAGCGGAGTTGAGGCCGTCAGCGCAGTTGCCTGAAACCCACAAGACCCCTCGCCCTCGCAAATGCGGAGTCCCCGCCTTCTCGCGCTCTGGACAGAAAAAGCGGGGTCCCCGCCTGCGCGGGGGCGACGAGGTTTATCGGTCGATCCGCAGGTCAGCCCTGAACCGTCTCCGTGATCCCGGCGAATTCCTTGGCAGCAAGATAGCGCTCGGCATCCAGCGCGGCCATGCAGCCCATGCCCGCCGCCGTGATGGCCTGCCGGTAGACGTGGTCCGAGACGTCGCCCGCGGCGAACACGCCCGGAACGTCGGTCTTGGGCGTGCCCGGCTGCACCAGCAGGTAGCCGGTCTCGTCCATGGCGAGCTTGCCCTTGAAAAGCTCGGTCGCCGGGGCGTGGCCGATGGCGACGAAGGCGCCGTCGGTGACGATTTCGCTCTGCTCTCCGGTCACCGTGTCGATCAGCGCCAGTGCCCGCAGGCCGCCGTCCTCGCCGGCCATGAAGCGGTCGACGCGCTGGTTCCACACCACCGAGATCTTCGGGTGCGCGAACAGGCGGTCCTGGAGGATCTTCTCGGCGCGCAGGCTGTCGCGGCGGTGGATCAGGGTCACATCGTCGGAGTGGTTGGTGAGGTAGAGCGCTTCCTCGACCGCGGTGTTGCCGCCGCCGATCACCACCACCTTCTTGCCGCGGTAGAAGAACCCGTCGCAGGTCGCGCAGGCCGAGACGCCCTTGCCCGACAGCTCCTGCTCGCCCGGAACGCCCAGCCACTGCGCCTGCGCGCCGGTGGCGATGACGAGGGTGTCACCCTCGTAGATGTCACCGCCATCGCCGGTCGCGACGAAGGTGTCGCCCGAGAGGTCGACGTTGGTGATCGTGTCCCACATCATGCGGGTGCCGACATGGACCGCCTGCGCTTCCATCTCCTGCATAAGCCACGGGCCCTGGATGACCTCCCGGAAGCCGGGATAGTTCTCGACATCGGTGGTGATGGTCAGCTGGCCGCCGGGCTGAAGCCCCTGCACGACGATCGGCGCCATGCCCGCACGCGCGCCGTAGATAGCGGCGGACAGCCCCGCCGGGCCGGAGCCGATGATGAGCATGCGGGTCTTGTGCGTGGTCGCCACTGGGCTGTCTCCGAAGAACGTCGATAATGTCTGGCCCGCGAGATAGGCGCTGGCGCCCCGGTTTGCCAAGGACGGCGGGGGGATAGCATTAATTCATCCCCACAAATGCAGCCTACCGGCCTGCCCGGGCGTTCACGCGCGAAACGGTGAGAGGATCTGCGTCATGAACACGCCGCTACCGCCCGCGAACGAGCTGGCCGCGCTCAGGAAGCCGCGCTTCGCTCACGAAACCGCCGAATACGCCGCCGCGCGCGAGGCGCTGCTGGCCCGCGAGATCGAGGCGCGCCGCCAGCTCGGGAGCCTCGCCGCGCAGCTGCGGGAGCTGCCGCCCGGCCCCGCGATCGAGGAGGACTACCGCTTCATCGACGCCAATGGCGCGGACATCGGGCTGGCGGAGATGTTCGGCGGGCTCGATACCCTGGTGCTGTATCACTGGATGTACGGCCCCGACCGTGAGCGGCCCTGCCCGATGTGCACCAACCTGCTCGGGCCGTTGGCGGCCAACGCCGCCGACCTGCGCCAGCGCGTGGCGCTCGCCGTGGTCGCGCGTTCCCCCGTCGAACGGCAGATCGCCTTCGCCATCGAGCGCGGCTGGCGCGACCTGCCGTTCCACCAGGCGGTCGGCGATGCGTTCTCGCTGGCGATCGGCGGGCTCGATCCGGAGACCGGCTGGGAATGGCCGGTGCTGATGGTGCTGGTGAAGCAGGGCGACGCGGTAGGCCTCCACTGGATGGGCGAGACCACCAAGGACATGGCCGATCCGGGCGAGGACCCGCGCGGCGCCACCGAAATCGCGCCCTTGTGGACCGTGCTCGACCTTACCCCCGGCGGACGCGGCACCGACTGGTATCCCAGGCTGTCGTACCTGCCGTAATCGCCAGGGCAGGACCGCGCGACGTTGACGGCGCGCGCCGGGCGTTCCACCTCTGGCGCCATGACCCAGCTCGGCCCCACTTCGAACCGCTTCATCTCCCAGCGACTGCGCCTCAACTACGTCGACTGGGGCAATGCGGACGCGCCTCCGCTCATCCTGCAGCACGGCGGGCGTGACCATTGCCGCAGCTGGGACTGGGTGGCCGAGGAACTGCGCCGCGACTGGCACGTCATATGCCCGGACCTGCGCGGCCATGGCGACAGCGAATGGTCGCCGGAGGGGCACTATGCGATGGACGCCTTCGTCTACGATTTCGCCCAGCTGGTCCACACGCTCGGCCACGATCAGGTGACGATCATCGCGCACTCGCTCGGCGGCAACATCACCACGCGCTTCGCCGGGCTCTATCCGGAGAAGGTGGCGAGGTTCGTCAACATCGAGGGTCTCGGGCCCCCGCCCGCGACGCGGCGCGAACAGGAAGCCAGGGGCGCCGGCGAACGGCTGCGCCAGTGGATCGAGGACAAGCGCAAGGCCTCGGCCCGCAACGTGCGCAAGTACGCCACGCTCCGCGACGCCTACCAGCGCATGAAGACGGAAAATTCGTTCCTGACCGACGAGCAGGCCCGCCATCTCACCATCCACGGCGCCAGCCGCAACGAGGACGGCACCTGGAGCTGGAAGTTCGACAATTACCTCAACGTCTGGTCGGCCTCGGACCTGCCGACCGACCAGATCATCGCGCTATGGGAGGCGGTGACATGCCCGATGCTGCTGCTGTGGGGCCGAAACAGCTTTGCGGGCAGCCCGGCGGCGGACGGCAGGCTTGAACACTTCCCGGGCGCCAGACTGATCGAATACGAGGACGCCGGCCACTGGCTGCACCACGACCAGTTCGACCGCTTCGTGGCCGACGTAAGGGCCTTCCTGGGCTGAGGCTGGCAGAAGCAGCACCCGCGAGAGCCGGCCCGCGCCGGCGCGCGGCGATCAGGCGGCGGCCAGCCCGGCCGCCAGCCGTTGGCGAATCGCGGCAAGTTTCCGGAAGAAATCATCCTCCATCAAATTAACCACTTCTTCGTCCGGACTTCGGCCAATACTTGCAGCGCCCTGCAAATTTTCTTCAATCACTTTGGCGGCACCGCGCAGCGTATACCCCTCACGATGAACGAGGCGGTCTATCTCGACGATCAGGGCCACGTCCTCGGCGCGGTAGTAACGGCGTGAACCGCTGCGCTTGATCGGGGCGAGAGCGGCAAACTGCTCTTCCCAGTAGCGCAGCACGTGCGGACGGATGTCGAGCGCCTTGGCGACCTCCCCGATCGTGCGCAGCGCCTGCGGGTCCTTGCCGTCGTTGAAGATAGGGCCGGCCTCGGGCACGGCCCCGGCTAGCTTAGCCGTGGCCGTGCCACCACCGGTTTCGTTCGTGTCGTTCTGGGTATCCGAAATGGTCATATCTGCCTTGTTCGCAAAGGGTTTCCCCTTCAATCCTGGGCGATACGGTCCTTCAGCATCTGGCTGGCGCGGAACGTCATGACCCGTCGCGGGGTAATCGGCACTTCCACGCCGGTCTTGGGATTACGGCCGACCCGCTCTCCCTTGTCACGCAGCAGGAAGGTCCCGAAACCCGAGATCTTCACGTTTTCTCCATGGCTGAGGGCCGCGCACATCTGCTGGAGCACCGCCTCCACCATGGCAAGCGACTCCGCCCGGGATATACCCAGCTTCCGATGTATGGCCTCGGCGATTTCAGCCCTGGTCAAAGTATCCGTAGAGCGCATCAAGCCCGCATCCCCTTCGTGCGCTGATGCGGTTATAATATGAAAAAGCGGGAAGAAAGCAATGCTGCGTCCAATATTGAACGCAATTGGACCAATGCAGGAAACGACTAGACGCGAATCAGGCTCGCGCCCCACGTGAATCCGCCGCCCATGGCCTCCAGCATAACCAGATCGCCGACCTTGATCCGCCCGTCGCGAACCGCCTGGTCAAGCGCCAGCGGCACCGACGCGGCGGAGGTATTGGCGTGCTGGGCAACCGTCATCACGACCTTGTCGGGGCTCAGGTTCAGCTTCTTAGCGGTCGCATCGAGAATGCGCGCATTGGCCTGGTGCGGGACCAGCCAGTCGAGATCGTCGGTGGAAAGCCCAGCCTCATCAAGCACTTCGCGAAGCACTTCGGCGAGGTTCACGACGGCATGACGGAACACCTCGCGGCCCTTCATGCGCAGCTTGCCGACCGTGCCGGTGGTGGACGGGCCGCCATCGACATAGAGCAGCTGGTTGTGGGCGCCGTCGGCGTGGAGGCGCGTCGCGAGGATGCCCCTCTGCGTATCGCCCTCCTGCTCCTGCGCTTCCAGGACGATCGCTCCCGCGCCGTCGCCGAACAGGACGCAGGTGGTGCGGTCCTCCCAGTCGAGGATGCGGCTGAAGGTCTCCGCACCGATCACGAGCGCGCGGCGGGCCATGCCCGTGCGCAGCATCGAATCGGCGACGCCGACCGCGTAGAGGAAGCCCGAGCACACGGCTGCCACATCGAAGGCGATGCCGCCCCGGCAGCCGAGGTTGGCCTGCACCAGCGTGGCGCTGGCGGGGAAAGTCTGGTCCGGCGTCGCGGTGGCGAGCACGATGAGGTCGATGGAGGCCGCCTCGATCCCGGCTGCCTCGATCGCCCTGCGCGCGGCGTCCGTGGCGAGCGTGGTCGTCGTCTCGTCGGGGGCGGCGATGTATCGATTGGTGATGCCGGTACGCTCGACGATCCACTCGTCACTGGTATCCACCCGCTGCGCGAGTTCGGCATTGCTGACAGCCTGGCGCGGAAGCGCCGAGCCGGTTCCGATAAGGACCGAACGTAGCATCAGGCGCGTTCTTCCTGGACGCCGTTGACGCCGCTGGGCTTGCGCCATGTCGCCCCGCCCACGCGGGCGAGGTCGGCGGTGATGCGCTCGGTCACGTTTTCCTCCAGGAGCCGGGCGGTGACCGCCACGGCATTGGCCACGCCCACGGCATTGGCGCTGCCGTGGCTTTTCACGACGATGCCGTTGAGGCCGAGGAAAACCGCGCCATTGTGATTGTTGGGGTCGAGATGGTGCTTGAGCAGCTCGGTCGCGGGCTTCGAGATCAGGAACCCGATCTTCGAGCGCAGCGAACTGGAGAAGCCGCGCTTCAGCAGGTCGGCGACGAACCGCGCCGTGCCTTCCACCGCCTTCAGGGCGATGTTGCCCGAGAAACCGTCGGTTACGACGACGTCCATGTCGCCGCGGCAGATCTTGTCCGCCTCGGTGAATCCGTCGAAGGACATCGAAAGGTCGCCGGCGGCCGCTTTCAGGATCGCGGCGGCGTCGCGCACCTCGTCGGTGCCTTTGATTTCCTCGCTGCCGATGTTGAGCAGGCGAACGCGCGGCTGTTCGCGGCCCGTGGCGACACGGGCATAGCAGGCGCCCATGATCGCGAACTGCACGAGGTTGCGGCTGTCGCACTCGGTGTTGGCGCCGAGGTCGAGCATGACGACGTCGTTGTCGCCCAGCGTCGGCAGCAGCGCGGCCAATGCGGGACGATCGATGCCGGGCATCGTGCGCAGCGAGAGCTTGGCGATCGCCATCAACGCGCCGGTGTTGCCACCGCTGACGGCGGCGCCGGCATGGCCGAGCTTCACCGCCTCGATGGCGCGGCCCATCGACGTGCCCTTGGCACGGCGCAGGGCCTGGCTCGGCTTGTCCTCGCCACTGATGACGCCTTCGGTGTGAAGGATTTCGGAGCTGGCCCGCAGGTTGGGGTGATTCTCGAGAGCGGACTTGATCCGCACCTCGTCACCCACGAGCAGGAACTTGAAACGGTCGTGCCGACGGCGCGCTAATGCCGCGCCTTCGATCATGACGCGCACACCCTCGTCACCGCCCATCGCATCAATGGCGATACGCGGTAAACTCATGGGCTCTCTCCGAAATTCGCCAGAGGTCTTGCTAAGACTCAGAAGTCTTTAGACTTCGACCGCGACGATTTCACGGCCGTTGTAGTGACCGCAGGCGTTGCACAGGTTGTGCGGACGCTTGAGTTCACCGCAGTTCGAGCATTCATGGAATGCTGCGACGGTCAGCGCGTCGTGGCTACGACGCATGCCGCGGCGTGAAGGGGTGGTTTTTCTTTTAGGGACAGCCATTTCGGCACCTGTTCCTGGAAATGCAGTTTTGTCAAAAAGGCCGCCGGTGACCGTTAGGGGACACGGCGGCTTGCGAAGGCGCGCCTATACCTCATTTCAGGCGAGTTGCAACCCGTTACTCCCTCGCCCATGAACGCATCGCCAAGCGCGGGATCGACCGCGGGCCAAGCCGGAGCCCTAATATAATGATTCTGCAGACCACCCTAAGTCTGGCCGCCGCTGCCGCCGTACTCAACTTCTGGCTGGCGCTGCGCACCAGCACGGTCCGGATGAGCGCCAAGGTCTGGCAGGGCGACGGCGGCAACCGGATTCTCCTGCACCGCATGCGCGCCCACGCCAACTATGTCGAGAACACGCCCTTCGTGCTGATCCTGATCGCCGCGATCGAGCTGACCGGCAAGGGCGGCGCCTGGCTGGCGATCGTCGGAGCGCTCTATCTGCTGGCGCGCGTCGCCCATGCCTTCGGGATGGACAAGCCCGAGAAGTCGCCGCTGCGCGCGATCGGCTTCTGCGTCACGGTGCTGGTGCTACTGGGCCTTGCGGTCATGGCGGTGCTGATCGCGCTGGGACGCTTCTAAGGCGCCCTCATAGGCACCGACCCGGACCCAGCGGGGGCGGTGCCTATACATTACCTATAGAGCCCCCTGGCGGGACGACCGTCCTCGAGAGCGTCGTCGCCGACATAGGGATTCGTCCGGCGCTCCTGCCCGAAGGTGCTGACCGGTCCGTGCCCGGGCACGAAAGTGACGTCGTCACCCAGTGGCCAGAGCTTCTTCGTGATCGAATCGACGAGATCGTCGAGATTGCCGCGCGGGAAGTCCCAGCGGCCGATGCCGCCCTGGAACAACACGTCGCCGACCATCGCGAAACGGCTCGGCGCGTGGTGAAACACGACGTGGCCGGGCGTGTGGCCCGGGCAGTGCACGACGTCGAGCTCAAGGTCACCCACGGTCACCTTGTCGCCATCCTCGAGCCAGCGGTCGGGCTCGAACGTATGAGCCTCCATGTTCCAGCGCGGGCCGTCGTCGCTGAGTTGCGCGATCCAGAAGCGGTCTTCCTCGTGCGGACCCTCGATCGGTACGCCGAGTTCCTTCGCCAGCACACCGGCTTGGCCGCAGTGGTCGAGATGCCCGTGGGTCACGAGAATCTTCTCGATCGTGACGCCGGTCTTCTCGATCGCCTGCCGCAGCTTGGGCAGGTCGCCGCCGGGATCGACGAGCGCGCCGCGCATCGTCGTGGTGCACCACAGCAGCGAGCAGTTCTGCTGGAGCGGCGTCACCGGGATGATGCCCACGCGCATCTGCTGCTTCGCGGCGGTATCTGTGTTTTCGGTCATAGGCCGGAAAATGGCCGCAAGGGGCCGCGAATGCAACCGGAGGAAGCGGAAGCCTAGATGCGCCCGCCCTTCCACACCACGCGGCCGATGACGGTGACTTCGGGCCCGGCGCATTCCAGCGGCGGATAAGCGGGGTTGTCGCTGAGCAGCACGACCTTGCCGGGACGCCCGGTGTCGAGCCGCTTGACCAGCAGGCTGTCGCCCAGCCGGACGACGTGGATGCCGTCGCGCAGGGGGCGCGGCTTGCGGTCGACGAGGATCTCGTCGCCATCGCGCAAGGTCGGCTCCATCGAATCGCCGCTCACCACGATCGTCGAGAGGTGCCCCGGCTGCAGGCCCATGGCGCGCAGCCAGCGCCACGAGAAGCGAATCGTGTCGAACACCAGTTCGCCCTCCCCGTCCGCGCCGGGCCCGGCAGAGGCCCCGACGGTCAGACGCGGAACATCGGCCCAGTCGTCCGCAGCCGATTGATCCGAATTGGCATAGGACTTTTCCTTCGATTTTCCCAGTTCCTCCTCACTCACGCCGAAGAAGCGGGCCAGCATGCCGCGATCCTGCTCCTCCAGCCTGCGGGGACTGCCTTTCCGGACGAACTGCTGGAGATAGCTTGGGTTTTTACCGAGCATCTGCGACAGCTTCGACAAGCTTACATGCCGTTCATCGGACAGTTCGAGAAGGCGTCGGCGGGCGGGGTCGATTTCCATATTGTAATCCATACACGTAGGAAATTTCCTAGACAAGTAGGATTTGAAAAGGAACATTCTAGGAACACAGCCAATTCCGCTCATTCCTTCGCCTTTTCAACCGCCTAAGAAAGGACCTGCCTGGATGCTCCTGCGCCAGATCGAGCGCTTCCTGCGCGAGACACAGATGCCCTGGACCAAATTCGGACGACTCGCTGCTAGCGACCCCCGTTTCGTGGGCGACCTGCGCAATGGCCGCATACCGCGCGACCGGACGGCCGAGCGGGTGGCGAGTTTCATGAACGGCTATCTCGCCGGTCGCGCGGAGAACCGCCATGCAGTCTGACGCCGTTCGCGAGACGAGGCTCCCCTTCGCCATGCCGCGCGGAGGCGCGCGGCGCGGCCCGTGGCTCAGGCTCCTGTCGCAGGTCCTGCAACTCGCTGGACCCGAGGCCGAATTCCTGCGCCACGACGAGAAACCCTGGTCGAGCGCCACGTTCTCCGGTTCGCGGCATACCATCCTCGTCGCGTTCGAGGGCGATGACGCAGTGGCTCGGGGCGAGGCTTATGTCGCGGCCCTGCCGGAGCACGAATTCACGGTCGCACGCCAGATCGTTGCCGAAGCCACAGTGGTCGCGGTCGACCACCTGACGATCCCCATGCCGCGCATGACGATCGAAGCGGAACTGCTGCTGATCGAGGACTACTGAACGCCTGCGCCTCGTCATCCCGGCAGCAACGGGATGACGAGGCATACCCCGTCAAAGCGCCCGTGAAAGATCCTTGATCTCGGTATTGAGGATGCGGTCGTTCTCCGAATAGTCGACCGGGCAGTCGATCACATGGACGCCCGGCGTGTCGCGGCAATGGGCCAGCAGTTCCTTGAGATGCGCGGCGCTCTCCACGCGGTAGCCGTTGGCGCCGTAAGCCTCGGCATACTTCACGAAGTCCGGGTTGCCGTAGGTCAGCCCGAAATCGGCAAAGCCCATGTTGGCCTGCTTCCAGCGGATCATGCCGTAGGCGTTGTCGTTCAGGATCAGGACCGTCAGGTCGAGCTCGAGGCGTACTGCGGTTTCGAGTTCCTGGCTGTTCATCATGAAGCCGCCGTCGCCGCAGATGGCCAGAACCTTGCGCCCCGGATAGACCATCGCGCTCGCCATGGCCGAGGGCAGCCCTGCCCCCATCGTCGCCAACGCGTTGTCGAGCAGCACCGTGTTGCGCCCCCGGGCCGAATAACCCCGCGCGAACCACAGCTTGTAGATGCCATTGTCGAGGCAGATGATCCCGTCGTCGGGCAAAGCCTCGCGGACCTGCTGGACCGCGTGCGGCGGGAAAATGGGGAAACGCTCGTCCGCGGCCAGCTTCGCGGTGTGCTCGACCTCGGCCCTGCGGTAGCGCAGCATTGCGTCGAAGTTCCACTTCGCCGACGGCGTTACCGCTTCCTTGAGCTGCCACATGGCATTGGCGATGTCGCCGATTACCTCGATATGCGGGAAGTAGACCGGGTCGACCTCGGCGGTCTTGGTCGAGACATGGATCACCACGCGGTCGTCGCGGGTGCCGTCGTTGGTCATGAAGAACGGCGGCTTCTCGATCACGTCATGGCCGATGTTGACGATGCAGTCCGCGTCCTCGATCGCGCGGTGGACGAAATCGCCCGCCGACAGCGCCGCGCAGCCCAGGAACATCGGGTGACGCTCGTCGATGACGCCCTTGCCGAGCTGCGTCGTGAGGAACGGGATGCCGGTCTTCTCGACGAACTCGGTGAGCATCTTGCTGGTCATCTTGCGGTTCGCGCCCGCCCCGATCACCAGCACCGGCTGCCTGGCCTTCTGCAACGCATCGACAGCCTGGACGATCGACTTCACGTCCGCCGTCGGGCGGCGGACGATCGAGCGCGGCACAGGGCGCGAATCGGTGTGCTCGTCGGCGATGTCCTCTGGCAGTTCGATATGGGTGGCGCCGGGCTTCTCCTCCTCGGCGATGCGGAACGCCTCGCGCACGCGGCTCGGGATGTTGTCCGAGGAGGCCATCTGGTGCGCGTACTTGGTGATCGGCTGCATCATCGAGACCACGTCGAGGATCTGAAAGCGGCCCTGCTTCGACTTCTTGATCGGCTTCTGGCCGGTGATCATCAGCATCGGCATGCCCCCCAGCGTCGCATAGGCGGCGGCGGTGACGAAGTTCGTCGCGCCCGGGCCTAGCGTCGAGAGGCACACGCCCGCCTTGCCGGTGTGGCGGCCATACGTCGCCGCCATGAAGCCAGCGCCCTGCTCGTGACGCGTCAGGATCAGCTTGATCTGCTTGGAACGCGAGAGCGAATCGAGAAAGTCGAGGTTCTCCTCGCCCGGCACGCCGAAGATATATTCGACGCCCTCCTGCTCGAGACACTCGATGAAGAGGTCCGATGCCTTGCGCTTGTCGCTTTCAGCCATGATCAGCTTTTCCCCACTCGTTCCTGCCGCCGGTCCTGCATGTCCGGCCGTCTTGCCGAGGCTGATACGCGATTCGTCTCGGCAGCGTCCCTGATAAATCAACCAGCCTCGCCGAAGAAATTATCAGGCAGGCGCAGGCAGGGCTAGTAACCGGCGGAAAGATCGACCGTATGGGCCAGTTGCTCGCCGCGGCGGTATCGGCCGAGATTGTCGAGAAAACGGGCTGCCCCGCGCGCGAACAGCGCCTCCTGCGCCCGGCCGGCGAGGTGCATCGAGACATGGACGTTCTCGCGCGACCACAGCGGATGGTCGGCGGGCAGCGGTTCGGGCGTGGTGACGTCGAGGAATGCGCCGCCCAGATGCCCAGAATCGATTGCCGCCAGGAGCGCGTCCTGGTCGATCACGGTGCCGCGTGCGAAGTTGAGCAGCGTCGCGCCCGGCTTCATGCGGGCGAATTCCGCCGCGCCGAACATGCCGGTGGTCTGCGGCGTGGACGGCACGATGAGGATGACCCAGTCGAACCGGCCCAGCGCAGCCTGCCATTCACCGTCGCCCAGTTCACCCGGCCCCGGACTGCGGCGCGCGCTGGTGACCTTCGCGCCGAGAACCCGCAATATCTCGGCGATACGCGACCCGATCTCGCCCGCGCCGATCACCAGAACTTCGGAATCGAGCAGTTCACGCTTGCCCGGAGGCTCGGCGAGCCATTCGTGCCGGTCCTGCGCGCGCACCACTTCGCGCCAGCCCTTCGCCATCGTCAGCATGCCCATGACGGCGAACTCGGAGACGGTCTGCGCATGGATGCCCGCCCCGTTGGTGAGCGTGACGCCGCGTTCGCGCAGCACGTCGAGCGGCAGCCAGTCCACGCCCGACGACATCGCGTTGTACCACTTGAGCCCCGTCATGAGCGCGATCGCCGCCGCGGCCCGGGGAGGCGCGATCATGTCGAGCCAAGCGACCTCGGCGCGCGGTGCCAGTTCCATGAGTTCGTCCGTGGTCTCGAACCACAGCGGCTCGACACCTTCGGGCAACTGGCCTTCGAGGGTGGGGCGCAGGGCGGCGTTGACGACGGCGACGGTCATTATGGAACTCCGGTTGAACAACGAAAATCCAACCTCGACACGAACGCGAGGGGTTACAAGAGCGGGTTTTGCATCCGTCCTTGCCGTCTTGCGCACGGTCCGCCGGGAACCGTCAGCCGAGCTTCCATTCCCAGCCAAGCGGATCGCCGTCCATCACCTCGACGCCTTTGGCGGCAAGGTCGTCGCGCAGGGCATCGGAGGCGGCGAAGTCCTTGTCCGCACGGGCCTGCCTGCGGCGGGCAAGGACATCCTCGATCTCCGCTTCGGTGATTTCGGCCGTCTTGGGCCGCAGACGCAGATCGGCGCGCGAAGTACCGAACAGCTCGAGCCCGAGCACCGCGTCCATCGTGTCGACCACCGCGCGCTTGGCGCCGGGATCGACCTTCTTGGCGGCAAGTACCTCCTCCAGCGCAGTGAGCGCGATGGCGGTGTTAAGGTCGTCGCCGATCGCCTTCTCGAAAGTTTCGAGCATCGGCGCGAGCTTCGGGTGCACCGCATCGGCAGGCTCCGCGTCGGCAAGCCGCTCGGCCACCATGATCATGCGCTTGAGACGCACGAGCGCGGCGGCGAGGCCCTCCCAGCTGAATTCCAGTTCGCTGCGGTAATGCGCCTGAAGGCACATCATGCGGTAGCCGAGCGGATGGTAGCCTTTGTCGATCAGCAGTTGCAGGCGCAGGAACTCGCCCGAGGACTTGCTCATCTTGCCCGAGCGTTCGACGAGAAAATTGTTGTGCATCCAGACCTTGGCGCCCGAATTTGAGGGCGTGTCGAGGCCGTTGGTGCAGCAGAACGCCTGGTTCTGGGCAATCTCGTTGGGGTGGTGTATCTCGCGGTGGTCGATGCCGCCGGTATGGATGTCGAACGGGAAGCCGAGCAGGTCGCCGCTCATGACCGAGCATTCGAGATGCCAGCCGGGGGCACCGCGGCCCCAGGGCGAATCCCACTCCATCTGCCGCTTCTCCCCTACCGGCGTCTTGCGCCAGATCGCGAAGTCGGCGTGATTGCGCTTGCCCTCGACGGCTTCGATGCGCCCTTCCCCTTCGTCGGTCACGGCGCGTGCGAGGCGGCCGTAGTCCGAGACGGTAGAGATGTCGAAATAGAGCCCACTTTCCAATTCATAGCAGTGGGTTGGCGCGATTTTCTCGGCGAATTCGATCATCTGCGGCACGTAATCCGTGGCAATCGACCACTTCGCCGGCTGGCGGATGTTGAGCGCAGCGATATCGGCCCAGTAGGCCTGCGTGTAGTGCGCGGCGATGTCCCAGATCGACTGCGCCTGCGCGCGCGCCATCTTCTCCATCTTGTCCTCGCCGGCATCGGCGTCGTCGGTCAGGTGGCCGACGTCGGTGATGTTGATGACGTGGGTGAGCTTGTAGCCCTTGTGACTCAGCGTCCGCCCCAGCACGTCGGCGAAGACATAGGCACGCATGTTGCCTATGTGGGGATAGTTGTAGACCGTCGGCCCGCAGGTATAGACGCGCGCCTCGCCGGGATGGACGGGCTCGAACGGCTCGAGCTGGCGGGTCAGGCTGTTGAACAGCGTAAGGCTGGATACGTCGGTCATAGGCTTTGGCGCATAAGCGGCGAGCCGGCGCAGTCAAGCCGCGCCGCTGTCACTCCTCCTCGAACAGGCCAGCCAGCTGCTCGATCATCGTGCCGCCGAGCTGTTCGGCGTCCATGATCGTCACCGCTCGGCGGTAGTAGCGGGTGACGTCGTGGCCAATGCCGATGGCGACGAGCTGGACCGGGCTCTTGGCCTCGATCCACTCGATCACGCGGCGCAGGTGGGCTTCGAGGTAGCCCGCCGAGTTCACCGAGAGGGTCGAATCGTCCACGGGCGCGCCGTCGGAAATGACCATCAGGATGCGGCGGTCCTCCTGCCGGGCGAGCATGCGGCTATGCGCCCAGAGCAGGGCCTCGCCGTCGATGTTTTCCTTCAGCAGGCCCTCGCGCATCATCAGGCCGAGGTTCTTCTTGGCGCGGCGCCAGGGCTCGTCGGCCTTCTTGTAGATGATGTGGCGCAGGTCGTTGAGGCGCCCGGGGTGCTGCGGCTTGCCGTTCGCCAGCCAGGCCTCGCGGCTCTGTCCGCCCTTCCAGGCCCGGGTGGTGAAGCCGAGGATCTCGACCTTGACGCCGCAGCGCTCCAGCGTGCGCGCGAGCACGTCGGCGCTGATCGCCGCGATCGAGATCGGCCGCCCGCGCATCGAGCCCGAATTGTCGAGCAGCAACGTGACGATCGTGTCCTTGAACTCGACCTCGCGCTCGATCTTGTAGGACAGCGACTGGCCGGGCGAGACCACCACGCGCGCCAGCCGGGCGGCATCGAGCAGGCCCTCTTCCTGGTCGAAGTCCCACGAGCGGTTCTGCTGGGCCATCAGGCGGCGCTGGAGGCGGTTGGCGAGGCGGGTCACGACGCCCTGCAGGCCCTTCAGCTGCGCGTCGAGATAGGCTCGCAGGCGGGTCAGTTCCTCCTCGTCGCACAAGTCGGAGGCGATCGCGACTTCGTCGAAGGCCTCGGTGAAGACCTTGTAGTCGAAGCTCTCGGGGATGTCGGTCCAGGGGCGGTTGGGGCGCACCGGGAGCATGCCCTCGTCGCCTTCCTGTCCTTCCTCGCCCTCGTCCATGTCATCGGAAGTCTCGCCTTCCGATTCGCTCTCGCCCTCGTCGTCGCCCTGCGAGGGCTCGGCGGCCATCTCGGCCGGGTTCTGGTCCTGGTCCTGCTCGCCGCCTTCCTCTTCCTCCTCGGTCTCCTCGTCGCCGTCCATGTCGTCGGCGTCGTTGGGTTCCTGGGGCATTTCCTCGGCGCGGGTCAGTTCGAGGTGCTGGAGCATGTCGAGAGAGAGGGACTGGAACGCCTGCTGGTCCTCCAGCGAGCTGGCGAGCGCGTCGAAGTCCTTGCCGGCCTTCTGCTCGATCCACTTGCGCACGAGGTCGACGCCGGGCGCGGCGATCTCGGGGATCGGCTGGCCGGTCAGCCGCTCGCGCAGGAGCAGCGCGAGGGCGGCGGGGACCGGCACGGCGTCAGGCGTATCGGCGCGGGAAATGGGGTCCGAAGCGATGCGCGCCATCAGCGCAGCGTCGAGGTTCTCCGCCATGCCGGGGTAGGCATTGGCGCCCAGCGCTTCGTAGCGTACGGCCTCGACCGCATCGTAGGCCGCGCGGGCCGAGGGCTCGGACGGAGCCTTGCGCATGTGCAGCTTGTCGTCGTGGTGGCGCAGCTTGAGCGCGAAGCTGTCGGCATAGCCGCGCGCCTGCATCGCGGCGGCGCGGGGCAGGCTGCGGCCCGGCATCGGCACGCGGAAGGTGCCGCCGGTCGAACTGGGCGCGTCGGCGGTCCAGTTGACCTCGATCTCCTTTTCCTGCGCGATGGCGCGCGAGGCGCCGGCGAGGACGGACTTGAAGCGGTCTGCGGGGGATTCGTCGGACATTCGACCCAGCTAGCGCATGACGGCGCGGGGCTCAAATGCGCGATGCGATAGGTGGGCGTTTCAGGACGTCGTCCCCGGACAGGCCGGGGACGACGCGCAGGATCAGATCGACTGTCCGGTCTTGGCCCAGTCGGCCATGAAGCCTTCAATGCCCTTGTCGGTAAGGATGTGCTTGAACAGGCCCTTGATGACGGCCGGCGGCGCGGTCATCACGTCGGCGCCGATCTTGGCGCACTGGAGGACGTGGACGCCGTGGCGGATCGAGGCGGCAAGTATCTGCGTCTCGTAGGCGTAGTTGTCGTAGATCAGCCGGATGTCGCTGATGAGGTCGATGCCGTCGAAGCCATTGTCGTCGTGGCGGCCGATGAAGGGCGAGACGAAGGTGGCGCCGGCCTTGGCGGCGAGCAGCGCCTGGTTGGCCGAGAAGCACAGCGTCACGTTGACCATGGTGCCATCCGCGGTGAGCTTCTTGCAGGTCTTGAGGCCGTCGATGGTGAGCGGCACCTTCACACAGACGTTGTCGGCGATTTTGCGCAGCACTTCGGCCTCGCGCATCATGCCGGCATGGTCGAGCGCGACGACTTCGGCGCTGACCGGACCATCGACGATGCCGCAGATCTCGCGCGTGACTTCCATGAAGTCGCGGCCCGACTTGGCGATGATCGAGGGGTTGGTGGTCACGCCGTCGAGCAGGCCGGTGTCGGCCAGCTCCCTGATGTCGGCGATGTCGGCGGTGTCGACGAAGAACTTCATGGTGGTTCGATCCTGTAGAGCGCGATTCTGGCGACCCTATAGGGAATGGTCGGCCGCGGGGCTAGCGGGGGATCACCCCGCGCCGCCCGCCCGAAAGCGGAGACCGCCGTAGTCTTGAAGAAGTCGCGCTCCGGCAGCCGGTGGGCTCGGCCCGAAGTGGTCCCCGGCCGAGCCGGGGACGACGTCACCGCACCTTCAGCGCGGCAATCAGCAGCGGATCGTTGGTCGACTCGGGATTCTGGCGGATTTCGCCTTCCTGCGCGCCGATCTCGTACCAGATCGCGTTGTCCGCCTCGATCGCGAGAGCGTGGGCGGCATCGTTCACATTGACGCCGGTGAGCGCCGAGATCGCCTGGTTGACGAGCGGGTCGTCGGTAGCCGCGATCACCCGGCCCAGTTCGGGGATCATGACGTTCACGAGCGAAGGTCCCATCGACTGGCGCAGGAACGTCGTCGCGGCGGTGTTGCCGCCCCGCAGCAACGACAGCGCATCGGCGAGGGTGAGGCCGCGCACCGCGTCGTAGACCAGCGGCGCGGCGACGCGGGCGCCGTCCTCGGCGATCACGTTGAGCTCGTGCTGCAGCTTGTCGCGGAACAGCGGGGACTTGAGGATCTTTGCGACCTTCGAGCCCGGCTTGCCGAACAGCACCGGCAGGTCGATGCGCGCAACGGTGCTGTCCCAGAATCCGTCGGGCTGCGTCAGCCGGGCGAAGGCGCGCTGGCTGGAGATCATCAACAGGCGTTCGACGATCGCCGTCGGGGTGGGCTTGCCGAGAGTGGTGCCCACCGTCGTACAGGCCGGAAGCGCCAGCAAGACCCCGGTGGCGAAGATGCCGGCCAGTACCGTGCGCCGCTCAAAACCGCTTTCAAATCCCTCATTCACGCCCGATCCCCAACTCCGCATCGTCAACTCCTTCACGAGCCATTCCGCCAGTGCCTATATGGGCACCAGATGAAACGCGTCCGACTCCTCGTCTTCAACGCCGCCCTCGGCGTCCTCGACTATCGCGTACCGGAGGGGATGACGATCGAATTCGGATCGATCGTCATCGCGCCGCTCGGTCCGCGCCAGGTTCTCGGCATTGTCTGGGAGCCTGAACGCCTGGGCGGGCAGGAAGTGCCTGATTCGAAACTACGCCCCCTGCTCGATGTCATGCCCGCTCCCGCCATTCCGGAGAGACTGCGGCGGCTGATCGAGTGGACCGCCGAATACTACTGCGCCTCGCTGTCCTCCGTGGCCCGCATGGCGCTGGGCAGCATGGCGGCGCTGCGCGGCGGCGGAACCACGACCGAATACCGGCTGACCGGCACCGAGCCTGCGCGCCTCACCCCCCAGCGCGCCGCCGCGCTCGACGCCCTCCAGAATGAGCAGGCCTCCATCCGCGAGCTGGCCGAACTGGCCAGCGTATCGGAAGGGGTGCTGCGCGGGATGGTCGGCGCCGGGCTGCTGGAGCCGGTGACGGTTGACCTCGACCGCCCCTACCCCCCTGCCCGCCCCGACTTCGCCGCGCCCGATCTCAGCGAAGACCAGCGCGCCGCCGCCGACATCTTCGTGGGCGCTGTGCAGGACGAGAAGTTCGCCCCCTTCCTGCTCGACGGCGTCACCGGCTCGGGCAAGACCGAGGTCTATTTCGAGGCGGTGGCCGAAGCGCTGGACCGGGGCCGGCAGGTTCTGGTGCTGCTGCCCGAGATCGCGCTGACCGAAAATTTCCTGCGCCGCTTCGAGCACCGCTTCGGCGTGGCCCCGATCCTGTGGCATTCCTCGCTCAAATCGAGCGAGCGGCGGCGGGCGTGGCGTGCGATCGTGCAGGGGGCGGCGCAGGTCGTCGTCGGCGCGCGTTCCGCGCTGTTCCTGCCTTACGCGAACCTCGGGTTCGTCGTGGTCGACGAAGCGCACGAAATCTCGTTCAAGCAGGACGACGGCGTGCGCTACAATGCCCGCGACGTGGCAGTGATGCGGGCCAAGTTCGAGGGGATACCGGTGGTCCTCGCCAGCGCCACGCCGGCGCTCGAATCGATGCAGCTCGCCGAGGCCGGGGTGTACCGCAAGATCGACCTGCCAAGCCGCTTCGGCGGTGCGACACTGCCCGATATCCAGATCCTAGACCTGCGCAAGGAAGTGCCCGAGCGCGGGCGTTGGCTGGCGCCGCGGCTGGTCGAGGCGATGAAGGAGCGGCTGGCCAAGGGCGAGCAGTCGCTGCTGTTCCTCAACCGGCGCGGCTATGCGCCGCTGACGCTGTGCCGCCACTGCGGCTTCCGTTTCCAGTGCCCCAACTGCACCGCATGGCTGGTCGAGCACCGCTTTTCCAAGCGGCTGGCCTGCCATCACTGCGGCCATGAGGTCCCGGTTCCCGAGGCCTGCCCCGAATGTGGCACCGGCGACTGCCTCGTCGCCTGCGGACCCGGGGTGGAGCGCATCGCCGACGAAGTGGCGGAAATCCTACCCGAGGCGCGCACCGCGCTGGTCACTTCGGACACCATGAACACGCCCGAGGCGATCGGCGAATTCGTCGCCATGGCCGAAGGGCGCGCGATCGACGTCATCATCGGCACCCAGCTCGTCACCAAAGGCTACCATTTTCCCGAGCTGACGCTGGTGGGGGTGGTGGACGCCGACCTCGGCCTCGAAGGCGGGGACCTGCGCGCGGCGGAGCGGACCTACCAGCAGGTCGCGCAGGTCGCCGGGCGAGCGGGACGCGGCGAGAAACCGGGGGTCGTGCTGATCCAGACCCGCCACCCCGAAGCCTCGGTGATCGAGGCCTTGGCGAACGGCGACCGCGACGCCTTCTACGCCGCCGAGACCGAGGCCCGCCGCGATGCAGGCGCACCGCCATTCGGACGCTGGGCGGCGATCATCGTCAGCTCGGAAGACCAGGCCGAGGCCCTTGCCGCCGCCCGCGCCATCGGCGGGACCGCGCCCGATCTGCCCGACATGCTGGTGCTCGGCCCTGCACCGGCGCCGCTCTCGCTGCTGCGCGGCCGGCATCGGTTCCGGCTGCTCATCAACGCGCGGCGCTCGGCCGAACTGCAGAAGACCCTGCGCGAGTGGCTCGAACCGCTGCAGTTCCCGCGCAGCGTGCGCGTGAATATCGACATCGACCCCTACTCGTTCGTTTAGCGCGGGTTGCTAGCGCCGCTTCCAGCGCGGCGGCATGAACTCGCCCCGGCGGTGGACGTAGTACAGCAGCGAGAAACCGGCCACGCTCGCCACCAGCAGCGCGACCACGGAGGCTTCAAGCCCGAAGGCGCCGCCGGTCAGCCACGCGGGGCCGCTGAGGCGCGTTTCCAGCAGGCCGACAGGCGGCTTGCTGCCGGATACCGGGATCGAAAATATCCACCCTTGCGTGAAGTTCCACGCCATGTGCAGCCCGATCGGCACCCACAGCCGCCGCGTGACGAGGTATGCCGCGCCGAGCAGGATGCCCGCCTCGCAGGCGATGGCGAAGGCGGCGAAATAGGTGGCGCCGGGATTGACGAGGTGCGCCAGGCCGAAGAAGGCCGAGGTCGCCGCCAGCGCCGTCCATGTGCCGAACATCGCCTCCAACTGGCGCTGGATCACGCCTCGGAACACCGCTTCCTCGACCATGCCGCTGTAGAACGCGACGCCCAGCCACACCCACAGGTCGCCAAGGCCGTGGAGGCCCAGAATCGAAAACCCGCCGAGCAGCGAGACGATGCCGGTGACAAGGCTGAACAGGGCCAACCCGGCCAGCGCGCCCATGCCGAGTTCGCGAACCGCCCGCAGCGGCCTGCGCGGCTCAGGCGGTGCGCGCTCCACCCAGCGGCGGAAGGCGAAGTACGTCAGCAGGCCGCAGACGCCGATCAGGAGGCCGCCCAGCGCCCGGAGAACCGAACTCTTGTCGGTATGCAGCAGGTTGAACGCTATGCCCGGCAGGACGGCGCCCAGCGTCACCATGACCACGCCGAGGGGCAGCAATACCAGCGGATGCGCCATGAAGCGACGCAGGCGACCAGGCTGCGAGCCCGTCTCCCCGATCCCCGCGGATTCCTCGATCGTCGTCATGCGCCCTCACTCCCCCTTGCGTTCCCGACGCAGTAGCTCGCGCTTGATCGTCTCGCCATAGGCATAGCCGCCAAGGCTGCCGTCCGAGCGGATGACCCGGTGGCAGGGGATGAGCACCGCGACGTTGTTCGTCCCGTTGGCCGAGCCCGCCGCGCGCACCGCGCCCGGCTTGCCGACGGCGGCGGCGATCTGCGCATAGCTGCGCGTCTCGCCCGAAGGGATACGCTGCAACTCGCGCCACACGGCTTCCTGGAAGGCAGTGCCCTGCACGTCGAGCGGGATCGCCTGCGAGTGGCCCGGCTGCTCGACCGCGCCCACGACATCGGCGAGCAGCGACGCGAAATCCTCGCCGCCCTCTACCAGCATCGCCTTCGGAAAACGCGCCGCCAGTTCCTCGCTCCCCTCGCCGAAGGACAGCCGGCAGACCCCCTTGTCGGTCGCCGCGACGAGCATGTCGCCGAGCGTGGTCGGCACCACCGCCCAGCGAATCGTCACGCCCCGTCCGCCCTCGCGCCAAACGGATGGCGCCATGCCCAGCCTCCCCCGGCTCGCCTCGTAGAACCGCGAGGCGGCGCCGTAACCGGCTTCGTAGATCGCACCGGTGACGCTTGTGCCGCCGGTAAGCGCGTCGCCGGCACGGTCGATGCGCCGGGCGCGCACATATTCGGCAGGCGACAGCCCGACCGCCCGCTTGAACACGCGCTGGAAATGCGTGGGACTATAGCCGACCTCCTGCGCGAGCCGGGCCAGCGAAGGCGCCTGCTCGACATCGGCCAACGCCTCGAGCGCCCGCACCACGGCCTGCTCGTCGCGCGCGGTGTCGCCCGGGCGGCAGCGCAGGCAGGCGCGCAGGCCGGCCGCCTCGGCGTCGTCCGGTCGCGCGAAGAAGCGTACGTTGTCGCGCCGGGGATGGCGGGCGGCGCAGGACGGGCGGCAGTATATGCCGGTCGACAGAACGCCGGTGACGAAGCGCCCGTCGAATGTTCGGTCGCGCGCCAAAACAGCCTGCCACGCCTGCTCGTCGTTCACCGGCTCGTCGACCCCGATCTTCGTGACTTTCACCGCCCGTCTCCATGGCGCTCGATCCGCGCCGCGAAGCAGCCATAAGCCGCATTGTGCGCGTGGATGTATGCTACCGCCGGAGCGGCGAACAGCGCACGGATGGCCGCATCGTGCTCCTCCGGTCCCGCTATTACCGCCGCATGCAGCATGCCTTCGCGGTCGAACCCGCGCAGCGATAGCATGCGCCCCGCGAACACCGGCGGCAGGGAATCGACCCAGGGCTCGCGCTCCGCAGCCTCCTCCCGCACATATATCGCATAGGCGCTACGGTACGGCCCCGCGACGTCATGGCTCGTGAAATTGAGCAGGATCAGGCTCTCTCCGGCGTTCGCGTCGTCGAGCGTGACACGGCACGGAAAGCCACGATCGGCGTCGGCGATCACCCGCCGTGCACCCAGTTCGCCAAGTTCTTCCGGGGTCCTGCCGAAATACCGCGCGAAGGCGGCACGGGGCAGGCCGGCGATTCGATAGCTCATCGGGAAACTCCTTTGCCTATTCGCACCGGTCACTGCACCGCCCCGCCGGGAGTGGCTTCCCGCCTGTTGCTTTTAAACCGAACACCTGACCATTGTCCCGCCTGACCAAGCGGCACCTTGCATCGTAACACTATCGTCGCTATGCGCGCCCCGTCTGCGGGCCGGGGGAGCACGCTGTTGCAATGCGCCCCCGGTGGCCCGCCCACTCGATGTAAGGATAGGACGCGCGTGGAGAATTCCGGGGGCATCAAGGCCAGCCTGCAAGGACGCTACGCTTCGGCGCTGTTTGATCTTGCGAGCGAAAACGGCACCGTCTCGGCGGTGGAGACCGACCTCGACAATATCGGCCAGGCAATCCGCGAGAGCGACGATTTCGCCGCGCTGATTCGCAATCCGCAGGTCAGCCGCGAAGCGGCCGCCGGGGCGATGGACGGTATCGCCGGCGTGCTCGGCCTGTCGCAGCTGACGAAGAACTTCATGGGCGTGCTGGCGGCCAACCGCCGCCTCTCCGCCCTGCCCGAGATCATCCGCGCCTTCGCAAGCATCGCCGCCGCCCAGCGCGGCGAGGCGACCGCCGAGGTCACTTCCGCTCACGCACTGACCGACGAACAGGTCGAGCAGCTGCGCCACAAGCTGGAAGTGCGCGAGGGCCGCACCGTCAAGATCAGGACCAGCGTCGATCCGGAACTGCTCGGTGGCCTCGTCGTCACCATCGGTTCCAAGCGCATCGACAGCTCGATCCGCACCCGTCTCAATTCGCTCGCCCAGGCCATGAAGGGCTAAGAAAGGCAGAACAATGGATATCCGCGCAGCAGAAATCTCGAAGGTCATCAAGGACCAGATCGCCAGCTTCGGCACCGAGGCCCAGGTTTCCGAAGTCGGTTCGGTTCTGTCGGTCGGTGACGGCATCGCCCGCATCCACGGCCTCGACAAGGTCCAGGCCGGTGAGATGGTCGAATTCTCGAACGGCGTTCAGGGCATGGCCCTCAACCTCGAGGCCGACAACGTCGGCGTCGTGATCTTCGGCTCGGACGCCGAGATCAAGGAAGGCGACGTCGTCAAGCGTACCGGCACCATCGTCGACGTTCCCGTCGGCAAGGGCCTGCTCGGCCGCGTCGTGGACGCACTCGGCAACCCGATCGACGGCAAGGGCCCGATCGTCGCCGACAAGCGTTCGCGCGTCGAAGCGAAGGCCCCGGGCATCATCCCGCGCAAGTCGGTGCACGAGCCCGTGCAGACCGGCCTGAAGGCGATCGACGCCCTCGTGCCGGTCGGCCGCGGCCAGCGCGAGCTGATCATCGGTGACCGCCAGACCGGCAAGACCGCCGTCGCCATCGACACCTTCATCAACCAGAAGGAAGCGAACGCAGGCACGGACGAGAGCAAGAAGCTTTACTGCATCTACGTCGCGATCGGCCAGAAGCGCTCGACCGTCGCGCAGATCGTGCGCCAGCTCGAAGAGAACGGCGCGATGGAATACTCCATCGTCATCGCCGCGACCGCTTCTGAGCCCGCCCCGCTGCAGTACCTCGCGCCCTACACCGGCGCCGCCATGGGCGAGTTCTTCCGCGACAACGGCATGCATGCCGTGATCGTGTACGACGACCTTTCCAAGCAGGCGGTCGCCTACCGCCAGATGTCGCTGCTGCTGCGTCGTCCTCCGGGCCGCGAAGCCTACCCGGGCGACGTGTTCTATCTCCACAGCCGCCTGCTCGAGCGCGCCGCGAAGATGAACGACGAACAGGGCGCCGGCTCGCTGACCGCTCTGCCGATCATCGAAACCCAGGCGGGCGACGTTTCGGCCTACATTCCGACCAACGTGATCTCGATCACCGACGGCCAGATCTTCCTTGAGACGGGCCTGTTCTACCAGGGCATCCGTCCCGCCATCAACGTCGGCCTCTCGGTGTCGCGCGTCGGCGGTGCGGCCCAGACCAAGGCGATGAAGAAGGTCGCCGGCTCGATCAAGCTGGAGCTGGCGCAGTACCGCGAAATGGCGGCCTTCGCGCAGTTCGGCTCGGACCTCGACGCCTCGACCCAGAAGCTGCTCAACCGCGGCGCGCGCCTGACCGAGCTGCTCAAGCAGAAGCAGTTCTCGCCGCTCGCCTTCGAGGAGCAGACCGTGTCGATCTTCGCCGGCACCAACGGCTACCTCGATGCGCTGCCGGTGGACAAGGTCACGTCCTATGAGACCGAAATGCTCACCTACATGCACACCGAACATGCCGACGTCCTGGCGCTGATCCGCAGCACCAAGGACTTCGGCGACGAAGCGAAGAGCAAGACCAAGGCCGCGCTCGACGCCTTCGCCAAGCAGTTCGCTTAAGTTAGATGACCACTGACCCGGCCGGCCCGAAACGGCCGCCGGGACAGTAAACGGGGAACAACGAGTGGCTTCGCTCAAGGAACTCAAGGGCCGCATCAACTCGGTCAAGTCGACCCAGAAGATCACCAAGGCCAAGCAGATGGTCTCCGCGGCCAAGCTGCGCAAGGCGCAGGCCGCCGCCGAGGCCGCGCGTCCCTACGCCGCGCGTCTCGCCGAAGTCATGGCCTCGCTCGCCTCGAAGATCACGGTCGCCGAGAACAGCCCCAAGCTGCTCGCGGGCACCGGCAGCGACCAGGTCCACCTGCTCGTCGTGATGAACTCGGACAAGGGCCTGGCCGGCGCGTTCAACTCGAACATCGTCAAGGCCGCGCGCGTCAAGGCGCAGGCGCTTGAAGCTGCTGGCAAGACCGTGCTGTTCTACCTGGTGGGCCGCAAGGGCCGCCCGGTGATCCGCCGCGAATATCCCAAGCAGATCGCCCACATGTTCGACACCACGGACGTGCGCTACCCCGGCTTCAACGAAGCCGAGCGCATCGCCGACGAACTCGTGGCGATGTACGAGGCGGGCAAGTTCGACGTAGCGCACCTGTTCTACTCGAAGTTCCGCTCTGCCCTGCTCCAGGAACCGACCGACCAGCAGATCATCCCGGTCCCGGCCCCCAAGGCCGCTGCCGTGGCGGCCGACGCAGTCACCGAATACGAGCCCGACGAGGAGGAAATCCTCGCCGCGCTGCTGCCGCGCTACCTGAAGACCCAGCTCTTCGGCGCGCTGCTGGAGAACGCCGCGTCCGAACAGGGTGCGTCGATGACGGCCATGGACAACGCCACCCGCAACGCCGGTGACCTGATCAAGAAGCTGACCATCGTCTACAACCGCACCCGGCAGGCTGCGATCACCACCGAACTCGTCGAAATCATCGCGGGCGCGGAAGCGCTCTAAGAACCGCAGGCAAGGAAACCGAAATGGCCACTGCACCCGTGCTCAACCTCACCACTACCGGCAAGATCAGCCAGGTCATCGGCGCCGTCGTCGACGTGACCTTCGAAGGCGAACTGCCGGCCATCCTCTCGGCCCTCGAAACCGAGAACAACGGCCAGAAGCTGGTCCTCGAAGTCGCCCAGCACCTGGGCGAGAACACCGTCCGCACCATCGCGATGGACGGCACCGACGGCCTGACCCGCGGCCAGGGCGTGCGGAGCACCGGCAAGCAGATCTCGGTGCCGGTCGGCCCCAAGACGCTCGGCCGCATCATGAACGTCGTGGGCGATCCCATCGACGAGCGTGGCCCGGTCGGCTCGGACATGTTCGCCCCGATCCACGCCGAGGCTCCCCCGTTCATCGAGCAGTCGACCGAAGCGGCGATCCTCGTCACCGGCATCAAGGTCATCGACCTGCTCGCCCCTTACGCCAAGGGCGGCAAGATCGGCCTGTTCGGCGGCGCGGGCGTCGGCAAGACGGTTCTCATTCAGGAACTGATCAACAACATCGCCAAGGGCCACGGCGGCGTCTCGGTCTTCGCCGGCGTGGGTGA
Source organism: Novosphingobium sp. GW821-FHT09E05 (assembly GCF_059416165.1). Lineage (NCBI taxonomy): Bacteria > Pseudomonadati > Pseudomonadota > Alphaproteobacteria > Sphingomonadales > Sphingomonadaceae > Novosphingobium > Novosphingobium sp. GW821-FHT09E05. Next base: position 1,882,416 of record NZ_JBWKOQ010000001.1, read on the forward strand.
GCGTACCCGCGAGGGCAACGACCTCTATCACGAATTCCTCGACGCCGGCGTCATCGCCAAGGACGCCGACGGCAACGCCACCTCGGAAGGTTCGAAGGTCGCCCTCGTGTTCGGCCAGATGAACGAGCCCCCGGGCGCCCGCGCACGCGTCGCGCTCTCGGGCCTGACCATGGCCGAGTACTTCCGCGACCAGGAAGGCCAGGACGTGCTGTTCTTCGTGGACAACATCTTCCGCTTCACCCAGGCCGGTGCCGAAGTGTCCGCCCTGCTCGGCCGTATTCCTTCGGCCGTGGGCTACCAGCCGACCCTGTCGACCGACATGGGCCAGCTGCAGGAGCGCATCACCTCGACCACCAAGGGTTCGATCACCTCGGTCCAGGCGATCTACGTTCCCGCGGACGATCTTACCGACCCCGCGCCTGCCGCCTCGTTCGCTCACCTTGACGCGACGACCACGCTGAACCGCGCGATCTCGGAGCTGGGCATCTACCCGGCGGTCGACCCGCTCGACTCCACCTCGCGCGTGCTCGAGCCGCGCGTCGTCGGCGACGTCCACTACCAGACCGCCCGCCGCGTCCAGGAAACCCTGCAGAAGTACAAGTCGCTGCAGGACATCATCGCCATTCTGGGCATGGACGAGCTGTCGGAAGAGGACAAGATCACGGTCGCCCGCGCCCGCAAGATCCAGAAGTTCCTTTCGCAGCCGTTCCACGTCGCGGAAGTCTTCACCGGCATCTCGGGCAAGTTCGTGCAGCTGGAAGACACCGTGAAGTCGTTCAAGGCCGTCGTCGACGGTGAGTACGACCACCTTCCGGAAGCCGCGTTCTACATGGTCGGCGGCATCGACGAAGCCGTCGAGAAGGCCAAGAAGCTGGCCGAGGACGCCTAACTTGCTCTCTCCCCTTTGAGGGGAGAGATACGAAGGCTCGGCAGCTTGCTGCCTGGCCGGAGTTGAGAGGGGCCGCGCCGCGCCAATCCCCTCTTCCAACCCTCTCCCCTCACGGGAAGAGGGCTAGACAGGACAGAACGATGCCGCTTCACTTCGAACTCGTCACGCCGGCCAAGCTCGTCCGTTCGGAGGACGTCCACATGGTGGTCGTTCCCGGCACGGAAGGCGAGTTCGGTGTGCTCGCGGGCCATGCGCCCTTCATGTCGACGATCGCCGACGGTGCGCTCAAGGTCTACAAGACCGAGAACGGCGCGCCCGAGGAAATCCGCATCACCGGCGGCTTCGCCGAAGTCGGCGATGCCGGCCTGACCGTGCTCGCCGAACACGTCGAGGGCTGATCCTTCACTGATCCGGAACACGAAAAGGGCGTCGCCGGGAAATCGGCGGCGCCCTTTTCGTGTCCGCTCCGCCGTTGCTCCGCACTGACCGCGAGCCCTGTGTCCTACTACGCTCCGCCACGGTAGACATGGCCATCGGGCGCGAGAAGCTCCGATTCGGGCGGAGTTTTCGAATGGTGGGCGCTGCGACGGCGATGGATGACGCTGGCGGGCATGGATTGCCGGGCGCGCGCAGGATCGTCGCGCAGAGCCGCCCCGCCCAGTTCCTCTGCCTGCTGGCCTTCGCGGCGCTGATCCGCTGCCCCGCCTATGGCGAGTGGAATTTCGGCATCGACGACCAGTTCTACGCCCTCGTCGGCGATAGGCTGCGTCAGGGCGACCTGCTCTACGTCGACATCTGGGACCGCAAGGGGCCGCTGCTCTACCTGATCTTCGCGGGCGTCGGCCTCGTATGGCCCAGCATGCTGGCCTATCAGCTGGCCGCCACGCTTTCGGCCTCGCTCGGCGCCTATGGTGTAAACCGCATCGCCCGGCTGATCGCTCCTCCGGGCGGCGCCATGCTCTCCGGCGTCGCCTATCTCGCGCTGCTGAGCCGTTTCGAGGGCGACAACCTTGAGGCCGGCGTATTCTTCAACGCCCTGACGATCGCCGCCGCGTGGCTGCTGGTTTCACGCTTCGCCCTGCTGCGGCAGGGGCGGGTCGACGCCGGCCTTTTGCTCGGCTTCCTGTGCGCCGGGCTCGGCATCGCGATCAAGCAGACCGTCGCCGTCGAGGGGGCGCTGTTCGGGATGACCGCGATCGCGTTGCTTGTCGGCAGTGGCCGCTCTCCGGCCGGCATAGCTTGGCGCGCCGGTCTGCTGGCTTTCGCCGGAGCATTGCCGATGCTGGTGACGGGGCTGCTCTACCTGGCGCACGGCCATTTCCCCGAACTCTGGAACGCGATGGTCACGTCCAATCTCGCGCGGGGCTATGCAGACCCTGCGATCCGCCTGAAGCGCGTGTTGACCATGGCCGGCATGCTGGCCATTCCCCTAGTCTTCGCGGGCATCGGCTTTGCAGCGCTGCGAGGCGCCGGAACCGTTCAGAAGACGGTGGCCGCATTCGTGGCGCTCTGGGCGCTTGTAGCCCTGCTCCTCGTCTTCACGTTCCCCTCGATCTACGTGCACTACGCGCAGTCCGCGCTGCCGCCCCTCGCCATCCTGTGCGCCGGCTACTTCGCGCACCGCAGGCCGGTCTGGCCCGGACTGGTGGCCGTTGCGGGACTGAGCCTCGTCCTGGCGGGGACGTTCCACCTGTCCGACCGCTGGCGGGCGCGGCCTGCGGCGGAGGCGCTGGTCGAGCACGTCCGTGCCGTCACTCCGCAGCGGCGGCTGCTGGTGTGGGGCATGCCGAGCTATCTCTACGCCCGGATCGGCGCGAGGCCGCCGAGCCCGCTCGCCTTCGCGCCCCACCTCTACGAAGCCCGCGAATGGACCGGTTTCGACCAGGCGGAGGAAGTTTCCCGCATCCTCGCGGGCCGGCCCGAAACCGTCGTCGTGCAGGACCCGCTGCCCTCCTCGCCGCTTAACGCGGCGACCGTGCGCATGGTCGATGGCTATACGCGAAGCTGCCGCCAGTCGCGCCGCTTCCCGACCTACGACCATGACGGCCCGCAGGACCACATCGTCTTCAGTGCCTGCGCGCGCTGAGGATTTCCGGTACGACGCGCGCAGGCATTTTCATCAACGAGCGCGAAACAAGGCGCGGTTCAGCGCATTGCGCCTGCGTTCAGCTTCGCTAGGTTAGCCCGCCGGGCAAAGGAGAGAAACCCATGTCCAGACCCGCCAAGTCCTGCCTCGTCCCCGCCTTGCTGGTCGCCGCGCTGTCTGCCTGCAGCGGCGCCGGGACCGACCCCGCCTTGCCGCCGCCCCCCGCAGCGACCGAGCCCGGCTGCGGCGCCGACCAGCTCGCCGGCTACGTCGGCAGCAAGGCGACCGACGACGTCATCGCCAAGATCCGTGAATGGCGCGGCGAGCACCCGATACGCGTGCTCACGCCCGATTCTGTGGTGACGATGGACTACCGCCCCGACCGCCTGAACATCGACGTCGATGCGGACGGCATCATCAAGGGCTTGCGCTGCACCTGACGCTCAGCGCGTTAGGGCGAGGCGCCGGCGCAGGTCCTTTAGTTGCGCCACAGGCACATCGAGGCGGAAACGACGGATCGCGCTCAAGCTTCAGCCTGTGTCGCCGGCAACGGCAATGTCAGCCTGGGAAACAGGACCCTCGCTGCAATCGGGCCACGAAACGGACCGGATTGCCCCTTTACATCGCCGTCGTCGATGCTCATAGGCAGCGGCATGACTCTCCGTCTCGGCCTTACCCTGCGACTTATCCGCCCTTGGGCGTGAGGTGACGCGTCGGCCTGCGACGCGCTCGGCGCTCAAGGGACCTGACTACATCACCCGAATTGCAGACGATTACCGAGTGAGTTTATCCCGATGACTATGTTGAAAGACCCTTCGGTCAAGTATCGCCCCTTCCCGCAGATCCAGCTCCCGGACCGCCAGTGGCCTTCGCGTGTCATCACGCAGGCTCCCCGCTGGCTTTCGACCGACCTGCGCGATGGCAACCAGGCCCTGATCGACCCGATGGGCGCGGAGAAGAAGACCCGCTTCTTCGACCTGCTCGTCAAGGTCGGCCTCAAGGAGATCGAGGTCGGCTTCCCCAGCGCAGGCGCGACCGAGTTCGACTTCATCCGCGGCCTCGTCGATAACGACCGCATTCCCGAAGACGTGCTGGTGCAGGTCCTGACCCAGTCGCGCGCGGACCTGATCGAGCGCTCGTTCGAGAGCCTGGCCGGCGTCCATGCCGCGATTGTCCATCTCTACAACGCGGTCTCGCCGCTGTGGCGGACCGTGGTGTTCGGCATGGAGCAGTCGGAAATCCGGGGCATCGCCGAGAACGGCGCCAAGGTCCTGCGCGACCAGGCGGCCAAGTATCCGCAGACCCAGTGGCACTTCGAATATTCGCCCGAGACCTTCTCGACCGCCGAGCTCGATTTCTCGATCGAGTGCTGCGAGGCGGTGATGAACATTCTCCAGCCCACGCCCGAACATCCGATCATCCTCAACCTGCCGGCGACGGTCGAGGCGGCGACGCCCAACATCTACGCCGACCAGATCGAGTATTTCTGCCGCAACCTGCCCAACCGGGAATCGGCGATCATCTCGCTGCACACCCACAACGATCGCGGCACGGGCGTTGCGGCGGCGGAGCTGGGCCTGATGGCCGGCGCCGACCGCGTCGAAGGCTGCCTGTTCGGCAACGGCGAGCGCACCGGCAACTGCTGCCTGGTGACCGTGGCGCTCAACCTCTACACGCAGGGCGTCGATCCCGAGCTGGACTTCTCGAACATCGACGAGGTCATCCAGACCGTCGAATACTGCAACCAGCTCAAGGTGCCGGAGCGCCATCCCTATGGCGGCGAACTGGTCTTCACCGCGTTCTCAGGCTCACATCAGGACGCGATCAAGAAGGGGTTTGCGGCGCAAGAGAAGCGCAACGACGAGCTTTGGGCGGTGCCTTACCTGCCGATCGACCCGGCCGACCTTGGCCGCGACTACGAGGCGGTGATCCGCGTCAACTCGCAGTCGGGCAAGGGCGGCTTCGCCTGGGTGATCGAGCAGGACCAGGGCCTCAAGCTCCCCAAGCGCATGCAGGCACACTTCTCGAAGCACGTGCAGGAACTGGCCGACCAGCTGGGGCGTGAACTGCAGGCGGCCGACATCTGGGATGTGTTCCGCAAGGCCTACCGCCTCGATGGCGAGCAGCGTTTCCAGCTGATCGACTGGGACGAGGGCAAGAGCCCCGACGGCGCGCGCATCTTCGCCGGCAGGATCGGCGTCGGTGGTGCGGAGCAGTCGGTCTCGGGCAAGGGCAACGGCCTGATCTCCTCGGTGACCGCGACGATTGCGGAGAGCTTCGGAGTCAATCTCGACGTGCGCGACTATGCCGAGCACTCGATGGGCAAGAGCACCGATGCACGCGCCGCAGCCTATGTCGAGTGCGTGCTCCCAGATGGGCGGACCGTCTGGGGCGTGGGCATCGACGAGGATGTCGCCACCGCCAGCGTCCGGGCCGTGCTGAGCGCCGCCAACGCCGCCTGACAGGATCTTCGGATTTATTCGCGAAAAGGCCCGGCCGGAAACGGCCGGGCCTTTTTCGTGCGTGGCTGCACGGTATTGTCGATGAAATGCATGGTCGGGCAGCATTTCCCGAGACCGAGGGCCGGCGTCGATTCGACGATGGAAAAGAACCGGCGCGAAAGTAGCAGGGGCCGCACGCAGGCAAATGCCTCCGCAGCGCAGCCGTCTGGTCCCGCCGGCACGCATGTCTCGGCCGCCTCGGGATCGAGGCTGGCGGCAATCGCGCTCAAACCGGCTGCATGCGGAAATCCGGGTTCGTTAGGCTCTTTGCGTACTGCTGGACCCGGTTTGCGCGCCGCGAGCCGGCATCGATCGGGTCCTTTTCATTGCGTGCCCCCTCGGATTTCCCCGGACGCAGCCAACGGGAATGCATTTTCAGAGCCCCTCTTCCGGCTCCTTCCGGCTCCTCCAGCCAAAGCGCCAGCCCGGCTGCGTCTGGACGAGCCCTTCCCTGTCCTTCGGCGTAACTCTGGGCGCACAGAGCTTAAACGGAGGAAATACAATGTCGGTCACCCCATCGAGGCTATCCCCGCGCCATGCGCTTCTCTGCGCTGCGGCCATCCCGTTCCTGCTGCTGGGCGCCTGCGCCGATGGTAGCGGGTTCCACGCCGGAGCCGGCGGTGGCGGCGGCGGCGGCGGGACGCCCACGCCGAGCCCCACACCCAGCCCTTCCCCGACACCGAGCCCGACTCCCACGCCGAGCCCGACGCCAACCCCCAGCCCGACACCGACGCCCACGCCGACCCCCACGCCGACCACGACGAGCATCACCGGCCCGGCGGCGGGCGTGAGCGTCGGTGGTACGCCGATCCTGGGTCCCAGCGGCTCGGGCACGATCATCGACGTGAACGTCGCTCCCCCGACCGCCGGGCAGAGCACCAGCGGCGTTGCCGTCGATGTCCTCGCCGGAGACGGCACGGCCGTTGCCGTCACGCTGCCGACGACCACACAGGAGACACAGGCCGCGCTGGCGCCGGTCGGCTCGCTTGCGGGCGCCCTGCTCGGCCCGCAGGTGGGCTCCACCGTCAACACCGTGACCGACGGCCTCTCGCCAACGGTCGCGGCGGTATCCTCGACGGTGGGCAGCGTCGCCGACCCGCTGCTCGGGACGGTGAACAGCGCGCTTGCCCCCGTCGTCGGCCAGAACGGCGTGCTCTCCCCCGTGACGGGACAGCTCGGCGATCTGGTGGGCGGACTGACCGGCGCGTTGCCCGGCGGCGCCTCCGGCACGGCGCCCACGTATACCGGACCGCTGCTCGGGGTCGATCTTGGCAATAACGTCGTGACCGGCCCCAGCACCAGCGGCACGCTGGTGGGTGCCAACGTCCTGTCCGACAATCCGGGCCTCGTCTCGGGAACGCTCGTGACCGCGGACGTGCTCTCCAACGACAAGGTGCTGGCGATCGCCCTGCCGACAACGGCCACCGGCGTCGCGCAGGGGCTCGCGCCCGTCGGCAATCTTGCCGGCGCCGTGCTGGGCGATCAGGTCGGTAGCGGCGTCACCCAGCTCACGAACGGACTTTCGCCGGTGGTAGCCCCCGTCACGAGCGCCGTGAATTCGGTGACCGCTCCGGTGCTCGGCGCCGTGAACAGCACTCTCGCGCCGGTCGCAGGCGGCGTCGCTTCGGGCGGATTGGGCGGGACCGGCGGCGCGGGCCTAGCCCCCGTCACCGGCGTGGTCAGCGGACTTCTGGGAGGCGTCAGCAGCGGTTCGGGAACGGGCAGCGTTCTCGCTCCGGTCACCGGGCTCTTGGGCGGGGTCGGCGGCAGCACGGGCACGGGCACGGGCGACACGCTCGCCCCCGTCACCGGACTGGTCGGCGGCCTGCTGGGAGGCCTCTCCACCACCCACTGAGACAACCCTCAGCGTGTTCTTCCGCTCTGCTAACCTCCGCCGAGGGAGAACACGCTGACACCCTGCCGCTGATACGGCAGGGGAGGAGGCGGCCCCCACCGGGAGCCGCCTCCTTTCCATTTCAGCGCAGGCCGTAGCGATCAGCCCGGCTTCTTGGGCAGTTCAATCTCCGCGACGCCGAGGCACATCTTGGTGCCCTTCTGGTTCTGCATGAGGTGCTTGACCTGGATCAGGTGGCGGCCCTCCTCGTCGACCATCTTGTCCACCACTTCGGCGGTCTGGATGGTGATGTCGCCCGACAGCGCCGGGCCGCGATAGTTGGCCGTCGAGTGGACGACCATGCCCCACTCACCGGCCCAGCCGGCGAGGTAGTCGGTCACCCAGGCGCCCATCGAGGCACCGTAGCCGTAGGAGCGCGGCATGCCGATCCGCCGCGCATACTTGGGGAACAGGTGCCCGCGCGAAGGGCCGATGTAGGCGCCGTCGGTCAGTTCGGGGTTGATCCGCTCCATGAACGGGTCGTTCTCGTGCCCCGCCATCTCCTTGGTGAAGCCGAGCGCTTCCATGTCGATCACGCGGCGGTCGAGCGTCCCCCAGGTGGTGAACAGGAACGAGCGCCACTCGGTGGTGAAGCTGGCGACGGTGTGCGGGCCGAACACACGCTCGGGCAGCTGGTCGCCGACGTTCACGTCGTCCCACCAGCGCTCGCCGTGGCCGAGGTCGTGCAACATCTGGATCCAGGTGAACTTGCGTTCTTCCAGCTGTTCCAGTTCCGCGTCGGTCCACTCGGGTTCTTCGAACTCGGCGGTGTTGACGGTGTCGCCGCCGGCCGAGGCGCGGTAGCGGATCGCGGTGGAGCGCTGCTTGGCGATCAGCTCGCCGTTCTGGTTGCGGTAGAAGTTGTCGCCGCGCTGGAAGCAGGTCGGGCCGAAGCCGGTCTGCTTGACCGTGTAGTCGAAGGGAATGCGCTCGTTGCTGACCACGTCGCCGCCGAAGATGCGCGGCCCGTAGTGCCAGAACTCGTCGCCGCCGAAGAGCAGGTGCGAATTCTCGATCTTGCCCATGCACGACGGCGCCGTGCCGTGGCCGTCGTCCATCACGATCGGGAAGCTCTGCGGCGCCACCAGCTTGCCCCAGCGACTTGCCGCAGCATAGGCGGGGTCGAAGTGCGCGAGGTTGGGGTAGTGCATCGCCTGGACCCAGCGACGGATGTCGTTGTTGCCCAGCGGCTCGCGGATCGGCGAGCTGTCGATCACTTTACCGAGATACTGGTCGATGTCCGAGCAATCGAACGTCTGGTCGGCCACGTCTGCCATGGGATGAATCCTCTCTTCCGGCCCGCTTCCGCAGCGGCGCCACTAATCGACAGTGGTGTCTATTATAGGCATTCCGGCAGGTCACCCCCATTTGCACGCGGCGATCACCTCAACGCACAGGCGGTATGACGGCTTTCCCTCGACAGGTTTGGCTCGCGCGATTATGCCGCGTTTTAATCGAACGATTAAACGGACGTCCCGATGCCCCTTCCCGTGCCTTTCCAGTCCCTGCGCCTGCCCGTAATCGCGGCGCCCATGTTCATCGTCTCGAACCCTGAACTGGTCATCGCCCAGGTCAAGGCCGGGATCGTCGGCAGCTTTCCCGCACTCAACGCCCGCCCCGCCAGCCAGCTCGACGAGTGGCTGCACCGCATCACCGAGGAAACAAAAGGCTGCGGCGCACCCTTCGCGGTGAACCTCATCGTCCACCGCACCAACGCGCGGCTGCAGGAAGACCTCGCGGTACTGGAGAAGTGGAAGGTACCGCTCGTCATCACCTCGCTCGGCGCCAATGCCGAGGTCAACGCGGCGGTCCACGGCTGGGGCGGCCTGGTCATGCACGACGTGATCGACGACGCCTTCGCGCGCAAGGCGGTGGACAAGGGGGCGGACGGCCTCATCGCGGTCGCGGCGGGCGCGGGAGGACACGCCGGCACCCAGTCGCCCTTCGCGCTGATGCAGGAGATCCGCGCCTGGTTCGACGGGCCGGTGGCGCTGTCGGGCGCGATCGCCTGCGGCCGCTCGATCCTCTCGGCCCAGGCGATGGGCGCGGACTTCGCCTATATCGGCACGCCCTGGATCGCCACGCCCGAAGCCAACGCGGCCGAAGTCTACAAGCAGGCCATCGTGGAGGGTCATGCGGCGGACATCGTCAACTCCAACCTGTTCACCGGCATCCACGGCAACTACCTGCGCCCCTCGATCGTCGCGGCGGGCATGGACCCCGACAACCTGCCCGAAGGCGACAAGAGCCAGATGAACTTCGGCTCCGGCGGAAACATGGACGTCAAGGCGTGGAAGGACATCTGGGGCGCCGGACAGGGCATCGGCGCGATCTGCGCGATCGAGCCGGTGGGCGCCCGCGTGGAGGCGCTGGCGGCGCAGTATCAGTCGGCGAAGAACGAACTGCGCGCCCGCATCGGCATAGGCTGAACCGGCGGCTGAACCGGCGGCTGGACGGCGGAGACCGTCCATGTCGCGCCCCAGAGCGCATCGACCGTGGCGTCGAGTTCGGTGAAGTCCACGCCTGCGCCCACCGGGTCATGCCGGTTGAGCCGCAGCTGCCGCCGGCGCCCGTCGAGCAGGTAGCGCCGCAGCGCGCGTTGCAGCAGGTCCAGCCGCATATGCGCCTGGATCGCCGCGCCTGCCGGATCGGCATCGCGCGCAGCCGACCATGCCGCCTCGATCTGCCCGACGCGCTCGATCACCAGCTGGGTGTAGAGCGGGTGCGGGCCTCGATGGAGCGGCAGGCCAAGGCGCAGCGCCGCCGGCTCGTCGCAGGGCAGCAGCAGGCCATTCTCGCGGAAGTCCTCGAAGCGGTAGCGCTCGCCCCCGATCTGCGCGAACATCCGTGCGAAGGCAGCGCGGGCGAGCAGTTGACGAGGCAGGATGTGATGGCGCTGCAGTCCGGGATCGTAACCCGGTCCATCATTACGGTTAACGGCGCGAAACGAGAGTCGGGCCCGCAGCCGCCGCTCCCGCGGAAAGACTAGTCCCCGCGCCAGACCAGCACCAACCGGCCGACCTGCGAAGGCTCGGCGAGCAGGGTGTCGGGGCCCGTCCCGATCCGGTGAGGTTCGGAAATCCGGCCGTACCGCACCAGATGGTCGACCACCCGGACAGCGAGCTTGAGGGCATCGGCGGGGCTCTCCCCCGCCCTGCCCTCAAGCTGCATCTCCTGCCCGGTAAAGTGCGCAAGGCCCCGGCTGGCGACGCTTCCGTCCTCGCCGCGCACCAGCGCCGTCAGCCCGAGCGCGGGGAACGCCCCGCCGCCCAGCCAGTTGAGGACCAGCCGCGAGAAGTAGCGCGGATCCATCAAGGTGTGCGCCGGACGCCAGTATACCGCGCGAACCGGCAGTTTGAGCGCAAGGTTGGCCGCAAGGCCCGTCATGATGCGCAGCACCGGCTCGAGCCCCGCTCCAGCGAGGATGTGTCCCGAGGGCACGAGGTCCACCGCTTCGCACCCCTCGATGGCATGATCGCCCTCGAACCCGAACGCCTGCCGGACTTCCACGCCCTCGGCCGGCGCAGCGGGGGCGAGCCCGCGCAGATCGAAGGTAAGGCCGCTGGCGAGCAGTTCCAGCCAGCCCGCGTCGGCTTCCGGCCGGTGGCTCACACGGGCGAGGAGGCCCGCCTCGCGCGCGGTTTCGACAAGGTCCGCGATGGCCTCGATGGTTGGCCGCTCCCCACTGCGGAACAGCAGCGACAGGCCCACACCGTCCACCTGCGCGTGTTCGGTGTCGAGGTGCTGTTCCCGCCCGGCCGCGTCGAGTCCGTTTGCCACGCCTAGAAAATCCCCAGCCTGAGACCTTCCGCGAAGGCCGCGCCCAGTTCCCTGCATGACAGAATTTGCGGCTGCGGCACATGCTTTTCCGCCAGTATAGCCTCCGGCTCCTGCGCGCCGAGGTTGACGATGAGGGGATCCGCCACCCGCCGAAGCCGCCAGCCGGTGACGATCCGGTCGATCTGCGCCTGTGCCCCGCGTCCGTCCGACCCCGCCGCGATGGCGGTCGCATAGGGCCGCCCCTCGATCCGGCCGAGCAGCGGGTAATAGCAGCGGTCGAACATGTCCTTCATCAGGCCCGACATCGCCGCGAGGTTCTCCGGGCAGACGAACAGGTACCCCTGTGCCGCCAACAGGTCCTGAGGACGCGCATCGACCGCCGCGATCAGACGCGCCGCGTCGGAGACTTCCGAATTGGCCCCGGCGAAGATCGCCTCGGCCATGGCGCGCGCGGCGCCGGTACGACTGTGCCAGATAATCGCGAGCAAGGAATCAGCAGCCTTTGTTACCTGCGCCCACGATACCGCCAATTCCCCCGATGCCGCCCAACATTCCGCCGAGGCCCGACTTCTTGGGCATGCACGGCGGTTTCTTTCCGCCGTCCTCATTCTCGGAGCCGCTGTCGGGAGCACTGTCGCTCATCCCGGCCGCGCCCATCTCCATGCCCTGCGCCTGCATCCAGCTGGTGGTCGAGCGATGGCGGATCCGGGCGGTCCAGTCCGGCTTCCATGCTGCTTTAGGATCGGCCGGGCGCGGCGGATAGGCGAAGCTCTCCTGCGGTCCGAATGCCGTGAGCGTGCCGACCCGGAAGTCGGGCGAGGCCGCGATTACCTCGGCCGGTACCACGCAGGAGGTCGCGGCCGGTGCCATCAGCGTGCCGGACCTGACCAGCGAGGCGGCCTGGTCGGGTGAGACCCAGTCGGCCAGTCCACCGCCGAACTGGCGGTCCGAACTGCTGGTCCACATCACCATGTCGCCCATCTGGCCGCCGGGGCCCTGCCTGCCGCCGGTGACGAAGGCCAGCCACGCAGTCGCGCCCGGAACGCCGGTCCAGGTCAGGCGCGAGGCACCGCTCGGCAGCTTCGCGGTGCCGGACGTGATCGGCGCCATGAAATCCTTCGCCAGCGTGAAGGCGATCTCGGGCGTGTAAGTGCTGACGACCTTGTGCGTGCCGACCAGCGAGCTGTCCGCCTTCACGTACTTGTGATCCTCCGCCGGCCAGCGCGCGAAGGTGCGCGAGTTCTCGGCAGTGGAGCCCCAGTCGCGGATGACGGCCGAGCCGGGCATGCCAGGCGGGACCTGCCCCGCCGCAACCTTGGCGAAGTCGATCACCACCGGCTGGCCCTTGGGCGCGTGTTCGCCGCAGCCCCAGAAGATCAGCAGGCGGCCCTTGGGCGTCTCGGGCAGCAGGTCGGGCGCCGCCTCGGCGCGCGGCGGAGCGACGAGCGCCACCGACTTGCCCAGCCTGGCGACCGGCGGCATGAAATGATCGGCCTTTGCCTTTCCCCCCGTCGGCGCCTGCGCGGAGCCGAGCCGCAGGTACAGCTCGTGCTGGACTTGGCTGCCACCCCCGCCCATCATCATGCTCATCGCCGCGCCCATGCCGCTGCCCATCCCTCCGAAACCGGACACCGTTCCCGCCCGCATGTCGTAGCGCGCGATCGGGGGCGCATCGCCGGCGGCAAGTAATGCCACAGGAACGACTATGGCCGGTACTGCGAACCACGCCAGAAGCGACTTCGTGCTGATCGGCATTTCGACGAATCCTTCTCCCCGTTTCTTCTATCTTACTGGCCCGCGCCCTGTTCAACCAACGACAAATGCCGTCACGAAATGCGGGGATCGGCAAAAGCCGGGCCCTTCCCGTCCCGGCGCGGAACGGGTAACGCGGGTGATTATGGAATCACGATCCGCAAGCGTCTTCGGGATCGACCGCTCGCTCACAGGCAAGGCCTGGCGCTGGCGCGGTGGCAACATGGACCTGAGTGACGGGTTCGGTGCGGGGCCTGCCGGGCTCGAGGACGACATCGTCACCCAGCTCCTGCTGTCGCGCGGCGTCGCCCGCGAAGACCTCGAGCGCCATCGCAACCCTTCGCTGCGCGCCTTCCTGCCCGACCCTTCCGCCTTCCGCGATATGGACGCCGCCGCCGAGCGCCTCGCCCAGGCGGTCATGACCGGCGAGGCGGTGACCGTCTACGGCGACTACGACGTCGACGGCGCCACCAGCGCGGCGCTGCTGATCCTGCTGCTGCGCGGCCTCGGCCACGATGCGCGCTACTACATCCCGGACCGCCTGCTCGAAGGCTACGGCCCCTCCGGCGAAGCGCTGGTGCGCATCGCCGGCGAAGGGTCGAGCCTGATCGTCACGGTCGACTGCGGCGCCATGGCCCACGAGGCGCTGGAGATGGCGCACGAGGCCGGTGTCGACGTCATCGTGGTGGACCACCACAAGTGCTCGCCCGAGCTTCCCCGTACGGTGGCGCTGGTCAATCCCAACCGCCTCGACGAGGACGACCTCGCCGCCAGCCACGGCCACCTCGCAGCGGTCGGCGTGGCCTTCCTGCTGGCAGTGGCGACCGTGCGTACCCTGCGCAAGCGCGGCTTCTTCGAAACCCGGCGCGAACCCGACCTGTTCGCCCTGCTCGACCTCGTGGCGCTGGGCACGGTGGCGGACGTCGCCGCGCTGCACGGGCTCAACCGCGCGTTCGTCGCACAGGGACTCAAGGTCATGGGCAAGCGCGACAACATCGGCATGTCGGCGCTCATCGACGCCAGCCGGCTCAGCCGCGCACCGACCTGCAGCGACCTCGGCTTCGCGCTGGGCCCGCGCATCAACGCCGGCGGACGGGTGGGCGAATCGACGCTTGGCGTGCGCCTGCTGACCACCACCGATCCCGACGAGGCGCGCGACATCGCCGCCCAGCTCTCCCGCCTCAACGACGAGCGGCGCGGCATCGAGCAGGCGGTGCAGGAAATGGCCGAGATGCAGATCGACCGGCAGCACAACCGCTCGGTGATCGTCGTCGCCGGTGAAGGCTGGCATCCGGGCGTGATCGGCATCGTTGCCGGCCGCATCAAGGAAAAGACGGGCAAGCCCTCCCTCGTCATCGCGCTTGGCGCCGACGAAGCAGGCCATGGCAAGGGTTCGGGCCGCTCGATCTCGGGCGTGGACCTGGGCGCCGCGATCATCGCCGCGCGCGAGATGGACCTGCTCGTCGCGGGCGGCGGACACGCCATGGCGGCGGGCCTGACGATCGCGCCGGGCAAGCTCGACGCGCTGTCGGACTGGCTCGATTCGCACCTCGCGAACGATGTGTCGCGCGCCAGCGCCAGCCAGTCGATGCTGCTCGACCTCGCGCTCTCGCCCGGCGGGCTTACCCCGCAGCTGGTGGAGACGCTGGAGAGCGCCGGACCTTACGGCATGGGCTGGCCCGGCCCGCGCGTCGCGGTCGGCCCGGTACGCGTCGTCAAGGCCGACGTGGTGGGCGCGGATCACCTGCGCCTGATCGTCAGCGGACCGGACGGCGGCCGCTTCAAGGCCATGGCGTTCCGCTCGGCCGAGAGCGAGATGGGACAGGCCCTGCTCCACGCCTCGCAGGGGCGCCGCCTGTGGCTCGCGGGGCGTGCGAAGATCGACGACTGGGGTAGCCGCCCGCAGGCCGAACTGCACCTCGACGACGCCGCTTTCTGCGACTGAAAACACGATGTCATTTTTATCGCGCCAAGGGGTTGACCCCCCCGCGGACCCCCGCTAGAGGGCCGGTCCTGCCTCCGGCGCAACCCGGTACGGCCCCTTCGTCTAGCGGTTAGGACGCGGCCCTTTCACGGCTGAAACACGGGTTCGATTCCCGTAGGGGTCACCATCCTTGCGATGGTGAGGCAAACCGAAAATGGCTTAACGGCCCCTTCGTCTAGCGGTTAGGACGCGGCCCTCTCACGGCTGAAACACGAGTTCGATTCTCGTAGGGGTCACCATTTCATCTCTCCAGCACTGGTATGCCCGCGCGTCCTGTCAGCGACAGGCGCTCCATCCGCCACTGCGCCTCGCCTGGTCGAGGTGCAGGTGGTCGGCATGCGCGGCGTTGTAGTCGGGCGACAGCACGGTCGCAAAACTCGTACAGGCGCTGTCGCGCACCATGTGAAGGAAGGCCGAGGCCCCCTCGTCCGCTGATCCTTTCGCCTTCCAGTCCTTCAACACGCTGACCTGCCTGCCGTCCGCCAGGACGAAGCCGGCGACGTCGATGGCGTTCCCGGCGGCGTGCTCGCTCCAGGTGCCATCCTTGCCGCCGCCGATGCGCCGGCAGTTGGCAGTACCGAGGTGCTGGATGGCCACGACCCGGCTTCCCAACGCTGCCTGAGCGGCCGGCTGGACCCCCTGCCGCAACCACCATGCCAGCCCCGCGTCGATCGCACAGGTCGCCTGGGCACCGCCGGGGCGCAGCGCAATGTCGAGATGTGCGGGCGCTACGAGGAGCCTGCGGTCCTCACGCCGGCACGCGCCTTCGCCCGCCGGAGGCAACGCGGTGGCCTTGATCCCGCTGCGGCCAAGAAAGGCGCCGCACTGCGCGGCATCGCCTCGCAATTCCGCCAGCTTGCGCGAGGTCGCCCATCCCGGCGGGTCGTCGAGGGCCAGCGGCGTCCATGGGTCATGCTCGGGATGGTCGCGCAGGCACGCCTTCGCCCCTATGAACAGGCAAGCAACGAGCAGAACGGTCAGGACAATGCGATCGAGCGCGGGAAAGGCCATGCGACCATAAGCCGCGGCGCTCCGGTTCGTTTCCCTAGTCCATCATCGCGAAGATGGCCCAGGCGAGCACCGTAGCCGCCAGGAACAGCGGCCACGACCAGTAGAAGCCGTGCCCCTGCACCATCGCATGCTCGATTGACAGCATCCCGCCGCGAGATCCGTTCGAGCCCATTACGCCCGACACGATCCACGTCAGCAGTGCTGCCGGTATCAGGGCCTTGAAGAACGCCATCGCATAGTCACTCTCGTCATGTCGCGCCCGCTTCATGGCAGGGTGGGGGTTAAGCGAGCGTTAGCATCTCCATCCTCGCTTCGCCTCTCGTGCGCCACCGTCCGGCTCGTGCCCGGAGGAAGATCGGAACGAGGGCAATTTCCCCAAGCTTCTAGCGGCAAAGGAGATTTCCACATGACCATGATCCAGACCCGCGATGGCACCAACCTGCGCGTCAAGACCCTCGGCCAGGGCCGCCCGGTGGTGCTTATCCATGGATGGCCGCTCTCGGCCGACTCGTGGGACCCGGTGATGATGGCGCTGGCCGAAGCCGGCTACCGCGCCATCGCCTATGATCGCCGGGGCTTCGGCCGCTCGGACCAGCCGGCCACGGGATACGAATACGACACCTTCACCGACGACCTCGCCGATGTGATGGAGGCGACCGGAGCGACTGACGATGTCGCGCTGGTGGGCTTCTCGATGGGCGGCGGCGAGATCGCCCGCTACATGTCGCGCCACGGCGGCCGGGGCGTATCGCAGGCGGTGCTGGTATCGTCGGTGGTGCCCTTCCTGCTGCGTACCGAGGACAATCCCAAGGGCGTGCCCGGCAAAGTCTTCGAAGAGATGACGGAGGGCATGAAAACCGACTTCCGCAAATTCTTCACCGCCTTCTTCAAGCAGTTCTACGGCGTCGGCCTGCTCAGCCATCCGGTCAGCGACGAGGAACTGCAATGGGCGTGGCAGACGGCCATGCAGGCGGGCCAATACGCCACCCTCCAGTCGGCGGCCGCTTTCGCCTATACCGACTTCCGCCCCGACCTTCCTCACTTCCAGGTGCCGACGCTGGTGATCCACGGCACTGCCGACGCCACGGTCCCGATCGAGGCGACCGGTCGCGAAGTGGCGGCGCAGGTGCCCTCGGCCGACCTCATCGAATATGAGGGGGAGCCCCATGGCATCTTCGCCACCCAGACACAGCGCCTGGCCAATGACATCGTCAACTTTCTTGGCGGCGGCCGGATCGAGGGCCGGCAGGGAATGCTCGACGCCATGACCGCCGATACCCTGGCGGTGGGCTCACTCTGACGGGCTGTCGGTAAGCCTGTGGATAAGGCCGGGACAGCGCCGGCATATCCTGGGCACAAAAAAAGGGGGAGCGCCTTTGCGCTCCCCCTTTTTTTATTTGCGTTTGCCGCGATCGTCGTCAGGTGACCGGCGGGACCGGCTGCGGCGGGACGTCGGCATCCTCCTCGTGGACTTCGACGAGGCCGCGTCCGACGTGGCTGCGGCTGCGGCTGTAGGCGTAGTAGACGATGAGGCCGAGGATGGCCCAGCCCACGAATAGCGCGATCGTGTGGAACGACAGGCTGAAGAACAGGTAGATGCAGCCCGCGATCGCCACCGGAGCGGTGACCATCACCGCCGGGGTACGGAACGGACGCTTGCGGGTCGGGTCGGTCTTGCGCAGCACCATCACCGCGATCGACACGGCGGCGAACGCGAACAGCGTGCCCGAGTTGGAGACGTCGGCGAGCAGCCCCACCGGGAAGAAGGCCGCGAAGAGCGCCACGAACACGCCCGTCAGCATGGTGATGACATGCGGCGTGTGGAAGCGCGGATGCACCTTGGAGAAGAACTCGGGCAGCAGGCCGTCGCGGCTCATCACGAAGAAGATGCGGGTCTGGCCGAACATCATCATCAGGATGACCGAAGGCAGTGCGATGATCGCCGCGGCGCCGACCAGCCAGCCGACGAACGGATAGCCGACCTGCCTCAGGGTCCAGGCCAGTGCCTCCTTCGAGCAGACCACCGCCGCGTCCTGAACCGCGCTGCAGGCCTGCGCCAGCGCCGGGGTGCCAGGCGACAGTGCTTCGCCGGCCGGGCCGTAGACCGGCTGCGCGCCGACGGTGCCGATGACGCCCGCCGCGACGAGCATGTAGAAGATGGTGCAGATGGCAAGGCTGCCGATCAGGCCGATCGGCATGTTGCGCTGCGGGTTCTTCGTCTCTTCGGCGGCGGTCGAAACGGCATCGAAACCGACATATGCGAAGAAGATCGACGCTGCCGCGCCCGAGATGCCCGCGAAGCCGAGCGGTGCGAAGGGCGTGAACTGGCCGCTCTTGATGACCGGGATGGTCAGCGCGACGAACAGCGTGAGCGCGAGGATCTTGACGCCCACGAGCACCGCGTTGACGGTCGCGCTTTCCTTGGTGCCCTTGATCAGCAGCGCCGTGACCAGGGTCGCGATCAGCATCGCCGGCAGGTTGATGATGCCGCCGTCGAAGGGACCGCGCACCAGTTCAAGCGGGATGTCGAGGTTGAAGCTGGTGTTGAGCCAGCCGATGAAATAGCCCGACCACCCGACCGACACCGCACCGGCGGCGATCGCGTACTCCAGGATCAGTGCCCATCCGACCATCCAGGCGACAGTCTCGCCCATGACGGCGTAGCTATAGGTATAGGCGGAGCCCGAGACGGGCACCATGGCAGCCATCTCCGCGTAGCAGAGTGCGGCCACGGCACAGACGAAGCCGGCAATGACAAAGGAGAGCATCATGCCGGGGCCGGCCTTCTGGGCGGCCTCGGCGGTCAGAACGAAGATACCCGTGCCGATGACGGCTCCGATACCCAGCATGGTCAGCTGGAAGGCGCCCAGGGACCGGTGAAGTGATTTCTTTTCCGCCGTTGCCAGGATGGCGTCGAGCGGCTTTACGCGTCCGAACATTCGTGGACCCCCGAATTTGCGAATGGCGCGAGGCTAACGGCAAGCAGGCTCTTGGCAAGAGCCCTATGCCGGAGATTCCCCACTTTCGTAATAAAATTGCCTCGCAGTGATAAGATAGTCGCGAGCCAGGCACGCGGGCCAGCTGAGGGAATTGTCTGGGGCCAACAGCGGCGCTAGAAGCGCCGGCATGTCCACGACCTTCCAGATCGACACCGCGACCAGCCGCGCCACCCCCACGCCCGCGCCGATGAAGCGCCTGACGATCCCGGCCATCCGTCGCCGCAAG
Source organism: Novosphingobium sp. GW821-FHT09E05 (assembly GCF_059416165.1). Classification (NCBI taxonomy): domain Bacteria; kingdom Pseudomonadati; phylum Pseudomonadota; class Alphaproteobacteria; order Sphingomonadales; family Sphingomonadaceae; genus Novosphingobium; species Novosphingobium sp. GW821-FHT09E05. The sequence continues at coordinate 1,901,538 of NZ_JBWKOQ010000001.1, forward strand.
CAGGACGGCGTCACGGCCGAGCCGATCGTCATGCTCACCGCCTACACCGCACGGCAGGCGCAGCTCCTCGACGAACACTCCGACCTCCTGCTCGTGGGCGACAGCCTTGGCCAGGTGATCTACGGGCTTCCGTCCAGCGTGCCCGTCACGCTCGAGATGATGATCGCCCACGGCGCCGCCGTGGTGCGCGGCAGCTATCATGCAGCCGTCATCGTCGACATGCCCTTCGGCAGCTACGAACAGTCGCCGCAGCAGGCCTTCGAGAACGCGGCGCGGCTGCTCAAGGAGACCGGCTGCGCGGGCGTGAAGCTAGAGGGCGGCGTGGCGATGGCCGAGACGGTGCGGTTCCTGGGCGAGCGCGGGATTCCGGTGATGGGCCATATCGGCCTTACCCCGCAGGCGGTGAACGTTCTCGGCGGCTACAATGCGCGCGGCCGCAGCGAGGCGGAGGCCGCGAAGATCGTCGCCGATGCCAGGGCGCTCGACGAGGCCGGCGCGTTCTCGATTGTGATCGAGGGCGTGGTCGAGCCGATCGCCATCGCGGCGACGCAGGCGATCGCCTGCCCCTCGATCGGCATCGGCGGCTCGGCGCAGTGCGATGGGCAGGTGCTGGTAACCGAGGACATGCTCGGCATGTTCGAGCGGGTGCCGCGTTTCGTGAAGCGTTATGCCGACATGGCCTCGGTGATTTCCGAGGCCGCGGCGCAGTACGCGGCTGAAGTGCGCGACCGCAGCTTCCCGGGCGTGGAACAGACCTACCAGCCCAAGTAGGGTGACGGGAATTTAATCGGACCTGCCCGACTCCGGCGCCTGCCGGGACGGGCAAGTTGGTGAACGAAGAACTCCGTGCAAGGGTCAGCGGGCGTGATCTCGATGATATGAAAGAACCGGCGAGAAGGTAGCAGGCCTTTTTGGTGTAGGAAAACGGTGAGGCCGGGCCCTCCCATACAGACCTGTCCTCTTACACTCCGTCGTCCGCGTAGGCGGGGACGCCGCTTGTTCTTTCGCCCTCGCAGAAAAGCGGGGCACCCGCATTCGCGGGGGCGACGGGCGATTTAGAACGATGATCCGTCCCGGCCAGCCCTCACCCCGGCAGGCGCAGCTTCGCCCTCGCCTCGGATATGAGCGGCGTCTGTCCCGCGATCGCCTGCGCCTTGTCGAGCAGCGCGCGCGCCTGCGCATCCCGGCCGCCGAGCACCGCGTCGGCGTAACCCAGCGCCTGGCTGGCGACCGGGCTGGAGCGTTGCAGCGCGTAGGCGGTCGATGCAACCTCCCGCGCGGCTTGAAGGTCGCCGGTCCCGGCCTCGACCATGGCGAGGTCGGACAGCAGCTCGACGTCGCCCTCCCCGCCATTTACGCGCAACCACCTGAGGATGCTCCGCGCCCGGCCGTCGTCGCCCATGCCGACCGCAAGCTGCGCTGCCGCGCGCAGGGCCGGTCGGCTGGTGGGATTCTGGCGCAGGTAGCCTTCGACGAGGTCGCGCCCGCCTTTGAGATCGCGGGCCATGGCGTAAGCGGCAAAACGGCGTTGAAACAGGCTTTCGGGCAAGCGGATTTCGGCGGCCAGAATATAGCGCGCCTGCGCCTCGGCGGCGTGGCCGAGCGCCAGCTGGACGTCGCCGGCCAGCGCCTGCGTATCGTAGAATCCCGGGTCGGAGCGCCGCGCCGCCTCGGCTGCCGCCTGCGCCGCGCCGGTCTGTCCGCTTTCGAGCAGTTCGCCGATGCGCCCCGCGTCCCCGAGAACCCGCAATGCGGAGGACTGGGGACGGGCGGCGCGGTCGAGCAGTTCGCCCGCACGCTGGCGGTCGCCTAGCGCTTCCCAGGCCCGCGCCACCGACGTCAGCTGGTAAGGAGAGGCCTGCCCCCGTGCGATCTCCTCGGAAAAGCGCAAGGTCAGGTAGCGGTACTGGCCGCCCATCAGGATCGCCCGCGCCAGCAGGTCGCGTGCGCGCAGGCTGTCCGGGCGCAGGCGCAGCACCGCCTCCAGCGCCTCGGCCGCGGCGGCGGGGTTTCCAGCCGCGATCTCGACGACGCCGCGCAGCATCTGCACGCCGGGCTTCGCATCGAGCTTGCCCTTCGTCCGCGCCAGCAGCCCCCGCGCGAGCGGGTACCTGCCGGCCCGCGCCGCCAGCACCGCCTGGAGATAATAGGCGCGCGGGTTCCTGGGGCTCAGCTGAAGCACACGGCGCGTCACCGTCAGGCACTCGCTGGCCCGGCCCAGTTCGCCGAGCGTCGCGGCGTATTCGAGCAGGACCGACACGTCCTTGGGGTCGTTGACGATGGCCCGCTCGAACCACGGCAGTCCCGCGAGCAGGCCGTAGCGGTCCCGCACCTGCTGGCCCCGGAACTCCAGCGCCCGAACGCTGGCTGGGTCTAGCGCCAGGGCGTGTTCGGAAGCCTCGATGGCCAGCCGGTGCTGGCCGCCGGCATAGCGCAGCCGGCCGATCTCGACCCACAGCGACGGGTCCTTCGGGATGATCGACAGCGCCCGGTCATAGGCCCGGCCCGAGGCTGGCAGGTTGCCGTCGAGGCGTTCCAGCAGCCCCAGCGAGCGCCATCCGGCAGCGGCGGTGGCGGGCGAGAACCGGGCTGGCGCCAGCCATGGACGCGCGCGGTCGCGCCGGTCCTGGGCCATGAGCGCCTGGCCCATCAGTGCATTGACGTCGGCGGGTGATGCGCCTTGCGCGAGCGCCGCCTGCAGCTTCACTTCCGCGTCGATGCCGTCCCGCCGCGCAAGCGCACGGTTCGCCTGCTCGATCAGCGCATCGCCGCGCGGCCCCTCGCCATGCGCGGGACCGGCGCCGAGGCTGGCAAACAGCGCGGCCAGGCACAGCAGCGGGACGAGCGCCGAGACGCCCAGCCATGCGGTGATGCCCCTGCCTTTTGCCACGTGCCCCCCGCCCTGTCCGCGGTCAGGACTGGAGGTCGTATTGCTTGAGCAGGTCGTAGAGCGTGGGCCGGCTGATCCCGAGCATCTTGGCGGTGCTGGAAATGTTGCCCTCGCTGCGGGCGAGCGCATGGCGGATGACCTTGCGGTCCGACTGCTCGCGCGCGGTCTTGAGGTTGAGCGCGTTGACGACCTGCTCGTCCGGCTCGGCGAGATCGAGGTCGGCGGCACCGACCAGCTTCTCGTCGGCCATGATGACCGCGCGCTTCACCCGGTTTTCCAGTTCGCGCACGTTTCCCGGCCAGCCCCAGGCATCGATCGCGGCGAGCGCGTCGGCGGCGAAACCGCGTACGCTGGGGTTCATTTCCTTGGCGTAGCGGTTGAGGAATGCCTTCGCGAGCAGCGTCGGGTCGCCCGGCCGCTCGGCGAGGCTGGGGATGCGCACGACGATCTCGGCGAGGCGGTAATAGAGGTCTTCGCGGAAGCGACCCTCGGCAATCATGGCCTCGAGATTCTGGTGGGTGGCGCAGACCACGCGGGTGTCGACGGGGATCGATTCGCGGCTGCCGACCCGCTCGATCACGCGCTCCTGCAGGAAGCGCAGCAGCTTGACCTGGAGCTGGAGCGGGATGTCGCCCACTTCGTCGAGGAACAGGGTGCCGCCGGCCGCCTGTTCGATCTTGCCATGGGTAGTCTTGACCGCTCCGGTGAAGGCGCCCTTCTCGTGCCCGAACAGCTCGCTTTCGAGCAGGTTCTCGGGGATCGCGGCGCAGTTGATCGCCACGAACTCGCGCTTGGCCCGGCCGCTGGCGTCGTGGAGGCCGCGGGCCAGCAGTTCCTTGCCGGTGCCGCTGGCGCCCAGCAGCATGACCGAGACATTGGTGTTCGCCACGCGCTCGATCGTGCGGGCGACGCGGACCATCTCGGGCGCGGCGGTGATCATGCGGCCGAGGACCTTTTCGTCCTTCTCGACCTTTCCGGCGAGACGGCGGTTCTCTTCCTCCAGGCGGTGCAACTGGAGCGCGCGGCGCACGATGTGGCCGAGCGCGTCGATGTCGACGGGCTTCTGGTAGAAGTCGTAGGCCCCGCGCGCGATCGCCTGCAGCGCGCTCTCGCGGGCGCCGTGGCCCGAGGCGACGACGACCTTGGTGTCGGGCTTGAGCGCCATGATCTCGTCGAGCACGGCGAAGCCCTCGGTGGTGCCGTCCGGGTCCGGCGGCAGGCCGAGGTCGAGGGTCACAACATCGGGCATTTCCGACCGCAACAGCGCGATGGCACTGGCGCGGTCGCCGGCGACGAAGACCTCGAAATCCTCGTAGGCCCACTTGAGCTGCGCCTGGAGCCCCGCGTCGTCCTCGACGATGAGGAGCTTCGGGAGCTTGTGCGGGGTATCGGTCATCACGCTACCTTCTGGCCGTGCGTTGTCAGGGTCTGGTAGATATCGCTCGCCGCCGCGAGCGGAAGCCGCACGACGAAGCGCGAGCCTAGCCCCTCTCGCGATTCCACGTCGAGCCGCCCGCGCATCGCCCGCACCAGTTCGCGCGCCTCGAAGGCGCCGATGCCGAAGCCCCCGCTCTTCGTGGAGACGAACGGTTTGAACAGGCGGCCGCGCACGAAGTCCGCGCTCATGCCGCAACCGGAATCGAGCACTTCGAAGCGCGCATTGAGGCCCTCGACCGAGAGCGAGACGAACACCGGCGTCTCCGGTCGGCTGGCGTCGATCGCGTTCTGCACCAGGTGCATGAGTACCTGTTCCAGCGAGTGACGGTTGGCAGTGATCGCAACGTTCCGGCTCTCGGCCAGCACGACCTGCGGGCTGGCGCGGAACCGTTCCATGACCACTGACAGCACGTCGGCGGCGGGCACTTCCTCCAGCTTCTCGACCCCGCCCGAACCGTAGCGCGAGAGGCGGGCCAGCAGGGCGTTGAGCTTGTCCGAGGAGTTGCGCAGTGTCACCAGCATGTCGGCGCGGAAGGCGGGTTTCTCGGCGTGGAGTTCGGCATTGCGGGCAAGCAGGCTGAACTGGCTGGCGAGGTTCTTGATGTCGTGCATCACGAAGGCGATGCGGCGGTGGAAGTCCTCGAAGCGCGCGGATTCGGCGAGCGCCTCCTGGCTGGAATTCTCGGCGAGGTAGCTCGCCACCTGCTGGCCGATGACGCGCAGGAGGTCGAAGTCCTCCCAGTCGAACTTGCGCGCCAGCTGCGGGCGGGCGAGCACGACCATGCCGACGAGGCGCTCGTAATGCACCAGCGGGATCAGCGCCCAGGCGCGCGGATGGTCGACGAGCCAGTCCGGCAGGTCGTTCTCGCCCTCGCCCTGCGCGGCGCCGGCGCACACGTCGTCGAGGTCGGCGATATAGCCGGTGCGCTCGAAGTAGCCGATGCCGCCGACCGGAATGGCCACCGACGGGACTTCGATCTCGGGCCAGTTCCAGCGCGCCGCCAGCGTCAGTTCGCCCTGCTCGCCGGGGGTCAGCAGCAGTCCGGCGGGGCTTTCGAACACATCGGCGATGGACTGCACCACGCGCTCGCCCAGCGGCGCCGACTGGTCGCCGCCGCTGCCGATGGTGCGGGTGAAGCGCAGCCACTCCTCGCGGTAGTCGTAGCGGTGCTGGAAGAAATGCTTGGCCAGCGTCACCTTGAGCCAGGCGCGGACCCGGCGCGAGGGCAGGACGACCAGAGCCACCGCGCTCGCCAGCGTCAGGAACGCCAGCTCGATCAGCCGCGCGAAGTTGCCGCCCGCGTAGGACAGCCACTGCGCCACGGCGACCATCGAGACGAGATAGACGCCGATGACGAGCAGCGAGAATGTCTGGAACGTCACCGCGCGCGAGGGGCGGATACGCAGGTCGTCGCGGTTCCCGGCGGCGGCGATGGCGATGCACACGGCGAGCGAGCCGGTCGCGATCCCGCGCAGCGCGGCGATCTCGTAGGGCCAGGTGCCGGCGAGATAGGCGATGGTGTACAGGTTGAGGTCGAAGGCCCAGAGCGCCGCGAGGCCCGCCGCCGGCCAGCGCAGCGCGGCGCGCACCTCGCGCGGGGCGCCCGCGTAGAGGTTGTGGACCAGCACCAGCCCGCCGACCGTCACCAGCAGGCGGAACATCACGTTGAAATCGAAGGCGACGCGCAGAACTTCACGGTCGATCGCCAGGCGCGACAGCCCGTAGTCGACGCCCAGGTGCAGCAGTTCCACGAAAGCGAGCGCCACGATCACCGGCCGGATCGGCGCGAGGCTGGCATGGCGTCCGTCGCTGGCGAACAGGCGGTAGATGACGCAAAGCCAGCCGAGATTGCGCGCGCTTTCGGCAAGCGATGGCGCGAAGATGGCCGCACCCGAACTCTTCGCCGCCAGCCCGGCCAGGCTCCACAGCGCGGTCAGGAACAGGGCGACGACCACCGCCGTGCCGGCGCCGCCGAAACGGTCGCGGCGGGGCAGCAGCCACATCGCGACGCTGGCCAGCGCGATGGCGCCGCTGAAGTCGAGGGCGACGCCTACCGTCGACCAGACGGGCCCGGCGCTGCCGGAGACGAAACCGACCGCCATCAGCGCGCGCCCTCGCTCCACAGCACCACGCGCAGCGTCTGCAGGATGATCAGCAGGTCGAGGAAAGGCGTGTAGTTCTTGGCGTAATAGAGGTCGTATTCGAGCTTGTTGCGCGAATCCTCGATCGAGGCGCCGTAGGGGTAGTTGATCTGGGCCCAGCCGGTTATGCCCGGCTTCACCATGTGCCGCTCGGCGTAGTAGCGCAGCTGTTCCTCGAGGTCGGCGACGAATTCTGGGCGCTCGGGACGCGGGCCGACGAAGCTCATCTCCCCCTTGAGGACGGTCCAGGCCTGCGGCAGCTCGTCGATGCGGACCTTGCGGATGAACCGGCCGACGCGGGTGACGCGCGGGTCGTCCTTAGAGGCCCACTGGGCGCCTGCCGCTTCGGCATCGGTGCGCATCGAGCGCAGCTTGATGACGTCGAAGCACTCGCCGAACAGGCCGACGCGCGGCTGGCGGTAGAAGGCGGGGCCCTTGCTGTCGATCTTCACCAGCAGCGCGAACAGCGCGATCACCGGCGCGGTGACGACGAGGACCAACGCGCTCGCGCCGATGTCGAACAGGCGCTTGGCCGCGCTTGAAATCGCCCGGCCCGAGGAGAAGCCATCGGAGAAGATCAGCCAGCTGGGATTGACGGTGTCGAGGTCGACACGGCCCGTCTCGCGCTCGAGGAAGCTGGAGAACTCGTTGACGTGGACACCGGCGGTCTTGATGCGCAGCAGGTCCTTCAGCGGCAGGGCGTTGCGGCGTTCCTCCAGCGCCAGCACCACTTCACTCACCCCCAGGTTCTCGACGTAGCGGGTGAGGTTGTGGATCGCCCCGCGCGAAATCGCCTCTTCGACGACCGGCTGGCCCTCGCTCATGGTGATGTAGCCGACGATCGCGAAGCCGCTTTCCGGCCGATCGCCCAGCGCGCGCAGGCGCTGGGCCCGCGCTCCCGCACCCAGCACCAGCACGCGCCGGCGGAAGGAACTGGTGCCCAGGAACGCGCCCAGCAGCAGGCGGTTGGCGATCAGCAGGACGATCGCGAAGGCCATCGAATAAGCCAGCGTCGAGCGCCAGAAATTCTGCCCGCCGACGAGGAAGTCGACGAAGGACAGCGCAATGATGCCCAGCGAAATGGCGACCAGCAGGCGCGCGGCGGCAAACCGTTTGGACCGCAGCGCATCGCCGCCGTAGACGCCGACCGAGATCATCGAGAGCGATATGACCGCCGCAAAGGCCGCATGGGCGCCGAGCCTGTCGAGCAGAGCGCCGGGGTCGATGCCGATCTGGTCTGCCCGCAGGCGCCACGATGTCTCGTTGGCGATGGCGAGCAGCCCCACGTCCACCAGCCAGAGCAGGACGACGGCATGGGGAATGTAGTGTTTGAACAGACGAATCATCGTCGCGGCGCCATCCTTCGCAGCCGAATTCCGGCTCTTGCCGAGTGGCTTAGGGCAAAGGCGTAAACTGTCGGTTACCTTGACAGTGCGAATAGGCGCTCGGGGAAACGGCGGCCGCGTGCCCGGGCGGCGATGTCGGGTGGGTTTACACCTCGTCTTGCGGAAAGCCGGGCGCGGCGCCGGCGATCCCCGCCTTCGCGGGGATGACGAGGGGCGTCGGTGGTACTCGGTCTACGGCTTGGGCATCAGCCGCAGCGCTGTGAGTGTCAGCGCTTGCGAGGCGGAGCCGATCACCTTCTCCGCCACCGGCGCCCAGAACGGGCTGTGCAGCGAGGGCATCGGCGGCCCACCGGCCTTGGCGGCCGCGAGCTTTTGCGGGTCCGAGCCGCCCACCCACAGGATCAGCGACGTGACGTGCGCCTCGTCGGCGCGGCGGAATTCGCCGAAATCCTCGCCGCCCATGACAGACGGCGTGAACACGACATTGGCCTCGCCCATCTGGCCCTTGAGCGCCGCAACCGCGTCCTCGGTGAACTCGGGCGTGTTCCAGGTCGCGCGGGTGTGCGGTTCCTTGACCGTGACCAGCGGCATCCGGTCCTCGGATATCCCCGAGGCGATCGCCTCGCCTTTCGCGACGCGGCGGATACCGTCGAGCAGGCGGGTCCGGGTTTCGTCCGAGTAGCTGCGCACCGTCAGTTCCAGCTTCGCCTCGTCGGGGATGACGTTGTGCTTGAAGCCGGAGTGGAACGAGCCGACCGTCACCACCGCGGGGTCGAGCGGATTGTTCTCGCGGCTGACCAAGGTCTGCAGCTTCATCACGATCGAGCTGGCCAGCACGATCGGGTCGCGGGTGGTGTGCGGGTAGGCGCCGTGGCCGCCGGTGCCGCGCACCACGATGTCCACGCTGTCGACATTGGCGAGCGCCCAGCCCTTCGCCGCGCCGACCACCCCTGCGGCCAGCTCGGGCGTGTCGTGGAAGGCCAGCGTGTAGTCGGGTCTGGGGAAGCGCGTGTAGAGCCCGTCCTTCAGCATCTCCAGCGCGCCGAGGCCCAGTTCCTCCGCCGGCTGTCCGATCATCACCAGCGTGCCCGACCATTCGGCCTTGCGCGCCGCCATCAGCCGGGCGGTCTCGATCCACGCGGTCATGTGAGTGTCGTGGCCGCAGGCATGCATGATACCGCTCTCCACCCCGGCGGTGGAGGTTCCCCGCTTCGTCGAGGCGAAGGGCAGCCCCGTCTGCTCGGTGACCGGCAGGCCGTCCATGTCGGCGCGGATGAGGACGGTGGGCCCGTCCCCGTTCTTCAGGACGGCGACGATCCCGGTCCTGCCGACCTTTTCGGTCACGGTGAAGCCCGCCTTGCGCGCGGCATCCGCCATCACTTTCGCGCTGCGCAGTTCCTGAAAGCTGAGTTCCGGATTGGCATGGAGGTCGCGGTAGATCGCCATCAATCCCGGCATGTCGCGCGCGACGGCATCGCCAACGGCCTCCGCATGGGCCGGCAGCGGAAGGCCCAGCAGGGCGGCGGCGATGATCGGAATGCGCATATGGAGCGAAGGCTACGTCATGCGCCCCCGCCCGGCAATCGCTCATGAGACGGCCCCGCTCGGTTCCCGAAAGCGGCGTGAAGTTTTTCTGACAGGGCAAATAGATTCGCGTGAATGGACATTCTCTACTGAAAGAGTAGATTGATCGGTGAGCGAAGGGCCCGCCTCCGCTCCGCGGCATTTGATCCAGTCAGCTTGCTCCGCGTCATCAACCGCTAAAGCGCACGAAACCGAAGCGTCCACGCCGGCTTCGTGCCTCCCCCAAAGGAGATACGAAATGCTCGATTCCCTTCCCAGTATCACGTCCCGGGTCCTGCGCGCGCAGCCGTCGCCGACGCCCCGCTTCACTCACCCTTCGTGGCGCCGCAGCGTCGAGCCGACGCCCACGGACGGGGGCGCGGCGATCCGTTCCGCCGGAGATTTCTGGTCGCGCCTCGGGCTGTGACCGCCCCCACGGCATCGAAGGCGTTCGGGTTTCCCGCCCCTGCCTTCGGTGTCGCCCCTTAACCCAGGTTGTGCCAGAACGGACCCGTGAAGACCGCACTCATCATCCGCCACGTACCCCACGAAGGGGTCGCCGGTTACCGCCAGCCCATCGAGGACGCGGGCTACGACGTCGCGCGCATCGACGTGACCGACCCCGAATTCCCCACGCTCGACCTGCGCGAACCGGACCTGCTCATCATGATGGGCGGCCCGATGGGCGTCTACGAACAGGACCGCTTCCCATGGATCGGCTGCCAGCTGCGCCGCCTCGCGCTGCGGCTCGAGGCCGACCGCCCGACTCTGGGCGTCTGCTTCGGTGCGCAGATGATGGCGAGCGCGCTGGGCGCGGAGGTTCATCTTGGTCCGGCGAAGGAAGTGGGCTTTCACCCGGTCCAGATCCACAAGCATGCCGCCGATGGGCCGCTGCGCCACTTGCAGGGCGTGCCGGTGCTGCACTGGCATGGCGACACCTTCACCCGGCCCGAGGGGGTGGAACTGCTCGCCTCAAGCCGGATGTACGCGCACCAGGCCTTCCGGCGCGGGAAAAACCTGCTCGCCCTCCAGTTCCATGCCGAGATGGGGGAGGACCCGCGCTTCGAGGCCTGGATGGACCAGTGGCCCGAGGCCGTGGTCGAAGCCGGCGGTTGCCCCCGGGCCCTGCGCCGCGCCCATGACGAACTCGGCCCCGGCGCCGTCGCCGCCGGGCGTGCCATGATCGCCGACTGGCTCACCGCGCTGCACTGAAGGCGTCCACCTGACCCTTGAGCGGAAGCTGTCCGGCCGCCGCCATGGGCACTCCTCGTCATCCCCGCGCAGGCGGGTCGGCCGCGCCCTACCCCTTCGGGTGGTAGAAGTCGTAGATCGTCTGAGCGACCGCGCTGCTTACCCCCGGCGCCCGTTGGAGGTCTTCGAGGCTTGCCGCGCGCACCTTGCCCGCCGTGCCGAAATGCAGCAGCAGCGCGCGCTTGCGGGCGGGTCCGATCCCAGGGATCTCGTCGAGCGGGCTGGCGCTGATCGCGCGGCTGCGCTTGGCGCGGTGCGCGCCGATGACGAAGCGGTGCACCTCGTCGCGCAGGCGCTGGAGATAGAACAGCAGCGGTGAGTTAACCGGCAGCATCTTCTCGCGCCCGTCGGGGAAGTGGAACACCTCGCGCCCCTCGCGGCCGTGGTGAGGGCCCTTGGCGATGGCGATGAGGGGCACGTCCTCGATGCCGAGTTCCTCCAGCGCGTCCTTGACCGTGCTCATCTGGCCCTTGCCGCCATCGAGCAGGACGAGGCCCGGCCAGTTGCCGCTCTCGCGCTCGGGGTCCTCCTCCTGCGCGCGGCCGAAGCGGCGGGTCATGACCTCGCGCATCATCGCGTAGTCGTCGTCGGTCTGCGCGGCCTTGATGTTGAACTTGCGGTACTGGTTGGTGATGAACCCCTCGGGCCCGGCGACTATCATCGCGCCGACCGCCTTGGTGCCCGAGATATGGCTGTTGTCGTAGACCTCGATGCGCTGGGGCACGTCCGGCAGTTCGAGGAATTCGGTCAGCTCGCGCAGGGTCCGGGCCTGCGTGCCGCGCTCGGCGAGGCGGCGTTCGAGCGCCTCGACGGCGTTGCGGGTCGCCTGCGCGACAAGCTGGCGGCGGGGGCCACGCTGGGGCACGGAGATGTCGACCTTGCCGCCCGCGCCTTCGCGCAGGGCTTCGGCGAGAAGCTCGGCCTCGGGCAGTTCGCGGTCGATCAGGATGCAGCGCGCCGGGGGCACTTCCTCGTAGAACTGGGCGAGGAAGCTCTGCATGACTTCCTCCTCGCTCAATCCCTCGGTGTGGGTGGGGAAGAAGGCGCGGTGGCCCCAGTTCTGGCCGCCGCGGATGAAGAACGCCTGCACGCCCACCTGCCCGCCGTGCGACGCCATCGCGAAGATGTCGGCATTGTCGACGCCCTCGGCGTTGATCGCCTGGCTGCCCTGGATGAACGTCGCCGCCCGCAGCCGGTCGCGGAGCATCGCGGCGCGCTCGAAATCGAGGTCCTGCGCGGCCTCGGCCATCTGCGCCTCGATCTTGCGCTGCACCGCGTTGGACTTGCCGCCGAGGAAGTCCTTCGCTTCCTGCACCAGCTCTTTGTACCCGGCCTCGTCGATGCGGCCGACGCACGGGGCAGAGCAGCGCTTGATCTGGTAGAGCAGGCAGGGCCGGTCGCGGCGGGAAAAGAAGCTGTCGGTGCAGGAGCGCAGCAGGAACAGCTTCTGGAGCGCATTGACCGTGGTGTTGACCGAACCGGCGCTGGCGAAGGGGCCGTAGTAGTTGCCCTTCGCCTTGCGTGCGCCGCGATGCTTCATGATGCGCGGAAAGGCATGGTCGGCGCGCAGCAGAATGAAGGGGAACGATTTGTCGTCCCTCAGCAGCACGTTGTACGGCGGGCGGAAGCGCTTGATCAGCTGCGCTTCGAGCAGCAGCGCCTCGGCCTCGGAATTGGTGGTGACGATGGTCATCGACCTTGTCTGGCTGACCATCCGCTGGAGCCTGCCGGGCAGGCGCTCCCACTGCGTGTAGTTGGCGACGCGGTTCTTCAGCGCCCGCGCCTTGCCGACGTAGAGCACGTCGCCCTTCGCGTCCTGCATGCGGTAGACGCCGGGCTTGGGCGGCAGCGTGCGCACGGTGTCGCGGATGACCTCGACGCCGGCTGCGAGATCGGGCTGCTCCGAACCGCGCATGGTCTGGGTCGCCCGGTCCTCGTTGAACCGTTCGTTGCCCTGGGGGTTGTCGGGAGTGCCGGCAGGTGTTCGCGCCATGGCGGTCAGATAGGGAATCTGTCGCCCAAGGGGAAGTGGAGCCGGGCCGTCGTCCCCGCCAAAGCGGAGGCGACGGCCCGTATCGTCAGAACAGCTTGCGGAAGTCGATCCCCAGCACGCGGCCCTGCGGGTTGCGGTAGGCGGGCTGATAGGCGATCGGCGTGGCCCCGCTTTCGTCGGTGACCTTCTGGCGCGAATCGAGGATGTTGTCGGCCTTGAGCGACAGGCGCGAGCCCTTGAGGAACGGCATCTTCGCAACCAGCGCCTCGTTACGGCCGAGATCGGCGAAGATCCGCAGGTTCACGTCGAAAGTGCTGCCGAAGCGCAGGTCCGAACTGCCCGGCTGGCCCGATCCGTTGACCTTCGCGGGCGATTCCCACTCGGCCTTGAGGCGCAGGCCGTAGCCGTTCTTGAACAGGCCGCCCTCCGCCTCGATCGCGTGGCGCGGCGTGCCGCCCGCCCCGATCGCGTCGCCGTTCAGCTGGTCCAGCGTGGCGACGCCGGGGGCGATGGTGACCGTGTCGGTGAACCGCCAGGTGTGATAGACCGCAAGGTTCCAGCGGCTGCCACCCGGGCGTCCGCCGGGACCTCCGGGACCGCCTGGCCCCATACCGGGACCGCCCATGCCAGGCCCGCGTCCACCGGGACCGGCGCTTTCCGCACGGGTGCCGCCGGGGCCACTCGTCGGTTCGGCCGGACCGCCGCCCGCGAAACGCATCTCGCGCATCACGTCGCCCGGCTGCTGCGGCGCATTGCCACCCGCCGCCGCCGGAGCGCCGTCCGCCTTGCAGAAACGCTCGCGCAGTTCGGCGAGCCTGGCCGGATCGACCTTGCCGTCCGCGTTCATGAGACGCTCGCGCATGCGGTCGGGCAGGCTGGCGACGTCGGGCGGACCGCTGCCGCCCGCGCACAGCGCAGTGCGGATACGCTCGAAGCGCTCCGGATCGGGGGTGCCCGGCCCACCCGCGCCCGGTGCCCCGCCCGGTCCACCGGGACCGCCGGGTCCCTCGGCCGAGCAGGCGCGCTGCTTGAACTCGGCGAGCTTGGCCGGGTCGATCTTGCCATCCGCGCCGGTCAGCCGCCCGCGCAGGCCCTCGGGCAGAGACGCAAGGTCCGGCTCGGCCGCGCCCGGCGCGCAGAGCTGCTGACGCATCGCCGCGAAGCGCGAAGGGTCGCGTCCGCCCGGCGCGCCTGCCTGCTGCTGGCCGCCCAGCGTCTGCACGCCCGGCATCGGTCCGTTCGGACCCGTGACTGGCGCGAGCGGCGCGGAGGAACCCCGCGGCGTGGCCGCCCCTGAGGACCCGGAGCTTCCGCCAGACCCAGCCGCCGCCCCGCCGAGACTGCCCGACAGATTGATGCCCCAGCGCATCGAGGACGTGCGCACTTCGTCGAACGTCACCGGCCGCCGGTCGATGGCGACGAGGTTGCCCGCGTCATCGCGCGTCACGCGGTCGGGGAACGCCGCCTCGATCGCCGGGGTGAGCAGCGGGAACGACTGCGTCACGTCGCTCGAGCGGTTGCGGAAGTATTCGACGATCAGGTTCGAGCGCTGCAGGAACGGCAGCTGCCACTGGCCCGAAATCTTCCAGTCGCGCTGCGTTTCCTTCCGGAGGTCCGGGTTGCCGCCGCTGGTCACGGTGACCAGCGCGGTCGTGGCGTTGGTGAAGTCGTAGACCGCGACGTTGTAGCTCAGGATGTTCGGAGCGGCGAGCTGGGTCAGCTTGGGCGCCGCCTCGTCGACGATGTAGCTGGCCTGGAAGGTCAGCTTGGAGGTCGGCGACCAGGTGAGGCCCGCGCTCCAGTCCTTCAGCGTGCCGAAGTCGGAGAGGTGGTCGAGCCCGCCGCTGAAGTTCAGCGTGATGTCGCCGATCGCACCGAGGAAGTCCTCGCCCTTGCTGGTCACCGGCAGCGCCAGGTTGACGCCGCCCAGCACGTCGCCGCGCTTGAGGGTGATGCCGCCGAAGCTGTTGCGGGTATCCTCGCTGAGCGAACGGTCGAAGTCGTAGCCTGCCTTGACGGTCAGGTTCGCCTCGCCGCCGGGCAGGCGGAACGGCTTGCCCGAGATGGTGGCGAGGTTGCTGAGGGTCAACTGGCGGGTACGCGCCACGTCGACGCCCGCACCCGGCACGGAGGGAAGCGCGCCGTCGATCGCCAGCGTCCCCGCCTCGGCCGCGTCGACGAGTGCGGACGTGTCGCGCCTGCGGTCCACGCGGGTGCTGCTGTCGGCGTAGGTGGCGTTGGCGGTGGCGCTCAGCTGCCACTCGCCGATCATCCTGCTGTAGCCCAGCCCGCCTTCGAAGGTATCGGAAAGGGCGCGGTTGGTGAGCGGGTCGGGCAGCGTGCGGATCGCGCTCTCGCCGGCCGGATTGGTCAGCGTCAGCGTGTCGAGCCCCGACAGCGAAGTGGTCTGCGAGCGCGTGTAGCCGCCGGTCACGGTGATCGCGCCGCCAAGGCCGTCCTTGCCCAGGCCCTGCGTCATCGTGCCTTCCAGCACCAGTTCCGAATCCCTGGCCGCAAGGCTGCGGTAGCGCGCGGAATCAGGATCGCCGGCGACGTCCGACACGCGCGAGGGCTCCTGGATGATGCCCCGCTCGTCCTCGGTCAGCATGCTGGTGTTGTCGAGCTTGGCGTTGACGTTGTAGCGGCGCGGGCCGGCGATCTTGAACAGGCCGCCTTCCAGCTCGTAGTTGTCGTAGCCGCCGCGCGTCGGGCGATTGTACTCGGTGGACGAGGTGACGGCGGAGAACTGGTCCTTGAGGATGATGTTGACCACGCGCTGGTTCGCCGAATAGCCGAAGCGCAGGGCGACTTCCTCGGGCAGCACTTCCAGGCGGCGGATAGCTTCTGGCGGGATGCTGCGCATCTCGCGGAAGCTGGAAATGCGCTGGCCGTTGAGCAGCATCACCGGACGCCCGTCACCGCGCCCGCGTCCGCTGCCGGTCTGCGGGCTGATCGCGTCGAGCAGTTCCTCGATCGAGTTGACGCCGTAAGAGGCGATGTCTTCCTCGTCGAAGACCTCGATCGGCTTCTGCGGGGCGTCGATCTGCCCGATGATGCGCGGCGACATCACGAGGATCTCGTCGCCGTGGACTTCGAGGTCGTCGTTGTTCTTGTCTTCGCTGACGACCAACGGCGCATCCTGCGCGGAAGCGGGTGCGGGCATGGCCAGGCATGCCACCAGGCTGATCAAAGGTAAGGAACGCAAGTTATAGTCTCCGCCAAGAGCTCGAGTGTCGCCAGGTTGTGTCGTGTTCCTTGCCCTGTGCCCCCATTGCCTTGGCGTCTTCCTCGCCACAAGACGCGGCGCGGTATCATTTTGTCGCAATTGTCTTGCGCCGCCATGAACGGCGGAGGCTTCCATTTGCGGCGAGTCGTGGGTATGTCGCCCCGCGAGGTCCAACCAACACGGATTATGATCGCCGATGGCGAAGGAAGAACTCCTCGAACTGCGCGGCCGGGTTATCGAGCTCCTGCCCAACGCCATGTTCCGCGTCGAACTCGAGAACGGCCACGAGATCCTTGGCCACACCGCCGGCAAGATGCGCAAGAACCGCATCCGCGTGCTGGTCGGCGACGAGGTCCTCGTGGAACTGACGCCCTATGACCTCACCAAGGGTCGCATTACCTACCGTTTCATGCCTGGGCGCGGTGGCCCCGGTCAGTTTGGCAGTTGAGCTGCCTTCCGCCGGCGCGCCGGACCATTCAGAGGACTTCTCCATTCCACAGCTAGTCCTCGCGTCGGCCAGCCCGCGCCGCCGCGAACTGATCGCCCGTCTGGGGGTGGCGCCCTCGGCGGTCTCCGCCGCCGACATCGACGAGACCCCGCACCCGCGCGAAGTGCCCCGCGACTACGCGCGGCGCATGGCGAGCGAAAAGGCGCTGGCTGTCATCGCCCCCGATGCCCACGTCCTTGCCGGTGACACGGTGGTCGCCCTCGGCCGCCGCATCCTGCCCAAGGCCGAGGACGAGGCGACCGCCCGCGCCTGCTTCGCGCTGCTGTCGGGCCGCCGCCACCGCGTGCTCTCCGCCATCGCCCTCAAGGCCCCCGACGGGACGCTTCGGGAGCGGCTGAGCGAGACGGTCGTGCGTTTCAAGCAGCTCGATCACGATGAGGTCGAAGCCTATATCTCCGGCGGCGAGTGGGAGGGCAAGGCCGGCGGCTACGCCATCCAGGGCGCTGCAGAAGGCCTTATCGCATGGATTTCCGGCAGCCATTCGGGCGTCGTAGGCCTGCCGCTGTTCGAGACCCGCGCGCTGCTGCGCTCGGCGGGCTTCCAGATTGCCTGAATGGCTGGTCGAGGACGGGATCGGCGAAACCCGCGCGATCCTGGTCGAAGGCGGCGAGGTGCTCGCAGCCCGGCTCGAGTGGCCGGGGGCGCTCTCGGCGGGTGAAGTCGCCGACGCGGTCCTGGCCTCGCGCCGCGCGGGATCGAGCCGCGGCACCGTCCGCTTCGATTCGGGCGAGGAAGCGCTGGTCGACGG
This sequence comes from Novosphingobium sp. GW821-FHT09E05, assembly GCF_059416165.1. Lineage (NCBI taxonomy): Bacteria > Pseudomonadati > Pseudomonadota > Alphaproteobacteria > Sphingomonadales > Sphingomonadaceae > Novosphingobium > Novosphingobium sp. GW821-FHT09E05. The sequence continues at coordinate 1,918,642 of NZ_JBWKOQ010000001.1, forward strand.
CCTTCCCGCAGATGCCAGCGAAGGCGCCCGCCACCGCGTGATCGTAACCCGCGCCGCGATGGCCGAGACTGGCCGTCTCAAGCGCGCGCAGGCCCGCGTCACCGACCTCGCGCCCCGCCCTGCCCCCGGCCTCGCCCAGGCGCTGCGGGCCGAGGGCCTGCCGGTACGCACCGTCCGCCGCTTCCCCGAAGACCCCTGGCCCGAGATCGTCGCCGAGGCACTCGATGGCTTGGTCCATTTCGACGGCGGTTCGCTGGTGGTCACGCCGACCCCGGCAATGACGCTGATCGACATCGACGGCGCCTTGCCCCCGCGCGCACTGGCGCTGGCGGCGGTGCCCGCGATCGCCGCATCGGTCGGCCGCCTCGACCTCGCCGGCTCGATCGGCATCGACTTCCCCTCGCTCGAGCGCAAGGACGACCGCCGCGCCGTGGACGAGGCGCTGGCCGCCGCGCTGGATCACTGGCCGCACCAGCGCACGGCGATGAACGGCTTCGGCTTCGTCCAGCTGGTCGCGCGGCTGGAGCGACCTTCGATCGCCCAGCGCGTCCGCGCGCACCCGGCCGGCGCCGCCGCGCGGCTGCTGCTGCGGCAGGCGGAGGCCGTCGCCGAGCCCGGCGTCCTGCTGCTCACCGCCCATCCCGCCGTGCGTGCTGCCATTTCCGATGCGTGGCTCGCCCAGCTCGCCCGCCGCTCGGGCCGCGCGCTGCGCTGGCATGAGGATCGCGCCCTTGCGCTCGGCGGCGGATTCGCGCAGGCGATCACCTCATGACGATATCCGGACGCAAGTGCCCCATCTGCGGCAAGCCTCGCTCGGAAGAGCACACCCCCTTCTGCTCGAAGCGCTGCCGCGACCGCGATCTGCTCCAGTGGCTGCAGGACGGCTACGCCCTGCCCGGCCCTCCAGCCGATCCCGACGTCGATCCGGACGCCTTTCCCGGCAATCCACAGGACGAGTGAAATTTCGGCCCCTTATTGAAAATTCATCGGCATTAGGGGGTTGCCAAGGCGCGCCGCCTTCGTCATAGGCCCGCTCCACCAACCGCTCGCCGGTCCTTTCGGGGGCCGCAGCCGAAGCGATGCCCGGGTAGCTCAGTTGGTAGAGCATGCGACTGAAAATCGCAGTGTCGGCGGTTCGACCCCGTCCCCGGGCACCACTTCTCCCCTCCGCGACAGATATTCCATTTTCGATCCTGGCACCGGCCGGGCGTTCGTTCGCGCGGGCCCGATTTGGGTGGCTGGCTTGAACTTGATATATGAAACGTATACGCTTCGTATATTACATAGTTCTTCCAGAGGCATCATGGGCATTGTCAAAATCGACGGCGAACTTCACGAGGAGGTCCGGCGCGCCAGCACGGTCATGTGCCGGTCGATCAACGCGCAGGCCGAGTTCTGGATGAAGGTCGGCATGCTGGCCGAGGCGAACCCCGCGTTGTCGTTCAACGATCTCATGAAGCTTCAACTCGAAGCCGCGCAGGTCTTCGTACCTCGCGTAGTGGCGGCCTGACATGGTCAAGACGCCAGACGAACTCACCCTCATGCGCACCTCGGGCAAGTTACTCGCCGCGGTGTTCGAGATGCTGGACGAGCAGGACCTCGCCGGGATGTCCACGATGGCGGTCAACGACCTGGTCGAGCGCTTCATCACGGTGGACCTTGCCGCCCGCCCCGCGAGCAAGGGGCAGTACGGTTTCAAGTACGTGCTGAACTGCTCGATCAACCATGTCGTGTGCCACGGCGTCCCCGACGCGGACGAGATCATCCGGGACGGCGACATCATCAACCTCGACATCACGCTGGAAAAGAACGGCTTCATCGCGGATTCCAGCAAGACCTATATCGTCGGGGAGACCCCGCCGGCGACGCGCCGGCTGGTGCAGGTCGCGCAGGAAGCCATGTGGAAAGGCATCCGGCAGGTCCGCCCGGGGGCGTACCTCGGCGACGTCGGCCACGCGATAGAACGGCATGCCAAAAAGAACGGCTACTCCGTCGTGCGCGAATATTGCGGTCACGGCATCGGCCGCGAGATGCACGAGGAGCCCCAGGTCCTCAACTACGGCCGGCCGGGCACCGGCGTCCGTTTGCGCGAGGGCATGGTCTTCACGATCGAGCCCATGGTGAACCAGGGCACCCGCATGGTCTCCACCGAAGACGACGGATGGACGGTCGTCACGAAGGACCGGAAGCTGTCCGCTCAGTTCGAACATACCGTCGCGGTGACGGCGGCCGGCGTCGAAGTGCTCACCCTGCGCGCTGATGGCACCTAACACCGGCGCTATCCCATCCCTATCGGCAACGGAATGGGCCATTTGACGGATGGTCGCAAATTGTCGCACCTGCGAAATGTGACCTTGCGAGGTTGCCGCATTGCTTCGATAGGACGAAGCAAGACCAACAAGGCGTGCGAATTGAAAACCCAGTCTCCCAATGGCCTCCGCTGGCGGCATCGCAGCCGCCTGCCGCTCCTTCTCGTCGCGGTTGCAACCCTTTGCGCGTGCTCGGGCGACGCAGGCAAGGATAACGAACAGAAGCCCGGCGCCGCCGTGGGCTACATCGTCGCATCGACGAGCACCGTCCCCGTCGGCGTGACCCTGAGCGGCCGCACCGTGGCGTTCGAGACGTCGGAAGTGCGCCCGCAGGTCACTGGCGTGATCCGCAGGCGCCTGTTCACCGAAGGCGCGCTGGTCAAGGCCGGCCAGCCGCTGTTCGAGATCGACCCCAGCCTCTACCGCGCCGCGGTCAACCAGGCGCAGGCCAACCTTTCCAGCGCCCGCGCCTCGGCGGAGGCGGCGGCCGTCAAGGCGGACCGCTACCGCCCTCTCGCCGACATGGAGGCCATCGCCAAGCAGGACTATACCGACGCGCTGTCCGAATCGCGCGTCGCCAAGGCCGCGATCGCCCAGAACGCCGCCACGCTAGATACCGCGAAGATCAACCTGCGCTTCACCAGCGTGCCGGCGCCGATCAGTGGTCGCATCGGCCGCTCGCTTATCACCGTGGGCGCCCTCGCCAGCGCCACCCAGGCCAATCCGCTCGCCGTGATCCAGCGCATGGACCCGATCTACGTCGACATGCAGCAGTCTGCCAACGAACTGACCGCGCTGCGCCGCAAGCTCGCGGAAGGCGGCGTGCTGGCCGGCAGCACCGACGTGCGCCTGCAACTCGACGGCGGCGCTGCCTATCCATTCACGGGAACAGTGCAGTTCTCCGAAGTGACGGTCGACCAGACGACCGGCACCGTCACCCTGCGGGCGCGCTTCCCCAATCCCGACGGCGCGCTGCTTCCCGGCATGTTCGTGACCGCCATGTTCGACCAGGCGTCCGATCCCAACGCGATCCTCGTCCCGCAGAATGCCGTCCAGCGCGACTTCGACGGGACGGCCTACGTCATGCTCGCCGGCCCCGACAACAAGGCGGTGCGCCGCAAGGTCACCGCCGACCGCACGTACGGCACCAGCGCCGTGATAACCTCGGGCCTCAAGAAGGGTGACAAGGTCATCGTGCAGGGCCTCAACGGATTGCGCCAGGGCGCCGCCATCAAGGCCGTAGCCAGCACTTCGGAGCAGAAGGTAGCCCCTCCGCCAGCCGGCGGCGCCGCCAGGAAGGGCGGCTGAGCCTTACATGTCGCGGATATTCATCGACCGTCCGATCTTCGCCTGGGTGCTGGCGATCATCGTCATGCTCGCCGGCCTCGGCGCGCTCAACTACCTGCCCAACGAGCAGTACCCGGACATCGCGCCGACCCAGGTCAATATCCGCGCGAACTACCAGGGCGCCTCGGCCCAGACGATCGAGAACTCGGTCACCCAGATCATCGAGCAGCAACTGACCGGTATCGACGGCCTGCTGTACTTCAGCTCTTCGTCGAGCAACCGCGGCCAGGCCAGCATCAGCGCGGTCTTCGCCAAGGGCACCGACCCGGACATCGCCCAGGTCCAGGTCCAAAACAAGGTCCAGTCGGCGCTGCCCCGCCTTCCGCAGACCGTCCAGGCGCAGGGCGTCACCGTCACCAAGTCGAACCCCGACCAGTTGCTGCTCGTCGCGGTCTACGACGAGACCGACACCCGCTCGAACCAGGACGTGTCGGACTATCTGACCTCGAACATCCAGGACCCGCTTTCGCGCGTCCAGGGGGTCGGCGACGTCAACGTGTTCGGCGCGCCCCATGCGATGCGTATCTGGCTCGACCCGCGCAAGCTCGCGTCGGTTGCGCTGATGCCCAGCGACGTGACATCCGCGATTACCGCGCAGAACACCGAAGTCGCCGCCGGTGAAGTGGGCGGCCTGCCCGCCCCCGCCGACCAGGCGATCAACGCCGTCGTCACGGCCGGATCGCGCCTGCAGACCGAAGCCCAGTTCCGCAACATCGTCCTCAAGACGAACCCCGACGGCTCCGCCGTGACGATCGGCGACGTCGCCCGGGTCGAGATCGGCGCGGAAAGCTACAGTTCGGTCAGCCGCGTCAACGGACACCCGGGCGCCGGCATCTCGATCTCGCTCTCGCCGGGCGCCGACGCGCTCGCCACCGCCGAGGCGGTGAAGGCCAAGGTCCAGGCGCTGGCATCCGACTTTCCCGATGGCGTGAAATACATCTACGGCAGCGATTCCACCGACTTCATCAAGCTGTCGGTGGAAGAGGTCGAGAAGGCGCTGTTCGAGGCGATCGTCCTCGTCGTGATCGTCATGTTCGTGTTCCTGCAAAGCTGGCGCGCCACGCTGATCCCCGCGATCGCGGTTCCGGTCGTGCTGCTGGGCACCTTCGCGATCTTCTATCTCGCCGGATTCTCGATCAACACGCTGACGCTGTTCGGGCTGGTGCTCGCCATCGGCCTGCTGGTCGACGACGCCATCGTCGTGGTCGAGAACGTCGAGCGCCTGCTGGAAGAAAACCCCGGCATGTCGCCGCGCGAGGCAACGATCAAGTCGATGGAGGAAATCCAGACCGCGCTCGTCGCCATCGCCCTCGTCCTCTCGGCAGTGTTCCTGCCGATGGCGTTCTTCGGCGGATCGACCGGGGTGATCTACCGCCAGTTCTCGCTGACGATCGTTGCGGCCATGGTGCTCTCGGTGCTCGTGGCGCTGATCCTCAGCCCCGCGCTGACGGCCACCCTGCTCAAGACCAAGGTCCCCGAGCACGAGCGCGAACCGAGCTGGGTCGAGCGCAAGCTGCCCTGGCTGGCGCGCGGCTGGGAGAAATTCCACGTCTGGTTCAACACCGGCTTCGAACGCGTTACCGATGCTTACGGCCGCCGGGTGGAGCGCGTGGTCGAGCACAAGTGGCGCTGGCTCGGCCTGTTCGCGGTCACCTGCGTCCTGACCCTCGTCATGTTCCAGCGCTTGCCCACCGGCTTCCTTCCCAACGAGGACCAGGGCAACATCATGGTGCAGTGGCGCCTGCCCGCCGGTACGCCCCGCGCGCGTACCGAAGAAGTGCAGCACCAAGTCGAGAAGTACTTCATGACCTACGAAAAGAACAATTTCGCAGGCATGTTCACGATCTCAGGTGGCGGCCAGGGCGCGGCCGGCCAGAACAGCGGTCAGGGATTCGTCAACCTGACGAACTGGTCGCAGCGGACCGACTCCAAGGACAGTGCCGACGCCATCGCCAAGCGCGCCGCCGCCGCCTTCCACGGTCTTCGCGACGCACAGGTCTTCGCGCTCGTACCCGGCTCGGTGCGTGGTCTGGGCACGTCGTCCGGCTTCACCCTGGAGTTGCAGAACGCCAACGGCCTGAGCACCGAAAAGTTCGCCGAGGCGCGCGACAAGCTGCTTGCCGCGGCCAACGGCAATGCGCAGCTTTCGGGCGTGCGCCTCAGCAACCTGCCCGATGTGTCGACGCTCAAGATCGACACCAACACCCGCGCCCTTACCGCCTACGGTCTGACCCCGGCCAACGTGAATTCCACACTGTCGACGGCCTGGGGCGGCTCCTACGTCAACGACTTCATCGACAAGGGCCGCGTCAAGCGCGTCTACGTACAGGGCGATGCGCAGTTCCGTTCGCGTCCCGAGGACCTTGCCCAGTGGTTCGTACGCGGCTCCGACGGGCAAATGGCGCCGTTCTCGGCTTTTTCGACGATCGGCTGGTCGACTGCTCCAAGCTCCACCTCGCGCTTCAACGGCTTGCCCGCGTTCGAATTCTCGGGCGACGCGGCATCGGGCGTGAGCTCGGGCACGGCGATGAACACCATGGAAAAGCTGGCCTCGGACATCCCCGGCGTCAGCGTCGCCTGGGCCGGTTCGTCCTATCAGGAGCGCCTTTCCTCCGGGCAGGGGCCGGTACTCTATGCGCTGTCGCTGCTGGTGGTGTTCCTGTGCCTCGCCGCGCTTTATGAAAGCTGGTCGATCCCGGTCGCGGTCATACTCGTCATCCCGCTCGGCCTGCTGGGCGCGATCGCCTTCGTGACGTTGCGCGGGCTGGAGAACGACGTCTACCTTCAGATCGGCCTGCTCACCACGATGGGCCTTGCCGCCAAGAACGCGATCCTGATGATCGAGTTCGCCGAACAGGCCGAGCGGCAGGGCAAGCGCGTCATCGACGCCGCGCTCGAAGCCGCACGCATCCGCCTGCGCCCAATTCTTATGACCAGCTTCGCCTTTATCTTCGGCGTGCTGCCGCTGGCGATGGCGACCGGCGCCGGTGCCAACAGCCGCGTTGCCATCGGCACCGCGGTGGTGGGCGGCATGCTCACCGCGACGCTGCTGGCGATCTTCTACATTCCGCTGTTCTTCGTGATCGTGCGCCGCTCCGTGCGTGACGGTCTCGCCAAGGCGCGTGAGAAGCTGCGCGAACGCCGCGCGCGCGCGGGAGACACCGCATGACCTCCCTGTCGCGGCTGCTGACCGCCGCTCTTCCCGCCCTCGCGCTCGGCGCCTGTTCGCTGGCGCCTAAGTACATCGCCCCGGTGCCGCCCGTGCCTACGTCGTGGCCCGTCGGCGATGCCTACCTCGCGCAGAGCGAAGCCGCGCTGCCCCTGGTGTCCTACACGCAGATCTTCCGCGACCCGCGCCTGCAGTCGCTCGTCGAGCAGGCGCTCGCCAACAACCGCGACCTGCGTGTCGCCGCCGCGAACCTCGCCGCCGCCCGTGCGCAGGTCCGCGTCACGCGCGCAAACCAATTCCCAGCGGTAGGCGTGAGCGGCTCTGCCACCGACAGCGAGACCGGTGGCGGCTTCGGCCAGAACGGCATGAACTATGCGCTGCAGGGCGGCATCTCGAGCTTCGAGCTCGACCTGTTCGGCAAGCTCGCCAATGCCACGCAGTCCCAGCGCGACACCGCGCTGGCGACCGAGGCGGCGGCGCGGACCGTGCGCCTCGGCCTCGTCGCTGACCTTGCCTTTGCCTGGGCGACCTATGCCGCCGATCGCGACCTGCTGACCATCGCGCAGTCCACCGCCACCAACGCGACCGACAGCGTCCGCCTGTCCACCGCGCGCCTCAGGGGCGGGGTCGCCGCGCGGACCGAACTTCGCCAGGCCGAACAGGTGCTCGAGACCGCCAATGGTGATGTCGCCTCACAGAAGGCGCTGCTCGCGCAGGACATCAACGCCATCCGCCTGCTGGTCGGCGCTGATTTCGACCAGGCCCTGCTTCCCGCCGGCATCGACGAGGTCAACGCCAGCCTTTCGCAGCTTCCCGCCGGTACCGGCACGCAGGTCCTGCTGCGCCGCCCCGACGTGGTGCAGGCCGAATACGAACTACGCGCCGCCAACGCCGACATCGGCGTCGCACGCGCGCAGTTGTTCCCCTCGATTTCGCTGAGCGCGCTCGTCGGCTTTGCCAGCACCTCGCTCTCCTCGCTGTTCGACGGAGCCTCGCGCACCACGACGCTTGGCGGCGATGCCAGTTGGTCTATCTTCAACGCCGGCGGCGTGAAGGCCAATGTCGACGTCACCAAGGCGCAGCGCGATGCGGCGCTGGCGACGTACGAAAAGGCGATCCAGACCGCGTTTCGTGAAGTGGCCGACGCGCTCGCCGACCAAGGGACGCTCGCCGAGCGCCTGCGTGCGGCGGCGGCGTTCACATCGGCCGCGCAGGATACCGCGCAGCTGACCGAGGCCACCTACCGCCGCGGCATTACCAGTTCGCTCGACAACCTGGATGCCCAGCGCAGCCTCTACGCGGCGCGCCAGGCCGAGATTGCCGTACGACTGCAACAGGCAAGCAACCGGGTAACGCTGTACCGCGTGCTCGGCGGCGACCAGGCGACGACGGCGGGACAGTAAAGCAGGTCTCGACCGAGCCGTTCAGTTCAGACCCGCTGGCGAACTGTTGATTCCCCCACCCGTCGTCCTCCCCCCGAAGGCGGGGCTCCGCTTCCTCGCGCCTTGGGAAAACAAGCGGGGTCACCGCCCACGCGGGGAAGAGGGAGTTGGGGGAGCATATTGCCAACCAACCAACCGCCACGAACGGGCCTATCTGATGACTTATCCGAAGAGCGGCACGATCTGCGGCAGGTCCACGGTGGTGCGGATGCCCGGCGCGGCGGCGCAGACGGCGGGGATGGCGTTGACCGGCCGGTGTGCGGTCAGCCCTGGGGTGTAGGCGGCATAGTCCTCTTCCGAGACCGGGAAGTAGATATCGACCTTCACCGGGGTATCGCCCTCGGTGGTGATGCGCCAGCCGGATTCGCGCAGCGCCCAGTCGTCCTCGATATCGGCGGTCACGTACCAGTTGGCGCGGAAGCGCAGGACCGGGCGGCCCTGGTGCTTGCAGGTGATCGTGGTGCGCATGGCCCCCACCGTGCCCGCCGGGACCTTGCCTGCGGCGATGTCGAGGTCCTGTTTCGTGGCCGACAGTTCGCCGACCGCCTCGATGTCGTCGCAGGGCAGGCCGATGGCCTCGGCGATCTGCGACAGCGAGCTGCCGAAGTCGCCCTTGAGATGTTCGGCGCGGCGCTGGTCGAACGGTCCCATGGGCTCGGCGAAGCCCATGATCTGGAACAGCATCTCGGGCGAATTGCGGCTGGAGACGTCGGCATATTCGTCGATCGTCAGCAGCCCGTGCTCGCGCTGGAGCGAAAGTAGCGGAATCGCCAGCGCCTCGGTGACGAAGCCAGGGCTCGAGCCGGTCGAGTAGATCGAGGTGCCGCCCTTCGCGCAGGCCTCCTCTATCCGGGCGCGCTTGGCGGCGTCCATCAGCGGTGGATAATGGAAATCACCGCGCGTGGTGACCACGTTCTTGCCCGAGGCAAGCAGCGCGCAGAGCGCATCGTAGTCCGTGCCCTGCGGCATGAACACCACGCAGTCGGCGTCGAGCGCGACAATCTCGTCGAGCGAATTGGTCGCCTTCACGCCGGTTTCGGCAAGGCCCGCGAGCTCGCCCGCATCCTTGCCGAACTTGTCCGGCGAGCTGACCCACAGGCCCACCAGTTCCATGCGCGGATGCTCGATCACCGTGCGCAGCGCGCGGCTGCCGACGTTGCCCGTCGCCCACTGGACGACGCGCCAGGTCTTGTCTTGTGCCATCAGCTCTCTCCCTCGTCCCATACGACAGGCGCCGCGCCGGGTGTCCCGGGCGGCGCTGCCTTTGCGTCATTTGCTCAAGCCTCTGCGCACCAGGCAATCCCCGGGTGGGAACCCCCGGTGCGTGACCCTCAGAACTTCACGCCCGCCTCGATCCCGTAGATCGCCGGCTTGTTCCAGTTCGCGCCGATGCCGAAGCTGGAGTACTGGGCCTGCGTCAGGTAGCGGCTGTTGGTGACGTTATCGCCGAAGAGCGCGACGTAGAACTTGTCCTCGGGCGCGCTCCATTGGGCGCGCAGCGCCAGAGTGGCGAAGCTGCCCTGCTCGAACTGGATGCCCGAGGGGCCGAAGAAGAGCTTCGACGAATAGGACAGGTTGCCCGACAGCGCGAGTTCCCCGCCGGCCAGTTCCGCCTCGTAGCGCGAGCCGACGAATGCGGTGAACTCGGGTGTGCGCTGCATCGTCACGTTTTCGAGCGTGGTGGGCGCCACCACGAACGTCACCCCGCTGGCCGCACAACCCGCAGCCGTCGCCGGATCGAGTTCGGCGCAGCGCACGTAAACGGGCGCATCGTTGAACTTCTTGTAGCGCGCATGGACCCAGGAACCGCCGGCGGAAAACTGGAAGGCCGGGCTCACCTGGTAGCGCACCGATCCTTCGAGACCGTAGATCTCCGAGGTCGCAGCGTTGATGATTTCCGCAGTGCCGGTACGGAAGATCGAGACCTGCAGGTTCTTGTAGTCGTAGTAGAACGCCGCGCCCTCGAACGAGAGGCCGCGCGCCTCGTACTTGAAGCCCACTTCGTAGGCGTTCACGTCTTCGGGCTTGACATCGTTGCAGGTATAGTTGGTGAGCGCAATCTGGCACGATCCGCCGACGTCGGAGATCGCCGCCTTGTAGCCCTTGGTGAACGAGGCGTAGATGCTGGTCTGGTCGGTCGGCTTGAAGCGCACCACGACGCGCGGGGTCAGCTTGTTGTTCGAAATGTCGGGAACCGGCATTTCCACCGCGGTGAACTGCTGGTTCCAGTAGGCATCGACGATCTTGTCCTTGGAGTACCGCGCGCCGGCCGTCACGAACAGTTGGGGCGTGATCTCGTAGGTGGCATCGAGGAACGCCGCGTAGCTCTTTACCGTCGTGCTCGACCCGCCGAGGCGGATGCGCGAATTGGCGTCGTTGCCGAAGTTGTCTAGGTAAGTGAGGTAGGTGTCAGTGTTCTCGAAGTAGAACAGGCCGGCGGTCCACTGCAGCTTCGGCCCCGCCTTCGAGGTCAGCAGCAGCTCCTGGCTCCAGGTCTCGTTGATGTTGGGCAGGCCGAGCTGGAAGATGTCGGCGCCCGAATAGTCGAGGTCCTGCGAGGCGTTGGCCTTTTCGCTGCGGTACTGGCTGTACGACGTGAGGTTCGCAAAGCCGACGTCGGCGGTGATGGTCCCCTGCACGACATCGCTGTTCGAGCGGAAGAACTCCCCGACCGAGCCAGTGGTGATCTTGTTCTTCGCGGTCGTGAAGGGGCCGGCGAAGCCACCGAACGGTGCGCCAAGCCCGAAGTCCTTCGTGTCGAGCGTCGAGGCCAGCAGCGGCGATGGATCATCCGTGCTGCCGTGCTTGTAGCGCAGCAGGACTTCGACGTTGTCCGAAAGCTCGGCCTTTAGGCCGAGGCGCACCGACCAGTTCTCGTACTCGCCGACGCGCTTGCCGGTAACGGCTTCGTGCTGCCAGCCGTCACCGCGGCGATACTGCCCTTCCACGCTCAGCGCCACGCGGTCGGAGATGACATAGTTGGTGAAGGCCTCGGCACGGGCCTCGTTGTAGCGGCCGTAGCTGACCCGGCCCTCGAAGGCATTGCCGTTGGTGGACGGTGCGCGCGTGGAGACGAGGATCGCGCCGCCGGTGGTGTTGCGGCCGAACAGCGTGCCCTGCGGCCCCTTGAGAACCTGGATGGAGTCCACACTGATGAGGTCGAAGTCAGCGGCGAGAGGGTTGGGCGAATAGAAGCCATCGACGTAGATACCGACATTGCCGCCGCCGCCAGAGGTGGTGACCGCAGTGCCGATGCCGCGAATGGTCGGCTGGAAGAAGCCGCCCGCGAAGTCGAAGCGCAGCGCCGGGGTCACCTTGCCGATATCGGCGAGCTGCTGGACGCTGGCGGTTTCGAGCGCGTCGCTGGTGAGGTTGGTGATCGAGATCGGCACGTCGACCTGCGCTTCGGCGCGGCGCTGGGCGGTGACGATGATCGCACCTTCGTCAATCGAAGCGGTATCCTGCGCCTCGGCCTGCGCGAAGGCCGGCAGCGGTGCCAGAGCCGACAGCCCGACCAGCGCGAGCATGGACGTGCAAGTCCTTGAATTTTTCACAGTTTTCCCTCCCAGGGTTGCTTTTACCGCCCCTTATACGGGAGCTTTGGCCGCGTTCCAGATTTGAACTGGACAGGTGTCAAAATATCGCAGTCGCAGATTTACGCAACCACTCTTGGGAACGGCGTGCTCAGGTGCCTTCAGGGCGCGATATACCCGACGGTTTCCTGCTGCGGATCGTAGGATTCCGCTTTCCAGCGCACCGACCCGAACGGCCGTTCGAGGCGGCGGCGCACACGGCGGCCATGATGGCTGCGGTTGAAGCCGTCGGCCTGCGCCTGAACGTCGAAATCGGACTGGGTGTAGCGCCCCCGCATGCGCAAATAGTCGCCCCAGGTCGGGCAGTGGTATCGCTCGGTCCACAGCGCGGGGTTCTCGATGTCCCGCGCAATCGTCCAGTCGAACGCGCCAATGCGCTTGCGCACCTTCTGCATCATCGTCATGACTGCGTAGAACTCGCGCGCGCGGTCGGGATCGACGTCGTACTCGACTTCGACGACCACTGGTCCTGAACGCAACGTCAACGCCAGCGAAGCTGCGGGTTCGTGCCCGATCTCGACCGAATCCATGTCGGCCTCCGGGTCCTTGGCGACCGGCAGCAGCACGCCGAGCAGCGAACTCGCCCCGACAGCGATGCCCGAGGCGACCAGCGCGAAGGCGACATCGTGCGCGGCGGCCACGGTGCCCCATACCCAGGCGCCGATGCCCACGCCGGCGGTGATCGCCGAGGAGAACAGCGACAGCGCCCGCGCCGTCACCCAGCGCGGCGCGGACAACTGCACCGTCACGTTGAGCATCGCCACGGTCAGGATGTTGCAGGCACCGACGATCAGGAACGCGATGCAGCTCAGCACCAGCGAATGGCTGAACCCGATCGCCACCAGCGCAACGCCGGTCCCGACCGCGAACAGGCGCAGCGCCCACTCGGTCGAGATCGCCGCGCGGATCTGCGCCACGAACAGCGCGCCGGCCACCGCTCCCACGCCCTGCGCGCCCAGCAGGATGCCGAAGGTCGCAGCGTTGCCGGCAAGCAGGTCCTTGGCGATCAGCGGCGCCAGCGCCGAGGCAGTGGCTGTGGTGAAGCCGAACACCATGACCCGCAGCAGCGCGGTGCGGACCGAAGGCGCGTGGAGCGCATAGCGCGCACCGGTCAGGATCGCACGGTCGATCCGCTCGGGCGGCAGGCGCGAGGGGATGTGCCTGCGCTGCCAGAAGAAGAACGCGGTCAGCAGCGGAATGTAGAGCAGCGAAGTCATGCCGAACACGGCCTTGACCCCGTAGAGGACGACGATGACGCCGCCCAGCGCAGGGCCAAAGCTACGCGCGACGTTGTAGCTGATCGTCCCCAGCGCCACAGCCGCAGGCAGGTGCCCGCGCGAGACCTGCTCGGGGATAGAAGCCTGCCAGGACGGCGAAAACAGTGCCACGCCTCCGCCTATCAGCACGCAGAAGCTCAGCAACACCCAGGGCGTCGTCAGACCGAGGAACGTGATCGTCGCCAGCACTGCCGCGCTGATCGCGCTGAAGGCGAGGCCCGTCATCGCGATGCGGCGCCGGTCGAACATGTCGGCGATGGCGCCGGCCGGCAGCGTCACCAGCATCAGCGGGATCATCATCGCGGTCTGCACCAGCGCGACCATGCTCGGTGAATTGCTCAGCCGGGTCATCTCCCACTGCGCGCCGACGCCCAGGAACAGCTGCCCGAAGTTCGAGAACAGGCTGGCGATCCAGATGTTGCGGAACGTACGTTCCCTCAGCGGTGCGAACGCCCCGCCGCCGGAGTCGCCTGTTCCCGGCTCCCGTTCGGCCCCTGCACTGCCCGCCATGGCCACTTCGTTCCTTGTTATCTTGTTGGCAGACGATCTTGTCCGCCGCGCCGCGCCCGTCAAGCCGGGCATCGCGAAGACGATCGATTGACGTGGAGGACTGCCGCACCAATATACTAACCAATGTTAGCAATCGCTGCGGCGATAGGGCCGGGCCGCCCGATTGCAATTCGCCGGGTGCCCCCGCATGACCCTTTCAAAATGGCGCTTTGCCGCGCGATCGAACTCCAGGAGACCCCTTGTGACCGAAGCCTATATCATCGATGCCGTGAGGACTCCGCGTGGCCTTGGAAAGATGGGCAAGGGCGCGCTGTCGCAGATGCACCCCGAGCACCTGTCCGCGTCGGTCCTCGCCGCGCTGAAGGAGCGCAACGGCTTCGACACCGCCGAAGTGGACGATGTGATCTGGGGCGTCTCCGCCGCCATGGGCCAGCAGGCTGGCGATATCGGGCGCATGGCCGCACTCGACGCCGGTTATGACTTCAAGGCCGGCGGCGTCACCCTCAACCGCTTTTGCGGGTCGAGCATCACCTCGACCAGCCTCGCTGCCGCGATGATCAAGTCGGGCATGGCCGACCTCATGGTCGCGGGCGGCATGGACATGCTGTCCTACGCCGGCATGTACGGCGCCAAGATGCGCGAGGCCGGCCTCGGCAGCCCCGGCATGGGCGCGGGCAACCCACGTCTCCAGGCCAAGCACCCGCAGTCCAACCAGGGCGTCGCCGCCGACGCCATCGCCGCGATGGAAGGCATCACCCGCGCGGAACTCGAAGCGCTCGGCGTCGAGAGCCAGCGCCGCGCCGCGCTCGCCATCGCCGAGGGCCGCTTCGACAGGTCGACCATCGTCGTGAAGGACGACGACGGCAACGTGATCCTCGACCACGAGGAATACCCCCGCCCCGAGACCACCGCCGAGAGCCTCGCCGGGCTCAAGCCCGCGTTCGAGATGTTCTACAACATGCCCTCGGCGCCGGGCGGCAAGACCTATGTCGAGCTGATCAACCAGGTCTATCCAGACGTAGACATCAAGCCGATCCATCACGTCGGCATCTCCTCGGGCGTCGTCGACGGCGCCTCGGCGATCCTGCTGGCGTCCAAGGACTATGCCGATGCCCACGGCCTCAAGCCGCGCGCGCGCATCGTCGCCATGGTCGAAACGGGTGACTGCCCTACGCTGATGCTCAACGGCCCGGTGCCGGCCGCGCGCAAGGCGCTGGCCAAGGCGGGCCTCACCGTCGCCGACATCGACGTCTTCGAAGTGAACGAGGCTTTCGCCGTGGTCGTCGAGAAGTTCATCCGTGACCTTGACCTCGATCGCGCTAAGGTCAATCCGAACGGGGGCTCCATGGCGCTCGGCCACCCGATCGGCGGCACCGGCGCGATGCTCATCGGCACCGCGCTCGACGAACTGGAGCGGACCGGCGGGCGGTATGGTCTCATCACCATGTGCGCAGCGGGCGGCATGGCCCCAGCGATCATCATCGAGCGCGTCTGACGGCGCCCAACAAGGAGCAATGCGTGGCCACCGAGGCAGACAATAAGGCGGCGGACAACAAACCGGCGGGCAAGATCAGCGACCCGTTCAACATGCGCGACGAGAGCCCGACCCGTCAGGTGGGCCTGCGCATGACCATCGTCGCCCGGATGCAGCGCAACAACTTCGACCGCAAGGTCGCCGCTCTCAACGTCACCCGTTCGCAGTGGGCGATGATCGCGATCGTCGCCCGCTATCCGGGTTCGACCCAGCGCACGATCGCCGAATACCTCGAGATGTCGGAGGCTTCGGCCGGCCGCCTGATCGACCGCCTCTGCGCCGACGGCCTGCTCGAGCGCCGCGACCGCCGCGACGACCGCCGCGCCCGCGCGGTCTACCTGACCGAACAGGCCAAGCCCCTGCTCGACCAGCTCGGCGTGATCGCCGCCGAGAGCGAGCGGCGCATGTTCGCCGGCTTCTCCGACGAGGAAGTCACCCAGCTGCTCGATTTCATGACGCGCATCTACGAGAACGTCAGCCGCGGCTGAGGGGCTCGGGGCCTCTTACCTTCATTCGTCATCCCCGCGCAGGCGGGGACCCATCTCGTGACCTGGCCCGTCGAGGCGGCGCCAGTTGGGTCCCCGCCTTCGCGGGGATGACGAGGATTGGGGAGCCCTCGGGCATGACAATAAGCGGTGCGGCATGCCCCACCTTCGCTCGACGCGAACTGACTTTTTGGTCGCCTCCCCGCAGCGCAAACGAAAAGGGCGGCGCCATCGACACCGCCCTTTCCTGATTTGAAAGCTTTTTGAAAAGCTTACTTCGCCGAAGCGATTTCCTTCTTCGACAGCGACGAGGTCACCTTGCC
This sequence comes from Novosphingobium sp. GW821-FHT09E05, assembly GCF_059416165.1. Taxonomy (NCBI): domain Bacteria; kingdom Pseudomonadati; phylum Pseudomonadota; class Alphaproteobacteria; order Sphingomonadales; family Sphingomonadaceae; genus Novosphingobium; species Novosphingobium sp. GW821-FHT09E05. The sequence goes on from NZ_JBWKOQ010000001.1 coordinate 1,934,631, forward strand.
GGCGACGTCGCTCAGGCTCGAAGCCGGGACGGTCACGAGGCGGCCGTTGAGGATGACCTGCGGGTTGCCCTCGGCAGTGACGCGGTAGATCGGCGCGATGCGGAAGCCGTCGGCGGCATAGAGCATCTTGCCGGCGTTGAGCGCGACGGGCGAGGCAGCTTCTTCGGTCACTTCACGGACCTGGGTGGTCTCGGCGAAGGCGACGGCCGGAACGGCGGCGACAGTGGCGAGGGCGATGATGGCTGCGAACTTCTTCATGGTGTGTCTCCTGATCTGCGAACCTGGCGTAGTCGGTGTTTCGAACTTACTAAGCTAAGTTAGTATCTCCAAGTGCATGGGTCAATTGCAATTGTTGCAACTGCGAACGCAGTTTGATCAACGTTATCGCTGCTGCGGCATTTCCCCCCAAGCCACCTTCCCTCGACCGCTAAATCCCCGGAAACGCTGGGTCCTGGAGCCATGATCGTCCGCACGATGGGGTCGCCGGTTGATCCTCCCCGGCTTTGCGCGCACATCGAACAGACCGCGGAACCGGCTGAAAAGCGGACCGCATTCGAAAATCATGCAATCGAATCACAAGATAACGACAGGGACTGGCAGCAGATGTCGACAAAGGTCATGGAGGGCGTGCGCGTCCTCGAAGTCGCACAGTTCACCTTCACGCCCGCCGCCGGCGGCGTGCTGGCCGACTGGGGCGCCGACGTCATCAAGATCGAGCATCCGGTGCGGGGCGACACCCAGCGCGGCTTCCTCAACATGGGCGGCGTCACGCTCGACCCGCTGCGCCACACGCTGTTCGAACACCCCAACCGCGGCAAGCGCAGCGTCGGCATCGACCTCTCCACGCCCGAGGGCCAGGAAGTGCTCTACGAACTGGCGAAGCAGTGCGACGTGTTCCTGACCAACTACCTCCCGCAGGTGCGCCAGAAGAACAAGTTCGACATCGAGCACATCCGCGCGGTCAACCCGAACATCATCTACGCACGCGGCTCGGCGCTGGGCAACAAGGGCCCCGAGCGGCTGGTCGGCGGCTTCGACGGCACCTGCTTCTGGGCCCGCAGCGGCGTCGCGTACTCGATGACGCCCGAGGAACTGGGCGCTCCGCTCTCGCAGGGCATCCCTGCCTTCGGCGATTCGATCGGCGGCATGTTCATCGCCGGCGGCATCTCCGCCGCGCTCTACCACCGCGAGAAGACCGGCGAGGCGACCGAACTCGACGTCTCGCTGCTGAGCGCCGCCGCCTGGGCCTCGGGTGCGCTGATCGCGCAGGTCGCCGAGACCGGGGTGCTCACCCGCAACCCGATGCCGGGATCGGGCGGCGCCGCGCGCAACCCGTTCATGGGCAACTACCAGACCTCCGACAACGGCACGATCAACCTCTGCACGATCTCGCCCACCGGCCACATACGCAGCCTGTTCGAGCACATCGGCGTGCCCGAGGCCGCCGACGACCCACGCTTCTCCGAACCGCGCCCGCTGTTCGAGAATGCCGGCGCCGCCAGCGACATCCTGGTCAAGGCGTTCGGCGCCCAGCCCTTCGCGTACTGGCGCCAGCACCTCAAGACCTACTCGGGCCAGTGGGCCCCGGTGCAGAGCTTCCACGACCTGCTGACCGACGAGCAGGCGCTCGCCAACGACATGATCCTCGAGGTCGAGGGCGCCGACGGCGGCGCCCCGCTCAAGCTGGTGCGCGGCCCCGTGCAGTGGAACGGCGAAGCGACCGAGACCACGCGCTCGCCCCAGGCTTCCGAGCACACCGAACTCGTGCTCATGGAAATGGGCATCGAGTGGGACAAGATCGAGGAGTGGAAGGCCAAGGGCGCGATCGCCTGAGGCTTTCGAAGCTCCCTTGCAGGAAACAGGACCGCACATGAAGCAGGTGATGAAAGGCGTCCGGGTGCTGGAAGTCGCCCAGTTCGTCTTCGTCCCTGCGGCCGGCGCGGTGCTGGCCGAATGGGGCGCCGACGTGATCAAGGTCGAGCATCCGGTGCGCGGCGACACCCAGCGCGGGATGCTGACGATCGCCGGCGCGAAGCTCGATGCCGTCGTCAACCCGATGCTCGAGCACCCCAACCGCGGCAAGCGCAGCATCGGCATCGACGTCGGCACGGAGGAGGGCCAGGCGCTCATCTACGAGCTGGCGAAGACCGCCGATGTGTTCCTCACCAACTACCTCCCCTCCGCCCGGCAGAAGCTGAAGATCGACGTCGAGCACATCCGCGCCGCCAATCCCGACATCATCTACGCGCGCGGCACCGGCTACGGCGACAAGGGCCCGATGCGCGACCGGGGCAGCTTCGATGCCACCGCGTTCTGGATCCACTCGGGCCTCGGCGACGCGCTGACCCCGCAGGAGTTCGACGTTCCGCTGACGATGGGCGTCGGCGGCCTCGGCGATTCCATCAGCGGCATGTTCCTCGCCGGCGGCATCGCGGCCGCGCTCTACAACCGCGCGCAGACGGGCGAGACCTCCGAGGTCGACGTGTCGCTGCTGAACAGCGCGATGTGGTCGATGGGCCAGGTCGTCGCGCCCTATCTGCACACCGGCAAGCAGATGCGCGTCTCCGCCCCCAAGCCCGGCGGGGCGATGGTCAACCCGTTCCTCGGCCATTTCCTGACCAGCGACGCCCGCGCGATCAGCCTCTTCATCATGGTCCCCGGGCCCTACATCCTCGACACCTTCACGCACCTAGGCGTCCCCGAGGCCGCCGAAGACCCCCGCTTCGTCGATGCCCTGTCGCTGATGGCGAACAGCGAGGCGGCGAGCGCGGTGATCACCCAGGCCATCGCCGCCCGCCCCTTCGCCTACTGGTGCGAGCATCTCAAGACCATGCGCGGCCAGTGGGCCGCCGTGCAGACCCTGCTCGAACTGGGCGAGGACGCGCAGGCCATCGCCAACGACAGCTTCATCGAGGTCGACCCGATCGACGGCTCCGCGCCGATGCGCATCGTGCGCAGCCCCGTCCAGTTCGACCATGAGCCCTTCGCCACTACCCGCGCCCCGCAGCTATCCGAACATACCGAGACGGTACTGCTCGAACTGGGCCTTGAATGGCCCGAGATCGAGCGCCTAAAACAATCGAGCGCCATCGCGTGACCGCGCGCCGCCCGACCTCACGCACACACGAACGACAAGGAACCTGAAATGAAGCCTGGAACCCGCCTCAAGAGCGCCACCTGCGACACCGAGGTCATGGTGATCCGCGCCGCCGACGGCCAGATCGAATGCGGCGGCTCGCCGATGGGCGAAGCCAAGCCCGCCGAGGCCGCGCCGCTCGCCGCCGACTTCTCGGCCGGCACGCTGATGGGCAAGCGCTACGTCGACGCCGACGGCCAGTACGAACTGCTCTGCGTGAAGCCGGGCAAGGGTTCGCTCTCGGTCGACGGCACCGCGCTCGTCGTCAAGGACGCCAAGCCGCTTCCTGCTTCGGACTGATGGCCGCTTCCGACTGACCTCCCCTCCTCCCGACAGGCACACCGCAAACCGATGAACATCGCTCTCCTTCTCGAAATGGCCGCCGAGGCCGCCCCCGACCGCATCGCCCTCGTGTGCGACGGGAAGCGCTGGACCTACGGCGACCTCCTCGCCGCCGCGCGCGGGAGCTTCGAGCTGATCCAGGAAAGCGGCGCCGAATACGTCGCGCTGCTCGACGAGAGCAGCGAGGCGGCGGTGATCGCGGTGTTCGGTGCGGCCCTGGCGGGGGTGCCCTACTGCCCGCTCAACTACCGCCTGCCCGACGCGGACCTGGCCGCCCTCCTCGGCCGCATCTCGCCCGCGCTGGTGATCGGCGACGAGGAGCGCGTGCTTCGCATCGCGGGTGACCAGGACCACACCGTCCTGGCGCGCGAGGAGTTCACGCTCAAGGCGCAGGAAACCGTACCCGGCGACGACGCGCGCGAGTACGACCCCGGCGAAGGGGTGGCGATCCAGCTGTTCACCAGCGGAACCACCGCCGCACCCAAGGCGGCGATCCTGCGCCACTCCAACCTCATCGGCTACATCCTGGGCACCGTCGAGTTCGCCAGCGCCGACGAGGCCGACGCCGCGCTGGTGGTGGTCCCGCCCTACCACATCGCCGGAATCTCGGCGTTGCTCTCGTCGATCTACGCCCAGCGCAAGATCGTGATGCTGCCCAACTTCTCGCCCGAAGGCTGGCTTGCGCTGGTCGAGGGCGAGGCGATCACCAACGCCTTCGTTGTTCCCACCATGCTGGCCCGCATCGTCGATGCCATGGAAAAGGGCGTCGCGGCCCGGACCGCCACCTTGCGCGCCATCGCCTACGGCGGCGGCAAGATGCCGCTCGAGGTCATTCACAAGGCGCTCGAACGCTTCCCGGATGCGGGCTTCACCAATGCCTATGGCCTCACCGAAACCAGCTCGACCGTCGCCCTGCTCGGCCCCGAGGACCACCGCGAAGCGCTCGCTTCCGACGATCCCAAGATTCGCGCCCGCCTGACCTCGCTGGGCAAGCCGATCCCCACGATCGAGATGGAAATCCGCGGCGAGAATGGCGAAGTCCTGCCCGTGGGCGAACCCGGCGAAATCTACGTGCGCGGCGACCAGGTCTCGGGCGAATACAAGGAAAAGAGCGCGCTCGACGCGGCTGGCTGGTTCCCCACTCGCGACGCCGGCTTCATGGACGAGGACGGCTACCTCTTCCTTTCCGGCCGCGCCGACGACGTGATCGTGCGCGGCGGCGAGAACATGTCGCCCGGCGAGATCGAGGACGTGCTGCTCAGCCATCCCGCCATCGCCGATGCCTGCGCCTGCGCCATTCCGTCGATCGAATGGGGCGAGACGGTCGGCGTCGCCATCGTCACCCGCGAAGGCCATTCCGCGCCGGGCGAGGCCGAACTGAAGGAACTCGTCCGCTCGCGCCTGCGCTCCTCGCGCGTGCCCGAGCGGATCGCCTTCGTCGCCGAACTGCCCTACAACGAGATGGGCAAGCTGCTGCGCCGCAAGGTCAAGGATGTACTTGCCGACTGACGCCGCGTCCGGCCCGGCGATCCCGCTGGCGCGCTGGGCCCAGAGGCAACTCGAGACGATGCGCAGGGCGCACGGCGTCACGCTTCCCGACGGCGCGACGCTGATGTGCGAGCGTGGGTCGAACGGCGGCTACGTCATTGCCGGCAGGACCTCGGCAGGGCTCGGCGGCAGTCGCCTCATGCCCACCCGCGACGGCGGCTGGTTTGCGCTCACCCTGATCCGCGACGTGGACCGCGAACTGCTGCCCGCGCTGTTCGGCGAGGCTGACGTGGACGGCCACGACTGGAACGCGATTGCTGCGGCCGTGCTGCGGCACGATTGCGCCAATCTCGTCGCCACCGGACGTATCCTCGGCCTGCCGGTGGCCTCGGCCGACGAGACCCCGGCATCACCTCCGATCGAGATCACGCTGCGCGGCGCGCGGCGCGAACGCCCTGCCGGGCACCGTCCGCTGGTGGTCGATCTCTCCGCGATCTGGGCCGGGCCGCTCGCCGGCCACCTCCTCTGGCAGGCGGGCATGGAGGTGGTCAAAGTCGAAAGCCTCACCCGGCCCGACCTCATCCGCCGCGACGATCCGGCGACCTTCGACCGCATCAACCAGGGCAAGGCGAGCCTCCTCGTCGACTTCGCCAGCGAGGTGGAAAAAGCCGCGCTCATCGCCCTGATCCGCCGCGCCGACGTGGTGATCGAATCCTCGCGCCCCCGCGCCTTGCGGCACCTCGGCATCGATGCGGAAGCGCTGGTACGCGAAGTGCCGGGCCTCGTCTGGCTCTCCGTCACCGGCCACGGCACGAGCGGCGAGGCGGCGGAGTGGGTCGGCATCGGCAACGACTGCGGCGTCGCGGGCGGACTGTCGCGCGCGATGGCGGACCTGACCGGCGAGCTGGGCTACGTCGGCGACGCCATCGCCGATCCCCTCACCGGGATCACCGCGGCGCGCGAGGGCCTTGCCGCCTACCGCAGCGGCGTGGCCCAGCGTATAGGCCTGTCGATGAGCGCGATCACCGCCATGGCCCTGGCCGAGGAACGCCGACACGACCGCGCGGCGATCGACGCCGAACTGCGCGCGTGGGGCTCGTCGGTCGGGAGCAGCTTCCCCCATGTGCAGCCGCGCCTGCTGACGGCCGAAGTCCGTGCGATCGGCGCCGACACCGCCCGCTATCTCGGCGCGCCTGCCCCGTGCTGATCCGCGACGCCGAACTCGCCGGGCAGCGCTGCGGCGTGCGCATCGAAGGCGCGCGCATCGTCGAAATCGGCGGCCTCATCCCCCGTCCCGACGAACCGGTGATCGAGGCCCGCGGCGGCGCGCTGCTGCCGGGCCTGCACGACCACCACATCCACCTCGCCGCCCTCGCGGCGCGGCGCGGTTCGGTGCCCTGCGGCCCGCCCGAAGTCGTGGACGCCGAAGGCCTCGCCCGCGCGCTGCAGGTGCCCGGAACCGGCTGGCTGCGCGGCATCGGCTTCCACGAAAGCGTGATGGGCGGCACTCTCCCCGACGCCGCCGCGCTCGACCGCATGGTCCCCAACCGCCCCTTGCGCCTGCAGCATCGCACCGGCCGGATGTGGCTGCTCAACTCTCGCGCCCTAGACGAACTGCTTGCCATCGCCCCGCCGCCGCCGGGCCTCGAACGCGCAGGCGACCGCTTCACCGGCCGCCTTTTCGACGAGGACTCTTGGCTGCAGCAAACGCTCGGCAGCCTGCCGCCGGACTTCGCGCAAGTCAGCGCCGAACTCGCGCGTTGCGGGGTGACCGGCGTGACCGACATGTCACCGCGCAACGATCCCGTCATCGCCCGCCATTTCGCGCAGCAAAAGGCAGACGGCAGGCTGCTCCAGTCCGCCGTACTTGCCGGCGCCCTGTCGCTGGCAGAGGCTCCGCAGTCCGGTTGGCGCCTCGGCCCGCTCAAGCTGCACCTCCACGAAGCCGCCATGCCCGACTTCGACGAGGCCCTCGCCTTCGTCCGCGCAGGCCATGCGGAGGGGCGTGCACTGGCGGTCCATTGCGTGACCGAAGTCGAACTGGTGTTCACCATTGCCCTGATCGAGGCGGCGGGCGCCCTGCCCGGCGACCGCGTCGAGCACGTCTCGGTGGCCTCGCCCGAACTGGTCTCCCGCATGGCCGAACTCGGCCTCCACGCCTGCGTCCAGCCGCACTTCATCGCCGAGCGGGGCGACCGCTACCTTGCCGACGTCGAGCCGCGCCACCACCCGGACCTCTACCGCCTGCGCTCGCTGCACGACGTCGGGCTGGCTCTGGCAGGCGGCAGCGACGCGCCTTACGGCAGCGCCGATCCGTGGTCCGCCATGGCCGCCGCCGTCAGCCGCACGACGCCCGGCGGCGCGGTGATCGGGCCGCAGGAAGCGCTGACGCCCGAGCACGCGCTCGCGCTCTACCTCACCGATCCGCTCGACCTTCCCCGCCAGCGCCGGATCGCACCGGGCGAGCCTGCCGATCTCTGCCTGCTCGACCGCCCCTGGGCCGCCGCGCGAACCCGGCTGGGCAGCGGCGACGTGGCCGCCACGATCGCCGGCGGCCGGCTAGTCCACCAGCGCGTCGACCAGCCCCCACTCGAGCGCCTGTTGCGCGCCGATGCGCCGGCCTAACAGCACCATCAGCGCGGTCCGCTGACGCCCGATGCGCCGCGTCAGCGAGACGCAGCCGCCGGCGCCGGGGATGATCCCCATCGCCAGTTCGGGCAGCTGGAACCACGAACGCCGTGTCGCGGTGATGCGGCTCGCGAAAGCGGCGAGTTCGAGCCCCGCGCCGATGCAGGCCCCGTCGATCTCCACCGCGAACCGGTCGCCGCAGCGCGCCGCCTCGCGCGCCGGGAGCGTCCGGCAGCGGATCATGTGCGCCGTCGCCGGGTCGGTCGTCGTGCCGAACTCGGTGAGGTCTGCGCCCAGGCTGAACGCCTTGCCCTTCGCGCGCAGGGTGAGGCGGGTGATGGTCGGGTCGGCGTTCACCAGCGCGAAGGCTTCGTGCAATGCGTCGCGCGTTGGGCGGTCGATGGCATTCCCCGCCTCCGCCCTGTCGAGCATGGCGACCACCTCGTCCCCTTCCCGGGACAAGGCGATCCTGCCCGGGCCGACCACACACACGGGCGCCGGCCGGCTCGCGATCCAATGCCGATGCGCGGCGCTGCCCTGGAGCGTCGCGTAGGCCAGCGACTCCGCCGTCAGTCCGTCCTCCAGCGACAGGGAAGGAAGCAGGCGCAGGAGCTGGACGAGCGTCGCGGCGGCCAACGGCGACTGCATCACGCCGCCTGCGATCACGCCCGCACACGAGCCGGCATCGATCACCGTATCCAACCCGGCTGCGACAGGGTGCGCTGGATCGCCTATCCCCACCACCGGCCACGGCGGCATTGGACCGATTTCCAAATGGTGCGGCGCGGCATCCAGATCGACGAACGTCATCGGCTCCGGCCAGGCGAATCCGGCATGGACAATCTCTGCCGCCGATACCGTCAATCCCGCACAATCCATGACTTCCAGGGCATCCAAACCGATTCCGTTCATCGCTGGAAAGGCATGGCCCGACAGAACGCCGTTGACCAGCCCCGAGCTGCGTCGGCATGCTTTTCGAGGAGGTCCGCAACGGCCCTGCCCGAGCGATCTGGGCATCGGCGGCGGCGTGCTCGATTGCGGTCAAGTCGTATACAAAAGAGTCGCTTGATGAACAGGAGTGTTGATGCTAACCCAAGTGAGCAAAAAACGAGAATGACTCAGTTATCTGGGCAACGACTCCGGGAAAGAGGCAGGCTCGTCAAAGCGAGTTCATCAACCAAGCAGAGGGAGGAGAGACCTCATGTCTGGAAAGACGTCATCGTCATCGAACAAGGCCAAGATCGCACGGCGGGTCATCGAGGTACTGGAGTACTTCGACGACGCGCACCGCGAAGCTACCGTCATGGACATCGTCCGCCGTTACAATCGACCACAGTCGAGCACGTCGGAACTGCTTTCGAGCCTGGTTGAACTGGGCCTGCTTCACAAGGACCCCTACTCGCGCGCCTACAGCCTGACGCCCCGCGCCGCGCTGATCGGCACCTCGGGCCAGCCCGAACTGGTGCGTGACGGACGCATCGTGCGCCTCATGGACCGCCTCGTGGCGCAAACCGGCCTGTCGGTCGCGCTGCACTCGATGGTCGGGCTCGACGCCCAGATCGTCAACTGGCGCCACGGCCCTCGCGCCCTCGCCGCGACCCGCGAACTCGCGGGCGGCGTCAAGGAACCGCTCGCCCGCAGCGCCGCCGGCTGGCTGATGCTGTCGACCATCGCCCGCCAGCGCTGCGAAGGCATGGTCCGCCGCCTCAACGCCGAGGCCGAGGAACAGGGCAAGTTCGCCTTCTCTGAAATGATGTCCCGGATCGACGGCTGCCGCGAGCCGCGCCATGTGTTCGGCCCCGCCGGCTTCGGCACCGGCGCCGACGCCCTGAGCGGCCTCGTCCCGCGCCAGCCGGACGGCCACCCGCTGGTCATCAGCGTGGTCTACGGCAAGGACGACAAGGTCAATCCGGAGGCGCTGTTCCAGTGCCTGCGCGACGCCATGATGGCCTGCCTGCCCGACCCGGCCCCGCAGCACCCGCAGTCGTCGGTCGAGCAGTTCTCGCACGCCGCCTGATCGGTTATTGATCCCAACGGGAAAAGGCCTCGCGAGACATCTCGCGGGGCCTTTTCTTTTGCGGGCGGGGCTCGCTGGAGCGCTCGGGATAATTCGTCGCTGTACGGGCGGGGATGTGGCCGTCGAAAATACGCGGTTCCAGCGCGAAAGCGGACTGTCCGCACTTGCCCGCTTAGCGGATAAGTGCGGCGTGTCGAAAGCGGTCATCCCCCGGGTGTTGTTTCTTCCGCAGCGCGTTGTCCGGAAAGTCCCTTAAGGGTCAACTGTGTTGCTGGGTGATAGTTGCGGACGATGTCGTCAGCTCGCTTCTTATCGGATGGCGACAGATGCTTTTCAAAGCCGCTAAGCCACTCGGCTTGCTCTGCATCGGGGGCAGATCGAACCAGAAATAGCCTAATATAAGCAGCAGTTTTGGCAGCATCGGGTTCGACGCCGAATGCACGGTTATAAACTAACACAAGCCTCATCAGCCCGCCAGACCATCCTTGAGCAGCAGACTTTTGTAGCCAAGCAGTCCGAGCGGCACATCCCCACCGCGTGCGTAAAGAACCCCCACATCCTGTTCAGCCAGAGCGTATCCGGCCTTCGCCGCGACCAGCTTGTACTGGAGAGTCAATTCCGCGTCAGGGGACACTAGCTCCGCGCCCTGCCGATCATAGGCCTGAACGTAGGCCATGCCGTCGCTTCCCACAACGTCGGCTTCCCAGGCACGCTATCGACGAACGGATTGTCCGCTTCCACCCCCCTTTCAGTCCTTCTCCCACGGCGTAGGCGCTTCCCCGAAAGCAGCCATGCCGATGGACGCCGTTGGCCCGTTATGCACGCGACACTTGCCACATGCTTCCTGCATCGCGCTCACCTGCTGCGTTAGTTCAGGTTCTTTCACATCGTCGCAAAGTCCGGCGGCACGCGCCATCAGAAACGGGCGCTGCGCATGTGCTTCGTCAACAAACTCCTCCCCTCGCGCCGGCGAAGGGAGGATGCTCGATTAAAGTTCGGTCATCGGCCCTTTTTTCACGCCTCCTGCCCGGCCATGCGGCTCATGCGGTCGGCGTCGTCGTGGCGCATGAACATCTGCATGATGTCGCCCGAGGTGACCGGGCGCACGTCGCCTTCCGCCAGCGGACGTTCGCCGAGCGAGGACTTGGGTGTGATGTCGACGCCTGCCGCCTTGGCCTTGGCGCGCAGGGCGCCCACCGTTAGGTCCGCCTTGGCGTGATGCTCGAACGGGTCGAAGCGAAACCAGCGCATCGCGTTGCCGTGGGTGATCTTGTCGATCTGCGCGTCGGTCAGGTGGTTGATGGTCGGCCACAGGCGCTCGGGCACTTCGGGCCAGAGCGTGTCGGAGTGCGGATAGTCGCACTCGTACGCGATGTTGTCCTCGCCGATGAACTTCACGTTCTGCAGGCCGAAGGCGTCGTCGATGAAGCAGTTGAGGAAGTGGCGCCGGAACATCTCGCTCGGCTTGAGGTGCTGGAAGCGCGAATTGGTCCAGTACTTGTGGCGCGAGTTCGAGAAGTCGGCGCGCTCGGTGAAGTAGGGTACCCAGCCGATCGAGCCTTCGGACAGGGCGATGCGCATGTCGGGATACTTGTGCAGCGCCTCAAGCTGCAGCCAGTCCGAAGCGGCATAGGCGATGGTCATCGGCATCGTCGAGATCCACGCCTCGATCGGCGTTTCCATCGAGGCGTGCGGCGCCGGATTGCCGCCCCCGATGTGAATGCAGATCGTCATGTCGAGGTCGGTGATCGCCTTGTAGAACGGGTCCCAGTAGGCGTTGTGGATCGAGGGCAGGCCCTGGCAGGTCGGGTTCTCGCTGATCGAGACGGTGTGGCAGCCCTTGTCGGTGACTCGCTTCAGCTCGGCAATCGTCGCGTCCATGTCCCAGGTGGGGAGGATGGCGCAGGGGATGAAGCGGCCCGGATGGGCGCCGCACCACTCGTCGATGTGCCAGTCGTTGTAGGCGCTGACGTGCTTGACCGCGAGCGCCTTGTCGGGGACGCGGTGGAGGCGGCCGCCGGCGAAATCGAACACCGAGCCGAAGTTGAGCGAGGCGGCGACGCCGTTGACGTTCATGTCCTTGACCCGCTCGTCCACCCGGTAGACCCCCTCGCGCAGCTGGTCGAGCGAGGTCGGTTCCATGCCGTATTCCTCGAAGGGACGGCCGACCACGGCGTTGAGCGCCACCGACGCGAAGCTCTGGCCTTGGTAGACCCATACGTCCTTGCCGTTCTCGTCCTTGACCATCTTGGGCGCGGATTCGAGCAGCGCGCCGGAAAGGTGGTTCTGGAACATGTCGGGCGGTTCGCTGATGTGATCATCCACGCTGATGAGCACCATGTCGTTCATTTCCATCTCTCGTCTCCCATGTAGTGCGAGTGGCGCCGGTTGTTGTTCCCCGGGTTCTTCCTGTCAGCTTTGACTGCGCTCAAATCGTTCGCGAAGGCCATCCAGCGGGTGGAGGGCGCCGGAACTGAAATCCTTCGTCGGCGCAGCCTTGATGGCGTGCTCCACGTGCCCGTGCTGCATGGTAAAGCAACTGGGGCGGTGAAACAGCGCTGCATGCTTGTCTGTGTCGGACATGGTGCGGCCATGTGCGACGAGGCCGGCCCATTGTAGCAATCGGGCAGCCTCCTGTACGCCCCCTGCAAGCCCAGCGATCCAGTCGCGCAAGGTGAGCAGTGACTGGCCGGCCACGGCGGCAGGCTGGGCCAGAATGCCGTCCCGCTCGGTCCAGCGGTGGATCAGGGCACCGTCGCGGCGCCCTTCGAGCACACGCTCGCCCTGTCGCGGATCGCTGACGGCAAAGCTCAATTCGCTCGGCCCGGCGTCGCCCGCGTGGGCGGATGCGAGCATCGCGAGGTCATGGAGGTGCGTGCAGTTGGCCTGCTTGTCGTGCCGTGCCGTGACTTCGGCCAGCGGCACGCCGGTGAAAGTGTCACGCAGTACCTGCTCGGCGCCGGGACAGGTCGTCCATGGAATGCGGTCCATGAATGCGGTGACGCCTGTGACCCGTATGCTGTCGTGCTGAAGTTCGACCACCATGGCATGCAGGTCGTCCTCGAGCAGCGCGCGCACCGCTTTCTCGCTCGGTTCGATCCGGATGACGCGGCGATAGCCGGGCACCGCAAACACGTCGAACGAGGCGCAGGCGATCATGCGCCGAGCCGCGCGGGCGCATGCAGGCCGAATTCGGGCATTGGGCGGATCAAGGCGCTCCCTTTCATGGCTGCACCGGGATAGCGGAGACTATCCCTGTCGCTGCCCGCTTGCCATACGGCCTCGTCCCGGACAGTAGCTATCGCTTGTGCGATTGCCCTCCCCTAACGGGAACTTGCGCCTCGCCTGCCGCGGTGCCCGAAGCCGCCGGAAAACACCTTCCGCATCGTGCCCGCGATTGCCAAGCAAGGTGGATTGAACGCCCCTGCGACCTGTGTTCAGGACCGTAGGTGAAGCGCGCCTGTAACCGCTGAACCGACAACGATAAGCCCCGGGAAAGTCTGCCATGAACTTCGACCTCACCGACGAACAGGAAATGATGCGCGACACCTTCGCGCGCTTTCTTGACGAGCATTCCAGCACCGTGCGCGTTCGCAAGGCGCAGGAGACCGACGGCTTCGACGCTGGCCTGTGGAGCGGCCTCGCTGACCTAGGCGCTTTCGCGATGCGCGTGCCCGAGGAGGCCGGCGGCATGGATTTGGGCCTGTTCGATGCAGCGCTGCTGATGGAGGAGGCGGGGCGCACGCTCGTCTCCGGCCCGCTCGCCGAAGCGCTGGTCGCCACGCGCCTGCTGGCCCAGCTCGGCGGGCAGGACGACCTGCTCGAAGCGGCGATCGGCGGCGAGACAGTGGTCACCATCGCCATGCACGACATTGCCGACAAGCCAGTGCAGTGGATCGCGGGCGGGGCAGTGGCCAAGGCCGTTGTCGCCCGGCGCGGCTCCGATGTGGTTCTGGTGACGGTGGCTGGCAAAGGCGAGGCGAACCTCGCTACGACACCAATTGCCGAACTGGACCTCGGCGCCGGCGAGACCACCGTGCTCGCCTCGGGCGACGAAGCGTTCGGCCAGTTTGCCGCCGCGCTGGAGGAGTGGAAGCTCTACATCGCCGTCGGCCTCTCGGGCATCGGCCGTCAGGCGCTCAAGATGGCGGCCGAATACGCGGGAGAGCGCAAGGCGTTCGGCCAGCTCATAGGCACCTTCCAGGGCATTTCACACCCTTTGGCCGACCTGCTCTGCGACGTCGACGGCGCCAAGTTCCTCGCCTGGAAGGCCATCCGCGACATCTACGATGCTTCCGACGAAGCGGGCGCGACGATCTCGCTCGCCTACTGGTACGCCTGCGACGCCGCCGCGCGCGCGGTCGCGCAGGGGCTGCACACGTTCGGCGGCTTCGGCCTGTCGAGCGAATATGACATCCACCTCTACAACCTTCGTGCCAAGGGCTGGCCGCTAGTCGCCGGAGACCCCGCCCTGGCGCTTGAAGAGGCCGGCCGCCGCCTCTACGCCGGTGAAAAGCCCGCCCTGCCCGCCTCCGGCGAAGTCCCGCTGGACTTCGACCTCGGCGATGAGGCCCGGGCCGTCTGCGCCGAAATCGCCGAGCTGTTCGCCACCAAGGTGACGCCGGAAATGAAGGCGAAGTTCCACTATTCCTGGGAAGGCTACGTCCCCGAAGTCCACAAGATGCTTGCCGAGCACAGCCTGCTGTTCCCCGGCCTGCCCGAGCACCTCTCGGGCCGCAACATCACGCCCTACGCGCGCATCGCCGCGATGGGCGAGATGGAGCGCCAGGGCTACAACACCCCCGGCGCCAACGTCGCGGCCATGGTCGCGATGATGATCGACAAGTACGGCAGCGACGAACTCAAGGCCGAGGTTCTGCCGAAGATCACCGGCGGTGATGTGCTGTGCTCGCTGGGCTATTCCGAACCCTCCTGCGGCTCCGACGTCTTCGCCGCGCAGTGCAAGGCCACGCAGCAGGCGGACGGCTCCTGGCGCATCGACGGCACCAAGATGTGGACCAGCGGCGCCAACCTCTCCAGCTACGTGCTGATGCTCACGCGCACCAATCCCGATGTGCCCAAGCACAAGGGCCTGACGATGTTCATCGTGCCGCTCAAGACCGAGGGCGTGACTGTCCAGGCCGTCCATACCTTCCAGGACGAGCGCACCAACATCACCTTCTACGACGGCGTGGTGATCCCCGATTCGTGGCGCCTGGGCGAAGTCGACGGCGGCGTGAAGACGATGAGCGCCGCGCTCGAACTGGAACACGGCGGCGGTTTCTCCAAGGTCATGAAAGCAATGATCGAGGCGGCCGAGACGCTGACCGAGGACCTCGGCATCGCAGGCGAGACCCGCACCCAGTGCCGTCTCGCCCGCAGCGTCGCGCACCTGTGGATCTCGGACATGCTGACCTACCGCGCGCAGTGGTCGAGCGTGGAAAAGAAGCCCAACTTCGGCTTCGGCCCGATGTCGAAGATGTACTCCTCGGAGAAGTTCCTGAGCGACAGCCGCGACCTGCTCGACCTGACAGCGCCGGTCTCGCTGTCCAAGCGCGAAGGGCCTGCGGGCTTCCTCAACCAGTGCTATCGCCATGCCGCCGGCACGACGATCTACGGTGGCACCAGCGAGGTGCACCGCTCGATGGTCGCCGAACGCGGGCTCGGCCTGCCGCGCACGCGCGGTTGAAGAAGGACAAGAGATGACCGAAGAAACACCGCACCTGCTGACCGAGGAGACCGACGGCATCCTCATCGCCACGCTCAACCGGCCGGACAAGCTCAACGCCATCAGCCGCGAGATGATGGACGGGCTGACCGAAGCCGTCCTGCGCCTGCGCGAGACGAGCGAACTCAAAGTGATGCTGATCCGGTCTGCCGGGCGCTATTTCAGTTCGGGCGCGGACCTGCGCGGCGGCAATCGCAACATTCCTTCGCAGGCCAACGTCGCCGCCAACACCGCGAGCAAGATCCGCGAGAACCACCGCCTCAACCTCAACAACATGCAGCAGTTGTGGGATGAGATGGAGCACGTGGAAAAGCCCATCGTCGTCGCGCACCATGCGATGTGCGTGGGCGGCGGGCTGGAATTGAGCCTCTCATGCGACTTCCGCCTCGCCGCGAAAAGCGCAGGGTATGCGTTCCCTGAGGGGCTGTTCGGAGTACTCCCCGCGTCCGGCGGCGTCTCTCGCCTGACCCGGCTGTGCGGCCCGCACTGGGCGCGCTGGCTCATCATGGCGAACAAGCCCGCCAGCGCCGAGATGGCCTTCACCATGGGCCTCGTCCATCAGGTCTACGAGGACGAGACGTTCGAGGCCGAAGTCATGGATTTCTGCCGCCACCTCGCCAAGCAGAACGGCGAGCAAATGGGCGCCGCCAAGGTCGCCATAGACCTGTGCGCCGAAGTCGGGCGCGATTCATCGCGCCAGGTGGAGCGCATGGCCAACAGCGCGCTGATGCTCAACCCGGACTACATCAAAGGCATGGAAGCCTATCTCAAGGGTGTGGGCGGCAAGGGCAAGTAACCTTCCGCCCCTTGCCAACCCGCACTCATCGGGGCACTCCATACCCCGATGAGAGGTTACCTGATTGCGACCCTGCTCGTGCTGGCGCCATTGCCGCTGGCCGCGAGGGAACACCCCGTTCGAGACGCCGCCGCCTGGGCGTTCGAGCGCAGCGACGTCCCGCTCGACGCTGACTTCCGCTTCGGCCGGCTCGATAACGGTCTGCGCTACGTCATCCGGCACAATGCCACGCCCGCGGGAACCGGCATCGTGCGAATGGACGTGGAAGCCGGGTCACTTGATGAAACCGAGCAGGAGCAGGGTTTCGCTCACTTCGTAGAGCACATGGCCTTCAACGGCTCGTCGCGCATTCCCGAAGGCCAGATGATCCCGTTGCTCGAGCGCGAAGGACTGGCGTTCGGTGCTGACACCAATGCCTCCACCGGCTTCGACCGCACGCTCTACAAGCTCGACCTGCCCCGCGCCGACCCTGCCCTGCTCGACACCGCGCTCATGCTCATGCGCGAGACGGCGGGCAACCTCACGATCTCGCAGGGCGCCATCGACCGGGAGCGCGGCGTGGTTCTCGCCGAAATGCGCGACCGGAATTCCTGGTCACTGCGAAACACGATCGGCTCGACCAAATTCTTCTACCCGCAGGCGCGCTATTCCGAACGCTTCCCGATCGGTAAGGTCGACACGCTAAACGCCGCGACGGCCGATACCCTGCGCGCGTTCTACGAACGCGAATACGTGCCCTCCCATGTCACGCTGGTGATCGTCGGCGATTTCGACGTTGATGCTGTCGAGGCCGCGATCGTGCGCCATTTCAACGACTGGAAAGGCGCACCCGCCGCGCCCCAACCCGATGCCGGCCCCATCCGTCCCAAGGATGGTGATCGCGCCGAAATCCACGTCGACCCCGCCCTTGCCGAGCGAGTCACCGTGCAACGCAATGGCAAGCACCAGGATGAACCCGATAGCGTGGCCCAACGCCGCGAGGGGCTATTGCGATCGATCGGCTACGACGTCGTCAATCGCCGCCTGCAGCGCCTTTCGCGCAGCGCCGAGCCTCCATTCAGAGGCGCCGGTTTCGGCACGGGCGACGTCTTCGACGCGGGGCGTTCGACCCGGCTCATCATTGACAGCGTCGATGGCAAATGGCGCACTGGCCTGGACGCCGCTGGACGCGAATACCGCCGGGCGCTGACTTACGGCTTCCAGCCAAACGAAGTGGCGGAGCAGGTGGCGCAGATCCGCACCGCTCTCGCCAACGCGGCGAGTTCCGCCGCCACCCGCAGCAACGCGGCATTGACGCAGCTTGCGCTTTCCTTGGTGGAGGACGAACTGGTACCGTCCACCCCGCAGTCCGCCCATGAGCGCTTCGAGGCGTTTGCCCCGCGCATCACTCCGGCGGCCGTGCTGGCGGCAATGAAACGCGAAGCGCTGGCGCTCGACAAACCGCTGATCCGCTTTCAGGGACGGCAGGCCCCCGAAGGCGGCGAGGCAGCATTGCGCGAAACATGGCGCAAGGTCATGCACGCAAGGATCGTTCGCGAAACTACCGGTACTACAGCGCAGTTTGCCTACACCGATTTCGGCAAGCCGGGCGAGGTTATCAGCGACATCCGTACGGCCAGCCTCGGCATCCGCGAGGTCCGCTTCGCCAACGGTGTCATGCTCAACCTCAAGCGGACCGATCTCGAATCCGACCGTGTTCGGGTCAGCCTCGCGATCGACGGCGGCGACAGGCTCGCTACGCGCGCCAACCCACTGGCGAGCGAGATGACGCCCTATCTCGACGAAGGTGGCCTGGCCCTCCACAGCCGCGACGATCTCGATTCGATCCTGGCCGGAAAAACCGTGGGCTTCGGGCTTTCACGCAGCGAAGCCAGCTTCGATTCGCAGGTCGCGACGACGCCGCGAGACCTCGAACTCCAGTTGCAGCTGCTGACCGCATTGATGACCGCGCCCGGCTATCGCCCCGAAGGCGAGGTGCAGTACCGCCAGCAGATCAACAACTACTTCGCCCAGGCCCGCGCCACTCCCGCATCGGCGCTGCAGGCGGACCTTGGAGCGATCCTTTCGGACAAGGATCCCCGCTTCAGCCTGCAGAAGGTTGAGGACTACCGGCAGCTCACGTATGCCCGGTTCCAGAAGGACATCGGCGATCGGCTGGCACACGGCGCGATCGAGGTCGGCGTCGTGGGCGACATCGACGAGGAGCGGACGATCGCCCTGGTAGGCGCCACGCTGGGCGCCCTGCCCGCCCGCGAAACAGCGTTCCGGGACTACGGCGACCAGCCTGCCCGCCCGTTCACGAAGGACCGCTCGGCCCGCGTGATCCGCCACACCGGCCCTTCCGATCAGGCGCTGCTGCGGATCACGTGGCCGACCCGCGACGATAGCGATCCGGTCGAAACGCTGGCGCTCGAAATGCTGGAGCGGGTCATGCGCGTCGAACTGACCGACCAACTGCGCGAAGCGCTCGGCAAGGCCTATTCCCCTTCCGCGTCGAGCTACCTCTCGCATGAGTGGAAGGGATACGGTGTCTTCAGCGTCAATGCCTCGGTCGAAGTCTCGGAAGTGCCCGCCACTCGCGCCGCTATCCGCCAGGTCGTAAGCGAATTGCGCGCCGCGCCGGTAAGTGAGGACATCCTGCGCCGCGCCCGCCAGCCGATGATCGAAGGCTTGCAGAACGCGCTCAAGAGCAATGGCGGCTGGATGTCGCTAGTCGACCGGGCGCAGACGCAGCCCGACCGGATCGAACGGTTCGAACTGGCCAGGGATCGCCTCCTGGCGCTGTCCCCGGTGGACGTGCAGGCGGTCGCGAATCGCTACCTCGCGCCCGAAGCGCGGCTCGAAGTGCTGGTGTTGCCCGAGGGCGTAGTGGCCCCGAAGTGAGGTCCCGTCAGACCAAGACTTCCTCGTCCAACCTACCCGGTGCGCGCTTCCCTCGCCCGACGATCACCGCGCGTGGTTGGGCCTTGTAGGCTTGCCGGTCCGCTCGGCCCAGTCGACGATCAGCTCGTCGTAGAGGTTCTGGTCGATCAGGTCGTACTTCTCGGGGAAGTTGGTGAACGCCTCCATCGCGCTCGCCACGCCGCCGGTCTCCATCAGCTCCCGCGCCATCTTCAGGTGATTGACCGCCGCCGAGACCCAACCCCAGCCGGTCGACAGCGTGAACTGGGTGCCCGGCAGGTTGAAGCCGAGCGTGCAGACCGGGATTTTCATTTGCGGAATCACCTGTGCCTGCTGCTCCGGCGGAGCGCTGGCGAAGACGATGGCATCGGCTCCCGCCTCGGCATAGGCGTGCGCGCGGCGGATCGCCTCGTCGATCGATCCGGTGCCGCCGCCGCCATTGGCGCTGGTATAGAGTTCGTCGCAGCGCGCGATGATGACGAGGCCCGAATCGCCCCGCGCCTTCACGCCCGCCTCGATCCGGCACTGCATCTCCTCGATCGAGCATAGGCCGTTGACGTGCTTGGAGTGCTTGGGATTGATCTCGTCCTCGACGTGGTAGCCCGCAATACCGGCAGCGACGTACATCTTCGTCAGGCGGTAGGCGTCGGCCACCGTCTCACCGAGTGTGTCGGCATCGGCGATGAGCGGAATGGTCATGGCCTGGGCAATGCGGCCTGCCTGGTCGATCTGCTCTATCTGGCTGAAGCTGCCGTTGTCCGGCACCGCGTAATGAAACGCCGAGCAGGCGTGACCGCCAAGGTAAGCAGCCTTGAACCCGACATGCTCGACGATGCGACCCGTCAGCGCGCTATAGGCCTCTGCGGCGACGAAATGGTCGCCGTTCTCGATCAGTGCGCGCAGCTTTTCACCCGGTGTCGGCATCGCTTCGTCTCCCTCTTTTGCCCGAGGGCTCGCACGGCGGCCGGGTGGAGGCAAGCACGGCCGCTTGCCTCGGGCGGTTATCGGGTGGGCGTTATGCCCCGATGCGTTGCAGTGTCGGAACGAGTTCGTCGAAGTGGTCGATAACATTCGCCGCCGCCATTTCCTCGGGCGACAGGTCGTTGAAACCGAAACCTACGACGACGCAGGGCAAGCCCGTCGCAGCCGCCGCGCGGGTGTCATAGCTGGTGTCACCAATGTAGGCAGCCCTGCCTCCACCGCCGCGCTCCAGCATCAGATGCAACAGGTCAGGACGCGGCTTGGCGCGACCGGGGCCAAGCGTGTCGCCACCGATGACGGTGTAGAACCGCTCCGACAGGCCAAGCTCAGCGAAGATCTTCACGGCGAAGCGTTCGAGCTTGTTGGTGACGACCGCGATCTTGACCCCGCGCACCGCCAGTGCATCCAGCATCGCCTCTCCGCCGGGAAACAGCCGGGTTTCCACCGCGATGTTGGCCTCGTAGAAGGTGAGCAGTGCCTCGTGCAGTGCCTCGAACCGCGCGTCGTCCACCGCACCGCCCGTCGCCAGCATCGCGTTGGCCAGCATCTTTCGCGCGCCGCCGCCGACGAAGCCGCGCACCTCCGCGACCGGCACGGCCCGCCGCCCCTCCAGCGAGAGCGCGTGGTTCACCGCGTTGGCGAGGTCGCCGAGGCTGTCGAGCAGGGTTCCGTCGAGGTCGAAGCCGACGATTTCAAAGGGAAACAATGTCATCCCCGCCGCAGTGGCGGCTTGGTGTGGAAACCGCAACAATTTGCTGGCAGGAGTGGCCCATGACTTCTGCCAGTATGCCGCTCGCCCAGCCCCCCCTCGCCATCGTCGTCCTCGCTGCCGGCAAGGGCACCCGCATGAAAAGCGACCGGCACAAGGTGCTGCATCCGATAGCCGGGCGGCCGATGCTCGAGCACCTGCTCGCGAGCGCGCTGGAGCTTGCACCGGAGCGCCAGGTCGTCGTCGCCGGGCACGGACGCGAGCAGCTGGAAAAGGCGCTCGGCCCGCGCGCCACGATCGCGGTGCAGGACCCGCAACTCGGTACCGGCCATGCAGTGCAGCAGTCCGAACAGGCGCTGGCGGGCTTCGTCGGCGACGTTCTTGTTCTCTACGGCGACGTGCCGTTCGTGCGGGCCGAGACGATGCGCGCGATGATCGAGCGTCTCCACGCCCCCGACGCGCCTGCGGTGGTGGTGCTCGGCTTCGAGCCTTCGGACCCGCTGCAGTACGGCCGCGTGCTCGCCCACGACGACGGCCGCATCGCGATGATGGTCGAATACAAGGACGCCACCGACGAGCAGCGCGCCTGCCGCCTTTGCAACTCAGGGCTGATGGCGGTGAAGTCGGCGGACCTGTTCGACCTGCTCGCCAAGGTCGGCA
The DNA here is from genome assembly GCF_059416165.1 of Novosphingobium sp. GW821-FHT09E05. Taxonomy (NCBI): domain Bacteria; kingdom Pseudomonadati; phylum Pseudomonadota; class Alphaproteobacteria; order Sphingomonadales; family Sphingomonadaceae; genus Novosphingobium; species Novosphingobium sp. GW821-FHT09E05. The sequence goes on from NZ_JBWKOQ010000001.1 coordinate 1,956,017, forward strand.
ACGAGAATTCCCAGGGCGAGTACTACCTCGTCGACATCGTGAATATCGCCACGCTCGAAGGCCGGGCCTGCGCCGTCATCGTGACCGACGATCCGGACGAGGTAGGCGGCATCAACAGCCGCGGCGAACTCGCCGAGGCGGAAGGCCGCTGGCAGGCGAAGCGCCGCATCCGTGCCATGGCCGAAGGAGCGACCCTGATCGCGCCGGAGAGCGTGTTCTTTGCCTGGGACACCCGGCTTGGCCGCGATGTCACGATCGAGCCGAACGTCGTGTTCGGTCCGGGCGTGACCGTTGCGGATGACGTGGTGATCCATGCCTTCTCACACCTCGAGGGCGCTACGCTGGAGAGCGGGGTCGCCATCGGACCATACGCTCGCCTACGCCCCGGCGCGGTTCTGAAGGCAGGGTCGAAGGTCGGCAACTTCGTCGAAATGAAGAACGCCGTGCTGGGGGAAGGTGCCAAGGCCAGTCACCTTACCTACCTCGGCGATGCGACCGTGGGTGCGCACGCCAACATCGGCGCGGGCACCATAACCTGCAACTACGATGGCTACTTCAAGCATCAGACGGTGATCGGCGAGCGCGCCTTCATCGGTTCGAACAGCGCGCTGGTGGCGCCCGTTAAGATCGGCGCCGACGCCATCGTCGCGGCCGGCAGCGCGGTGACGCGCGACGTGGCTGACGGGGAACTGCGCCTCGTGCGCGGCGAGCAGCTGGTCAAGCCCGGCTGGGCCGACCGCTTCCACGACGCCATGAAGAAGAAAAAGACCGAGAAGGAAGACTGAACGACTGGCGGCGGCACGCCCATGCCGCGCCGGCTGTCACCGGACGCGGCGCACTGCGGTGATTAGGAACCGATCGCCTTCCTGCGGGAGATGTTGCCAAGTTCGGCGCGGGCGATCTCGCTCTGCGGATCGTATTGCAGCGACTGCGTGTAGAGCGCCTCCGCCTCGTCGTAATGACCCATCGCAGCCTTGTTGAACCCCATGCCGCGCAGAGCGCGCGCCGCAACCGAAGCGTCGGGGCCGGCCGTGGACTTGTCGACGATCGACCAGGCACGGGCGAAACCATCGTAACTCTTCTGCCAGTCGCGCCGCGATTTGAAGAGTTCGGCATATTCGTTGGCGAAGTGCGCATTGGTCGGCGCCATCTGCGTCGCCTTGCCGAGTTCGGCTTCGGCGAGGTCGCCCCGGCCAAGATCGATCAGTGCGAAGCCCTTGCCGAAGTGCGCGTCGCACACCGCCGGATCGATCGAAGCGGAAGCATCGCCGGCCGCCCCGTCGCCGAGGCGGCAAAGGCGCGGCCTGGTGTCACCGGCCAGATGCACCTGGCCCTGCGCGATCACCTTGTCGAACAGCTTGACCGCCTGTTCCTGCTTGCCGCGACGAATGAGGTTGAAGCCCTGCTTCACGTCCGCGCCCGCATCGAACTTGGGGGCGGGCCGCTCGAACGCCGCGGCGACGAGTGCCACCGGAACCATCGTCGAATGGTCGCCGTCGGCGGAACTGGCCTGCGCCGATCCGGCGAACAACAGGGAAACCGAGCCTGCCAGTGCCATCAATGCTGTCGACGCAATTCTTGCGTTCATCCGTGATATCCTCTCCCGGAACACCGTTGCCGCACCGGTCTGCGCCGGGGCTTTCCTAACGGGCCAATTGCCGGCCAGTGTTCGTTGAACGGTGGAGAATATCCGACCGGCGCGGTTTGACAAGTCGCCTTGCCGAAATCACACCGTCGTTGATCGCATCCGCCCCCGAAACGCAGCCAATACACGGAGATTATCGATGGCAAACAGTCCCTGGAGCCACAGCCGCAGTTCCTCGATCGCCGACGACGTCGATTTCGAGATCAAAGGCCAGGAACTCCAGTTCGTCGAGATCGAGCTCGATCCCGGCGAGAGCGCCGTGGCCGAAGCCGGCGCGATGGTCTGGAAGGACGCCGCGATCGACATGACCACCGTCTTCGGTGACGGGTCTGGCGACCAGAGCGGCGGCTTCATGGGCAAGCTGCTGGGCGCGGGCAAGCGCCTCGTCACCGGCGAGAGCCTGTTCACCACCGTCTTCACCCATCGCGGCGCGGGCAAGGCGCGCGTGTCGTTCGCGGCCCCCGTCCCCGGCGCGATCCTGCCGATCAAGCTCGACGACGTGGACGGGCAGCTGATCTGTCAGAAGGACGCGTTCTTGGCGGCTGCACGCGGCGTGTCGATCGGCATCCACTTCCAGCAGAAGATCATGACCGGCCTGTTCGGCGGCGAAGGCTTCATCATGCAGAAGCTGGAAGGCGATGGCTGGGTCTTCGTCCAGATGGGCGGCACCGTCATCGAGCGTGAGCTGAGCGCCGGCGAGGAACTGCACGTCGACACCGGCTGCGTCGCGGCGATGACCGCCGGCGTGGGCTTCGACGTGATCCGCGCCGGGTCGGTCAAGTCGATGATCTTCGGCGGTGAAGGCGTGTTCTTCGCCCGCCTGCGCGGCCCGGGCAAGGTGTGGATCCAGTCGCTGCCGTTCTCGCGCCTTGCAGGACGCATGCTCGCCGCCGCCGGTTCGCGCGGCGGCCAGAGCCGGGGCGAAGGCTCGCTTCTGGGATCGCTCGGCAACATGCTCGACGGGGATTGATGACGCGCTTGTAATGTCGGGGACAGCGCCAGGTCATCGCCGATGGCGCACTGTCCCCGGCATGGCTCACGACCCATCCGCCTTGCCGGTGATATCACGATATGATATCGCGATATCATGACCCGCATCCTGGCAGACCTTCCCGATGAGGACATCCGCTGGCTCGACGCGCGCGCGGCCGAACTCGGCAAGTCGCGCGCCTCGGTCCTGCGCGAGGCCGTCAGCGCCTATCGCGCCGACGGGTCGCAGGACTGGATCGATCGGGGTTTCGGCCTGTGGAAGGACCGCACCGACATCGGCGATGCCGTCGAATGGCAACGACGCGAACGCGCCGCCACTGCCCGGCCCTGGGACTACGACTACGAGGAAGTGCGGGCCGAGTTCCCCGACCTGTTCGACGAGGTCGATGATCGCGAGCATGAGCATTACCGCAAGGTCATGGGCGCCGATGCCTTCGCCCCGCGCGTGCCGAGACCGGACGTTTCCCGGGATGATGCCGGGGCGAAACCCGCCTCGTGACGAGCTTTGCGTTCGACGCCAATATCGTGATCGACGCGCTGGGCGGCATCCCGGATGCGCGGGTCGAAATGCGCCGGGCGGTCGGCATAGGACGGCGCCTGTGGATCAGTCGGATGGCCTGGATCGAGGTCATGTCCAAGGGTGATGGCCCGCTGCTGCAGCGGACCGAAGCCTTCCTGTCGGGCTTCGCCATCGACGAGGTCGACGAAGAGATCGCCACGCGCGCCGCATCCCTGCGCCGGGAGCGCCCTCGCCTGCGCTCGCCCGACGCCATCATCCTCGCCAGCGCGATCGTGCGCGGGCGCATTCTGGTTACACGAAATACCAAGGATTTTCCGGCAAGCATGCCGGGCATCCGCGTCCCTTATACCCTCTAAGCTAAGGCATACCTTCTCATGTGTGGCATCATCGGCATCGTCGGCAAGGAAGACGTGGCGGACCGTTTGGTCGACGGACTGCGCCGCATGGAGTACCGCGGCTATGACAGCGCGGGCGTCTGCACCATACATGACGGCCAGCTCGTGCGCCGCCGCGCCGAGGGCAAGCTGTTCAACCTCGTCAAGGAACTGGCCCGCGATCCCGCGCCCGGCCTGACCGGCATCGCCCACACCCGCTGGGCCACCCACGGCGCGCCGACCGCCGCAAACGCCCACCCCCATGCCACCGCCGAGCTGGCGCTGGTCCACAACGGCATCATCGAGAACTTCAAGCCCTTGCGCGAAGCGCTCGAATCGCGCGGCCGCACCTTCGAGAGCCAGACCGACACCGAAGTCGTCGCTCATCTCGTCTCCGAGCAGGTCGAGGCCGGCATGTCGCCCGAGGACGCGGTGAAGGCCGCCCTGCCGCTGCTGCGCGGCGCCTTCGCACTCGCCATCGCGTTCCGGCGCTTCCCCGACATGCTGATCGGCGCGCGCCTCGGCTCGCCGCTGGTCGTGGGCTATGGTGACGGCGAGACCTACCTCGGTTCCGACGCGCTGGCGCTGGCGCCGCTGACCCAGCGCATCACTTATCTCGACGAAGGAGACTGGGTCGTCATCACCCGCGAGGGCGCGCAGATCTACGATGCGCAGAACAACCCGGTGGTGCGCGAGATCGTGACGTCGGGCGCCTCGGCCGTCGCGATCGAGAAGGGCAACTACCGCCACTTCATGCAGAAGGAGATCTTCGAGCAACCGACCGTGGTGGCTCAGACCCTGCGTTCCTATCTGCGCCAGGTCGATCAGTCGGTGGCGCTGCCCCAGATCGACTTCGACCTCGGCGCGATCAAGCGCATCACCATCGTCGCCTGCGGCACCAGCTTCTATGCCGGTATGGTGGCCAAGTACTGGATCGAGACTTTCGCGCGCCTGCCGGTCGACATCGATGTGGCATCGGAGTTCCGTTACCGCGACCCGGTGCTTGAGGACGGTGGCCTCGCCCTCTTCATCTCGCAGTCGGGCGAGACGGCCGACACCCTCGCGGCGCTGCGCCACTGCAAGGCGGCCGGGCAGACCATCGCCGTCGTCGTCAACGTGCCCACCAGCACCATGGCGCGCGAGGCGGACCTGCTGCTGCCGACCCATGCCGGGCCGGAAATCGGCGTCGCCTCGACCAAGGCCTTCACCTGCCAGCTCGCCGTCCTCGCCGCGCTCGCCGCGCACCTGGCGGTGAAGCGCGGACGCATGGACCGCTCGGAGGAGATGGAGGTCGTCCAGCACCTTCTGGAAACCCCCGCCAGCCTCAACGCCGCGCTCGACCATGACGAGGAAATCGCGGCGATGGCCCACCTCATCGCGCCGGCCCGGGACGTACTCTATCTCGGCCGCGGCCCCGACTATCCGCTGGCCCTGGAAGGCGCGCTCAAGCTGAAGGAGATCAGCTATATCCACGCCGAGGGCTATGCCTCTGGCGAGATGAAGCACGGCCCCATCGCGCTCATCGACGAGGCGGTTCCCGTGATCGTCCTCGCGCCCTCCGGCCCGCTTTTCGAGAAGACCGTCAGCAACATGCAGGAAGTCCGCGCGCGTGGCGGCAAGGTCGTGCTCATCTCCGACGCGCAAGGCATTGCAGAGGCCGGCGACGGCTGCATCGCCACGATCGAGATGCCCCGCGTCCACCCGCTCATCGCCCCGCTGGTCTACGCGGTGCCGGTGCAGTTGCTGGCCTACCACGTCGCCTGCGTGAAGGGCACCGACGTCGATCAGCCGCGCAACCTCGCCAAGAGCGTGACCGTCGAATAGCCAGCACAAACAGTGGCAAACACTTAACTTAGCTCTAACTCTTTTCCCGGTAACCCTCGGCGGGTGAACAGCGCGTCGCCCGCCAGCAAAGCCCTGCTGAGAGACCTTCCCGTCCTCGCGGTACTGGGCCTGTCCGATCCCGATGATGGGAATTGGTCCCGACTGCGCGGGTTGCAATACGCCACCCTGCGCCGGTCTACGGCCACCCGGATCACGATGCAGGCAGCCGCCGCACTGGCGGTCACCATGCTTCTGCTTGGTCGAATCGCACTCCCCGCCATCGCCGCCTGGCTTGTCCTGGTCGCGGTGACGCAGTGGCACGGCTACCGGGTCGACCGCTCGCTCGCCGATGCCGACCGCCGCCGCATCTCGCCGGGCGAAGTGAAGGCGCAGCTGGTCGGCTCGATCGGCAACGGCCTCGCCTGGGCTCTGCCGCTGGGGGGCCTCGGGATGTTCCTCGATCCGCAGACGCAGGTGAAGGTCTGGACCGTCCTCGCCATGTCGATGGCCGCATCGGTGATCCTCATCCCCGCCGTTCCGGTCGCCACGCTGACCTTCTGCGCGCTGGTCGGGGGTTCGGCGGTCGCCTATTTCCTGTTTTCCGCAAGTTACGACATGGCCGCGATCGCCGTCCTGTTCATGGGCATCGTCGTCGTCGGCTCGATCGAGGGCGCGCGGCGCTACCTGACCGCGAAGATCGCCGAGGCCGGCATGATCGAGAAGGACGAGGTCGTCTCGCTCCTCCTGCGCGAGTTCGAGGAAGGCCAGGCCGACTGGCTGTGGCAGATCGACACCGGCCGCCGCGTCCGCTCCGTCTCGCCACGCTTCGCCTATGCGCTCGACCGCGATGCCGCCGAAGCCGAGGGCACGCCGCTGGTGCAGCTGATCGCCGGCGCTGCCTGGGAGACCGGCCAGTTCCCCTCCAGCCTCCACGACCTTGCCGAACGGCTCAAGCGGCGCGAGCCGTTTTCCAACCTGCTGGTTCGGGTCGCCATTCGCGGCCAGGCCCGCTGGTGGGAGCTCTCGGGAACGCCCCGCATCAACGAACACGGCGTCTTCGAAGGGTTTCGCGGCGTCGGCTCGGACGTGACCGAGGCGCGCGAGAATTCCGACAAGATCGCCTGGCTTGCCCGCTACGACACGCTGACCGGCCTGCCCAACCGCATGATGATCACCGAGACGCTGGGCACCGCGCTCCAGCAGGCGGACAGCTGGCGCACCCGCTGCGCCTTCCTGATGATCGACCTCGACCGCTTCAAGGCCGTCAACGACACCCTGGGCCACCACGTCGGCGACCAGCTGCTCGCCCGGGTGTCCGAGCGGCTCAAGGAGCAGATGAGCGAGAACGAGCTGTGCGGGCGGCTGGGCGGCGACGAATTCGCGATCGTGGTTCGCGACGCGGCCGACCTCAAGTATGTCGAGCAGGTGGCCCGGCGCGTCATCAACCGCCTGTCCCAGCCCTACGAGATCGACCACAATACCCTGTTCGTCGGCGCCTCGATCGGCTCGGCCGTCGGCCCGCGTGACGGATCGAGCATCGAGACGCTGATGCGCAACGCCGACCTCGCGCTCTACCGGGCCAAGGACATGGGCGGCAATGCCTACTGCACCTACGAGCCTGCCCTGCACGCCCATGCCGAGGAGCGGCGCAAGCTCGAATTCGCGCTGCGCCGGGCGCTGGAGCGGGACGAATTCCACGTCGTCTACCAGCCCGTCGTCGATGCGACGAGCGAGAGCGTCGTCAGCTTCGAGGCGCTGCTGCGCTGGAACAACGCCGAGCACGGCGCCGTCAGTCCCGCCAAGTTCGTGCCGCTCGCCGAGGACACGCGCCTGATCGTGCCGATCGGCGAATGGGTCCTGCGAGAAGCCTGCCGCGAGGCGATCAACTGGCCGACGCACATCCGCGTCGCCGTGAACGTCTCGGGCGAGCAGCTGCTCGACCAGCACTTCGTCTCCAGCGTGGTCACCGCGCTGTCGGCCAGCGGACTGCCGGCCAGCCGCCTCGAGATCGAGGTGACCGAGAGCATCTTCCTGCGCGACGCCAGCATGGCCCGCGCCGCGCTCGAGCAGATCATGGCGCTCGGCTGCCAGGTCGCGCTGGACGACTTTGGCACCGGCTATTCCTCGCTCGGATACCTGCGCAAGCTGCGGTTCTCGACCATCAAGGTCGACCGCTCGTTCGTGCAGGGCGCGGCGACCGGCAATGTCGAAAGTCTGGCGATCATCCGCGCGGTCGTCGCCATGGCCGACAGCCTCGGCATGTCGACCACCGCGGAAGGCGCCGAGACCGAAAAGCAGGTCCAGGTCATCCGCCAGCTCGGCTGCCGCAAGATCCAGGGCTACTTCTTCGGCCGCCCGATGTCCCCCCGGGACGCAGGCGCCCTGTTCCGAAGCCAAGCCTCCCTGTCCGCCCAGAACGTCGCCTGACGCCCGCAAGGCGACACAGGTTTACACGGTTTACACGGTCCAGGGGGCAAACTGCCTTCCCGGGGCCGGAATGTGTCGCCTTGTGCCGGCAAAGTGTCGCCTTGTGCGGCAAAGGTGTCGCCTTGTGCGGCGAAGGTGTCGCCTTGCATTCTGGGGGGCGACGGCGGGGAGAACGGGCTGGCGAGATCATGCGGCGAGCATAATGCGGCCCGCGGGATGTAGGAAAGCGCGGGCCGTTCGGCGCAGCGGAGGCCTCGCTGACAGAACGTTTGCCAAACCCGCCATAACGCATAGTCTGGCCGGATGCAGCCTGCCCTCACCGCCCGCCCCTCCGCGACCGTCGTTCGCGCGCTCCTGTCGATCGGCGCGGCATCGCTGCTGATCGGCGCGGCACCCGCGCCCAAGCTCCCCCACTTCGAACACTGGATCGACGGCACCGCGGCAAGCGAGCCCGAGATGCAGGTCCAGCGGATCGACGCCGACACTTTCGTCATCCGCCAGTCGGTGCGCACCAATTTCGAGGCGCCCTTCCTCTACCTTCTGTTCGGCACGGACCGCGCGCTGCTCATCGACAGCGGCGCGGGCGGCCTCAAGGTCCGCCCGGCGATCGACCGGCTGATCGGGGAGTGGCAGGCCGCGCACGGCAACCGCGCCATCGACCTCGTCGTCGCGCACTCGCACAGCCACGGCGATCACCATGAGGGCGACGACGAGTTTCGCGCCCGCCCCCGCACCACCGTCGTCGGCCTCGCGCCCGACGAGGTCGCGAGCTTCTTTCAGGTGAAGGACTGGCCGCACGGCGCCGGCAGCATCGACCTCGGCCGGCGCGTGCTCGACGTGATCCCGATGCCGGGCCACGAGCCGGCGCACGTCATGGTCTACGATGCCCGCACAAAGCTGCTGTTTTCCGGCGACATGCTCTATCCCGGCAGGCTCTACGTGCCGCTCGACAGGTTCGGAGATTTCCGCGCCAGCGCCGACCGGCTTGCCGCCTTCGCGGCGACCCATCCGGTCCGCGCCCTGCTCGGCGCGCATATCGAGATGACGACCACGCCGGGGCAGGACTATCCGATGGAAGCCCCCAGCCATGCGTCGGAGCACGCCCTGCCACTGTCACCGGCAGCGATCGGCGAGCTTAAGGAGGCCGTCGACGCGGCCGCCGACAAGGCCGCGAACGGCGGCCCGGCCCCGACGATAGACCGGCACGCCGATTTCATCGTCTACCCGCGCCCGCCCCGGCCCGCCGCCTAGCGAGCAAGGGCGGTAAGGTCGCCTCAGGCTCCGACGAGGCCCCGGATGGCGCTTTCGAACAGGCCGCGCCCGTCGGTGCCGCCGTGGGTGGTCTCGATGGCGCGCTCGGGGTGCGGCATCATGCCCAGCACGTTGCCCGCCTCGTTGAGCAGGCCGGCGATCGAGCGGGCCGAGCCGTTGACGTCCTCGGCATAGCGGAAGGCCACGCGGCCCTCGCCTTCGAGGCGGTCGAGCGTGGCGTCGTCGGCGAAGTAGTTGCCGTCGTGGTGGGCGACGGGGACGCGGATCACCTGCCCGGCCTCGTAGGCCGAGGTGAACAGCGACTGCGCGTTGGCGACTTCGAGCGCGACTTCACGGCAGACGAAGTTCAGCCCGGCATTGCGCAGCAGCGCGCCCGGCAGCAGTCCGCTCTCGGTCAGCACCTGGAAGCCGTTGCACACGCCGAGCACCGGCACGCCGCGTTCCGCTGCCGCGACCACCGCCTGCATGATCGGCGAGCGCGAGGCGATGGCGCCGCAGCGCAGATAGTCGCCGTAGGAGAAGCCGCCGGGGACGGCGATGAAGTCCAGTCCCTGCGGCAGTTCGCTGTCGCCGTGCCAGACGCGGTGGGGCGCGGTGCCCGATACCTTCTCCAGCGCCACCGCCATGTCGCGGTCGCAGTTCGAGCCCGGGAAGGTGATGACGGCGGAGGTGAAGGCCATCAGGCGGCCACCTTCTCGATGCGGTAGTTCTCGATCACCATGTTGGCGAGGAGCTTGCGGCACATATCGTCGATCGCCTCGTCCGAGACGCTGTCGGCCACGTCGAGCTCGAACAGGCGGCCGGCGCGCACGTCGTTGACGCCCGCGAAGCCGAGGCCCTCGAGCGAGTGGTGGATCGCGCGGCCCTGGGGATCGAGGACGCCGGGCTTGAGGCTGACGTGGACGCGGACTTTCATCGCAGGGCCTTTCGGTGGCGCAGATTCGTTCTCGGGCGCCTATGACTCCTGAGCGCCGCCGAGGCAAGTCGCAGCGTCCGCCGCGCGGCGCGAACCGACATTGAACCGCCGCGTCCAACCTGTCATCTGCAGTGCAAGGCCGGTTTTTCGGCGGATGTGGAGTTCAGCGATGACCATCTCCTTTGCCGGGCAGGTCGCGGTGGTCACCGGCGCGGGCAATGGCCTGGGCCGGGCCTACGCTCTGGAACTGGCGCGGCGCGGCGCCAAAGTCGTGGTGAACGACCTTGGCGCCGCGCGCGACGGCACCGGCCATTCCGAAGCGGCGATGGCCGTGGTCGAGGAAATCCGCGAGGCCGGCGGCGAGGCGATAGCCGACGGCGGCGACGTCTCGGACTACGCGCAGATGGAGCAGATGGCCGCGCGCGCGCGGGAGGCCTGGGGCGGCATCCACGTCCTCATCAACAACGCGGGCATCCTGCGCGACCGCACCTTCGCCAAGATGGACCCCGCCGACTTCGAGCTGGTCGTGCGCGTCCACCTGCTCGGCAGCGCGTTTGCCACCAAGGCGGTGTGGGACACGATGCGCGAGCAAAGCTACGGGCGCGTGCTGATGACCACCTCGTCCTCGGGCCTCGGCGGCAACTTCGGGCAGGCGAACTACAGCGCCGCGAAGGCGGGCGTGCTGGGCCTTGCCCGCACCCTGCGGCTGGAAGGCGCGAAATACGGCATCCGCGTCAACGCGATCTCGCCCACGGCCGGCACCCGCATGACCGCCGACATCTTCCCCGAGGAAGCCTACAAGGCGTTCGAACCCGAAAACGCCGTGCCTGCCGCGATCTTCCTCGTGTCCGGGGACGCCCCCACCGACGCCATCCTCGCGGCGGGCGGCGGCGTGTTCCAGGGCGCGTGGATCACCATCAACGACGGCGTCCTGCTCCCCGAAGGCCGCCGCAGCGCCGAGGACGTGGCCGCCGCCTGGCCCCGCATCTCCGACCGTACCGGCGACCATGTCTTCGAGAACGGCATGGAGCAGGCGCAGCACGCGCTCGCCATGCTGTCGGCGCAGAAGGCGCCGCGCTAGAACCTGTATCCGACGCGCGCCTCGAGCTTCCACTTGTAGGGCGCGCCATCGCCCGAGACGATCGCCGCGCCGCCCTCCAGCGAGGCGACCACCCTGCCCCACTGCTTGCCCAGCTCGACATTGGCGGGGAGGAAGAATTCGTCGTTGACGAAGTTGTAGCGGATGTCGGTGCTCGGAAAGATCGAGACGTAGGCCTCGCCGGGCAGTTCGATCTCGAGGTTGGGTGAGAACTGCAGCTCGCGCGTCCTGCCCCGGCCATCCTCGCCGGCGATGCTGAAGTCGTAGCGGGCGACGGCCTGGAAATAGCTCCCCTTCGATATCGACGGCGTGGCCCAGCGATACCCGGCAGTGGGCCTCAGCCGCCACTGTCCCCGGCCGAACCTGTCGCCGCTCTCGGTCGGGACGATGAGCTGGGTGCCCAGCCCGAAGCCGTTTTCCCCCGTCCGGCGGGCGAAGATCGCCTGGACCAGCACCTCTCCGAATCCGAAATCCGGGCTTTCTCCCGGCCCGTCGGCGATCTTGAACGGCAGGTCGATGCGCAGGTTGGCGCGCCAGCCGTCGCCAAGCTCGACGGGACGGTCGTGCCGCAGGGTGAACGTGGTGGTGTCGTCCTCGCCCTCGTCGGCATATTCGACCCGCAGGTCGATGCGCTGGAGCGGGCGGGTGATGTCGCGGCCGCTCGGCGGGGCTTCCTGCGCGATGCCGCCGGCAGCGTACAAACTCCCGGCGGCGCCCACGATCAGGGCGGGAAACCTGTTCATAGCCGCACTCCTCGCCGCGCGAATCCATGCCACGCAGGTACAGGCTGGACGGAGAGCCGCGCCATGCGGGAAATCCCCGCGATGCGCGGGGGTTAGTCCTCAGTCGGAATTTCAGGCGGCGCGCAGGCCCTTGGGAAGGTCTGGCGCGGCGATCACCGTGGCGGGCGGCCCGGACCGCCGGGGCCGCCGCGACCGTCCGGCCCCCTGCCGCCCGGCCGCGCGGGACGCAGTTCCTGCATCGACAGCTCGCCGTCGTGATCCTTGTCGGCCTCGTCGAAGTGCCTGCCTTCGTAGGCCAGCAGTTCCTCGAGGCTGACCCCGGCGTCGTAATTGGTGTTGGCCTGCGCGATCACGGTGCCGCCGAGCGGCTCGATCAGCGCGGCGACCGCGTAGTCGTCCTCGTCGTTGGGGCGCGGCAGGATCGTGTCGGCGACCGGGCCTTCGCGGTCGCCGGAGGCCTGCGCGTCGCTCGATGCGACCGAGCCCATCTGCTTCTGCCAGGCCATGAACTCGGCCGCCGAGACGGTGCCGTCGCGGTTGGTGTCGACGACGGCGAAGCGGGCGCGGATGGTGGCCTCGCGCCGGGCATCGACGACGCCGTGTAGTTCGGCGAGCGTGACCGTGCCGTCCTTGTCGGCGTCGGCCTCGCGGAACATGCCGGTGACGAGCCGGTCGAACTGCTTGCGCTTGACCGGCTTGGGCGGGCGCGGCGGCGTGGGACGCCCTTCGCCTCCGCCGGGGCCGCCACCGCCCATGTCACCCATGCCGCCCCCGCCCATTCCGCCGCCCATGCCGCCATCCATGCCGCCGCCGGGCATGCTCTGGGCCAGCGAGGCGGAGGAAACCAGCGACAGCGAGGCCGCGGCGAGCATCAGGGATATCTTGCGCATCAGGCCGCTTCGCACTCACATTTTGCAGGAAGATTTCAGCCGTCAGTCCTCGACGACCTTGAGCATCTTGCGCTCGAGGGGGCTGAGCACGTTCGACAGGTCGTGACCGCGTTTGAGCACCTGCCCGGCTTCGCCGAACAGCGTCCACATGCCCTGCTTGCCGCGCAGGGCCGGGCGCTTCTCGATCCGCGCCTGCGGGCGTTCAGCGGAGCGGCGGAAAGCGCTGAAACTCGCCGCCTCGCGCGCGAAGTCCATCGCGTAATCGCGCCACAGCCCGGCGGCGACCATGCGGCCGTAGAGGTCGAGAATGCGCTGGAGTTCCAGACGGTCGAACCCGACCTGCAGGGGAACCGAACCGCGCCCGCCGGGAAAGGCGACGACGCTGCCGGTGATGGAGCTGTTACCCTGCGGACCTGCTGCCATCCGGATCAGATGCCTTTCAGCAACGGCTCGCCGGCCCGTTCGGCCACGCGGGTTTCGTCCTCGCGCTCGGCCTGCAGCGCCTCGACCAGCGCGCCGAGACGGGCGACCTGCTCCTCCAGCTCGTCGATGCGCTGCTCGCGCTGGCCGCCGACGGGTTCGCACGGTTCCTTGCAGGGGGTTCCGTAGGGCATGAAGTCCTTGGCGTAGGTCTCCGCCTTGACCAGAGTGGAGCGCGCCTTGACGCCGATCATCGTCGCGCCCTCGGGCACGTTGTCGATCACCACCGCGCTGGCGCCGATGCGGGCGCGGCGGCCGATGGTGACGGGGCCGATGATCTGCGCGCCCGATCCGACGATCACGTTATCCTCCAACGTCGGGTGACGCTTGCCGCCGACGCCGTTGGTGGGATTGGAGCCGCCCAGCGTCACGCACTGGTAGATCGTCACGTTGTCGCCGATGATCGCGGTCTCGCCGATGACGGTGAAGCCGTGGTCGATGAAGAAGTTTTTCCCGATCTGCGCGCCCGGATGGATGTCGATCGCGGTCAGGAACCGTGCGAGGTGGTTGACCACGCGGGCCAGGAAGAACAGGTCGGCCTGGAACAGCGCATGCGCGATGCGGTGCCAGAACACGGCCCAGACACCGGGATAGAGCAGGACTTCCCAACGCGAACGCGGCGCCGGATCGCGCGCGACGATGGAATCCAGGTAGCGGACAAGATTACCCAGCATTGCCCGAGCCTCCCATCAATCGGCGTCGTTTGCAACTCTCGTGCGACATCGTTGCCCTCATGACTCGCCGGTGCCCCCGCCTTTGGTCTCGGTCAGGGCGTCGCGCCAGATCGCCATGGTGGGCGGAGCCTTGCGTTCCAGACTGAGCCGGTCGATCGCGGCGACCAGGTTTTCGACGCCCAAGTGGCTACGCGTGGTGCGTCCTGCAAGGTACTGCGTCGCCGAAGAATCGAGAACGAGCCCGCGCATCTCGGCGTGGACCTCGATCAGCGCCGCCAGCATGTCGTCGTCGGGCTCGCCGATCTCGAGGTCGAGCGCGGCCCCGAGCCGCGAGGACAGGTCGGGCAGCGCCACGCGCCAGCGGGCGCCCTCGCCCTCGGCCGGATCGACGCCGGGTGCGAAACGGCGGTCGGCGACAATCAGCAGCGGGCGGCCGCTCTCCTGCGCGCGGTTCCAGCGGTGGAACAGCTCGGCCTCGTCCATGTCCTGTGCGTCGTCGATGACGTCGCCGGTGCCGGACGCGGCGAACCAGCGCGCCAGCAGCGACTTGCCCGAACGCGGGGGGCCGGAGAGAATGGCGGTGTGGAACGGCCACTGGCCCGGCTCGAGCAGGGCGTCGACCACCGCCGCGTTGGCGGTGCCCACGACGATGCGCGGCGGGCTGTCGCTGGCGGCGGACAGCGGAAGGGCGATCTGCCTCATCGCGCAGGCAGCCCTAGCGGCTGATCCTCAGCGCACCGCCCCCGCTCGACACCTTCCAGCCCTGTCCGCGCAGGGCGGCGGCAAGGCGTTCGGAGCCACCCGCCACCGTCACGCGCATGACCGAGGTGCCGCCGATGGCGAGGCTCACGGTCGCTGCACCCTGCACGCCCGGTACGCCGCGCACGCCCGCCAGCGCCGCGTCCACCGCGGCGGCGTCGGGCGTCGCGAACTGGACGGTCACGGCCTCGGCCGGCACGCCGGTCACGTCTTCGGGGCGGATCGTGGGGGCCGGGAGCGGGATCACCGCAACCGGTCCCTCGTCGCCCCGGGGCATGAGCTTCTGGCGCAGTTCCTCGAACGCACGGTCGAGCGCGGCGCCGCCGGCGTTGATCGTCGGATCGGGCTGAAGCTGGCCCTGCAGCAGCGCATCGCGGTAGAGCCCGTCGATCCGCGTGACCGCCTGGTCCATCATGCGCGGCAGTTCCTGCTCGGTCGCGGCCGTCATCGTGAAGCTGCCGAGGAAGGTGTTGTCCGGGCCGTAACGCGCCGTAAACGTGCCGTTGATCGGACCGCCGGGCCACTGCCTTTCTAGCCGCGCGACGGGGCTCACCACGTCCGACGCCTCGAACTGGCCGAGTACGGTGCGCCACCACAGGCGGCTGCGGCGGCCCGCCTGCCCGGCGGTGAGGATGAGCGATTCGCCGCCCGAGCCGGTGGGCCGCACATAGTCGACCGGGCTGGTGGAGGTCTGGAACTCGGCCCAGGCGCGCTGCCACGGCCCGCGAACCTCGAAGACCTGCCGCACGCCGCCCGACTGCAGCACCGGGATCAGCAGCAGCGGCGCCGAGCGCGGGCCGACGCCGGCGGCGCTGCCGGCGCCCCCCACGTACTGCCCGGCCTTGGCCTTGTCGAAGATGACGCCGAGCGTGGCGATGTAGCGGTGCGGGCCGACCTGCTCGTGGCCGATGACCACCGAGGAGACCATCGCGTCGATCGATTCGATCGGCATGTCCGGCCCGCCCAGCTTCTTCCAGGCTTCCTTCTGCGCCTGCTTCCACCCGGCGATGCGCGCCTCCGCCCCGGTCTTGCCGGTGACGTCGACCTGGATGCCGTTGACCTGGATATCCTCGGAATTGGCGAGCGGGGCGATGCCGCGGTCGCCTTCGATCTGGGCGATCAGCTGCGCCCCTCCCAGAGCGGCGAGCGCGAAGAGCGCGGCTCCGCCCCACGCCAACGCCGCTTTCCTGGACGGACCCTTGCGGGCAGCCCGCGGGATTTTTGGGGAGATCGTGAACGCCATTGTCGAAACCGGGGGCCTTTTGCCCAAACGGCGATGGAAATCCAAGTCACAAAGCGCTAGGCGCCGCCACATGTCCGACGATAACTCTCCGAAGAGCTATAGCTACGAGCAGGCAGGCGTCTCGATCGCCGCCGGAAACGCGCTGGTGAAGGCCATCGCCCCGCTCGCGAAATCCACCGCGCGTCCCGGCGCAGACGCGGAGCTGGGCGGCTTCGGCGGCTTCTTCGACCCGCGCGCGGCGGGCTACAAGGACCCGCTGCTGGTCGCCGCCAACGACGGCGTCGGCACCAAGGTCAAGCTCGCGATCGACCACGACCGGCACGACCAGATCGGCATCGACCTCGTCGCCATGTGCGTCAACGACCTCATCGTCCAGGGCGCCGAGCCGCTGTTCTTCCTCGACTATTTCGCCACCGGCAAGCTCGAGAGCGGCATCGCCGAGCGAGTCGTCGCCGGCATCGCCGAGGGCTGCAAGATCTCCGGCTGCGCGCTCATCGGCGGCGAAACCGCTGAAATGCCCGGCATGTATGCGGCGGGCGACTACGACCTCGCGGGCTTCTGCGTCGGCGCGGTGGAGCGCGGCGAGCAGCTGACCGGCGACAAGGTGGCCTCGGGCGACGTGCTGCTGGGCCTCGCCTCGTCGGGCGTGCATTCGAACGGCTACTCGCTGGTCCGCCGGCTCGCCGAGGACAAGGGCTGGAAGCTGAACCGCCCCGCCCTGTTCGACTCCGACATCCTGCTGATCGACGCGCTGATCGCGCCCACGCGCATCTACGTGACGAGCCTGCTGCCGTTCATCCGCGCGGGCCGCATCCACGCCCTCGCCCACATCACCGGCGGCGGACTGCTCGAGAACATCCCGCGCGTGCTGCCCAAGGGCCTTCACGCGCGAATCGACGCCGACGCCTGGCCCCAGCCGCGCCTGATGGCGTTCCTGCAGGCGCAGGGCCACATCGAGCCCGCCGAAATGGCCCGCACCTTCAACTGCGGCATCGGCATGGTCCTCGCCGTGGCGGCGGAAGAAGCCGCCGCGCTCAAGACCGAGCTGGAAGCGGCGGGCGAGACGGTCTTCGTGATCGGCGCGATCGAGCCGGGCGACAAGGGCTGCACCGTCCAGGGCTCGATCGAGACCTGGTCCGCGCGCGAGGCGTGGGAAGCGGTCCACCTTGGCTGAGGCTCGCCCTCGCCAGAAAGTCGCCGTCCTGATCTCGGGCAGCGGCACCAACATGGCCGCGCTGCTCTACGCCAGCCGCGCGGCCGACTGCCCCTATGAGATCGTGCTGGTCGCTGCCAACGATCCCGAGGCGAAGGGCCTGGCGCTGGCCGAGACCGAGGGCGTCGCGACTTTCGCGCTCAGCCACAGGGGCATGAAGCGCCCCGAACATGACGCGGCGATGGACGCGGCGATCCGCGCCAGCGGCGCGCAGTGGGTGGCGCTCGCCGGCTACATGCGCATCCTGACGCCCGAGTTCGTCGGCAAGTGGGAGGGCCGGATGGTCAACATCCATCCCTCGCTGCTGCCCAAGTACACAGGGCTCCACACCCACGACCGCGCCATCGCGGCGGGCGACAGCCACGGCGGCGTTTCCGTCCATCTCGTCACCGCCGAACTCGACGACGGCCCGGTGCTCGGCCAGACGCCGGTCGCGATCCTGCCCGGCGACACCGCTGACACCCTGGCCGCGCGGGTGCTGATCGCCGAGCACCAGCTCTATTCGCGCTGCCTCGCCGACCTCGTGACCCGCGAGGCGAACCCCGAATGGCTGCTCCAGCGCGTGCGCGAGCGCGCCATGGCCCAGCCCGAGGCCGAGGAGACCACCAGCCACGGCATGGCCTGCTTCGGCATCGTCAAGGGCAAGAAGTTCGCCTACTTCAGCGCCGACCACCACGGCGACGGCCGCGTGGCCCTGCTCGTCAAGATCAGCGGCCCGGACGAACAGGCCATGCTCATCGAGCAGGACGAGGCGCGCTACTTCCGCCCCGCCTACTTCGGCGACGGCTGGATCGGCATCCGCCTGGACCTCGGCGATACCGACTGGGACGCGGTGGCCGACTGGCTCGCCCGGTCGTGGCGCTCGGTGGCACCGAAGAAACTGACTGCGCTGATGGACGCCGCCGACAGCTTCTGAAGTTCAGATTTCGCTGTAATCCACCTGCGGCCGGCTCTCGCGCGTGCCGCGGTAGAGCTTGGCCGGGTCCTGCGGGTCGCCGGCGATCAGGACATGGTCCTCGTGCACTTCGACCAGCGTGCCGGCGAAGGGGAAGCCTTCGAGGCTGCCGTTGACACGGAAGCTGACGGTGTCGCCGACCTTGAAGGTCTTCTCGTCGAAATTGAATTCGAAGGGGCAGCTTTCGCTCGCCTCGCCCATGCCTTGCATCGTGCTTCTCCTTTGCGGGGCATGATACAGCAGCGATCCAGCGTGGATCAAACCCAATCGGTGCGGCCGGGCAGCGCTACGCCGATATCGTCCGCATTCAGCGCGGGCCGAGTGGAGCGGCGTGAGCCTCGATCGGGTTCACCGCCAGAGGACCGGCCCCACCGGAGGCGAGCGAGACGAGGACGGCGCCCAAAAACGACACCGAAGCAGCAATCATGATAGTCCTGCCCATCGACATTCAGCCCCCCGACTCCGCCCCGCCAGTACCTGACGCGGGAAGCTATCCCGGCCTGCGAGTCGCTCCAAAGAAAAAGGCCGCCGAAACCGGCGACCTTCGTCCTTGTTACAGAGATTTAATCCGCTGCTTCAGCCGACCAGTTCTTCCGGCTTGAAGAAGTAGGCGATCTCGATCGCGGCGTTCTCTTCCGAGTCCGAGCCGTGGACCGAGTTGGCCTCGATCGATTCGGCCAGTTCCTTGCGGATGGTGCCGGCGTCGGCGTTCTCGGGGTTGGTGGCGCCCATGATGTCGCGGTTGCGCTTCACGGCGTCCTCGCCCTCGAGCACCTGGACCACGACCGGGCCCGAGATCATGAACGAAACCAGGTCGCCGAAGAAGGGACGCTCGGCGTGGACGGCGTAGAAGCCCTCGGCCTGCTCCTTGGACATCTGGATGCGCTTCGAGGCGACGACGCGCAGGCCGGCTTCCTCGAGCATCTTGGTGACCGCGCCGGTCAGGTTGCGGCGGGTGGCGTCGGGCTTGATGATCGAGAAGGTACGGGTGACGGCCATGGGATGTTCCTTGCGAAAATGGAAAGCGTGATTGTTGGGCGCGCCCCTAGCGGGGATTCGCATGGGTCGCAAGGGAGGCTGGCCCGCCCCCGGGGCCCTCCCGCAAGCGAGGGGGGGGAGAATCGGCTTGCCGCCTAGTCGCAGCGGGGTGAGCGCAGTCGGAGGCCCGGTCGGCGGACCCTACCCCGCCTGAACCCAGCGGCCGCCGTCCTGCTTCCAGTAGTAATGCTCCACCCCTTCGCGGGCGCGCAACTCGCGCCAGACCTGGCGGGCGTGCTGGACGGTTTCATCGTCGAACAGGAAGAACGTGCGCGCGAAGGGCGCTGCACCCTCGCGCCACTGGCCGTCGGCGATGGCCAGGAACGTCGCGCCGTTGGCCGGCTCGGGCGTGTCGGAGAGCAGGATCGGCTGGCGATCCTCGTGCCCCTCGCCCGCTTCCCCGTTGGCGAGGAAGGTCTCGGGCCCCAGCGTCCACAGCGCGCGCGAGATCCGCTCGCGCTGCTGCGGTTTGCCAGAGACGACGAGCAGGCGCGAGCCGTCGGAGACCACCTTGCGGGCGATCAGCGGCAGCGCGGCCTCGGCGGGGTCGCGGCTGAGCTGGTAGAAGTCCACGCGCATCAGCCGCGATTTCCTCTTCAGGCTTCCAGCGTGTCGCGCACGAAGCGGTCGAGCAGGCGCACGCCGAAGCCGCTGGCGCCCTTGTCCCAGGTCGCGCCGGGCTTGTCGGTCCAGACGGTGCCGGCGATGTCCAGGTGCGCCCAGGGGGTGTCGTTCTCGATGAAGCGAGCCAGGAACTGCGCCGCCGTGATCGAGCCGCCGTAGCGCGGGCCGACGTTGCGGATGTCGGCGATGGGGCTGTCGATCATCTTGTCGTAGGCAGGGCCCATCGGCATGCGCCACAGACGGTCGCCCGAGGCGTCGCCGGCGGCATTGAGCTGCGCGGCGAGATCGTCGTTGTTCGAGAACAGCCCGGCGTATTCATGCGCGAGGCTGAGGATGATCGCGCCGGTCAGGGTGGCGAGGTCGACGATCCTGGCGGGCTGGTATTCGCGCTGCACGAACGTCAGCGCGTCGCACAGGACGAGGCGGCCCTCGGCGTCGGTGTTGATGACCTCGATGGTCTGGCCCGACATCGAGGTGACGACGTCACCGGGGCGCTGGGCATTGCCGTCGGGCATATTCTCGACGAGGCCGCACAGGCCGATGACGTTGGCCTTAGCCCCCCGCAGCGCGAGCGCGAGCATGGTGCCGGCCACCGCGCCGGCGCCGCCCATGTCCCACTTCATGTCTTCCATGCCGCCGGCGGGCTTGATCGAGATGCCGCCGGTGTCGAAGGTCACGCCCTTGCCGACGAAGGCCACGGGCTTCTCGCCCTCGGCCCCGCCCCGCCATTCCATGACAAGGATGCGCGCGGGCCGCACCGAACCCTGCGCGACGCCGAGCAGCGAGCCCATGCCGAGTTCGCCCATCTCCTTGTCGTCGAGCACCCGGATCTTGAGGCCGGTGCCTTCCATGCGCGCCTTGCAGCGCTCCACGAAGCTTTCGGGATAGATGATGTTGGCCGGCTCGGTGACGAGTTCGCGGGTGAACGAGACGCCTGCCGCGATCGCTTCCTCGACCGCCCATGCCGCCTCGGTGCCTTCCGGCGCGCCCAGGACGGCGATGTCGGTGAGGCTGGGGCGGGCGTCGGCCTTGAGCTTCGTGTGGTAGACGTCGTGGCGCCACGCCCGCAGCACCGCGCCCAGCAGCGCGCCGGCCGCTTCGTCCGCCGTGAGGCCGGCGCCGGTGAGGTCGAGCGTCAGCGCCGTCTCGCCGCTGGTCAGGTACTTGGCGACCACCGACGCGCCCGCGCGCTCGATCGCGCCCTTGCGGTCCTTGGCCGAAGCCTCGCCTATGCCGGCCAGCGCCACGCGCACGACCTGGCCGCCGCGATCCACGAAACCTTCGAAGAGCTGTCCTGCCTTGCCCGAAAACCGTGCCAACTTTGCACCACCTGCCAGCACCGGCTCGATGTCGGCGGGCACTGCGTCCTGGTTTACGAAGCGGGCAACGAGGCGCGCGGAGCTGTCGGCAGCCACCTCAAGGAACTGGATCTTCATGGATTCTCCTGGATTCTTCCGGCGAGGCGCTGAACTTGTGCGCTTCACCGCATGACTGGATTGCAGTTAGGCACAGCCGGTGCGATAGGCAAGCCATGCTCCCCGCCGCGCAGATTCCGCTGCAAGCCCCTTACCGTGTCATGGCCCGCACCGCGGCCCTCACCCCGGATAGCCGCTTGCGCCCCCTCTCGCTGCGTGCGCTGGCCTTCGGGATCGTCGCGGCTCCGCTGCTCTGGGCCCTGCCCGGCGCGGCCCTGGCACAGGACCTCTCGCGGCCCGTCGAGACGGGCCCGATCGACGGCGCTCCGCCCGCCCCGCCGCTCACGCCCGCCTCCGCCGACGCCGAACCGGTCGCCTTCGAGGCGAACGACGTGACCTATTCGCAGAACAGCGAACAGGTCACCGCCGAGGGCAACGTCGTGCTGCGCCGCAGGGACGAGAAGGGCAAAGTCCAGTCCGTCCGCGCCGACACCGTGACCTGGGACCGCAACAGCGGCAAGATTCTCGCCAGCGGCAACGTCCGCCTCGTCGATCAGGACGGCAACCAGCTCTACACCGAAAGCCTCGAGCTGACCGACGAGCTCAAGACCGGCATGATGCAGAACATGCTGCTCGTCATGCGCGAGGGCGGCCGCATGGCCGCGCTCAACGGCGAGCGTATCGCCAACGGCGACGTCATCCTCAACCAGGCGGCCTATACCGGCTGCGACGTCACCGGCGAGGACGGCTGCCCCAAGCAGCCGACCTGGCGGATCGTCGCCAAGCAGGTGATCTACTCCGACGCCGAGAAGCAGGTGCGCTTCAAGGACGCTCGCATCGAACTGTTCGGCCTCGTCCAGCTGCCGCTGGTGGGCATGACGATCAGCACCGACGGCCATTCGGTATCGGGCTTCCTGGTGCCGGACATCCGGTCGAGCCCGTCGAACGGCTTCGAGCTGGCGCAGTCGTATTTCTGGAAGATCTCCGAGAACCGCGACCTGACGGGCACGCTTTCGGCCTTTACCGAATCGGCGCCGATGGCCCAGCTCGAATATCGCCAGCTTACCGACCTCGGCGCGTTCCAGATCACCGGCTATGCCACCGCCAGCAGCAAGATTCCGATCTTCGGCGGCAGCGACACCAGCGTCGATGGCCAGAAATCCTTCCGCGGCTACATCTTCGCCAACGGCCGCTTCCAGCTGGACGAGAACTGGAGCGTCAGCGCCTCGATCCGCCGCGCCACCGACCGCACCTTCCTGCGCCGCTACGACATCAGCCGCGACGACCGCCTGCGCTCGACGATCGAGGTCGAGCGCATCGACCAGGACAGCTACCTGTCGATCGCGGGCTATTCCACGCAGACCATGCAGTCGGACCGGGCCCAGGGCCAGCTGCCCTTCGCCGTCCCCGTGATCGACTACCGCCGCCGCTTCGCCGACCCGCTGCTGGGCGGCAAGATCGAGACGCAGCTCAACACCCTCGCCATCACCCGCGCCGACGGGCAGGACACCCAGCGTGCCTTCGCCAGCGGGCAATGGTCTCTGCGCCGGCTGACCTCGATGGGCCAGGAACTCACGCTGACCGGCCTCGTGCGCGGCGACATCTATCACTCGGACGAGAACGCCGACACTCTGACGCCGCTCTACCGCGGCACCGAGGGCTGGCAGGGACGCGGGATCGCCACGGCCGCGCTCGACGTCAAGTGGCCGCTGGTCGGCCAGATGCTGGGCGGCACCCAGGTCCTGACGCCGCGTGTGCAGCTGGTTGCCAGCCCGACGCTCAAGAACCTCGACATTCCGAACGAGGATTCGCGCGCGATCGACCTCGACACCGGCAACCTCTTCGCGATCAACCGCTTCCCCGGCTACGACCGGGTCGAGGACGGCGTGCGCTTCAACTACGGCTTCGACTGGAACTTCGAGCGGCCGCGCTGGCGCATCCGGACGACCATCGGCCAGTCGATGCGCCTGAGCAACCGCGCGTCGCTGCTGCCCAACGGCACGGGCCTCGGCAGCAAGACCTCCGACATCGTCGGCCGGACCGAAATCCGCTACCGCGACTTCATCAACTTCGTCCACCGCTACCGGCTCGACAAGGACAGCCTGGCGGTGCGGCGCAACGAATTCGACGCGGTCATCGGCAACACCCGCTCCTACGTCGAAGTCGGCTACACCAAGCTCAACCGCGACATCGCCAGCGACATCGAGGATCTCCAGGACCGCGAGGAACTGCGCGCCGCGGGTCGCATCGCCTTCGCCAACTACTGGTCGCTGTTCGGCTCGGCCGTGGTCAACATGACCGACCGCCGCGAAGACCCGACCAACGGGTCGAACGGCTTCCAGCCGCTGCGCACGCGTTTCGGCGCGGCCTACGAGGACGACTGCCTGCAGATCGCCCTCACCTGGCGACGCGACTACGTGGCGCTGGGCGACGTCAAGAAAGGCGATTCGTTCCAGCTGCGCTTCGCCCTGAAGAACATCGGCGCTCACTGATCGACCCGCGTTTCGATGCCGGCGGAGCGCTTTTCGGACATTGCCCGGAAACATCGGGCGAAACATTGGCAGGCCCGGGCAAAGCCGCTATCGGGTGTGCTCATTTTCAGTTAAGCCGCCGCCGGGCACAGCGCGGGAACGGTGCGGCAGGTGGCCTGAAACGGGGCCTCCTGCTCGATTGTGATCCGGCCGAGCCGGTCGAAGACGGGATTGAAATCACGGTGCAAGCAGTAAATCGCAGCAGGTTCATCAGGCGCGCCGTCCTTTGTGTCGGAAGCATCGCGGCCATGTCGGCCGCACTCGGCGCCGGCGTGGCGCAGGCCCAGTCCGCCCCGCAGGGCGAGATCGTCATTCCCGACGATGTGAAGATCTTCGGCAACGACAATCCGAACATGCGCCGCGCCACCGCGGTCGTGAACGGCGACGTCATCACCGGCACCGACGTCGACCAGCGCCTCGCTCTCATCGTCGCGGCCAACCAGGGCAAGATCGACGACGAGGAAATGAAGCGCCTGCGCCTGCAGATCCTGCGCAACCTCATCGACGAGACTCTGCAGATCCAGGAAGCCAAGGCCGCCACCGTCGAAGTCGCGCAGGCCGAGGTCGACCAGTCCTATGCCCGCGTCGCGCAGCAGAACTTCAACCAGAACGTCGGCGCCATGGACGCCTACCTCAAGCGCGTCGGCTCCTCGCCGGAATCGCTCAAGCGCCAGATCCGCGGCGAACTGTCGTGGCAGCGCCTGCTCCAGCGCAACGTCCAGCCGTTCATCAACGTCTCCGACGACGAGGTGAACGAGAACCTCGCCCGCATGAAGGCGGCGAAGGGCACCGAGGAATACCGGCTCGGCGAAATCTACCTTTCGGCCGCGCCCGACGCGCGCCAGCAGGTCTATGAAAACGCCACCAAGATCGTACAGCAGCTGCGCACGGGCGGCAGCTTCGTCGCCTATGCGCGCCAGTATTCCGAAGCCACCACCGCCTCCGTCGGCGGCGATCTCGGCTGGGTGCGTCTCGCCCAGCTGCCGAGCGAACTGCAGGTCGTCGCGCGCGACATGGAGCAGGGCCAGCTCGTCGGCCCGATCGAGGTCCCCGGCGGCTTCGACATCCTCTACCTGATCGACAAGCGCCAGGTCCTCACCGCCGATCCGCGCGACGCGATCCTCGCGCTCAAGCAGATCTCGATGCCCTTCCCCAAGGGCATCAGCGAGGCTGAGGCCGGCAAGCGCGCCGAAGCCTTCTCCACCGCGATGAAGGTCGCCAAGGGCTGCGGCGACGTCGACAAGGTCGCCACCGGCCTTGGCGCGCAAGTCGTCACCAACGACCAGGTCAAGGCGCGCGACCTGCCCGCCCAGATCCAGAACTCGGTGCTCCAGCTCTCGCCCGGCGAGACGCTGCCGCCGTTCGGCTCGCTCGAGGACGGCATCCGCATCCTCATGCTCTGCGGCCGCGACGATCCGCAGACCGACACCGGGCCGAGCTTCGAACAGCTGCAGGCGCAGCTCGAGGACGACCGCGTCAACAAGCGCGCACAGACCTACCTGCGCGACCTGCGGCGTGACGCTGTCATCGAATACAACTGATCGACCGACGCGGGTGCTGGCATGACCGTGACGGTACCCCTCGCCGTATCCCTTGGCGATCCTGCCGGCATCGCCCCGGAGGTGATCGCCCAGGCCTGGGCCCGGCGCGTTGAAGAGGGACTTGCCCCGTTCTTCGTCGTCGGCGGCGCCTCCGTGCTGCGCGCCGCCGCCGCCACGCGCGGCATCGACCTGCCGATCGCGCTCATCTCGTCCCCGCTCGACGCATCGGCGTTCGCAACTGCCCTTCCGGTACTCGGCGACGAGGACTGCGCGCCCTCGCCCGGCAGGCCTACGCTCGAAGGCGCGCGCCTCGCGCTGCACTCGCTGACCCTCGCCACCGCCCTTGCGCTCTCGGGCGAGGCCGGCGCGGTCGTCACCGGCCCGATCGCCAAGTCGAAGCTCGCCGAAGTCGGCTTCACCCAGCCCGGCCAGACCGAATTCCTTGCCGACGCCTGCGGGCTTGCCCATGACGACGCGGTTATGATGCTGGCCGGACCGTCGCTGCGCACGGTCCCGCTGACCGTCCATGAATCCCTCGCCGCGGTGCCGGGCCTCGTCACCCGCGAGCTGATCGAGCGCAAGGCCCGCATCGTCGCCCGCGCTCTTGCCCGCGACTTCGGCCTCGCCGCGCCGCGCATCGCGATCACGGGGCTCAATCCCCACGCCGGCGAGGATGGCCGGATGGGCACCGAAGACCGCGACGTCATCGCTCCCGCCATCGCCGCCCTGCGCGCCGAGGGCCTTGCCGTCACCGGCCCGCACCCCGCCGACGCCCTGTTCGCGGCGCACGAGCGCGAGCGCTACGACGTGGCGCTGTGCATGTACCACGACCAGGCGCTGATCCCGATCAAGACGCTCGACTTCGACCAGGGCGTCAACGTCACGCTGGGCCTGCCGATCGTGCGCACCTCGCCCGACCACGGCACCGCCTTCGCCATCGCCGGCAGGCACGAGGCGAGCGCGGGCGCCATGATCGCCGCGATCCGCATGGCCGGGCAATGCGCAGCGAGGAGAGCGTCATGACCAGGCCTGCCCTGCCCCCCTTGCGCGAAGTCATCGCCCGCCACGGGCTCGCCGCCTCCAAGGCGCTCGGCCAGAACTTCCTGCTCGACGAGCAGCTGCTCGACCGCATCGCCGCGATTCCGGGATCGCTGGAGGGAGCGCAGGTCCTCGAAATCGGCCCCGGTCCGGGCGGCCTGACCCGCGCCCTGCTGCGCGCAGGCGCCTCCGTGACCGCGATCGAGATGGACAGCCGCTGCCTTCCCGCACTCGCCGAACTGGAGGAAGCGTTCCCCGGAAAGCTCCGGGTGATCGAGGGCGACGCGCTCAGGATCGACCCGAAGACGCTGTTCGACCGGCCCTACCACATCGCCTCGAACCTGCCCTACAACGTGGGCACGGCACTGTTCACCGGCTGGCTGTCCAGCGAAGCCTGGCCGCCCCGGTGGCTCTCGCTGACGCTGATGTTCCAGGAGGAAGTCGCCCGCCGCATCATCGCCGAGCCCGACATCTCCGCCTATGGCCGCCTCGCCGTGCTGGCGCAGTGGCGCTCGGTGCCGAAGCTGGCCCTGAAGGTCCATCGCAGCGCCTTCACTCCAGCGCCAAAGGTGATGTCGGCGATCGTCCACGTCGTTCCCGGCGAGGCGCCCGAAGGGGTTTCGATGCGGGTGCTGGAGCGCGTGACCGAAGCCGCTTTCGGCCAGCGGCGCAAAATGCTGCGCCAGAGCCTCAAAGGCATGCCCGGCGCGCTGGACGCGCTCGAAGCCCTCGGCATCGACGCTCAGCGCCGCGCCGAAACGCTGTCGGTGGAAGAGTTCGTGAGCGTAGCGGAAGTGCTCACCCGCAAGTGACCCGGGGGTCCGCCTGCGCCTTGGGCGGCGCAAACGGAACGCCAATCTCGAGGAACTAGCCCAGCATGGCCCGGAAAATGTCCAGCGGCCTTAGGCGCGTCAGGCGCTCCGGCACCTGGACGACCGGAACGGCCTTTCCCTCGACGAGGTCGGCGACACTGATCTGGTTCTTGAGCGCGATGCCGCAGCGGTCGCCGCCGCGCCAGCGTACCTGGCCCCTGAGAGCATTGCCGCCGATTTCCAGCTCGACGAGAGTGCCGCGCGCAGGCGGCGACGCCACCAGAGCAAGCAAGCCGCGCGACGAGGCATTGACCAGCGTCGCCTCTACCTTCGTGTCACCCACGCGCATCGTGGCCTCCACGGCGACAACCGTACGCGCTTCCATGCGCTGCCTGTGAATGAACATGCCAGCCGTCCCCTAGCCAGAGCCGACTTCACACTACACGGAAAATACCTAATCACGCGTTAAATCGCTTTAAAGAAAACAGTATTGCCCTCGGCCCGCCGCAAAAGCGCGGGCCGAGGGGGCAAAACCGGCCTCAGGCCGCCGCCTTCTTCTTCAGGCGCCAGGCATGGAGAAGCGGCTCGGTGTAGCCGCTCGGCTGGTCCACACCCTTGAACACGAGGTCGCAGGCCGCCTGGAAGGCCATGCTGGTGTCCCAGTTACCCGCCATCGGCTCGTAAAGCGGATCGTCCGCGTTCTGCGCATCGACCTTGGCCGCCATGCGCTTGAGCGAGTCGAGCACCTGCTCCTCGCTGCAGACGCCGTGGAGCAGCCAGTTGGCCATGTGCTGGCTGGAGATGCGCAGTGTGGCGCGGTCTTCCATCAGGCCGACGTCGTTGATGTCGGGCACCTTGGAACAGCCGACACCCTGGTCGATCCAGCGCACGACGTAGCCGAGCAGCCCTTGCGCGTTGTTGTCCAGTTCCTCGCGCACTTCCTCCTCGGACCAGTTGGTCCCGTCCGCCAGCGGCACGGCGAGCAGCAGGTCGAGGCCCGGCACCGGCTCGGCCGCGATCTCTTCGCGCAGGGCGAAGACGTCGACCTGGTGGTAGTGCATCGCGTGGAGCGTGGCGGCCGTGGGAGACGGCACCCAGGCGGTGTTGGCGCCGGTCCTAGGGTGGCCGATCTTTTGCTCCATCATGTCGTGCATCATGTCGGGCGCGGCCCACATGCCCTTGCCGATCTGCGCGATGCCCGAGAGACCGTGAGCGAGGCCGATGGCGACGTTGCGCTTCTCGTAGGCCTGGATCCAGCCCGAGCCCTTGATCGCGGCCTTGCGGATCATCGGACCCGCCCGCATCGAGGTGTGGATCTCGTCGCCGGTGCGGTCGAGGAAGCCGGTGTTGATGAAGACGATGCGCTGGCGCACCGCATGGATGCAGGCGGCGAGGTTGGCCGAAGTGCGGCGTTCCTCGTCCATGACGCCGACCTTGATGGTGTGGCGCGGCAGGCCGAGCAGGTCTTCGACCGCATCGAACAGGTCGTTGGTGAAGGCGCATTCCTCGGGCCCGTGCATCTTGGGCTTGACGATGTAGATGCTGGCTTCGCGGCTGTTGCCGTACTTGGCGAGGCCCTTCACGTCCTGCGTGGAGATGGCGCTGGTGATTACCGCATCCATGACGCCCTCGGGAATCTCGTCGCCGTTGGGCAAGAGGATCGCGGGATTGGTCATCAGATGGCCGACATTGCGCACGAACAGCAGCGAGCGGCCGGGCAGCAGCACCTGCTCGCCGGTCGGCCGGGTCACGGCCTTGTCGCCCGCGAGTGCGCGCGTGAGTGTCCTGCCGCCCTTCTGGAAGGTGTCGGTCAGGTCGCCGCGAATCACGCCAAGCCAATTCGCATAGGCCGCGACCTTGTCCTGCGCATCGACGGCCGCGATCGAATCCTCGAGATCGACGATCGTGGTCAGCGCGGCTTCGAGGACGATGTCCGCGATGCCCGCCCTGTCGGTCGCTCCGACCTGGCTCTGCTTGTCGAACACCACCTCGATGGTGAGCCCGTTGTTGCCGAACAGCAGGCCGCCCTCGGTCCTGCCGGCGTACTGGCGCTCGTCGGCGAGTTCCAGGGCTTCGGCATTCTCCAGATCGGTCCAGGAGCCTGCCTTGAGCGGAACCGCCTGGTCGAGGAAGGCACGGCCCGCCGCGATCACGGCGGCGCCGCGAACGGGATCGTAGCCTGGTCCCCGGGCAGGCGCCGCGTCGAGCGCGTCGGTGCCGTACCATGCGTCATAGAGGCTGCCCCAGCGCGCGTTGGCGGCGTTCAGCAGGAAGCGGGCGTTGAGCACCGGCACCACCAGCTGCGGCCCCGCCATCGTCGCGATCTCGGGATCGACGCCCTGGGTGGTGATGGTGAAGGCGCCCGGTTCGGGGACCAGATAGCCGATCTCGCGCAGGAAGGCCTGGTATTCGGCCTGCTCGATCGGGCGGCCGGCGCGGTCGACGTGCCATGCATCGATCCGGGCCTGCAAGGCATCGCGCCTGTCCAATAGCGCCCGGTTAAGAGGCGCATAGCGAGCCAGGAGCTGCGCGAAGCCCTGCCAGAAGGCGGCGGCGTCCTGCCCGATCGGCGGCAGCACCTGCTCCTCCACGAACCTGGCCAGCCCCGCTTCGACCAGGAGGCCGGAACGATCAACCCTGTCAGTCATACTTCCTTGCACTAGTCTTGCCTCGCACTGCTGCGAACGCGCACGCCGGAAAAAGGCCTGCAACGCTCATACAAATACCAAAACTGCCCTGGGGAAGGAGTGCGAGCGATATGGCGCAAGCCCGCGCGCTTGGCAACAGGCTGCCCGGTTCCCTCGTACCGTCGCTGAACGGGACACCGGGATTTCACCGGATTTACATAACGAGTCGGAAACCCTTACATTCCAGTTCCCGTTAAGCATCGGACTCGGCGGGAACGCGCCCTTGGCACGATCGTTGCTCCATGGTGACCAGAACAAAGGGATGAAAATGCTCCGGAAAATCGGTCGCCTGTTCGTCATCAAGACCAACTGGGAGGCGTATATGATCATCTATGCGCTTGCCCTCGGCGCGGTGGAGCGGGGCACGGTCTATCTCTCGCGATTCCCGGGCTTTGGCGGCAAGCTGCTGTTCCTCGCCTGCACCGGCGCGGTGTTCATGGCCGGCGGAAAGATACTCGACTGCCTCAAGTACGAAAAGGCGGCGTCGATCGGGACCGGCAAGGCCGTAATTCCCCAGACCCAGCAGGAAGCCGCCTGAACCCGTCGCCGGGGAAAGGCTTAAAGCGCCCGCCTGTTGCAGTCGTTGACCTCGCGTGAGATGGTGCTGCATCCAAGGAGGCGGATATCGTGTATGGAACGGCCCATCCTGCATCTGTAGCCACGTCCATCGCCATGGGCGTATCGCTTTTCGCCGGCGCTTTCAGCCTGTTGATCGCCATGAAATCGCACAGGTTTACCGCTGCCAGGCGGGATACGGCCGTATCCGTCCTTTTCGCGGTCGCCTTGCTGCTGATCCTGCTCAACGTGACGGCAGCCACGCTCGTCGGCATGGCCGGGATCGCCTACCTGGGCGTGATGAAGACCGTCCTGTTGCTGACGGCGGCCTTCGCGGTCGGGGGAACGGTGTTCGGGCTGCGGCGGGGCTTGCGCAGCGGTAGCTGACCGCGCCGGCGGCGCGCGCGCATGCGCGACGAGGGCATTCGCCACGACGAGACCGACGATCCTGAAAGGTGGGGTGATTCTGTTGACAGGCTCACCCCGGGCCCCTGGAATCCCTTCTGTTACCCGGCGGGCCCAGCCGTGTTCTAACTTTGTAACTTCAGGGCGTTAGCCCCTAGAATTACGCCGCGAGAGCAAGTGCGTCGTTGTCGTTGGCACTTATGAGTTTTGAGCCTTGAACGGGTTACTCAGCCCGGATGAAAACAACGCTTTTCAACACACGTCGATCCTAGTTCGGCCCCGTCAACACCCCTGCGACAACAGGGTAGCCCTCATGCGAGAGCGGGTGATGGTGGAGCCGCCGGGTACCGCCCCCGGGTCCGCTGCATCTATTGTACGCTGCAATTTATCATCATATCCGGCCGAAGCCGGCAGATGCTCATATAGAGCCTGGATCCTGAATGTGAAGTGACCGCGTGCATCCCGGCGGCGCCGACCGGATGTCTGGCGCCGCGCGGGCGATCAGGCCTTCGCCTTGCGCAGTTCTGCGAGGATTTCCTTCAGCGCGTCGAGCTGCGGATCGATCGGGACCGGCGCTGCGGCGGCGGCCGTGGCGTCGGCTTCAGCCTGTTCCCGCTTCATTTTCTCGATCATCGTGTTGATCGAGCGCACCATCAGGAACAGCACGACGGCGATGATGAGGAAATTGACGACCTGGGTGACGAACTCGCCGTAGCCGACCATCGCCACGCCCGCGGACTTGAGCGCGGCGTAATCGGTCAGGCTGCCCTTGTAGTCGGCCGGGATCTCGCCGAGGCGCACGAAGTACTTCGAAAAGTCGATGTCGCCGAACGCCCAGCCGATGACCGGCATGATGACGTTTTCGGTCAGCGAGGTGACGATCTTGCCGAAGGCGGCGCCGATCATGACACCGACCGCGAGGTCGAGCACGTTGCCGCGCGCAATGAACTTCTTGAATTCGTCGACTAATGCCATTCGCTTGGGCTCCCTGACGGCGATGGAGAATGGGGTGGACGTGTCATTTGACACACTCGCACTTCGTCCTCAAACGATTGTTAACCTTCCGCCTTTGCCGCGCATGCAACCGCCGCGCTTGATCCGCCATCGGGCATCGCTATCTATCGTGCGTGGAAGCCGCCGGCAGTGCCGGCGTCCAGTGGAGGAACGAAGCCGATGACGCTCATCAAAGCCGCCCGCAAGGGTCGCACGGTACTGGCTCTCGCCGCGGCCCTGTCGCTGGCCGCCTGCGGTTTCAATTCGGTGCCGACCAAGCAGGAAGCGGCCAAGGCCAAGTGGGCCGACGTCGAAGCCGCCTTCCAGGAGCGCGCCAATCTCGTCCCCAACCTCGCCGCCGTCGCCAAGGGCGCCGCCGACCAGGAAAAGGGCATCCTCGTCGGCGTCACCGAGGCGCGGGCCAAGGCCACCTCGATCCAGATTTCGGGCGACGACCTGAACGATCCCGCCAAGATGGAGCAGTTCCAGGCCGCACAGGCGAACCTGGGCGCCAACATCGGCCGCCTGCTCGCCAACGTCGAGGCCTATCCGGACATCAAGTCCAACGCCAACTACCAGATGCTGCAGACCCAGCTCGAGGGCCAGGAAAACCGCATCCGCATCACCATCCGCGACTACAACGCGGCAGTGCAGGACTACAACACCGAGGTGCGCACCTTCCCCTCGATGATCGGCGCGCGCCTGCGCGGCGCTGAGACGCTGGTGCCGTACAAGTCGGTCACCCCCGGCGCCGAGAAGGCCCCGGACCTCCAGGGCAAGCTCTGATCCGGTGACCCATTTCCGGGCCGTCCTGACGGCCACGATCCTGGCCCTGTGCGCCCTGCTTTCAGGGCCGCAGGCCTGGGCACAGGACAATACGGCACTCCAGTTTCCCAAGCTGACGGGCCGCGTCGTCGATGCGGCCCAGATCATCCCGGACGCCGAGGAAGCGCGCCTCACGCAAAAGCTGGAAGCGCTGGAAAAACAGTCGCGCCGCCAACTGGTGATCGCGACGGTGCCCAGCCTGAACGGCTACGAGATTTCCGACTACGGCTACCAGCTCGGCCGCGCCTGGGGCATCGGCCAGAAGGCCGACAACAACGGCACGATCCTGCTGGTCGCCCCCAATGAGCGCAAGGTGCGCATCGAGGTGGGCTACGGGCTCGAGCCGATCCTGACCGACGGCATGAGTTTCCTCATCATCAACGGCCAGATCCTCCCGCGCTTCAAGGCGGGCGATTATCCCGGCGGCATCGAGGCCGGCACCGACGCGATCGTCAAGCAGCTCACCCTCCCCCCCGAGGAAGCCCAGAAGATCGCCGCGCAGGCCGACGCGCAGCGCGCCGACGGCGGCGACGACATCTCGCTCGGCACGGTGATCTTCATCCTCGTGATCATCTTCTTCTTCGTCCTGCCGATCCTGCGGTCCGCCGCGGGCGGCGGGCGCGGGCGGCGCAGCGGCTTCGGCGGCCCGATCATCTGGATGCCCGGCATGTTCGGCGGAGACGACGACGACCATCACGGCGGCGGCTGGGGCGGCGGCGGAGGCTTCGGCGGCGGCGGTGGATTTTCCGGCGGTGGCGGCGGCTTCGGCGGCGGCGGTGCGAGCGGGAGCTGGTAAGTCATGGCAAGTCCCAGATATCTCTCCGAGGCCGACCACCAGCGCATCAGCGCCGCGGTGGGCGATGCCGAACTGCTCAGTTCCGGCGAGATCGTCACGATCCTCGCCGACCGGTCGGACGGCTACACCGACGTCGCGCTGGCGTGGTCGGCGCTCGTCGCCTTCCTCGCGCTCGGCGCGCTGGCGATCGCGCCCGACTTCTACATGGGCCTCTACGACCGCCTCATCGCCGACTGGGGCCACGAATGGACCCCGCGCATGATGTTCTCGCTGGCGCTGGGCGTGGCCACGCTCAAGTTCGCGGGCATGATGCTGCTGCAGCTGTGGCAGCCGCTGAAGTTCTTCCTGATCCCCGCGCCGATCCGCACCATGCGCGTCCATGACCGCGCCCTGCGCGCCTTCCGCATCGGCGCCGAGCAGCGCACCACCGGGCGCACCGGCATCCTCATCTACCTCTCCATGC
The DNA here is from genome assembly GCF_059416165.1 of Novosphingobium sp. GW821-FHT09E05. Lineage (NCBI taxonomy): Bacteria > Pseudomonadati > Pseudomonadota > Alphaproteobacteria > Sphingomonadales > Sphingomonadaceae > Novosphingobium > Novosphingobium sp. GW821-FHT09E05. Next base: position 1,989,764 of record NZ_JBWKOQ010000001.1, read on the forward strand.
GCGAGCACCGCGCCGAGATCGTCGCCGACCAGGCCATCGCCACCAAGGTCGAGCCCGGCGTCTGGGCCGACGCCATGAACGCCATGCTCGTCGAACTGCGCCAGGGCCGCACGGCCGACGCGATGATCGCCGCCGTCGCCAAGGTCGGCGCCGTGCTCACCGTCCACGTCCCCCGGCTGGAAGGCGACGTCAACGAACTTCCCGACAGGCTGATCGAAGTATGACCACCGATATCCTCTCCGACCACTACGACGCCGACAAGCCCGTCGAGGTGATGTGGGAAGGCCGTTTCATCACCACCAAGCGCCAGGGTCGCTGGGAATACGTCAGCCGCGCGCGCGGCATTCGGGCGGCGGTGATCCTGGCGGTGGACGCCGAGGACCACGTCATCCTCGTCGACCAGTTCCGCGTGCCGCTCGGCAAGCGCTGCATCGAACTGCCCGCCGGCCTCGTCGGCGATCATGACGACAATGCCGACGAGGACAGCGCGCTTGCCGCCGCGCGCGAACTGGAGGAGGAAACCGGCTACCGCGCCGGGACCATGGAGACGGTGGGCGAATTCTTCTCCTCGCCCGGCATGGTCAGCGAGAGCTTCACCCTGTTCCGCGCCCTCGACCTCGAGAAGGTCGGCGACGGTGGCGGTGTCGACAGCGAGGACATCCTGGTCCACCGCGTCCCACTCGCCGGGATGGAGCAGGCGGTGCGCGACTGGCGGGAGCAGGGTTGCGCCATCGACGTGAAGATCCTCACGCTGCTGGGCCCCCGACTGCTCGGCTGAGATGCGCACGAGCCCCGGCATCTGCCAGCGCAAGGCGCGCTATGCGAGCGAGGCGGCGGCGCTGGAGGTGGCCGCTAAAGCGCCCTTCCCGCTGCGCCCTTATCGCTGCGAGCTATGTCGGCAGTTCCATCTGACCGGCAAGACCAAGGGAATGAAAGTGCCCGGGTTCGAGCGGGCACGGCGGCGCGCTTCACCGCCATTGGCCAACGCTTGACGTCACCTTGCCTGGTTCAACCACATCCCAATTCCGTCGCCCTCGCGAAGGCGGGGGCCCCGCTTCCTTGCGCGGTCACGAAGGATCGAGCGAGATCCCCGCCTTCGCGGGGATGACGGGAGTTTGGATCGGTATGTCGGTCGCGCGCAAGCTTGGCTGCGGGCGATGAGCCCTCACAGCGTGGTGAAGATCGCCCCGAAGTCCTTGCCGCCGTTACCGGCTTCGACGAACGCCTCGTAGATTTTCGTCGCATGCTCGCCCAGCGGCACGGTGGCGGCGGCCGTTCCGGCCCCGGCCATGGCGAGACGCAGGTCCTTGAGCATCAGCGCCGAGGCGAAGCCGCCCGCGTAGCCGTTGTCGGCGGGGCTTGCCGCACCGATGCCGGGCGCCGGGGTGTAGTCGTTGAGCGACCAGCAGTAGCCGGTCGACTTGGAGCTGATCTCGTAGAACTTCTGCGGATCGAGGCCCGCCTTTTCCGCCAGGGCCAGCGCCTCGCAGGTGCCGATCATGTGGATCGCCAGCAGCATGTTGTTGCACATCTTGGCGACCTGACCCGCACCGATCTCGCCGGCATGGATCACCGCCTTGGCCATCGGATCGAGGACGGCCTTGGCCTTCTCGAACGCCGCATCGCTGCCGCCGACCATGAAAGTCAGCGTGCCGCCGTTGGCCGCCGCGATGCCGCCCGAAACCGGCGCATCGACCATCTCGTAGCCCGCCGCCTCGGCCAGCCCGGCGACTTCGCGCGCGGTTTCGAGGTCGATGGTCGAGCAGTCGAGGAACAGCGCGCCCGCCGGGGCCTTGCCGATCACGTCGGCGGTGTAGACCGCCTTCACGATGCCGCCGTTGGGCAGCATGGTGACGACCGCGTCCACGCCCGCGACCGCATCGGGAACCGCCGTGAAGGTCGCGCAGCCGCTTTCGCCCGCCTTGGCCAGCGCTTCGGCCGAAAGGTCGAAGGCGCGGACCTCGTGCCCCGCCTTTACGAGGTTCGCGGCCATGCCGCCGCCCATGTTGCCAAGGCCGATGAATGCGATCTTCATTGCGTGCTCTCCAAGATTCGTCGTCCCGGACGTGATCCGGGACCGCTGGCTGTCTTTAGGCGAGGCTTCGAGGCAGGGCGCCTAGCCGAAGGGTGGGCTGTTCACGGCCAGCGATCCCCGCCTTCGCGGGGACGACGGCTTACTTGCCCTTCCACGTGCCCGGACGCTTCTCGACGAAGGCGGCCATACCCTCGGCCTTGTCCTCGGTGGCGGTGAGGACCTGGAACATCCGGCGCTCCATGACGAGGCCGGTGTCGAGCGTGGTCTCGAAGGCGATGTTGACCATCTCCTTGTTCATCATCGCGGCGAGCGGCGGCATTCCGGCGATCGTCGCCGCTGACTTGAGCGCGGTTTCCAGCAGCGCGTCGAGCGGCACGACCTGGCTGACGAGGCCCGAACGCTCGGCTTCGGCGGCGTCCATCATGCGGCCGGTGAGGCACATGTCCATGGCCTTCGACTTGCCCACCGCACGCGTCAGGCGCTGCGATCCGCCCATGCCCGGCGCAACGCCGAGCTTGATTTCGGGCTGGCCGAACTTAGCCGTTTCCGAGGCAATGATGAAGTCCGCCATCATCGCCAGTTCGCAGCCACCGCCGAGCGCGAAGCCGTTGACGGCGGCGATCCAGGGCTTGCGGGTCGTCTTGACGATCTGCGCGGTCCAGCCCGCGAAGAAGTCCTCCGAGTAGAACTCGGCGCTCGGCTTGTCCGACATCTCCTTGATGTCGGCGCCGGCCGCGAAGGCCTTCTCGCCCGAACCGGTGAGCACGGCGCAGCCCTGCGACTTGTCGGCCTCGAAGGCGGCGAAGGCCTGGATCAGCTCGGCCAGTACCGTCGAGTTCAGCGCGTTGAGCGCCTGCGGGCGGTTGAGCGTGATGAGCGTGACGCCGCCCTTCTGTTCGACCAGGATCGTATCGTACGTGCTCATAGCGGCTTCCATTCCTCTTCAGGGGGCAGCGGGGCGAAGATCGCCTCCAGCATCTCTTCGGTCACATCTTCGGGGCGCGCGGGGTGCCACCTGGGCGCATGGTCCTTGTCGACGATCACCGCGCGCACGCCCTCGGCAAAGTCGGGGAGCACCAGCACGTGCCCGCCGATGCGGTATTCCAACGCCATGTTCTGGGCGAAGGTCTCCAGCGCTAGCGATTCATCGAGCTGCCGCAGCGACACCTTGCAGGCCTGCGGGCTCTTGGTGCGCAGCGTGGCCAGTTCCTTCGCAGCCCATTCGCTGTCGTCGGTCTCCAGCGAGGCGAGCACCTGCTCCAGCGTGTCGAAGGCGAAATGCCTGCGGATCGCGCCGGCATGGGCGGCGATCCTGGGCGCGGGCGGCGTCACCGCGAGCGCGGTGAGGACGCCGCCGATCTCGTGCCCGGCGGCGATGCGCGCCTTGGCCTCTGGCAACGCGTCTGCCGGCAGGTAGTGCGTGGCAAGGCCCGCCCAGAGGCATTCCGCCCCGTCGAGCCGCGCACCGGTCAGCGCGAGGAACTGGCCCACCCGCCCATCGAGGCGCGAGAGATACCAGCCGCCGCCGACGTCCGGGAAGAGGCCGATGCCGGTCTCGGGCATGGCGAAGCGGGTGTTCTCGGTGGCGACGCGGAAGCGCGCGGGCTGCGAGATGCCGACGCCGCCGCCCATGGTGATGCCGTCCATGAACGCGACCACCGGCTTGTCGTAGGTGAACAGCTGGTGGTTGAGGCGGTATTCCTCGAAGAAGAACCGGCGCCCGGCTTCGCCGCCGTCGGTCAGCGCGGACTGGCGCAGCAGGTTGATGTCGCCGCCCGAGCAGAAGCCCCGGCCCTCGGCATGCTCGATGGCGATCGCCTTGACGGCGGGGTCACCCGCCCACTCGGCCAGTTGCGCGCTCATCGCCTCGCACATGCCCAGCGTCAGCGCGTGGATGGCCTTGGGCCGGTTGAGCGAGACGACGCCAAGGGCGCCCTCGCGCCGGAACAGCACTTCGTCGGTCATGGAATCCCCCTGCAGTGCGTTACTTGGTGAGGTCGCGGCCGATGATCATGCGCATGACCTCGTTGGTGCCCTCGAGGATGCGGTGGACGCGCAGGTCGCGCCAGAAGCGCTCGATCGGGTAGTCCTTGAGGTAGCCGTAGCCGCCGAAGATCTGCAGCGCGCGGTCGACCACGGACGAGCCGGTGTCGCTGGCGAGCAGCTTGGCCATGGCGGCGAAACGGGTCTTGTCCGGCGACTTGGCGGTCACCTTGGCGGCCGCCATGTAGAGCAGCGCGCGGGCGGCCTCCAGCTCGGTCGCCATCTCGGCGAGGCGGAACTGGGTGTTCTGGAAGTCGGCGATCGGCTGGTCGAACTGCTTGCGGTCCTTCGAATACTGGATCGCCTCGTCGAGGCAGCGCTGCGCCCCGCCGAGCGAGCAGGCGCCGATGTTGATGCGGCCGCCGTCGAGGCCCGCCATCGCGAACTTGAAGCCGTCACCCTCGGCGCCGACACGGTTCTCGACCGGCACGCGGCAGTCCTCGAAGATCACCTGCGCCGTGGGCGAGGCATTCCAGCCCAGCTTCTTTTCGGGCGCGCCGAAACTCAGGCCCGGCGTGCCCTTGTCGACCACGAAGCACGAGATGCCGCGCGACTTGTGCTCGCCGGTGCGGGCCATGACGATGTAGACGTCGTTGTAGCCGCCGCCCGAGATGAACTGCTTGGTGCCGTTGAGGACGTAGTGGTCGCCGTCAAGGCGCGCGGTGGTCTTGAGCGCCGCCGCGTCGGAGCCCGAGCCCGGCTCGGTGAGGCAGTAGGAGACGATCTTCTCCATCGTCACCAGGTCGGGGAGGTAGCGGTCCTTCAGCTGCTGGTCGCCGAAGGTGTCGATCATCCACGCGCCCATGTTGTGGATCGAGATATAGGCGCTGGTCGCCGGACAGCCGTAGGACATGGCCTCCATGATGAGCGCCGCATCGAGCCGGCCGAGGCCGATGCCGCCGCTTTCCTCGGAGACGTAGATCGCGCCGAAGCCCAGTTCGCCAGCGGCCTTCCACACGTCGACCGGGTAGTGGTGCTTCTCGTCCCACTCGGCCGCGAAGGGCGTGATGCGGTCGGCGGTGAACTTGCGCGCCGTGTCCTGGACGGCAAGCTGGTCTTCGGTCAGCCCAAACTGTTCGGTCATCTTCGCCCCTGTGTGGTCAACCTGCCGTGACGGTTCACGTGCAGCGGGTGTACTTGAGCGGTCCGGGCATGGCGTCCGGGCCGTAATCGCGGCGGATCAGCGTCTTGCCGTCGTCCTGTACGTCGAGGACGACGTCCTGGCTCCAGCTCTGGCCTTCGCCGGTGTAGGCGAAAGTGGCGCGGATGCGGCTCTCGCCCGCTTCCTTGATGGTGCCCAGCTTCGCCACCGATTCGTAGAACTTGAGCTGGTCCGCCGAGACTTCCAGCAGACCCTTGGCATCGCCCAGCTTGCTCGTGCAGTCCGCCGGAACGAGACCCCAGCGGCCGCGCACGATTTCCGGAATCGCGTCGAGCGATGCCGGGGTCTCCGTAGCCTCGGGCGCTTCGCTGGCCGAACCCGCATCTTCCTGGAACACTTCCTCGGTCTCGGTAGGCGCTGCCTGCGTCGTGGTGGCATCAGGCTCCTTCGAGCATGCGGCCAGCGCCAGCGCGGCGGTCAAGGCGATCAGGGGAAGCGTGCGTGTCATCGGTCGTCTCCATTCACGGCACCGGATAAAGGTGGGTGAAACGCACACCCACCCCTTCCGGTTGCCGCGAGAAGGTCAGCCGACGAGCTCGATGATGTCCTTGCCGAACAGCTGCTCGTCGGACGGGATGACCTTGTGCGTCGCCAGCGGCTTCGACACCCAGGTCTCGTTGATGAGGTCGCGCCAGGTGACGTTGTTGTTGGTGGCGTTGCCGCCCCACGAACCGCAGCCCAGCGAGAAGGTCTGGCGCATGCCGTTCCACAGGTTGCCCGAGTTCGAGGCCGACTGCGGCTGGTTGACCATCACGCGGCTGGTCTTGGTGCCCATCGCCAGCTTCATGATGTTGTCGTCGCTGGTCGAGTAGATCCCGGCCGAGTGGCCCTGGCCCTGGTAGCCCTGGATGGCGTTGGTCAGGCGGACGGCATCGTCGATGTCCTTGGCGCGGTAGAGCGCCATGGTCACCGTCATCTTCTCGCCCGAGAACTTGTGGTCGGGGCCGTAGCCGGTTTCCGGCACGATGAAGAACGCGGTGCCTTCGGGAATCGCGAAGCCCGCGTAGTCGGCGATGAACTGCGCCGACTGGGCGACGACCTTGGCGTTGATATGCTCGCCGTCTTCCCAGATCGCGTTCTGCAGCTTGGTCTTGTTCTCACCCTCGATGATGAAGCCGCCCTTGCCCTTCAGCTTCTCGAGCATGGTGTCGTAGATCGCGTCGAGCAGGACGACCGAATTGTCCGACGAGCACGAAGCCGCATAGTCGAGCGTCTTGGAGATCAGGATCTTGGAGGCGGCGTCATCGAGGTCGGCGGTGTCGTCGACGGTGATGACGGCGTTGCCCACGCCCACGCCCAGCGCCGGGGTGCCCGACGAGTAGGCGGCCTTGACCATCGGGGTGCCACCGGTGGCGAGGATGCGGTCGCACTGCTTCATGACTTCGTTGGTCTTCTCGACCGAAGGCTGCTCGATCGGGATCACGAGGTCGGCGGGCGCGCCCATCTTCACCAGTGCGTCGCGCATCAGGTTGCAGATCTTGGCGTTGACGAACTTGGCGCGCGGGTGCGGGCAGATGATGATCGAGTTGCGGCCCTTGACTGCGCTGATCGCCTTGATGACCGGGGTCGCCTCGGGGTTGGTCGAGGGCGAGAGGGCGCCGATCACGCCGACGGGCTTGGCGATCTTCACCAGGTTGCGCTCGTGGTCTTCCTCGATCACGCCCACCGACTTGTCGTCGATGATGTCCATCAGCGTGGCGCGCGTCTTGACCGAGATTTTCTTGAACTTGCCCTCGTAGTTGCCGAGCTGCGTTTCCTCGACGGTCTCGCGGGCGATTTCCTCGTCCATGCCGGGCTTGCAGACGGCGTAGACCATGCCGCGGATCCAGGTATCGACCTGCTCCTGCGTGGCGTTCTCGATCTGCTGCTGCGCGGCGCGCGAGCGGGCGACAATCGCGGCGACTTCGGCGGCAACGGGAGTCTCGGCGATCAGTTCGGCAGTGGCCATGTGCATCTTCCCTTAGAGTTTGCGCGCAGGTGTCCGGCCGAACCGGCCCCGCTGTTAAGCAAGCATCCGGGTCGCCCTTTTCGCGACGGGCCCGCGTCGGGCACCACAGCGTTAGGCGATCCGTTACAGGTTCGTCCCCTGCACTTTTGATCGGGCAGAGGCAAGTTTTTTAAGCGCGCGGTTAAATTGAATCAGGTGCAAAAACATCAAGTCTAAACGCTTCCGGTGCAATGATCGGAGGCCGGTGATTGGCTATGGATAACTGTGCCCTCTTGCCCGGCACAGGGCTAACGGGCACTAGTGCTCCGCGATATCGCGATGGCGTGTCCGTTCGGATATGCTACGAATGTTTCGATATCGCGAAACCATGGTGCAACGAAGAGGTGTGAACGCGTGAGCGAGACGACGATCGATCCGGCAGCCTTCCGAAAGGTCCTCGGCAGCTACCCCACCGGCGTCTGCGTGATCACGGCGCTTGACGAGGGCAGGCCTGCCGGCATGGTCGTGGGCAGCTTCACCTCGGTTTCGCTCGACCCGCCGCTGGTGGGCTTCTTCCCCGACAAGTCTTCCAGTTCGTGGCCGTTGATCGAAAAGGCCGGCCACTTCTGCGTCAACGTCATGGCGAGCGACCAGGGCGACGTCTGCCGCGCCGTCACCGCCAAGGGCGAGGCGAAGTTCGTCGGCGTCAACTACGTGATCTCGGACCACGGCCTCCCGGTCATCGCCGACTCGATCGCGGCGATCGAATGCAGGCTCTACTCCGTCACCGAGGCGGGCGATCACTGGTTCGTGCTGGGCCAGGTCCTGCGCATGGAAACCGTGCGCGAGGATGATCCGATGCTGTTCCACCGCGGCCGCTACGGCAGCTTCGCGGAGAAGATGTAAGCGTTCATCGCAGCGGCGGTTTGACTCTCCCCGCACGGATACTGTTCAGGTGTTCAGCATCAAGACCTGGGAGAGTACAATCGCATGACACGTTCGCTTGAAGGCAAGGTCGCCGTCATCACCGGTGCCGGCTCGGGCATCGGCCGCGGCGTCGCGCTGCGCCTCGCCGAGGACAAGGCCGCCATCGCGGTCTGGGACCTCAACCCCGAGGGCGCCGCCGAAACCGTGAAGCAGATCGAAGCGGCCGGCGGCAAGGCCATCGCCGTGGTCGTCGACTGCTCCGACAAGGCCGCGATCAAGGCCGCCGCCGACGAGACCCGCGCGAAGTTCGGCCCGATCACCATCCTCGTGAACAACGCCGGCATCGCCCCGTTCACGCCGTTCATGGACATCGAGGACGACGAGTTCGACAAGGTCATCCGCATCAACCTGAAGGGCCCCTGGCTGGTCACCAAGGAACTGGTGCCCGACATGCTGGCCGCCAAGTGGGGCCGGATCATCAACATCACTTCGTCCTCGACGCAGTCGGGCTCGTTCTCGCAGACGCACTACGTCGCCTCGAAGGGCGGACTGCTCGGCCTGACCAAGGCGCTGGCGCTGGAACTGGGCAAGACCGGCATCACCGCCAACATGATCCCGCCGGGCTCGATCGACACCCCTATGCTGCGCGGCGCCCCGATCGACGCCGAAGCCTACGGCGCCTCGCTCCCGGTCGGCCGCCTCGGCCAGGTCGCGGACATCGCGGCGGCAGCGGCGTTCCTCGCCTCCGAGGAAGCCAGCTACATGACCGGCCAGACGATCAGCACCAATGGCGGCCGCTACATGGGTTCGGCCTGATACCCGACACGAATGCTGCGCGCCGCCCTTGCAGCATACGGGGCACGCGCTAGCTTGGGGTGGCCATGGCCACCCCTTTTCGTATCAGCATAGCAGACGCGCAGCTTGTCGGTGAACGACGCGAGGGAGCGTCCGCCCGCGTCCCACTCGTGCTGGTCCACGGCTTCGGCGGATCGCGTCATGACTGGGTGCCGTTGCTGGACGCCCTGCCCGCCGACCGCGCAGTCATAGCCTACGACCAGCGCGGTTTCGGCGACTCGCAGGCGCCCGAAGGCGTGCCCTTCTCCCACGCCGACGACCTGCTGGCGCTGCTCGACGCGCTGGGGATCGAATGCGCCGACCTCTGCGGCATGTCGCTGGGCGGGGCTACGGTCCTGAACTTCGCCCTGAACCACCCGGAGCGTGTCCGCCGACTGGTACTGGTCAGTCCGCTAATGGTCGGCTGGTCCTGGACGACGGAGTGGATAGACCGCTGGAAAGCCATCGGCCGGGCCGCTCGGAGCGGCGACAGGGCGCAGGCTCGCGACCTGTGGTGGCATCATCCGCTGTTCGACCCGGTGCGCGAGAGCCGGGCAGGCCAGACCCTGCGCGCCTCCATCGAGGCCTACCAAGGCCGCCAGTGGGTGCAGGACGACCAGCGCCCCGCCCTCCCCGACATAGACCGTCTCGGCCACCTCACGATGCCCACGCTGCTGCTTACCGGGACACGCGACACCGAGGACTTCCGCCTCATCGCCGACGTGATCGCCGCCATGGGGCAACAGGTAACCCGCATCGACCATACCGGCGCCGGCCACATGCTGAACCTCGAAATCCCCGGCACGATCGCTGGGGAAATCGAGCACTTCGTCAGTACTTGAAGCTGATCTCCAGCCCATACGTGCGCGGCTCGCCGACGGCGGCGGCGTTGTGGCCGAGCGCGGCTGCGAGCGTCATGCCGCCGACGAAATAGGCCTCGTCGGTGAGGTTCTTGGCGAACAGCGCCGCCGAGAAGTTCGACCCGGCGATGTCGGCCCAGTCCAGCCGCGCGTGGAGCAGCGTGTAGCCCGGAAGGCGCGTACCCGGCCCGATCGAATCGGCAGTGTTCGAGAAATACTGCGCGGTCTGCCCGTAGACCTCGCCGCGCAGCGACACCTTGCCCATGTCCTCGCTCACCGGCAGCGATAACTGCGCGAAGGCGGTGCCGGAGAACTTGGGCGTGTCCCCCACCGGCGCGTAGGAATAGGGATTGCCGAAGAGCGTGATGTTCCCATTGGTGAACTTCGCATTGGTATAGGCGCCCGACCCGCCGAGTTCGAGCCAGTCGGTGGGCCGGATCGAACCCTGCGCCTCGAAGCCCCAGATGCGGCTCGACGGCACGTTGGCGGTCACCGCGATCGAGGCCAGCCCACCCGGCCCGTCCGGATCGGGGAACTCGACGCGCTGCACGTCCTGGATCCACTGCACGAACACGGCGGTGGCGAAGTTCGCCGGGCGCCCGAACGCAAGGCCGGAGAACTTCAAACCGCCCTCGATGTCCTGCGTGTGCTCGGAATCGAACAGGTTGCCGCCGTCGGTCGCGGTGGCATTCACCGGCGGCGCGGCACCGTTGAAGCCGCCCGAACGGAAGCTGCCGCGCGTCTTGAGGTAGGCGAACCAGTCGGGGCTCGCCTTGTATTCGAGGCCGACTTCCCACGAGGGATCGGAGAAGGTCTTCTTCTGGTCGGGCGCGCCGAAGGTGTAGGTCGCATCTGGCAGCTGCTCGATCTTCACCCGCTCCCAGGTGTAGCGCAGGCCGCCGGTCAGCTTGAGGTCAGGCACGACCTCGTAGGAAAGCTGGCCGTAGAGCGCGTCGGTGCTGTTGCGCAGGCGGAAGTTGTTGGTGACGTAGTTCGGCGCGAGCACCGGCGAGACGTCGAAATAGGTCTGGGGCCAGAGCGTATCGCTGCGCTGGCGCTGCATGTAGTAGCCGAAGATGTAGTCGAGCTTGCCGCCCATCGCCTCGCCGACGACCTGCAGTTCCTCCGACACCGAGCGGACCTTGAGCTGGTTGCCGTACTGGTCGGCCGCGGCATTGGCGGTCAGGATGGTGACGAAGGGCGCGCCGAGCTGCGGCTGCTCGGACCGCGTCTTCGAATTCTCGTACCCGAAGATGTTGCGCAGCGTGGCCGACCCGCCCAGTTCCACCTCGGTGGTGTTGCTGACGAACCAGTCCTTGCCGTGGTGGCTGGCGCCGCCCGGATGGCGCGTCTTGTAGGGGCCGATGCGCTTCTGCTCGTCGACGTAGGCGATAAGCCCGGGCGCGTAGGCTTCGGGATGCGCGGCGAGATAGGCGTCCCAGGCTCCCGGCCCGGCAACGCTGTCGAGGCTCGGCCCGAACAGCAGCCCGGCGCCGCAGGTCAGCGCGAAGCCATTGTTGGTGTCGCCGCAGCCGTAGACGGAGTAGGTATAGGACGCGCCGGTGTTGGTGCCGCCGGCCTTGGAGTACTGCACCATGGTGGTGTTGCTGATGGTTTCGGTGGGCTTGACCGTCAGCGTCACGCGGCCGCTGTCGCGCTTCACGTTGCCGAGGCGCTCGTCGTTCAGCAGGTTGCGGATGTAGCCGTCCTTGCGCACCACGTCGAAGGCGCCGCGCAGCAGCACCTTGTCCTCGACCAGCGGCACGTTGAGCATGGCCTCCACTTCGCGCAGGTCGTAGTTGCCGAGGCGCCCGCGCACGAGCGCCTCGATCTTGTCACTGGGCTTGGCCGAGTTGTAGAGCACCGCGCCGCCGGTGGCATTGCGGCCGAACAGCGTGCCTTGCGGGCCTTTCAGGACCTGCACGTTCTCGAGATCGTAGAACGAATTGGCGCCGTTGATCGCCATCGGCACTTCGTTGAGATAGGCGATCACTGCCGAGGGCGAGCCCGAGAAGGTGTCGGCCGTCTGCCCGCGGATCGAGTAGGTGAGCGAGTTGTTGCCCTGCGTCTGGCGGATCGTCAGTCCCGGCGCGACCAGCTGGAGGTCGGCGTCGGTATGCACACCGCGCTGGACGAGGTCGTCGCTGCTCAGCGCGGTGATCGCGGCAGGCACGGTGGACAGCGTCTCGTCGCGGCGACGCGCGGTGACGACGATATCGCCTTCGTTGATCTGCGTCGCCGTGCCGGCCGACTGCGCGAAGGCGGTGCAGACGGGCGATAGCATCGTGCCAGCCGCCAGAGCGGCCGCGAACAAAGTCCTCATCATTCCTCTCCTCAATATTCCGCCCCGGTTATCCGGGGTCGTCGTCTTGTCAGGCCTCGGCGTCCTGCACCGCCATGGCTTCGGCGCGCACGGCAAGGATGTCCTGCAGGTGGTTGACCGGATCGCCCACCGTCACGCCGCCCTCGACCGGGAGCACCGCTCCGGTCATGTGGCGCGAACGCTCGCTGGCGAGGAACAGCGCCACTTGGGCCACGTCCTCGGGCTCGCCGCGCCGTTTGATGAGCTGGTTCGAGAGGTAGACCGCGTTGACCCCCTCCTCGATCCGCGCCGCCAGCGCCGCGTCGGCGCCCACCTGCCCGAACGAGGACAGTTTGGTGCGCACGTGGCCCGGCACGATGCAATTCACGCGGATGCCATGCTGCGCGAGGTCGATCGCGGAGGACTTGCTGAACTGGATCAGCGCCGCCTTGGAAGCGCGGTAGGTCATCATGCCGATGCCCGCCAAAGTGCCTGCGATCGAGGCATTGTTCAGGATCACGCCGCCTAGCCCGCGCGCCTTCATGATCCGTGCCGCATTGCGGGTGCCGAGCATCGGCCCGAGCACGTTCACGCGCATCACCCGGTCGAAATCGTCGAGTTCGTCATCGACGAAGCTGGGATAGGCCTTGGTCGAGATGCCCGCGTTGTTGAACATCACGTCTAGCCCGCCGAAGCGATCCACCGCCGTGTCGACGAGCGCCTGCATCGCTGCCGGTTCACTGACGTCGGTGTGCTGGTAAACTACGCTGTCGCCCAGCGACCTGGCGAGCGCTTCGCCCGCCGCATCGGCGACGTCGGCGATGACGACCTTGGCGCCTTGCGCGGCGAACAGTTCGACCGTCGCCCGGCCGATGCCACTCGCCCCGCCGGTGATCACCGCGACCTTGCCGGCCAGTTCCTTGCTCACCCTGTACTCCCCTAACCTCTATCTCGTCATCCCCGCGAAGGCGGGGACCCAGTTGATGTGCCGTCCGTTGCACCGTCATCAGATGGATCCCCGCCTTCACGGGGATGACGAGGGTATTTTTCTTTCGTTATGACTCACCGCTTCTCAAACGTGATCGGCAGCGATTCGATCGTGCGTGTCGCGACCGTCGGTGTGTAGCGGATCTCGCTCTCCGGGATCGCAAGCTTCATATTCTTCATCTGGCGCGCAATTTCCCGCGCCGCGACCTTCACTTCCATGCGGGCGAGCGCGAGGCCGACGCAGCGGTGCGGGCCGCCGCCGAAAGCGACGTGGCGGCCCAGGTTCTGGCGGGTGATGTCGAACTTGCGCGGCTCGGGGAACACCGTCTCGTCGTCGTTGCCCGAGCCGTAGACGAGCAGCATGTGCGCGTGCGCCGGGATCGTCGTGCCGTTCACCGTCACTTCGCGCGTAGTCATGCGCGAGAGGGCGCGCACCGGCGGTTCGCTGCGCAGGTGCTCCTCGATGAAGCGGTTGAGCTGGCGTTCGTCGTCGACGATGCTTTCGAGCAGTTCGGCCATGCCCGGCCGGGTCGTCAGGACATAGAACAGGTTGCCGATCGCGGTCGCCGTGGTGTCGTTGCCGGCGATCAGCGTGGCGCGGACCAGCGAGACCGCTTCCTCGAAGGTCAGCTTCTCCTTGGTGCCGTCGGCGTTGGTGACCTCGGCATGGACGAGGTCTGAGATCATGTCCTCGCTCGGGTTTGCCTCGCAGGCCTTCATCTTGGCGATGAGGTACTGCTGGAGTTCGGCGATCAGGGCCGCGTTCTGCAGCATCGTCTCGCGGCTCTGCATCGCGCCGATCTGGGCGGTGACGGCGACCGACCAGCGGGAGATCTTGTCCTCCATCCCGTGATCGAGGCCAAGCTGCTCGACGATCACGCGGATGGTGACGGGGATCGCGATATCCTTGACCGCGTCGCACCGGCCGTTCCCCTTGGCGATGACCTCGGCGATGACGCCACGCACGACCTCGGTGATGCGCGGTTCAAGCTCCTTGACCCGGTGCGCGGTGAAGGCCTGCTCCATCAGCTTGCGGATGCGCGTGTGATAGGGCGGGTCCGACATGATAGCGTCGGGGAAGTAACCGCCGCCGTGCTCGCGCAGGTACGCTTCGAACTCGTCGCGCATGCCGCGCGCCTGCTGTTCGGAATAGCCGTGCTGGACCGAGAACGTCACCGGGTCCGATTGCACCGCCGAGATATCCTCGTGCCGAGTGACCAGCCACGATCCCAGCCGCTCGTCGTAGTGGATCGGATCGCCGTGGCGCATCGCGGTGTAATATTCGTGCGGCCGCGCCTGAATCGCGGTATCCGCGAGCGAGCCCGCTTCCAGCAGCCCCTCCTGCTCCGGGGTCAGGTCCAGCCGCTCGGAAGTGCGGTCCTGCGAAATCTGCGTTGCCATGGCTTTCCCGTCATCCTGCTCGCCGGGCCGCGCTTGGCGGCCGTTCTCGTTGGGAAGGTTATGGACGCCCCGCCCCTACCCCGCCATGCCCGCCCTCGAACCCGCGCTTGCCCTTGCGCGCAAACTGCCCGTTTCCGTTCGGGCGTGGCTTTTGGCTCAATAGGACGAGGCAGGCGCGACGGTAACTTCCAGCCCGTCCAGTTCGGGGACCATGCGGATCTGGCAGCCCAGGCGCGAATTGTCCTTCATCACGTCAGCCACCATGTCGAGCATGGCGAACTCGATGTCGTCGGGCTCGCCGACCTTCTCCATCCAGTCGGCGTCGACATAGACATGGCAGGTCGCGCAGGCGCAGCCGCCGCCGCAGTCGCCCATGATCCCCGAGACCCCGTTCTGGCGGCCCAGTTCCATCAGGCTGATCCCCTCCTCGACGTCCTCGAAGGTATGCGTATCGCCGTCCACGTCGATCATGGTGACTTTCAGGGTGCCCATCGTGCGAGTCGTCCTCTCGATTCCATTCGCCGTTGCGAACGGACTTTCGCCATTTCCCAATACCTACCATCCATGCCCCAGCAGGACTCCCTTTGCAAAGGGCCTGCCGTGCGCCGCGGCTTGACTGGCCGGGAAGCAGGGGCCGCCCAAGCCGTCAGGGGAAACCGCCTCTGCAGGGCCAGTCATTTGCCGCAAGGGGTGGCGGGCCTAGTCTCGAGTCCAGCAAACGAGGGCCGGGCAAGCGGCTCAAGGAGAGGCAACGTGGGCCGTACAGTCATCCGCAGCGCGCAGCTGTTCACCGCCACCGGCGCGGATACGTCTATCGGCGACCTCGTGGTCGAGGGCGACCGTATCGTCTCGGTCGGCTCCAAGGCCATCGTTCGCGAGGGCGATACCGTCATCGACGCCGCCGGCCTGTTCTGCATGCCCGGCATGACCGAGGGCCACGCGCACCTCTCGTTCGAGAACGTCACGGCCACGGAAGACCTCATCACCCCCTGTCCCGAAACGCAGGTGTTCACCGCCGCGCGCGGTGCCAAGGCGCTGATCGAGGCCGGCTTCACCAGCGCCTATGGAGCCTCCGAAGCCAAGCTCAAGCTGGCGGTCGCGGTGCGCGACGAAGTGAACGCCGGCCGCCTGCCGGGCCCACGCATCCGCGCCGGTGGGCTCGAGATCACCGTGACCGGCGCGATGGGCGACGAGAGCAAGGCGCACAACCCGAGGCAAGGCCCCTCCACCATCGTCGACGGCGTGGACGAGATGCGCCGCGCCGTACGCCTGCACTGCCGCGAAGGGATCGACAACATCAAGCTCGATGTCTCCGGCGACCCGTTCTACCCCGCCACGCCGGGCCACACCACGCCGATGACCTTCGAGGAAATCCGCGTCGCTGCCGAGACCGCGCATGCCTACGGCCGCAAGATCAATGCGCACACGCGCTCGATCGACGGCTCCAAGTTCTGCATCCGCGCGGGCGTCGACGGGCTGTTCCACACCGAATATTCGGACGAGGAACTGCTCGACATGATGGAGGAGGCCAAGGACCGCATCTTCGTCGTGCCCACCGTTGGCCTGTTCGCGCAGATCATGGCGGGCGAGGCTTCCGCGCACGGCCTGACGCCCGAGGTCGGCGGCTACATGAACATTCCGGAACTGCTTGAAAATTCTATCAAAACCCACACGGAACTGCGCAAGCGCGGCATCCGCCACCTGATCGGCGGCGACTACGGCTTCGGCTGGAGCAAGCAGGGCGAGCAGGGCCGCGACCTCAAGTTCTTCGTCGAGCACTACGGCTACACCCCCGCCGAGGCGCTGCTCTGCGCCACCCGTAACGGTGGGTTAGCGATGGGTTACGGCGGCGATCTCGGCACGCTGGAGGTGGGCAAGCTCGCCGACCTGATCCTCGTTGCGGGTGACCCGCTGGCCGACATTTCGGTCCTCTCCGGTCCCGAGAAAGTCGCCTTCGTGATGCGCGGTGGCGCGGTCCAGAAATCCACCCTTCCCGCCCCGGCGCAGGCCAGCGCGCCCACGCTCGAAGCGGCGGAATGAGCACTTGAGCAGGAGCTGCAGGAAATGAACGTCGAAACCGGTATGCTCCAGCCCGGCGAGGCCCGGTGCCCTGCCGAGACCACGCAGGAAATCATCGCCCGCGACAAGGTCGCCGCCCCCGCGTGGGCCGCCAGCGAAAGCTACGAATACCTCGGCAGCGAGGACATCTCCAAGGACCGCTACGTCGATCCCGCCTTCGCCACTGGCGAGTTCGAACGCATGTGGACCCGCACCTGGCAGATGGCCTGCCGCGAGGACCACATTCCCGAAGTGGGCGATTACTACGTCTACGACATCGGGCCGTACTCGTTCGTCGTCACGCGCACTGATGACGACGAAATCCGCGCCCACTTCAACGCCTGTCTCCACCGGGGCACCAAGCTCAAGCCCTCGGGCACGGCGGGCTTCGCGATGAACATCAAGTGCCCGTTCCACGGCTGGACCTGGAACCTCGACGGGTCGCTGAAGGAAATCCCCGAGAAGTGGGACTTCGCCCATACCGCCACCCGCAAGATGTGCCTGCCCGAAGCGCGGGTGGAGCGGCTCGGCGGCTTCGTCTGGGTCAACATGGACCCGGAGGCGCCCAGCCTCGCCGAATATCTCGGCCCCGAGATCATGGACCACATGGCTGCCTGGAAGCTGGAGGACCGCTACCTCTACCTCCACGTCCAGAAGAGCTATCCGGCCAACTGGAAGCTGACGATGGAAGCCTT
This sequence comes from Novosphingobium sp. GW821-FHT09E05, assembly GCF_059416165.1. NCBI lineage: Bacteria > Pseudomonadati > Pseudomonadota > Alphaproteobacteria > Sphingomonadales > Sphingomonadaceae > Novosphingobium > Novosphingobium sp. GW821-FHT09E05. The sequence continues at coordinate 2,006,995 of NZ_JBWKOQ010000001.1, forward strand.
CATGGAGGCCTACCATGTCGGCGACACCCACCCGCAGGTCGCGCCCGCCAACGGCGACGTCAATTCGCAGTACGACGTCTACGGCGAGCACGTGAACCGTTTCATCTCGACGCTCGGCGTGGTCAGCCCCAAGCTGCGCGACAAGTATTCCGAGAAGGACATCATCGACAACTTCACGCTGGGCGACAGCTCCTCGCTCGGCGGTTCCAAGCCCGAACTGAAGGACGGCGAGCGCGCGCGGCAGGTCATGGCCGACATGTTCAGGGGCATGTTCGAAACCGCCACCAAGGCGGACCTCTCGGGCATCTCGGACACAGAACTGCTCGACACCTACAGCTATACGTTCTTCCCCAACCTGTTCCTGTTCCCCGGCATCTCGCTGCCGATGATCTATCGTTTCCGCCCCGACGCGAAGGATCATCGCCGCACGATCTACGAGGTCATGTTCATGCGCCCCAAGCCGAAGGACGGCAGCGCGGTGGAGACCGCCGAGGTGCAGACCCTCGAGGATCACCAGTCCTTCGCCGAGGCGGAAGGCATGGACCCCGGCTTCGGCGTGATCCTCGACCAGGACACCGACAACCTCTACGCCCAGCAGGAAGGTCTCGAAGCCTCCGCCAAGCCCGGCATCACGCTCGGCGACTACCAGGAAATCCGCATCCGGCATTTCGAGGTGGCGATCGACAAATACATGGCGATGCCGCCCAAGCTGCCCGACTGGAAGGCGCTGCAACGCGCGTGAACTGCCACGGCGAATTTCAATTCAACCTTCGTCATCCTCGCGGAGGCGGGAACCCATCTCATGCCGTGCCGTGTTGCACTGTCAGAAGATGGATCCCCGCCTCCGCGGGGATGACGAAGATGTGGAGCCATTGAAGCATGCACCTGTCCCTCGAAGGACGAACCATCCTCGTCGCCGGAGCCTCCTCGGGCATTGGCGCCGGCTTCGCTCGCACCATCGCCCGCGCCGGCGGACGCGTGGTGCTGGGCGCCCGCCGGCTCGAACGCACCCAGGCGCTGGCCGAGGAGATCGGTGACGGCGCCCTCGCCGTTGCGCTCGACGTGACCGACGAGCCCTCCGTCATCGCCGCTTTCGACGCTGCCGAGGCACGTTTCGGGACCATCCACGGGATCATCGCCAATGCCGGCACCGCCACCGGCGGCCATTCGACCGACGTGTCGGCGCAAGGACTGGCCGGCGTGCTCGATACCAACCTGCTGGGCAGCTACCTCGTCGCCCGCGAAGGCGCGAAGCGGCTGATCGCAGGAGGCAGCCGCGAGCGGGGCGACGGGCGCGTGGTGCTGATCGGCTCGATCACCGCCGAGCAGAACGGCACCGGCGATGCGATGTACGCGGCCACCAAGGCCGGGCTCGCACACCTCGGCCGCCAGCTGGCGCGTGAATGGGTGCGTCAGGGCATCAACGTCAACACGCTCCAGCCGGGCTGGATTCCCACCGAGATCAACGCCTCGTGGTTCGCCAGCGAGCGCGGCCGGGGCGACATCGACCGGCTCCACCGCCGCCGCCTGCTCGATGCCGAAGCGCTCGACCCGATGCTGCTCTACCTGCTGTCGGACGCCTCCGCGCAGGTGACCGGCGCGACCTTCACCATCGACGACGGGCAATCGCTGTGAGCGACCAGCCGCCGGGCGCCCTCGCCGGCCTTATCGTCGTCGAGACGGCCGAGCGCGTCAGCGGGGAATATACGGGCAAGCTGCTTGCCGACCTCGGCGCGCAGGTCATCAAGGTCGAGCGCCCGGGCGGCGCGCCGACGCGGTCAATGGGACCGTTCCGCGAAGGCGAGAGTACCCTGTTCGCCTACCTCAACACCAGCAAGCGGTCGGTGGTCCTCGATCTCGACGATCCCGCCGAACGCGCCTTGCTCGATCGCCTGCTCAGCCGCGCCCACGCGCTGGTAGACGATCACGACGAGGCATGGGCGAAACGCCTGGCCCTCGATCCCTCGCGGATCGCCGAACGCCACCCCGCGCTGGTCCACACGCTCGTCACGCCTTTCGGGCAAGGCGCCCCGCCGCAGTTCCAGAACCTGCGGCCGATCAACGTCATCAATGCCGGCGGCTGGGCCTACCACAGCCCCAGCGAGACGCCGCAGGGCAAGCCTCCGCTCAAGGGCGCGGGCCGGTTCCTGTCGGACTACGAGGCAGGGATCGACGCCGCACTTTGCACGATGGCTTCGTTGCTCCGCCTGCGCCGCACCGGGCATGGCCAGTCGATCGACATCTCCGAAGTCGAGGTGCAGCTCAACCGCATCGACTGCGTGCTAGACCGCATGCTCGCCGGCGACGCCGACCCGAGCGCGGAGCGCACCGCCTACGACATGGGCGGCCCCGGCACCTCGTTTGCCTGCGCCGATGGCCACGTCTTCCTGTTCATGACCACCCGGGCGCACTGGAAGGCGCTCTGCGCATTGATGGGCGAACCCGGCTGGGCCTCGGCTTTCCGGGAAGACTGGCTCGAATTCGACTGCACCCCCGCCAACGTCGCCGCCTTCCGCTCGGATTTCGCGAAGTGGGTCGCGCTCCAGCACAAGCTGCCGATCACCGAGGCGGCGCAGAAGGCCGGCGTCGCCATGGTCCCGGTCAACACCGCCGCCGACCTGCCGGTCCATGAGCAGTTCGTCCACCGCGCGTTCTTCCAGCAGGCCGAGCACCCGATTTTCGGAAAAGTCGCCTACCCCGGCGCCTGCTACCGCATGAGCGCCACACCCGCCCGCGTCCGTACCCCGGCGCCGAACCTGGGCGCCGATCAACGTGAGGTCGACCATGCGTGACCGCGGCGGCCCCCTCGCCGGCGTCCGCGTCGTCGAGCTGACCAAAGTCTGGGCGGGGCCTTACGCGGGCAAGATGCTCGCCCAGCTCGGCGCCGAGGTCATCAAGATCGAGAGCCGCAGCAACCTCGACGAGATGCGCGCCTACGGCGGGGTCGACATCGACGCCGCGCCCTATTTCCTGTCGATCAACCAGGAAATCCTCTCGGTCCAGGTCAACATGAAGACGCCCGATGGCCTCGACCTCGTCAAGCGCATGATTGCCGAGGCCGACATCCTGATCGACAACATCCGCCCCGGCGCGATGGAGCGCTCGGGCCTCGACTACGAGAGCCTGAAGGCCGTCAAACCGGACCTCATCCAGTGCTCGATCAAGATGTGGGGCACTGAAGGTCCGCTGGGTTACCAGACGGGTTACGCGCCCTGTTTCGCAGCACTTTCGGGCCTGACCGCACTAGTCGGGCACGAAGGCGAGACGCCCAAGGGCATGAACATCCGCTATGGCGACTCGACCGCCGGGGCCTGCGCCGCCCTCGCCTGCGTCGCCGCGCTCCATCACCGCGAGAGCACCGGCGAAGGCCAGTTCATCGACCTCTCGGCGGTGGAGACGATGACCAGCCTCGTGGGCGACAGCCTCTTCGCCGCCAGCGTCACCGCCGAGGTGCCCGAGGCCGACGGCAACTTCCATCCCGAGATGTGCCCGCACGGCGCCTACCCCTGCGCGGAGGCCGCCTGGACAAGTATCGCGGTGGCGAACGAGGGCGAATGGACCGCCTTGTGCGCGGCATTGGACGCGCGGGACCTCGCCTCCGATCCCCGCTTTGCGACCCTCGCCGACCGCCTCGCCAACCGCCTCGCACTGGATGCCGAACTGGCCGCCTTCACCCGCGCTCACGATGCTGCCGAACTGGCCGAAACCCTCAGGAACGCGGGCGTCCCGGCGTTCAAGTCGATGAGCTCGCTGGACCTATGCACCGACGGCTTCCTGTGGGCGCGCGAGGCCTATCGCATGGTCAGCGACCACCGCACCGGCGCCCGTCCGATCATCGGCCCCTCGTGGCGCATCAGTCCCGACCCGCCCCTCGTCGAACGCGGCGCCCCGCTGCTCGGCGAGCACAATGCCTATGTCTACCGCGACCTGCTGGGCTTGCGCGAAGAGGAAATGGGCGATCTGATCGCGCGCAAGGTGATCGACTGAGGCTGGCTTACCATCCCGCACGCAGTTCGACCTAAAACACCCCGTCGTCCCCGCGTAGGCGGGGACCCCGCTTGTTGTCTTTGTGGCGCAAGGAAGCGGAGCCCCGTTTCGCGGGGCGACGGAATTTTGGGTTCGAGGGAATGGGACCCCTTCAGGTCGGCCCGGAACAACGGAGAGGGAACACCATGAAACTGGGCTTCGCGATGCCGCACATGCTGGAGCTGAAAGCGACCATGCAGCCGTGGGAGACCGCCGTCGCCGGCGCCGACCAGACCCGGCTCGCCAAATGGGCCGAGAAGCTCGGCTACGAGATGATCGCGGTGCCCGAGCACCATATCATCCCGCGGGGCCACATCGACCTGTCCGGCCCGTTCTACTTCAACGCCTATACCGCCATGGCCTATATCGCCGGAGCGACCGAGACGGTGCGGGTCAACTCGTGCATCGCCATCCTGCCCGCGCAGAACCCGATTGTCACCGCCAAGGCGCTCTCGACGATGGACTGGCTTTCCAGCGGGCGCGTGACGATCACCTTCGCGGTCGGCTGGCTGGAGGAGGAGTTCGCAATCCTTGGCGTTCCCTTCCACGAGCGCGGCGCAATGGCGGAGGAATATATCCAGGCGATCATCGCCCTGTGGACCCAGGACAGCCCCGAGTTCGAAGGCAGGTACGTCTCCTTCCGCGATGTCGCCTTCGAGCCAAAGCCGGTGCAGAAGCCCCACCTGCCGGTCTGGTTCGGCGGCGACGCGGACCCGGTGCTGAAGCGCATTTCCCGCTACGCGCAGGGCTGGTGGCCGTTCCTGACCAAGCCCGACCAGATCCCCGCGCGCATCGACTTCATCCGCTCGCAGAGCGACTACAACGGCCAGCTTGCCGACGTGTACTACGGGATGTCCACCGCCCGCGTCGGCGAAGGGCATGCGGTGATCAACGATCCCACCGCGCGGCCGGGGCAGACCAGCCAAGAGATCATCGACCGGCTCGGCTGGTTCAAGACGCTCGGTGTCACCTGGAGTTCGGTGCCGATCCCCAACCTTCCCAGCATCCAGGCCTACTACGACTACACCCAGTGGGTCGCCGAGGAGATCATGCCGGCGGTAAAATGAGATACCGTGGCTCGAACGTCGCTGCGATGACATGAGCGCCACTATTGACGATCGCGCCGCCAGACCGGACTGAACACATCAAGAACCGGGAGAGCGACAGATGAACCCACCGCGGCCACGGCCCAAGCTGGACCAGGAAAATACCGCCTTCTGGACGGGCGGCGCGGAGGGCGCGCTCCGGATCGTCAAGTGCGGCGACTGCGGGCAGTTCACCCACCCGCCCCGCGTGCTGTGCCGACACTGCCAGTCGGAGAACATTTCGGCCGAGGCGGTGGCGGGCACCGGCGTGATCGACACGATGTCGATCAACCACCAGCCCTGGGCCAAGGGCCTCGAAGTGCCCTACGTCATCGCCCGCGTGGCGCTCGACGGAGTGCCGGGCGTGTACTTGACCACCAACATCGTCAACTCCCCGGTCGAGGACGTTGCGTTCGGCGATGCGGTGAAAGTCGTGTTCGAGGAACAGGACGGCATCTTCTACCCCCTCTTCGAGAAGGTCGGCTGATGGCCAGCAACGAAGCCTACATCACCGGCGTCGGGCAGTCCGAAGTCGGCGTGCGCCTGCCGCGCCATCCGCTGCTGCTGACACTCGACGCCGCACGGGAAGCCGTCGCGGAAGCCGGCCTGACTTTCGACCAGATCGACGGCGTGTTCTCGTTCCCCGGCAAGGTCAACGGCTACCTCGCGTTCTCACCGGTCGGCACCGACGAGGTGATCGAGGCGCTGGGCATCAAGTCCAAGTGGCAGATGGGCGCGATGGAGCAGCCCGCTCAGCTCGCCGCCATCGCCATGGCCGCATGGGCGGTGAAGTCGGGCATCTGCCGCCACGTCCTGTGCTTCCGCACCGTCTACGAAGCCGGCGGCATGGCCGATCCGGCGCACTACATGCCAGCGCGCTCGGACACGGTCTCGGGCGCCTCGCAGTGGACCAGCCCGTTCTGGGCGAGCTCGGCGGCCTGCTGGACCGCGCAATACGCGGCACGCCACGTCCATAAGTACGGCATGACTCGCGAGCAGCTCGGCCAAATCGCCATCAACGGCTCGAAGAACGCCATGCTCAACCCCCGCGCCAAGGCGATCACCAAGGAAGAGTTGACGCTCGACAAGTACATGGACGCACGGCTGATCTCGACACCGCTGTGCCTCTACGACTGCGACCGTTTCTCCGACGCCTCGACCGTGATCATCGTCTCGGCCGGCGACGCGCTCGACGAGATCAAGTGCGAGCCGATCCGCATCGCCGCTGCGTCCGGCTCGGTCGACCGCTATTCGTGGGACCAGGTGGAATGGCCCGCCGCATACGACGCCGGCCCCGACCTCTGGAAGCACACAGACTACACGGTGGACGACGTCGACATGGCGCAGTTCTACGACGGCTTCGCGTTCCTTCCGATCACCTGGCTCGAAGGCCTGGGCTTCTGCGAAAAGGGCGAAGGCGGCCGCTTCATCGAAGGCGGAACCCGCATCGCGCGCGACGGCCAGCTCCCGCTCAACACTGCAGGCGGCCAGCTCGGCGCCGGCCGCCTCCACGGCTTCGGCTTCGCGCATGAGGCAGTGACGCAGCTGCGCGGAAACGGCGGGGCACGCCAGATTCCCGGCGATCCCAAAGTTGCCGTGGCGACCTCGGGCGGGGGGCCGCTGGCGGCGGCGCTGCTCTTGGCCAAGGACTAAGTTTCACCGGCTCCGACCCCGCGGGCTCTCCTCCCGCGGGGTCGGGGATGCGGATGCCACGCTGATGCCCTCGTCCCGAACTTGATCCGACAGCGACGATCAGGCCGCCGTCGAAGGGACGACGACCGGCTTCGCACGGCGTACCGGCTTCGCCCGCTTGAGCCCGATCAGCGGGCGCAGCGGCCCGATCTCGCGCCCGGCGAGGTAGAACAGCCACGATCCGCCCGCCACCGTCGCGCAGAGCACCAGGAACTCGGGCAGTGCGGTCAGGCCCTTGTCGCGCAGCCAGTAGCTCACCAGCACCATGACCGTCTGGTGCGCGATGAAGACGGGAAACACCGCCTCGGCCAAGGTCGCGCGCCAGCGGGCGTCGTGGTTCCAGAAGCGGTCGGCGATGCCGAACAGCGCGATCACCGTGCCCCAGCACTGCACTGCCTTGGCGAAGTCGAGCGGCTCGAGCCAGATGCGCGGCGTGCGCACGTTGCCTGGGAAATGCCACGCCTCGAGCGCCACGAAGGCATAGCCCGCAAGGCCCACCGCGAGCGCCGGCTTCCACTGCCGGGCGATCACCTGCCGCAGGAGTTCCGACCCGCGCAGCAGGAAGCCGAACAGGAACATGCCAGCATAATGCAGGTGCGCGGCCAGGTCGTTCGTAAGGGTGTGCGTGTCGGTCCACTCGCCGCCGACCGAGCGCACCCCGTAGACAGCCAGAATACCGGCGGGGATCAGCCATGGCCCGGCCAGCACCTTCTGCACGCCCCGCCTCAGCGCGAGGCGCCAGCGGCCGGGAAGCAGCATCAGGGCGAAGCACAAGGCAACGGTGTAGGCCAGCAGGTAAATGACGAACCACAGGTGCATGACCGCGGGCAGGTTCTCATGGATCACCCGGCGGAAGCTGAAGGCGTCGTGGACCAGGAAATAGCCGTAGCCGTGCGCGTAGCCGCTGTTGAGCAGGCCCATGTAGGGCTGCGGCGGCACGATCACGGTCAACCCGAACAGCAGCGGAATACCGAGACGCAGCAGGCGGCTCCTGAGGAAAGCGCCGGTGCCGCGCTCCTTCGCGAACAATGCAGCGCTGGCATAGCCAGAGATCGCGAACAGCAGCGCGAGCCGCCATGCGCTCAGCCCCAGCAGCGGAATCTCGGCCCACTGGACGACGCCGCGCGTCGGCGTCTGGAAGCCCCAGGGCGTGAACGAGAAGCCGACATGGTAGAAGATCAGCATCACGAAAGCGCCGATGCGCAGCCAGTCCATTCCGTAGTGGCGTTGGCCGTGGCTGGGTGTGGAGGCGGGTTGCATCTCTTTCCGTGGCGAAGCGCGACCCGGCTGGTTGCCCGGGTTGTTATCGCCGGCTCAATAGGCCGGTTGCACCCGGTCTGCAATCACACGCTTGTAATAGAGCGTAACATGGCTGTCCGATGTTCCTGCTCCGTTTCGGACGAGACTGGGGTTGGTAAGCCGGGCATGGCGGCCGAAGATCGCCGCATGACCTCTCCCGGTGCCCCCGCCCGACCTCATCGCGCTCCCGCAGACGGCATCGAACGGCGCTCGAACGGTCCGGACCGCCGCAGCGCCTCGGGTGCTTCGCTGATCGAACGCGCGGGCTTCGCGCCCGAGACGCCGCCCCCCACGCCGGCGATACGCCACAATCCCGTGCTGGCGCTCGTCCACGACAATGCAAGCCCCGGCATCCTCGGCGCCGTGCAGGCCGGCATGGCCGAGGCGCTGGCGGGGGGCGATCTGCTGCTGGCACCCTGCGCCCTGCCTCCCGCGGAGGCGCCGACGCTGCTGCGCGCTTTCCTGCGCCGCCATAGGCCCGCGGGCGTGGTGCTGCTTCCTCCCCTCGCCGAACGCGAGGACCTCGTGCGTCTCTGCGCGGAAGCCAGGGTCCGCTGCACACGGCTCGGTTCCGTAAGGGACCGCGCGGCGCCCGGCCAACCCGCCCTCGCCGTGGACGAGCGCGGGGCGGCGCGCGATCTCGTCGCCTGGCTGGTCGCCCAGGGTCATGCCCGGATCGGCTTCGTCGCCGGCCCGGACACCTCGCTTAGCGCGCAGCAACGCGAACTCGGTTATCTCGACGCGATGGCCGACAGCGGGCTCGACCGCGGACCGGCCCTGATCGTACCGGGCGACAATTCGTTCGATTCGGGGATCGCGGCCAGCCGCGTGCTCCTGGAAATCAGCCCCCGGCCCACGGCCATCTGCGCCTCCAACGACGAGATGGCGGCGGGCGTGCTTCATGCCGCGGCGCAGATGGGCATCGCCGTGCCGGCGGACCTGTCGGTGGCCGGGATCGACGATACCCCGCTCTCGGCCCGCGTCCTGCCCGGACTGACGACGATGCACATTCCATGGCACCTCATGGGCCGTGAAGCCGCCCGCCGCATGGCCGCGCGGGGAGCACCCGCCCCGCCCGACGCGCCCTTCACCGTCCGGCTGATCGCCCGCGACTCGGTTCGGACGCTCACTTGAACGCCGGCTCCGGGTCGTCGTTCCAGTCCGGATAGGCCGGCAATCCGAGCAGGAGCCAGGCGCTCACCAGCGTCAGGACCACACCCGCCCAGAGACCCGGCGCGTAGCTGCCCCAGATGTCGAAGATCAGCCCGCCCAACACCGGGCCAAGCCCCGAGCCCGCTGCGATCAGGCTGGCCATGAGCCCGAAGATCGTCCCGAACTTGCGCATGCCGGTATAGGCGGCCGTGAGGTAGCCGACGAGTTGCAGCTTGGTCCCGCTGGCATAGCCGTTGACGACCAGTGCGGTGACGATCGCCCAGGTCGGCGGGTGCGGCAGGACCAGGATCAGGAAAGTGATCGCAGTCGAGCCGATGGTCAGCCCGCCCACCCAGCGCGCCGGATGGCGATCGAGCAGCCAGCCGGTCACGAGCTTGCCGGCGATCCCCGCCAGCCCCGCCGGCAGCGCGTAGAACGCCGCCGCCTGCGCGCTCACTCCCGAACCGGTGAGGATGCGGAACTGGTGGACGACCAGGCCGATGGTGACCATCATCACCAGAAACGTGGAGGCGCCGATGCGCCAGATGGCAGGATCGCGCAGCGCCTCCGCCACCGTCAGTCCGGGGACGTCGAGCAATGGCCCGGGCCCGTCAGAGGGCCCCGCCGCCTCGCGCGCCTTGCGACTGATCTCGTAGCCGTCGCGCAGCCAGAAGACGCACATGACGACCGCAAGCGATCCCCAACCGACCGCCAGCCAGACGAAGGCCATGCGCCAGCCATGGATGCGGATGAGGTATTCGGTGATGATCGGCGTGAAGGCCTGGGCGAGCGCCGCGCCCGACAGCACCAGTCCCAGCGCGAGGCCGCGCCCCGCCTGGAACGTGCTGTTGGCGGATGCCGTCCACACCGTCGATTTCGTCATCAGGGCGGCAAGCGCATAGACCGTCCAGATCGCGAACCACTGCCACACCGCACCGTCGAGCAGGCTCAGCGCCGCGATGACGCCCGCCATCAGGACAAGGCCGGGAATCGCCATGCGGCGTACGCCCCACCTGTCGATGAACACCCCGAACAGCGGTGAGAACAGGAATGTCAGCAGCGCCGTGATCGAGACCCCCGAAGAGGCAAGCGCGATGCTCCACCCGAATTCGCGGCTGATCGGTCCGATGAACAGCCCGGTCCCGGCGGTAATGACCGAGGTGAAGGAGAACCCTATCGCCGCCGCCAGGATCATCTGCCAGTGGCGGCGAAATTCCTGGCCTGCGGTCAGCTTGTCGTCGCCCACGGCGGTACTCTCCCCTGCGCGCCGGGTCTGCGGCGTCGGGAGCGAGTGTGGCCCCGGCATCCTGGCCCGGCAATCCCGGCTGCCCGACGCCGCCGGAGCGATGGGATCAGAGCGCGGGCGTGCGCTCGCGCAGTTCTTCCAGCGTGAAACCGTTGGCGGGCGCGCACTCCTGCACCTCGATCACATTGCCCTCCGGGTCGTAGCCGTAGAGCGTGCGGACATGCCCGACATCGACGAACGCGCGGTCGTTGAAGGTCATGCCGCAGGCCTCCAGATGGGCGATGTCCGCCGCGATGTCGGTCACGTCGATGCAGAAATGGGTGTAGCCGCGGTCGTTCGGCCGCAGCGGCCGGTCCAGATCGGACGGCGGCGCCGTATATTCGAACATCTCGATGTAGCACGATCCCGCGCGCAGCATGCAGCCTGTGGCGGCCGAACCCGGTACGTCGACGATGAGGTCCATGACCGGCTCGTCGGCCCAGGCGAAGCCCTCCTCGTCGACCGGCTCGAAGCCCAGCGCCTCGCAGTAGAACCGCTTCATCCGCGCGAGGTCCCGGCAGTTCATGCCGATATGGTGGATGCCGCGGATCATGGTGGTCTCCCTCGTCTTCCTTGCGGCGAATTATCCGCAAGGCATCCGGGCATGGCAACCGCCGATCCTTGACCAGGCAGGAGCAAAACAGGTCTGCACAACAATGCAGTTTCATTAGCAGAGCGTTTACCGTATTTCCGTAAGTAGCTATGAATTCACCGGATTGACGGTGGGGGAAGCCAGGGGTCCGACTTGTACCTGCAATCCGACCGGCAAATGACGGGCATCCGCCCGCTGACCGATGGCGGCCTCGTCTCGCAGGCAGCGGCGCTGGTTGGCCTGAGCGCCTGGAGCTGCGACCTCGACACCGAGGCGCTCGCATGGAGCGACGGCGTCTTCGCGATATTCGGGCTCGATCGGGAGAACCACTTCGAGCGCCGCGATACCGTCGCTCTCTATTGCGAGGAATCGCGCGAAACGATGCAGCGCATGCGCCAGCAGGCGATCGAGGCGCGGTCCGGCTTCTCGATGGAGGCCCAGATACGCCAACCGGGCGGCGACCTGCGCTGGATGCGCCTCGCCGCCATGACGCGGGTCGAGAACGGCCGCGCGGTGCAGCTTTACGGCATGAAGCAGGACATCACGCAGGACCGGCTGCGCTGGGAGCACCTGCGCCGCCTCGCCGAGAATGATCCGCTCACCGGCCTCGGCAACCGCGCGCGGTTCCAGTCGGAATTCCTGGACCTTCCCGCAGGATCGGAGCGCCTGTCGCGGGTCGGCGCGCTCGCGATCTTCGACCTCAACAACTTCAAGGACATCAACGATCGCTGGGGCCATGCGGCCGGGGACGCCTGCATAGCCCGGTTCGGACAGCGGCTGGCGTCCGCATTCCCGAACGCCCTGCTGATCGCCCGCATCGGCGGCGACGAGTTCGCCATGCTGCTTCCCGACGCACTTCCTGTCTTCGCAGCGGAAAGCGCCGTGCGGCGGCGCCTTGGCAACCTGGTCGGCCGCGTAGCCTGGCAAGGCACGGCGATCCCGGTCGGCGTCAGCGTCGGCCTGGCCTTTGCCGGCCACGACCGCCGACGCTCGCCGGACGAAATGTTCGCCGCCGCCGACATGGCGCTCTATGCGGCGAAGAAAAGCGGCACCAACGCGGTGCGTGTCGCCGCCTGACCGCCCGTCAGTCGTTCACTCCGCCGGCTCGACCCAGGTGGTGCGGGTGACGCGGGGCGAGAGGTACTTGGTCGCCGTCCAGCCGCCGTCGACGACGATCGACTGGCCGTTGATCATCTCGCTGCCCGGCAGGCACAGGAACGCGATGACCGAGGCGATGTCCTCGGGCTGGGCCAGGCGCGGATAGGGCGTGGTCTCGACGTTGGCGCGCTTGAAACCCTCGTCCTCGAAGCGGTGGCGGACCATGTCGGTCATCGTGACGCCCGGCGCCACGCAGTTCGAACGGATGCCGCGCGGGCCGTATTCGCAAGCCATGTGCTCGGTGAGCGACTTGAGCCCACCCTTGGCCGCAGAATAGGCGCCGCCGCGGCGGCCACCGATGTGCGCGAAAGTGCTGGTGACGTTGACCACGCTGGCGCCCTCCCTGAGGTGCGGGATCACATCGCGGCAGAGGCGGAACGGGGCCACCAGCATGATGTCGAGGAAGCCGTCGAGCGTCTCGTCGTCGGTCTCGTCGAGCGGCTTGGGGCTGCCGACGCCGGCATTGTTGACCAGCGCGTCGATGCGGCCGAAGCGGGCCAGCGTCTGCTCGACGATCGATTTCGGCGCCGCCGGGTCGGTGAGGTCGGCGCTGATCGCCAGGACGTGCTCTGGATTGCCGATCGCGGCTTCGAGCGTCGCCAGCTTGTCCTTGCTGCGACCGACGCCGACGATGGCAAAACCCTCGGCGTGCAGGATCTTCGCGGTTTCGAGACCGATGCCGCTGCCCGCGCCCGTGATGATCGCTACCTTCACTGATGTCCCTTTCGTCAACCCAACTCATCCTTCCCCAAGGAAGCTGGCAAGCTCTAACCCCCGCCCCAGCCGCCGTCGAACCGCCCGGGCGGTATTGCCTGCGCCCGTCTTTGCCCCCGCCGCGGTGCTGGCTAGTCAGGGCCCATGACAACCGAACCTTCTGCCCCGAAAGCCGCCCTCGCCGGCATCCGCGTGATCGACATGAGCCGCGTCTTCGCCGCTCCCGTGGGCGCCCAGATCCTCGGCGATCTCGGCGCCGACGTCATCAAGATCGAGCGGCCCGGCGTGGGCGACGACGGGCGCGGTTACGGCTTCTCGTGGGTGCCCGGCAAGGACGGCATCGAGACGCGCCATTCCAGCTTCTTCACCGTGTCCAACCGCAACAAGCGCTCGATCACGCTCAACCACTCCAAGCCCGAGGGGCAGGAAATCCTGCGCGAGATGGTCAAGACCGCCGACGTTCTGATCGAGAACTACAAGGTCGGCGACCTCAAGCGCTTCGGGCTCGACTACGAGACGCTGAAAGCGATCAACCCGCGCCTCATCTACTGCTCGGTCACCGGCTTCGGCCAGACCGGGCCGATGGCCGCCCTGCCCGGCTACGACGGCCTGTTCCAGGCCACCGGCGGCATGATGGCGGTCACCGGCATTCCCGAAGGACAGCCCGGCTCCGGCCCGCTCAAGACCGGCCCCAGCCTCGTCGACTTCGTGACCGGCCACAACACCGCGCTGGCGATCCTGGGGGCGCTGATGCACCGCCATGCGACCGGCGAGGGACAGTACATCGACATCGCGCTGCTCGACAGTTCGGTAGCGATGGTCAGCCACATCATGCAGGACTATCTGATCAGCGGCCAGGCCCCGCCCCGCCTCGGCAACGGCGGCAACGGCGGCGGACCGGCCGACCTCATCTACTGCAGCGACGGCATCATCTACCTCACCGCCGGCACCGACGAGCACTGGCGCCGCCTGACCGTGCTGATGGAGCAGCCCGAACTCAACGCGGACCCGCGCTTCGACACCAACCTCAAGCGCGGCAAGACCAGCCGGGCCGAGCTGATGGAGATCATCAACGCCTGGAGCCGCCAGTTCACCACCGACGACGTCCAGGCCAAGCTAGACGGTGCCGGCATCCCGGCGGCGCGCTACAACGAACTCGCCGACGTCTGGGAGGACCCGCAGGTCCAGCACCGCGGCCTTCGCGCGACGACGCCCCACGCCTTCGCCGCCAGCGGTTCGGTCGACCTGATCGCCAGCCCACTCGCCAAGATGTCGGCAAGCCCGGCGACCATCCGCATGGCCCCGCCGATGCTGGGCGAACACACCAATGAGATTCTCGCCGAACTGGGCTACGATGAAGCAGGCATCGCGGCGCTGAAGGAAGCCAAGGCGATCTGAGCGGCGCCTTTCCTCTCCCTTCGGGGAGGAACGCGCTCCAACGAAGAGGCCGGGACAAGCGCCCCGGCCTCTTCGTTCGCTCAGTCTGCCCTGAAAATCAGACGCGCATCGGCATCAGCACGTAGAGCGCGGGGCTCTTCTCGTCCTGGCGGATCAGCGTCGGCGCCGCAGCGTCGGCGAGGTGGAGTTCCACCGTATCGCCTTCGATCTGGCCGAGGATGTCCTTGAGATAGTTGGCGTTGAAGCCGATCTCGAAACCTTCCGAGCTGTAGTCCGCCGGCACTTCCTCGGCCGCCGTGCCGTTGTCGGGCGAGGTGACCGAGAGCGTCACGCGGTCGTGGTCGAGCGCCATCTTGACCGCGCGGGTCTTCTCGGTGGCAATCGTCGCGACGCGGTCGACACCCTGGAAGAAGCTCTTAGGGTCGATGCGGAGCAGCTTGTCGTTCCCGGTCGGGATGACGCGGGTGTAGTCCGGGAAGGTGCCGTCGATCAGCTTGCTGGTCAGCACCACGCCGTTTTCGCCGCCGAGCGTGAAACGGATCTTGCTGGCGGAGAGGTCCACCAGAACGTTGGTGTCGAGCGCCTCTTCGAGCAGCTTGCGCAGTTCGCCCACGCATTTGCGCGGCACGATCACGTCGGGCATGCCCTGCGCGCCGTCGGGACGGGCGATCGTGAAGCGCGCGAGGCGGTGGCCGTCGGTCGCGGCGGCCTTCAGCTCCTCGTCGCTGACGTGGAGGAAGATACCGTTGAGGTAGTAGCGCGTTTCCTCGGTCGAGATCGCGAAGCGGGTGCGGTCGATCAGCTGCGCCAGCGTGGCCGCCGGGATTTCGAAGCTGGTCGGCAGCTCGCCCTCGGCGATCATCGGGAAATCGTCGCGCGGCAGCGTCGGCAGCTGGAAGCGGCTGCGGCCGGCCTTGACGACCATGCGGTTGTCGGCGGCGTCGAGGCTGACCTGGCTGCCTTCGGGCAGCTTGCGCGCGATGTCGTAGAGCAGGTGCGCCGAAACCGTGATCGCGCCCGCTGCCTCGACCGAGACGGCACCGAGCGATTCGACGACCTGGAGGTCGAGATCGGTCGCCATGATGCGCAGCGACCCGCCGGCGGAAGCCTCGATCAGCACGTTCGACAGGATCGGGATGGTATTGCGGCGCTCGACGATGGACTGCACGTGCGACAGGCAGCGCAGAAGCGTGGAGCGTTCGATCGTGGCCTTCATGACAGCCTCAGGTCCCCCTTGGTCGGCCTTGGGTTCGGAACAACCCGAATTTCAGGACGACTATCTCTAGCGGCAGACGGCAGAGCGGCAAGCATGAACTAGGCGGAAAACCGCGAATCTGGGGATAAATCGGGGGTTTGGCGTGAGACCGTGGGGGAGAGCGGCGCCGTCCCCCAGCTCTCACCCTCAGATCATCACCATGCCGCCGTTGACGTGGATCGTCTGGCCGGTGACGTAGCCGGCTTCCTTGCTGGCGAGGAAGACGGCGGCGGAGGCGATGTCCTCGCCCTCGCCCATGCGGCCCATCGGGATGCGGCCATTGAGCGCGTCCTTCTGGGCATCGGGCAGGACGTCGGTCATGGCGGTGCGGATGAAGCCCGGGGCGACGCAGTTCACCGTGACGCCGCGCGTAGCCAGTTCCTGCGCGAGGCTCTTGGACATGGCGGTGATGCCGCCCTTGGCCGCGCAGTAGTTCATCTGGCCGGGGTTGCCGGTGGTGCCGACGACCGAAGTCACGTTGATGATGCGTCCGAAACGGGCCTTCATCATCGGCTTGGCGACGGCGCGCATCAGGCGGAAGGTCGATTCGAGGTTCACGCGGATCACCGCATCCCACTCCTCGTCCTTCATGCGCATGGCGAGGTTGTCGCGGGTGATGCCGGCGTTGTTGATCAGGATGTCGATCTTGCCCAGCGATTCGAGCGCGGCGGGCACCAGCTTCTCGACCTGCTCGGCGTCCGAGAGGTTGCAGGCGATGGCGACGTGGTCGACCTCCTGCGGCGCCTGCGGGCTGTGCTCGTCGAGTTCGTCGCGGAAGGCGCGCAGCTTGTCGGCGTTGGAACCCGAGATCGCGAGGCGCGCGCCCTGCGCCGCCAGCGCGCGGGCGACTGCAGAACCGATTCCCCCGCTCGCGCCGGTCACCAGGGCAGTCATTCCGTGAAGGTCGAACATGTGAAACTCCTAGGTCGTCCCGGGACTCGGCCCGGGATCGCGGGCCCGCCGCGCAGGCCTCTCTTCAAACCGCCGGCGGCCCCGGGTCAAGCCCGGGACGACGGACATTACAGGGTCTTTGCGAGTTCCTCGATCTCGGCCATCGTCGAGGCGGAGGTCACGTCCACGTCGCCCGCGGAGCGCTTGATCATCGGGCCGACGACCTTGCCGCCCAGTTCGACGAAGCGCTCGACGCCCGCCGCGTGCATCGCGATCGCGCTCTCGCGCCAGCGGACGCGGCCGGTGACCTGCTCGACGAGCAGGCGCTGCACTTCGGCGGGGTCGGTGACGACGGCGGCGGTGACGTTGGCGAACAGCGCGACGCGCAGGGCGCCGGGGCGGGTAACGTCGAGCGCCTCGGCCATGGCGTCGGCAGCGGGCTGCATCAGCGGGCAGTGGAACGGCGCGGACACGGGAAGCGCAATGCCGCGCTTGACGCCGAAGTCCTTGACCAGGGCGATGGCGCGCTCGATCGCCTCACGGTGGCCCGAAAGCACGACCTGGCCCGGGTCGTTGTCGTTGGCGACGGTGCAGACCTGACCCTCGGCAGCCGCCTCGGCCAGCGCGGTGGCCTTCTCGATGTCGGCGCCGAGCAGCGCGGCCATGGCGCCCACGCCGACCGGCACGGCGGCCTGCATCGATTCGCCGCGCAGCTTCAGCAGGCGCGCGGTGTCGGCGAGGCTGAAGGCACCGGCAGCGCAGAGCGCGGTGTACTCACCCAGCGAGTGGCCGGCGACGAAATCCGCCTTGTCGGCCAGCGCGATGCCGCCTTCCTTCTCGAGCACGCGCAGCACCGCAATGGCGTTCGCCATGATCGCCGGCTGGGCATTGGCGGTGAGGGTCAGCTGATCTTCCGGCCCCTGGGTCATGATCTTGAAAAGATGCTGGCCGAGAGCGTCGTCGACCTCCTGGAAGACTTCGCGCGCTACGGCGCTGGCCTCGGCGAGATCGGCGCCCATGCCGACCTTCTGGCTGCCCTGACCGGGAAAAACGAATGCACGCATCTTGCGACCGTCCTTGTTGTGCGGCGGTCGATGGATGACGGACCGCTTGCGAATCGAGTGTGGCGCGGGGGGTTATTGACCTTGGCCGCCGATCGCAAGCCCCGAGGGGGGAATCCCTCAGCCGAAGGGGACGATCCGGTTGGCCGCGTCGTGGCCGATATCCGCCTCGCCCAGGAAGGCGATCGAGTGCCGATCGCACCAGTGGCGCGCGATTTCGACGGCATCGGCGCCGAACGGACGGTCGTTCTCCGGCACGTCGCTGACGCGGCCGAGGCGCAGGCCGGCGATGCCGCCCAGGTGCGCCGTGGCGTGGAAGAACAGGCGGTCGACGGCGTAGAGGTATTCGGACACTTCCTCGACCATGACCACATGGTTCGCGAGGCCCGGCATCAGCCGCGTGCCGCCCAGCATGGCCAGCGTCGTCAGATTGAAGGCGGCGACGGGATGGCGCTCGCCTGCCAGCGAGGGTTCGAGGCCGTCACGCGCGCCTGAAAGGAAGCCGAGCGCGCGTCGCACCGCGTCCTCGCCGCCTTCCCGGCGGATGTCGGCCAGCATCGGACCATGAACCGCCTTGCCCATGCGTCCGCGATAGATACCGCCGAGCAGATAGCCCGCGTCGGAATAGCCCAGGAAGGTCTTGGCCTTCGCGCCGTGGTTGAACACCGCCAATGCGTCTTCCGCGATCCGGCAGGCACCGTAGCCGCCGCGCGCGAACCAGACCGCGTCGAACGACGGATCGTTGGCGCACTCCACCAGCGCGGCGGCGCGCAAGTCGTCGGAGCCGGCGAAGTGGCCTTCGGCCGCGAAGCACTGGTCGTGGACGACGATCTCGACGCCTGGAAACTCGGCGGCGGCCAGCGCCAGCACACGGTCCGCGTCCTCGCGGGTGATCGGGGTGGACGGGGCGCAGACGGCGATGCGGGTCATGGCGTGAGCCTAGCTTCCTCCGTCATCCCCGCGAAGGTGGGGATCCCGCTTTTTCCACCGGTCCAGTAAAGCGGGATCCCTGCCTTCGCAGGGATGACGGTTGTTTTTGGGGCCAGCTCGAAATACGTCCCGTCCATGACCGACGAGACCACCCTCACCGCCCATTCCTGGTTCTTCTGCGGCATCGGCGGTTCCGGGATGCTGCCACTGGCGCTGATCCTAAAGGGCCACGGCGCCACCATCGCGGGGTCGGACCGCAGCCGAGACCAGGGGCGTAGTCCCGAGAAGTTCGCGTGGCTCGAATCGCTCGGCTTCGAGCTTCACCCGCAGGACGGCAGTGGCGTGGTCTCGGCCCAGCAGACGCTGGTCGCCTCGGCCGCCGTCGAGGATACCGTGCCCGAAGTGGTCCGCGCGGCCGAACTGGGTTGCCCGCGCATGAGCCGCGCGCAGCTGCTCGCCGCGCTGTTCAACGCCGCGCCCCTCGGCATTGCCATCGGCGGCACTTCTGGCAAGTCGACCGTCACCGGCATGACCGGCTGGATCATGACGCAGGCGGGCCGCGACCCGACGATCATGAACGGCGCGGTGATGAAGAATTTCGTGAGCCCCGACGCCCCGTTCGCCAGCGCCCGCGTAGGCCAGGGCGACGCCTTTGTGTCGGAAGTGGACGAGAGCGATGGCTCAATCGCGCTCTACCGGCCCAGAGTGGCGGTGCTGGGCAACGTCAGCCTCGACCACAAGAGCCTCGAGGAACTGCGCGAACTCTTCGGCGATTTCCTTGCCTTTGCAGAGATTTCCGCGATCAACCTCGACGATGCCGAGACTGCCGCACTCGCCGGACGCGCGCAGGCGCTGGTGACCTTCGGGATTACGTCGGCCGAGGCGCAGATCGGCGCGGTGGACGTGGTCGAGGGGCCGACCACCCTCGCCGCTACCGTGCTGGACCGGCGCGACGGGACGGCGCATGCGTTGGCGCTCAAGGTGCCGGGCCGCCACAACCTCTACAACGCGCTCGCCGCCATCGCCGCCGCCAATGCCGCGGAAGTGCCGGTCGCCGAGGCGGTGGCTGCGCTGGGCTCGTTTGCGGGCCTCGCGCGGCGGTTCGACATCGTCGGCACATCGGCAGGCGGGGTGACGGTGATCGACGATTTCGGACACAACCCGGACAAGGTTTCGGCCACGCTCGCCACCCTCAAGGCTCACCCCGGCCGCGTGATCGCGTTCTTCCAGCCGCACGGCTACGGGCCGCTGCGGCAAATGGGCGCGGAACTCGCCGAAGTGCTCGCCCGCAGGCTGGAGCCGGACGACGTGACGGTGCTGTGCGACCCGGTCTATTTCGGCGGCACCGTCGACCGCAGCGAGGGCAGCGAACGGATCGTGCGCCTTATCCGCGAGCATGGCGGCCAGGCGGAATACATCCCCTCGCGCGCCGATTGCGGCACCTGGATCGCCCAGACCGCCCGCCCCGGCGACCGCGTGGTCGTCATGGGCGCGCGCGACGATACGCTGACCGTGTTCGCCAAGGATATCCTGACGGCGGTGGCCTGACCCACGCCCCCGGTGGAGCCGGGGACGACGCGGTCAGTGCGCCTTGCCGCGCGCCTTGGCGACGAGGTGGACCACCACAGCGACGACCGCGCCCAGCACCAGCCCGACGATCGCCGAAGCCACCGCGTAACCCAGCCAGCCCGCCACCGGACCCAGCGGCCCTGCCGCCGCGGCTAGGGCAAGTTCAATGCCATGCGCGATATGCGCCGGTCCCGGCACGCCCAGTTCCTCGAGCCCGTGCAGGATGATGCCGCCGCCCACCCACAGCATCGCCAGCGTGCCGACGCTGCCGAGCAGGCTGAGCACCACCGGCATTGCTTTCAGCAAACCGCGGCCGGTCGCCTGCGCCGCAGCGCTCGGCTTCTTGGCGAGGTGCAGGCCGACGTCGTCCATCTTCACGATCAGCGCCACCGCGCCGTAGACCGCGACGGTGATGGCCACGCCCACCAGCGCCAGCGTCACCGCCTGCGTGACGATCGTCTCCTCGCTAACGGTGCCCAGCGCGATCGCCATGATCTCGGCCGAGAGGATCAGGTCGGTGCGCACCGCGCCGGACACGCGGGTCTTCTCGAAGCTGGCGATGTCCTCGACCGGGTCCTCCAGCGTCTCGCCGTGCTTTTCGCCGCCCAGCTTCTCGATCACCTTCTCAGCGCCCTCGAAAGCGAGGTAGAGACCGCCCACCATCAGGATCGGGGTGATGGCCTGCGGCAGGAAGGCGCTCAACAGAAGCGCGATCGGCAGCAGGATCACCAGCTTGTTGAACAGCGAACCCTTGGTGATCTTCCAGATGATCGGCAGTTCGCGGTCGGGCGTGAAGCCGGTCACGTAGCCGGGCGTCACCGCCGCATCGTCGATCACCACGCCGGCGGCCTTGGTGCCCGCCTTGGCGACCCCCATGCCGACGTCGTCGAGCGAGGCTGCGGCGGCGCGGGCGATGACGGCCACGTCATCGAGCAGGGCGACAAGGCCGGATGGCATGAGGAATCCTTTGTTTGCAACTGCGAAGGGCGAACGGCTCATGCGGGGGATACGGTGCGCAATCAAGCGAAAGCAAGTCCCGCTTAAATACTCACAGCCCCCACCGTTCTCTTGGCCATACGAAGAAGGCGCCAGGATCGGGGCCTTCAAGCAGAAGGCCTACCGGGGAACACCATGTCAGTCATCAACACCAACATCAGCGCGATTCGCGCCTCGAACGCTTCGAACTCCGCCAACAAGATGCTCGGCACCGCGATGGAGCGCCTGTCGACCGGCAAGCGCATCAACTCCGCCAAGGACGATGCCGCGGGCCTTGCCATCTCGACCTCGATGACCTCGCAGATCCGCGGCATGAGCCAGGGCATCCGCAACGCCAACGACGGTATCTCGCTGGCGCAGACGGCGGAAGGCTCGCTGTCGGAAGTCAGCAACATGCTCCAGCGCGTCCGCGAACTGGCGATCCAGTCGGCCTCGGGCACCTACCAGACCTCCGACCGCGCCGCGATGCAGCAGGAAGTGACCGCGCTGACCTCGCAGATCAGCGACTCGCTGACGCAGACCAAGTTCAACGGCAACGCGCTGCTCTCGACCACGTCTGGCTCGGACCTCAGCTTCGACATCCAGACCGGCGCCAACTCGGGCGAGAAGGTCACGCTGACCTCGAAGGCCATCGACGGCACCAACCTCACCGCCTCGGCGCTCGACGTGACGTCCTCGACGCTCGCCTCGACCACGCTGACCAAGGTCGATGCCGCGCTCAAGGACGTGAACGCCACCCGCGCCTCGCTCGGCGCCGGCCAGAACCGCCTCGAATCGGCGATCAACAACCTGACCAACAACGTCACCAACCTGTCCGACGCGCGCAGCCGCATCGAGGACGCGGACTACTCGACCGAAACCACCCAGATGGCCAAGGCGCAGATCCTCAGCCAGGCCTCGACCGCGATGATCGCGCAGGCCAACCAGAGCCAGCAGAACGTCCTGTCGCTCCTGCGCTAACGCAAGCGACACCGACACCGGCCTCCCGTCCCCCGGAGGGCCCAGCCCGGCGGTCAGCCCTGACCGCCGGGCGTTTCGGTATGTGCGAGGGCAAGTGGCTCCGCGCACAGGTGAAGAACGCGGCGACGACGGGGTTGATGGGAGAGCTTGTAGCGGTATCGAGGTCAGTTCGATGCGCCGTCAGAACTCGACGTCGAGCTCTTCCATCTCTTCCGGTTCGGCCTTCGCCGCCTCGGTCCATTCGCGCATCGGCGCCCATTCGGCCACGGCGCAGCAATAGGCCGAGCACTCCGGCGGCAGGGCCACGGCGTAAGTCGTGAAGCGCGTGGTCACCGGCGCGTACATGGCATCCGCCACGGTCGGCGTCTTGCCGAACAGGAACGGGCCGCCATGCGTCCGGAGGCAGTCGATCCAGATCGCCTCGATCCGCTCGATATCGGGACGAGCCCCGGAGAATACCGGGAACTTCTCGTGCCGGACCTTGAGGTTCATCGGCAGCGCCGAACGCAGGTTGCTGAAGCCCGAGTGGATCTCGCCCGAAATCGAGCGGCAGTGCGCCCGCGCGATCGGGTCGCTGGGATACAGCCCGGCATCGGGAAACTGCTCGTTCAGGAACTCCGCGATGGCGAGCGTGTCCCAGACGCCGGCGCCCTTCCAGGTCAGGCGCGGCACCAGCACCGACGGCGAGAGCAGCAGGAGTTCGGCACGATTGGCGGCATCGTTCGCCACCATCTTCTCCGTGACGTCGAGCCCGGCAAGCCGGCACAGCAGCCAGCCGCGCAGCGACCAGGCGGAATAGGTCTTGCTCGATATCGTCAGAGTCGCGCCGGGTTCGCTAGCTTTTGTCATGGGCGTGCATCCTCGCGCTTTTGCTTGCATCAGCTTATGATGCAGCGCAGCATGAATCCAGAACCGATTGCAGTCGCCTGTCCGAATGGCGAGTCAGGCAAACGGTCGGGGGACGCTCACGCATGCTCTACCAGGCCTATCAGGCATATTGCGACACGCTGGCCCCCGCCCGATTCGCCGCGCGCGCCGCGACGGGTTTTCGCGACAAATTCCTAGGCGGCGCGGACAAAATGCCGTTCGCCCGCCGCCTCTTCGCGCTGGCCGAGACGTTCGAGAAGTCCGCCGTCACTCACGCCCGCCCGGACTACGCCATCGACGAGGTGCTCTGCGGCAACGCCCTGACCCCGGTAGTCGAGGAAGTGACGCTCGCCATGCCGTTCGGCGACCTCCTGCACTTCGCCAAGCCCGAGGTCGCCGTGCCGCAGCCCAAGGTCCTCGTCGTGGCGCCGCTGTCCGGCCACTTCGCGACCCTGCTGCGCGGCACCGTGCAGACGCTGCTGCGCGACCACGACGTCTACCTCACCGACTGGTACAACGCGCGCGACGTGCCGCTTTCGGCCGGAACCTTCGGGCTCGACGATTACATCGACTATGTGATCCGTTTCCTGCAGGAACTCGGCGACCCGCACGAGAAGCGCGGCGCCCATGTCCTCGCGGTGTGCCAGCCCTGCGTGCCCGTGCTCGCCGCCGTGGCGCTGATGGCGCAGGACGACGATCCCTGCCAGCCGCGCACGATGTCGCTGCTGGGCGGCCCCGTCGACGTGCGCGAGTCGCCCACCGCGGTGAACGACCTCGCCAACGCGCAGGATTTCGCGTGGTTCGAGGATAACCTGATCCATACCGTGCCCTGGCGCTACAAGGGCGGCGGCCGCAAGGTCTACCCGGGCTTCATCCAGCTCTCGGCCTTCATGGCGATGAATTCGGGCCGCCACTATGCGCAGTTCCGCAAGCTCTACCAGCACCTTGCCGACCAGGAGCAGGCCGAGGCCGACAAGATCGAGGACTTCTACGACGAATATCTCGCCGTGCTCGACATGACGGCCGAATTCTATCTCGAGACCATCGACAAGGTGTTCCAGCAGGCGCTGCTCGCCAAAGGCGAACTCACGCACCGGGGCCGGCTGGTGGACTGTTCGGCGATCCGCAAGACCGCCTTGCTCACCGTCGAAGGCGAGCGCGACGACATCTGCGCCGTGGGCCAGACGGCGGCGGCGCACCTGCTCTGCACCAGCCTGCGGCCGCACCTGAAGCGCCACCACCTGCAGCCGGGCGTGGGGCACTACGGGGTGTTCTCGGGCTCGAAGTGGGACCGCGAGGTCTATCCGCAGGTACGGAACATGATTTTGGCGATGGCTTGAGGGTTGGCGCCACCTCGCGTCTTACCCGGCCCCGGATCGGTACTCGCTGACCCTATAAGACCTCGTCGTTCCCGCGCAGGCGGGGACGACGAGGTTCTGGTTCGATGTTCGGCCAGAAGCGATCGCCCCCGGCCGAGCCGGGGACGACGTTTCTTTACGTCAGTACCCCGCCTTGTTCAGCCAGGCATCGACCTCCGCCATGCGGGTCTGCTTGACCTGGATCCGATCCTGGATCCTGGCGATGGCCTCGTCGACCGGGCGGCGGGCGCCGACCGGCAGGCGGGCGCTGGCGTAGGCCTTGAGCTTATCGACCATCGCCGGATCAGCACTGCCCTGCGCCAGCTTGGCGACGTAGCGGGTCGCGCCCGAGCCATCGACGCGGGCCATGACGGCGTCGTGGTTAGCGATCACGAAATCGAACGCCTTGTCCGGCTGGCCGCCGGTCGCGACCGAGCTGATGATCACCGGGCTGGTGGTCACGCCCGGCTCGTCGGTCAGCGACAGCGCCAGCGCCTTGTCGGCCAGCGCCGGGTCCTTCGCCATGCCGAGCAGCGAGTAGAGCGTGGTCTTGACCTGCGCCGAGGTTTCGGACTTCGCCATCTCGTGCAGCGCGTCCCAGGTCTCCGCATCGGCGTTCTTGGCGACGACGGTCAGGATCGACACCCGCAGCGACGGGTCGAGGGCAGCAGGATCGGTCTTCGACGCGGCGAAGCGGCGGCGCGCCTCGGCGAGCACGGTGGGTTCACCCAGCGCGCCGAGCGTCTCGATCAGGGTGCCGCGAAGGTCGCCGTCGGTCACCTGCTCGTCCGCGCGCGGGGTCCAGCCGAGACGTTGGAGCACCGGCAGCAGCCGCGCGTTGGCAAAGCGCGACAGGGCCGCCTGCCGCCTGTCGTCCCCGCGCGCATAGCCGCCGAGTTCGGAGATCACCTTGGCGGCGCGCTCCATGACCTGCGGCGAGGCATCGGCGGGCAGGCTCTTCACGACATCGAGCATGTCGGCCATCGGCTGGCGGCCGGCATATCCCAACGCCACCGCATCGTTGAGGATACCGAGCTGGTCGACCGGCTGCACCTTGGCGATCGACTTTGCGAGACCGGCGAATGTGGCGGGATCATAGAGCACGCGGTAGTAGCCAGACTGCCCGGCATTGACGACGACCGGGCCGCAGCCCGCCACCTTGAGCGCGCCCTTGCCCTGCAGCAGCGTATCGGCCGCCTCGCCGGTCAGCCCGGCCGCACGCACCGGCACGCGCCAGGCGAGCGGCTTCTTGTCGGCACGGTCGCGGGTGAACTCGCCTTGCTCGAGGCTGAGGCTGGTCTGCCCGCCCGCGCATGAGGCGGAAACCTTCACCAGCGGGATGCCTGGCTGCAGCGTGAAGTCGTGGGCGATCTGCGCGATCGGCTTGCCCGATGCCTTCTCGATCTCGGTCCACAGGTCGTCGGTGACGGTGTTGGAGTGCTGGTAGCGCTTCATGTACGCCTGCACGCCCGCCTGCCACTGCTTCGAGCCCGCATAGGCCTCCAGCATGCGGATCACCGCCTCGCCCTTGGAATAGGTGATGCTGTCGAAGGCCTGGCTGGCCTCTTCCACGGTCTTGATCGGGTGGATGATCGGATGCGTGGTGACGTAGGCGTCCTGGCCCATCGCCAGTTCGCGCGCGCCCATCGCGGTCAGTTCCGGGTGCCATTCGGGGTGGAACTTCTCGGTCGCCCGGCTCTCCATCCACGAGGCGAAGCCCTCGTTCAGCCAGAGGTCGTCCCACCACGACATCGTGACGAGATCGCCGAACCACTGGTGCGCCATCTCGTGCGCGACGACGGTGAAGATGCGCTCACGCAGGGAGTTCGACGCGATCTTGGGGTCGAGCAGCATCGCGTTTTCGAAGTAGAAGATGCCGCCCCAGTTCTCCATCGCGCTGAAGAACTGGCTGCGGCCCGGCGCCGCGATGTGGTCGAGCTTGGGCAGCGGATAAGGCGTGCCGAAGTAGTCGTTCATCCACGGCAGCAGGTCGGCCGAGGCGCCCAGCGCGTAGTCCGCCTGGGCGAGGTCGCCGCGCTTGGTCAGCACACCGATCTCGGTGCCGGCCGCCTGCGTCGTCTTGCGCTCGAAGTCGCCGAGGCCGAAGAACAGCAGGTACGTCGACATCTTCGGGCTCTGGCCGAAAGTGACGAGGGTCTTGCCCTTGCCTGCAGGCTTGCGGCTCTCGACCGGCAGGTTGCCGACCGCCATCTCATCGCTCGGCACTACCATCTTCAGGCCGAAGGTCGCCTTGTAGAACGGCTCGTCCCACGACGGCATGAAGCGGCGCGCGTCCGAATTCTCGAACTGCGTGAACAGCGCGCGCTTCTGCGAGCCGTCGGCCGCCTTGTAGTCGAGCGCGAAGAGGCCGAACGCCTGCGTGTTGATCTTGCCGGTGTAGTCGATCGACAGCACGTAGCTGCCGGGCGCCACGGCCTTGGCAAACGTGAAGGTCGCTGTCTGCTCGTCGGCGTTGAGCTCGACGAGAGATGCGCCGATGCGCTTGCCGCCGCTGGTGGCGAGCGCGGCCCCGGCGATCACGAGGTCAGCGGCCTGCAGCGTGATCGTACGCGTCTCGGTCAAAACATCGACGGTGATGGCCGCCTTGCCGGCGAAAGTCAGCGCCTGCGCGTCGGGGGTGACGGTGACGTCGTAGTGCGTCGGGCGGACGCTGCGAGGAAGCTGGGTAGTGACGGTCATGGCGGTCGCACCCTGGCTGGCGGAGGCTTGTGCGAGCGCCGGGCTGGTCCCAAACATCGAAAGGGCAACGCCGGCGAGCAGCGCCGACATGGCGCAGCAAACATTGATTTTCATTGGCGACTCGAATTTTTCTTGGGGCCGCCTTGCTAACGCACGATCCTCGACACGCAACAAAAATGCCATAATGCGCAACTAAGTCTCATAAGCATCTGATGCCTCGCCGCGCCTCCCTGCCCCCTGCGCGCTTGCATTTGCCCCCGAATCCGGTAAGGGCCCGCCTTCCCCATCGTCACGAGACTTCGGGGAAAAGCCAAGAAAGCCGGAGGGGCCCCGCAATCCCGCGGACAAGCCAGCGATCGGTTATGTTGAGAAAAGGAAGCTGCCGTGGCTCTATATGAGCACGTTTTCCTGGCACGCCAGGACCTCAGCCAAGCGCAGGTCGATGCGCTGGCTACCGCCGCAAGCGAGATCGTCGAGTCGAACCAGGGCAAGGTCGTCAAGACCGAGACCTGGGGCCTCAAGAACCTCGCCTACAAGATCAAGCGCAATCGCAAGGCGCACTTCGTGATGCTGAACATCGAAGCCAATGGCGCCACCGTCGCCGAGCTCGAGCGTCAGACCTCGATCAACGAAGACGTCATCCGCTACGTCACCATCCGCGTCGACGAGCACGAGGAAGGCCCTTCGGTCATGATGCGCAAGAGCGACCGCGAGCGTACGCGCCGTCGCGAACGTGAAGGGAACTGACCTCCATGGCACGTGCATTCTTCCGCCGCCGCAAGTCCTGCCCGTTCTCGGGCAAGAACGCGCCGAAGATCGACTACAAGGACGTTCGTCTGCTCCAGGGCTTCATGTCCGAGCGTGGCAAGATCGTCCCGAGCCGCATCACGGCGGTTTCCGCCAAGAAGCAGCGTGAGCTGGGCCAGGCGATCAAGCGCGCCCGGCACATCGGCCTGCTTCCCTTCATCGTCAAGTAAGGAGGGACTGACCCAATGGACATCATCCTCCTGGAACGCGTCGAAAAGCTCGGCGCCATCGGCGACGTCGTCACCGTCAAGGACGGCTACGCACGCAACTACCTTCTTCCCAACAAGAAGGCCCTGCGCGCCAACGACCGCAACAAGAAGGTCTTCGAGGCCAACCGCGCCAAGATCGAGGCCGAGAACGCCGAGCGCCGCACGGCCGCTCAGACGCACTCGACCGACGTCGAAGGCAAGCAGGTCGTCCTGATCCGCGCTTCGTCGAACTCGGGCCAGCTCTACGGTTCGGTTTCGGTGCGTGACATCGTCGACGCCCTGAACGCCGACGGCGCAAACCTGTCGAAGAACATGATCGTGCTGGAACGCCCGATCAAGACTCTCGGCATCTTCGACGTCAAGGT
Organism: Novosphingobium sp. GW821-FHT09E05; assembly: GCF_059416165.1. Lineage (NCBI taxonomy): Bacteria > Pseudomonadati > Pseudomonadota > Alphaproteobacteria > Sphingomonadales > Sphingomonadaceae > Novosphingobium > Novosphingobium sp. GW821-FHT09E05. Next base: position 2,035,364 of record NZ_JBWKOQ010000001.1, read on the forward strand.
CAGCCTGCACCCCGAAGTCTCGGTCAACGTCAAGGTCAACGTCGCGCGTTCGCCCGACGAGGCCGAACTGCAGACGCAGGGCGTAGACGTGATGGCCGCGATGTTCGAACAGGACGTCTCGGGCTTCACCGAAGCCTACGACCCGAACGCCGAACCCGGCGAAATCGCGGTCGAGGAAGAAGTCGAAGAGGGCGAAGCTCAGGCCTGAGCTTTCCCTTCGGCGTCTGCCAAGGAATGACAGGGCCCTCGCTTCATCGGAGCGGGGGCCTTTTCCTTTTTGGGTCAGTGCCCTGCATCACTCTTCCGTCGCTCCTGCGTAGGCGGGGATGACGAAGTTTGGCATGGACAGAAGCCTCAACCGGGGAACACCCCTAATGATCACCTCCATCACCCCCGCCGCCTACCGCACCGACGCCGCCTTGCGCGCCGCGATGGTGGCGCTCAACAACGCCCATGCCGTCGAACTCTCGTGGGCGGACGAGAACCGCATGGGGATGCTGGTGGACGAGGCGTTCCTTGCCGCGCGGGTCGGCATGGTCGATGCCATGCTCATCGCCTTCGCGCCGGGCGCCGCCTACGACAGCGCGAATTACCAGTGGTTCGCGAAGCGCTACGCCGGCTTCGTCTACATCGACCGCGTGGTCACCGCCCCCGAGGCGCGCGGACGCGGCCTCGCCCGCCTGCTCTACGCCCATTTGTTTGAAGCCGCCCGCTTGGGCGGGCTCGAGCGGATCGTCTGCGAGGTCAATTCCGACCCTCCGAACCCGGCTTCGGAGGCCTTCCACGAGGCGCTCGGCTTCGCGCCGGTGGGCGAAGCGCTGCTGGGGAACGGCAAGACCGTGACTTACCTGGCGCTGGAACTGGCCTCCTAGCCGTCACACCCGCGCCCTAAACGCCCCCTATTGCGCCGCAACAGAGATTGCGTAATAGATGGCCATGCAGATGATGAAAGAAACCCTCGCGGAATTGGTCCGCGTCTACGAAGCCGCTGTCTCCACTCTTAAGGCCGATATCACCGCCTTCGTCGAGCACGGCACCCTTCCCCCCACCGATCGCCGCGCCGCGCGCGCCTGGACCTATCCGGAGCTGCGCATCACCTATCGCGGCACCGAACGCGCCGCGCGCGCCTCGCGCGCGTTCGGCCGGCTTGAAGTTGCCGGCACTTATTCCACCACGGTCACCCGCCCCCACCTTTTCGCAGACTACCTCACCGAACAGCTCGCGCTGATCGAGGCCGAGTACGAGGTCGAGTTCGAGGTCGTCGCCTCCGCGCAGGAAATCCCGTTCCCCTATGTGCTCGAAGGCGTGCCGGTCGGCGCGGTGACGCCGCAGGAGTTGGCCGCTCACTTCCCCAGCACCGAACTGGCCATGATCGGCGACGAGATCGCCGACGGCATCCACGTCTTCCAGCCCGACGAGCCGCAGCCGCTGGCGCTGTTCGACGGGCTGCGCACCGACTTCAGCCTCGCGCGGCTGGCGCACTACACCGGCACCAGCCCTGAACATTGCCAGCGCTTCATCCTGTTCACGAACTACCACCGCTACGTCGACGAATTCGTCGACTGGGCGGGCAAGCAGGTCGGTTCGGACGGCTACGTCGCGCTGTCGGGTGCGGGCGGTCTCTACCTCGACGCGCCGACCGAGAACGCCCGCGCCCGGCTGTCCGACACGGCCTGGCGGCGCCACCAGATGCCCGCATACCACCTCGTGCGCGAGGACCGCTCGGGCGTCACGCTGGTCAACATCGGCGTCGGCCCGTCCAACGCCAAGACCATCACCGACCACCTCGCGGTGCTGCGTCCCGAAGCCTGGCTGATGATCGGCCACTGCGGCGGCCTGCGCGAAAGCCAGCGCATCGGCGACTACGTCCTCGCCCATGCCTACCTGCGCGACGATCACGTCCTCGACCCGGTGCTGCCGCCCGAAATCCCGCTTCCCGCCATCGCCGAAGTCCAGATGGCGCTGGCGCAGGCGGCAGAGATCGTCAGCGGCGGCGGCGGCGCCAACCTCAAGAAGCGCATGCGCACCGGCACCGTGGTCACCACCGACGACCGCAACTGGGAGCTGCGCTACACCGATTCGGCCAAGCGCTTCTCGCTCAGCCGGGCGATCGGTATCGACATGGAAAGCGCCACCATCAGCGCCCAGGGCTACCGTTTCCGGGTGCCCTACGGCACCCTGCTCTGCGTCTCGGACAAGCCGCTCCACGGCGAACTCAAGCTGCCGGGCCAGGCCAACCGCTTCTATGAGGAGGCCATCGCCAGCCACCTCAAGATCGGGCTCATCACCTGCGACCTGCTACGCGAACAGGGCGACCGCCTGCACTCGCGCAAGCTGCGCGCCTTCAACGAGCCGCCGTTCCGGTGACCTCTTGACCGTCTCTACGGATTAACCGGGGCGGCGGCTGTTCAGGCATCGCCCAGCGGCATTGTGAAAGTGAAGGTGGTCTGTTCCGGCGAGGATTCGACGGCCAGTCCGCCGCTGTGCGCGTTGGCGATCTCGGAGGCGATGTAAAGGCCAAGCCCAAGCCCCTCGCGCCCCGCTCCGCCGCTGCCTCGCGCGAAGGGATGGAACAGGCGGGCGCGCGCGGCGAGCGGGATTTCCGCTCCTCCGTTCGTGACCGACAACCGGAATCTGCCATCCATCACGCCGCATTCGACGACGATCGGCCCGGCCGGATCGCCATGGGCCAGAGCGTTGCCCAGCAGGTTCGACAGCAATTGTCCGATGCGCTGGCGGTCGCAGCGCACCCGGACCGCCCCGACATCGCATTTCAGGCGCATGTCGCTCTCCGGATGGCTTGCTGCCAGTTCGGAGACGACATCCTGGATGACGGGCTCGATGTCCTCGTCGCGATACTCCAGCGCCAACCCTCCCCCGAGCCGGCCACGCGCGAAGTCGAGGATGTTGTCGATCAGCAGCGACATGCGCGAGGAACTGCGCTGCATCTGGTCGAGGATCAATTCCGCGCGCGAAGGCTCGGGCAGCTTGCGCAGCATGGTCACGCCTGCGTCGATGGCGGCCAGGGGGTTGCGCAGGTCATGGCCGACGACCGCGATGAACTGTTCCCGCAGTTCGCCCGCCTCCACTTCCACAGCCAGCTTCTCTTCCGAGACCGTCAGCCGGTCGGCGGCATCGAGATGGAACGCCAGGAGTTCGGCGAACATCCGGAACGTGGCCTGGACTTCAGGACGATCGAGGTCGGCAGGGCTGGGATCGATGCAGCACAAGGTGCCGAAGAAAGTCCCGTCCGCGCGCATGATCGGCATCGAGATGTAGCTGCGCAGCCCGTAGATCGCCGGAGTGTGGTGGTCGCGGTAGGCAGGGTCGGCCTGAACGTCCGAGATGACGACCGGTCGGCCGGCCTGCCGGATTTCGTGGCAGATGGTGGTCTCGATCTTCAGCTCGCCGCCCGGAAGCAGGCCGAAGCCGATCTTGTCGAGCACCTCGCACGCTATCCAGCGCTCCTCGGTAACCCGTGCAACGGCGGCGAAGCCCATGCCGGTGAGACGGCAGATAGTGTCGAGGATGGTCGGGACGATGTCGATCCGTCGTACCGCCGCAACATCGTTTTCAAGCAGTCCCATGCCGCCTCCTTGCGGGGTCTGCCTAGCATATCCATGCGTTCCGGCGACTCGTCTCAATGCGTCAATTCCGTAGGTACATAGCTGCAATGTGATGAAATCGGCAGCCGAAATCAGCGGGATAGGCATGGTCCATGTACCTGATCCCCAGCTTCCCGCCCAGCCCCGCACCCACTGGCACCTCCGGCATCAACCGCCTGATCGCCTCGGTATTCGGCGTCCGCCTCGTCAGCGATGTGCCCGAGCGCCTGTCGCGCTGGCGTATTCCCTATCCGCCCAACGCCAGGCGCCGCGACCGCATCGCCGCCATCAGGACGTGCGGCGTCCTGTTCATCCACGTCCCAAAGAACGCCGGGACCTCGGTGTGCGACAGGCTCTACGGCCAGCAGATCAAGCATGAGACCGTGCGCTACTACGCCATGGTCGCGCCCGACGTGCTGGATCTGCCCAGCTTCGCAGTGGTGCGCGATCCGGTCGCCCGGTTCCTGTCCGCCTATCGCTATGCCCGCAATGGCGGCACCGGCGAACGCGCCGTGGCCCGTCCCTTCAACGCCCGCTACCGGGGCTTCGAGTGCATCGACGATGCTATCGACCATCTCGCGACCGCCCGCACGCCCTTCGACATCGACCACATCTTCCGGCCGCAGAGCTGGTATCTCACCGACGCCGCCGGCGAGTGCCGCATCGACACCCTCGTCCCCTATGAAGCGCTCGGCAATCTCGGCGACATTGTCGACTTGCACGGACTCGACGACCTGCCCCGCCTCAATCGCTGCGGGGCCGCCTATCCCCCGGCGCTCAATCCGAGCCAGGAAGCCTTCGTGAGGGACTTCTACAGCTCGGACTTCGCGCTGAGGCAGCAGGCAGCGATGCTTACCAGCCGGACTTTTCGCCCTTGTTCTGCTCATCGAGCCACGTCTTGAGCGGGGCGAAGTAGTCGAGCATCGGCTTGGCGCTGATCTGCCGCGAGCCGGTGAAAACCTTCAGCGCCTCGGGCCAGGGCTTCGACTGCCCCATCGCCAGCATCGCGTTCAGCTTTGCGCCGACCTGCTTGTTGCCATAGAAGCTGCAGCGGTGCAGCGGGCCCTTCCAGCCGGCCTGCTTGCACGCAGCCTGGTAGAACTGGAACTGCAGGATGCGCGCAAGGAAGTAGCGCGTGTAGGGCGTGTTGCCGGGAATGTGGTACTTGGCGCCCGCATCGAAGGCATCGTCGGGCCGCGCCGTGGGCGGGGTGATGCCCTGGTAGTCGAGGCGCAGCTTGGTCCAGGCCTTGTTGTAGTCGGCGGGCTTGATCGAACCGTCGAAGATGCCCCAGCGGTAGCGGTCGATCAGCAGACCGAACGGCAGGAACGCCACCTTGTCCATCGCCTGGCGCAGCAGCAGCCCGGTGTCCTTGTCGGCGCTGGGCACGCGGGCCTTGTCGAGCAGGCCGATCTGGACAAGGTACTGCGGCGTGATCGACAGCGCCACGAAATCGCCGATCGCCTCATGGAAGCCGTCGTTGGCGCCGTTGAGGTAGAGGTACGGCTGCTTGTTGTAGGCCCGCTGGTAATAGTTGTGGCCCAGTTCGTGATGGATCGTGGTGAAGTCTTCAGCGTTCACCTTGGTGCACATCTTGATGCGGATGTCGTCCTTGTTGTCCACGTCCCAGGCCGAGGCGTGGCAGATCACCTCGCGGTCGGCGGGCTTGACGATCATCGAGCGGGTCCAGAACGTATCCGGCAGCGGGTCGAAGCCGAGCGAGGAATAGAAGCCCTCACCCGCCTTGACCATGTCGACCGGCGTCTTCTGCTTCGCCTTGAGCAGGTCGCCCACGTCGTAGCCGAGGGCGCCCGCCCCCTCCGGTGCGACGAGGGGGTAGATGTTGCCCCACTCCTGCGCCCACATGTTGCCGAGCAGGTCGGCGCGGATCGGGCCGGTGCGCGGCTGCACCGCGTCGCCGTACTTCTCGTTGAGCTTGCGGCGCACGTAAGTATGCAGCGCGAGGTAGAGCGGCTTGGTCTCCTCCCACAGGCGCTGCGTCTCGGCGGCGAACTGTTCGGGCGTCATGTCGTAGCCCGAGCGCCACATCGCGCCGACGTCGGCATAGCCAAGCTCGGCCGCGCCCTGGTTGGCGATGCCCACCATCTTCACGTAGTCGCCCTTCATCGGCTTGCCGACGTTGTCGTGCCACGAGGTCCACATCTCGGCGAACTCGGCGGGCGTATGCTCGAGGTTGCCCATCTCGGCCTCGATGTCCGAGCCATTGATCGGCTTGCCGTCCAGCGTGCCCTTGCCCTTGCCGTAGGCGGAGGACAGGCGCGTGGAGATTTCGCTCAGCCGCGCCGCCGCGCCCGCCGTGGTCGGTGCCGGGAGGACGATGCCCTGGCGTAGGATGCCGAGCTTGCGCGACACGTCGGCGTCGAGCCCGGCGACTTTCGCGAACTTCGCCGCCTCGACTGCATACTTCACCTGCTTTTCGGTCAGGTCGCCGTTGGACCTGGCCGCCAGCGCGTCGGTGTCCTCGGTGATGTAGGTGTAGTTGACCCAGTTGGCGCGGTTGTTGTCGAGCGAGAAGGCGAACAGGTCCTTCTCGGCATCGGCGACGAACCGGGCGGCCCCATCCGCAGTCATGGCGTAGGCGGGCGCCTCCTGAGCCCCCGCGGGCATGGCGGCGAACGACAGGCTTGCGGCGAGCGCCGTCAGCGCGGTGGATGCGAACTTCATGGGGCGGACCTCTCTGAACCTTTTGATGGTCCGGAGACTAGACGGGGCCCGCGCCAGATCAACACCGGCCGATCGATTTTTCCGCAGTCCGCGCCAGGCTGCGTTTCCGCTGCCCCGCAGTGCCGAACGCCCCGCGCCCGGCACTCATCCCGCCTTACGCGACCTGTTCGACCGGCATATTCTGCATGCGCTCGTGCAGGTCCTCGACCCGCGCGTTGAAGCGCTTGCGGGGCTCGTCCATCGTGTTCAGGTCGACGAACCACATATAGACCATGGCGCGCTGGCCGGACCAGATCTGATGCGAAATCATCCGGGATTCGCCCAGCCACACTTCGCCGGGATCGAACGCCACGCTGTGCCGGGGGCGATTGTCCTTCCAGATATCCGCCATGCCGCCGAAGATTTCCCGCGCGACGTAGTGTAGCATCACGTTGGGATCGCCACCGGCGAACCGGCCAAGATCATGCTCGTGATAGATGGATTCCAGGTATTCTATCGAACGATGGCTGACGTTCCAGATGCGCTTGCGGCTGTCCAGATTGCAGAAAATCCGGGCCTGATGAAAATCATCATTGATCCCGTGATTGTCCCAATGAAGGTTTTCGAACAGGGTCTCGGTCAGCCGCAGGCTCGATATGAGGCGCGTCGGCTTGTAGTTGGGAAAACACAGACCGAAAATTCGGGTCAACTCATCGTGCGCGATGCCCAGGGCGGAGTGCGCCTGCTCGAAAATGCGGCGATCTCCGCGGCACAGCGTATCGAACATGGCCTGCCGCAGCGGGCTTTCGAATTGCAGCGTCTCGCCTTTGCCATCCCCCCGGTCGACCACCGTAGGCGGCGTTCCGACGAAGAAGTTGGTCGCCTCGAGCTTCTTGAGCTTTTTGCGGATCTTGATGTCGCTGATGTCGTCGATCCGGTCATCCAGCGCCTCGATCGCCGCCGAATTGAAGGGAAGGCGATAGTCCTTGATGATGACCAGCGTCCCGTCCTCGAACAGGTCCATGACGCCTTTGGGGCGAGCGGCAATCTCATCGAGCGTCAAATACGTGATGTAATCTTTTACCGCCGGATGCCGTACGATAGTCGCCACTCAAAATCCCCCCGGAAAGCCCTGGTGCATGCGCCGCGACGGGATAGCCCCGGCGAGCGTCACGCGCAATCGGTATGTGGCGCCTGGCCGCCCTGGTTTCAGGCCAGAAACTCCGCGATCGCCCGGCCCATGTCCTTGAAAGTAACCGAAGACATATGGTTGCCCGGCGTTTCGGCATACCTGCCGTCCGGCAATGCGGCGGCAAGTTCGGGAGCCGAGCCGTTGTCGTGGTCGTCCGCGCCGCACACGCACAGCGTCGGCATGGTGACGCGGGCGATGGCGTCGGGGGGTGTGTCGTCCACCGAGCCCAGCAGCAGGCGCGCGGCGACCCGGTCGATCTTCATTGTCTTCATGAAGGCCTGCGCCACGAAGGCCTTGTCGCCCCGCTCGATCGAACCGAAGCGGTCGATGGCGTCCACGAAGTGCGCACTGCGCCGGGCCCAGCCCGACAGCCCGCTGAGCCCCATGCCCCCCAAGACCAGCCGGCGCGGCGCGAGCCCTGCCAGCACACCGCGCACCGCCGTGCGCGATCCGAGCGAGAAACCGCCCAGATCGTAGTCGGAAAGTCCGTGCGCGGCGATGACGGCCTTGAGATCCTGCACCAGCACGTCGGACGGATAGGCCGCCGGATCGTGCGGCCCCTCGCTCTGCCCGTGGGCGCGCAAGTCGGGCATGATGACCTCGAAGCCTGCATCTGCGAGGATCTTCGCGTTGCCGAACTTGATCCAGTTCACCTCGGCGCTGGAAAACAGGCCATGGAGCAGGACAAGCGGCCGTCCCGAGGTCTCTCCCATTCGGTGAACGGCCAGTTTTGCGCCGCCGAAGCCCTCGACGAATTCCGTAGTCACATCACTCAAAGCAATCTCGCTCGCTATCGTCACTCGGGCGGTTCCAGGCCGGCCTCCTCCCAGCGTTTCACCACGTTGGGATTCTCGCCGCTGGTCATGCCGGGCAAGTGCCGCACATCGGTCCAGGCGGTCAACATGCTTTCGGTCGCGTAATTCTTGCTCGGCCGGAACGGCGTGGGATCGTCGAAGCTGCCGATGGTCAGGTCGATGTTGCCTTCGCCGTCCAGGAACGCGAAGCCCAGCGGCGTCCCGCAATGCGAGCAGAACGGGCGGTGCCCGATCGCCGAGGACTGATACCAGTCCGGTTCGGTATGCCATTCGAGCGCGTCTCGCGTCACGTTGGTGTAAGCGATGGAGACGCCGCCGGTCGCCCTGCGACACATCTTGCAGTGACAGAGGTAGGCCGCCTCGGGCTCCACCTCGGCCGTATACCGGACGCGGCCGCACTGGCAGCCGCCGGACAGACTGATGCTCATGACGCGATCCTAATCAAACCCGCCCAGCAACCAACCCCGAGATCGCGCCGGCGTTCCCTCGGCGCGAACCGGTTGGCGGATAGACCAGTGGCACAGATGCCGTTTACGCCGTAATGGCGCGTGCCCGCCCGCAGCGCCCTGCGCGGAATCTGGTCACGCAAGACTGGCGGCAGGTCCGAAGATGGGCGATGACGGCGCGATGGCATCGGAAGAACAGACGGCAGCGGACGGCCGCCCCAGGCTCGGCAGGCAGCAGCGGCGCCTGCTGCAGCGCCTGTGCAACGGACGCACCACCCCGATCGTCGCGGACGGCAGGGATTTCCTCACTTACCGCGATGCCGCGCGCTATCTGCTTTCGCTGGACGAAGAAGCACGCGATGCGGCCTATGCCCAGATGAAGGCCTTCGCGTCGCGCACTTGAGGATCCTCGCCCGAATGGCCCGGCGAGGCGCGCCTCACCCCTTCTTGAGGTGGAGCCGTCCCAGCAGTTCGGCGATCTGCACCGCGTTGAGCGCCGCGCCCTTGCGCAGGTTGTCGGACACGCACCACAGTGCCAGGCCGTTCTCGACCGTCGGGTCCTCGCGAACGCGGCTGACGTAGGTGGCACCGTCGCCCACGGCTTCGACTGGGGTGACGTATCCGCCATCCTCGCGCTTGTCGACGAGCATAACGCCGGGCGCCTCGCGCAGGATGTCCTGTGCCTCGATGGCGGAAATCTCGTTCTCGAACTCGATGTTCAGCGATTCCGAATGGCCGACGAAGACCGGCACGCGCACGCAGGTCGCCTGCACCTTGATCCTGGGATCGAGGATCTTCTTGGTCTCGACCACCATCTTCCACTCTTCCTTGGTGGAGCCATCGTCGAGGAAGACGTCGATGTGCGGGATCACGTTGAAGGCGATCTGCTTGGTGAACTTGCGCGGTTCGACCGAGTCGCCCACGAATATCGCGCGGCTCTGCTCGAACAGCTCGTCCATGCCGTCCTTGCCGGCGCCGGAAACCGACTGGTAGGTCGAGACGACCACGCGCTTGATCGTCGCCTTGTCGTGCAGCGGCTTGAGCGCGACGACCATCTGCGCGGTCGAGCAGTTGGGATTGGCGATGATGTTGCGCGCGGTGTAACCGGCGATCGCATCAGGGTTCACCTCGGGCACGATCAGCGGCACGTCGGGGTCCATCCGGTAGAGCGAGGAGTTGTCGATCACTACGCAGCCCTGCGACGCGGCCTTGGGCGCATAAACCTTGGTGGCTTCCGAGCCTGCGGCGAACAGAGCGATGTCCCACCCGGTGAAATCGAAATGCTCGAGGTTCTTGACCTTGAGCATGCGGTTGGTGTCACCGTATTCGATCTCGACCCCGATCGAGCGCGACGAGGCCAGCACCGCGATCTCGTCCGCCGGAAATTCACGCTCGGCCATGGTGTTCAGGATCTCGCGGCCGACATTTCCGGTCGCCCCGACGACGACAACGCGATAACCCATGAGACAATCCTTCCAGCAGCGCCCGGCGGGGCTCGCGCGGGCGAGCGGCCGGGAACGCCCAATGTGAAGGCGGCGGATTACAGCCAGACTACATCGAGGGCAAGCGCCCCCTGCCCTCAGGCAGGCGCCAGCGCTCCCGGTGTCGCGGGCTCGGCGGGATGGCGCACGAACGGCTGGCGTTTCCAGTACGCCAGCGAACGCCACGCCCACTCCAGCGGCCCGCACAGGAAGTAACGCAGCCACAGGTTCGCGAAGACCAGCATGAACACGTCGATCACCGCCGCCGTGAGCGCGAGTTGGGCCCAGCCGAACCTGGCCCATAAGTCGAGGCCCCAGGGCGCGAAGACGAACCACAGCGTGACCAGGCTGGTCAGCACATAGATCGAGAAGGCCATGCGTCCCACCGCCTTGAACGGCGCCAGTACCTGCCGCCCCGCGACCGTCTTCATCAGCAGGTTGAACAGCGCGACGTGGCCCAGCGTCACCGCCAGCCGGGCGAACTCATGGGTGATCCAGCCGGACTTGGGGTCCAGCGTGAAAGTGAACATCTCCGCCACGGCCCAGGCCCTGAGCCCGCAGCCCACCCCATAGGCGGCGACCGCAGTGACGGCATAGAACCGCGCCGATTTCCCGCCCTGGATGACGCCCCACTTCCACAGCGCCATGCCTATGAACATGCCGCAGACCGCCTCGAGCACGGTGAAGAAAGTACCTCCGCCGGCGCCGAAGATCTTGTTCCACACGCCCCAGGAATACATCACGAATGCGAACGGCCCGGCGGCGTGAGCCTTGCGCTCCTCGTCGACCATGGTCTGCGCCTTCTTGCTCAGCGGCTTGGAAAGGTCATGCGCATCGCGCTTCTCCTGCCATTCAGACAGGGTCTTCTTGTCCTTGTCGCCAAGCTTGGCGCCGCCCGCCTGCTTCTTCTCGAGCGCCTGTACGGTCTGAATCTTCTCGATCCGATCGTGGTATTCGAAGCCGCCGCCAACCGCCATGAATGCGGCGAACCCCAGTCCCAGCGCCAGGAGGACCTTGGGCGGCGCCTTGCGGAACGGGAACAGGAACAAAGCCGCCAGACCGTAGGCGAGGAGGATGTCGCCGATCCAGGCGATCACGAAGATGTCGATGAGGCCAAACGCGATCAGCAGCAGGTTGCGGCGATAGTACAGGTCCGCCACGGCGACCGGGTCCTCCGGCCGCATGGCTTTGGCCGTCAGCACCATCATGCCGGCGCCGAACAGGAGCTCGAACAGGCCGCGCTGGGTGCCGTCCCAGAAGATCTGGATCGTCGCCCAGGTCGCCTGATCCGCAGGCGTCCACGAGAGGCGGCGCACGTCGTCCATCCATGATGTCACGACCGTGCCCATGAAAGGGATGTTCATGAAGAGAATGCCCAGGATCGCGACCCCGCGCAGCACGTCCATGACGTCTATGCGCGCACGCCCACTAACCGGACCGAGACTTATCGCTTCTCCCACCGTGCCTGCCCCTCACAAGTTATCGCAAGAAGACTACGCGCCGATCGTTGACCCGTCAATTTCCTGTAGTTCCGAATCCATGACAAGTTATGTTGTTATTCGAATATCATCCGCTGACCGACATACGGTGATTTTACCAGCATTCTCAAAGACAATTGATGCGCGGTCACCGCACGGGCTTGCCATATTGCGGCGGCTGGTCACTCATCGGTATGCGGGAGCTATCCGCTGGCACGTGCCCGGGACCGGCATTCCCCGCGCTTCATCGGCAGAACGACCTCTCCGTTCTTCCAAAGCCCGCCGTCATGCCCCATCGAAGCCTTGCATCATCGCGACCGTGGTCACGCAGTGCCCGCCAAAGTCGGCAAAGGGCCGGATCGTCGCCTAGCGGCGGTCCTCGCAGCGATGCCGCATCGCCCGGCGCGCACAGCCTCGGATAGTGACAACCGGCCACGGCCCTGCCGCACGAGGCCCCATTCGGATCGCTCTAAGCGAAAGGGCGCCGGATCACCGACGCCCTCGCTTATTGTCGAGGCAGCAACGCGGCTCGGTCCGAAATGCCGGTCAATGCGCGGTCGCGCCCGTCGCGGATGTGTGCGGCGGAGGCGCGGCGGCCAGTTCGTCAGCCTCGGTCCATTCGATTGCCGTGAGCGGTTCGGTGAGCGCCTTGGCGAGTACCTCGTCGACATGGGCGACCGGGATGATCTCCAGCCCCTGCTTTACGTTCTCGGGGATTTCGGCGAGATCCTTGCGGTTCTCCTCCGGTATCAGCACGGTGGTGATACCGCCGCGCAGCGCCGCGAGCAGTTTCTCCTTGAGCCCGCCGATCGGCAGCACCCGGCCGCGCAGCGTGACTTCACCGGTCATGGCGATGTCCTTGCGCACCGGAATGCCGGTCAGCGTCGAGATGATCGAGGTGACCATGCCGACACCCGCCGAAGGACCGTCCTTGGGCACCGCGCCTTCGGGCATGTGGACGTGGATGTCCTTCTTGTTGAAGACGCTCGGCTTGATGCCATAGGCGGGCGAGCGGGCACGCACGAAGCTGAACGCGGTCTGGATCGACTCGTTCATCACTTCGCCCAGCTTCCCGGTCGCCTTGATGGTGCCCTTGCCGGGCACGGTCACGGCCTCGATCGTCAGCAGTTCGCCGCCAACTTCGGTCCAGGCGAGACCGGTCACCGCGCCGACCTGGTGCTCTTCCTCGCCCATGCCATGGCGGAACTTGCGCACCCCGGCGTAGTCGGCGAGGTTTTCGCCGGTGATGACGACTTCGGTGGCCTTGCCTTCGAGGATCTGGCGCAACGACTTGCGCGCCAGCCGCGCGATCTCGCGCTCCAGCGTACGGACGCCGGCTTCGCGGGTGTAGTAGCGGATCAGGTCGCGCAGGCCTTCCTGCGTCAGCGTGAATTCGCCCTTCTTGAGACCATGCGCCTCCACCTGCTTGGCGACCAGGTGCCGCTCGGCGATCTCGACCTTCTCGTCCTCGGTGTAGCCCTCCAGGCGGATGATCTCCATGCGGTCGAGCAGCGGCTGCGGCAGGTTCAGGCTGTTCGCCGTGCACACGAACATGACGTCCGACAGGTCAATGTCGAGTTCGAGGTAGTGGTCCTGGAACTTGGCGTTCTGTTCCGGATCGAGCACTTCGAGCAGCGCCGATGCCGGATCGCCGCGGAAATCCTGGCCCAGCTTGTCGATCTCGTCGAGGAGGAACAGCGGGTTCGACTTGCCGGCCTTGCGCAGGTTGGTGACGATCTTGCCCGGCAGCGAGCCGATGTAGGTGCGGCGGTGACCGCGGATCTCGGCCTCGTCGCGCACGCCGCCCAGCGACTGGCGGATGAACTCGCGCCCGGTAGCCTTGGCGATCGACTTGCCCAGCGACGTCTTGCCGACGCCCGGCGGGCCGACGAGGCACAGGATCGGGCCCTTCAGCTTGTTGGTGCGCGCCTGCACCGCCAGATACTCGATGATGCGGTCCTTGACCTTGTCGAGCGCGTAATGATCGGCGTCGAGCACGTCCTGCGCGGTCGAAATATCGCGCTTGAGCTTGCTCTTCTTGCCCCATGGCAGGCCCAGCAGCACGTCGAGGTAGTTGCGGATGACGGTCGCCTCGGCGCTCATCGGCTGCATCGACTTGAGCTTCTTGAGCTCGCCGACGGCCTTCTCGCGCGCTTCCTTGGACAGGCGGGTCTTCTCGATCCGTTCGGCCAGTTCCTGAAGCTCGTTGGCCTCCTCGCCCTCGCCGCCGCCCAGCTCGGACTGGATCGCCTTGAGCTGTTCGTTGAGGTAGTACTCGCGCTGGGTCTTCTCCATCTGCCGCTTCACGCGGCCCCGGATCTTGCGCTCGACCTGCAGGACGCCGAGTTCGCCTTCCATGAAGGAATAGACCATTTCCAGCCGCTTGAGCGGATCGGGCTCGGACAGCACCGCCTGCTTGTCGGATACCTTGGCGGAAAGCTGCGCAGCCACGGTATCGGCCAGCTTGGCCGCATCCTCGATGTCGCCGAGTTGTTCGCCGGCATCCTGGCTCAGCTTCTTGTTGAGCTTGGCATATTCGCCGAACTGGTCGACGACTGTACGCATCATCGCCGAGACTTCGGTGCCCTCGGCCTCGATCGGATCGAGCATTTCCACGCCCGCAACCAGCATCTCGCCGTCGTCGGTGGTTTCGGAGCGCAGGGTTTCGAGGCGGGCGCGGTCCTGGCCTTCGACCAGCACGCGCACGGTGCCATCCGGCAGCTTCAGCAACTGGAGCACGCTGGCGACCACGCCGGTCTCGTACAGGTCGTCGCGGTCGGGATCGTCGCAGCCAGGGTCCAGCTGCGCGAGCAGGAAGATGTCCTTGTCCCCTGCCATCGCCGCTTCGAGCGCGGCCACGGATTTCTCGCGGCCGACGAACAGGGGCACGACCATGCCCGGGAAGACGACGATGTCACGCAAGGGGAGAAGCGGAAGCAGGTTCAAAGCAATATCCAATCATCACGCACGGAGGACTGCATACAGCCGCCCCGGCTCTTGGCGGACGATATGGGGTCTTCACGCCGCCTTGCAATCTTTTGCTGGCGAAAGCCTGTGGGAAGCCCCCGGCCCTGCATCTTGTCCTTACGCCCGCAGACATGCCGGCGCAGCGGCGGCATGATCCGTGGCGGAGGTTTCCGGGCGCAATCCGCACCGGAATCGACGTGTCGTCCCCGGCTTGACCGGGGACAACGAAAACGGCCTCAGAACGGCAGCTTGAAGCCCGGCGGCAGACCCATGCCCGACTGCGCCTTGGCGAGTTCCTCGTTGGCAACCGAGTCCGCCTTGACGCGCGCGTCGTTGTAGGCGGCGGCGATCAGGTCTTCGAGCATGCCCTTTTCGCTGGGCTGCATCAGGCTGTCGTCGATCGCCACGCCGATGACGCGGCCCTTGGCCGAGCAGCGAATCTTGACGAGACCGCCGCCGGAAAGCCCCTCGACTTCCATCTGGTCGAGCTTGCCCTGGGTTTCGTTCATCTGCTTCTGGATGGTCTCGGCGGCAGCTTGCGCGGCCTGGATCATCTCTTCCATCGACTTCATCTCAACGTCTCCAGTTACGCTGACCGCCGCCGATCGCGGCTGGCCGGTCATCTTCGATCAATTCGGCGCCGGGGAAAGCCGCCAGCGTCGCCTCGACCAGCGGCGAGGTGCGCAGCGCCTCGGTATCGGCGGTCTTCTTCGCTTCGGCGATCTCGACGAGCGTGGGCGCGCCCTCTGCTTCCACCCGCTCGACCTGCCAACGCTCGCCGGTGGCTTTCTGGAGCCCGGCGCGCACGATGGCGGCGACGTCCTCCTTGAAGGCCGGCGGCTGGCTGTAACGCAGCAGGCCCGGCGCCAGTTCGACCACGCGCACCTGCATGCGCATGGTGTTGGCGGTGGACAGCTCGCCGTTATGCTCGACGTCGTCGACCAGCGCTTCCCAGCGCGGCGTGATCGCGGCCGGGGCGGAGGCGGACGGCGCGCTCGGAACGGCCCCGCCTTCATGGGCAGCAGGCGCCGCCGGAGCGCGCGCCGCGATCTCTTCCAGCTTGCGCACCAACGCGCCGGGATCGGGCATGTCGGAGGCGTGCATGATCCGCAGCAAGGCCATCTGCGCCGCCACCAGCGGGTCGGGCGCGGACTTCACTTCGTCGTGGCCCTTGAGCAGCAGCTGCCACAGACGGTGAAGCTGGCCGGCGCGCAGGGACCTGGCCCAGCCCTCGATCGCCTCGCGCTCCTCGGTGGTGTGGGCGTCGGCGGCGTTGCCGGCGACCTGAGCGACGGCGATGCGGTGCGTCAGGTCCATCAGCCCGCGCATCATCGCGATCGGCTCGACGCCGAGCGCGAACTGGCGCGCGACGATGTCGAGCAGGTCCGGTCCGCGCCCTTCGAGGATCGCGGCGACCAGCGTGCGCTGGATGGTCTTGTCCGACAGACCGAGCATGTCGCGCACCTTGTCGGCGCTGACCTGGCCCTCGCCATCGAGGTCGGCGTGGGCGATCGCCTGGTCGAGGATCGAGAGCCCGTCGCGCACCGAACCTTCGGCGGCGGCGGCGACCATGGCCAGCGCCTCGTCCTCGGCCTCCACGCCTTCCTGGCGGCAGACATGCGCGAAGTGCCCGGCGAGCATCGGCGCAGGGATGCGGCGCAGGTCGAAACGCTGGCAGCGCGAAAGCACCGTGACCGGCAGCTTGTCGACTTCGGTGGTCGCGAAGAGGAACTTCACATGCGCGGGCGGTTCCTCAAGAGTCTTGAGCAAGGCATTGAAAGCATTGCGGGACAGCATGTGAACTTCGTCGATGATGTAGATCTTGTAGCGCGCCGAGACGGCTGAATAGCGTACCGCCTCGATGATCTCGCGCACGTCGTCGACGCCGGTGTGGCTGGCGGCGTCCATCTCGATCACGTCGATGTGGCGGCCCTCGACAATGGCGATGCAGGGCTCGCACTTGCCGCAGGGGTCGATGGTCGGACCGCCCTGCCCGTCCGGGCCGATGCAGTTGAGGGCCTTGGCAATCAGCCGCGCGGTCGAGGTCTTGCCGACCCCGCGCACGCCAGTCATAAGGAAGGCATGAGCGAGCCGGTCGCGCTTGATCGCATTGGCCAGCGTCTGGACCATCGCCTCCTGGCCGATCAGTTCGGCGAAGGTCTGCGGGCGGTACTTGCGCGCGAGCACGCGGTAGGGCTGGGCGGCAGCCGGAGCTGGCGCAGCAGCGGCCTTGGGCGCGGACGCGGCCTTGGCCGGCTCGGGAGCAGGCGCGGCGAACATCGCCGACTGGCCTGCCGCTTCGAGTTCGGCGGCGGTAGGCGCGGCTTCCGGTTCGGGCGCCTCGGGCTCCGGCGCACCGAACATCGACTGCTGCCCCGCTGTCTCGAGTTCGGCAGCATCGGGCGTGTCCTGGTCCTCGTCTTCGTCGTCCCAGGGAGGCGTGTCGCCGAACATGTCGCGTGAATCGTCCATCGTCGCCCAAACTAGGGCCTGGGCCGGGGAATGTCAGGGAAAAAGCACCGTCCTCCACAGCCTTCGCGCTGCAAAGGGCGAGAAGACCGGAGAATTACCGAATGTAGTGAAAAAGGAGCCGGGTGACCCGCCGCAACCCGTTGTGGCTGCTTCCTTCCGGACCTGACCAAGTTGGCGGACGCAAACGCCCACCCGACTCCCGGCCGCGCATATGCCGAGGGTTTGCCGCGATTGCAAGGGGTCAGGCAAGAGGGGTTTAGAGAATTCCGTCGTCCCCGCGAAGGCGGTACCGCCGGGCGGGCCGCGCTCATCTATCGGCAAGACGCGGGCCTGAGAAGGGCTGTCGGCGAGGGTAGGCCTGAAGTCGCTCCAGCAGTCCCCGCGTTCGCGGGGACGACGGCGACCTTCAGGTGGAGCGTTTCAGCGGAAGTTGTCGGCGTAGGCCTGGATCTTGAGGCGGCGCGGCGGGGTGGTGTGGACCTCGACCTCGATGCCGTAGCGTTCCGCGTAGGCCCTGGCTTCGTCGACGGTCGGAAACCGCAGGACGACCTGCTGCTGCATGTCGCCCGAGCCGGCCCAGCCCATCAGCGGGTCGGGCTTCTTCGCCTCGGCCGGCGTGAACTCGAGGGTCCACTGGTCGAGCAGCGCCTTGCCGGACTGCATGGCGTTCTTCGGGCGTTGATAGATGCGTGCGCTCATGCCCGTGCCTTGCCCCCGAATCGCAGCCGAAATCAAGCGCGAATCACGCCTTGCGGCTGCGCTCGAACGCATTGCGAGTCTTGAGGCTGGGGTCCTCGGTCCACGGTTCGTCCGGCCAGCGGTGGCGCGGGTAGCGGCCTTTCATGTCGCGCTGCACGTCGCGCCACGAGCCGCGCCAGAAGCCCGGCAGGTCGCGCGTGGTCTGGATCGGGCTGCCGGCGGGCGAGGTCAGCTTGAGCAGCAGCGGCTGCGCGGGCTGGCCGAAGCCCGGGTGCCGGTCGAGCCCGAACAGGGCCTGCACGCGCACTTCGACCGAGGGGCCACCCTCGTCCTCGTAGTCGATCGCGTGGCTGGTGCCTGCCGGGCTGCGGAACTCGGGCGGCGCCAGCTTTTCGAGCGCCTGCTGGGCGTCCCAGTCGAGCCGATTGCGCAGTGCCTGCGACACCGCCGCCCCGTCCAGTGCGTCCAGGCGGCGACCGAGCAGCGGGCCCAGCCATTGCTCGAGGTCGGCCAGCAGCGCCTCGTCGGAAAGCGCAGCGATCCCGGCATAGCGCGCGCGGCGCAGCAGCGCCTGCGCGCCCCTGCCCAGCGGCACCATCGACAGGCCTTTGGCGCGGATACGCTCGATCAGGAACGCCCGGATCGCCTCGGGATCGGGCGACGGGTCGGGACCCGTGGCGAGCGTGATCGCGCCGAGCCGGCGTTCGAGCCGCGCCTCGACGCGGGCGTCCTCCTCGTTCCAGCGGAGCACCGTGCGCCGCTCGGCCGCACCCGACAGCCAGGCCTCCACCTCTGCCTGCTCCAGCGAGGCGCCCGAGAGGATGCGCGCGCCCCTGGCCTGCCCCTGCGCGTCGCCGATCACCAGCCATTCGCGCGAAGCGAGCGGCGAGGCCGGGTCGAGCACGTAGCCCCTGCCCCCGGCGCTAAGCCAGTTCTCGCCCGAACGGTCGCGGCGGCGGGCCAGCATGTCGGGGCGGCCGAGCGCCAGGAGCACGCCGGGCGGAATGTCCTCGGCCTCGCGCGGCGTCGAAACCAGTCCCTGCGCCCGCCGCGCCCATCCCGCTACGAGCTTGCGCGAGGCCTGCGCACGAGAGGATCGATCCGCATCCCAGCGTGAGAGTCGCTGCGCGAGGTCGTCGCTGCGACCGCCGAGGCCGCGTTCCTGCAGCAGCAGGGCCAGCCGCGCCGCGACCTCGCCCGCGCCCTGCTCGCTCGCGCGCAGGATCATCGCCGCCTGCGCCGGGTCCATCGGCAGGCCGGCGACTTTGCGCCCGAACAGGGTGATCCGCCCTTCCCCATCGAGCGCGCCGAGCTGCGCAAGCCCCTTGCGCGCGGCATCCAGCGCGGGAACCGGCGGCGGATCGAGCCAGGCCATCGCCGCCGGATCGCCCGCGCCCCACTGCGCCAGCGTCAGGGTCAGCGGCGCGAGGTCGCTGGTGAGCATTTCCGGTGGGTCGAACTCCGGGCGGCCAGCGTGAGCAGCCTCCTCCCAGAGGCGATAGGCCACGCCCGGCCCTTGGCGTGCGGCGCGGCCGGCGCGCTGGGCAGCAGAGGCGCGGCTGGCGCGGTGGGTGACGAGGCGGGTGACGCCTGCCGCCTTGTCGAACTCCGCCCGGCGCGAGAGGCCGGCGTCGACCACCACGGAGACGCCGTCGAGCGTCAGCGAGGTCTCGGCGATCGCGGTGGCCAGAACGATGCGGCGGCGGCCTTCATCACGGCGGATGGCGGCGCGCTGGGCGCCGGGTTCGCACTGGCCGTGGAGAGGCAGCACCAGCGCCGCGGGGAGCTTCTGCGCCAGCGCTTCGGCCACCCGCTCGATCTCGCGCACGCCGGGCAGGAAGGCGAGCACGTCGCCCGTCTGTTCGCGCCACGCGGTCAGGAGCGCGGAGGTCATGGCGTCCTCGATCCGCCGGTCGGGCGCGTGGCCCAGCCAGCGCAGGTCCAGCGGCCAGGCTTTGCCGGCGCTCTCGATCACCGGCGTCCCCTCTCCCAGCAGGCGCGCGAAACGGGTACCGTCGATGGTGGCCGACATGACCACGATCCGCAGGTCCTCGCGCAGCACCGCGCGGCTCTCGATCGCGAGGGCGAGGCCGAGGTCGCTGTCGAGGTGGCGTTCGTGCGCCTCGTCGAACAGGACGGCGGAAACTCCCTCCAGATCGGGATCGTTCAGGATCGTCGCGACGAAGATCGCCTCGGTCATCACCAGCACGCGGGTGCGGGCTGTCCGCTTGACGTCGAGGCGGGTGACGTAGCCGATCGTGCCGCCCGCCTGCTCGCCCAGCTGCTCGGCCATGCGTTCGGCGGCGGCGCGCGCGGCGACACGGCGGGGGCTGAGCAGGATGACGGTGCCGCTGCACCAGGGTTCGCCGAGCAGCGCGGGCGCCAGCGCGGTCGTCTTGCCCGCACCCGGCGGGGCAATCAGCACGGCGCCCGTATTTTCGCGCAGGGCGCCCAGCAGGTCCGGGAGGACGGCGTGAATGGGAAGCGTGCTCACGCGGGTAGCCCTAGAACGACGGCCCGCTCAAGGAAAGCCCGATGCAAGGCACACAGATTGCTTGCAAAAAGCGTCGGGGCGAGGCCGATTTGCGGTCGGTTATCTCCAGACTGGATCAATCTCCGCGCTTCATCCATCCTTCCTAAAGACTTGTCATCAATAACAGACCTCTCCACGCTGTTCCTTCAACTATTTGCAGATTTCCGCCGAATGCACCGCGCAGGCCAGTATCCTCTCAGCGTCGCCCAGTACCTGCGACTGCGTGAGCACATACCGCCGATGTACGGACTTTTGTCGATCAACGCCGCCGTCCTGGCGTTCACGCACCGCGGACTGGCCCCCGCACTGCTGGTCTACACTTTCCCGGCAATCCTGATTTCCGCCTGCATGATCCGCATGATGACGTGGATGCGCCCGGTCGTTGCGGCCGAGTTGAACCCCGAGCACGCGAAACGCAGCATGTCGCGCACCGTCATCGTCGCGGTGCTGATGGCGCCCGCCTTCGTCGGGTGGTCCCTCTGGCTGGACCAGTACGGCGGTCCCTACGAACATGGCCACGTCGCGGTCTTCGTATCGGTGACGGTGCTGGGATGCGTGTTCTGCCTCAGTTTCCTGCCGCTGGCCGCGCTGGCGGTCAGCGTGATCGTGCTGGGCACCTTCCTCGCCTATTCGTTCTGGATCGGCACCGAGGTGCTGATCGCGATCGCCTGCAACATCGTCCTCGTGGCCATGGTGATCCTCAAGATCCTGCGCGATTCGTACCGCTCCTTCGTCGAACTGGAAACCTCGCAGCGCGACCTGCATGTCGAGCGCCGCCAGGCCCAGGTGCTGGGCGAGGAAAACGCCCGCCTTGCCCAGACCGACCCGCTGACGGGCATGCCCAACCGGCGCTACTTCTTCGCGACGCTGGAAAACCTCCTCGAGCGTTCCGGAGCGAACGACGTGTTCAGCGTCGGGCTGATCGACCTCGACCGCTTCAAGCCGGTCAACGACACCCATGGCCACGCCCACGGCGACCGGCTGCTCCAGATCATCGGCGGACGCATGATGAGCCAGTGCCCGGGAGACACCATCGTCGCGCGGCTCGGCGGCGACGAGTTCGGACTGATCGTGATGGGCGGCCCGGCGCATGCGGAACGCGTGGCCAACGAACTGTGCAAGGCCATCCGCGAGCCGGCGCGCATCGGGGATATCCTGGTGTCGGTGGGCTGTTCGGCGGGCCTTGCCGTCTACCCCGAGACCGCCACCAGCGCCGACCTGCTGTACGACCGCGCCGACTTCGCGCTCTACCACGCCAAGAACCACAAGCGCGGCCAGTGCGTGCAGTTCTCGGAAAAGCTCGAACGCCTCATCCGCACCGAACAGGCGATCGACGCCGCTCTGCAGGGCGCGGACCTCGACAAGGAACTCGCGCTGGTCTTCCAGCCGATCGTCGCGACTGAGGATCTCGATGCGATCGGGGTCGAGTGTCTTGCGCGCTGGCACTCGCCGCGCCTTGGCGACATCGCTCCCGAACTGCTGATCGCGTCATCGGAGCGCCTCGGGAGAGCGCGGGAGGTCACGCTGACCCTGCTGGACAAGGCGCTGGAAGGGCTGGCCAGGCTGCCCGCCCCGCTGCGCGTGTCGTTCAACCTGTCCGGCAACGACATCGGCAACATCGGGACCATCGACGCCCTGCTCGCCCGCGTCGCCGCATCCGGGTGTGATCCCAGGCGACTGCTGATCGAGATCACCGAATCCTCGCTCATCGCCGAGATGGACAAGGCCAGCGCCGCGCTTGAACGCCTGCGCGAAACCGGCATGCGCATCGCGCTGGACGATTTCGGCACGGGGTATTCCAGCCTGTCCTCGCTCCACCAGCTGCCGCTCGACATGGTCAAGATCGACCGCAGTTTCGCGACCCGGCTGGACGAAGCCGCGGGGCGCCGGC
This sequence comes from Novosphingobium sp. GW821-FHT09E05, assembly GCF_059416165.1. Taxonomy (NCBI): domain Bacteria; kingdom Pseudomonadati; phylum Pseudomonadota; class Alphaproteobacteria; order Sphingomonadales; family Sphingomonadaceae; genus Novosphingobium; species Novosphingobium sp. GW821-FHT09E05. The sequence goes on from NZ_JBWKOQ010000001.1 coordinate 2,057,607, forward strand.
TCATCACCGCGATCCGCCACCTCGCCCGCTCGCTTTCGCTGGAATGCGTGATCGAGGGGATCGAAACCGAGAACCAGCTTATCAGCGCCCGGCTCGCGGGCTTCTCGCTGGCGCAGGGCTTCTTCATCGCCCGGCCCATGGCCCTCGACGAGCTGCTCACACGGCTGGAGCACCCCGGCGCGGCGGCGTGGAGCGCGGCTGGCTGACTTCAAGCTCGGTCCCGATCAAATCCGGGACGACGTCAGCCCTCGCGGCGTCCGCCGTAGTCGATGCGGATGCGCACCCATTCGCCGATCTGCGGCTTGCCGTTGATACGCGGCGGCAGCACCTGGAACTGCCAGGCTGCGTTGAGAACCGCGCGGCCGAAGCCCGAACCGCGCGGCGACTCGCCGAGGATCTGGCAGTTGTCGACCCGGTAATGGTCCATCGTCTGGCAGGCGATCATGCCCCAGCCTTCGGGCGGGCGCTTTTCGGGCAGGTAGCCGCCGAGCTGCGCATCGGTAGGCTCCCTGAACCAGTCGGCATTGTAGAGCGTGGCGCCGCCCGGTCCGTCACCCGGCCCGTAGGTCGAGCCGCTGTTGCCCCCCCCGGGCTTCGCATCGCCGTTGCCCGACCGCTTCATCGCACCGATGTCGGCCGCCGCCATCTCGGCGCGGGACACCTTGAGGAAGGAGAACGCGGGCTTTTCGGCGGGCGTGGGCACCTCGACGGGCGGGACCGGAGCCTCGATCCTCACTTCGGCCTGCTTGGGCTGTTCCTTGTCCGCCTTGGCGGCCTGCTTGGCCTTTTCGGGCGCCTTGGCACCGCTGTCCGCGTCCTCACCGGGGATGTCGAAGGTGACGGGGTTGTTCGCCTTCTTCAGCGCCGGTGCCACCGTCGTCTGGTAGATCGCGATCAGCAGGGCAATGATGATGATCGCCGCGGAAAGCAGCGTCGAGATCAGGCGTTGGCGGGGCGAGCCGGGCTGGTAGCCCGTGACTGCCCGATCGGCATCGGAGGGCATGGCGGCGCTTCAATAGTCGAGCCAGGCTCGCGCCGCAATTACGGCTTTGTTTCAGACTGTCGCAATCGTCTGGGCCAGAAATCCGCCCCAGGCGGATTTCGCGGCGCCGCTCATAGCATCAGTAGCGCCGCGCGACCGCGAACTCGACCGCCTCGGCCATGGCGTTGCGCGCCTCGCCCGCCGGGAATCCGGCGATCGCATCGATCGCGCGCTGGGCATAGAGCCGCGCGCGTTCGCGGGTCGCTTCGACGCAGCCGTGGCGATTGATGAGCGTGACCGCGTGCGCCAGGTCCTCGTCCTCGGTGCGGAAGCCGGCGATGGCATCCTCCCAGAACTTGCGCTCCTCGGCATCGCCGCGCGCATAGGCGAGAATCACCGGCAGGGTCATCTTGCCCTCGCGGAAGTCGTCGCCCTTGTCCTTGCCCGATTCGCTGCTTTCCGAATCGTAATCGATCGCGTCGTCGACGAGCTGGAAGGCGATGCCTAGGTTCCGACCGAAGGCATCGAGCGCGAGTTCCTCGGCTTCGCTCTTCTCCGCCACGATCGCGGGAATACGGGTGGCCGCGGCGAACAGCGCTGCGGTCTTGGAGCCGATGATCTGGAGGTAGTGCTCCTCGCTCGTCTCGATCCGGCGCTGCGCGGTCAGCTGGTCGACCTCGCCCTCGGCGATGATCGAGCTGGCCTTGGAGAAGATCTTGAGGACCTTGAGGCTGCCGTCCTCGACCATGAGTTCGAAGGCGCGGGTGAACAGGAAGTCGCCCACCAGCACCGTCGCGGGATTGCCAAAGACGATGTTGGCGGCGGCCTTGCCGCGCCGCATGTCCGATCCGTCGACCACGTCGTCGTGGAGCAGCGTGGCGGTGTGGAGGAACTCGACGGCGGCCGCCAGCCGGTGGTGGCGTGCGCCCTGATAGCCGCACAGCTCGGCCGCCGCGACCATCAGCATCGGCCGCATGCGCTTGCCGCCGCCCGATATCAGGTGCCCTGCGAGCGCAGGTATCAGCGGAATTTCGCTCTGCATGCGGTCGAGAATGACGGCGTTGACGCTGTTCATGCCGGCAGCGGTAAGCGCCAGCATGGGAGCAAGGGAAGGCTGGGGCCTGCGGGAACGCAGGGCGACGACATCTGCACTCATCGGCCCGCGTTTGGGGGCAAGCCGTCCGCAACGCAAGTGCAATTGCCACGAAGCGTTGGATCGAGCCGACTGGAAGAGACGCCGCAGGCATGCTAGCGGGCGGGCCCATGACCCAGGCCCCTTCCCCTCAGACGCCGGTATCCGATCCGGTCCTCGCCGGCTTTCGGGCGAGCATCGACAACATCGACGCCGCCCTGATCCACATGCTCGCAGAGCGGTTCCGGATCACCAAGGCCGTGGGCGAGTACAAGGCGAAGACCGCCCTGCCCGCCTCGGACCCCGGCCGCGAGGAACGCCAGATCGCCCGCCTGCGCGCACTGGCCGAAGACGCCCATCTCGATCCGGACTTCGGCGAGAAGTTCATCCGCTTCATCATCGACGAAGTAATCCGCCACCACGAGCGGGCGAAGAACGGGGCGTAATTCGTTCCTCCCCGAGCGAGCTCGGGGAGGAAGCTACATCACTCTTCCACGAAATCCTGCAGGCGCGCCATCAGCGTCTGGATGCGCGTCGCCGCTTCGGTGAAGGTCTTCACGTCTTCGCGGTTGTTGTTGCCGCGCGCTTCCTTGGCGGATTCGAGATAGCCTTCCAGATCGACCTCGAGCGCGTCGACCAGCATTTCGATCTCGTCCGAGGTCAGCGGGACGTTGATAGGCTTGGACATGGAAACTCCTGGGTGTTGGAACCGGGCACATGATGACTGTCGGCGGTTTTCGCAACGCCCGCTACCATGATTTCCACCCTTGTATCGAACCTGCCCTACGGCACAATGATGCCGTCGCCGTCATGCCCTCCGCGGCAGAACGAGGTGATACAGGAGCCGATGATGAATCCCTTCCTTCCGTTGTTGGTAACCGTCTGCATCGCCGCCGGTGGCTGGGCGTTCACCTACATGCATGGTCGCCATCAGGACGCTCGCAAGGCCGAACTGGCACTCGTCAATCAGCGGCTGCGGATGTTTTATGGGCCGCTCTATGCGCGGCTCCTCGCATCCCAGAGCGCTTGGGCAGCCTTCACCAAGACGCACTGGCCAGCCCACGGGCAAAGAACCTATTTCACGTCAGAATTCACGACCACGGAAAAGGAGAAGGAAACCTGGCGACATTGGATGCGCCATGTATTCCACCCCATGAATCAGAAACTTGAGGAAATCATCGTCAACAACCTGGACCTTCTCGACGAACACGATGTTCCTCAAGCCATCATTGACGCCTTGGCCCACATCGCGGTGTACAATTCAGTTCTAAAAGAGTGGGAGGCAGGCATCTATGAGCGCCATGCTTCCATAATCAATTCTCCGGCAGTAGCCCTGATGGCTATCGTCAAGCCACGATATCAGGAGCTGCGGGCACGGCAGGCGGAACTGTCCGCCAAGCGACGAACGCTCGCCATCAACGCCCACTCAAGCTGAAATCCGCGGCAACCTCAGCCTGACCAGCAGGCCGCCCAGATCCTCGCTTTCGCCCAGTTCGACGGTGCCGCCATAGATTTCGGCCACGTCGCGCACGATGGCAAGGCCGAGGCCGGTGCCGGGCTTGCCGGTGTCGAGCCGCGCGCCGCGGTCGAAGATGCGCACGCGCTCGGCCTCGGGGATGCCCAGCCCGTCGTCCTCGATCCAGATTTCGCAGAAGCGCGGGTCGGACCCGGCATCGACGGTCACGAACACGCTGCCCCCGCCGTACTTCGCCGAGTTCTCGATCAGGTTGCCCAGGATTTCCTCAAGGTCCTGTTTCTCGACCGCGACGGTCACCTCGCGGTTGCCGTCGAGGTCGAGGCGGGCCTGGGTATAGAGCCGCTCGACCGCGCGCAGCACCGCCTCGAGGCTGGGCCAGATCTCGGCGCGCGACATGCCCACCGCGCGGCGGCCGACCGCCCTCGCCCGCGCGAGGTGGTGGTCGACCTGCCGGCGCATCACCGCCGCCTCGCGGATGACGGTATCGGCAAGGTCGGGCGCCTTGGCGGTCGCGGCGTTCATCACCACGGTCAGCGGGGTCTTGAGCGCATGGGCGAGATTGCCGGCATGGGTGCGCGCCTCCTCCGCCTGCCGTTCGGTATGGGCAAGCAGCATGTTGAGCTCGTCGACCAGCGGCTCGACTTCGCGCGGGAGAGGGTCCGTGACGCGCGAGGCGCCGGTGGCGCGCAGCTTCTGGATGGCGCGGCGCACGTGTCGCAGCGGGAACAGGCCGTACCAGGTCTGCATCCCCGACATCAGCATCAGCCCGAAGCCGAGCGCGAGAAAGCTGTAGACCAGGATCGAGCGGATCATCTTGATCTGCTCGTTCACTTCCTTGCGGCTCACCGCGACAGTGAACATCCACTGGGCATCGCTGCCCGGCAGGATGATCGAGCGCTCCATCACCCGCAGCGGCTCACCCGGGAACTGATCGCTGTCGTAGACGTGCGGGTGGGCGTCGAAATGGCCTTCGGGCACGGCGAGGCTGCGATCCCATAGCGAGCGCGATGGCCAGTCCTCGTGCCCCTTGGCGCGGACCTGCCAGTACAGGCCGGAGTTCGGTTCCAGAAAACGCTGGTCGCCAAGCGGACGCACGAAGAACACCTCGCCGTCCGGGCCGATCTCGGCCGAGCCGATCATGCCGGTCAGGACATAGCTCAGACCATCGTCGAAGTTGCGCGTGACGATGCCGGTGACGGTATGGTCGAGCGCAAGGCCGCCCGCAAGCAGGAGGAAGGAAATCCACCCCGCCGCGATCAGCATCATGCGCCGCGCCAGCGAGCCGGTCGAAGCCGGCCTGCTCGCTGGCGCGGTCACGGTTATGGCGGGCTCAGCCGCGACCGGGTTCGGCGGGATCGTCGAGACTGTAGCCAAGGCCGCGGATCGTCGTGATGACATCGGCACCCAGCTTCTTGCGGATGCGCGTGACGAAGACCTCGATCGTATTCGAATCGCGGTCGAAATCCTGATCGTAGATATGCTCGATCAGTTCGGTGCGGCTGACCACCTTGCCCTTGTGGTGCATGAGGTAGGACAGCAGCTTGTATTCCTGCGCGGTCAGCTTGACCGGCTCCCCGGCCAGGGTGACGCGGCCCGAGCGGGTATCGAGGCGGACGCCGCCGGCGGTCAGTTCGCTCGAGGTGTTGCCCGAGGCGCGGCGGATCAGCGCGCGCAGGCGGGCGATCAGCTCCTCGGTCTGGAAGGGCTTGGCGAGATAGTCGTCGGCGCCGGCGTCGAGGCCGGCGACCTTGTCGGACCAGCTGTCGCGCGCGGTAAGGACCAGCACCGGGAACGTCCGGCCCTCGCGGCGCCACATGCCCAGCACGGTCAGCCCGTCGATCTCGGGCAGGCCGAGGTCGAGGATCACCGCGTCGTAGTCTTCGGTCGAGCCGAGGAAGTGCCCGTCCTCGCCATCGGTGGAGAGGTCCACGGCGTAGCCGTTCTGCTCCAGCGTGGTCTTGAGCTGGTTGCCCAGGGTGGGCTCATCCTCGACGATCAGGATGCGCAATTTAAGGTCCTCCCTCTGTGAACCAGGCTGAGATGGGGCGAAAGCCTGCGGGGGTCAAGCAACGGAAACCCCCGAGGTTCCCATGGTGCGGCTGGGTGAACCTTATCGGCTTTGCCCGATGATCCGGCCGGTCCGGGCATCGACATCGACGAAATAGACCTTGCCGTCCTGGATGAACTTCAGGCGGTAAGCCATTGCGGCGGGGTCATAATCCGGCCCCAGATACTGCTTTCCCGCCATCCTGGGGAGGACGATCTGCTCGATCTGGCGGATCGACAGGATGTTGCCGGCCTTGCGTTCCCTGCGCGCTTCGCCCTGATCGCCGCCGTTGTCCGCGTGAACGGGCAGAGCGATCGTCAGGACGGGAAGCACCGCAAGAGCGGCGAGCGGAAGGGAAAACCATTTCATCACGGCATCGGTGCCTAATTCCGCAGCGTTGAACAAGCCCTGAATATGGCGGGAAGGTGGCGGAAAGGTTCGGTGCTTCGAGTGGCCAAGCCGCTTGCCCTCCCCCCCGCCCCGCCTGTAGGGCGCGCAGCATGGCACTTGCACCAATTCTCAGCTGGGAGGGCCTCGGCCTCGTCCAGGGTAACGGCTGGCTCTTCCAGGACCTCGACATCAACATCGGCCCGCGCGACCGGCTGGCGCTGATCGGGCGCAACGGCGCGGGCAAGACGACGCTGCTCAAGCTGATCGCCGGCACGGTCGAAGGCGACCGGGGCACGCGCTCGGTCCAGCCGGGCACGCGCGTGGTGACGCTGGAGCAGGACCCGTTCTTCACCGGCTACGACACCCTGCTCGACTTCGCGATCCACGAACCCGGCGCGCCGCCGCGCCACGAGGTCGAAGCGATCGCCGACCAGCTCGGCATCGACCTGTCGCGCGAAGCCGCCAGCGCCTCGGGCGGTGAACGCCGCCGCGCCGCGCTGTGCCGGGCCCTCGCCTCCGAGCCCGACCTGCTGCTGCTCGACGAGCCGACCAACCACCTCGACCTCGCCGCGATCGACTGGCTGGAGTCCTGGCTCCAGCGCTACAACGGCGCCTTCGTGGTGATCAGCCACGACCGTACCTTCCTCACCCGCCTGACCAATGCGACGCTGTGGCTCGACCGCGGCGGGATGCGCCGCAAGGACATCGGCTTCGGCGGCTACGAGGCGTGGGAAAACGAAGTCTACGCCGAGGAGGAGCGCGCCGCACACAAGCTCGACGCCAAGCTCAAGATCGAGGCCCACTGGCTCGAACGCGGCGTCACTGCAAGGCGCAAGCGCAACCAGGGCCGCCTCGCCAAGCTGTGGGAGATGCGCGCCACCCGCGCCGCGATGATGGGCCCGCAGGGGTCCGCCAAGCTCGCCGTGGTGGCCGACGACAGCAAGACCAAGTCGGTCATCGTCGCCGAGCATGTGACCAAGCGCTTCGGAGCCGGAGAGACTGAGCGCACCGTCATCAAGGACTTCAACCTGCGCATCCAGCGCGGCGACCGCATCGGCCTGGTCGGCGCCAACGGCTCGGGCAAGACCACGCTGCTCAAGATCCTGACCGGCGAGATGCAGCCAGACGAAGGCCAGATCAGGCTGGCCGCCACGCTCGACGCCACCGTGATCGACCAGCAGCGCAGCCGGATGAGCCCCGAACTGCGCATTCGCGACGTCCTTGCCGAAGGCGGCGACTGGATCGACGTGGTCGGCGTGCGCAAGCACATCCAGGGCTACCTCAAGGACTTCCTGTTCGACCCCAATCTCGTCGAGGCCAAGGTCGGCACGCTGTCCGGCGGCGAGCGTTCGCGCCTGCTGTTCGCCCGCGAGTTCGCCAAGACCTCGAACCTGCTGGTGCTCGATGAGCCGACCAACGACCTCGACCTCGAGACGCTCGACCTGCTGCAGGAAGTCATCGCCGACTATCAGGGCACCGTGCTGATCGTCAGCCACGACCGCGACTTCCTCGACCGCACCGTCAACGTCACCCTCGGCCTCGACGGGTCGGGGCATATCGACGTGATCGCCGGCGGCTATGCCGACTGGGAAGCCAAGCGCCGCGAGCGAACCGCGGGGGCGTCGAAGAAGAAGGCCGAAGCCGCCGCGCCGCCGCCGATGCCCGCGAAGAAGGCCAAGCTCTCGTACAAGGACCAGCGCGACTACGAACTGCTGCCCAAGCGCATCGAGGAGCTGGAAGCCGCGATCGAGCGCGACGAGAAGGCGCTGTCCGACCCCGCGCTCTACACCCGCGACCCGGCGAAGTTCGCCGCGCTGACGGGTGCCATCGCGAAAGCCCGCGCCGACAAGGACGCGGCCGAGGAACGCTGGCTCGAACTGGCCGAGCAGGTCGAGGGCTGAACATGCGTCGTTCCCGCGAAAGCGGGGACGACGCTTCACACGGCGGCGCAGGCTCGCGCGCGCCCGGTCGTTCCGCTCCGCCACTACCTGTTTCATTCCGATCCACCCGCTGATCCCGTCGCACGAAGACTTGCCAAATCCGTGCAGGTGTAGGAAAGCGAAAAACCAGATCGGTTCGGGAGCGCCGCATGATAAACCGTATTCGCGACATCCGCCTCCAAAAGGGGCTGACGCTGGCCGACGTCGCCGCCGCCTGCGATCCGCCGACCACCGCGCAGACGATCGGGCGCCTCGAAACCGGCATGCGCAATCTCTCGCTGATCTGGATGAACCGCATCGCCGCCGCGCTCGGCGTGGAACCGGAGACCCTGCTGCGCAGCGAAGGCAACGAGCCCGCCATGCTCGTCGCGACGCTGGGCGATCGCGGCGCCGAGCCGCTGCGCAAGCCGATCGAAGCCGTGCTCCCGAACGCCCTGTCCGCCGAGCAGCCCTGGGTCGTCGTCGCGGTCGAGACTTCCGTTGGCGAATACCGGATGGGCGACCAGGTGTGGCTGCACCAGCATTCGCCGCAGGAAGCCGCACGCCTGGTGAACCGCGACGTGCTGACCGTCCACGGCGCCGGCCACTTCGCCTTCGGGCGGTTGATCGACGCTGCCGACGACGCCGTGACGCTGTTGCCGCCGACCTCCGGTCAGGGCCCGATCAGGGTGGAACAACCGGCATGGCTGGCGGTTGCGGAAATGCTGGTCCGGAAACTCTGAGGCCGAAACCCTGAGGCGCACCTTGCATATCCTCTCGATCGCGACGCTGTTCCCCAACCCGGTCAAGCCGTCGTTCGGAGTCTTCGTCGGAAACCAGATGCGGGCGGTCGTCGCGCGCGCGGAGGTCCAGTTGACGATGATCAGCCCGATCGGGGTGCCGCCCTGGCCGCTGTCGATGCGCGAGCCTTACGTGCGTCTCAAGGCGATCCCCGAGGTCAGCGACGTGGCCGGCCTGCGCGTCCACTATCCCAAGTTCCCGCTGTTCCCCAAAGTGGGCGGCGACACCAATCCGGGGCGCATCGCGCGCGCGGTGCTGCCGCTGGTGCGCCGCCTCCACGCCGAAAAGCCGTTCGACCTCGTCGACGCGCAGTTCTTCTTCCCCGACGGCCCGGCCGCCGCGATCATCGCGCGCGAACTGGGCCTGCCGCTGACGATCAAGTCGCGCGGCGCGGACATCCACTTCTGGGGCCAGCGCCCGCGCGCGCTGGAGCAGATGCGCGAAGCCGCCAGCCAGGCGGCGGGGCTCCTCGCCGTCAGCGAGGCGCTGCGCGAGGACATGATCGCGCTGGGCATGCCTGCAGACCGCATCCAGGTCCACTACACCGGGCTCGACCGCGAGAAGTTCCATCCGATCGAGCGCGGCGCGGCCCGCGCGCTCGTCTCGGCGATGCCCAACCTGCAGATCTGGTCGGAAGGCCCGCTGCTGGTCACGCCCGGCGCGCTGATCCCGCGCAAGGGCCAGGGTCTGGTGATCGAGGCTCTGACGCACCTGCCCGAGGCCCGGCTGGCGCTGGCCGGCGCCGGCGAGGACGAATCCCGGCTCAAAGCGATGGCGCGGCGGCTGGGTGTCGAGGACCGGGTCCACTTCCTTGGCCTGATCGACCACGAACTGCTGCCCCACGTCATGTGCGCCGCCGACGTTCTGGTGCTGCCCTCCGCCAGCGAGGGGCTCGCCAACGTCTGGATCGAGGGCCTCGCCTGCGGCACACCGATCGTCATCCCCGACATCGGCGGCGCGCGCGAGATCGTCAGCGACGAAACCGCCGGCCGCATCGCCGCGCGCACCCCCGAGGCCATCGCCTCGGCAGTGGAGGACATCCTCGCCGCGCCGCCCAGCCAGGCCGACGTCGCCGAGCACGTCAGCCGCTTCAGCTGGGGCGTCAACGCCGAGAACATCGTGCATTTCTGGAAACACGTGCTGGGTGGCCCCGAGCGGCAGTCCGGGGTGGAGCAGGTTTTGGAAGTCGGGCTGCCCTGAGGCGCCGGGCTACCGCCATGCCGCGCGAATACCGTTGAACAGCCCACCCCGTCATCCTCGCTTGAGCGGGGACGACGGGGATTATGATGCTCGGTTCTGGCTGGGGCGCACCAGACCGACGCGTTCAGCGCGCCGGGTAGCGTAGCCGCCCGAGCAGACGGCTCATGCTGAACCGCTCGTCGGGCGTGCGCAGAAGCTGCGCCTTGGCCTTTTCGAAACGCATGATGCCGTCGATCCGGCGGTCGAGGAAGGCGCGGGTTTCGGCCTTGTCCTCGCTGGTGTCGCGCGCGAAGACCTGAAGCGTGGCGGCGTAGATGCCGCCCAGAATCGCGCGCTTGGTGTAGTGGTTGTAATCGGTGGCGGTGTCGCCTGCGAGCCGCCACATGGTGTCCGCGCTGCGCCAGCCCAGCCGCGCCGAGGCGGCGAGGTTCTGCGGCATCGCCATGATCGAGAGCGCGCGCGTCAGCGCTTCCTCGCGCCCCGCGACCGCATCGAGCCGCGCCCAGACCAGACGGCGAATGCGCTCGCGGATCTTGAGGTTGGACAGGGCCTCGCCGCCGGAGACGTCGTCGGCCATGGCCGTGTCGACGTGGTCGATCCAGGCCGAGATCATCGCCATGGGTCCGTCGCGGAACGCAAAGTCGGCGAGCGCGGGGGCGACGCCGGCGGCCGCCGCCGCGTGCTTCACCGCCTCCGCCGTCCATCCGTCGAACACCGCCGCATCGGCGATCGCGGACGCCAGCCGGCGCCGCAGGTCATCGAGCGTCTCCGCATCCGGCGCCGCGTTGACCGCGACCATCAGAACGTCGGCCCGTAGACCGGCTTGGCCGCCTTGAGGTTCTTCTTCGCGTACGTGTCGATCGTGGCGCTGAGGTTCGCGCCGCCGCCTTCGACCTTCGCGTAGTCGCGCGCGCTGCGGCCCGAATTGTCGGCGCGGTCGGGATTGGCGCCCGCTTCGAGCAGCGCTTTCATCATGTTCGCATCCTTGCGGTGGACCGCGAAGATCAGCGGCGTCTCGCCCGCGTCGTTCGAGGGATCGGGCGAGGCCTTCTGCTCCAGCAGCAGCGTCGCGCCCTCGCGCCAGCCCAGGTTCACCGCGAGTTCCAGCGGCGTGCGCCCCCGGTCGTCGGCGGCGTTGACGTTGGCGCCCTTGGCGATGAGGTAGGTGAGCCAGGTGAGGTCGCGGCGGGCGGTGACGATGAGCAGCGCGGTCTCGCCGGTGGTCACGTCCTTGGCGTTGATGATCTGCGACGATCCCATGATCGCCTTCTCGACCTTGTCGCCGTCCTTCTTCTTCACCGCCTCTAGGAACTTGTAGCCTTCAGAGAAATCGGCCCGGGCGGGGCCGGCCACGAGCAGGCCGAGCGCGAGCGCCGGGACCGCCGTCTTCATGACCCTGCGCGAGATGGCAACCACGCCGCGGATCGAGATCTTCAACACGTCAACTTCCTCCAGGACACAGGTCTTTTGCGCGGTCCCGCCACCCGCGCCTTGCATGGGAGCGCTTAGCAGGTCATGAACCGGCGCGCCATGACCTACCTCTTCCGCCGGATCGCCGCTCTCGCCCTCGCCCTGGCCGCGGGCCTGCCGCTCGCTGCCTGCCAGCAGCCGTCGACCGAGGCCCCGCCGCTCGAAGGCGCAAGCATCGGCGGGCCGTTCACGCTGATCGACAAGAACCGCAAGACGGTGACCTGGGAGCAGTTCAAGGGCCGCTGGCGGATCGTCTACTTCGGCTACACGTTCTGCCCCGACGTCTGCCCGGTCGACATGCAGCAGACCATGCGCGGCTTCGCGAAGTTCGCCCGGGAGCACCCGGCGCTGGCCGAGAAGGTGCAGCCGATCTTCATCACCGTCGATCCCCAGCGCGACACGCCCGAGATCGTCGGCGAGTGGACTTCCGCCTTCGGCCCGAACCTGCTCGGCCTCACCGGCACGCCCGAGCAGGTCGACAAGGCTGCAAAGGCCTTCGCGATCTACTATAAGAAGGGCAATGACACTCCCGGCGGATACCTCATGGACCATCTTCGCATCACGTACCTGTTCGGTCCCGACGGCAAGCCCGTCGCCATGCTGCCGGCCGACAAGGGCGGCGACGCGGTCGCCGCAGAACTCGCCAAGTGGGTGAAGTGAGCCCGGTCAAACCGAAACCCTTCTGGGAACGCCCCCTCGAACAGCTGAGCCGAGACGAGTGGGAAGCGCTGTGCGACGGCTGCGGCCAGTGCTGCCTCCACAAGGTCGAGGACGAGGATACCGGCGAGATCTACCACACCAACGTCGCCTGCAAGCTGCTCGACCTCAAGACCGCGCAGTGCAGCAACTATGCCGGACGCCGCAAGTTCGTGCCCGACTGCATGAAGCTGACGCCCGAGACGGCGGGCCGCCTCCCGTGGCTGCCGCCCAGCTGCGCCTATCGCCTGCGAGCCGAGGGCGATCCGCTGCCCGACTGGCACTACCTCGTCTGCGGCGACCGTGATGCGGTCCACCGCGCCGGCATGTCGGTGGCGGGCAAGGTCATCTCGGAAACCGTGGCCGGTCCGCTGGAGAACCACATCGTCTGGCCCTACGGCGACGACGGGGACTTCGACGATGACGACGAGGATGACGACACCGGGGAGAACCCCTGGGCCGTCCTGCCGCCGGACCGGAAAGACTGATGGCCATGCTCGACTGGCTGCGGCGCGATACCGCGAGCGAGCCCATGGTCGAAGTCGCCGGACGCCAGCTTCCGGTGGTGATCCGCCGACTGGAGCGCGCGCGCCGCATGACCATGCGCCTCGCGCCCGACGGCAGCGAAGTGCGCATCTCGATCCCGCGCTGGACCCGCACCGCCGAAGCGCTCGCCTTCGCGCAGAGCCGGCGCGACTGGCTGGCACGGCAGGTCGATGCGCTCCCGGCCGGGAGCCCGGTGGGCGACGGCGCCACGCTGCATTTCCGGGGCGAGCCGCTGGCGATCCTCCACGATCCGCTCGCCCCGCGCCGCCCCGCGCCCGAACCCGGCGTGCTGCGCCTCGGCGGCCCCGCCGATTCGCTCAGCCCCCGCCTCGCTCGCTGGCTCCAGGCCGAGGCGCGCGAGCTGATCGCCGCCGACCTCGCCGAATACTGCGAGCGCGCCCAGCAGCCCTGCCCCACGCTCGGCCTGTCGAGCGCGCAGCGGCGCTGGGGTTCCTGCGCCCACGACGGCTGGATCCGCATCAACTGGCGGCTGGTCATGGCGCCCGACATGGTGCGCCGCTCGGTGGTGGCGCACGAAGTCGCGCACCTCGTCCACTTCGACCACTCGCCCGCGTTCCACCACTTCCTGAAGACGATCTTCGAAGGCTCGGTCCACGAGGCGAACCGCTGGCTGAAGGCCAACGGACGCACGCTCTACGTGCCGTTCGGCTAGCGTTCAGCGCGATTACGGCCTAAGTAAAGCCCATGTCCCCATTCAAGCGCTCCGGATACTGGAAAGACGTCAGCCCGACCGGCATGGTCGCGGAATTCCGGATGGTGTGGAAGGAAGCCGGCAACAACCGCTGGCGCATCGCCGCGCTGTCCGCCGCCTGCACGTTCGGCGTGTTCTACCTGATGAGCACGCAGGAGGGTAAGGCCCCGCACCTGCCGCCCAAGGTCACCTACATCTCCGTGCTCAAGGCGCACCGCACCGACGCCGAGATCCTGGCCGAGAACGTCGCCAACCAGAAGAACAAGGAAGCCTGGCTGCGCGAACAGGCCCGCCGGGACAAGGACGTGCGCGAGCTGTACAAGACCATCGGCCGCGTCTCGGGCATGGACGTCGACAAGATCGCCCGCGAGGCCGACGCCGAGGACGCCGCCCGTGAAAAGGCGGAGCGCGCGAAGATCGAAGAGACGCTGCGCCGCGGCGGCATCGCCAATCCCAAGCTGGCACCGGACCCCGCCGTCCAGTGAACGACGACGCGCGCTGGCTCGCGGCGGCAGCCGGCCTTGCCGCGCGCGCGCGTCCCCTGAGCCGCCCCAACCCCGGCGTCGGCGCCATCATCGTCAGGCAAGGCCGCGTCGTCGCGCGTGGGTGGACGCAGGCAGGCGGTCGTCCTCATGCGGAGGCCATCACACTCGCGGCGGCTGGTGAGGCGGCGCAGGGCGGCACCCTCTACGTCACGCTGGAGCCCTGCGCCCACAAGTCGGAGCGCGGCCCCGCCTGCGCCGATCTCGTCAGCGCCTCGGGCCTCGCGCGCGTGGTCGTGGGCTGCATGGACCCCGACCCGCGCACCTCGGGCGCCGGCATCGCCCGCATCCGCGAGGCGGGCATCGCCGCCGCGTTCCTGTCCTCGCCCGCCTGCGCGCGCAGCCTGTCCGGCTACCTCACGAGCAAGCGCCACGGCCGTCCCGAAGTGACGCTCAAGCTCGCCCTCTCGCTCGACGGCTGCATCGCGATGGCCAGCGGCGAGAGCCAGTGGATCACCGGGCCCGAGGCGCGGGCCCACACCCACGCGATGCGCGCGCGCGCCGACGCGATCCTCGTCGGCGGCGGCACCCTGCGCGCCGACGCCCCGCGCCTCGATGTGCGCCTGCCCGGCCTCGCAGACCGCAGCCCCGAGCGCTGGGTCCTGACGCGCGGGCCGGTGCCGGCGGGCTGGAACGCCCTGCCCGCCCCCGAAGCCATCGCGGGAATGGACGGCGTGCTGCACCTCTTCGTCGAGGGCGGGGCGGGCGCGGCCACTGCATTCCTCGCTGCCGGGCTCGTCGACCGCCTGCTGATCTACCGCGCGCCGATCCTCGTCGGCGGGCGTCCGGCGCTGGGCGACTTCGGGCTGTCCGGACTGGCGCAGGCGCATGGCCGATGGCGGCTGGCCGAACGCCGCCAGCTTGGCAGCGACACGCTCGAAGTCTACGACGCCCGCGACCCCATAGAGAGTTGAGCCATGTTCACCGGAATCGTCACCGCCACAGGCACCATTCGCGAAGCCCGCCAGGGCGGCGACCTGCGCGCCGTCATCGCCTGCCCGTTCGACCCGGCCGGCATCGCCATGGGCGCGTCGATCGCCTGCTCGGGCGTGTGCCTCACGGTGGTCGACAAGGGCGGCGTCGCCGGGGATGCGTGGTTCGCGGTCGACATCTCGGCCGAATCGGTCGCGCGCACGGTGCCGGGCCGGTGGGAACAGGGCCGCCACCTCAACCTCGAGCCCGCGCTGAAGCTGGGGGACGAACTGGGCGGCCACATCGTCACCGGCCATGTCGACGGCGTCGGCAGGGTGGCGAGCATCACCCCGGTCGGCGATTCGCACCGCTTCGTGATCGCCGCGCCCAGCGAACTCGCGCCTTACCTCGCGCCCAAGGGCTCCATCACCGTGGACGGCGTCTCGCTGACGGTGAACGAAGTCAGCGACGAGGCCGACGGCACCTGCCATTTCACGCTCAACATCATCCCCCACACCGCCGAGGTCACCACCATCGGCACTCTGCGCGAAGGCGATGCGGTCAATCTCGAGATCGACGTGCTGGCCCGCTATCTCCAGCGGATGCAGTCGCTGCGAGGCTGAGCGTCAGCGCTTGACGTAGTGCTCCCAGCGCGAGGCCGGGGATGCCTCGATCACGGCCTTCATCGCGGTTTCCAATCCTGCCGCGTTGGAGAACTGGCAGACCTTGAAGGTGTCCTCGTAGGCACTCAGCCCGGCCGCCGCGTGGCGGTCCGGCAGTTCGTTGCAGGCGGGACGGAGCACGGCGAAACCCTGCTTTTCCGGCCGGATCGCAACGTAGATGTTGCCGTCGTCGGTGCCGACCTGGCCGATGAAGGTCGCGGGCACGCCTGCCAGCCGGGCGACGCGCACCTCGTTGGCCTTCTTGTTCGCGTTTATCACCATCGCATAACGCCCGTCCGCCATGCGCTTGACCTGCCGCACGTTCTCGCCCGAGACATAGGCGCCATCGGCGATCGGCTGGACCAGGTTTTCTCCGTAAAGACTGGTCTGGCCAGAAGTATAACAGCCGCCAAGCGCCACCACCCCCAGCACGATCAAGCTCGTCCGCCGCATTCGTCCGCCTCGCTGAGGAAAAATTCCCGAGGCGCATCCTAGCGCGACAAGCAGACGCAAGTCATTCCCGTTATTCGCAAGTCGACGGCGGCGCGCCGGATCAGGCCAGCGGTCCCGCCGCAAAGCTCTCGCGCGTGATCTCGAAGATGACATGGTCGACCATCACGCCGCCGCGTTCGTAGCGGCGGGTGCGGTCCGTCAGCACGCCGCCGATGTTGGCCATGGCCCGGCGCGAGATGACGTTGTCGGCGCCGACCTGGAATATGGCGCGCTCGAAATGCTGGAGCGCGTGCGCGAGCAGGAGGCGCTTGAACTCGGCATTGTAGCCGCCGCCCCAGTACTTGCGGGCGAGGAACGACCAGCCGATCTCGATCTCGCCCGGCCCTTCGGCCTCGGGCGCGCCGTAGCGGGTCGATCCGACGATCTCGCCGCTGGCCTTGTCGATGATCGCGAAGGCGCCGCCCCCGGCGAGCGCCTCGTCGAAGAAGGTCCGGAACACCGGCTCCTGCCAGCGGTCGTGCGAGGGATGCACGGCCCAGACCTCGCGATCGGAGGCGACGGCGAACAGCGCCTCCCAATCATCGGGCACCAGGGGCCGGAGCGTCAGCCGGCTCCCTTCGAGAACCGGCTGGCGGTCCATGTCAGGCCGTCACGTCGGCGACGGCGGCGATGAACTGGTCGATGTTGCCCATCGTCAGGCCCGCCACGTTGATGCGGCCCGAGGCCGCGAAGTAGATGCCGTGCTTCGAACGCATTTCCTGCACCTGCTCGGGGGTGAAGGGGATGATCGAGAACAGGCCGTTCTGGCCGCCGATGGCGGTCAGGTCGACGCCGCCGGTCCTGCCGGCCGCGGCGAGCTTGGCGCGGACCTGGCGCATGCGGTCGCGCATCTGGTCGAGTTCGCCCAGCCACTGCGCGGTCAGCGCCTCGTCCTCGAGGATCAGGCGCACGGCGGCGGCGCCGTGGTCTGGCGGCTGCGACCAGTTGGCGCGGGCCAGCGCGTGGCCGTTCGACATCACGCGGGTCAGGTCCGCCGGATCGGACACCATCGCATAGAGCGCGCCGACGCGGTCGCGGTAGAGGCCGAAGTTCTTGTCGCACGAATAGCAGATCAGCGCCTCGGGCACTGCCACGAGCACGCGGCGAAGGCCGTAGGCGTCCTCTTCCATGCCGAGGCCAAGGCCCTGGTAGGCAAGGTCGAGGATCGGCAGGACCTTGCTGTCGGCGATTAGGAGCGCGATCTCGTCCCACTGCGCGTCGGTGTAGTCGATGCCGGTCGGGTTGTGGCAGCAGCCGTGCAGCAGGATGGCGTCGCCGGTCTGGGCCGAGGCGAGCGCGGTGCGCAGCGCTTCCATGTCGGTGCCGCCGTCGGCCGCCGCATGGTTGAATTCGAGGACGTCGAGGCCGAGGTCGGCGCAGATCTGGTTGTGGTTGGGCCAGCTGGGCTTGCCGACGATCACGCGGGTGTAGCCCGCGCGCTTCACCATCGCGAGCGCGAGGCGCAGCGAACCGGTGCCGCCGGGGGTCTGCATGCCCTCGATCCGGCCGCCCATGTCGGGGCTGTCCTTGCCGAAGATGTAGGGCATCAGCTTCTCGACGAAGCCCATGTCGCCCTCGGGGCCGAGGTAGGCCTTCGAGTCCTGCTCGGCGACCAGCCTGGCTTCGGCCGCCTTGATCGCGGCGAACACGGGCGTATCGCCCTCACCGGTCTTGTAGACGCCGACGCCGAGGTCGATCTTGTCGGCCCGGGGATCGGTGTTGTGGAGCTTGATCAGCGCGAGAAGCGCGTCGGCGGGCTGTTGCTTGAGGTCATTGAGCATGGCGGGCGGCCATTAACCCCGCCTGCCCCCCAGCGCAACAGGCGAGTGTGCGGATATGCACGGGCCTGCAAGGAAGTTGCGCCCGGCCATGTCCAGCCGGGCGCGGGAATGCGTCAGAACGGCAGCCAGCGCTGCTTTTCGGAAAACTTCATGTAGCCGATGTTGGCGCCGAGGCGCAGGCCCGCGCCGGCGCGGACCGGGATCAGCACGGTGTTGCCGCGGCGCAGGTAGCTGACGGTGAAGCCGCCGACGAGATAGGCCTGCCCCTCTCCCGCGCCGAAGCGGTGGTAGAGTTCCTGGGTGTCGTAGAGGTTGTAGACGAGCACGAAGGCGCTGCCCGCGTTGGCGCCGGCATCGAAGCCGATCGACGGGCCGGTCCAGTAGACGGGACGCTCGCCCTCGACCTTGTGGTGCATCGTGCCCGAGCCGTAGCGCAGGCCGACCGCGATGGCGCCGCCCGCCTCGCGCCCGACGATATAGGCGTTGGGCTCGCCCTGCTTGGCGAGGAGGTCCCTGATGACGTCGGCGAGGCCCTTGGCGCCCTTGCCGAACACGCCTTCGGCCGCGCCGATGAGGTCGTCCTCACGGTAGGTGGAGCTGGTGTCGCCGTTGGTCACCGCAGGCGAGGTGGTGGTCGTCGGCGATGACGGGACGGGCGCGGGGCGGACATACTGCCCGCTCGCATCCACCGACGGCGATTCCACCGGGGTGCCGTTGCCCGGCTGCGAGGAGGGCGGCGCCGGCGAATAGGTGGTGCCCGCGCTCAGGTCTCCGTCGATCGCGGCGGCGTCGGGATCGACGGTCGTGACCTGCCCGAATGCCGGCGCGAGCGGCGTGACGACCGCGAGCAGCGCGGCGGCCACGCGCACGGTCATGGGCGAACGACGGCGCCCGGCCTTCGCTCCCGCGTCGATGGTAGGCTTGCGGTTAGGCATGAGATGACCTTTCGTGGCGTGTAACCTGCGAGCCGGCCTGCGCCGGTTCCCCCACCCCGCGCCCCGTGCGCGGCCAAGATGGTGCCATCCCACAAGAATCCATGGCGCCTGACCTCGCAATGAACGGGCGACGACACGAGTCGGTTTTGCGGCGGGCCGAATCGGCAAAGCCTGGTTTTCCCGGCGTTTGGGGAAATCGTCATTTGTTGGCTGTTCGCCCCTTGCCGCCGCCGATACCTCTGGTTATAGGGCCCGCCTGAGCCGCATCCGGAGACGTGGGTGAGTGGCTGAAACCAGCGGTTTGCTAAACCGTCGTGCCCTTAAGGGGGCACCCCGGGTTCGAATCCCGGCGTCTCCGCCATGCCGCCCCTAGGATTGAAGAAATCCTTGGGGTCGCGCCAGGCGGCCGGCCCCACTCACCAGAAACCGCGCGCCAGTTCACGGCCGCTTTCCGATTCGACCCGGCGGCGCCTGCGCCTTCCCTCGCGCAGCTGCGCGAAGGCCTATGCGCGCCGCCAGTTGCGGTAACCCATCACCGCGAGCACGACCATCGCCGCGTAGAGCCCGGCCGTCAGCCACAACGCCTTGGCGACGAACATCCCGACGTAGAGCACGTCCACGACGATCCACAGCAGCCAGCTCGGTGCATGGCGCCGGGCCGTCCAGTACTGGGCGACGAGGCTGAAGCTGCTCAGCGTCGCATCCATCCACGGCAGCGCCGCGTCGGTATAGTGGCTCGTGAACCAGCCGATCGCGGCCGAGCCCACGGCGCCTGCCGCCAGTCCGCTCCATGCCCGCAAGGGTGAAAGCGGCTCGACCACGACCGTGCCGGTCTCCTCCTTGCCCCGCGCCCAGACGAACCAGCCGTAGACGATGGCGACGCCGAACAGCGCCTGCAGCACCATGTCGGCATAGAGCCGCACATCGAGGAACAGCTTGAAGTAGAGCGCGCAGGCCAGCAGGCTGACCGGCCAGCACAGCACCCGGCGCTTCGCGGTCAGCCAGATGCCGAGGAAGCTGACGGCGACGGCGATGATTTCCAGTGCCGACATCAGGCCCTTGCTCCGTCTCGAACCTGCGCGAGGAAATCCTGCCCCGCCGGGGACAGGAACCAGTCCGCGTGATCGACGAGATAGCCCTGCCAGGCGAGCATCGCCTGATCGGGATCGCCGAGCACACCGGCGAAATAATCGGTTTCCGAAAGGGCGAACTCGACATGGACCAGCGGCAGGAGGCGCAGGAGGGTTTCGATGTCGCCCGGTGTCAGCGGCAGGACCGTCCGGTAGCCGGACAGCAGGGCCACGGCGGCCCGGGCGTCGGCGGGCGCACTGTCCGGTTCCAGCCACGGGATCGCGGTCCGCTCGATGGCGGTGGCAAGGTCGTGCAGCGCGCAGGTGCGCGTCGCCAGGCCGAAATCGAACACCGCCTCGACCCCGCCCCCGGGCGACCAGAGCAGGTTCGAGGGATGCCAGTCGTTGTGCGTCCACAGACTCGGTTGCCGCGCCAACCGTTCGGCCAGCCCGCCGCCCAGCGCTTCGAACAGCCGGGCGAGTTCCTGGCGCCAGGGCTTGTCCGCCAGGAACGCGGCGAGGGCCGGACGGGTCGCCACATAGGCCTGCGCCGCCGCAAGCGGATCGCTCGACGGCAGGATCGTGAAACTGGCCACGAGCGCATGGGGCCCGCGCGCCGGTGCGTCGAACCCTTGCGCCGCCAGATGCAGCCGCGCCAGCGCCGCACCGGCCTCACGGGCATGGCCATGGGTCAGGAACGGCGTCCAGGACGGGCGGTCGCGGTAGAGGTCGGTGCCCTGCCCCCTGCGGTGAAGCTCGTAGCTCCAGTCGCCCCGGGCGACCGCGCCGCTGCCGTCCGCCGTCGGCACGATCTCCGGCACCGTCAGTCCGGCGGATCGCAGGTGCGCCATGAAGGCATGCTCCTCGGCCAGCGCGGCCGGGCTGCGCAGCGCCTTGTGGTGGCGCTTGAGGAAGAACGTCCCCTCGCCCGTCTCGACCAGCGCCGCCGCCGAGAACGGGCGCGGCGAGTGCCAGCGCAGCGCGGCGAGGTGCCCCGCCGCCGGGAAACGGCCGAGGATCGCCTCGGCCTCGGCGGGGGTGATCGCCGGCCACGTCGGCAGCTCCAGCGCGGTGCCCATGCCATGCACGAGATGGGGCGCCGCGCCGCTCATGGTCAGAAGGCGCGCGACAGGGACACGACGAAAGCGCGCCCGCTGCCGATGTAGTAGGTAGGCGCCGAGCCAGAAACGACCGTGCCTGCCCGGCCGACCGTATCCTGCGCATTGCCGGTTATCGAATAGACGCCCGACAGCACGCGCGGGTTCGTCACGTTGATCGCGTTGAGCCGCAGGTCCATCCGCTGCGCGTCGATCAGCCCCGCCAGATGCACGCCGATCGCAAGGTCGAGCGTGGCATAGGCCTTGATGCTCTCGTCGTTCATGAAGGTCGAATACTGGCGGCCGACGTATTTGAGCGCGGTGCTGCCGAACAGGCGTCCGTCGTCGTAGGTGCTGCCGAGCGCGAACTGGACGCTGGGGCTGGACACCGCGTGCTTGCCCCTGGTCGGCAGGTAGTCGCCGCCGATGGGCAGGTCGTCGTCCAGCCGCGCGTGCAGGTATTCGCCCGAGACATATACGCTGACGCCCTTCGCCGGGCGATAGTCGATCTCGCCGTCGAGGCCGTAGGAAGTCTGGCTTCCGGCATTGATCGTCGAATTGACCAGCGCGCCGCCGCTGTCGACCACCGTCGCCACCTGCCGGTTGCGGAAGTGGTAGTGGAAAGCGGTCAGCGAGAAGGACAGGCTCGGGCCGATGTAGCGGTAGCCCAGCTCCTCGGAGACCGAATATTCGTTCTTGAGCGCATTGGTCCCCTGCGACACCAGCACGCCGCCGTAATAGGCGTCGTAGAGCGCGAACTCGTTGGGTGTGCGGAAGTTGGTGGTGACGTTGGCGAACAGCTGCTGCCGCTCGTCCAGCTGGTAATGGACCGATGCGCGGGGCAGCGCGGCGAAGCTGTCGAAGTGCACGTCCGACTGCGGGCCCGGCAGGTAGTTGGTGCCGTTGCGCACCAGGCTCACGCCCTTGAAGCCGATATCGACGCCTAAACGCGGCGCTAATGCGACGCTATCGGCAAGGAAGAAGCCCTTGGTCACCGTCTCCGTGCGCTGGTTCTCATAGGCGAGCAGGCGGCCGTCGGCGGTCCTGATCGCATCGTCCTGATACCCCCACTGGTCGACGGGGTGCCCGTCCGCACCAATCGAGGTATAGGATTGTGTAACGCGATCAGTACCATAGTCGAACCAGAGACCCGCCGTAATGCGGTGCGCGCCCGCTTCCAGCGTGACTTTGCCGACATCGCCGATGCGGAACTGCTTGCCCGTCCAGTTGCCGAGCACCGTCGCCAGCCCATCCACCGAGCCCGGCAGCGAAACCGGCTCCCCCAGCTCCTCATTGCCGAGATAGTTGCCGGTTTCGGTCAGCTGCGTACCGTAAGGCGCATTGCCATGCCCGAACTGAGCATAGGCGGTGCTGTCGAACGTCAGCCTGTCGCCGAGCTTCAGGTGAAGCGGCGCGGCGACGTAGAAGTTGCGGAACGGGGCGCGGTAGAGCCGCCAGTAGTTCGTGTTGCCGTCGCTGTAGTGCTCATCATGGTTGAAGCCGCGCCCGTTGGCCTGCCAGTCCGACAGCGTCGGGCTGGGATAGGTCGACGTGCTCGCGTCGTTGAAGGACAGCGCGATGCTGGCGCGGTTCCCCTCCCCCCACTCGCCGAGCAGCTTGGCGTCGACGTGCTGGCGCTTGTCGAAGCCGGCGCCGCGCCAGTTGTCCGCACGATTGTTCGAATAGGACACGAAGGCCTTGAGCCCGCTCGACCCGATCGCACCGCTGTCGAAGCGGACGAACACGCGCCGCTCGTCGTACGAGCCGGCCGAGAGATTGACGAGCGCGCCGGGTTCCGCCTTGGGATCATCCAGCGTCAGCGACAGGAGGCCGCCGGCAGCCGCAACGACCGGAGCGTCGATGTCGGCGGATCCCTGCGCCAGCGCCACCTGCCGGACGTTCTCGGCATCGGCGAACTGCGAAGGATAGGCGTAATAATAGCCGATGTCGTTCTGCGGAGCGCCTTCCATGAGCACGCCGATCTGGTCCTGCCCAAGCCCGCGCAGCGTCAGGCTCGAACTGGCCGACAGCCCATAGGGGTCGCTCGACGAGACATTGGCGCCCGGCAGCAGGTTGACGAGCTGGAAGGCGTTCAGCGTCGGCGCCTGCTTGACGATGAAGTCGGACGAGATGGCACTGATCGCCTTGGGCGCGGTCTGGTCGGGCAGCAGCCCTTCGGGATCGGGATGGCCGATGACCTGGATGTCCGCCCGGTCGGCGTCATCGTCCGCGGCCGTGGCCGCAGAAGCGAAAAGCAAAGCCGGGAACGCCAGCGCGGCCCCGCTCAAAAACCTGAAACCACCCGCCATCGTTTTCTCGTCCACTCCATTTGGAGGGACAACGGAAAAAACTGCCGCCGGCCCTCCCTACGCCGGTATCAACCGGATCAGGTTCAGCGGGTCGTGGTCTGCAGACCACCTCTCAGCCACGCATAAGCGGCCCCCCGGGGATAGCGCGCCTCTAGGCGGTCCGAGGCTCGGTGGGAAGCGTAATCGAACGCAACGCATCAGGAGCGACGGAGATTTCAGCCGGGCGATTGCGACACAAGACCTGACCGTTCGGAAACGGAGCAGACACCGACGAGCCATACCGCTGCGGACCTCCACTCCATGCCCAGGAATTCCATGCACCACGCCGCTCCCACCCGCCGCGCCATCGCCGTCCTTGCCGCCGCCGTTCTTGGCCTAGGGACGCCCGCGCAGGCCGAGACCAGCCAGGACGAGCAGGCCTGGGTGAACCTCACCGCGATGGGCCTGATTTCCGGCGACGCGGTGTACTTCGCGGAGTTGCAGCCGCGCGTGGGCGACGCCGTCTCGCGGCTCGATGCCCTGCTGCTGCGCGGCGCCGTCGGCTGGAAGCTCTCAAGCAGCGCCACGCTGTACCAGGGCTATGCGCACGTCGTCACGCCGGTCGACGGTGGGCACGACATCAACGAGGAGCGCACTTTCCAGCAGCTCACCCTCACGCTGGGCAAGCCACTGGGTGGCGAACTGTCTTCCCGCACCCGGCTGGAGCAGCGCTGGCGCTCGGACGGCCGCGACATCGGCTGGCGGCTGCGCGAGATGCTGCGCTACGAGCATCCGCTGCGCCCTGGCAGCGATGCAATGAACGCGCTGGTCTACGCGGAGGGCTTCGCGGCGCTGAACGACACCGACTGGGGCGCACGCAGCGGCTTCGACCAGTTGCGCAGCTTCATCGGCGCGGAAGTGGGGCTCAACGGGCCTTCGACACTGGAGCTGGGCTATCTCAACCAGACCATCGACCAGACGAGGGGCCGCACACGGATGAACCATGTTGCCGCGGTCACGCTGTTCTATCGCCATTGACCATGGGCTGACGGAGGGCTTCCATCGCGCAGCCGCCGGCGCCATAGTGCCCGCATGTGCCCCTCGCCCGATCACGAGATGACCGTCGCCCCCACCAACCTGCTGCGGGTCGATCACGGCCCGGCGGATGACGAGCTGTTCCAGGACCTGCTGCGCCGCCCCGGCGTGCGCATCGAACGCATCGTGTCGCATGGCCACACGACGCCGCCGGACCAGCCCTATGTTCAGGACTGGGAAGAGTGGGTGCTGATCCTGGCGGGCACGGCCGAGCTTTATCTGGAAGGTTCGGGCATGCACACATTGCGGGCGGGCGAGCACCTGCTGATCCCGGCCGGCGTGGCGCACCGCGTCACCCATACCGCCGATCCGACTATCTGGCTTGCCATTCACATCGCAGAACACTGAAGCAGCCCGCAAGTAAACCGGCCTGGCGCGCTCACTTGTATACGGTAATCCCGACTATTTTGGCAGAATGCCGTGGCGGACGCCGAAATTCCCGCACGACTTACCGCTGTTCGTCAAAAACAGGAAGACTTCATATACAATCGATTGTATGGGCGCCGAAGTTCCGTAATTCGCGCCCAAAAGGTCATCGCATTGCCCCGTTCCGTCGAAAATCGCCTCGCCAATCTGGAGACGGCCGCGCTTGTTTGCGAAGGCGCTCATTTCGGGCATCGCGACCTGCTGGCCCGGCTGCTTGCCAGGCTGCCCGGCACCGAAGTACGCGCGACGATCGAGGGCCTGATCGCACATGGGCGGGCCAACGCCGACGAACTGGGGCCCGCTCGCCTCGCCGGCTATTGCGGAGAGCTTTCCGCGCTGCACGAGGAAGTCGAACACTGCCTTGCCGAATCCGCCGCCTTGCGAGCAGCGACTTCGCGATGAATGCCAGGCGGCTTCCACGCTAACGCAGCTTGGGCAGAAGTTCGCTCTCGCAGAAGCGGATGAAGCCCTCCTGATCGTCGCCGGGGCATGTCAGCACCACGTGATCGAAACCCGCCTTGGTCCACTCCCGGATCGCAGCGAGGTGGACCTGCGGATCGGGCCCGGCGGGCATCGAATCCTTCAGGTCCTCGGGCCGAACGTATTTCGATGCCGCCTCGAAGCCGGCCACGTCCCGCAGTTCGCTGTTCACGGACCAGTCGAATGCGCTGAAACGGAAGCGTTCGTGGGCGTTGCGCAGGCCTTCCTCCGCGCTTGCCGCCCACGCCAGCGTGCACTCGCCGTAAGCCGGGCCGGGCGCGCCCTTCTTCGCCGTGAATTCGGCTATCAGGTCTGCCTCGGGGCTGGTCGCCATGATCCCGTCGCCGTGCTCGGCCGCCAGCGCCACGGATTTCGGCCCGCTTACGCCCACCGTCACGGTGATCGGCTGTTCGGGCGCGTCGTAGAGCTGCGCATGGTCGAGGTCGAAGAAAGCGCCTTCGAAACTGTGCAGCTCGCCGTCCCAGAGCATGCGCATCAGCTCGATCGCCTCGCCGAGCATCTCGTGCCGGACAGGGGTCGAGGGCCACAGCGCCCCGGTCACATGTTCGTTCAGGCGCTCGCCCGCCCCTACCGCGAGGCTGAAGCGGTTGTCGCTCATGATCGCGACGGTGGCGGCGGCCTGGGCAATGATCGCCGGGTGATAGCGGATGATCGGACAGGTCAGGCCGGTCGTGATGCCGATACGGGTCGTGGCGTGGGCGATGGCGCCCAGCACGCTCCAGGCGAAAGGCGCAT
Organism: Novosphingobium sp. GW821-FHT09E05; assembly: GCF_059416165.1. Lineage (NCBI taxonomy): Bacteria > Pseudomonadati > Pseudomonadota > Alphaproteobacteria > Sphingomonadales > Sphingomonadaceae > Novosphingobium > Novosphingobium sp. GW821-FHT09E05. The sequence goes on from NZ_JBWKOQ010000001.1 coordinate 2,083,515, forward strand.
GGCCCTGCGCTTCGAGCCACGGGTGAAAATGGTCGGAGATCGACACGAATTCGAAGCCCGCCTTTTCCGCCGCCACGGCATTGCGCACCAGCGCCTTGGGGCCATGTTCCTCGGTCATCAGCTTGTACCCGAACTGCGTCATCGCCGCCGTCTCCCGTTCCGCGCTGACAATAGCGCCCAGACAAGGAACACTTAGCGAGCAAACAAGGCGCCGCAGCTCGGCGCACGCAGGCCCCGCACCATGCTTTTTCCCGGCCGGCCTTGCAGCCCGGCGCGTGCTCCCCACTTATTGTGCAGTGCAGCATAAATAAGCCCGTCGACGCCGAGCCGGCGTCCTTCAGCGAGGAAATGGCATGCGGACGATTTCGGACACGATCACCCGGCTTGCCGCCCTGCGCGCCGCTGGAGCCATGAGCGCGGCGCCGGCAGGCAGCGGCCGGCTGGAACGACTGACCGACTTCGGCTCCAATCCGGGCGCGCTGACCGCATACGTCCACGTTCCGCAGTCGCTCGGAAAGGCTGCGCCCCTCGTCGTGGTCCTGCATGGGTGCACCCAGACCGCCGGCGGATACGACATCGGATCGGGGTGGTCGCAAATGGCCGATCGGCACGGCTTCGCGGTGCTGTTCCCCGAGCAGCATCGCCAGAACAATCCCAACCTGTGCTTCAACTGGTTCTCCCGCGAGGACAATCGGCGCGGCGTGGGTGAAGCGCTGTCGATCCGGCAGATGATCGCCGCGGTCATCGACCGGCAGGCGATAGATCCGGCGCGCGTGTTGGTGACCGGCCTGTCGGCGGGCGGCGCGATGACTTCGGTGATGCTCGCGGCCTACCCCGAAGTCTTCGCCGGCGGCGCGATCATCGCCGGGCTGCCCTACGGCTGCGCCGATACGGTGCCGCAGGCGTTCGACCGTATGCGCGGGCACGGCATCCCCGGCGGCTCCGCGCTGTCGGCGCTGGTACGCGGTGCGTCGGAGCACCGGGGGCCGTGGCCCACCGTGTCGGTCTGGCATGGCACCGCCGACGCGACCGTGAGCCATGGCAATGCGCAGGCCATCGTCGACCAGTGGCGCGGGCTGCACGGCGTGGACGCGGCGCCCACCCATGCCGAGACGGTTGGCGGTCACGCGCGCCGGGCATGGACCGATGCCGCCGGCCGCGAAGTGATCGAGGCCTATTCGATCGCCGGGATGGGTCATGGCACCCCCCTCGACACCCTGGCGACCGACGCCTGCGGGGCCAGCGGCGCCTACATGCTGGAGGCGAACATATCCTCGACCCAGCGCCTCTGCCGGTTCTGGGGGCTGATGGAAGGCACGGCCCGGGTCGCTGCCGAGGCTCGGTCCACGCCGCGCGAATCGGCGCCCGTCGACGCGGCTCCCGGCAACACCTTCGAACCCATGCTGCGGCAGCTCGGTTTCGGGCAGTCCCCCGATTCTCGCGGCACCGGCGCAGGCGTTCGCAAAGTGATCGAGGACGCGCTGCGGGCCGCCGGGTTGATGCGGTGACGGCCGGCGGGGCGCGACTTTCGGCAAATCGGCGGCCCGCCACCCATCCACTCGCTTGGTTCCTGCCGCATGCTGGACTAAGGGCGCCCTGCCCCGCCTCCTGCGACAGAGATTGCCGATGCTCCCCGTGAATGACCTCGCCCAGCTGGGCCAGCGCGTCGCCGCCACCCATGGCTGGCCCGCCGCCCGGGCGTTCAAGGCCTATGCGTGGAGCGAGGCGGACCAGGCGCGGATCGCGGCCTGCGTGTCCGACCTTGTGAAGGTGTTCCCCCGGGAACCCGGGACGGGCGGGCTGCTGACCGCCGCGCTGGCGGTCCAGCTCGAGCGTCGTCTCGACGCGCCGGTCCATCTGGTCGCCGGCACGCTGAGCGTCGATGGCGTCCCGGTCTGCGGCGACCGCCTGCCGTTCGACGGCCCCGCGCTGTTCGGAGAGCCGGACGCCGAATGGAACGGCCACTTGTGGGTGATGGTCGGGCCGCACGTCGTCGATGCCGCGATCTTCCGGCTGGCGTACTCGGCCGACTGCCCGCCGGAACTGGCGCGTCATGTCCATTCGGTGTTCGGGCCGGGCAAGGCCCTCTACGCCGACCAGTGGCGCAAGTCCCGGCGGCTCGGCCTGGAATACGAGCCGCAGTACGTTCTGAGCGAAGCGGACGTGACCCGGATGATGACCGCCGCCTATCACCTGATGACGCGCGCCGGAACGCCGTGAGCGTCCCGCAGACAGCCTCTATGGACAAATAGCTAACGCGGCACTGCCTGCCACACCGCTGTCACGCAGGCATCCTAGCTTCGGGCATCCTGCCTTTCGACGGAATGCCCCGATGAATGCCACGCTGACGGCCGAACACTACAAACGCCCCAACCTCGAAGGCGGGCTCGGCTTTGCCGGCCAGCTGGGCTTCGGCGCCGCGATCGTCGCCGCGCTGGGCTATGTCGCCTACAGCGTCTATGCCGATGCCAGCGCCGCGGGCGTCTCCGCGCTCGCCATCCTGCCCTTCGCACTGCTGTTCCTGGCGCTGCTGATCGCCCTCGGGTTCGAGTTCGTGAACGGCTTCCACGACACCGCCAACGCCGTGGCGACCGTGATCTACACCAATGCCATGCCTGCGAACGTCGCGGTGGTGTGGTCTGGCTTCTTCAACTTCCTCGGCGTGCTGCTGTCGACCGGCGCGGTGGCGTTCGGGATCGTCTCGCTGCTGCCGGTGGAGCTGATCCTCCAGGTCGGATCGGGCGCTGGCTTCGCGATGGTCTTCGCGCTGCTGATCGCGGCGATCCTGTGGAACCTGGCGACCTGGCGGCTGGGCATCCCCTCCTCTTCCTCGCACACCCTGATCGGCTCGATCATCGGTGTCGGCGTCGCCAATGCGATGATGCACGGCAAGAGCGGCACCGCCGGTGTCGACTGGACCAAGGCGACCGAGATCGGCCAGGCGCTGCTGGTCTCGCCGCTGATCGGCTTCGGCGTCGCGGCGCTGCTGTTCCTCGCGCTCAAGGTGCTGGTGCGCAACAAGGCGCTCTACCAGGAGCCCCAGGGCGACACGCCGCCGCCGCTGTGGATCCGCGCGCTGCTGATCTTCACCTGCACCGGCGTCAGCTTCGCGCACGGGTCGAACGACGGGCAGAAGGGCATGGGCCTCATCATGCTCATCCTGATCGGCACCGTGCCGACCGCCTATGCGCTCAACCGCGCAGTGCCCGCCGGCTACACCCAGGAGTTCCACATCGGCGCCAGCGCCGCCTATGCCGCGCTGGGCGGCGCCCCGAACGTCGACCTGCAACCCGCCGCCGCGCGTCTCGCGGTGACGCGCTACATCGCCGACAAGACCTTCCAGCCCGCCACCGTCCCCGCGCTCGCCGTGCTCATCAAGGACATCGACCGGCAGGTGAGCGAGTACGGCTCGCTCGCCAAGGTCCCCGCCGCCGCCACCGAGAACGTGCGTAACGACATGTACCTCGCCTCGGAAGGCATCAAGCGCCTCGCCAAGGACAAGGGCGCCGCGCTGAACGAAGGGCAGGCCGAGGCGATCGGCGGCTTCAAGAAGTCGCTCGACGCCGGCACCCGCTTCATCCCGACCTGGGTGAAGATCGCGGTCGCCTTCGCGCTGGGGCTCGGCACCATGGTCGGCTGGAAGCGCATCGTCGTCACCGTCGGCGAGAAGATCGGCAAGACGCACCTCACCTACGCGCAGGGCGCCTCGGCGGAACTGGTGGCGATGGGCACGATCTTCGCCGCCGACCACCTCGGCCTGCCGGTCTCGACCACCCATGTCCTGTCCTCGGGCGTGGCGGGGACGATGGCCGCCAACGGATCGGGCCTGCAGATGAGCACCGTGCGCAACATGCTGATGGCCTGGGTGCTGACGCTGCCGGTGTCGATCCTGCTCGCGGGCGGGCTCTACGCGCTGTTCTCGCTGGTCTTCTGACGCGGGAGCGGGACACGGGCGAGCGGCTCATACCCACTGAATCCGGCGCCGGCGCGGGTCCGGGGCTCGTCTGGGGCCTGGACTTCGCGCCGGATGGCTCGCAGGTGGTCGTCTCGTGCGACAGCGCGCACCACGGCCGATTCCGCTGGCTCCACTTCAACCTCGCCGACCATGGCTCGCGCATGTGGATCGAACAGGCCGCCGCGCTGCCGCCGGGCGCGCGCGAACTGCTGCTGGCGGCGGACACCCACCAGCGCGCACTGGTCGACGGCGGCGCCGCATGCTGCATCCTCCACGACTTCGAGCGCGATTTCGACGTGCGCGACACTGCCCGCATCGGCGCGCTGCGGGTCGCGGTGCTGCCCGACCTGATCGTCACCGCGCGCCGCCATCCGCTCGGTTCGGCCGACCTCGTGATGAACCGCATCCGCGACGGCGCGCGGATCGAAGGCCCGGCCGGGGCGCTCGACCTGCTGATCGGGGCGCTCAGCCAGAACATCGACACCGTGGTCCGCGGACTGTCCCACGACGTGCAGGCGGGGGAAGACGCATTCCTCGACGGCCACGACCCGCCGACGAGCCGCGCCCTCCTCGCCATCCGCCGCCGGCTCGCGCAGATCCACCGCATGCTCGATGGCGCGCAGCGGGTGTTCCGCCGCCTCGAGCAGGACGACGAGCTTCCCGAAACGCTCCAGTCCACCGTCGAGAAACTGTCGCAGCGGCTGCAGGGCCTCGATGCCGATGCGCTGGCCGTGCAGGGACAGCTTCGCCTGCTGCGCGACGAGCTGGACCTGCAGTCGAACCAGCGGACCAACCAGAACCTCTACGTCCTCTCGCTGATGACCGCGCTGATGCTGCCGGCCACGCTGGTGACCGGGCTGTTCGGGATGAACACCGGCGGCCTGCCCTTCACCGGGCCCGAGGGCACGCTGCTGGCAGCGGCGATCGCGGCGGGGACGGCGCTCGCCACCTACATGTTCCTGAGGAGCAAGGGCTTCTTCCCCTGATGCGGGCAAGGTGTGGCAAGCTGTTGCAAATAGTCGCATCGCACCCGCAAGCACTGCGTGACGCTCGACAAAGGCTTCGCAATGCGGCTGTCTCCGCATCTGAAGAACGGAGGGCCGGCCCAGCATGGTCGCACTGGACGACATCTACGACGCGGCCTTCGACCGGACCCGGTTTCCTGCCCTGATGGAGCGCCTGGTCCGCGCCTTCGGCGCCCGGGCCGGGTTCATCGCCTGGAGCGACCTGGAACGCGGCGTCGGTTTCCAGGCGGAGTTCGGCAACGACCCGCACTGGCTACGGCAGTATGTCGAGACTTACGCGGAGATCGACGTCATGCGGCCCATGCTCCAGGCCGTGCCCGAAGGCGTCTGCGCGCCCGCGCATCCCTACCTGCAGGCAAAGGACGTGCGCGAGAGCCGGTTCTACCGCGAGTACCTGGCGCCGCAGGGGGTGATCGACAACCTGGCGGTCAACCTCATCAAGCGGCCGGGTATCATGGCGCACCTCGCGCTCATCCGCGTCTTCCCGTCGGAGCCCTTCGGCCCAGGCGAGTGCGAGCGGCTCGGCCTGCTGGTCCCGCACCTTCGCCGGGCGGTCTACATCCAGAGCCACGTCGTGCGTGCCGCCGACCATGCCGCCGCCATCCACGGTTCCGCGGGGGCGGCGCGCCAGTCGATGCTGCTCACCGCAGAGCGGATCGTGGCCGAGATCGACCCGCCCCTGGCCGCGCGGCTGCGGCTCCAGGCGGGCGAGGCGCTCGGTGACGGCGTGATCGGGATGATGGTCCAGCGCGCGATCGAGCGGGGCGACGCAGTGGCGGCCGAGACGATCGACGCCGCCGGCGCGCCGCTGCGCCTGCTGTGCGAGGTCCGGCCGCTCCAGCCCAACCGCTTCGGCGACATCGCCTCCGGCGCCGCGCCCACACATGCCGCCTATGTCACCCTGCTCGACCAGCCGCGCTCCATCGCGTTCGACGCCTTCGCGCAGCTCTACCACCTCACGCCCACGGAGCTGAAAGTGCTGCGCGACGCGATGGAACATGGCGACCTGGCAGGTATCGGCGAGCGCCTCGGCATGGCGCGGGCGACGGCGCGCACGCACCTTCACCGCATCTACGACAAGACGCAGACCCGCAGCTTCGCGGCGCTTTCCAACCTCGCCCACAGGTTCGGGCGCCTCGCATCGAACTGAAAAAGCTGGTCCGAAAATTCAGGGGTAAACAGATGGTGGACGCGCGCCATGACCGTATCGAGTAAACTTCTGCGCAGGAGTGGCAGTCGGGGGCATCGATTCTGCACGTGGGGAGCACCGTTCGTCCCGGCATCGCGGCCGCATCGGCGCTGCCTCCCGACCGGCTCGACGGCTGGAAGGCGATTGCCGCCTATCTCAATCGCGACCGCACGACCGTGATCCGCTGGGCCCGCGAGCGCGAACTGCCGGTACACCGCCTGCCGGGCGGCAAGACCGCGACGGTGTTCGCACTGCGTCAAGAGCTCGATCGCTGGGCCGGCGTCCCGCAGAGCGCCGCCGCAGTCCGCGCCGACCCGCCCGCCAAGCCGCCGGCCGCACACCCCATCACCGCGAACACGCCCGTGCATCCGCGCTGGCTCGCACTCGTCGCCCTGGCCGGGCTGGTGATCGCGGTCCCGGCGCTGACCGCGCTGCGCGGCGCGTCCTCCGCACACGAGATCGCGGCGCCCGCCCTGCCCGCAGACCCCGCCGTCGCCAACCGGTTCCTGGCCGCGCGCGACCTGATCGCCGAGCGCCGGGCCGCCGGCCTCGAGCGCGCCATCGCGCTCCTGCAGCGCGTCGTGGCCGAGGCGCCCGGCTATGCCCTGGGCCATGCCAGCCTTGCCGAAGCCCTGCTGCTTTCGCGCGAGTTCGGGAAACGCCGCGATGGCGACGCCTTCCGGCAGGCGCGCGCCGAAGCGGGCGCCGCGATCCGCCTCGAGCCCGCCCTGGCCGAAGGTCACCGGATGCTGGGCTTCATCGCCTATTGGGCCGACCACGATTTCGTGCAGGCCGACGCCCGGTTCCGCCGCTCGCTCGCGCTCGATCCCGGCGATGCGCTTGCGCATTTCTGGTACGGCAACGTCCTCTCGGACCGCGGCTACCATGGCTCCGCGCTACGCCACCTCGACCAGGCACGCCTGATGCTGCCGGGATCGGTGGCGATCCGCACCGACCTCGCTTGGGCGCGCTGGGCCGCCGGGCAGGACGACGCCGCCCGCGCCGCGCTCGCCGGTATCGCGCGCGAGCACCCCGAGTTCGCGGTGGTGCACGACTGCCTCGCCGTCATCGCCCTCGCCGACGGTGACCACGCCGGATACGCGCGTCAATTCCGCCGTTTCGCGGCGCTGAGGGAGGACGCGGACCTCATCGCCAGCGCCCGCAAGCTCGATGCCGCCATGCGCCTCGGCACGGCCGCCACGCGCCGCGAGATCATGCGGCAGGCGCTGGTCCAGGTCCGCGAGCCTGCCGGCAGCCACGCCTGGCCCGCGCTGGTCGCCTCGGCCGCGCGGGACCGTGAGCGGCTGTACGCCATCCTCACCCTCGCCGACCGGCGGGGCGAGCAGTGGGGCGACGCGGGCATTGTCCTGCACATCGCCCGCGCCTGGAAGGCGGACCCGGAAATCCCCGCGCTGCTGGCCCGCCGCGAACCTTCGCGGCCCCTCGCGATGGCGCTCAAGAATGAAATTCGATCGCAATAGACCGCGCACGCGGGCCGCGATGACCCCGGCCACCCGCGCCCCATTCGGAAGGGAACGACCATGATGCTCGCCTGGATCGGCTTCTGCATCGTCATGACGGCAGCGATATCGTTCTATCTCGCCGCGCCCAACCAGGCGGTTCCGGCGGCGGACCTGCCGCGTGTGGCGGCGGGGTGGATCGGGTGGACCGCGCTTGGCCTCGGCATCGCGGCGCTGCTCGGCTGGACGGGCTCGGCGCCCGCCATGTCCGACCTGCTGATGTTCGCCATGCTGGCGTGGAGCGTGGTCCCGCTGCTCGCCGCATGGCTACGTCATGACCGGGAGGCCGGGCGCTGAGGCGGGCCGGCTAGGGATGCGCTGCGGCGGCGGCCTCCACCGCGCAGGCCTGCGCGGGCGGTGCGCGTCGTCCGCCGGCGACTTCCGCTCTCGCCGCTTCGACATCGGCGCGGAATGCGGGCACGGCATGGAGACGGGCGACCGTGGCCGAGGCCATCAACCGGCCCGCATCGACGTCGCTGGCCCAGTGGACGTTGCACACCAGCCGACTGTCGCCGAAGTCGCGGCCGCGCCGGAGGATCGCATCGGCATGGTCCGGCAGGACCTCCGCCAGCACCAGCGCCCAGCCCCAGCCGATCGCGCTGTGGCCCGAGGGATAGGACCCGTCGCTGCGGAGCGCGGCCTCGTCGGGGGGATAGCACGAGCTGTCCCCGTGCGCGACGAAGGGCCTGACCCGCTGGTAGTGCGTCTTCGCCCTGTAGGTGGACAGGCCGATGTCGATCATCGTCCTGCCGAGCAGCCGGTAGAGCACCGGCGTCGTCTTCGGGTCGGGCGAGACGCCGGAGGCGCAGGCGAAGGTCTGGAACGCATGGGCCGGCTTGAGGTCGGCGTCGCTGGCGGCGTGGACGAAGCGCGGGCTTCCGGGCGCGCGCGCCATCGCCTTGCTCGCTTCCTCGTCCCGCGCGAAAGCCTCGGTCTTCGGTCCGGGCGGCGGGGGCAGCAGCGCGAGGCTGTCGGGCAGCTGCGCCAGTTCGAGATAGCCTTTCGGCATTCCCGCCGGAAGCCTGGGGAAGCCGGCGGGCACCTGTCCCGCCGCCTCGGACGCGGCGGGTTTCGGATCGTCCGCGCCCTGGGCCGCCGCGGTGGCAATCACCGCGACGGCTCCCAGAGCCGCCACCACCAGAGGATAGCGGCCGCGCATGGTCAGCTCGCGCCCGCGCTGGCGTCTGCCATCTTCGCGATCGCATCGTCGATCGTGAAGCTGTTCGGCTTCTGCACCGGCGGGAATTCCTTGAAGGTCTCGGCGAACTTCGCGGCCGCCAGCTGGGCAAGGAAGATGAAGTAGGCGTTGTGCAGGAAGAAATCGTAGTAGGTATTCGAGGTTATATCCGCGAATTCATAGGGATCGGTGCGCAGGTTGAAGAGTTTGGGCATGCGCAGGCGGGTGAACGGCTCCGCCCATACCTGCATGGTCCCCTTGCACCGCTGCTCCATGAACACGATCTTCCAGTTGTCGAAGCGCAGGGCGAGGATGTCGCCGTCGTCGCTGATGTAGAAGAACAGCTCGCGCGGGCTTTTCTCCTCCTTCCCGGTGATGTGACCGAGCAGGCTGACCCCGTCGATGTGGTTCTTGTAGGTCCGGCCATTGGCCTCGTAGCCCTGCTTGAGCTTGTCGACGACGTCCGGCGCGCCGGCCATTTCGAGGAACGTGGGCAGCCAGTCATGATGCTGGATGATGCCGTTCGAGACCGAGCCCGGCTTGATCTGTCCCGGCCAGCGGATCACCTGGGGGATGCGGAAGGCGCCTTCCCAGTTGGTGTTCTTCTCGCTGCGGAACGGCGTCATCCCCCCGTCCGGCCAGGAGTTGCGGTGCGGCCCGTTGTCGGTCGAGTACATCACGAAGGTGTCATCCGCGATGCCCAGCTCGTCCAGCAGGTCGAGGATCTGGCCGACGTTGCGATCGTGGTCGATCATGGTGTCGTGATAATCGGACTGCCAGCGCCCCGCCTGTCCCCTGTTCTCCGGCTTGGGGTGGGTGAACAGGTGCATGTGCGTGAAGTTCAGCCATACGAAGAAGGGCTGGCCCTCGCCGTTCCTGCGCTTGATGAAGTCGCTGGCCGCCTCGGCGAATTCATCGTCGCAGGTCTCCATGCGCTTCTTGGTCAGCGGGCCTGTATCCGTCACCTTCTGCTTGCCGACGCGCCCCCAGCGTTCCTCTTCGGTCGGGTCGTCCTCGTCGCTGGCCCAGCTGTGGATCACGCCGCGCGGCCCGAACGTCGCCGCGAACCGGGGGTCCTTGGGATAGTCGTCCATTTCCGGCTCTTCCTCGGCATTGAGGTGATAGAGGTTGCCGAAGAACTCGTCGAAGCCGTGGTTGGTGGGCAGCATGTGGTTGAGGTCGCCGAGGTGGTTCTTGCCGAACTGCCCGGTCGCATAGCCCTGCTCCTTGAGCAGCGCCGCGATGGTCGTGGTCTTGTCGTTCATGCCGATCGGTGCCGCCGGGATGCCGACCTTGGAGAGCCCGGTGCGCAGCACGCTCTGTCCGGTGATGAACGAGGAGCGCCCGGCGGTGCAGCTCTGCTCGCCGTAGCTGTCGGTGAACATCATGCCCTCGTTGGCGATGCGGTCGATGTTGGGCGTCTGGTAACCCATCAGCCCCTTCGTGTAGCAGCTGAGGTTGCTGATCCCGATGTCGTCCCCCCAGATGACCAGGATGTTCGGCTTTCCATTCGGCATGGCTTGATGTCCTTCTGCTCAAAATGCCGGGCGACTGTCAGAGACGGGAGTGATTCCGGCCATTGGGGTTTCCCCCTAGCATTCGGTCTGAAACCCCCCGATCGGACGCCCCTTCAGACGGGCACGGACGCAAGGCGCCACCGGGCTGAGGGATTCGCGAAAGGAAGGACGCAACCCGACCGGTTCGGGGTGCTCAGCCCGAAGGGGGCCGGATTGCGCCAGTTTGCCGGCAGCGGGCGATGTCATAACCGCTGTCGACGGGGGGTTCGAGCGCCGGCCGCCACGCGCAAGACGCGCCGGTCGGCAATCATCGATGCCGTCAGGATGGGCCTTTCGCCGCGCGAATGGTATCGGGTATAGTACCGAGCTCCACTCCCTCTAAGGCATTACCCCGAAACGATATTTCGCGTCATCGCGCTCACTTGGCGCGCAGTCCGTCGACGTCTATCGGCGAAAGCGCCTTCAGCTCTCCCAGCCCGGCCGCACTCTTTTTGGCCCAGCTCGCGAACAGCTGCTCGAACTCGGAACCGTTGGTGACGCTGTTGCGCACGTAGGGCTGGACGTCGTCGAGCGCGCGCCTGTCCACCGCCCGGCCCAGGATCGCGCCGGTCTGCGAATCGCGCGCCTCGAGCACGAGCGTCGCGCTGCCGGCGTCCTTCGAGAACGTCCACGTCCGCCCCGCCGACATGGTGTCGGGAGCCGTCACGTCGAGATCGACGACACCGGTCGCGAGCCGTAGCACGCCGGGGCCGGCCTGTTCGACGACCTGGTAGCCCGCCTTCTGGTAGGCCTCGACGAACAGCTTCTGGAAGCCCGCCTTGGCCGCGTCGAGAATGCGCTGCGCGTCCTCGTTCGAGATCCTGCCGGTGGCCGACAGGGAGCCGTGATCGCGCTGCCAGTTCTTGCGGAAGGCGATCTGGGCGGGATCGAGCATGACCTTGGTGTAAACCCTGAAGTCCGCGCCCGGCTGGAGGTAGACCGTGCTCACCTTCTTGGACGGGACATGCAGCAGGCCGTCCCAGGTGTCCGGCGCCTTGGCCGAAAAGGCGGGGGTGGCCGCCATCAGCAGCAGCGGAAGGGCGATGGCTCTGGAAAGCTGTCTGGCGCGCATGTCCGGGTCTCCTCTCGAGGTGATGCAGGGTGAAGGAGCTAGGCCCGGGCGCGGGCGGCTGACCATCGGGCACACCCCTGCTTTTTCGGGAATAATCCGCAGGTCCACCCGGTAGCGCGGATAGCCGGAGCCGAATCCGGGGGTAATTCCCGATTCAGCCAAGGTCCCTCCTGCCGCAGTCTGACCGCTGCAACAGCGAAGCGGGAGCGATCCATGAACGAACGCAGATCCAGGCGTCGCCTATCGACCGCCATGGCCCTGGCGGCGGCCGGCGGCGCGGCCCTGGCGGGACAGTCGGCGAATGCGGCAGAGGGTGGCAGCACCGTCTACCTGCTGGGATCGGGAGGCCCCGCCGCAGCGGTGCTGCCCCCCGTCGAAGGGCTGTTCATCGACAACACCTATTACTATTACGACGGCGACATCGCCGCGGATCGCAGCCTGGTGGTCGGCGGCAACGTCGTGCTCGGCCTCGATGCGACGATCGTCGCGCAGTTCACCACCGCGCTGTGGGTGCCTTCGACCGACTTCCTGGGCGGCACGGTGGCGGTGGGCCTGGCCCTGCCCGTCGGCGCGCCGATGGTCAAAGCCTCGGCCGTGCTGAACGGTCCGGGCGGGCAGGTGCTGGAGGTGTCCCGCCGCGACAGCACCCTGACGGTGGGCGACCCGCTCGCCACCGCCGAACTCGGCTGGACCTGGGACACGCTGCACGTCACCGCCAGCACCCTCGTCAACATTCCGGTCGGGCACTACCGCGAGGACCAGCTCGCCAATCTATCGTTCCACCGCTGGGCCGCGGACGCCTCGCTCGCGGCGAGCCTGCACGACACCAAGTCGGGCTGGGACTTCAGCGCGAAGGCGGGCGTGACCTTCAACGGCACCAACCATTACACCGACTACGACAGCGGCAACGACTTCCACCTCGAGGCGGCGATCGAGAAGACCTTCTCGCCCAAGTTCTCGGCCGGCGTGCAGGGGTACTACTACAACCAGATCAGCGGCGACGGCGGACCCGGCGCGGTGCTCGGCCCCAACGAGGGCGAGGTCGCGGGCGTCGGCGTCACGGCCGCCTACAACACCGTCCTCGGCCGCAGCCCGGCGACCTTCCGGGTCCGCGCCTTCAAGGAATTCGACGCCACGCGCCGGCTGGAAGGGAGCGCCGTCATGGTCAGCCTTTCGCTGCCGCTGAAGATGAACCTGCCGCCCCGCGCGGCCCAATAGCGTCCGCGCGGCAGAGAGCGGGCGCGCCCATGCGCCGCCCGCGGGAGAAGATCGATGTCCAAGGTCGCGCGCATCACTCCGGTCCGTCTTTGTGCGGTGCTGCCCCTTACCGCCCTGGGCCTGTCGGCGCCGGCGCTGGCGCAGAACCAGGTGGCCGAGATGGCGACCGGCTCGGTCACCGCCTCGACCGCCCGCGCCGCCGCCGGGGAAGACCCCGAAACGCGCAAGACGATGAAGCCCGACCTGCTGGTCGTGCCGATCCCGCTGACCAACCCGACGCTGGGCGCGGGGCTGATGGGCGCGGCGGTGCTGTTCTACAATCCCAACGGCAGCGACTCGCCCTGGGTCACCGGAGCCGGCGGGCTCTACACCAGCAACAAGAGCTGGGGCGGCGCCGCTTTCCACAGCATGTCGCTCGCCGACGACCGGTTCAAGGTGCTGGTGTTCGGCGGCTATGCCAACATCAACATCAACTTCTACGGCATCGGCGGACAGGCCGGCGACCGCGACGTCTCGATCAAGCTGGTCGACAAGGGCATCATGGCGCTGACCCAGGCGCAGTACCGCGTGGCGCCCAAGCTCTACGTCGGCGCGCGCTACCAGCTGATGGACCTCAACACCGAGATCCGGCGCGAGAACCCGCTGTTCCCCGACGCCGAACTGCCGCTGCCCGACTTCAAGAGCACGATTTCCGGGATTGGCCCCTCGATCACCTACGACAGCCGCGACAACCAGTTCGCGCCCCGCACCGGCGCCGACGTCACGCTGGTCGGCACGTTCAACATCAAGGGCCTCGGCAGCGATTTTGCGTACGACAAGTGGCAGTTCGCCGCGAACGGCTATTTCCCGGTGACCTCGACGGGCACGCTGGCGGTCCACGGCGGGATGTGCGCGGTGTCGAAGGGCGGACCGTTCTACGACTTGTGCATGTACGGCCAGGCGGGCGACCTGCGCGGCTACGAGATGGGCCGCTACCGCGACCGCGCCTCGTGGGCGGCGCAGCTGGAATGGCGCCAGAAGCTCGACGAGAAGTTCGGCGCCGTCTGGTTCGCGGGCATCGGCGGCATCGCCAAAAGCCTGGGCGAGCTGGACCACACGACGATGCTGCCCAGCGGCGGCATGGGCCTGCGCTACAAGGCCTCGAAGGAAACCGGCATCAACCTGCGGCTGGACCTGGCGATCGGCAAGGATTCGCAGGCGATCTACTTCGGCATCGGCGAGGTGTTCTGAAGGTGCGCATCGCCCCGGCGGGCCCGTCACACCCCGCGTGGAGGGATTCCGCCGCCATGCTCCGGGGTTTTCCCGATGATAATGCTCCCGCGAAACCGGGATGATCCAGGCCACGTCGAACGGGAGCCCCCCATGGAAATCGTCAAGCACCTGCTGCCCATCCTCCTGACGGTCAGCCTTGCGCTGCTCGTCGTCGCGGCGGGGATCGCCTCGTCGCGGGGGGATTTCGCCTCCGTCATCGGCCGCCCCTCGCTGCTGGGCCGCGCCTTCCTGGCCATCGTGGTCATCCCGGTGATCGCCGCGGTCGCCATCATGGCGCTGTTTCCGATCTCCCACGCCGCCAAGGCCGGGATCTTCCTGATGGCGATCTCCCCCGTGCCTCCGCTGATGCCGGGCAAGGCGCTGAAGTTCGGCGGCAGCGCCGGGTACGTCTACGGGCTGCAGGGCGCCGCGGCGATCATGGCGTTGCTGACGGTGCCGGCACTGGGAGCGCTGGGCGCCCGGCTCTACGATGTCGACGCCCAGTTTCCGGTGGGCGTCGTGGCGCGCAACATCTTCGTCGGGCTGGTGGTGCCGCTGGCGATCGGCCTCGTCATCGGGCGCTGGCTGTTTCCCCGCGTGACGCCGGCCGTTCCGCGCGCGATCATCCTGGTCGCCAACGTGCTGCTGGTGACGGCCTTCGTCCCGCTGCTGATCGGCGCAGCCCCGCAGATGGGCAGGCTGATCGGCGACGGGACGATGATCGCGATGGCCATCGTCGTGCTCATCGCGCTGGCCGGCGGCCATCTGCTCGGCGGCCCGAGCGCGATCGACAGGCCGACGCTCGCCATCTGTGCATCGCTGCGCCACCCCGGCATCGCCCTCGCCCTTGCCGGTGCCAACCACGCGGCGAAGCCGGTGACGGCGGCGGTGCTGCTGTTCATGCTGGTGGGGATGGCGGTGCTGACGGTCTACCAGGTCGCCATGCTCAGGAGTGAGCGGCCGGCCTGACCACGCACCGGAATCCGACGTGCGACGTGGAGGTATCGACCGGATGGGCGTGGCGCGCCGCCGGGCGGTAGCGCCGGCAGTAGCTGGGCGCGCACAGGTGCGAGCCGCCCTTGAGCACGCGGCGGGGAATCGCGGTGGGATCGCCGGGGTCCACGCTGCGCGCCCTGCCCCCGTCGCCGGGCCTGGTCCCGCCGCAGCAGCTGCCGCCGGACTTCGCGCCGCCCGGCAGCGACCACCAGTCGGCGGTCCATTCCCAGACGTTGCCGATCATGTCGACGAGGCCGTAGCCGTTGGCCGGATAGCTTCCCACGGGCGAGGTCCGCAGCCAGCCGTCGCCCAGCGTATTGGCGTAAGGGAAATGGCCTTGCCAGACGTTGGCGTGATGGACGCCGCCGGGCTCCAGTTCGTCGCCCCAGGCAAACTCCGTGCCCTCGGTGCCCCCGCGCGCTGCGAACTCCCACTCCGCCTCGGTGGGGAGCGAGGCCCCCGACCAGGCGAGGTAGGCCTCGACGTCCACCAGCGCGACGTGGACGACGGGGTGGTCGGCAATGTCCTCGATGCCGCTGCCGGGTCCGGTGGGATGGCGCCAGTCGGCCCTGGCCCGGTAGTCCCACCACTGGGTCGCCGGTCCCCTGGGATCGACCGGGCGGGACGGTTGCTGGAACACCAGCGAGGCGGGCACCAGCATCTCGGGCAGCGCGCCGGGATAATCGCGCGGGTCGGGTGCGATCTCGGCCAGCGTGCGGTGTCCGGTGGCCGCGACGAAGCGGGCGAACTCGGCATTGGTGACCGGGGTCCGGTCGATCCAGAAACCGGGAACCTGGACGGTGCGCTCGGGGCGCTCCTCGGGATAGTGGTGGTTGGAGCCCATGGTGAAACGGCCGCCCGGTATCCATTCCATGGTCCGGGTTTCGGCCTGCCGGGGCAGCGTCGCCATCGTCATCGCAGGAACGCCACGTTGAAGAGGATGCCCGCACCGGCACCGATGCCGACGATGACCAGCAGCACCGCCACGATCAGCGTCAGCGACACCGGGAAGCGGGTTTCGGCATGGACAAGCCCGTCCTCGGCCATCAGCTTGCGCAGGCCGCGCAGCTCGGTGACGAACTGCAGGTGCCGCGCGATCCCGCCGACCAGCAGCACCACGCCCAGCACGATCAGCGCCAGGCCGAAGTTGCGCGGAGCCTGGCTGTGAAGGATCACGCCGGCCTGGTGCAGCTTCTCGAACGCCTGGTAGATCGTGAAGCCGAAGCCGATCAGAGAGAGCGCAGTCCGCATCTCCGACATCAGCGTCCGGTCCGCACTCATCCGCGTGCGGTGGATGGACATCCCCGTCCGCCGCATCGACATCTCGGTCCGGTGGTCGGAAAGATCGGTGCGGAATTCGGAAAGGTCGGTCCGGTGTTCGGACAGGCCCGTGCGCAAGCGCGAGAGCTTGCTGCGGAATTGCGACAACCGGACCGATGCGTCGTCCGACTGTTCGCTCTCCACCTCCGGAATTTCGGGAATGCGGGGAAGCGTGATCCGCTCGGGCCGCCTGGGCCGGGCGGGCTGCTGGGCAGTGCCGGTCATCCTACCGCTGCTCCCGCGTCACTTCGCCGCCTTGGGCGGAGGCGGCGGGAAGTTCGCGAGCACCGCGCTGACCGCGACGTCGATCTTCTCCTGGCTCACGCTGTCGCCGGAAACCTCCTGCGTTGCGGTGCCGTGCCACACCGGCGACTTCGACTTCGTGTCGTAGATATCGACCGTCAGCGTTCCGTCGGTCACGTTGCGGACGTCCACCTGGTTGTAGCCCCCGCCCCAGCCGCCCCAGCCGCCCCACGGCCGATAGTAAGGCCCGTAGCCGCCGAGCTGCGTCACCTCCACCCGGTCGCGCGCGCCGAGCGTGAAGCCGATCGCGAAATCGCCGGGCTCCGCGGGCGTGTACCCGCGCGAGGCGAGGTAGGTGTTCACGGAAGCCTTGACCTTCTGGACCAGCAGCGGATTGGCGCCCGCCGGAGCCGCGTTGTACGCCCAGCTGTAAGTCTTGTAGCTGCCGAACGCGGCCTGCGGATCGGAGTCGTAGTTGACCTTCGGCGTCGTCGTGCACGAGGTCAGGAGAAGGGCACAGGCCAGTGTCGCCGCACGCAGGATCATGAGGGTTGCTCCCAGCTGGAATGAACCGACTATCGAACCAGCGGCGCGCGGCATCTATCAGGGTTGTCCCTAGGCCGGCTGGAGGACTCCCCCGATAGCCAGCGCGCCCGCAGTCCCCAAGATGACGGCATGAGCCAGACGGAAACCAGCGGGCGCTCCGGCGCCATCTCCGACACCCTTGCGGCGATCGTCCTGTCGATCTCGGCCCTCCTCACCTCCTGGGCGAGCTTCCAGGCCGCCCTGTGGGACGGCGAGCAGGCCGCCGCCTACACGCAGGCCGGCGCGACCCGCGTCAAGGCCAGCCTGCTCGCCACGGAAAGCGGCCAGCAGCAGGGGCTCGACCAGTTCATGTTCGCCCAGTGGCTCGACGCCTACACGTCCGGCAACCGGCCGCTGCAGGACTTCTACCACGACCGCTTCCGCCCGGAATTCCGGCAGGCGTTCGACGATTGGGCCGCGCTGGAGCCGATGCACAATCCGCAGGCCCCGCATTCGCCGTTCCTGATGAGCGAATACACCCCCCGCCTTTCGCGCGAGGCCGCCGCGCTCGACACGCGCGCCGACGCCCAGTTCGAGGAGGGCCAGCAGTACAACGCGACGAGCGACGCCTATGTCGCGGCGACCGTGGTGCTGGCCCTCGGCCTGTTCCTCGGCGGCATCGGCCAGACCTTCGATCGCAAGCGCCTTGCCATGGCGCTGACGCTGCTGGGAGCGGCCGCCTGCATCTTCGGACTGGTCCGGCTCGCGGCGCTGCCGACGATGTCGCTGTGACCCGGCCGGGACGCACATGCGCGAACTCAAGGCATTTACCCAGGGACCAAGGGGTTTCCCCTTATTTCGTCCCGCCTGCCCAGGTCGGATGTTCCGGGGTGGACATAGAGGAGAGACTCCATGCAGGCCCGTAGGTCCCGGTTACTTCCCGCAGCAGCAGCCCTCACGATCGCGCTTTTCGCGCAGCATGCCGGCGCACAACAGACCACCACGCCGCCTGCCGCTCCGGCCCGGCCCGCCCCGCCCGCCAAGCCGGCGCCGCTCGATCCCGTCGCGATCGAGGCGCTCAAGGGCATGGGCAACTACCTCAAGTCCCTGAAGACGTTCGAGCTGCGCTCCAAGGCGGTCGCCGAGACCGGGGTGGGCGACATGGACCTGCAGGTGCACCTGGGATACGAGGCGCTCTACAAGGTGCAGCGGCCGACCGGCTTCTACGTCGAGCTGAAGTCCGACCGGACCGTCCGCGAATACTTCTACGACGGCAAGAGCTTCACGGTGAACGTGCCGCGCCAGAACTTCTACTCGACGGTCTCGGCGCCGCCGACGATCCGCGACATGGTGGACAAGGCCTACGAGGACTACGGCATCGACCTGCCCCTCGCGGACCTGTTCTACTGGGCCGAGCAGCCGACCACCGACGGCATCACGACCGCGATCCGCATCGGCTATGCCAAGATCAACGGGCAGGAGGCGGACCAGTTCGCCTTCCAGGGCCCCGATCTCGACTGGCAGCTGTGGATCGCGCGCGGCGCGGCGCCGCTGCCGCTCAAGATCGTCATCACCGACCGCGTCGACAGCATGCACCCGTCGTATTCGGCCGAGCTGACGTGGAACACCGCGCCGACGCTCAAGGCGTCCGACTTCAAGTTCACGCCGGACGCCAAGGCATCGTCGATCCAGATGTCCAAAATCGCCGGGGAGCAATGAGATGCGACATGCGAGCAGATTGACCGTCCTGATCGGCGCCGGCGCGCTGAGCCTCGGCAGCGTCCTTGCCACTCCGGCGGAGGCCCAGCGCCGCTTCGGCGGCGGGGGCATGCACATGGGCGGCGGCGCGGGCGGACTGCGCCCCCATGCGCCGACCAACTTCCACGGCCCCGGCAGCGGCGGCGGCGGCATCGCCAATCCCAGGATCCCGGCCGAGCACCCGAGCGGCGGCGGTGGTGGTGGTCAGCATCCCGGTCCGGGCCCGGGGCCGGGACCGGGACCAAACCCGGGGCCCGGACCTGGCCCGGGACCACATCCTGGCCCTGGCCCTGGACCCGGCCCTGGACCCGGACCCGGACCTCATCCCGGACCGCCCCCTCCCCCGCCGCCGCCCCCTCCTCCGGGCTGGGGCTATGGCTGGGGATGGGATGACGACCCGTTCTGGGATGCCGCGGCGGTCGGGATCGTGGCCGGGACGACGGCGGCGGTGGTCGCCAGCGCGGCCACGCCCAGCACGGTCATCATCAACACGACCAGCGTCGGCTCCGTGGTGACCACCCTCCCCTCGAACTGCCCGAGGGTGGTGCGCGGATCGGTCACCTACTTCAACTGCAACCAGATCTGGTACCTGCCGCAGTATCAGTCGTCCGGCGTGACCTACGTGATCGTCAATCCGCCGGGCTGAGCCGTCCCTCGCTGTCCCCTGCAGCGAGGCCGGTCACCGGGGTGGTCCTGACAGGCCGCCCCGGTGACATTTCGTCATCGGTGCGGGCATCGACCGGTAATATTCACCGCACCGGGGACAATTCGCGAGGATTTCGAATTTTTTAGAGACGGCTTCTTGCCATCGCGGCTCCCGGAGGGGAAACTGCGGAGCCGAGGGGAGATCGGCGGCCTGTCGATACCTAAAGCTGGTCCTGCCGCACCAACTGCACCGGACTACAGGTATTGCAGGGACTTAGGGGGGCATATCATCGGTGAGAATGGGGCGGGCATGTACCCTCGGCGACTTTCACGTCCGCCGCGCCTGCGGCACTGTCCTGCCGGCGCAGCAGTAATGCCGCGACGTGCTCTTTCGTTCAATGAATTCTAGGGAAATTCCTGATTGAACGAAGCTGTGTCACGGCGATGATGATACTTCCTGATCTGGCTACTGGACCTGATAACGACAAGGAGAATTGGTTCAAATGCGCCCTGCTGTTAGCAGAATCCTCATTGCCGACGATCACCAGGCCATGCGCCAGGGGGTACGCAGCCTGCTGGAATCGCACCCTGCCTACCAGGTGATCGCCGAGGCCGGCGACGGGCGCGAGGCACTCGAACTTGCACGCGAGGGCAAGCCGGATATCGCCATCCTCGACTATTCGCTGCCCTTGATGAACGGCCTCGAACTCACCCGCTCGATCAAGCACGACCTGCCCCGCACCGAAGTGCTCATCTACACCATGCACGACCGCGAGAGCATCCTGATCGATGTCCTGCGCGCCGGTGCGCGCGGCTATGTCCTGAAGTCCGACAGCGGTGCGCACCTGATCGCGGCGGTGGACGCGCTGGCCCGGCACAAGCCCTATTTCTCGGGCGCGATTTCCGAGACCCTGCTCGAGCATTTCATCGAAAGCGACCACAATTCGGACAAGAGCGTGATGCTGACCGCGCGCGAGCGCGAGATCGTGCAGCTCATCGCCGAGGGCAAGCTGAACAAGCAGATCGCACACATGCTCAACATCAGCGTGAAGACCGTGGAAACGCACCGCGCCGCCGCGATGCACAAGCTCAAGCTCAGGTCGACCGCCGAGCTCGTCCTTTATGCGGTTCGGAACAATATCGTTGAGCCTTGACGGCCGCCGCTGCCGGATCGCCCGCGCGGCGCTGTGGGAAATAGGCGCTGATATGGGTGCCCTTGAGGCGGCGCTCCACGCAGAAGATCCCGCCTAGCGCCTCGACCCGCGCGCGCATCCCCGAAAGCCCCACGCCGACCGCTTCCTGCATGCGCCCCTCGGCGATCTCGCGCGGGATGCCGACGCCGTCATCCTCGATCTCGAGCACAAGATGCTTGGCGACGGTCCGCAGCCTGACGTTCACTTCGGTGGCGCAGGCGTGCTTGCTGACGTTCACCAGCGCCTCCTGGGCAACGCGGTACAGCGCCATGTCGAGGCTTTCCGACCGCCGGAGCCGGCCGGCGAAATTGTCGAACCTGACCGTGAGGCCGGTGCGCCTGCCGAATCCGGTGAGGAACGTGGACAAGGCCTGGACGATGCCCTGGCTCGTCAGCTCCGGGGGATGCAGGACGTAGCTCATCGTGCGCATCTGGTGCTGCGCGGCGCTGAGCACCAATTCGATGTCGAGACACTTGGACTCGACCTCTTCGAGCGTCCTGGCGCCCCGCATCGCCTCGAGCGTCAGCTGCGCCAGGGCGACCTGCTGAGAGGTTCCGTCGTGGAGTTCGCGCGCGATGCGGCGCCGCTCCTCGTCCTGCGCCTGCAGGATCTTGACCTGCTGCGACCGCCTGGAAATCCGCTCCCGCTCGGTGTCCTTCGATGCGGATACCAGCACCAGCGTCATATCGTCGCGGCACCCGAACTTCACCGCGTTCAGGCTCAAGGCCGATGGATCGGGCGAAACGGCCCGATAGGTGCGGTCGATCGAAATCGCCTCGCCCTCGACGACCATGCGGATCTGACGGCATGCCTCGCGGAAATTCTCGCCGTCCAGCGGCAGGAGGCCCAGGTACTCTTCCAGCAGCAGGCCGACGTCCTGCGCTTCGCCGCCACGGCCTGCCGACGCGAGCGACAGGTTGGAGACGGTCACCCGTCCGCCGGCATCAAGAACGAACAACCCGACCGGCAAGGCGCGAACCAGATCGCACACGGCATCCAGCGGCGCACTTCTTCGGCCGGCAATCGTAGAGCTGGTGATCCCTACGACGATCGAAGCCCCATCGATCACCCTGTTGGCCATCGCCTATCCCCGCAAATCAAGAGCCATCGGCCCTCGCAGCATTAATCGCCGACATTCCTGCATCCATCGCGAACGCCGCGATCATTTACAAGTCGGCGTGGAATTATGAAATATTTCTATATATTTACGACGCCGAGCCCAGCTTACAGAAACGGCATACTTATTACAACAATTGATTTAAACTATGTCAAATTTAGTTAACAAAACATACGAATTATCATGACGGATTAACGACGAATACTCGCCGCATAGCTCGTGGTAATGGTGCGCCGCAGTATTCGCCCCGATCGACGCTGCCTGAAACTTGGCAGATCACCCCAGTTCACAGGACCGAGCAGTCACCAGGCTCGTGCCGCAGCACGGCGAAGTAAAGCTTCGACGCCTGCCCGTCGTGCCACAGGCCACGGCAAGCTGGGGCAGTGTCCATACCAGACATCCATCGCGTTAGGTAGGCACTATTACCATCGGCTATAGTACCATCAGTAAATATCCCGTCGGTAACGACCCTGATCACTCATCGATTCGACCTGCTCGTCGCCCAGGGCGGCGCGAAGCACCGCATCGACCGCGGGCGCCATCCCCTCGATGCTGCCGCACACATAGATGGCGGCGCCCCTTTGCACCCAGTCCCGCAGATCCTCGGCCGCCGCCGCGAGCGCATCCTGGACGTAACGGCCGCACCCGCTGTCCCGCGACCATGTGCGATCGAGCCGGTTCAGCGTGCCACGCGCCTGCAAAGCCTGGAGTTCTTCGTCATGGAACGCATCCAGCGCGGCGCTGCGTTCGCCGAACAGGAGCCAGCTGGGCCCCGCTCCCGTCTGCGCGCGCCCGCGAAGATGCGCGAGCAGCCCCGCAAGGCCGGTGCCGTTGCCGATCAGGATCATGGGGCCCGCCTGTTCGGGCGGCCGGAAATTGGCATTGGCCCGCAGCCGCATGGCAATCTCGCCGCCGAGCGGCGCATGTTCGGTCAGCCAGCCCGAACCCAGCCCGAGCCCGCCGCGCTCGTCCCTCACCTGCCGGACCAGCAGATGAATGCGGCCATCGCCGGGGATCGAAGCGATCGAGTATTCCCGGTGCGGCAGCGGCCGCAGCGAGCGGACGAGATCCTCGAGATCGTCCGGAAGGCCCTGTGCCGGGTCCGGGAGAATCGCTCCCCCGAGATGCTCCGCGAGGGTGCGCCCCTCGACCTCGATGGCGCCGTCCAGACCGGCCTCGGCAAGCCACGCCGCCATGCCCGCCCGATCGCGGCGCGGCGCGACTTCGGCGATGTCGCCGGGTTCGCACGCGCGGTCGGTATCGCCGATCGGTTCGAGCGCTACGTGGAACGCCGGACCGCCCAGGCTGCCCGGATTGAGATGGCGACGCTCGGCAAGACGCCAGCGGCCGTAGGCCTGCGGCTCCCAGTCCGGCATGTCGCTGCGCGCACCGATGGAGACGATCTGCTGCTGCCACTGGCGCTGGGCGTCGGCGTCCTCGCCGTCCATCTCGATCATGTCGAAGATGCGCCTGGCGCCCCCGGCGTGGAGCCACCGGTCCACCTCATGCCCGAAGGCGCAGAAATCGGGGTATTCCCGGTCGCCGAGCGCGAGGACGGCATAGTCGAGATGCTCCAGCCGCGCGGGCGCGGCCATGGTGCGATGGGCGAACCCTCGCGCGCTGTCGGGCGCTTCTCCTTCGCCATAAGTGCTGACGACGAAGAGCGCGCGACTGGCGCCCGCCAGAACTTCCGGCGACAGCGCCGATATCGGCACCACCGGCGCGCCCGCGAAAGCGCTCGACGTCAGCCGGGCGAGCCGAATTGCGCCGCCGGTCTGGCTGGCATGAACGATCACGGTGCCGGAGGAATCGCCCGAATAGGTCGCGACCGGCAAGTCGAGCCCCTGCAGGGCCCGCTTCTTCCGCCGTCTCGCAAGGTACAACAGGAACCCGGTGACGGTGAACAGCGGCATGGTGAGGCTGGTGAGCAGCAGCGCGATCCGCCCGGCCGCCCCGAAGAAGGCGCCGCGGTGGATCTCCAGCATGCTCGTCGTGATCGTCCTGCCCCAGGTGCGCCGGGCATAGAGATCGGTCTTTTCGACCACGCCGGTCGCGGCGTCGATGCGGTACTCGTCGGTCATGCGATCGTGACGGGCACCGGGCGCGAGCGCGCGGAACGAGACGGGCTTGTCGCCGGCCGGGATGGTGATCCGCACGTTCTCGAATCGGCCGCCGCTGGCCTGGAGGAAACTGCGCCATGCCGGTGCGAGCAGCGGCGGCGCCCCGTCCGCGCCCGGCTTCGCGTCCTCCCGCTTTTCCTCGCGCGAGCCTTCGCCGGTGAGGGCGTGGAGCACACCCTGGCGATACCAGTCGTACGACCACCACAGCCCCGTGAGGGCACTCAGGAGGTAGAACGCCAGCACCCATCCCCCGATGACGGCGTGGAGCGCGTAATAGAGGTTCCGGCCGGACCTGCGCAGGTCCAGCACCAGCCACGCGCGCCAGTCGAGCGGCCTGCGCGGCCAGCGCAGATAGAGCCCCGAAAGCGCGAAATAGACGAGGGCGATCGCCGAAAAGCCCGTGATCTGCCGGCCGATGCCATTGCCGCCGCCGGGCAGGGCCAGCCAGCGGTGCAGCGTCGTGACGAAGCGGAAGACGCCCTGGCCCGTCGCCTGTCCGAGCAGCCGCCCGCTATGGGGATCGACGTAGCTGCTCTCGCCCCTGCCCTTGGTGCCGGCGGGTGGCGCGAACGACACGCTGTGCGCGCGGTCGGGCCGGGTCTGCAGGGTGAGGCCGGTGACCGCCAGACCGCCGCGCTGCGCCGAGGCGCGGGCGATGATCGCATCCGGGCCCAGCCGCGGCGCGGACGAGGGCGCGATCGTGACCACGCCCGGGCTGAGCGCCGCCATGATCTCGTCCTCATAGCTGAGCATCGCTCCGCTGACGCCCATCACCGCCAGGACGAGCCCTGCCGTGATGCCGAGGAACCAGTGGACCTGGAAAAGTATCTGCCGTGTCATCAATACGTCTCTGAGTGGCGCGGCCCGCGCCCGCGCGCCCCTCCCTTACGCATTTGCAAATCAATATCAACAAGACGCCGCACCCACGGTGGCCAGCAACGCTTTGAAATACGGGCCACTCCGCCGGCCCCCGCCTCGGGATCAGCCTGCGGCTTCCCTCAGCGCGGCGATGGCCGTGCGGGCCTCGTGTTCGTTGAGGCTGGCGAAGCCGATGCGCAGGCCCCTCGGCGCGTCGTCGCGCGTCATGAAGGAGCGCGAGGAGGCGAAGCGCAGGCCCATGGCGGCGGCGCGCGATTCCATCTGGTCGATGTCGGTGTGGAACCGAAGCCAGAAGGCCAGTCCGCCGTCCGGGACCCGGTATTCCGCGAGATCGCCGAAGGCCTCGTCGATCTCGGCGGCGAAGGTGTCGCGGCGGCGGGCGTAGATCTGCCAGACCTTGCGCGCGTGGCGGCGCAGTTCACCGCTCTCGATCAGTTCGCCGGCGGCGTCCTCGGTGAGCGTGTTGCCCATTCCGTCGGTCAGCGAAACCATGTGCGCGACCGCGGCTATGGTCCTGGGCGGGGCGGCGATGTAGCCGATGCGCAGCGCCGGCAGCAGCAGCTTGGACAGCGAGCCGACGTAGATGACGTGGGCGGGCCCATAGCCGGCCATCGGCAGCAGCGGCTGCGATTCGAAGTGGAACTCGTGGTCGTAGTCGTCCTCGATGATCGCGAAGCCGAACTGCCGGGCAAGGTCGAGAAGGCGCAGGCGGCGCTCGGGGCGGAGCGCGACGGTGGTGGGAAACTGGTGATGCGGCGTGACGAACACGGCCCGCACGGCATTGCGGCGACAGGCCATCTCGACCGCCTCGATGTCGATGCCGTCCTCGTCGAGGCCGACCGGGATGACTTTCGCGCCCAGGGCGCGGAACGCGGCGACCGCCGGTTCGTAGGTCAGGGCCTCGACGATGATCGCGTGGCCCGGCTGGATCAGCGCCTGGGTGGCGAGGAAGATGCCGTTCTGGCTCCCGCGCGTGATGCAGATGTTCTCGGCGGTGACCGGGAGGCCGCGCTGGGTCTTGAGCATCGTCGCGATGCTTTCGCGCAGGGCGGGCGAGCCGCGCGGGTCGCGGTACTGGAAGCCGTTTTCGCGGGAGGCCCGGTACGTGGCGGAGCGATAGGCGCGGGCCAGCAGTTCGGGCGGGAACAGGCGGCCATCCGGCGCGCCCTCGTCGAGCTTGAGGCCCGCCCCGGAGGGTAGCGCCAGCGGCCGCTCGGGGGGCTCGATCACGCGGTAGTCGGCAAGCACGTTGCTCATCGTCACTTCCGCGTCGCTGCGGTCGACGGAGCCGGGCGCGGGGAGCGAGGTGGACACCATCGTCCCGCGCGTGCCCGCCGAGGCGAGCCACCCCTGGGCAATGAGGTCCTCGTAGGCGAGCACCACGGTCTTGCGGTTGACGCCCAGCGTCGCGGCCAGTTCGCGGCTGCTGGGAAGGTAGGTGCCCGAGGTCAGGCGGCCGCGCTCGATGTCCCGGATCAGCGCCTGGATGATCTGCATGTAGATGGGAACGTTGCGCCGGGGATCGATGCGCTCACCCAGACTGACTTGCCATGGACGCAACATTGGACCGCCCCCTGCCCTTTCCGGAATTGGTTCGTGGGGTCCAGCCCTACCAGACCCCACCCTTGCCGCAATGCCGTTGGATGCGGAAATTTTGTATCTGCCGCCGCCTGAGGACAGATACCGGCGGCGCGCGGGGGTTTGTGAACGCATTCAGGCGCGGCTGGCCGCGAGCGCAAGGGCCCGGCAGGCATGGTATGGACGATGCGAAAGAACCTGGGCGACAGTAGCAGCCCAGGGGGATGTAGGAAAATCGCACCGGGCGGCGGGGCGCAGCGGCGACGGGAGGGGCGCGGGCGGACAAGCGCATTTCAAGCAGCGGAAGAGATCCGCCCCGTCCGGCCGCGCCAAATCCCGCCGTGCCGCGGGGAGCACGACGGGATCGGGCGCGGGCCTGCCGCCGGAAGGCGGACGGTCAGCCCCCGGACGAAACGTCCGTCATCTTCTCCAGCACCTGATCGAGGCTGAAGCTGGCCGCTTTCTGGCGCGGCGGGAACTCCTTGAACGATTCCAGGAATTCGGCGACTCCCGCCTGCGCGGGGACGAGCAGGAAGATGCGGCGGAACACCCAGTCCCAGTACGTGTTCGAGGTGATCTCCGCGCGCTCGTAAGGGTCGATCCGCAGATTGAAGATATAAGGCACGCGCAGCGGGATGAACGGATCCTGCCAGACTTTCAGCGTACCCGGCACCCGCTGTTCCAGGAACATCATCTTCCAGTTGTCGTAGCGCAGTGCTGCCACGTCGCCGTCGTCGGTGAAGTAGATGAAGCCGTTGCGCGGGGACTTTTCGACCTCGCCTGTCAGGTAGGGCAGCAGATTGAATCCGTCGAGGTGGACCTTGTAGGTCTTGTCGCCGGCCTTGTGCCCCTTTTTCAGCTTTTCCTTGATGTCGGGTTCGCCCGCAACGGCCAGGATGGTGGGGAACCAGTCGAGGTGACTGACGATGGCGTTCGATTCCGATCCCGCTTCGATCTTGCCGGGATAGCGGACCATGCAGGGCACGCGGTAAGCGCCTTCCCAGCTCGAGTTCTTCTCGTTGCGGAAAGGCGTCATGCCGCCGTCGGGCCAGGTGTTCATGTGCGGCCCGTTGTCGGTGCTGTACTGCACGAACGTGTCGTCGGCGATCCCGAGGTCGTCGATGAAGTCCAGAAGCTGGCCGATGCACCAGTCGTGATAGATCATCGCGTCGTGATATTCGGACTGCCAGCGGCCCGACTGGCCCACGCATTCCGGCTTCACGTGCGTCCAGGCATGCATGTGCGTGGTGTTGAACCATACGAAGAACGGTTCGCCCGCGTCATGCGCGGCCTGGATGAAGACCTTGGCCGCTTCGAGGAATTCCTCGTCGCAGGTTTCCATGCGCTTCTTGGTCAGCGGCCCGGTGTTCTCGATCTTCTGGCCGCCCTTCCCGTCCGCCCAGCAATGGAGCACGCCGCGCGGGCCGTACTTCTTCTTGAAGTCGGGGAAGTCCTCCTCGCTGGGATAGTCGGGGTGCTCGGGCTCCTCCTCGGCGTTCAGGTGATAGAGGTTGCCGAAGAATTCGTCGAAGCCGTGGACGGTGGGCAGGTGCTCGTCCCGGTCACCCAGGTGGTTCTTGCCGAACTGGCCGGTGCGGTAGCCGAGCGGCTTCAGCGCCTCGGCCGTGGTGATGTCCTCGTGCTTGAGGCCCAGGTCCGCGCCGGGCAGGCCGACCTTGGTGAGGCCGGTGCGCAGGCCGCACTGCCCGGTGATGAAGGACGCGCGACCCGCCGTGCAGCTCTGCTCGGCATAGGAATCGGTGAAGATCATGCCTTCCTTGGCGATGCGGTCGATGTTGGGCGTACGGTAGCCCATGACCCCCTCGTATAGCAACTGAGGTTGGCCTGGCCGATGTCGTCCCCCCACATGACGAGGACATTGGGTTTACCTTTGGGCATGGCGATTCTCCGATGGCGAACACGGTTGGAACGCAGCGAGGGTGGCGGGTCGATGCCGCGGGCTCCATCGGGGGAATGCCGGGGATATGCCTAGGGAAAGCCCCGGTGTCGGTCTCGTCACCAAGGCCGGCGGGAATCACGGCGAGCAGGGAAATGCGCGCGCGCAACTCGGTGATTATCCCGATGGCGCGGCGGCGAGGCGGACGGGACAGTATCGCGCGCCGGATGGTTCGCTGCGAGGTTCCACCTTGGAGAAGCGGATTCCGACGGGAACGCGCGCTCGCGCCGGAGACTGCCGATGTCCGTGGTTACGATGCTGAAGCTGGGCCTGCTGCTGAGCGTTTTCGTGAACGTCTTGGCGCTGGCCATGCGCGCGAAGGGTGCCGACGTGATGTATCTCGTCCACCACTGGCGGCAGGGGCTGCGCGCGGTCGCGGCGGTCTACGTCGCGGTGCCGGCGGCGGCGATCGGCCTGTGCCTGGCATTCCGCTTCCATCCCGCAGTCGAGATCGCCCTGGTCGCCATCGCCTTCTCGCCGATTCCGCCGGTGCTCCCCAAGAAGCAGCTCAAGGTCGGTGGCAGCGCGTCCTACGTGACCGGCCTGCTGGTCCTCGTCTCGGTGCTGTCGCTGGCCGTCACCCCGCTGGGCATCGCGCTCGCCGCCCGGATCCTGCATGCGGACGCGGCGATGGGGGTCGGCAGCGTCGCCGTCACGCTGCTGCTCACCGTCGGCGTGCCGCTTGCGCTCGGCCTGCTCTCCGGCAAGGCGCTCGGCGATGGGGCGCTGCGGGTGTCGACGATCCTGGCCAACGTCGGGGCGGTGATGATCGCGCTCGCCATGATCGCCTGGGTCGTGGTCGCGGCGCCCGCGATGTGGGCGGTGATCGGCGACGGTACGCTGCTCGCGCTGGCCGCCCTGTGCATCACCGGCATGGCGGCGGGTTATCTGCTGGGCGGTCCGGGAAGCGGAAACCGCGCCGCCCTCTCGCTCGCCGCCGCCGCGCGCCATCCGGGCATCGCCGTCGCCATAGCGACCGGCAACTTCCCCGACGAAAAGCTGGCGCCGGCCGCGATCCTGCTCGCGCTGATCCTCTACGCCGTCCTGAGCGTCGTCTACCTGCGCCTGATCGACCGCGCCGAGGACGAGGGAGCGGCTTTGGCATAACGCGCCGCTATTGCCGCGCTAATGCGGCGCTAATGCACTGTCAGAAGGTCACCACCACCTGGGCGTCGTCGGCATAGCGGCCCAGGCCGACATTCTGCAGCGGCACCATCCGGCCATAGATCGCGATCCGCAGCCTTTCGCCGAAGTGCGACGGCTGGAACACCCCGCCCACCGCCCGCTCACCGCTGCCCCACAACGCCGAGCGATTGGGGTCGGAATAGAGCTCGTAACGCAGCGGCGCGGCGCCCGGCCGCTCCCCCGCCATCCGGCGATCGGCGCCCGAGCCGTTACCGCCGCTGATCGCGATGCTGTAGTGGATGGCGCCGCAGCCGTTGCCTTCGCAGTCGCACCTCAGGCCGATGTCGCCGCTGGTGTCGTTGGCACGGCCGGACGCCGGGTCGTAGATGCCGAAGTCGATGTCGCGGGTGTCGACGGTGCAACTGTCGGCGGCGAAGGCGGCGTCGGCAAGCAGGGACAGGATCAGTCCCAGGACCAGTCTAGGGCGCATGGCAGACGACCTCCTTGGCTTGGCCGGTGTCCTCGGCCGCGGAATCGGGGGTTTCAATGACGCAGCGGCCCTCGGGATCGGCCACGGTGATCGCCGCTATCCCGGCGGCGTTCCCGATCCAGACCAGTCCCTCGTAGCCGACCACCGCGACCTGCACGCCGCCGACGAGCACGGGTGTGCCCACGGCCGGCGGCTGGCCTGACACGCCCACCACCCGCAGGTAGATCGAACGATTGGGCAGGACCGGCAGCTTCACCACGACGCCCGCCTTGCGCGGCGGGCGCACGATCGCCTGCGACTGCGGTGCCTGCAGCGAGAACGGCAGCGCACCGGGCACGATCTCGATGCGCGAGGGCGCGAAGGACGTGACATAGGGCACGAACAGGCTGCCGTCGCGGCCGGTATGGCCGATGATGCGGTTCTCCTGCGATATCGCGATGCCCGGCGTGCCCGTCTCGACGACCGCGAAGCTCTGGCCCACGGCCGAGGATATGCGCGGCGCCGACCCCGCCAGCCAGACGATCGATCCCGTCGCGAAGCCGCGCGCCGAAAGGCCCCAGCGGCCGACCTCGAGCGCGACGGCGGCGTCCACCACGCTGGAGTCCAGCCGCAGTTCGCCCTCCGCTTCGCTGAGGCCGTTGCCCCTGCCCTCCACGCGCAGCCGCCAGCCCAGCCCGCCGTCCTGCGGGGGCGGATTGCTGGCATAGGCGCTGGCGTATGTCGGCGAGTGGCTGCCCGTGCCCGCCTGGCTGCCCATCGTGCCCCGGTGCCCGAACGGAAACAGTATGCCCGCCGAGATGCCCTTCGCCTTCAGGCCGAACTGGGAGACGTAGCCCGAGATCGTGAACGTGGCGCGGCGGCCGATCGGGCGGTCGTACGACATGGTTACGATACCCACGTCGGTCCGGTCGGTCTGCAGGCGGGTGTAGTTCACGTTGAAGTTGCCGATATCCCGCAGCGACAGGCTCGCGCCGCCGAGGAGCCGCAGGTTTATCCGAGGGTCCCCCGCCCTGCTCGCGAGGTCGCGGAAAGGCCCGACAGTCCTGGAGATCGATCCGTAGACCGCGAAAGGGCCGGTCCGGTGCTCGATCGCCGCCTGCCAAAGGCCCCCGGTGCCGGCGCTCCCGAAACTGAGGTCGCCGGCCAGAGAGACGACGGCGATCTCCCCCACCTTGAACACCGCGCCAGCGCCCGCCTGCCCAAGTGACTTGGTGGCGGCGAGGCGGCCCTCGACGGTCAAAGCGTCGCTCACGCCGAGGCGGGCTGAGCCTTGCACGAAGGAGTCGGTGTAGCGATCGCGCGGGCCGGCATAGTCCGCGCGCAGCCACCCCGCGTCCAGCGCATAGGCGGCGAGACCCGGACGCAGCAGGCTGTTCGATCCGTAGAAGGTCAGGTTCTGCACCGTCTGCCGCCCCAGCGCATCGGTGACGACCATGCTGAGCTGGCCGTAGCCATTGAGTACCGGGGGCTGCTGGATCTGGAACGGCCCCCGCGTCGGCTGCGACAGTTGCTTCACACCGTCGATGTAGAGGTCCACCGTCGAGGGCACCGAAGGCGCACCGCGCAGCAGCGGCAGCGGCTGGGTGATAAGTTCGGGCCGCAGCCCGAAGTCACTCCGCAGGCTGAATCCGGCCCCGCGAAACGGGCGCGACCACGATTGGTATCCGGAGACGAAATCCCCGAACACGAATTGCCGCATCCGCGCCGGATCGTCGTGGATGAACGTGGTGTCGAGCCGGCGCAGCCCATTGTCGTAGCGCCCGGACCCGCCGTTATCCTGCACCAGCCATGTCGTGCTGAACACGCCCGGAGGGCCGAATGCCCGCCCCTCGAGCGTGGCCGCATAGCCCAGCTTTCCCCGCGCGGGTGCGGTCACGGCGACGGCATAGTTCAGCAGCGCTCCCCAGGCGACGGGATCGGGCAGGACGAGACCCGCCTCGGGGCTGATGATCTGCGTGACCATGATCTGCGGATCGGCCAAAAGTTCGACGGCCTGATCCTCGGCGCGCAGGGAATAACGCAGGCCCCGGATGGCCGACAGGCTGACCATGCCGTCGGCGGCGATCGCATCAGGGGGCACCCTGATGCCCAGCTTCGCCATGTCCTGCTGCGCGATCTGCAGACCGGACGGCCCCTGCTGGAAAGCCACCACGAGACCCAGGTCAGCTCCGTTGAGGGTCACGCCAGCATAGAGCGTCTCCGCCATGGCCGCAGGGCCTGCGAAAGCGACGGCGCCCGACACGAGCGCGACCAGGGCGTGGCGCCGTCTCACGCATTACCTGTAGACGAGCGGCACGTTCGCCGTGACTGTCCCGCCATCGGTCATGGCCTCCACCGTGATCGCGGCCGGCTCGCCGATCAGCCGGAACCGGCAGGACCAGCTGCCGGCGGCCAGCACGTAGCCTGCCAGCCCCTCGTAAAGCACGATCGGCGCGCCGCCGCCGGCGGTGTAGTGCAGCTGCGTCAGCCGCACCCGCCTGACGCCCGAGTTCGAAACGCCAAGCGTGGCGATCCGGCTTGCCCGGTCCACCGAGCCCGTCCAGGCAAGAACCGGCGGCGTACGCGGAACCGGGGTTGCCGGGGCGGCGAACACCGGCACGATCATCCGCACAGCCATGCTGACGCGGGGCGAGGAGGCGCCGATGGGCAACTGGTCGACCATAAGGCGATAGGCCCGCTCGATCGGCCCGCCCGGCACCAGCAGGGCCAGCCGGACGACCTGCCGTCCACCGGGGAGCACGCTGAACTGGGCCGGACTGAAGCCGATGTCCGCGCTGGGCGTGTAGATCTCCTCCCCCGCTTCGTTGCGCCAGGCGAACAGGCGCAACTGGGCAGTGAGGGTTTCTGCCCCGCTGTTGCTCACGAACAGGACGCTGTTGGTTTCCCCAGACTCCAGATCGATGACGGTCGGCGCCACTCCCAAGCTGCCGGCAGCGCGGGCGCCGGCAACCCGTAACAGGACCAGCCCCGCCAGCCCGGCAATGACCGTGCGACGATGCACGGAGAATCAGAAATAGAGCGTGATGACAGCGTTATCTACGAAGTTGCCGGAGCCCGGTGTGCTGGCGACCAGCTTGCCGAAGACCGGCGCGGTCTGGGTCTGTCCGGTGGCGGTAGCGCTGACCCGCTCGCTGACGATCGTGTCGCCCCAGCGATTGGCCAATCCGATTTCCTTGTAGAGTTCATAGGCGAGATAGTCACCGGTCTGCGAACCGTTGCCGCCCTGGCGCAGCATCCGGCGCTGGCCGCCCGAGACGTTGGCGCCGTTGTCGATGCCGACGGTGAAGGGAACGCCCGCCGTACAGGTGATACGGATGTCGGTCTGCGGAGGCTGCGCCGGGGGCGTGGTGGACACCTGCCCGAAATCAAGCGTCGAATCCTGCACCGCGCACTGGCTGAGCACGGTCGCCTGGACGCGCAGGTTGCCGGTGGCGGTGTTCGTAGTCTGCGCAAGGCCTGCACCTGCCGCGGTCACGGCGGCAATGGCGGCAGTCAGCTTGAGCATATTTCGCATGGTAAACATTGCCTTGGCCTTTCGTTTTCTCATCCTCCTCTGCGTGGTAGACGCCCGGCGCGTCCCCCGACATGGGGGTTAGCACCTACAAAACCGGCGAAATTTTCCGTAAGGGGCAGCGCGGCCACAGACCGCTCGCGGCGGCGCCATGCATGAAATCCGCCGGCGCATGCCGCCATTCTGAAGCTGGCATCGCGCGAGGGGACCGGCCCGACCTTCCCCGTCCGAACAGCACGGCGGCCACGCTTCCGGCGAGCGCGACGATAACGGGTAAAGGGGCTGTTATCGGTGGTAGCGGAGGAGGGACTCGAACCCCCGACACGCGGATTATGATTCCCTACTAAATATTTGATTTTTCAATGCATTTTCCCCAACCTCGGGAAAATCCGACCGTGCAAAATCAATGGGTTAGAAGCGAAAACCCAACCGCCACTGAGCGTCAAATCGTGCATGGGAACACCCGCGCATGACCCACCCGCGAGTATCAGACAGCGCTTGGCGACGCAGCTACGACGTCGAGGATCAACGCGCCCAGGTAGCAACCGTCTACTGGGAGCCCACTCCCAAGAAGGAGAACTTCCACCGCTTCACAGACGTCTACCGTGACACGGTGGAGGCCTACGCCGGCCACGTCCGCGAGCATGGCAAATCCCTTCCGATCTCGCATAACGCGCTGCGCGTTCTCCGCGCGCTGTTCAGCGTCATGGACGGGAAGACAGGCCGCTGCGATCCATGCCTCGACACCATATCCAAGCGCAGCCGGCTTTCGCGGCGGACCGTCGTCAGGCTGCTAGCCAAGCTGCGGTCGGAGAAGATCATCAACTGGGTCCGCCGCACCGTCAAAACGGGCAACGCAAAGGGCGAAGGTCCGCAGCGCCAGCAAACCAGCAATGCCTATTTTATCGACATGGTGAAGCTGCCGATCGAGATCGTACGCACCTTGCGCCAGAAGCTGGGCGACAAGCTTCGCGAAAAGGTCCGGCACCTCGAAGGTTCGGGCGCCGTCCCCAATCGCATGGCGATCAAGGCGGAACGGCTGCTGAAGAGCGTCACCGGTGCGCTGTCGGCCGGCGTCGGCCGAGAGCGCACCGAGCGGCGCTCGCTGGTTAGCGGCACCGCCACCTCGCGCCTCGCGCATATGTACGGCGGCGACCTCGATGCCATGCGGCAGCACGAGGAAATGCTCGGCTTGTCATCTGTACCTAGTGCGAGTGCCAACTTGGCATTGTACCCCCGGCTACAGAACTTAAAGGATAAGGACTGAGGACGCCAAGGCGCCCTCAGACGTAAATCTGTATTGTCCCCCCTGCCTAGATGCCTCTTCCCGCCTTCAGCGCAGCGCCAGCGGAGCCGGCGTGTAAGGGCGGCTGCGCCGCCCAGGGGTGTCCGAGGGGGCCAAGAGCAAAGGGCGTGCCAAGTCTCGGCTCAGCGCCACCGGAGGGGTCGTGACATCATGCCGTTAGGTGCATCAATCTGCATCAGCGGAATGGGCGAAAATCACCCTCCCCGGCCTAGGTCCTAGGCCGGTTTCCAGCAGGTACCGGTGGTGCATCAAAACCGACACGAAAAGTGCGCGGGCGAGGCGGGGGGAAAAGCGCGCGCTGAGGGGTGGCAGGGTGCCGGAAGCTCGGCCAGAATTTTTGGCGCGGCCCGCGAGCGGAAGAGGCTGATCAGGATGGCGAGGGGATAAGCTCTCCGGGATCGCTGTCCAGAGGCACCCCGAAGGATAAGCTCCGGACAGCGACGAGGTAGCGGGCGGGAGCCGTGCTACCTCTAGGTGGAGGGTCGGATTATCTGTCCACTTACGCCCATTTTGCCATTCGAAGGGTGATCTCGCAACGCGAGATGCCGTCTTTAATGGAATAGATCCACAAGCCACGCTTTGCTCACGTTTTACCGCATTTTGTGTTGCACCTACAAACGATTGGCGACAGGAAACCATCCTGAAAAATGACGACGATTCGTTTGCACGATCCTTCGGATGGAAAAGCATGATCTCCATGTTCCGGCGTCTCTTTTTGTGCCCATTAAACAAGCATCGGCCGTTGCGCCGTGATGTCGAATGGGACGGATTAAATTACGTCGGACAGTGTTGTGATTGCGGCGCAGAAATCCGACGTCGCCGCAGACACGACTGGCGTCATGACAGCTAGCATGGTGCGCATGGATCACCTGATTTGCCGCGAGGCCGTAAACCAACGAAGGGGCCTATGATGAAAAAGATTATCGCGTTTCTTCGTACGTGGTGGCGAACCCCGTGGCACTGCAATTCTCGCGTTCAAGACTGCACTTTTCGTCACAGATGTAGTGCCTGCGAAAGTGAATACAGTTCTTGAATTCGCTGCGAGTGGAGCGGCGTTGAGGGCCGGGAGGTTGTCCCCCCGCCACCGGTGAGACCTCGATGCAGTTCTGCCGCTATCATGAGTTCCATCTTCGCTCAGGCTGACTCGTTTGCCCGCATCGTCGTTTACGGCGCCAATTGAGCGCGGGCGTTCTGTGACAGGCTGAGGCCGGCAAGTGTTGACCGACTCGGCTTACGTTCTTCATATGTTCTCGCGAAGGAGATGCACGATGAAGATTGAAGACGTTCGCGGCGCGGTCGCCGATACATTGGAGGCGCGCGGCCTCGACAACCGAACATTCCTCCGCGAAATCCGCAGCGGAAAGCGCGACGAAAGCCCGTACATGATAGGCGCGCTGGCTTGCGCGGCGGCGAAGAGCCGGCAGCCGGCCCTTTGATGTGCCGCGCAATTCTGCGGGCGCAGAGGCAGTCACGCGGATCTTCGAAGCGGCAGCCTGGATGTACACCCTCAAGCTCACGTGCGAGTGCGGGAACAGCAGCGTGTTCCACTCCCACGCCCTATGGTGGCGGTTCCATCATTCCGGTTGGGACGATGCGCTGACGAAGGCCGGGTCGCACTTCTATTGCCGCGTGTGCTGGCAAAAGCACTGCCGCAAGATGCGACCGCTAAGGCTCGATCCTTGTAAGGAAGGGCCAACCATCCAACTGCCCATGCCCAGCGACAGGGAGTGGAGGCGCGCCGTCAACCACTTCCGGTGTTGAAATGAGTTAGGGCGGCTCTATTGAGCCGCCCTTCGTTGTCCATTAGCTCTGCGCGATCAGGCCGCCGAGACCACCCGCTCCCGAAACCTTATCGCCTGGCGCCCGAGCGTGTCGTTCAGTTCCAGGAACACCGACTGAAGCGGCTCGATCTCCAGTTCGAAGAAGCTGTCGAGCGCCTTGGCCGGATCTCCGAAGCCGCCAGCGTTTGCAGGGATGATACCCAGCAGCTGGGGCGGCACGCGGTGCGCCGCCAGGACGTCATCGCGCGTGGTGTTCTTGATCCCAAGGAACTCATCCTTGGCGCCCACCTCGGCAATCGGCAGGATCTTGATGCCGTTCTCCTTGCCGTCGGTCGCATGCACGAACAGGTTGCGGAAGTTGCCCGGCCCCTTCGACTTCTTGAGCGCGGCGCGCATGTTGTCGACATCACCATCGGCGAACTGCCCGGTGGCATAGAGGATGTAGCCGGCGTGGCTTCCGTTTTCATAGTACCTGCGCCGGAACAGCGTCGCGTTTTCGTTGAGCAAGGCAGACTGCAGCGCCGAAAGATATTCCGGCAGGCCATAGATCTCCTGATTGATATCGGGCGCCATGATCTGGTGGACGGTGCCCGCGTCGAACTCCATTTCGTTCTTGTAGCCAGGCACCCACCAGAAGCTGCCCGGCATCACACCGCGCCGGGCGTACTTGGCGAGGATGTGATCGAGGCGCATCAGGCCGCCCAAGCGGCTGCGCACCTCCTGCACATAGGCGTTTCCGAGGACGAGATAGTCCTGCACCACGGCGGCGAAGTCGCGCCGGTTGATGAGCGATGCAGGATCGAGGCTCGCGGCCAGCAGGTTGCGCTTCAGGATGATCGCGCTGGAGTGGTGGGGCGAGGCGCGGAACGAGCGCGACAGCCCGTCAAGCGAGATCGGCGGCTCGTACCAGCGCTGGTTGTGCCAGCACTCCAGCATGTCGAGCATGGTAGCCCGGCTGTTCACTGGCTCGGGATCCCCGAAGGTGAATGCCTCGATCGAGTGGCTGCGGTCGTCGTTTGCCGGAACGATCGCGCCGCCCGATGCGGCGGCGCTTTCCTGACGGCTCATCCTGCGGGCACGGCTGCGCTTGCTCATTCGATAATCTCCATCGTGCCCTTGGGCTTTTCCTTGCCGTCGAGCGGCTCGTTCATGAGAATGTGCATGGCCGCCCAGGCGAGATCGGCATGGCCGTCGCTGCCGCCGCGCCCGGCTTTGAAAGTGACGTTGCGGCCACTGGTGGTCAGCGTCTTCTTGATCGAGACGAAGGCCGAGACGATGTCGAGATAGCTGCTGTCGAACGCCAGGCGGCCCCGGCGGATGACGTTCTGCGCTTTCATGATCATGCCGGCCTTCACCTCCAGCGAGTATTCGATCTTGGCGACCGAGCACCCCGGCATCGCGCCGACCTTGGCGAGCAGCTGGTAGACGCCGGCGCCCACTCCTTGCGCATCGACGCCGAGATAGGTGCAGTTGTAGCGGGACAGGACCGCGATGATGAACTCGGCCTGCTGCTGGAAGTCGAGGCCGCGCAGCTGGTGGCGTTCGAGGATGCGGAATTGCCCGCCCTCCACCAGCGGCGGCGCGGCGATCACCAGCGCGGCATTGTCGCCTGCCTCGCTCGACTGCGGATCGTAGCCCGCCCAGACGGCGCGATTGCCATAGGGCCGCGCCGCCTCGATGGCGAAGTCGGTCCAGTCGACCAGGCTGTCGCAGCCGCAGGCGATCATATCGTTGAACTTGAACGCCGAGAGGCTGTCGTCGACGAAGTCGCACAGGAACAGGTTGGCGAACTCGTCGGGCGCGTATTCGTCGCGCAGTTCCTCGATGTCGAAGAGATCGCAGCCGCCGGCCTCGGCGTCCTCGATATTGACGATGTGGCGCCAGACCCGGTCGGCCCCGACGCTGCCGGCCGCCGCGAGCGCGGCATGGCTGACGTCGATCTCGATCCGGTCTTCCTTTTTGCGCCGGCGGTTGCGGCGCTCGCCGGTCCAGTAGGGATAGGCCGGGTGGGCGATGCTGGACGGCGTCGAGAAGTAGGTCTTCCGCCACTTCTTGTGCGTCGCCATGCCCGAGGCGACCTTGTTGAGCTCCTCGAACGAATGGACCCAGAAGAACTCGTCGAAGTAGAAATTGCCGTGCCGACCCTGCGCGGTGCGGAAGTTGGTGCCGAGGAAGTGCATCTCGGCCGCCGCTTCCTCGGCCGGCCGCAGATCCGAGGTGATCAGCATCGGATCGCCGGTCAGCGCGACGCCCACCAGCTTCGCGAAGCTGACGATGTAGGAGCGGAACTGGTGGGCCTGCGCCTTCGAGGCTGACAGGAAGATCTGGTTGCGGCCAGTCTCGATGGCGTCGATCAGCGCTTCGAATGCGAAGTAGTACGTCGCGCCGATCTGCCGCGACTTCAGGATCATGCGGGTGCGCTGGCTCAGCGCGTTCCACCACGTCAGCTGGTAGTCGTAGAGCCCATCGAGGAAGATGCGCTTGAGTTCGGCCGCCTGCTCGCCGGTGAAGTGGTTCTTCTTCGGCGCCTTGCGCGACCCGGCGTTGCGATTGCCGACCTTTTTGTTGAGGTCGCCGGCATGGCCGCCGGGCTCCTCGTAGCGGCGCACCCGCGCCAGGCTCTCGATCTGCCGGCTCAGCGCATCCATCTCGACGAGATCGCCGCTGGTCTTCTTCTCCTTGGCGATCAGGGTCAGCAGCCGGATCTCCAGCCCGTCCTCGATCTTCTGGATCGACGGCGCATCGTCCCACTTGTCGCGCTGCTTCCACGCCGCGATCGTCGCGCGCGGGATCGGACCGCCGGTGTCGCCCTTGACGCCGTGAAGCGCGAACTCGTCGGCGATCTGCTGGATGCCCCACCCGCGCCAGTACAGGCTGCGGGCGTGGCGGCGCGGATCGAACTGCCATGCGGCTGAAGGCGCGCCGGGCTGCGGGAGGAATGGGCCGGTCATGGCGCGACCATGGCGCGCGCTTTCCGCCCCGATCACCGCCGTCCATTTCGCTGAACGCTAAGCGAAATGCATGCCCTTGAGAGATCGTGTCCGAGCGTCCCTTTCTGGCCTCACACCGCCGCCGAACTCTCCAAGGGAACCGGACCGATCATGGCCAAGAGCAAGTTTTTCCGCGTCGCCGTCGAAGGCGCCACCGTCGATGGCCGCGTGATCCAGCGCGAATGGCTGGAGCAGATGGCCGCCAACTACGACCCGGCTACCTACACCGCCCGCATCAATTGCGAGCACATTGCCGGTTACAGCCCGGAGAAGCCGTTCAACGCCTACGGCTCGGTGCTCTCGCTCAAAACCCAGGACGTCGAACTCACCATCGGCGGCGACAAGAAGAAGCTGCTGGGCCTCTACGCCGAGATCGACGCGAACGACAATCTGCTGGCGATCAACAAGGCCGACCAGAAGCTGTTCACCAGTTGCGAGATCCACCCTGACTTCGCCGGCGAGGGCGAGGCTTACCTCGTCGGCCTGGCCGTCACCGATCAGCCTGCATCGCTGGGAACCGAACCGCTCAAGTTTGCTGCACTGTCGCGCCCCAACGTCTTCTCCGCCGCGCATGAAACGTCGATCGAGATCGCCGCCTCGGCCGAGAACGCCAGCGTGGCCGATGCGATCAAGTCGGGCTTCGCCGGCCTCGCCGCCATGTTCGGCCGCTCCGAAGGCGAGCCCAAGCCGAAGCCTGAACCCAAGCCCAAGGCGGCCAACGACAACAGCTTCGATGTTGCCGCTTTCAGCGCCGCGCTGGGCGATCAGGTCGCGCTGGCGGTGAAGCCGGCGAACGATGCCGTCACCGCGCTCGGCGCCCGTTTCGACGCGCTGGAGGCCAAGCTGGCGACCACCGAGCAACCGCAGGGCTTCAAGCGCGCGCCCGCCGCCGGCGGCAAGGGCTCCGTCGTCACTGACTGCTGATCCGGCCCGTAATCCAGACCTGCCCCACGCCCCCGCGTCCCCCTAGGAGCCTTCGCCAATGCGCAACGAAACCCGCCTGCTGTTCAATGCCTACGTCAGCCAGATCGCGCTGCTGAACGGCGTGGAAAGCGCTACCGTCAAGTTCAGCGTTGCCCCCGTCGTCGAGCAGAAGCTGGAAGAGAAGATCCAGGAGACGAGCGACTTCCTCTCGCAGATCAACGTCGTGGGCGTCCCTGCCCAGCAGGGCGAGAAGGTTGGCGTCACCGTCACCCGCCCGCTCGCGAGCCGCACCAACACCGGCGCCGGCAACCGCCGCACGCCCGGCGACCCGACCGACACCACGGACGATGGCGGCTACCACTGCCGCCAGACCAACTTCGATCACGCGATCAAGTACGCGAAGCTCGACGCCTGGCGCCACAAGCCGGAATTCCAGACGCTGCTGCGCGACGTCATCCTGAAGCAGCAGGGCCGCGACCGCATCATGATCGGCTTCAACGGCACCTCGATCGCGCCGCAGACCGACCGCGCCGCCAATCCGCTGCTGCAGGACGTCAACGAAGGCTGGCTGCACAAGATCCGCACTCATGCCGCGAACCGCGTGCTCGACGACGGTGAACTGAGCACGGCGCCTGCCAAGGCCGTCTACGTCGCCGCCGGTGTCGAAGTGGTCGACGGCGATGCGACCAACGTCGACACGGCCGAGGCCGACTATGCCAACCTCGATGCGCTGGCGTTCGATGCACTCGACCTGCTCGACCCCTGGCATCGCAGCGACACTGATCTCGTCGTCATCGTGGGCTGGTCGCTGGTCAAGGACAAGTACCTCAACCTGCTGCAGGCCGCCGGCGACACCGCGACCGAGCGGGAGGCGGCGCACCGCATCCTGACGCTGCCCAAGCAGCTGGCCGGCAAGCGCGCCGTCATCGTGCCGTTCTTCCCGGAAGACGCGCTGCTGGTCACCAGCCTCGATAACCTCTCGGTCTACTGGCAGGAGGAAACCCGCCGCCGCCAGGTCAAGGACGAGCCCGCGCTCGACCAGATCGAGAACTACGAATCCGTGAACGAGGATTACGTGGTCGAGGACTACGGCCGCTGCGCGCTCATCGAGAACGTCGTCATGGGCAAGAAGCCGGCCTGACCCCGGCTCTCGCCTCCCGAAACCGCCCCGCCCACAGGACAACGCCATGAGCCTTGCTCGCCGTAAACGCGATCGCATTCTCGCTGCCCAGACCATCATCGCAGCGCAGACGATCCACGTGGGCGCTGCCCCGTTGCGCGGGGCGGCCCTCGCCCCCGCTGCTGTCCCCTCCCCGGCAGCGGGGGCGAATAGTTCTTCGCCGGCCGCCCGGGCAGCTGCTCAGATTGGCCTGCGCCTGACCCACGACCTGCGGCGGCTCAAGGAGATCCGCTCGATCGACCGCAAGATCGAGGCCAAGCGCGAGATGCTGCCCGAATACCGGTCCTGGGTCGAAGGCGTCATGATTGCCGATGCCGGCGTCGGCGCGGGCGTGGCGGGTGACGTGGTGCCCACCTACATGGTGTGGCTGCTGGACACCGGTGCCTACATGGCCGCGCTAGATGTTGCTGAGTTCCTGCTGCGCCACCGCGTCGAGATGCCCAAGCGCTACGCCCGCGACGTGCCGACCATCGTGGTTGAGCTGGTCGCAGACGCTGCCGCCAAGGCGCAGAACGCCGGCCAGTCCTTCGATCCGGCCGTGCTCGATACTGCGGACAATCTCACGGCCGGCTGCGACATCCACGATGAAGTGCGCGCCAAGCTGCTGAAGGCGATCGGTATCGAGCAGCTGCGCAAGGCCGAGGACACGCCTGCGGATAATAGCCGCATCGTTCTGGAAAGCACGCTCGTCCATCTTCGTGAAGCCCAGCGCCTCAATGACCGCGTCGGCGTGAAGGATCGCATCAAGCGCGCCGAGAAGCTGCTGGCCGCCGTTACGCCGCCTCCAATCGACACGAACACTGAACAGGGCGGCTCGGCCGCCTGACAAGCTCGCCCCCGGCGCTCAGGGGCGGATCGCGCGATGTGGGAGGCCTTCGGGCCGCAGGGCCGCATCTCCCCGATCCTCACCCCTGTTAGCCGGCGGCGCCGGCGCGAACCCGAGGCTCTGCAATGTCCTTCGTCGCCCTTCCCCCTTCCGCCGATTTAGAGCAGCCGCCGGCGGCCGAGACGCCGATCGTCAACGACGGCTTCTTTCCCGACATCGAGCCGGCCGCCGTGCGCGAAGCCGCAAGGATCCCGACCAGCATCACGCCGGCGCGCCTGCGCGCGGCCATCCTTGGCGCCCTGCTGACGACGAAAGGTGATCTGCGCGCGTATCGGGCGGCAAAGATCGCTGCCGGCCATGCGCGCCTTGCCGATGTCCCCGCCGAAGAACTGGACGGCACGAGCGAACTGCTGATCATGTATCAGCGCGCCATCGCTCTCTACGCGAAGGCCGAACTGATCGAGCGCCACCGCGACTTTGACACCACGTCGGCCGGCGGCAACGACGCCCAGGAACTCACGCCCACCATCGGTGAACTGCGCCGCGACGCGCTGCATGCCGTGCGCGACATCCTCGGCAAGTCCCGCACGACGATCGATCTGATCTGATGGCGGCCGAGCAGCGCCTGACCGCGAAGCAGGGCGACAAGCTCGACCAGTTGCTCTGGCGCGATGCCGGCCTCGGGCCGGGCGAGATCACGCGCGTGCTCGATGCCAATCCCGGCCTCGCGGATCTCGGCACCATCCTTCCCCTCGGCACCGCCGTCATCGTCCCGGCGACTGCCACTCAGGAGGGCAACGCCAACCGCGTCCTGCCCCTCGTCCAACTCTGGAGCTGATCCCATGGACCTGCGCACCATCTTCCACTTTGCTTCCGAGCACTGCGCCGAACTGGTCGGTTCGCTCACCCCCTCGCTGATCGGCTCGGCCGTTGCCCAGGCATGGAAGCCGGCGATGTCATGGCGCGATCGGATGCTCCAGTGGGTCGTCGGCTCGACGGTCAGCTATTACGCCACGCTCGCGATCGTCGCCGTCACCGACTGGAACGGCTTCGTCGCGCAGTCAATCGCCTTCGGCATCGCCCTCCTTGCGTTCGATGCCACCCCCCGCGTCGTCAAGGCCGCGATCGACACCCTCGTCTCCATCCCCGGTCGTATCGCAGACCGCTTCCTGCCGAAGAAAGGCTGACCCATGCCCACCCTGACCACCGTCAAGAGCAAGTCGCGTCAGATCGGCGCCGCCGCCCTCACCATCATCGGCGCGGCCATCGCGCTCGAAGGCGGCTACGTGAACCACAAGGCCGATCCCGGCGGAGAGACCAACATGGGCATCACCGTGCAGGTCGCGCGCGAGAACGGTTACACCGGACCGATGGGCACGCTGCCGCGCGAGGTCGCTGAAAGCATCTATTACGACCGCTATCTGGTCGCCCCCGGCCTCGCCCCGCTGATCTCGATCGATGCCGCGGTTGCCGAGGAACTATTCGACACCACGGTGAACATGGGGCCGGCCCGGCCCTCGCGCTGGTTTCAGGACGGCATCAACGCCCTGTGCGACACGCGGATCGCGGTAGATGGCCAGATCGGCGCCAGGACGATCGCCGCCTATTCCGCCTGCCAGAAGAACGCGGGCGCGGTGCAGCTGTGCGTGCGGATGCTGGACCGCCTCGATGCCGGCCAGCGCACCGAATATGACCGCCTCGTCCGCGTGAACCCCAGCCTGAAGGCGTTCCACAAGGGCTGGCTCGCTCACCGCATCGGCAACGTCGATCGCCGCAAGTGCGGGAAGCCGCCGGCGTGATCGGCGCTGCCCACCTCGCTCTTGCCGGCGCGCTGGCGGCATGCGTCGCCGGCATCGGCGGCTTCGCCTACGGCACCCGCATCGGCACGGCGCAGGAGCAGGCCGCGCAGCGGCGCGCGGATGAGGCGGCCGAGGCCGAGCGCGCCAGGGCGCAGGGCCAGATCGACGCCGGCGCAGAGGCCCACCAGTCCGCCGAATACGCCCGGCAGGCCAACGTCAGGGAAATCTACCATGAAACGCAAAAGGTCATCGAGCATCCTGTCTATCGCAATGTGTGCGTCGATGCTGATGGTGTCGGGCTGCTCGACCGCGCCGCTGCCACCGCGAACGGGCAGGGTCTCGCCGGCACTGCTGGCACCGCCGCCGGCCCTGCCCCCGGTCCAACGCAATAGCGCCGGCGAGATGTCCGGCGCCGAGGCACTGCCCAGCCTGACCGCGCTCTACGACGTCGCCGGGCAGATCCGCACGGCCTTCATCGAATTGCAGGCCGAGGTACGCCTGGTGTGGGGAAGTCAGGATGCGCAAAGCCGATAGCCTGCGTCGGTGGCTCGGTGCCTGCATCCCGGAGTTCAAAACGCACCCTGACCGGCTGCAGATCTACCTCGAAGCCGGACAAGTGGCAACGCGCCAGTCCCGCACCCTCTCG
This sequence comes from Novosphingobium sp. GW821-FHT09E05, assembly GCF_059416165.1. NCBI lineage: Bacteria > Pseudomonadati > Pseudomonadota > Alphaproteobacteria > Sphingomonadales > Sphingomonadaceae > Novosphingobium > Novosphingobium sp. GW821-FHT09E05. The sequence goes on from NZ_JBWKOQ010000001.1 coordinate 2,128,387, forward strand.
TTCGTCTATCAGTACACGCTGAAGGCGCTGGTGCTGGATTTTGTAGGCGATGCGGACCGGCTGATGGTGCCGATGCTCGCATGGATCGCGAAGGAACAGCCTCAGCTGCTGCGCCGGCAGGACAGCCAGCCCTTCGCCTTCGAAGCCGAACTGCTCGATGCCGACACGTCCGATATCGAAATCTCGCTCGACCTGACCGAGAACGTCATCGTCACGCCGCGCGCCGACGGCAGCGGGTATGACGTCGAGCATCCGCCCGAGCCGGACTTCACCGACAGCTTCGCCGGTGTGAACGCCAGCTTCACCGATGCCTTTGCGGGCGACATCTCGCTATGGATGGCCGGCGAGGCATGACGGACGAACTGGCCGAGATCGAGCAGCTGGCCGGCACGATCCTCCGCAGCCTCTCATCGGGCGAGCGCCGCGCCCTTATGCGCCGCATGGCGCGGGAACTGGCGATCAGCCAGCGCGAGCGTATCACCGCGCAGCGCCAGCCTGACGGCACCGCCTTCGAAAAGCGGAAAGCCAAGGCCCCGCCGGTGACCGGGCGCGGGGCGGCCTGCTTCCTCTACCCGGCCGGCGGCGGCGGCGAGCCGCGCCGAGCCATCATGAAAAGCTTCACCTGGGGCACCGGGCGCATGCTCACCGGCTTCGACATTGAGGCCGGCGCCATCCGCTCGTTCGAGTTCGACAAGATCGTCAAATGGCTCCCGGTGCCCGAGGAGCATCGCAATGCCGGCGGCGGGAAATTGCGCCGCCGTGGCGGCCTGCGGCGGCGAGCGATGTTCCGCCGGCTTGCGTCGTCGCGATTCCTGAAAACGGGGACGGACGATCAGAGCTTCTGGGTCGGCTTCACCGGCAAGGTGTCGCAGATCGCGGATGTTCACCAGCACGGACTGCGGGATAAACCTTCGCTGCGTATAAAATCTGTTCGCTACCCCCAGAGAAAACTACTGGGCGCGAATGCAGCAGACCGTGAACGCCTGATGGAAACAATCTTCGCACATTTGGATGCGGTCATCTAGGCACGAATTCGTGGAGCATGTTGCATCATGGCGAGTTATGCGAGCTACTGTGCAACAATGTTGTAGTCTGAGAAAGCCTTATGCTTGCTCTTTCGACGACTTTATCTCCGATTTCGAGAATATTTTTGAACAACATCGCCAGAGATTCGAGAATGATAAGAGCATTTTCCGGAGTATGAGTATAATTTGCCGGACCATCCCGGCGGACTGTGTCGATCATCGATTTACAGTAAGAATAAAAATTTACTGCCAAACAGGCATCCACTGGCGATAGCCTTCCGATAGACGAGGCGTTGGAATTAAATACCGTGAAATAATCAGATTTAATATCTATGATGATTAAAGAACCATCCCACGAACCATCTTTGATGTTGGCAATTTTTTCTTCTACAAATTTGAGATATTTTCTATACCTAATTAATCTGCATATTGCATCTATCTCTGATGCGATAGCTACAAATGTGGTCCGCGCGTTGCGCCGACGATCGCTAATTCCAACAATCGTTCTGAGCAAACCTGTCGCCGCAATCCCTATAATCGCAGATACTATGAGATCGATATACTCAGACATGCAACATGCCCTCTCGTGGAAATATCTTTCAAATTTATCATTTCGATTTTTCATAGTTGCAAGTTCATTGTTTTGGCGTTGGCGGACAACACCACACCTTTAGATGTCGACCACTGGGATCTCTCTGGCTTACACATCTGCCTGGCCGGCATCTTCCGACAGGAACTTGCTCATTTCGCTGAAGGCCCAGCTAAATGCCGGGCATAGCGCGGTCCCCCATGCTTCCCCGACATGGCCGGCATGGCCGATCCCACCTTCACCGCTGTCGATCTCTCGCGCCTGCCGTCGCCGGATATCATCCAGACGCTGGATTACGAGACGCTGCTTGCTGAAGCCGTCGCGCACTTCAAGGCGGAGATGGCCGCTGCCGGCGTGGTGTTCGTCAGCCGCGAGAGCGATCCCGCTACCAAGCTGCTGCAGACCTTCACCTACCTCGCCCAGCTGCTGCGCCAGCGGGTGAACGACGCCGCGCGCGCGGTGATGCCGGCTCATGCCGTGGGCGCCGACCTGGACAACATCGCCGCCACCTTCGGCATTGTGCGCCTGACCATCACGCCGGCGGACGAGGTGAACGGCATCCCGGCCGTCATGGAAAGCGACCCCGAGTTCCGCCGCCGCATGGTGCTCGCGCCCGAGGGCTATTCGGTCGCCGGCCCGGAAGGCGCCTACCTCTTCCACGCCCTGTCGGCCGACCCGGAGGTGCTTGACGCGACCGCCACCAGCCCCTCGCCCGGCGTGGTCGTGGTTTCGCTGCTGTCCCGCCTCGGCGACGGCGCCGCATCGCAGCGCCTGATCGATGCGGTGCAGGCCTACGTCTCGGCCGATACCCGCCGTCCCCTTACCGATCTCGTCATCGTCCAGTCCGCCCAGATCGTCACCTACGCCATCGACTACGTCCTGACGCCCTTCAGCGGTCCGGACGCCACCCTCGTTCTCGAATCCTCCCTCGCCAGCGTTCGCTCGTACATCGAGCAAAGCCGCCGGATCAGCCGCGACATCACCCTGTCCGCGCTGTTCCGCGCCGCGCACGTCGAAGGCGCACAGAACGTGCGCTTCAATTCGCCCGCCGCAGACATCGTGATCGACCGTACCCAGGCAACCTACTGCAACGGCATCACCGCCCGCCTCGCGGGCGCCGGCGAATGAGCTATCCCTCGATCCTGCCCCCGGCCTCCACGCCGCTGGAAAAGGCGCTGGAACAGGTCGCGGCCCGGCTCGTCGATATGCCGGCGCCGATCCGCTCGGTGTGGTCGCCCGCCGACTGCCCGGTCGGCCATCTGCCCTGGCTCGCGTGGGGACTGGCGATCAGCCACTGGAAGACCGCCTGGCCGGTCGCCTGCAAGCGCGCCGCGATTGCCGATGCCATCCCCTATCACCGGCGCAAAGGCACCCGCAGCGCGGTCGAGGAAGTGCTGGCGCGCTATCACCCGGCCTTCACCATCGTCGAATGGCATCAGGCCAACCCGCGCCGCGAGCCGCATACCTTCGAAGTCCGCGCGCCCGCCTCCGAGATCTCGCCCGGCTTCCTGACCATCGCACTTGCCGAAGAGATCATTGCCGACGTCGCAGTCGCCAAGCCGGCGCGCGCACACTTCGACTTCGTGCAGTCGCTAGACGCGCGCGGCGCCCTCTACCTCGCCGCCGGCGGCGTGACCGGATCGATGTTCCGGGCCGACTATGCCGCCACCCTCGACACAAGCCGCGACTGGTCCGCCGTCTGGCAGACCGAGCAGGGCGAACCGATCCTGACCGAGGACGGCCTCGATTATCTGGAGACCACCTGATGGCCGCGCTTTCGATCAGGCTCACCAATGCCGGGCTGGCGGCCGTGCAAGCAGCGTCCGGGTCGAGCGCCACCGTTGTGGCGGGCGTGGGCCTGTCCGCCACGCCCTTCGACTTCGCGCCGACGCTGATCGCGCTGCCCGGCGAGTTCAAGCGCCTTGGCGCCGTGTCGGGCGTCGCGGCGGCGCCCAACATCACGCACCTGACCGTCTACGACACCTCGGCGGAGGTCTGGAGCGCCACCAGCTTCGGCCTGTTCCTCTCGGACGGGACGCTGCTGGCGGTCTACGCCGGGACCGAGCCGGTGATGAACAAGGCCGGCGTGGCCTTCGCGCTGCTCGCCTGCGACATCGCCTTCGAGGCCGACCTTGCCGCCAACATCTCGTTCGGCGACGCCGTGTTCACGTACCCGCCCGCGAGCGAGAGCATGCGCGGCGTGGCCGAACTGGCGACGCAGGCCGAGGTGGATGCGGGGACGGATGGCCAGCGGATCGTCACCCCGGCGAAGCTCGCCGCGCGGCTCGGCGCGCTGCTGACGCCCATCACCAACGCGATCGGCAGCATCACCGCCGCGCTGGCGACCTTCGCCCTCAGGTCCACCAGCATCGGCGGCGGCGGTCTCGTCACCGGCGGCGGCGACCTGTCGGCGAATCGTGTGCTCACGGTGACCGAGGCCACCGCCGCCGAGATCGACGCGGGTACCTCGGCCGACAAGGCAGTCACCCCGCGCCGGCTGCGCACCGTGCTCGACAACATTGGCAGCGCGCTCGATGCCATCCGGGGACGCACCATCACCGGCGGGGGCCTTGTCACCGGCGGCGGCGACCTCTCGGCGAACCGCGTCCTGACGGTGACCGAGGCGAGCGCGGCCGAGATCGCCGCCGGCACTGCAACAGACAAGGCCGTGACCCCGCGCCGCCTCAAGCCGTCGCTCGATGCCATCGCCGCGATCGTCGGGCGGCTCGACGGCGGCGAGTTTGCGAGGGCCAACGCCGCCCACTTCGCCGACAAGGGCCACATCGACATGCCGTTCGGCAGCGACGTGTTCCGGATCAACTGGGGCAAGACCGACGTCGCCGCCAACACCGCCCGGACGGATACGTTCGACGCCCCCTACACCGCCTGCTTCGGCGTGTTCCAGGGCGGCGGCACCGCCGACACCGGCAATTCGTCCTCGCTGCGGGCCTATCCCGGCACCGGATCGCAGGCGCTCACGCAGGTCAACCTGACTAACGGCTTCAACGGGGCGATGACCATCCACTGGTTCGCCATCGGGCTCGCCGCGTGACCCGCACCGTCCATCCTCACATCGCCGTAGGGACCTGACCAATGGCAAAGACTTCCGGACTTCCCGCCCTCGCCCCGACCGCGATCAACGGCGCCGAGACGGTTCCCGTGCTCAAGGACGGCGTGCTCTACCGCGCCCCGACAAGTGCGGTCATGGCGCCGCACGTCCTGGCGGCGCAGGGCGCGGCCGCGCAGGCCATGGGCTCGGTCCAGGCACTGCAGCCGATCAGTGACAACCTGGCCGAACTGCTGAGCGTGGGCGTGAAAGCCTCGCAGGTCGCGCTCGATCGCACGTCGACCGCCAGCTACCTTGCGCAGGCGCAGGCGATCGCGCTGGGATCGGCGATCGACACCAGGGGCAACCTCGTGCTCGGCAGCGGCGCCGCCGCGCCGGCCGACGTCGCCGGCAACACCGATGGCAACGCGGTCAACCTCGGCACCGGCGCCGGCATGGGGCAGAGCCAGACCTACACGCGCAAGCCCATCTCGCTCGGTGTGTCGGCCGCGATCTACGCGCGGGGCTATGCCGGCTTCGCGGGCGGCGCCTATACCTTCGCCCGCGCGGTGGGAGACTACTACACGGCGCTCGGCACGCATGCCGGGCAGGACATGAACCAGGCGGGGCTCACGGTTCCCGGCTTCGGCACCCGCGCCGTCGGCGCCTTCACGTTCAACGCGCTGCCCGAAGACGGCGAGGTCATCCCGGTCAACGGCGTGAACATCACGGCGCGCGACGTCCCGGCCACCGCCAACGAGTTCGCGCGCGGCGCATCGGCCGCGCAGGCTGCAGCCGCGTTCGCCGCGCTGCTCGCATCGCACGGCGATGTGGCGATCCGGCAGGGCATGTACCGCCTCGATGCCATCGGCAGCACCGCCGTGCAGGTCGCCTCCACTTCGCTGGGCATCTATGGCAATGCCTTCTCGCTCGGTGCTTCGGCATCGGTCGCCCGCTCGGCCGCCACGCTGGCCGGCGGCACCGAGACCGTGAACAGCGGCAATCCGCTGACCTTCATCGGTCCGGTGACGATCGGCTTCGGGGCCGGGATGGGCCTCTCGCCGATAGCCGCGCGCAAGGCCGCCGTGCGTACCACCACTTTCGCGCAGCCGGCGAACAACGCCGTCATCCTGCTCGGCTTCAACCTGATGCGCACGGTGACCTTCAAGGATGTGCCCTCCGCCGCTCTGGACGTGCAGCGCGGCGCCAGCGCCGCCGCGACGCTCACCAACCTCGTCGCCGCGCTCAACGGCTCGGCCGACGCCACGATCGGCGCGGTCACCTACTGGGCGCGCGAGGGCCAGCTCTTCGCCGAACATGACAGCGCCAACGTGAACACTTTCGAGGTGCGCTCGCTGACCAGCGCGATCGTGTTCGAGGACCGGGCGGCGACCGGCGGCCTGACCAGCGTCAGCGCCAACGTGACGATCGGCTTCAACGCCGGCCTCAATGCCGTGGTATCGGGATCGACGCTGATCGGACCGAATGGCACCGGCAACCTCTCGTTCGGCGCCGTCCACACCAAGCTCGGCGCCGGCGCGGGCGACTGCACCAGTGGGCGCAACCACACGATGATCGGCGAGGCGGTTCTCCCCGACGTGCGCGGCGATGGCATCATCGGCATCGGCCGCGCCATCACCGGCGGGTCCCAGCAGGCATGGCTTCCGATCGCGGGCATCACGCTCGACGGCACCGTCACGTTCGCCGAGCCGCATCACTTCCGCCCCGGCACGATCCGGCGCGGCCTCTGGCGCGACCGCGCGGTCAGCGGGGCGAAGCTGCAGCGCGCGGGCGTGGGCACCGCCAGCTGGACGGATGTGCCCGCCTCGCTCTCGGGCGTGACGCTGATCTTCCTCAACGCCATGCAGGGGCGCTTCACCGGCACTCCGGACGCGGCCACCGGCGGGCGCTCCTACGACTACCGCTCGGTCGGCGCCGCCGCCAACATCGACATCGCCTTCTCCGATCTGTTCGTGCCCAACAGCATGACGCTGGGGGACGAGGCTTCGGCGGCAAGGGACCGCGTCACCATCGGATCGGCGCGCTACACCGCTGGCACCCGCATCGCGACGCGCGGTCTGGAGCTTGCGGCCGGCGATCTGCGCCTGCCGCAGGTCATCCCCGGCACCTTCGCCTTCGGCAACCTGCGGTTCCCGGCCGCGCTGGCCGATGGCGACACGGTGACGGTGAGCGACAGCACCGGCAGCTTCGTGGCGACGGCCAAAAGCGCGGCGAACATGGCGGCGATCTCTACGGGCATGGAGCGCTGGTTCCAGATCGAGGCGAGCCCGCTGCTCACCATCCGCAACTTCATCCTCATGCTGACCAGCTGCGATGACCAGTCGGTGGCCCGCCGGATCGCGGCGCGCGCACGCTGGCGGCTGCAGGGCGTGGGCGCGCTGGGCATCTACCTGCACTGGCAGCTGCTCGACACCGGCGGCGCCGACTGGAGCGTGTCCACCAGCAGGGGCGATGCCGCCGCGACCGTGTCGAGCGCCGGTACCCTGGGCAACCTGCCGACCGATACCGCCGCCTATCCGCCCAACGATACGGGGATGGTCATGCTGACCAGCAGCCCTGCCAACAATGGCGCCCCCGGCGCTGCCCAGTGGAACGCCGCGCGCAAGTGGTGGGCCTGCCACCGCAACGCCGCCTGAAGGAAGCGCACATGTCCGATACCGATTTTGTCATTGCCTGGAAGGCCGGCGGCCGGATCCTGTTCCTCGCCGGGGACGATGAAGGCGCGCTTTCCGTCGAGGCGCTCGGCGATGCCCGCCGCTTCGCCGCGTTCGAGGATGGCTACGGCGCCTTCTGCCGCTGGGCATCGGCGCTCGGCACGCTCGACGGCGCCGTGCTTCAGGTGAACGAGATCGAGGCGCAGTTCTCCCCCGACCGGCCCGCGCCGCGCCGCCCCTTCTACGCCACCGACGAAGCGCTCGCCGCGCTGCAGCTGGAAGCGCAGGCCGACACGATCCGCGCCCTGCAGCAAGTGGAGTTCGCCGAGCAGGAACGGGCCCGCGCCGAGGCGGACGCCGCCGCAGCCCGGCTCAAAGCCTCGGCGCTCGACCTGCTCGCGGCCGACAACCCTGAACTGGTCGCCGATGCGATCGAGCGGGTCGGCGGCGTCGACGCTGGCTGATGAGCAAGCGGCTTCACGCCGCGAAGTTTCCCCCTTACGGAAGGGGGCTTCGGATGTCCCCACATCTCGAAACCAGCGAGCCTGCACTCGCACTCTGACGGGCCCCGCGCCTGTCCCATCCAAGTACCCTTCCGCGCTCAGGCGCGGGAGGGACATCGTGCAGGAAACCCACCATGTCTACCCCTTTTGTTCTCGTTTCCCCAACCTCTCCGGTCGCCGGCTACATCGGCGGAAAGCGCAATTTGGCGAAGCGCATCTGCGCCATCATCGAGCGCACCCCGCACACCAGCTACGCCGAGCCATTCGTCGGCATGGGCGGCATTTTCCTGCGCCGCAGGAGCCGCCCGCGCGCCGAGGCGATCAACGATATCTCGGGCGACGTCGTCACCCTGTTCCGCTGCCTGGCCGAGCATTACCCCTACCTCGTCGACATGCTGCGCTTCCGCGTCGCGAGCCGCGCCGAGTTCGAGCGGCTGCTCGGGCAGGATCCCGATCGCCTAACCGACCTGCAGCGCGCGGTGCGCTTTCTTTACGTCCAGCGCCTGGCGTTCGGCGGCAAGGTGCGCGGGCGGGCCTTCGGCGTGGATGCTGGTGCGCCGGCGCGCTTCGACGTCGGCAAGCTGGAGCCGATGCTGGCGGATCTCCACGACCGCCTGCAGTCCGTCGTGATCGAGCGCCTGCCCTATGCGGACTTCATCCGCCGCTATGACCGCGAAGGCGCGCTGTTCTACCTCGATCCGCCCTATTGGGCCTGCGAGACGGATTACGGAAAGGACGTCTTCAGCCGGGAGGACTTCGCTGCGCTCGCCGACCAACTGGCCGGTATCAAGGGCAAGTTCCTGATCTCGCTGAACGACAACGCGGGCGTGCGCGAGACGTTCGGCCGCTTCGCTATCACGGCGATCGAAACCACCTACACAGTGGGGGCGAAGTCCAGGCCTGCCAGCGAAGTGCTGATCAGCAACTTCGCGCTGCCCGCAAACGATAATTGATCGCATAGCCTGCCGGAAGGCCGCTTTTCCAGTGTCACAGCCGGAAAGCGGCCAATCCCGGTCACACCCTAAAAGCGGTCGTTGGAACATTGTCATTGCCGCCTCATTTGGTCATGGGAATCGGCGCAGACATTTTCGGAGCTATCATTGTGGCCAGGATAAAATTGGTCGGAGAGCCGTGCGATGGCCAGACCCTCCATGGCAATTTTAGCGACGAAGTCCGAATGGTTCGAACTCACGGTGGTTACGTCGCATGGGCCCAGCCTAAGCTGCCATTGATACCGCACGAACACTATCGCCGCTCACTACGGACCTGCGACAAGTTCGCTTGGCAGCCATAAGCATGAAGATCGAAGGTCCACTTGCGGCATCGCCCAACTTGGTCGGCCCTTGCGTTTCGTTTGCATGAATACGCGCAGGGACACATGCCTCCTGCACGGTCCGACAGTGCAAGTGATGCAGTCACATGCCCTTCGGTAGCGTCAACGTTGCAGGCACTTCAATCAACGGCTCACTCTTGGAGCGGGCGCTGGTTCGCACCTCCAATTGGTCTCGAGACAAAGCTTTTACTTGGCTGATTGCGTGGTGGACGCTGGTGCTGGTACTGGATTGGAGGACAGGCCCGCTGGTGTCAGTCGTTCCTCTTTATGTTCCACCCTTGTGTCTTACGACGTGGTGCTTGGGGCGAACACAAGGATTTTTGGCAGGCATTGTCGCAACTGCAGCGACTTTCCTAATCAACGGCGCCGGGGATAACCTTTCAGTACATGCTTCTTGGCTCCCGGCGCCAGTAGCGATATGTAACACCGTCCTGCGTATTGCCGCGGTCGCATTCATGATTATGATTGTCAGTGCATTCCGGCGGACATTCGACCGGGAAAGATCCCAAGCTCGGTCCGATCCTCTTACCGGCTTGGGAAATCGCCGATCATTCGACATCGAAAGCCGAAAGCTAGGTCTGGTCGCAAAACAGAATGGATGTGTGTTGTTGTGCGGGGTCGTCGATCTTGACGATTTCAAGAAGGTGAATGACCGGCATGGGCATGCGTCAGGCGATGAAACCCTTCGGACTGTCGCCTCGGCGCTAACAGCCGCATTGCGACCTGATGACGCCATTGCTCGGATTGGCGGCGACGAATTTGCATTTTCCCTCGTGGTCCGAAATATCTTTGTCGCCAAACTAAAGGTAAGGGAGATCCACGAAAGGATTTCTAGCGCTTTGGACAACTTACCGTGGCGGCCAACCTGCACCATAGGGGCGTCGGCTGATAGCGCGATGAGCATAGCATTCTGTCTGGCAGATGATGCTCTCTACGCGGCCAAAGAAGCCGGTAAAAACAGCCACCGCTTTCAGGTCTAGGCCCAACGCAGTCCGATCAGACCCGAATTGCTGTGTAGACGTGAAGCTCTGTATTTAGCTTGCCCCTGTCCCGGAACATGCCTCCATCGTTGGCGTCATTTCGGCTCGGACACCGTCTGAATGAAGGTCCACTTCCACCCCGACACGCCGAGAGGCTCTGTACGTTAGGATCGTCGCACGAGCGAGCATGCCTGGAGGCATCCGACGTACCCCTCGGATCGTATGCGATCTAGACATCGACGCTGAGGTCGCTGCGCATCTGGCCGTGGGCGAGCACGGCGAAGAGTCCGGTGCCGCCTATGATGTTGCCAGCGAGCGCCGGCAAAGTGAATTCCAGCCACGCCTCCGCCGCGCCGAGGCTACCGCTCAGCCAGAGGAAGGTCGCCTGCGAGGAGCCCGTGACGACGTGGGCGAAGCCGCCCAGCGCGATCGCATAGGTCAGCACGAAGATCACCCAGAATTCGTTGCCGCGCGCGTTGGGCAGGACCCAGGCGATGGACGCCATGATGAACCCGGCCGGGATGCCCAGTGTCAGCGTGCGGGTCCAGTGCTGTTGTTCCAGCTTGCCGAGGATGTCGAGCGCGATCAGGCGCTGTTCGTGCGTGATGATGATCTCGCCCGCCATGAGCGCGCTCACCAGCGTCACGCCCACCAGGTTGCCCAGCAGGACGCATAGCCACAACCGGGACAAGCGGCGCAGGTTGCTTAGCGTCGGCGCTGTCGCCAAGGGCAGGACGGCGGTCACGGTACTCTCGGTGAACAGCTGCAGCCGCCCCATGATGACGATGAGGTAGCCGACCGGATAGCCGAGGAAATAGACCAGCGGCGCCCAGTCGGTGTCCGGCAGATGGCTGCGCAGAAACAGCTCCGACATGAGCGACAACGCAATCGCAAGCCCCGCCGCGACGCCCGACAGGGTGAGAGCGAGTGCTGGACGGGCCAGTTCCTCCTCGCCCTGAAGCCTTACGACTTCGTGCACGATCTTCGAGGAACCCGCCTTGCGCTCCTCGACACCCTTCGCTTCCTGCGCGTCGAGCGACGCGTCGGGACTTTCGGCCTCTTGCCGCTCGCTGTCGTCCATGCTTGCCGTCCCGTTGCATCCTCGTGGGGATAGGACCAGCACCGCGCATTATTGTTCCCGCGAGGGCGCATCGGGCGGGGAACAGCATCAGTTGCAGTTGCTAGCGTGCGCCCCAATCAGCCGTCCGAAATGCAGCCGCCCGAAAATCGATCAACCTAGAGGCGGAGGTGACGTCTGCGTTTAATGGGGCTTCAAGGTGTTAGTGGCAGGTCTCACACCTTCGAGGACCATGTCCTCCAAAATCCGATTGTAAAGCGCCGCCAGTTCCCGCTCGTCTTGCGGAAACCTGCTATATGGCTCTTCAGCCATCGCTCTCAACACGTCTTCGTCCGTTATGGGCCGTAATCTAAACATGCTCACGCAACGGGTATCACTTTTAATCATTCCTAAAAGCAATAAGAAATGCCTGGGCGTTGACAAACGCGGAGTGAAGGTCAGGTCCCAGCATCCTCAATTATCCGGCGTTCGGCGACGGTCAACCGCCTCCATTTCTTTCTCCCGATGCGTTTGATCGGCGCTGCGCAGTGCCGGCAGCCTCCGACGTAGTGCCTCCCGTTCCACTGGGCCGAATGCGGCCGATGTCGATCAAACAGGCAGAGTACGCGCTTAATCGACACAACGATTCCTTTGGGAACGCTCGGGAAAATACTTTCTGAAAAAGAACCATAACGGATTTGATTCGTCCAGCCTTTGTATTGGGTTACCCAGGCGCCCGACGTAGCTATGAATATTCCCTCGCTTGGCAATGGGACGAGGGAAGGTGCGCACCGCCCCTCGGTGCGGAAGCCCGCACGCCAGCGCGCTTGTATTTCGGGGGGGTTGGAGCCAAAGCTGACGGATCTCCATAACCACCCGCCGTCCATCGTGATCGACCGCTATCCCTATGCGAACTTCATCAGGCTATGATCGCGAATACGCCCTGCTCTACCTCGATCCGCACTATTGCGGCTGCGAGACGAACTATGGGAGGAACGTCTTCGGCCGCGAGGACTTCGCCGATCTGGCCAATCACTTGGCCGGTATCAAGGGCAGGTTCCTCATCTCGATGAATGACAATGAGGGGTGCGAGAGACGTTCGGCGCTTCGCCATCACAGCGATCGACATCACCTGCACGGGCAGCGCCCAGTCCGCCCTGCCCCGGGGGAACTGATCAGCATTCGCGCTTCGTGCGAACAACAAATAGATCAGGCGGCGCCTGTGCCCCGGCCTTGGAAGCCAGCACGGCGGCCGGGCCTGATCAACCTTCGGGGCAATGGGTCCGGCGCGTGCCTTTCATGTTCGTCACGACGCAGGTGTCGCGCACAAAATCGAGGACTTCAGACGGGACGTCAGTTAACGCCGAGCACCTGCGGCATTTGATTGGAGTTCGAAGCTCCTCCATTGTCGCTGGTACGTCCGAGGTGTGCCCGCATTACAGGTAATATCGCGCCAGATAGTGAGCCATCAGTTGAATTCTCCCGTCCGATTGTCTCCATCGGTCAGTGAATAGTCACAAATACGCTCGCTTTCGCAATAACCTACGTCAAATAATATTGATTAATTTTTTTCAACTTGTAGGTCGGCAACGACGGTTAGCACGGGCCATTTGAGCCCATGCATTTCGCCAACCGCTCAGCGAAATGCGCCCCCGCGCGCCCCTCTGAACCTGCCGCCATGGTCGCACCATGGCGCGAACTGCAGACCCTGAACAGCTTACCGGCGAACTGATCCAGCTGGGCACCGTCGCGTCCGTCGACCACGGCGCGGCCACCTGCACCGTCGAGATCGGCGATCTCACCACAGGCGATCTGCCCTGGCTGGCGCAGCGCGCTGGCAAGGTGAAGGTCTGGTCGCCGCCCTCGACCGGCGAACAATGTGTCGTCTTCTGCCCTGAAGGCGATCTTGCGGGCGGCATCGTCCTGCTCGGCATCTGGTCGGACGCCAACCCGGCGCCCTCCAGCTTGCGCGACGTCGTCATGGTCGAGATGCCCGACGGCGCGGTCATTGCCTATGACCATCAGGCCCATGCGCTCAGCGTGGTGCTGCCGGAAGGCGGAACCGCCACACTGGTGGCGCCCGGCGGGGCCACCATCACCGGCGATGTCACCATCAACGGCAACCTTAAGATCGCCGGCAAGGCCGAGGCGAGCGAAGACGTCGTCGGCGGCGGCATCAGCCTGAAGAACCACAAGCACAGCGGCGTCTCTGCCGGCGGCGCCCAGAGCGGGACACCCATCTGATGGCTGGCATATCGCGCAGCAGCGGCGCCCTGATCGACGGGCTCGACAGCATCAGGGAATCGGTGGCCGATATCCTCGGCACGCCGATCGGCACGCGCGTCGGCCGCCGCGAATACGGCTCGCTGCTGCCCGACCTGATCGACCAGCCCATGACGGCAGCGAACATCCTGCGGATCTTCGCTGCCTCCGCGCTGGCCCTCTCGCGCTGGGAAGATCGCCTGCGCCTGCGCCGCGTAACCCTTTCGGCCGGCATTGGCCCCGGCGCCGCCACCCTCAACATCGAAGCCGATCGCACCGACACGCCGCCCGCGACCGCCCGCACCCGCATCGCTCTGCCTCTCTAAGCCAAGGAACCGCTCATGGCCTTCAAGCATGGAATCACCGTCACCGAGATCGTCGAAGGCGCGCGCACGCTGACGGCGGTTTCCACCGCCATCATCGGCCTGGTCGCCACCGCGCCCGATGCTGTTGCCGGGGTCTTCCCGCTCAACCGCCCGGTGCTCATCACCGACATCGAAACCGCGATCGGCAGCGCCGGCGTCGGCGGCACGCTGGCCAAGGCGCTGCGCGCCATCGCCGACCAGACCCGCCCGATCCTTGTGGTCGTGCGCGTGGATGTCGGCGCCAATGCGGCCGAGACTGCCACCAACGTCATCGGCACCACCACCGCCGAAGGCCTCAAGACCGGCATGCAGGCGCTGCTCGCCGCGCAGGCGCAGCTGGGTGTGAAGCCGAAGATTCTCGGCACGCCCGGCCTCGAAACGCAGGCGGTCACCGCCGCGCTGGCCGTCGTGGCGCAGAAGCTGCGCGGCTTCGCCTATGCCCGCGCGATCGGCGAAACCGTGGCCGCCGCCAGCCTGTATCGCGCCAATTTCAGCGCCCGCGAACTGATGCTGCTGATGCCGGACTTCCTCGCCTGGGACACCGCGACCAGCGCCGCCGTCACCAGCTACGCTGCTGCCCGCGCCATGGGCCTGCGCGCCCTGATCGATACCCAGACCGGCCCGCACAAGACGCTGTCCAACGTCGCGGTTTCTGGCGTCGTCGGCCTCACCAAGGACATCCATTGGGACGTCGAGGACCAGTCGAGCGAGGCGGGTGTGCTCAATGCCTCGGAAGTTACCGCGCTGGTGCGCACCGACAGCGGCTATCGCTTCTGGGGCAACCGTACGGCGGCCGAGGCGGAAAGTCCCTTCGTGTTCGAGAGCACCGTGCGCGTCGCCCAGCTGCTCGCGGACACGATCGTCAATGGCATGCTCTGGGCGATCGACAAGCCGCTCACCCCCAGCCTCGCCAAGGACATCATCGAGACCATCAACGGCCTGTTCCGCCAGCTGAAGGCCGGCGGCGTGATCCTCGGCGCCAGGGCCTGGTACGACGAGGCGCAGAACGACCTCTCGGCGCTCAGGGCCGGCAAGCTGCGGATCGACTACGACTACACCGTGCCGCCGCCGCTCGAAGACCTCGGCTTCAACCAGCGCATCACCGACAGCTACTTCGCCGACTTCTCGGCGCAGCTGTCCGAAGACATCTGACCGGCCGGCGCCTCGCCTCCCTTCCCTTCATTCGATCATAGGAGCCCGCCATGGGAATGCCCCGCACCCTCAAGGACCAGATGCTGTTCAACGAAGGCCTTGCCTACATGGGCGATGCCAAGACCGTCACCCTGCCCACCCTCACCCGCAAGATGGAGGGTTATCGCGGCGCCGGCATGAGCGGCACCGTCAGCATGGATATGGGCATGGAGGCGATGGAGATGTCGTTCACCTGCGGCGGCCCCATGCGCCAGATCCTGCGCCAGTGGGGCACGCCCACGGTGGACGGCGTCTACATCCGCTTTGCCGGCAACTATCAGGCCGACGACACCGCCGACGTCGACCATGTCGAAGTCATCGTGCGCGGCCGCTTCTCGGAGATCGAGATGGGCGATCAGGAAACCGGCGAGGCCAGCGAGTTCACCACCACCATGGCCGTCGCTTACTACAAGCTCGTCTGGAATGGCCGCACCGAACTGGAAATCGATCCGCTGAACATGATCGAGTTCGTGGACGGCATCGATCGCCTGGCCGAACGGCGCGGCCTCCTCGGCATCTTCTGACCTTTTGGCCCGGCCACGCGCCGGGCCCCCTTCCCGATTCCTGAACCTCGGAGAGAACTATGACCGACGCTTCCACCATTGCCCTCGCCGCTGTCAGCACCGCCCCTGTCCTGCGCACCGTAGCCCTCGACACGCCGATCGTGCGCGGCGAGCAGACCATCGCCACGCTGCAGCTGCGCAAGCCCCGCTCGGGCGAACTGCGTGGTCTCTCGCTCGTCGATCTCGGCCAGCTGAAGGTCGATGCCCTGATCAAGATCCTGCCGCGCATCTCCATGCCCACCATCACCGAGGTGGAAGTCGGCAACATGGAAACGGCGGACCTGCTCGCCTGCGGCGCGGAGATCGGGGGTTTTTTGCTGCAGAGGTCGCAGCGCATGGATGCCCTCGATGCGTAGACGACGCGATGGCGGATCTGGCGATCGTCTTCCACTGGTCGCCAGACGTCATGGACGGGATGGACCTGGCCGAACTCATGTCCTGGCGCGCGCAGGCCGCGCGCCGCTCGCAGCCCCCTGCTAAGACCGGAAAGACGTAATGGCGGACAGGAACCTTCGGCTTCAGGTCATCCTTCAGGGGCTCGACAAGCTCACCGCGCCTCTCAAGTCGATCACCGGCGCGTCGTCCGCCGCGCGCCGGGATCTGGCGAAGACCGCCGACGAACTGCAGCACCTGGACAAGCTGCAGAAGCAGGTCGGCAGTTACAAGGCGAAGGAATCCGCCTTCGGCGCCGACAGCCGCAAGCTGCAGGAAACGACCGCGCGCATGGCGCAATTGCGGGCGCAGATCGATGCAACCGACAATCCGACGAAGAAGCTGGCGAAGGAATTCGAGCAGGCCGAGCGGCAGGCCGCTGCGCTCACCGCGCGCCTCGATGCCGGCGGCGCCGAACTGCAGCAGCTGTCCGCCCGCCTGTCCGCCGCCGGCATCGACGTCGGCGACCTTGCGCGCCACGAGGACCGCCTGTCCGAGCGTACCGAGCAGGCGAACCGCGCGCTGCGCCAGCAGACCGCGCAGCTGGAGCGGGTCAACAAGGCCAATCGCAACTCGCAGAAGCTGAACGACATCAGTGGCAAGGCCACCGGCATGGGCCTGGGCATGATCGGGGCCGGCGTTGCCACCGCCGCGCCCGTCGTCGGCGCCGTGAAGCAGGCGATGACGCTCGAAAGCGCCATGGCCGACGTGTCCAAGGTCACCAACATGACCCGGCCGCAGATCCAGCGGATGTCGACCGACTTCCTCGACATGAGCGAGAACATCCCGATGGCCGCGAGCGAACTGGCGACGATCGCGGCGGCGGCCGGCGCCGCCGGCGTCGGTATGGACAAGCTGGGCAAGCCCCTGCGCGACCAGCGCCAGCAGCTGCTCGAGTTCACGAACGACGCGGCCGAGATGGGCGTTGCCTTCGACATGACCGCCGACGTCGCCGGCGAGACGATGGCCAAGTGGCGCACCGCTTTCGAACTGCCGCAGGAAGGCGTGCGCGCGCTCGGCGACGGCGTCAACGCGCTGACCAACCGCTTCGGCGGCAAGGCCGCGAACGTCACCGACATCATCACCCGCATCGGCCCGCTGGGAAAAGTGGCCGGCCTCGCCGCGCCCGAGATCGCGGCGCTGGGCTCGACGCTCGATTCGATCGGTATCCCCAGCGAAGTCGCTGCCACCGGCATCAAGAACACGATGCTGGCGCTGACGAAGGGCGAGGCCGCCACCAAGAGCCAGCAGCAGGCCTTCTCGGCGCTGGGGCTGGAAGCGACCGACGTGGGCAAGCGCATGCAGAAGGATGCGGCGGGCGCCATCATCGACGTGATGGAGCGGATCGGGAAGCTCGACGCTGACAAGCAGTCGGGCATCCTGACCCAGCTGTTCGGCTCGGAAAGCGTCGCGGCCATCGCCCCGATGCTGACCAACCTCGATGGCCTCAAGCAGCGCCTGGCGTTGGTCGGCGACGCCAGCCAAACCGCCGGCTCGATGCACGGGGAGTTCCTTAACCGCATCGCCACCACCGAGGGCGCCACCGGCCTCGCGACCAACGCCCTGTCGGGTCTCAACATCACCATGGGCAAGGCGCTGCTGCCCACCGTGGTCAAGGTCGCCGGCTATGTGAAGTCTGCCGCCAGCGCCATGCGCGGATGGGCGCAGGAGAACCCGGTACTCGCCAAGAGCATCATGATCTTCCTCGGCGTCGGCGCCGCGCTTCTCGTCCTGCTTGGCGGCATGGCATTGGCCTTCGCCGCCCTCACCGCCGCCGCCGCGCCGCTGGGCATCGCGCTCACGCCGCTGCTGCTGATCGTCGCCGCCATCGCCGCCGTCGCTGCCGCCGCGTACCTGATCTACGCCAACTGGGGCGCGATCACTGCATGGTTCGGCAACCTGTGGGAAGGCATCAAGGCGATGGTCGCCGGCGCGCTAGGCTTCATCGTGAAAGCCTTCCTCGCTTTCAGCCCGCTCGGCCTACTCATCCGCGCCTTCACCCCTGCCCTGGCCTTCCTGCGCGGTCTCGACTTCACCGAGATCGGCCGCAACCTCATACAGGGCCTGATCAACGGCGTTGTCGGCAAGCTGGCCGCGCTCAAGTCGACGATCGTCGGCGCCGCCAGTTCGGTGGCCAACTGGTTCAAGGAGAAGCTCGGCATCCACTCGCCCTCGCGCGTCTTTGCCGGGCTTGGCGGCTTCGTGATGGCCGGGCTCGATCAGGGGCTCGCCGCCAACACCTCGGGGCCGCTGTCGCGGATCACCGACCTGTCAGGACAGATGACACGGGCGCTTGCCGTTGGCGCCGGCAGCGTGGCCATGGCGGCAGCGTCACCGGCGGCGGCATCGGGCGGGGCCGGCACCGCACCGACCGCGACCGCCGGCGGCGCGCCGGCCACCTACAACCTGCACTTCCACGGCGTCACCGGCGATCCGCAGGACATCGCTGACGCCGTCCGCCGCGCGCTGGAGCAGATCGAGCGTGAACACCGTGGACGCGGCTTCGGTGACGACGAGAACTGAGGACGATTCCCATGCACTTGATGGCCCTCGGCATGTTCCTGTTCGAACTCGGCACGCTGCCGTTCGAGGAACTTCAGCACAAGATGGATTGGCGCCATGCCCGCGCGCCGCGCATCGGCGCCCGCGACGCCAACCAGTACGTCGGTCCCGGCGACGAGACGGTCAGCCTGTCCGGTGCGGTCTATACCGAACTGTCCGATGGCATCGTGTCGCTCGAAGACCTGCGGGCGATGGCCAATCAGGGCGAAGCATGGCCGCTCGTCGCCGGCAGCGGCCGGGTCTACGGCAACTTCGTCATCACCGCGATCGACGAACGGCAGGTCTACCTGATGGCGGACGGCACCCCGCGCCGGATCGACTTCGGCATCGACCTGCTGGGCGTCGATGATCCCGCCGCCGTCACCAGCGCGCCGGCCGCGCCATGAGTTACGCCGTCAACAACATCGCCGACTGGCGCGTCATCATGGACGGCGTCGATCTGTCCGATCGCATTCGCCCCCGGCTTGTCTCGCTCACCCTCTCCGAAAAGCGCGGGGACGAGGCCGATCAGCTCGACATCGTCCTGAGCGATCACGACGGCATGCTTGCCATCCCGCCAGAGGGCGCAGTATTGCGTCTGCAGCTAGGCTGGCTGCAGGGGCGTGACGTGACGCCGGGCCTGATCGACAAGGGTAGCTTCAAGGTCGACGACGTCTCCCACAGTGGCCCGCCCGATCAGATCACCATCCGCGCCCGCGCCGCTGACTTCACTAGCGAGATCCGCAACCGCCGGGCGCAAAGCTGGAGGGACACGACGCTGGGAGCCGTGCTGCAGGAGGTTGCGGGGCGCAATGCCCTCACCCCCCGCGTCGCGCCTGCCCTGGGGTCGATCCCGCTCTCGGCAGTCGCGCAGAGCCGCGAGAGCGACATCGCGTTTCTGCGCCGTCTCGGCCGCGAGAACGATGCCGTTGCGACGATCA
The DNA here is from genome assembly GCF_059416165.1 of Novosphingobium sp. GW821-FHT09E05. NCBI lineage: Bacteria > Pseudomonadati > Pseudomonadota > Alphaproteobacteria > Sphingomonadales > Sphingomonadaceae > Novosphingobium > Novosphingobium sp. GW821-FHT09E05. Next base: position 2,147,890 of record NZ_JBWKOQ010000001.1, read on the forward strand.
AGGACAAGCACCTGATCTTCGCGCCCAAGGGTGCAGGCCAAACCAGCACTGGCGCCGCCCTGCCCTCACTCACCATCCGCAGGCGCGATGGCGATCGGCACAACTGGCAGCGGCAAAAGCGGGACGGGCAGGAAGGCGTGACCGCCACCTGGCACGACAGGAAAACAGCCAGGCGGCAGACCGTCACGATTGGCAAAGCCGAGGGTGCGAAAAAGCTGCGCAAGGTCTATCCCGACAAGCCCTCGGCAGAGCGCGCCGCGACCGCCGAAACGGCGCGCCTCGGGCGTGCGCCCGCGACCTTCGACATAACGCTGGCTCTTGGCCGGGCCGATGCCTGTGCCGAAGCGCGCGCCACGGTAATCGGGTTCAAGTTGGGGATCGATGATAGCACCTGGCTGGTCTCCGACGTGACCCACCGCCTGGATAAGGGCGGGGGGTTTCGCACCGATCTCAGGATGGAACTCGCGCCGGCATAATGCCATGATTGGATGCGCTGATAAAGACCTACAGCCAAACGATGGAAATACCCGACGATCAGGAATGCCTTCGAATCGCCTTCGAGTTGATTGAGGAGCACGGCGAAGTGGTCGGCTCAGTCGTCCAGGCGCGGATCGATGCGCTGAAAAAAACGGATCGCGTCGAGGAGCTCGCGAAGTGGTTGCTCATCCGCAACGCGGTAGGCTTCATTCTGACCAAGCCGTAAGGTGATTTGTCGCGCGCGGCAGGATGATTTACTGATCGCCCTGCTGCTAGTGGACAGGCGTCGGAAATACGAGGGACTATGTTCGCAAAGCTTTTCTGTGCGGCCGGTTGCTGGCTAGCCATGTCGACGACGGCCCTTGCTGCCGAACAAGGCGCCGCGCCAGTCCCCCCTTCCGTACTTGCCCTGAGCGGCTGCTGGGAAGGGCGTGGAGAGGTGATGAAGAAGCCAGTCGCCATCGCTCTCAACGCCTACCCGATCGTCCAGGATGCGATGTTGGCTCTCGAAGCCGTCAGCAGCGCAATATCCGACCCCGAAGATCAGTATGCGGCTCACTTGGTTTTCGGCGGGGCCGGCAAACATCTTGGCACTACGGCCGATCAGATTGTTGGCTACTGGGCAGATAGCTTTGGCGGCGCGTTCGCGGCGTCTGGCCAAGGTACGTCCGGTACAGACGGCTTTGATATCACCTACCGATATTCCCGCGACGCTTATGTGAACCGCTGGCGTTTGTCGGGCGATGACCTCACGTGGGAGATCACGGCACGGGACGAAAAAGACGTCGAAAAACCATTCGCGAGCTATGACCTTCGCAGAGTCGCGTGCCGATCTTGATCCTCCGATTCATGTCACGTTCCGCCTGAGCATCACAGGATGGGGCCTTCTGCTTAGCGCCCATCCAAGCCATTCAAGTGAGAAATTTGCGAGCCTGTCAGCGGACAGTCTGCTCATGACCGGGGTTGGGACTTTGCCGCTATGCCCGCTGGGGGCAATAAGCGACAGCTTCACCCGGAGCAGACGTTTGCGGCGACTGTCGTGCACGCCAAGAGGCGGGGTATAAGGTATATCTGCCCCGCAACTGGGGGTTAATCCGCATTATCTTGGCCCTTGCGAAGGTTAGTCTGGCGACCCTACGGAGGTTCCGATGTCCGACAACCACGTGCTTCAACCACTTAGTGCAACAACGTTCGAAAGCGTGGATTCGCGCATTGGCGCACTGCAATTCACGCATGATTTCGCCAACGGCTATCCCGCAGCGGAGACGCTAGAGAAACTGTTCGACGAGCGTGATTTCCAACGCGCCTGCCAAGCCTATATCTGGTCGCTGCCGATCGTTTCCTTCGCGGCGTGGCAACACGCGCAGACCGAGCAGCTCGGCGCCGCGAATGGTCAGATCGTCGCCTATCTCAGCTATACCGATAAGCGCGGTATTCTGACCGCCAATGCGACCACGCCATATTATCTCGCCTTTGTGGATCTGGCGGCGGCCGGGCCGTTCGTGCTCGAATTGCCCGAGCAGGGCGTGCGGGGCGGGCTGACTGATTTCTGGCAGCGCGCCCTGCCGGGCAGCACTGCGGGCGGCCGCTATCTGCTGCTGGGGCCAGGGCAGCAGCAACCCACGGACGCTGATGGCTATACGGTCCTCCGATCGCCCACGACCAACGCGCTGTTCGGGACGCGCATTACCGTCACCGATCCGGCGGAAGCGCAAAGGGTGCTGGAGAAGGTCCGCTTCTATCCTTATGGGCAACGCGCTAATCCGCCCGTGACCGACATCGACCATGCCGGCGATCGCGCGTGGAGTGGCATGCCGCCGCGCGGAATGGACTATTGGAAGCTGCTCGCCACGGTGATTAATCGCGAGCCGGCGGCCGAGCGCGACCATTTTTTCCTTGAGATGCTCAAGCCGCTTGGGATTGAGAAGGGCAAGAATTTTGTACCCGATGAACGGCAAACCAGGCTGCTCACCGAAGGCGTGCTGGTCGGCGAGGCCATGGCCAAGGCGAACACCGCCGATCGCCGCTTCTCCAGCCTCTATCGCCCGGACACCCACTGGGATCATGCGCTCAACCTCGATGCCGACGACCCAGACGAATATTGGGGCCGGCTCGATGAGCGCGCCTCTTGGTTCTACGAGGCAGTAACGGCGGCGGGGGACATGTCGCCCAAGCGGCCGGGAAAGGCTTCCTCGGCCTATCTCGGCGCCTATCGCGACAGCAAAGGCGCGTGGCTTGACGGTGGCAACACCTATCTTCTGCGCGTGCCGCCCGACGCGCCAGCTGATCTGTTCTGGTCGGTGACGGTGTACGATGTCGATACCCGCTGTCTGATCGACAATCCGCAGCAGATCGCCGACCGTTCGTCGCGGATGGACCTGCGCATGAATCGCGATGATTCAATCGACATTTTCTGCGGTCCTGTGCCTCCCGAGGGATTAGAACAGAATTGGATCCCGACCGTGCCCGGCAAGGCATGGTTCGCGTATTTCAGGCTCTACAATCCCACCCAGCGCTATTTTGACGCCTCGTGGCCGCTCCCCGATTTCGAGCGTGTCGACGGATAAGAGGACAAGTCGATGCCCGATCAGGACGAGCTAGAACGGCCGGCCGCGCCCACGGCATTCACCCCTGAAGAGCTCCACGAACGCGCTTTGTATCGCCGCGCCGTCGAGGCGGTGATCTGGGGCATGCCTGCGGTCAATTTCGATCGGATGCTACAGTCGTTTATCGCCGCTGGCGGCGGACCCAACCAAGTGCCTTATTGGTCGCGGCTGCTCGACAGCAGCAACCAGACGCTCACTCCCAATCCCGACACCATCTATTTTAACCCCTTCTTCGACACGAAGGAGGTCGGCCCAATGGTGCTCGAAATCCCGGCGGCAGAGGGCGGCTCGATCACCGGCAGCATAGACGATTGCTGGCAGAACGCGCTCGAGGATGTCGGTCCCGCCGGCCTAGACAAGGGCGCGGGTGGCAAATACCTGATCCTCCCGCCGGGCCACACCGACCCGATCCCAAAAGGCTATATTCCGGTTCCCTGCGATACGTACCAAGGGTTCGTCATCCTGCGCTCGAACGTTCAGAGCGGCAGCGACGCCGACGTCGCTACCGCAGTGGTTTATGGCAAGAAAATCGGCTTCTATCCGCTCTCGGAGGCCGGTCAGAATCCGCAGACCCGGCTGGTCGACATGACCGGCGTACGCTTCGACGGGACCATCCCTTATAACGCCCGCTTCTTCGCTTCACTGGCGCGCATGGTCGAGTACGAGCCTTGGCTCACCCGTGACAAGGCGATGATCGACCCACTGCGCTCAATCGGCATCCACAAGGGCAAGCCCTTCGAACCCGATGCGGCGACCAATGCGCAGTTCGACCGGGCGGCGGATGAGGCGCACGCCTTTCTCGACATCCGCTACAAGAGCGTCTTCGATCCGCCTTTCAGCGGGCATTGGGCGCTGCCCGCGGTGCTTGAAGTCGCTGAGGGCATGCCCAATTTCTTCGAGGCCCCCGACGCCTATCCGACCGATGGCCGGGCAGTCACCTATTCGATGGCTTATTTCAGCGCGAAGCATATCGGAGCCGGCCAATACTATCTGATGACGATCTGCGACGCTGTGGGCGACGCGCTCGATGGTAGCGCCTCTTATCGGCTGCGCGTACCGCCTGATGCTCCCTCAAAACTCTATTGGTCGTTCACTGCCTATGACCGCGAAACGCATGCGCTGATCCTCGGCGCTCCGCGCTCGAGCCGCGCGTCGAACAGCCCCGGGCTGACCGTCAACGAAGACGGTTCGACGGACATCTGGTTCGCGCCCACGCCGCCCGATGGCAAGGACGGCAATTGGGTGCCGACGGGACGAGCCTTCGAGGTGCTGTTCCGCATCTACGGCCCCGAAAAGCCGTTCTTCGACAAAAGCTGGGTGCTGCCCGACATTGAACGCGTCTAGGGCACACGGGGGCAACGCTTCCGAGCTTTGCTTTTTGGGTATCCGTTTCGACCAGGCGCATTGCAGTTTGACCGATCGCGGGGGTGAGGTCAGCTCGCGCGAGGAGCAGACATTCAGCCTCAATCGCCGAATGACGGGATTGTTGACAGCCGACCGTAGGCAAGAGTCAGCTATTCCCGCAACCGGGCTCCAAACCGGACGGTCGCCTACCGGGGGTGGAAGCGGACGCTTCCAGTGGGGCACATTAGCCCCGGTCGCTGTGGAAGTGCACAGCGACCGGGGCGACGGAATGTTATTCGCTTACTGGCTGGCGTTCGGGTTCGAGAGCTTCTCCATCGCGCTTTCGAGTGCCTTGTGCATGGACAGTGTATCCGCAGCCTGGCGCGGCGGGTAACGCTTGAGGCTGTCCAAGTGCGCCCCCACGAAGGGAGCGCCCGCATTGGGAGCCCAGAGCTTCGACGCGAAGAACTTGCGCCCGATGTAGCCCCACTCCTCGCTCTCCGGGTCCATCTTTTCCAAGGGGTCCATACGCAGGTTGAAGATGTAGGGAATACTCGGGTAGGATTTAGAGTTGAACCAGCTGTTGTCCTTCTTGATGCCGATGTGCATCTTCCAGTTATTCACCCGGATCGCCATCAAGTCCGTCTCGTCGTAGTAGTAATGCGCCTTGCGGGCGGACTTTTCGGATTTGCCAGTCCACATGTCGAGTTGGTTGAAGCCATCGAGATGGACCTTGTAGGTCACACCGTTCAACTCGTGGCCGTCCAGCAGCTTCTCCTTGACGTCGGTCGCGCCAGCGGCAGCGGCCAAGGTAACGTAGACGTCTTCATGGTTCTGCAGGCCATTGGATGCGGAGCCTGCCGGTATCTGTCCGGGCCACTTGATCAGGCAGGGCACCCGCACGCCGCCTTCCCACGTCGTGCCCTTCTCCCCCCGGAAAGGCGCGTAGCCGCCGTCCGGCCAGAGCATGAGTTCGTTGCCGTTGTCGGTCGAGTACATCACGATCGTATCGTCCTCGATGCCCAGTTCCTTCAGCTTGGCGAGCAACTGGCCGACATGTTCGTCATGCTCCAGCATCTTGGCCCGGACGACGTCCTCCTCCGCGCGGCCTTCATCGACAGCCTTCTGTAGGTACGCCTTCTGCGGGTGCGAGAAGATGTGGATGGCGGTGGTGTTGAACCAGCAGAAGAAGGGCTTGTCTCCCTTCCCGACGCGATCGAGCCAGTCCAGCGTATGGTCGAGTACCTCGCTGTCGAAGGTGACCATGCGCTCGCGCGTCAGCATTCCGGTGTTCTCGATCTTCTGCTTCCCGCGCACGCCGAAGATGCCGTCGTCGGTCGGATCGTCCACGTCCGTCGCCCAGGCATGGAGGACGCCGCGCGGGCCGAACTTCTTGGTATATTCAGGGTCCTTCTGACCCGGATAGTCCAGTTCCTCGGGCTCTTCCTCGGCATTGAGATGATAGAGGTTGCCGAACCACTCGTCGAAGCCGTGCGCCGTGGGCAGGAACTCGTTGCGGTCGCCCAGATGATTCTTGCCGAACTGCGCAGTGGCGTAGCCTTGGTGCTTCAGGACCTCGGCCAGCGTGGGGTCTTCCTTCTGGATTCCACGCGTCGAGCCGGGGATGCCGATTGTCGTCATCCCGGTCCTTACTGGCATCTGCCCGGTGATGAATGCGGCGCGGCCCGCCGTGCAGCTGGGTTGCCCGTAATGGTCCGTAAAGATGCAGCCGTCCTTGGCGATGCTGTCGATGTTGGGCGTTCGCCCCATCATGCCATGGGTGTAGGCGCCCACGTTCCACATCCCGATGTCGTCTCCCCAAATCACGAGGATGTTCGGTTTTCCGTCAGGCATTGAATCTCTCCTGGTATCAATCAGGGCTTCATTACGCCCCCGGTCGATCCGCGAGGTATCGGGACAATCCCTAGGGCGAGTGGAGGGTTTTCCTACGCTGGAGGCGCTCCCATCCTGCGGCGCGAGGATCATAGTCACGCGGAAACACAGGATAAGACACGGCGCCAAAGCGCATATTCTTGGCTCGCTCGGGGTTATCCCCGATGGTTCGGGGAAGGAATGGAGGATCAAAGTCCAGTGCCCGATCGAGTCCGCGAGGGGCGTACGGGGACGACGTGTGGGCCGGACTCAGAGTGCAAGCTCGAAAGGATGGACGATGACTACAGGTATTCGACACCTCACCCGCCGGTCGGCGGTATGCGCCATCGGGATAGCGGTGCTTGCGACCGGGCTGCCGACTGCGGCCTTCGCGGGTTCGTCAGCAGCCGAACTGGAATCGAAATCACGCGCGGCCCTGACCGAACTCTACGCCGCCAATCCGAAAGCCAAGATCATCGGCCAGCGGGCGAAGGGCATCATGGTGTTCCCCAAGATCATCAAGGGCGGCCTGGTAATCGCCGGGGCGTCCGGCGACGGCGTTCTGCTGGTGAACGACAAGGCGCAGAAGTATTTCAACATTTCGAGCGCGTCGGTGGGGCTGCAGGCGGGCGGCCAATCGCTCGGCTATGCGCTGTTCTTCATGACGGATGCAAAGGTGGCGGAAGCGACCGCCAGCAAGAGCTGGGATGTCGGATCGGATTCGGGCGTGGTGATGGTCGACAAAGGCGCCGCCGCAACGCTCGACATGTCGAGCCTCGACAAGGCGGTCTACGCGTTCGCATTCGGCCAGAAGGGCCTGATGGGCGGCGTTAGTCTCAAGGGCAGCAGGACCAAGGAAATTCACCCGGACCCGTGATCCGTCCCAGTCAGAATACTTGACCGCTTTTGGGCGTCTGCCGACCGGCTAGAAATCTCCTTTGGCGGCGATGCGCCACGCCGGAGGCGACGGGCGGCTATTTGCCGATCTGAGCCGGTGAGCCGCCGTTCCGCTACCGGCCAATTTCCGCCAAGCCAATCCGGGCGCTACCTCGCGATCGGGAACGCCCCCATCCTCAAGCGGCAAGCGCATAGACACGGCAATGTTCCAGATAGCCGCTTTCATGGCGGCCGGCCAACGACACCACGCTTTCCCATAGCCACGATGGCGCATCGATCGCGGACCGACGATCTGCGTCCAGATGCCGCCCCCATTCCTGGCGGGTCGCCTGATCCATCTGCCGCGCATGTGCTTTCCCCACGACGAACGCGAGATATCGAGCAGCCTTTGCGGCCTGCTTTTCGCTGAACTGATCAATTTCCAGCTTGAGGTCCTGAGGCGCGAGTTCGCGGATGAAAAGCGATTTGCCCATCATCTCCACCGGGATCATCCGTTCACCCAGATGCGGGGATAAGGCGCGGGCCGCCTGGAGCACCCGGTGTGCGTTATCCGTCGGCATGGTCGCTTTGGGATAGGCCGGCGCAATCGGATCGACCGCCTCCTTGATATCGACCAGCGCGTAGGCCGGACGCCCTTTGTCGTTCCTGATTTCTATCAACACGGCATATCGCAGCAGCCCGAGCGAACTACAGCCCTTCAGCCAATAGGCGCCGTCGACCATCCGCACAGAGCGGTCTTCGTCGTGCTTCTCGAAAGCAAGGATGCGCTCGGTCACTTCCGGCCGCTCGAACAGGCGGCGCAAAGCTTTGCTCTCGTCCTTTGCCAGCGGCCAGAATTTACGTCCCAGCGGAATCTTGGGGCTGTCGTCATCAAGCCGTTCGCGGGCAAGATGGCGCCACTGGCGCGCCCATGCCTTACGGCGGACACTGCGAACGGCATCCGGCTCGTCGCCTGGATCACCATCCCTTGGGTCGCTCATGGCAGCGGCGTAGCCCTCGACCATTTCCTCCATCATCCGCGCAGTGGTGACGCCGGGAAGATCGGAGCCGCGCGCCGCCGTCGCGAGCGAGAGGCCCAAGCGGATCAGATCATGAGCGGGGTTGCCGATGACCGCCTGATCAAGATCGCGTATTTGCACGGCGATACGCCCGTCACCGCTCGCGATCGGCCCAAGGTTGCCAAGATGGCAATCTCCGCAGATCCACACCGCCGGCCCCTCCGGCACGCGGTGCGCCGCTGGTGATGCGGCCAGCCACTCGTAAAACTTTGCCGTATTTCCGCGAACATATGCGTGCGCCGATCTCGCCATCTTCAGCGTGCGGGTGGCATCCAGTGTCTGAGCGCGATCGGCGGGAATGGGTATCGGCATAAGGCAGCGGGTGTCCTCGGAGGGCAATCACCGGGGTAACGCTCGCCATCGAGTTTTGTGACGAAGCGTTGCCCAAAACTCCGTTCAGAATGTTCGAACGGGCCAGTTCAGCGAAAATCCGGCTGTCCATCGCAAAATGCGTGTGCCGTAGGAAATTTCCTATTTCCTACAGGAACAAACATCGCCAGAACGAGAACGAATCAAGAACAGGAAAGGCCGGCAGAAGTGGGTGGGGACGTGATGCGATTGACGCCAGGGTGCGATTTTGCGTGCCCGGACTGCAGCGTGGGATGCGCTACGGTCGTGGCGATTCGTGATCGTCTATGGCGCCAGATCGAAGAGGAACGGCGGCTGATGGCAACGCGGCCGCACCCGGATCGGGCAGGTAGGGTCCGATCCCTGCAAAGCCAGATGGCAACCATCGAGCAAGAATTTCTGCGGTCTCGTCCCTGGACGCTTCCTCCGGGACAAGGACCAGCAGTTTCGCGAACATCTCCCGCAGCGCGGCTTCACTAGGAAGCGCGACTTGGAGTGCCACAAACTGCACTGCCGGCCGGGCAGCTTCTACCGCTCGCGCTTCGGGCTCCGCCTCTTCATCGGTGAGGCCAGCTAGTACCATTACATCGGCAGGGTCGATGCCATGGTCCGCAAACACTGCCGCGATCCGACGGGCCAATTCCAGCGGAAGATGCCGCTTTTTGTACAGGTTGGGATTTTCATACAGTCCGTACGAAGTATGACCCATGCCTAACCGCTCAGCGGTTTTCCGCATGGAGATCGACGGTACGGCGCTGAGGCGAAGCTGTTTGAGACGAGACGCTGCGGAAGTCATACGGTAAGTGTACAGAAATTCTGCACACTTAATGGACATTTTAGGTGTTGACCGATGTTCATAAATAGTGAACATGCATGGTCATGAACCAGCCCTTCTCCATCTTCGATCTGTTCGGTGGGATCCGCCCTCTCGCCCGCGCAATCGGTGAGAACCCGAGCACAGTCATGCGATGGAAACAGGTCGGACGAATCCCGGCTGAAAAGCAGCCTTTTGTGCTCGCTACCGGTCAATCTCTCGGCTTGCCGATCACCGCTGAAAATGTCGTTTTCCCCCTTGGTAGCCCTTCCGATGTCGCAACCACCATAACGGCCAAGCCCACCTCCGTCGTTTGCGATCGTGCGGCAAAAGCGCAACGGAAGGACGCGGCATGACAAAGCCACGCGACCCCGTCTCTTTCTCCATGGCGATCACAACGGTGGGTGACCTGATCGGTTGGAAAGCAGCCGCGCGGATTACCGGCCGCGCGGAGCGCACCGTGCAACATTGGAGCGAGAGCGAAAATCGCGGAACGCCGACGCTCGAACAGGCCCTTGCCCTTGACCGCGCATACTTCGCCGCCGGTGGTGGCTACGCGCCGATTTCGGACAGCTTCGCCCGGCAGATGGAAGTCGCCATGGCGGATGCAAATGCCTGCCGCGTCGCCCTTGCTGAAGACATCGCTCTGTTTTCCCGTGAAGCAGGCGATGCTGTCTGCCGCTGCATTCAGGCCCTCGCGCCGGGCGCCTCGCCCGCGATGATCCTGGCCGCCATCCTTGAGACCGAAGAGGCAGACGCGATAGTCGCGCGCCTCATCGGTCGTCTGAAAGCACTTGCGCCCGGCAATGGGGTCGGTCGCGGAGATATCGGGGTGATGAAGTAATGTCCGGTCCACGGGTGCAGCTCCCGCACGTCAACTGCCCGGCCTGCGGGGGCCGCGCATTTGCCCAGACGGTTGGGAAGAAAAGTCTGCTGTTTCGCGAACTCTACTACGCATGCCGCAACCCGGATGCGTGCGGCCATGTCTTTGTGGTGGAAATGACGGCGATACGAACCACCAAGCAAAGCCGGTTCCCGGCTCCCCTCCACAAGCTGCCGATGACGACGTGGCGCGAAGCCGCGAACGATCGCGCAGCCAATGATGATGGTCCTCCCAGCGAACCTGAATCAAGCGCGACCGTCACCTGAACTGACCGCCGCGCCGAACTGACTTTCTGATCCTGATGCCTTCGAACCCGGCTCGCTTCCGGGAACGCCCTCCCCTTGCCTTTCACCGGAGCACCGACATGCGCCCATCCAGCCAGACCAAGCGCCGCACACCGCCGCCGGCGCGCGCCTTGCAGCCGGCAATCACTTTCATCTGCACGGCCTGCGAAACGCCCCACCACAGCCGCACTCCCGCGCTGCCGAAGAACTGGGCGGCCGAAATCGTGGGCGGTGATGTCTTCGTCTACTGCCCCGATTGCGCGATCGATCTTCCCAAGGCCGCCATCCAGTGAGCGCCCCGTTCGATCTTGGCGCGATGTATGCGCAGTTCGAAGCGGCCGAGGCGCTCGAACTGGATGCGATGCAGCGCCGCCTGTCACGCCTTGCCTCCGCGGCCCAGCGTATCGCCCTGCCCGTACTGCTCGGCACGGCCGCTGCGCTTGGCGCCGTGTGCCTGACCGCGCAGGTCGCGATCCGCCTGCACCAGGGCGGCTGACGCCATGACGGATTTTCGTTTTGCCAACCTCTTCGCCGGCCCGCCCGACCTCCGCAAGATCGAGGAACTGGTGCGATGCTGCGAACGGCGCAAGGCGCGCGCCGCTGAAAAACTGACCGGCGCACAGGCCGAAAACGCCGCCGCCGATGCCGCGTATGAACGCGCCGTCGCCGCCCGCACCGATTGGATCGCGAACAACCCCGATCCTCAACTGCTGATGCTCTGAAGGAACTGGAAATGGCCGAAACCACTGACGACCGCCTGCGCCTCCTCATCGAGCGCATTGAGCGCATGGAAGAGGAAAAGAAGGGCGTCAGCGACGATATCCGCGACGTCTACAACGAGGGCAAGGCGGTCGGTTACGACGTCAAGATCATGCGCCAGATCGTCCGCATCCGTAAGATGAAGCCCGACGATCGCCGCGAAATGGACCTGCTGCTGGACACCTACAAGTCCGCGCTGGGGATCGACTGACCATGCGCCGCCGATCCGCCCACGCCGTCCACCCGATCGGATGCAATTGCCGGCGATGCTCGCCCCGCACCTGCCACGATCGCCGGTTTGCCTTCGCGGTCCGCGCCGCCACGCGCGCACTGTTTTTGGTCGCCGCTTTGATCGCGATCCCCTTCATCGTCGCCCACGCCCTGGCCAGTGTCAAAGGAGACAGCCGATGAGGTTCCTCTACCTCGAGCCCGCCAACGACTGGACCGGGCAGACAGTGGAAGAGCGCCTGCGCCTGTGCGCCGAAACGCTCTACGCCCATCAACTCATCAACGCCCGCCGCTTTAACCAGATCACGTCCGGCGTCAGCCTGCGGGCAGACCGCCAGCGCGAACTTCGTACCCGCAACCGCATCAATTGCGCTGCGGGTCGGCCTGCGACTTGAAGGAAGTCCTGTGCCCAGAACACCCGCAGCCTTCCGCCAAGCCGATGTGGTTCGCGCTCTCAAGGCGTTCCGCGCCGCGCAGCAACCCGTTGCCGGGGTCGAGATCGCACCGGACGGCACCATCCGCGTCCTGACTTCGGCAGCGCCCTTAGCGCCTGCCTCCCCATTCGATAATTGGAAACAGAAGCGTCATGCGAGTGCGCCTTAAGGGCATCAACCGGATCACGAAGAAACTCGCGTCCGGCAAGTCCGTTACATACTACTACGCCTGGAAGGGCGGCCCCCGCCTCGACGGCACGCCCGGCTCGCCGGAATTCGTAGCAAGCTACAACCGTGCCGTGACCGCAAAGCGCGAACCGCGCACGGACTTGCTGATCTCGCTACTCGACAGGTTCGAGGAATCGACCGAGTTCGCCGACCTCGCAGAGCGCACCCGCAAGGACTACCGCCGGCTCCTGAAGCTGATCGAAGCCGAATTCGGCGATTTCCCGATCGAGGCCTTCGAAGATCGCCGCACCCGGGGCGAGTTTCTCGCATGGCGTGAACGCTTGGCGATAAAGTCGCGCCGGCAGGCCGACTATGCCTTCGCCGTGCTCGCCCGCACTCTGTCGTGGGCGCTGAACCGTGGTCTGATCACCGTTAACCCCTGCGAACGCCCCGGCCGCCTCTACCGCGCGGCGCGGACGGAAAATGTGTGGACCGACGCGGACGAGGCAGCATTCCATGCGAAGGCGCCCGCCCATCTTCGTCTGGCGCTCACGCTCGCTCTCTGGACCGGCCAGCGGCAAGGTGACCTGCTGCGGCTGACTTGGGCCGCGTTCGACGGCACGACGATCAGGTTGCGCCAGCGCAAAACGGGCGTCGCGGTAGCGATCCCGGTCGGCGCGCCCCTCCGCACCGCCTTGGAAGCCCTGAAGAAGAACCTGGCGGCCGAAGGCAAGCCCTTGCCCGCGACCATCCTTGCGACCGAACGCGGCACAGCCTGGACCGAATCGGGCTTCCGCGCCTCGTGGCGCAAAGCCTGCATCAAATCGGGTGTGACGGGCCTGACCTTCCACGACCTGCGCGGCACCGCCGTCACGCGCCTGGCCGTCGCCGGCGCCACGGTTCCGGAGATCGCCGCGATCACCGGCCACAGCCTCAAGGAAGTCGGGAGCATCCTCGACACCCACTACATGCACCGCGACCCGGCACTGGGTCAGGCGGCCATCCGCAAGCTCGAAGAAAGAGCAATTCCGCCCAACTAATCGCCCAACCGCCCCGATGGCGTCCGCCAACGAGCGATACATTTTCTACAGAAAATCATTGAAAATCAATATCTTGGGAATTGGTAGCGGAGGAGGGACTCGAACCCCCGACACGCGGATTATGATTCCGCTGCTCTAACCAGCTGAGCTACTCCGCCATACCAAGGCCGCCGGGTGGGGCGGCTCGATCTGGTGCACCGATGCTGCGGTGCAGGCCGCGTCCTTTAGGCACGAGGTGGCCATCGGTCAACACCCAAAAGCATGGCTCAACCGCGAAAAGAAACCACCCGGAGCGGGCGCCACAGGCCCTCCTCCCAGCCGTAGAGACCGAACCCCCGAAAGCGGAACGATGTGGGCTGCAACTGCGGGCCCAGTTCCACCTGGAGCGACCGCGCGGCCTGGCTTGTCACCTTGTTCTGGATGGTGACGTGAAGACGCAGCGGCTGCGCATCCTGCTGCGTCAGCAGGCCGTGCATGCGCTCGGCGATGGCGCCATGGAGATCGACCATCCGCGGGCTTTCTATGGCGATCGCGGTGCCGTTGCCCAGCTTCATCAGCCCGCAGATGCGGGCAGGGGGCGGCGGCGCCCTGGCCAGGTCTGCGAGCACGCCCAGAAGTTCCGCCTCCACCGACGGCGGCAGCGCATGGAAGAGTGTGACGTGCGCACGCAGGCGGTTGCGCTCAGGCGGGTAATGCGCCCGGCGCAACCCGTCTACCCAGGCGAGCACGTCCTCGGGAAGTTCCGCGGTGACGAGCAATGGCGCGCGCGGATTGCGGGGCCCGGTCGCAATCCGGTCGGAAGCAGGCGAACTCACGCCACGCGCAGGGCTTCCAGCACGCGCTCGGGAGCCGATTCGCCGTAAGGATCCTCGTCCGATCCCACGTCGTTGATGCCCGGCTCCTCGAACCAGCCCGAGATGGTGTTGTCATCGACGATCATAGCATAGCGCCAGGATCGCAGGCCGAAGCCAAGATGGTCCTTGTCGATCAGCATGCCCATACGGCGCGTGAAGTTGCCTGATCCGTCCGGCAGCAGCCGAACCTTCGACAGCCCGAGATGCCTGCCCCACTGATACATGACGAAGGCATCGTTGACCGAGAGGCAGTAGATCTCGTCCGCACCGGCAGCGCGGAAATCATCATAGAGGCGCTCGAAGGCCGGGCACTGCTCGTTGCTGCAGGTCGGCGTGAAGGCGCCGGGAAGCGAAAAGATGACGACCTTCTTGCCGGCAAACTCTTCGCGCACGCTGAAGTCCCGCCACTTGAACGGATTATCGCCGCCCAGTGCGTCATCGCGAACACGGGTCTTCAGGGTGACGTCGGGTATCTGGCGGTCGATCATGAGGCCTCCGGTCGGCGTGGAATGGGTCCTGATTGCCAGAATGCCCGAGGCACGGCAAAGTTCAACGCTGTGGGACGAACGGGGCGAGGGATGCCATCATGCGCAAGTTCTGGATCATCGCTGTCGCGATCCTGTTATGGAACCTGCTGGGCGACGCGGCCTATGTCATGCAGGCGACGGCCGATCTGGATGCCCTCGCCAAGACCGACCCGGTCACCGCCGATGCCTTCCGCGCGATGCCGCCATGGGCCTGGGCCGGCTATGCGGTGGCCGTATGGGTCGGCACGGCGGGTGCTGTGCTGCTGTTGACACGGCGCAGGATAGCCTGGGTGTTCTTCGCACTCTCGCTTGCAGGAGTGATGGTGCAGTTCGCCTGGACGTTCCTGAGCTACGGACTGATCGCCGCGAAGGGCTCGTCGACCGTGATCTTCCCGGCCGTGATCTTCGCGATCACCCTCGTCTCGCTGCTCTACGCCCGTACGAAGGCCGCGGACGGGACGCTACGCTGAACGCTCAGAGTTCTCCGCGCTGGCGGCGGATGGCGAACCACTTGGCGACGTTGCGGTTGTGCTCGGCCAGGGTGCCCGCGAAGGCGTGGCCCCCGGTGCCGTCCGCGACCATGTAGAGCGCGTCGGTCTTCGCCGGGTTCAGCACCGCCGCGATCGATTCGCGGCCCGGGTTGGTGATCGGATGCTTTGGCAGGCCGACCATCGTGTAGGTATTGTAGTCGTTGACCGCCTGGATCTCGGACTGGAGGATGCGGCGGCCCAGCCGCTTGCCCTTCGTGATCGGGTAGATGATCGTCGGGTCAGCCTGAAGCAGCATCCCTGTCCGCAGGCGGTTCGAATAGAGCCCGGCGACCATGCGGCGTTCGGAAGGCTTGCCCGTTTCCTTCTCGACGATGGAAGCGAGGATCACCGCCTGCTCAGGCGTCTTCACCACGAGGTTCGGGGCGCGCCCCGCCCACAGTTCCTTCAGCGTGCGGCTCATCGCCGCCTGCATCCGGCGCAGCACCGCCTCGCGCGATTCGCCGCTTTCGATGGGGTAGCTGTCGGGCAGCACCGAGCCCTCGGCCGGTGAGGTCACGTCGCCGGTGAGCGCTGTCTGCGCCCTGAGACGTTCGTACACCATGATCGAGGGCATCCCCTCGGGAACGGTGACGAGCCGGCGCACGAAGTCGTCGCTGGAAATGATCGCCATGACGCGAGAGGCGCTGGCGTGGGCGGGGATCGCGAACTCGCCCGCCTTGATGCCGCTACCGCCGCCGAACACGCGGGCCCGAAGAGTGAACCCGGAGGCAGAGCGGATCACGCCCTTGTTCTCCAGTCGCTCGGCCACGGCGGCCAGGCTTGCGCCGTTGGGCACGAGGAAGTGGGCATCCTTCTCGAGCGGACCGGAACCGTACCAGCCGCCGAGGAAGGCCCACAGGCCGCCGATGATGGCCACGGCAAGGACCGCTACCAGAACGCATCCACGCCGCGACATCATCGGATTTTGCCTCAATCGACCTTGCGCAGCACCAGGCTGGCGTTGGTCCCGCCGAAGCCGAAGCTGTTGTTGAGCACGGCGCGCACTTCACGCTTCTTGGCGACGTGCGGCACGAGGTCGACGCCCACGCAACTGTCGCTCGGGTTGTCGAGGTTGAGCGTCGGGGGGACGATCTGGTCGCGCAGGGCGAGGATGCAGAAAATCGCCTCCACCGCGCCGGCGCCGCCGAGCAGGTGGCCGATCGCCGACTTGGTCGAGCTCATCGAGACGCCGTCGATGGCATCGCCGAACAGGCGGCGCACCGCGCCCAGTTCCAGTTCGTCGCCCAGCGGGGTCGAGGTGCCGTGGGCGTTGATGTAGTCGATGTCCTTGGGCTCGAGGCCGGCCTTGCGCAGCGCCATCGCCATCGACCGGAACGCGCCCGAACCTTCCGGATGCGGCGCGGTGACGTGGTAGGCGTCGCCTGAGAGACCGTAGCCGATGACTTCGGCGTAGATCTTCGCGCCGCGCGCCTTGGCGTGCTCGTATTCCTCGAGCACGACGACGCCCGCGCCCTCACCCATCAGGAAGCCGTCGCGGTCCCTGTCGTAGGGGCGGCTGGCCTTCTCGGGCTGGTCGTTGAAGTTGGTCGAAAGCGCACGGGCCTGCGCGAAGCCGGCGATACCGATCGGGCAGATGGTGCTTTCCGAACCGCCGGCCAGCATGATGTCGGCGTCGCCGTCCTTGATCATGCGTGCAGCGTCGCCGATCGAGTGCGCGCCGGTCGAGCACGCGGTGACGACCGCGTGGTTCGGACCCATGAGGCCGTACTTGATCGAGACCTGGCCCGAGATCAGGTTGATGAGGCGGCCATGGACGAAGTGGGGCGAGACGCGGCTCGGGCCCTTCTCGGCCAGCACCAGCGATTCGCTCTCGATACCCGGCAGGCCGCCGATGCCCGAACCGATCGAGCAACCCGCCATGTAGCGGGTTTCGACGTCCATGTCGGTAAGGCCCGCGTCCTCGATCGCCTGTCCGGCGGCATCAATGCCAAAGACGATAAACGGGTCGACCTGGCGCTGGACCTTATGGTCGACGCGCTTGTTGGCATCGAAGCCATATTCATGGTCGGCGGGCTTCACCTCGGCGGCGATGCGGCACTTTTGGTCCGAGGCATCGAACTTCGTGATCGGCCCGGCGCCGGACTTGCCGGCTAGGATGTTGGCCCAGGTGGTCTCCACGTCGCCGCCCAGGGGGGTGACGAGGCCAAGACCGGTTACGACAACACGACGCATTATGTTCTCCGAAAATCCTTCGGCCCAAAAGGCAACAGGCCCGCCCCCTTAGAGGTCGAGCCTGTCGATTTCAATCCGGTGTTGCATCCCGGCCCCACCCCTCACGAGCGGGGACTCGGGCTGCAAGGCCGCAATCAGCCCTTGTTCTCTTCGATGTACTTGATGGCATCGGAGACGGTGCTGATCTTCTCGGCTGCGTCGTCGGGGATTTCGACGCCGAATTCTTCCTCGAAGGCCATGACCAGCTCGACGATGTCGAGCGAGTCAGCGCCCAGATCGTCGATGAAGCTGGCGTCTTCGGTAACCTTCTCGGCTTCCACGCCCAGGTGCTCGACGACGATCTTCTTAACCCGATCGGCGGTATCGCTCATGTGTAAAGACCCCTTCAAAAATCGGAGGATTGATATCTCGTCAGCCGCCCTAATGAACGGGCGGCGCGCTGGCAAGGGGCTTGGGTCACAGTCCGAAGGTCACATGACCCTCGTTATCCACGGTCCAGGCGGGATTCCATGCGATTTCCCAAGCATTGCCATCGGGATCGGCGATGTAGCCGCGATATCCGCCATGCGGCGGTGCATCCGCGGCGCGCAGCAACCCAGCCCCTGCTGCGACGAGTTGTGCGATTGCCGCGTCGACCGCGCCGGCGCTTTCGACGTTGGTCGCCAGCGCGAAGCTGCCGGGAGGGAGGCAGGGACGCTGCATGTCGCCTTCGAGCTGGGCCTTGTCCCACAGGCCGAGCATTAGCCCGTTCATCTGGAAGAACGCGACGTCGTCCTGCTCGAATACCGGCTCCCAGCCGAAGCCCTCGCGGTAGAAGGCCTTGGAGCGGGCGACATCGGCGACGCCGAGGGTGATGACGGAAATCTGCTGCTGCATGAACGCACTCCCACGATGGCCCGGCCGCGACATCGAGTTGGAAGGCCACCCGCGCCGGCGCAATGCGCGCCGCGACGAAGCGTTCGAATGCGACGACGCGCCAACAGCCCGTCGTCCCCGCAAAGGCGGGGACGACGGGGAGATTCGGTCCCCGGCCGAGCCAGGAACGACGTGCTTACTTATCCCGCGTCGGGCGCGACGATCTTGCCGGCAGCCGGAGCGCTCGGCTTCACCGGCTCGACGACGCGCATGTGCAGTTCGCGCAGCTGCTTGTGCTCGGCGGGCGACGGCGCGCCCATGAGCAGGTCCTCGGCGCGCTGGTTCATCGGGAACAGCGAGATTTCGCGCAGATTCTGCGCCCCGCAGAGCAGCATCACGATGCGGTCGACGCCGGCGGCCATGCCGCCGTGCGGCGGGGCGCCGTACTGGAAGGCGCGGTAGAGGCCGCCGAAGCGCTCCTCGACGTCCGCCTTGGTCAGGCCGGTCATCTCGAACGCCTTCACCATCAGTTCGGGGCTCTGGTTACGGATCGAGCCCGAGGCGATCTCGAAGCCGTTGCAGACGAGGTCGTACTGGAACGCCTTGATCGTCAGCGGGTCCCGGCCTTCGAGCGCTTCCATGCCGCCCTGCGGCATCGAGAACGGGTTGTGCGCGAAGTCGACCTTCTTGTTGTCCTCGTCCCACTCGTAGAACGGGAAGTCGACGATCCAGCACAGCTCGAAGCGGTCCTTGTCGATCAGGCCCAGCTGTTCGCCCACGCGGGTGCGGGCGAGACCGGCGAGCTTGGCCGCCTGCTCTTCCTTGCCGGCGGCGAAGAACACGCCGTCGTTGGAGCCGAGGCCCAGCGCCGCGATCAGCGCAGCGGTCTTTTCCTCGCCGTGGTTCTTGGCTATCGGGCCGCCGGGGGCGCCGTCCTTGATGTTGATGTAGCCGAGGCCGGAGAAGCCCTCGCCCCGCGCCCAGTTGTTCATCTCGTCGAAGAACTTGCGGCTGCCTGCGCCTGCGCCCGGAGCCGGGATCGCGCGGATCACGCCGCCGTTGCCAACGATGCCGGCGAAGATGCCGAAGCCCGATTCGACGAAGTGCTCGCTCACGTCTCTGATGATGAGCGGGTTGCGCAGGTCCGGCTTGTCCGAACCGTAGTCGAGCATCGACTGCGCGTGCGGGATGCGGCGGAACTGGCCCGAGGGCGTGACCGGCTTGCCGTCGGCGAAGTCGGCGAAGACGCTCTGCAGCACGGGCTCCATGGTCTCCCAGATTTCTTCCTGGGTGACGAAGCTCATCTCGAGGTCGAGCTGGTAGAATTCGCCCGGCAGGCGGTCGGCGCGCGGATCCTCGTCGCGGAAGCAGGGCGCGATCTGGAAGTAACGATCGAAGCCGGCGACCATCAGCAGCTGCTTGTACTGCTGCGGCGCCTGCGGCAGCGCATAGAACTTGCCGGGGTGGATGCGGCTCGGCACGAGGAAGTCGCGCGCGCCTTCGGGGCTGGAGGCGGTGAGGATCGGCGTTGAATATTCGGTGAAGCCGATGCCTTCCATCTTGCGGCGCATGTCCGAGATGATCTTCGTGCGCTTGACGATGTTGGCGTGCAGCGTCTCGCGGCGCAGGTCGAGGAAGCGGTACTTGAGGCGGATGTCCTCGGGGTACTCCTGCTCGCCGGCGACCGGCATCGGCAATTCCTCGGCCTTGGAGATGACGGTAGCGGCGCGGGCGTAGACCTCGATCTCGCCGGTGGCGAGGTTGGGGTTTGCGGTGCCGGCGGTGCGCGCCTTCACGTTGCCCTTGATGGTGATGACGCTTTCGAGGCGCAGCGAATCGAGCAGCGGGAACGCCTCGCTGTCGGTGTCGGCGACGATCTGCGTCAGGCCGTAGTGGTCCCGCAGATCGACGAAGAGGACGCCGCCATGGTCGCGCTTGCGATGGACCCAGCCCGAGAGACGGACGGTCTGGCCGACCTCTGCCGCTCCGAGAGCGCCGCAGGTGTGGGAGCGATAGGGATGGATCATGGCGGGTTCGTGCTCTTCAAATACGAAAATCGGATATCCGCGCCCCTAGTCGACCGACGGTGCGATTTCCAGACGTGGTTTGGTTTTCCTTGATCGGTTTCGGCCGCGCGGCCGCAGGACCACCACCCAACCCTTCGCGTCGGATGACACGATTTTAATCAAATCCTTCACATCTTGAACACTTTTTCGCCCACGGCACGCCTTGCGGTAACCCCGCATAAACCATTGCCGCCTATTCCGGTCCACAAGGGTCGACGCGCAAGACAAGCGAGAAAAAATGATGCTGGCACATGACGAGCTGGACGCAATTCTCGAGCCATCCACCTGCCATCGCGGCACCACCGACGCGCCCTTCGCGCAGTGGGCGGACGCGCCGATCGTGGCGCCGGCCGTACCTGAGGAAGAGTTCGGTGCCATGCTGGAACTGCGCCAGCTCGCCGATCCGGAAGGCGATCCGGGCGACGATGCCGAAGCCTGGCACCTTCCGCCACCGGGCATCCACACCACCGGCACCCAGCTGCGCCGCCGCCTCGTCACAAAGGAAAGCATCGCCGAGCTGGAGACGCACCGGAAGCCTTCCCTCGTCCAGCGGCTGCTACGAAGGACATAAACATACGACAAAAGGCTGACACGGGGCGTTGATCCCCCGGCATGTTAGGCGTAACGCCTCGCTTCAATGAAAATTCACCCGCTGATAACGAAAACCGAAGATCTCGCCGATTTGTGCGATCGCCTCTCGAAATCCGATTTCGTGAGTGTCGATACCGAGTTCATGCGCGAGAACACCTATTGGCCCGAGCTCTGCCTGGTGCAGATCGCCAATACGGAGGAAGCCGCCGCGGTCGATCCGCTGGCACCCGGCCTCGACCTCAAGCCCTTGTGGGACCTGCTGACCGACAACGAGGACGTCCTCAAGGTCTTCCACGCGGGCGGGCAGGACGTCGAGATCGTGTTCAACTTCACGGGCCGCACCCCGCACCCGATCTTCGACACCCAGATCGCGATGATGGCGATCAGCCAGTCCGAGCAGATCGGCTATTCCAACCTCGTCGAATCGTGGCAGGGCCTGACGATCGACAAGGGCGCCCGCTTCACCGACTGGTCGCGCCGCCCCCTGACCGACCGCCAGATCGAATACGCCATCGGCGACGTCACCCATCTTTCCAAGATCTTCCCCAAGATGCTCAAGCGCCTCATCAAGACCGGGCGCGGCGAGTGGTTGGACCAGGAGATGGAGAAGCTGGCCGACCCCGAGCACTACCGCAACGACCCGCAGCTGGCGTGGAAGCGGATCAAGGCTCCGGGACGCAACCCGCAGGTTCTCGGCCGCCTCAAGGCGATCTCCGAGTGGCGCGAGATGGAAGCGCAGGGCAAGAACATCCCGCGCGGCCGCATCGCCCGCGACGAGACGCTGGCCGACATCGCCAGCCACCCCCCCAAGACGCAGGGCGACCTCGCCAAGGTGCGCGGCCTCTCGCAAGGCTGGAAGGACAATGAAATCGGACGCCGCCTGATGGCTGTTCTGGAAAAGGCGGAAGCCTTGCCCGACGACGAACTGCCCCCTCGTGCCCCGCGCGGCGC
The DNA here is from genome assembly GCF_059416165.1 of Novosphingobium sp. GW821-FHT09E05. NCBI lineage: Bacteria > Pseudomonadati > Pseudomonadota > Alphaproteobacteria > Sphingomonadales > Sphingomonadaceae > Novosphingobium > Novosphingobium sp. GW821-FHT09E05. The sequence continues at coordinate 2,169,669 of NZ_JBWKOQ010000001.1, forward strand.
CCCGCTTGGCAAGGAGGGCGCCCTCGTCGCCGACCTGCTCAAGTTGCTGCTCAAGATTCGCGCGCGTGAGATCGACGCGGCCTCGCGACTACTCGCCCGCAGCGAGGAACTGGAACTTCTGGCCGCCGGCGTGCGCAAGAACCTCAGCCTGCTGGAAGGCTGGCGCTACGAGGTCTTCGGCCGTGACGCGCTCGATCTCGTCGAAGGCAAGCTCGCCTTCGCGGTGGAGAACGGCAAGCTCAAGATGACGCATGTGGACGACGCCGCGAAAGCTGCTGCGTCTGCTGAGGCCGACGCAAAGGTGGAAGGCACCCAGGAAGACTGAAAGCGCGGCCCCCGGCTCGACCGGGGACGACGTTTACCAAACGGTTGGCTAAACGCCTGAAGTCATGCGATAGCCGGGGCGTGACCGTTTATCAGCCCACCCTAAAGCAGCTTCAGTATCTCGTCTCGCTTCATGAGCATGGCCACTTCGGCCGCGCCGCCGACGCCTGCTTCGTCTCGCAATCCACACTCTCGGCGGGGCTACGGGACCTGGAGACGCTGCTAGGCGTGACGCTGGTCGAACGCACCAAGCGCGCGGTGCGCTTCACCCCGCTTGGTAATTCCGTCGTCGCCAAGGCCCACCGAATCCTGCGTGAGACAGAGGAACTGTCCGACCTCGTCCAGTCGAGCGGCAAGCCGCTCTCGGGCGAGTTGCGGATGAGCGTGATCCCGACGATCGCCCCGTTCCTGCTGCCCCGTATGCTGCCGCGTCTCCGGCGCGAACGCCCCAACCTCAAACTGTTCCTGCGCGAGGAGCCCAGCGCCGCCGCGGTCGAATCGCTCCACCACGGCCGGGCCGACTGCGTGTTGCTGGCCCTGCCCTACGCCACGGGCGAGGTCGAAAAGGAGACGATCGAGCTCGATGCCTTCTTCGTCGCCTTCCCCAGCGATTATCCGCACAGCCCCCCTGCCGAAGTCGGCCCCGAACTCATCGACGAGCACCGCCTCCTGCTGCTGGAAGACGGGCACTGCCTCAAGGACCACGCGCTCGCCGCCTGCAACCGCCCGGAACTGCGGGCGAGCGCGACGATGATCGGCACCTCGCTGCATACGCTGGTGCAGATGGTCGACAACGGCCTCGGCGTCACTATGCTGCCTGAGATGGCGCTCGATGCCGGGATCCTCAACGGCACCAACGTCGTCGCCCGCCCGTTGCTCTCGCCCAACGCCAACCGCGAGATCGCGCTGGTCTGGCGCAAGAACTCGCCCCGCTCGGACGAATTCCGGATGCTCGCGGACGAATTGCGCGCGGGCTGAGGCTGCCTCAGACCCCATACATGCCCGAGGTCCATCGGAAATCGGGGCGGACGGGCAATACGCCAGCGTCTCATGGTCTGCAAAGTGACCACCCCTGCTCGCGCAGCGCCCCGTGCCGTCAGTCCATGTATTTCAGGCCGGCGCGCAGATAGTCCCAGCCGGTCACCACGGTCAGGGCAGCGGCGGCCCACAGCGTCGTCAGCCCGACGGTATGCGGCACGTTGATCTCGAGTTCGCCGAGCCACACGTTCCACCAGGGCATCGCCACGCCGAGGATCAGGGCGCCGAGCGAGATGAGCTGGAACGTCGTCTTCCATTTGGCCAGCCGGCTGACCGGGACCGAAACCTGCAGCCCGCCGAGAAACTCGCGCAGGCCCGACACCGCGATCTCGCGCACCAGGATCACGAGCCCCGCGATCACATGCGCATCGCCCACGTACGGCCCGCGAAGGATGCCCTGCGCGGTCAGCACGAGGATCACCGTGGCGATCATGATCTTGTCCGCGATCGGATCGAGGAACACGCCCAGCTTCGAGACGGTGCCGCTCGATCGGGCGAGATAGCCATCGAAATAATCGGTGATGCCCATCAGGCAATAGAGCCCGAAGGCCAGCCCATAGCCGAATTCCCACGTGGGCCACCACAGCAGGAAGGCCAGCAGCGGCAGCGTGACGATGCGCGAAAGGGTGAGAATGTTCGGCAGTGTGAGCATGATAGGATCGCCATAGCGCGCAAGTGTGGCGGGAATAAAGTGCTCAACGGGGGTTGTGCCCCCGCACCGTGCCATTAAGTGTCCCCGCGACCCCAGAGCGAGGCCGGCGGCACCTTACCGATCATGACCACGACGACCAAACTCATCCGGGCCCGAAGGTTTCTTCCCCTCTTCGTGACCCAGCTCCTCGGCGCGTTCAACGACAACCTGTTCAAGAACGCCATGATCCTTTTCGTGGTCTACGAGGTCTATCACTCGGAGGCGCAGGAGGCCCGTTTCAGCGCGCTGGCCTCGGCGATCTTCATCATTCCCTTCTTCCTGCTCTCCGCGCTGGCCGGACAGCTGGCCGACATGCGCGACAAGGCGAAGCTGATCCGCGTCATCAAGGCGTGCGAGATCGGCATCATGCTGGTCGGAGGCGCGGGCCTGGCGCTCGCCTGGCAGGGTTTCGAGATCGAGCCGGTCGCGATCCCGCTGATGCTCCTCGCGCTGTTTGCGATGGGCGTACATTCCACCTTCTTCGGTCCCATCAAGTACGCGATCCTGCCCCAGCACCTGAACGACCGTGAGGTTCTCTCGGGCACCGGGCTGGTCGAGGCAGGCACCTATATCGCCGTGCTGGCAGGGACCATCGTCGCCGGGTGGATCGAGGTCGAGCATGCCGCGATCGGCGTCATCGTCTGCGCCGTCATCGGCTTCTTCGCCGGGCGCGAGGTCCCGCCCGCCCCGCCGCTGTGCGAGCCCGAGCCACTCGACTACCACTTCATCCGCGCCTCGGTGAACCTCGTGCGCACGACCATGAAGGACCGCCGGGTATTCCTGGCGATCTGCGCGATCAGCTTCTTCTGGGCGATCGGTACCGTACTGTTCATCCAGTTCCCGCCGCTCGCCAAGAACATGCTGCGCGCCAGCAAGGAAGTGGCGAGCCTGTTCCTGGTGATCTTCTCGGTCGGCGTCGCTTTCGGGTCGGTGGCGATCAATGCGCTGCTCAAGGGCACCGTCTCGGCGCGCTGGTCGCCGATCTCGGTGATCGGCATGGGCGCCTTCCTCGTCGCTTTCCAGCAGGTCTGCCGCGTCTGGCCGCCCCATGCCGGACCCGACGTGATGATGGACGTGGCGACTTTCGTGGTGCAACCGCTGGCCATCCCGCTGATGCTTACCCTGCTGGGCATCGCCGTGTGCGGAGGCATGTTCGTCGTGCCGCTCTATGCGTTCCTCACCACGTTCGTCGAAAAGTCGCAGACCGCGCGGACGATCGCGGCGAACAACATCGTCAACTCGGGTGCGATGGTGGTCGGCTCGCTCGCCACCGGAGCGATGACCTTCATGGGCGTCGCGGTGGCGCAGCAGCTGCTCGTCGTCTCGCTGTGCTGCCTTGTCTCGGCCTGGATTGGCCACCTGCTGTTCCGAGCTGAAAACGCCGCCGTGGCAGGGTGATGTTTCGCCCTCAGGCAATGAATAAGCTGATCGCCACGAAGCCGGCGCAATAAGCGCTCAGGAAGCCCTTCCAAGTCCCTCCGCGAAGGCGCCATCGGCGGGCCGCCTCTCGGTTCTCCGCATCCTCGGCATCCCCGGGCAGCGGGTCCGTGAAGACGTGGGGCGGCAGCGATCGGCGGAACCAGTGCCCGGCGGACTCCTGCGTGAGGACGAGTGCGCGACGTGTCATGCTTCGCATAATGCTCGTCTTAACGATTTGTTTACCTTCTCGTAAAGCGGCCTTGGAACCGCTTCCCGAAACGGGACGCCATCACCGGTCCGAACCGGTCAAGCGACGGGAACCCAAAGAAAAAGGGCCGCCCGAAGGCAGCCCTTGATCGTTTTTCGCTGGAAGCAGCGAAGGTCAGATGCGGTCGCCGAGGGCGCCCTTGACCTTGCCGGCTGCCTGCTGCAGCTCGCCCTTGCGCTCCTGCGCGACGCCTTCCGCCTTCTGGGCGGGATTGTTGCGCGCATCGCCGGCGACCTGCTTGGCGTTGCCGGCGATTTCGTTGCCCACGCCCTTCACGGTGTCGGTGAGCTTACCCATGGTGAAATCTCCTTGATATTGGGCGGCGAAAAAATCCGCCGTCTTCGAGGAGTAAAATGCGCCAGGGCCCGCCCGGTTGCCTATGCACGACAGTGCGTGCCCTGCGAACGACCACCCGTTGGCGGTCAGCCTTTGGACAATTTCAGGATGTGTTCCCACTCCTGCGGCGTCACCACGCCCACAGACAGCCGCGAGAACCTCACCAGTTCCATTTCGGCCAGAGCAGGGTCGGCCTTGGCTTCCTTGAGCGTCACCGCGCGCTTCAGCTTGCGCACCGGCTTGAGCTTCACCGCCGCCCACTTACCTTCCGGATCGCTGGGATCAGTAAGACCTGACTGGGTGATCTCGGCAACGGCGACGATCTCCTTGCCGATGTTGGAGTGGTAGAAGAACACCTCGTCGCCCGGCTTCATGGCGCGCAGGTTGCTCGCGGCGCGGTGGTTGCGCACGCCGTCCCACGTGCCCTCCCCCTCGGCGACGAGATCGTCCCAGCCGTAGGCGTCGGGTTCGGTCTTCATCAGCCAGTAGCTTTTCGCCATCGGTAGCCTTTCCGTTTCATGTCCGGCCCGCGAGCCCCTAAAGGGGCGGGATACCGACTCGTTACGGATTGCACTACCATGGACCTCGCCGAAATCCCCGTCCTCAGCCTCGATGCCGACCGCGACGATCTGCCGCGCCGCTTGGGCGAGAGCTTCCGCAGCTTCGGCTTCGCGATGATCCGCGACCACGGAATCGACCTCGCGCTGATCGAGCGTGCCTGGGACCTGACCGCGCAGTTCTTCGCCTTGCCGGTCGAGGTGAAGCAGAACTACTTCATCAAGGGCCAGGGCGGCGCGCGCGGCTACACGCCGTTCCGCACCGAAGTCGCCAAGGGCGCGAGCGAGAAGGACCTCAAGGAGTTCTGGCACGTCGGCCGCGACGTTCCCGCCTCCTCGCCGCTCGCCGCCTCGATGCCGCCGAACATCTGGCCGGAGGAAGTACCGGGCTTCCGCGAGACGTTCGAGGAGCTGTACCGCCAGTTCGACGAAGCCGGCGCCAAGGTGCTCTCGGCCATCGCCATCGACCTCGGGCTCGATTCGCGCTGGTTCGACCCGGCGATCGACGACGGCAACTCGGTGCTGCGCCTGCTGCACTACCCCCCGGTCGGCGAACGTGCCGGCGGCGCCATCCGCGCCGGCGCGCACGAGGATATCAACCTCATCACCCTGCTGCTCGGCGCGCAGGAAGCGGGCCTCGAACTGCTCGGCAAGGACGGGCGCTGGCTGTCCATCGCCCCGCCCGAAGGCGCGCTGGTGGTCAACATCGGCGACATGCTGCAGCGCCTGACCAACCATGTCCTGCCGTCCACCACCCACCGCGTGCGCAATCCCTCTGGCGAACGGGCTGGCCACAGCCGCTACTCGATGCCCTTCTTCCTGCACCTGCGCAGCGATTTCCCGTTCGTCACGCTGCCGGAATGCGTCAGCGAAGCGAACCCGGACCGCTATCCGGAGACGATCACGGCGGACGACTACCTCCAGGAACGCCTGCGCGAGATCGGCCTCAAGGCCTGACTGTTAAAATCCTGCAATCGGGCCTTCGCATGCCATCCCGCGAAGGCCCGGGCTGGCTGTTTTAACCAAAATTTCAGAGGCCATACGTAGTCGTGAAGCCTTGGGGTCGATACCCCGAGGGGGACACGGCTGTGTTGGCAGCGAATTTCGATATTGCCGGGCATGACACGGACGACGATGCAGGCCGCGAGTTCGACGTCGTCGCGCTCGGTATCGTCACGGCGGCGATCATCCTGTTCGTCGCGACGGGAAGCGAGATAGGGCCGAGCGTGGTCCGGTCGCTGGGCGGCCACGGGCCCGGTCCCGACCATTTCATCCTGAACGCTTTCCTGCTCAACATCGCGATCATCATCTTCGGATGGAGCCGTTATCGCCAACTCTGCGAGGAGATCATGCTGCGCAAGGTGGCCGAGCGCGAGGCGCGGCGACTTGCCGAGACCGACCCCCTCACCGGCTTCCTCAACCGACGCAGCTTCCACGCGGGGCTCGACACGATGATCGCGAAGGCCATGGATTCCCCTGACCACGGCCGCGTGGTCGCGCTGCTGATGATCGACCTCGACAATTTCAAGCAGGTCAACGATTACAACGGCCACTCCGCGGGCGACATGCTGCTGTGCGAATGCGCGCGCCGCATCGCCGCAAGCGCCCCGAAGGACGCGCTGATCGGCCGTATCGGCGGAGACGAGTTCGCCGTTGCCCTGCGCTTCGAACACGCCCGCCCGGAAAGCGTGGACCACATCGCCGAGGTCCTGGTCGTCGCCATCGCCGAAAGCGCACGCGTCAACGCCGTCAGTGTCGACGTTACCGCCTCGATCGGGCTCGCCCGCTCGGACCGCCTGGTCATCGATTCCCGCGCAGCCGGCGCCAAGGCGCTGCTGGAGATGGCTGACATTGCCATGTACCATTCCAAGCGCCGGGGCCGTAACGCCTACTCGTGGTTCGAACCGCAGATGGCCGACGAGATGCGCTTTCGTTCGCAACTCGAGAACGGCATCCGCCAGGGCATCCCGCGCGGCGAGTTCGTCCCTTTCTACGAGCAGCAGGTCGATCTGCAGACCGGCGAGCTGATGGGCTTCGAGATGCTGGCGCGCTGGGATTCGCCGCAGTTCGGCATCGTCGCCCCGGATATTTTCATCCCTGTCGCCGAGGACATCGGCGCCATTGCCGAACTGTCGCAGAGCGTGATCGCGCAGGCGCTGGAAGACGCCCGGATGTGGGACCCCCGCCTGACGCTTGCGGTCAACATTTCGCCGATTCAGCTGCGCGACCCGTGGTTCGCGCAGAAGCTGCTGCGCATGCTGGTGGAGGCGAACTTCCCACCCCAGCGACTTGAGATCGAGATCACCGAAAGCTGCCTGCACCACAATCTCGGCCAGGTGCGCTCGCTCATCACCAGCCTCAAGAATCAGGGCATCCGCGTCAGCCTCGACGATTTCGGCACCGGCTACAGTTCGATCGCACAGCTGCGCCAGCTGCCGTTCGACCGCATCAAGATCGACCGCAGCTTCGTTTCCAGCCTGGTCGACAACAAGGACAGCGCGGCGATCGTTCGCGCCGTCGCGACACTCGGCCAGGGACTCGACATGCCCGTCACCGCCGAGGGCATCGAGACACAGGATGTGCTCGACCATTTGCGCCAGTACGGCGAGATCACCGGCCAGGGCTACCTCTACGGCCGCCCACGCCCCGCCAGCGAATTGGGCGAGTGGCTGGACGGCGCGCAGCGGGCGGCGGCGGAGCCCGAATTGCCCAACGAGGCCGAGGCCCGCCGCGCCTGAACCGCTACGGCTGTCCGTGAAGTTTTGAGCCCAAAATCCCGTCGCCCTCACGAGTGCGGGGCCCCGCCTACGCGAGGACGACGAAGTTGTTTATGGTGATGTGTACGCTTGCGGCCTCGGCCGCCGACGGGTCAGGAAAGGCCCCGACGACGAGAATGCTGGACCTGGGCCCCGCCAGCTCCTAGATCGCGCGCCATGCGGATCGAATTCACCAAGATGCATGGCCTGGGTAACGATTTCGTGGTGCTCGACGCGCGTGAACGACCCCTGCCGGCAGTAGATTCCAGCTTCGCCGCCGCGCTTGCCGATCGCCATACCGGCATCGGCTGCGACCAGCTGATCGTGCTCGAACCTTCGGACACCGCCGACTTGCGCATGCGCATCTTCAACGGCGACGGCAGCGAGGTCGAGGCCTGCGGCAATGCAACGCGCGCGGTCGGGCTGCTCCACGGACGCCCAGCCCGGATCGAGACGCTGGGCGGCATGGTCAGTTCCACACCTGCCGAGGCCGGCATCAGCGTCGAGATGGGCAAGCCCCGTTTCGACTGGGACATGATCCCCCTCGGCTACCCGATGGACACTCATGCGATGCCCGTCGCCTGGGAGGAGCTGGTCAACCCGATCGCCGTCAACGTCGGCAACCCCCACGTCATCTTCTTCGTCGATGATCCGTACGCCATCGACATGGCGCGCCTTGGGCCGCTGATCGAGACCGACCCGCTGTTTCCCGAACGCATAAACGTCAACGTCGCCGCCGTCACGTCGCGCGACTCGATCACCTTGCGCGTCTGGGAGCGCGGGGCCGGGCTCACCCGCGCCTGTGGGACCGGCGCCTGCGCCACGGCCATCGGCGCGATGAAGCGCGGGTTGGTGGACCGGCGCATCACTGTCACCCTCCCCGGCGGCCCGCTCGTCATCGAGTGGCGCGAGGACGGCGAGATCGTCATGACCGGCCCCGCCGCGCAAGCGTTTCGCGGCAGCTTCGATCCGGCGGACTTCGGGATCACCATGTGACCGTCGAGGTCCATTCGCTCGGCTGCCGGCTCAACCTCGCCGAGAGCGAGAGCCTGCGTGGCCTGCTCGGGGAAGCGCAGGACCTCGTCGTCATCAACTCCTGCGCCGTTACAGCCGAGGCCGTGCGGCAGACCCGCCAGGCCATCCGCCGCGCCCGCCGCGCCCGCCCCGACGCGCGCCTGCTCGTCACCGGCTGCGCTGCCGAGGTCGAGCGCGAGGCGCTGGCCGCCATGCCCGAGGTCGACGGCCTCGTCGCCAACACCGCCAAGCTCGACCCGCGCGCCTGGAACGTCCCCGTCGCCACCGCCCTTCCGGCACAGCGCCACCATACGCGCAGCTTCGTGCAGGTTCAGAACGGCTGCGATCATGCCTGCACCTTCTGCGTCATCCCGCAAGGCCGCGGCGCCAGCCGCTCGCGCAGCATCGACGAGGTGCTGGAGGACGTCGCATTGCACCTCAATGCCGGCGTGGGGGAGATAGTACTGACCGGCGTGGACCTCACCTCATGGGGCGGCGACCTGCCCGGCGAGCCCCGGCTCGGCGCATTGTGCGAGGCTATCCTCGCCCGATTCGGCCAACTGCCCCGCCTGCGGCTGTCCTCGATTGATGGAGCCGAGGTGGACGATGCCCTGTTCGAACTGCTGGCCGACGAGGCCCGGGTCATGCCGCATGTGCATCTTTCGCTGCAGCACGGGCACGACCTCATCCTCAAGCGCATGAAGCGCCGGCACCGCCGCGCCGACGCCGTCTCGCTGGTCGCAGCCTTGCGCGCGCGGCGCCCCGACATCGCCATCGGCGCCGACCTCATCGCCGGCTTCCCGACCGAGGACGAGGCCGCGCACGCCGACAACCTCTCGATCATCGAGGAACTGGGCGTCGTCCACGGCCACGTCTTCCCCTATTCGCCGCGCCCCGGCACCCCGGCGGCGCGGATGCCGCAGGTGGAACATGCCGCGATCCGGGCGCGCGCCGCGCAGCTTCGGGAAACCGTCTCCAAAGTGCGGGCATCGTGGCTTGCCGCGCATCTGGGCAAGCCGCTATGGGTGCTCGCCGAAAGGGGCGGGACCGGCCATGCGCCGGACTTCGCCCCCGTCCGCGTGCCCGCCGATACGCAGCCCGGCGCGCTGGTCAGCGTTGTGCCCGCAAGGGTAGTCGAAGGAATACTGGAAGCATGAGTATCGACGGACCTCAGGCCGAAACCGGCAACGATTGGTCCGAGCGCCTCCTCGGAGGCTTTCGCAAGACCTCGGAGCGCCTCGCCGGCAACCTGGCCGGCATCGTCGGTGCCACCCGCCTGACCGACACGCAGCTCGACCATCTGGAAGATGCGCTGATCATGTCGGACCTCGGCCCCCGCGCCGCCGCGCGCATCCGCGCCCGACTTGCCGACGAGCGCTTCGAGCGCGACGCGGACGAGCGCGCAATCATGGAAGTGGTCGCCCGGGAGATCGCCGAGATCCTGCGCCCGGTGGCCAAGCCGCTCGACGTCGTCGCTTTCCCGCGCCCGCAGGTGATCCTGGTGATCGGCGTCAACGGATCGGGCAAGACCACCACGATCGCCAAGCTCGCGCACCTGTTCCAGGAGCAGGACTACTCGGTCATGCTGGCCGCCGGCGATACCTTCCGCGCCGCCGCCATCGGCCAGCTCCGCGTCTGGGCGGACCGCCTGTCGATCCCGATCATCACCGGCCCCGAGGGCGGCGACCCCGCCTCTGTCGTGTTCGACGCGGTCAGGGCCGCGACCGACCAGGGCATCGACGCGCTGATCGTCGACACCGCCGGGCGCCTCCAGAACAAGCGCGAGCTGATGGATGAGCTGGCCAAGATCCACCGTGTGCTCGGCCGCATCAACCCCGCCGCCCCGCACGACGTCGTGCTCGTGCTTGACGCCACCAACGGCCAGAACGCGCTTTCGCAGATCGAGATTTTCAAGGAAGTGGCGGGCGTCTCCGGCCTGATCATGACCAAGCTGGACGGCACCGCGCGAGGCGGCGTCCTCGTCGCGGCGGCGGAGCAGTACGGTCTGCCGATCCACGCCATCGGCGTCGGCGAGAAGATCGACGACCTGCGTCCCTTCAACCCCGACCTGCTCGCGCGGGTGATCGCGGGAATTGCCTGATGCCTGAAACGTCCAAGACCAAGCCGAAGAGCTCCTGGATCAACCTCGTCGTCGATTTCGGGCCCTTGCTGGTGTTCTTCCTCGCCTACCGCCACTTCGCGCCCGGCGACGAGAACAACATGGTCGGCACCGTCAGCGCGGTCATCAAGGGCACCGTGGCCTTCATGGCCGCTACCGTGATCGCGCTGGCCGTGTCAAAATGGCGGCTTGGCCATGTCTCGCCGATGCTGTGGCTGACGACGGTGCTGATCCTCGGCTTCGGCGGACTCACCGTGGTCCTGCGCGATCCGTTCTACGTCCAGATCAAGCCGACTGCGGTCTACCTGCTGTTCGCGGTCGTGCTGTTCGTGGGGCTGCTCAAGGGCAGGCCGATGCTCAAGTACCTCCTCCAGTCCGCGTTCGAGGGGCTCAGCGACGAGGGCTGGATGAAGCTCTCGCGCAACTGGGCATGGTTCTTCCTGGTACTGGCGGTGCTGAACACCGCGCTGGTCTACACCGTCAGCTTCGACACCTGGATGCAGGCGAAGCTCTGGGGCTTCACGGTGCTGTCATTCCTCTTCACCTTCTCGCAGCTGCCCATGGTGCTGAAACACGGCATGGGCGACGAGGCGAAGGAAGAGCTGATCGAGAACCCGCCGCACGATTGAGCGCGGGCTCCGCCGCCTCACGCCGGCTGCGCGGGAAGCACCGGATCGCTGCGCCGGAGCGTCTGCGAGGCGCTCGGCCGCCAGGGCAGCTCGAACAGCCAGCGGCCCGAAAGCCGCAGCAGCACGGCCTGGATCGCCAGCGACGCCGCCACGATGACCGGCACCGCCAGCAGCGGATAGGCAATTCCCGCCCAGAAGCTCAGCAGTACCGGTGCGGCCCAAGCCTGCACCGCATAGCCCAGCACCGGCAGCATAAGGAAGTGGATAAGGTAGATCGGCAACGTTCGGTGCGCCAGCCAGGTTGCCGGTGAGGCGAGGCCGGCGAACCTGCGCGCCGCCAGCCTGCAGAGCGTCGCTCCAAACGCCACGGCCATCATGTCGACCGGGAGCAGGAACTTGTGTTCCTTCAGCCCGAATACCGAGCCGATCGCATAACCGGTCCCGAGCAGCAGGACGCGCCTCGCCGTCCCCGCTTCGACGAAGGCGAGCAGCGCCCCCTTCATGCGTACCCCTGCGACGAAAAAGATCGCACAGCGCAGCACCTTGGCCTGGTTCCCGGCCAGCGAAGGCTCGTAGATTGTACCCAGCACCGACAGGCCCGCGGTCAGCACCAGCACCGCCTCGAGCGGGAAGCGCAGCGTCAGACGGGTGAAGAGATAATAGAGCCCCAGCGCCGCCAGATACCAGGATGTCACCATCAGCATCGCGATCAGCAGGAAGCTGTTGTTGATGGAAGGGCTGAACCACGCCGGATCGGCCTTGAGCGGTATGAGCAGCTGGTAGACCACACCCCAGGTGACATAAAGGTAGATCGGCCGAACCAGCCGTTTGGCTTCGGTGTCGACACGGGGCTGCATGATCGAACCCGAGGCCAGAAGCCCCGACACGAGGAAGAACAGCGGCATCCGGATCGGACGGATGAACCCGTTGACCATCATCCACGCCGAAGTCAGCTCATCCTTGTGAGCCCACGGCAGGGTGATGATGTGGTCCCCGCAGTGCATCATCACGACGAGAAGTATGCAGGCCGCCTTCGCCACGTTGGGCCAGACAAGTTCGTCGCTTGCAGTTTCGATCCCCATGTCCCTCACGCCTTTGCCGCGCTCAGGACCTAGGGAGATACCCTTGACTAACTGTTAACCGTGAATGCACTTTCGCACACAGGACCTGCGCAATCAGATTTCCAGTTGGCTGCCCAGTTCGACCACGCGGTTGGTGGGCAGGCGGAAGAACTCCATCGCGCTTGCCGCATTGCGCATCATCCAGGCGAACAGCTTCTCGCGCCAGATCATCATGCCCGGCTTCTCCGAGGGCACCAGCGTCTGGCGCGAGAGGAAGAAGCTGGTCTTCATCATCTCGAACGGACCGCCGCACATCGGCGCATGGGCCAGCGCTGCGGGAATGTCGGTCTCCTCCATGAAGCCGTAGCGCAGCGTCATGCGATAGAAGCCCTGCCCCAGTTCGACGACCGAGAAGCGTTCCGCCGGCTCGACATAGGGGCCGTCCTGCACCTCGACGGTGAGCACGACCACGCGCTCGTGCAGGACCTTGTTGTGCTTGATGTTGTGCAGCAGCGCCGAAGGCACGCCCATGTTGGTGGAGGCCATGAAAATGGCCGTTCCCGGCACCCGCGTGGCGCTGCCGTGGGCGCTCTTGGCGAAGACGTTGAGCGGCAGCGCGGCCTCGGTCATGCGGTCGCGCATGAGACGGCGGCCCTTGTTCCACGTGGTCAGCAGGGTGAAGGCGATCCCACCGATCAGCAGCGGGAACCAGCCGCCGTCAGGCACTTTGGTGGCATTAGCAGCGAAGTAAGCGCCATCTACGACGAAGAACGTCACGATCACCGGGATCGCGAAGTAGGGCTTCCACTTCCACAGCGCGATCAGCAAGACCGCCATCAGGCAGGTATCGATCAGCATCGCGCCGGTCACCGCGATACCATAGGCCGAGGCGAGGTTCGACGAGTTCTGGAACACCAGGACCAGCACGATCACGCCGGTCATCAGCGCCCAGTTGACGAACGGGATGTAGATCTGCCCGACCTCGTGCTCGCTGGTGTGGCGGGTCGAGAGGCGCGGGATGAAGCCGAGCTGCATCGCCTGGTGGGTGATCGAGAACGCGCCCGAGATCACCGCCTGGCTGGCGATGAAGGCGGCGCCGCTCGCAAGGATCACCAGCGGCAGGCGCAGCGATTCGGGCGCGAGGTTGAAGAACGGGTTCTCCATCGCCACCGCCGCCTGCGCGTCGTCGAGACGCAGGATCATCGCCGCCTGTCCGAAGTAGTTGATGAGCAGGCACGGCATCACGAAACCGAACCATGACAGCCGCAGCGGCCCGCGCCCGAAGTGGCCCATGTCCGAATAGAGCGCCTCGGCGCCGGTCACCGCCAGCACGACCGAGCCGAGCGCGAGGAAGCCCAGCATCTTGTCGGTCAGGAAGAACTGCACCGCATACCAGGGGTTCAGCGCCACCAGCACAGACGGCAGCTGCACGAGATGGTAGATACCCAGCACCGCCAGCACGATGAAGTAGGTCACCATGACCGGCGCGAACAGGGCGCCGACCTTGGCGGTCCCGCTCTTCTGGATGACGAACAGGGCGACCAGCAGCACCAGCGCGATCGGCAGCACGAACGGCGCAAGGTCCGACTGGACCACGGTAAGCCCCTCGACCGCCGAGAGTACCGAGACCGCCGGGGTGATCATCGAATCGCCGTAGAACAGCGAGGTCGCGAAGACGCCCAGCAGGACCACGAGCCCGCCGTAGTGCCGCTTGCGGATCACGCCCGAGATCAGCGCGACGAGCGCGAGGCTGCCGCCCTGTCCCTTGTTGTCCGCGCGCATCAGCACGCCGACGTACTGGACCGAGACGACCAGCGTCATCGACCAGAAGATCAGGCTGACCACGCCGAGGATATGCAGTTCGTCGATCGCCAGCGGATGCGGGCCGACGAAGGTTTCGCGAAAGGCGTAGATCGGGCTGGTGCCGATGTCGCCGAAGACGACACCCACCGCGCCCAGCGCCAGCTTGGTGATGTTGCCCGAGCCCCCACCATGACCCGACACCGGAGCAATGGACGCCGCCGGGTCTATCACCGCCGGCACGTCAGACGCATCCGCAGTTCCATCACTCATTCAAGCGTCCCGTCGTGGACTCGCAGAAGCGCATTCACTGCTGCGGCAAGGCTTGCGCCGTTAGCAGCATGGATGGAGCCAAGCAACGATACTTACAAGGAGACGACGGTCCGGAAACCTGCCGTTCAGGGAATGGCTGGTTGCCCCTGAACGGCAGCCGATTCGCGCTTCTGCGCGGCGATCACCGCGTCGAGTCGCTGGAGCTGCTGGAACAGCGGCCCGCGCCAGGGCGCATCGTCGGGCGCGCGCAGCAGGACACCCGCCCATAGCGCCCGCGCGTCCACGAGCTTTCCTTCCTGGGCGAGCGCCAGGCCAAGGAAGAACGGCGGTCCCGGCGCATCGGGATCGGCCTGCGCCGCGCGGCGATAGGCGTAGAGCGCGGCGGGCGTCAGCGTATCGTCGGCATGGCCCAGCAGCGCGTTGGCCATGGCCAGCCACGCCTCGGAGCTTTTCGGATCCTCGTTCACCGCGATGCGCAGGACTTCGGCGGCATCGGCATAGTTGCCGTTGCGCGCGAAGGCATCGGCGGTGACCACCCAGCGGTTGAGCGTCGGGATACCGCTGTTCGTCACCTTGCCGCGCGCCTCGACCATCGCGGCCGGATCGCCCGACACCGAGTCGCGGCCTTCCCGCGGCGACCCTGCCAGACCGGGCGAACCTTGCGTGACGTAGCCCGCGATCCCCAGCAGCAGCGCCGAGGCTACGGCCTCACGCGCACCGCGCGGCACTTTCACCACGAACAGCAGGAACGCCAGTACGACGAGGGCGAGGCCGATGACGAGAACCCAGGTCACTGGCCGGTCTCCGAAGGTGCGCGCGCGAAGCGGCGGCGCAGCAGCAGGAAGGCGATCAGCATCAGCACCGCCGGCACCGCGAACAGCGGCCATGTCAGGGTGGTCAGCTGCGGGGCGTAGCTCACATAGTCCCCGTAGCGCTCGATCAGCCAGGCGCGAATCGACTCCGGGTCCTCGCCGCGGGCGATGCGTTCGCGCACGAGGCTGCGCATGGAGCCGGCGATCGGCGCGTCCGAATCGGCGATCGACTGGCCCTGGCACTGCAGGCAGCGCAGGCTTTCCATGAGGTCCTGCGCCTTGGTCTCCTGCGCCGGATCGTCGAGCTGGCGATAGGCGTAAGGCGCGGTGGACTGCTCCTCCTGCGCCACGGCGGGCGCGGTCAGCAGCAGGGCGGAAAGGACGAGAAGGCGCTTCACTGCCCGGCCTCCTTCAGCTTTTCGAGCAGCAGGCCGAGGTGCTCGGGCCGGATCTCGCCGATGTGCTGGTAGACGATCCTGCCCTCCCCATCGACCACGTAGGTTTCCGGGACGCCCGAGGAGCCGAGCGCGAGCTGGACCTTGCCGTCGTCGTCGGCGCCGATGCGCTGGAACGGGTCGCCGTTGGCCTCGAGGAAGCCCTGCAGGTTCTCCGTCGTATCGCGCACCGAGATACCCTCGATCGGGACCCCTGCCCTCGCCAGTTCGCCCAGCTGCGGCGCCTCGACGCGGCAGGGAATGCACCAGCTGGCGAAGACGTTGACGAGGTGCGGCTTGCCGTTGGCGAGGACCGTGCTGTCCAGCCCCGGCCGGCCCGGCAGCGCCGGCGGCAGGACGAACCGCGGCATCGTTTTGCCCACCAGCGCGCTGGCGACGTTGCGGTCGGCCGGGCGGTAGAGCCCGATCAGGACCAGCGCCACGAAACCGAGAAACAGCGCCAGCGGCAGCCAGATCGCCCAGCGCGGGGCACGTGCGGGGGTGTCGGTCATCGGCCCTGCCTCTCGCGGCGATAGGCGATCTTGCCGCGCACCACGCGGCGGCGCCAGTCGGTCAGCACATGGCCCAGAAGCGCCAGCGCGCCGCCCAGCGCCACCAGCAGCGCGCCCACCCAGATCAGCGGCACGAAGGGCTTCCACCACAGCCGGAGCTGCCAGCGGGTGCCTGAGCCATCGGCTTCATCCTTGCCATCGGCCGCGGGAGCCTCGCCGCCGAGCACCGCATAGAGCTGCCCGTTCCAGCGCGTCAGCAGCGCCGATTCGCTCGTCTGCTGCACCGGCGCCCAGAAGCTGCGCGACTGCGGCAGCATCCGCGTCACTTTGCCGTCCGCCCCGTAGCGCACCAGCAGGCGCGCCTCGAGCGCGGTCCAGTTCGGACCGGCGACCGGCTCGACGGTGTCCAGCTTGACGCCCCAGGGCCCGACCTGCGTGATCTCGCCAATCCGCACCGCCACCAGCTTCTCGATCGAGAAGGCGCTCTCGCTGCTCATCCCGAACAGGGCGACGGCGATGCCGAAGTGCGCGGTGACCATGCCCCAGATCGGCAGCGGCGTGCGGCGCAAGTTCCGACCCTTGAGCGGCAAAACACTCGCCCAGCCGAGGCCGACCGCAAGTGCCAGGCCGAGGAACGGCAGCAGCGAAACGCCGCCGATCAGGACCAGCGCAATCCCCGCCGCGACCACCAGCATCGCCGGAATCACCAGCCCCCTGCCCACCCGCGCGAACCTGTCGCGCCGCCAGCGCAGCAGCGGGCCGACCGCCAGCACCACCAGCATCGGCAGCGCGAACAGCGCGCTCATCGGGTTGAAGTAGGGCGGCCCGACCGAGACCTTGGCGCCCATCGCCTCGGCCACCAGCGGGTAGAGCGTCCCGAACAGCACGATGCCCAGGATCGCCGAGAGCATGACGTTGTTGACCACCAGCGCGCCCTCGCGGCTGACGATGGCAAAGCGCTCACCCTCGGTCACGGTCGAGGCGCGCAGGCCGAACAGGGTCAGCGCCCCCCCGATGTAGATCGCCAGAAGGCCGAGGATGAAAGTGCCGCGCTGCGGGTCGACCGCGAAGGCATGGACGCTCGTCAGGATGCCCGAGCGGACGAGAAACGTCCCGATCATCGACATCGAGAAGGCGACGACGCCCAGCATCACCGTCCACGATCGCAGCGCATCGCGCGAGGCCAGCACGCTGCACGAATGGAGCAGCGCGGTCGCCGCCAGCCAGGGCATCAGCGAGGCGTTCTCGACCGGGTCCCAGAACCACCAGCCGCCCCAGCCCAGCTCGTAGTAGGCCCAGTACGAGCCCGCCGCGATGCCCACGGTCAGGAAGATCCACGCCCCCAGCACCCAGGGCCGCATGGCCTTGGCGAAGGCCGGCCCGACCTCGCGCGTGATCAGCGCGCCGATGGCGAAGCTGAAGGCGATCGAGAGGCCGACGTAGCCGAGGTAGAGCGTCGGCGGATGGAACGCGAGGCCGAGGTCCTGCAGCAGCGGGTTGAGCCCGTTGCCCTCGGCCGGGACCGCCGACAAACGCTCGAACGGGTTCGAAGCGAGCAGCAGGAAGGCGTAGAAGCCCAGGCTCACGAACGCCTGCCCCGCCAGCGTCGCCAGCATGGTCCGCTCGGGCAGCCGCCGCTCGACCAGCGCGACGAAGGCCCCGGCCATGCCCATGACCGTCACCCACAGGAGCATCGAGCCCTCGTGGTTGCCCCAGGCCCCGGCGATCTTGAACACCAGCGGCTTCATCGAATGCGAATTGAGCGCGACGAGCTTCACCGACAGGTCGGTGACGGAAAAGACGTAGATCAGGGAGGCGAACGATAGCAGCGCGAGGAGCCCCTGCGCGATGGCTACCGGCCGCACCGCCTCGCCCAGCGTGGCGCCGCGCGCGGTGAGGCCCAGCGCGCCGGCCAGCAGCTGCAGCGCGGCCAGCGCGGCGGCGAGCCACAGGGCGGCGAGTCCCAGTTCCGCGATCACTGCGTTTCCGCCACGACCTGCTTGGCCTGGTCCTTGGTCATGTCCTGCATCTCGCGCGGCACGTAGTTCTCGTCATGCTTGGCGAGCAGGTTGTCGGCGACGAAATTGCCGTTGGCGTCCATGCGTCCCTCGGCGACGACGCCCGAACCCTCGACGAACAGCGAAGGCACGATGCCCCGGAAAGTCACCGGAACGCTGGCCTTGCCGTCCTGCACCACGAAATCGATCGTCACGCCGTCGGCGGCGGTCTTGAGCGAGCCCTTCTCCACCATGCCGCCCAGGCGCACGGCCCGGCCCGGCTCGGGCGGTTTCGCCACGATGTCGCTCGGCACGTAGAAATAGCTCGCCTGATTGCGCAGCGCCCAGGCGGCAAGCAGCCCCGCGCCGACCAGCACCACCAGCGCGACCACGAGCAGCACGAGCCGCTGGTGCTTGGCCTTGACCGCCATCAGCGCTTCCTCGCCGCGTCGCGGCGCTGCTCCGCGCGGCGCATCGTCACGAGCGACCAGCCGACCATCGCCAGCGTCGCGCCGATGCCGATCGCATAGGCGGCGGCCACGAAGGTCCAGGGATCCATCGCTTCGCGCATCGCGTCAGAATTCCACTTCGCTGAAGGCCTTGCGCCGCAGCCGCGCCTCGGCCTGCTGGTTCGCGAGGATAGCCCGCATCCGCGCCAGCACGACGCCGGCGAAGATCAGCGTGAAGCCCAGCGTCGCGGCCAGCAGCGGCACGAGGAAATCGCCAGACATCGCCGACTTGCCCATGGTGATGCTGGGCGGCTGGTGCTGGCTGTTCCACCAGATCACCGAATAATGAATGATGGGAATATTCACCGCGCCGACCAGCCCGAAGATTGCGGTCGCACGGTTCTCGGCGCCGTCCGCGCTTTCGCTCGCCTGCGCCAGCGCCATCCAGCCGAAGTAGAGGAACAGCAGCACCAGCATCGAGGTGAGGCGCCCGTCCCAGACCCACCAGGTTCCCCAGGCGGGCCGCCCCCACAGCGAGCCGGTGACGAGGCACACCGCCGTGAACACCGCCCCCGGCACCGCGCAGGCCCGCGCGGCGATGGCGGAGAGCGGATGGCGCCAGACGAGCTGCGTGAAGCTTGCTCCGGCGATGCCCATCCAGCCCGCCATGCCGAGCCATGCCGAGGGCACGTGGAGGTACATGATGCGCACCGTCTCGCCCTGCAGCCGCTCGGCGGGAGCGAGCAGCAGACCCCAGCCCAGCGCCAGCGTCGCCACGACGAGGCCCACGCCCATGCACAGCGGCATGAGCCAGCGGGCGATACGCAGGAAACGGGCGGGGTTGGCGAAGCCGTGCATGACAGTCGCGCTTCTATCGAGAGTGGTGCGCGGGGCAAGTGACTCCCGTCGACAGGCCGCGCTTTTCACCCGCCCTTGGAGCGTTTGCCCCATGCACGATATCGATGTGGTGGAAAAATGGGGCGATCGATGGGGTTCGAACCCACGACCTCCGGTACCACAAACCGGCGCTCTAACCAACTGAGCTACGATCGCCACACGGGCCGTCGCGGCATGAAACCGGACGCCGTATCCTGCTTGCGGATGAGCTGAGCTGCAACCGCTGCGGGAGCGCGCCTTTTGCACAGCCTCGGGATTCTTGCAAAACAAAAATTCGGCTCGCCGCCATCGACGCGCGATTTTCCTACAGTCGCTCGGTGCGCTAGGGTCGGCATCATGAACGGACCCGGCGAATCATCGGCTGAACGACTGCTGGCCCATCCCGGCATGCAGCGCTTTCCCTCCTCCCGGCTCGACCTGTTCACCTTGCGCGACTTCCTCGGACGAGCGCAATGCGCGCAGCTGGTCGCGCTGATCGAGGACAGCCACCGCCCCTCGACCATCGCCGACTACAACGGCGACGACGCCTTCCGCACCAGTTCCACCTGCGACCTGTCGCCGGAAGTGCCGGCGGTCGGCGAACTCGCCGCCGCGCTGTCGCGCCTCTCGGGCATCGACCTGGTCCATGCCGAGCCGCTGCAGGGCCAGCGCTACGAGGTGGGGCAGGAATTCAAGGCGCACACCGACTACTTCGAACCCGGAAACGCCGATTACGAAAAGTACTGCGCGGTGCCGGGCCAGCGCACCTGGACTTTCATGATCTATCTCAACGAAGTCGAAGCGGGCGGCGCCACGCGCTTCCGGGTCATCGACAAGATGATCCAGCCCGAGGCCGGCAAGCTTATAGCCTGGAACAACCGCCGGCCGGACGGCACGCCCAACGCGGCGACGCTCCACCACGCGATGAAAGTGCGCAAGGGTTACAAGTACGTCATCACGCAGTGGTATCGCGAGCGGCACTGGCGCTGAAACGGCCCCTTCCTCCGAAGAGGAAGGGGAAAGCGCCGCGGCTTACTTCGCCGTGCTGATTACCGCGCAGGCGATTCGGCCGCCGGCATTGCCCGAAGGCTGGCTGCTGTAGTCGTCCGCCACCGCATGGATGACGAGCGCGGTGCCATCGGCGTCGAACAGCGACTTGCCGCCGGCGCCCAGCGTCACGCCGGTATTGAGGATCTGGGTCTTGAGCAAGCCATCCGCGCCCACGTGCTGGTTGGGCATGTCGCCTCCGTGCGGACCATTGGCGGTCATGTAGCCGTGCTGGTGGTCTCCGCCGGCGAAATGCCCGCCCGACGAATCGAACTTCGTGGCGGTGTCGCACAGGCCCTTCTGGTGGAAGTGGAAGCCGTGATCGCCGGCGGGCAGGCCCTTGACGTCGGCGGTGACCAGAACGCCGGCCGGGGTTTCCTGCAGCATGACCATGCCCAGTTTCCTGCCGTCGAGGCCGATGACGTCGGCGTGCACCATGCCCGACGGCGCGGCGCTCGGAGCGGCGGCGGCCACAGGCGCAGCGGCATGGGCATGCTCGGCCTCGGCATGGGCGCAGGCGGTCATCGTCAGGAAAGCCAGGGCGGCGGCGGGGGCGGCGAGAATGCGGGTTCGGCTGCTCATCGGGAATCTCCGGATTTCGGGCCTGGCGGCCAACGGACAAGGGGATGACCGCGAGCCTAAGGCGCTGGATGCGAAAGGCAATCGTCCCGAACCGGCGAAAGTTCCGCAAAAGCCTGCCACCGCCGGCTTCCGGAAACGAAAAAGGCGGCCCCGCAGGACCGCCTCGTTCGTTTTGTCTGCAAGCGGCGCGAACGCCGCTCCGATCACTTCTTGGTGAGCGAGAGACCACCGAAGCGCTTGTTGAACTGCGCGACGCGGCCGCCATCCTGAAGCTGAGCCTTGCCGCCGGTCCAGGCCGGGTGCGAGGTCGGATCGATGTCCAGGACCAGCGTGTCGTTTTCCTTGCCCCAGGTCGAGCGGGTCTGGAACGTGGTGCCATCGGTCATCTGAACGGTGATCATGTGGTAGTCGGGATGGGTATCGGCCTTCATGGGTCTGTCTCTCTGCACAATGGCCGGTTCCGACCGGCCTGCTGGGAAAGCGGCGCCCTTACAGCGAAGGGCGCCGGAATACAAGTAGAGTGTGGCCTCTCAGGCGTCCGCGATCATCGCCGTGAAGTTGACGTCGCAGGTCACCTTGTCGTCGATCGAGGCCTTGCCCCAGAACTTGCACACCCGCGAGCGCTTCTGGACGAAGCCCGCGCGCAGGGTCAGCAGGTGGCCGGGGGTCACGGGATTGCGGAACTTTGCTTCCTCGATCGCCATGAAATAGACTAGCTTGCCGGTCCCCGCGAGGCCGAGGCTCTCAATCGCGAGGATGCCCGCGGCCTGCGCCAGCGCCTCGATCTGGAGGACGCCGGGCATGATCGGGCGGCCGGGGAAGTGGCCCTGGAAGAAGTCCTCGTTGAAGCTGACCGCCTTGACCGCGTGGATCCCCTCCTCTTCCGAGATGGAGATCACGCGATCGACGAGCAGCATCGGATAGCGGTGCGGAAGCGCCGCCAGGATCTTCGCGGTATCGTAGGCCGTTTCGACGACTTCGCTCATGCCCTGTACGTTCCCTGGATCAGCGACCGGTCGGCGCGGTCGCCGCGGCGGGCGCCTGCTGGGCGGCGGCCTGAGCGCGCTGTTCGCGGATCTGGCGCGGTTCCCAGCCGGCCGGCGGCACGAGCTGCGCCGAAGGCAGCGCGGTGTTCAGCTCGTTCAGGATGTCCTGATTGAGGTTGTAGGCGCCGCCGTTGACCGCGAGGATCGCGTCGGGCGAGATCAGGATCGAGACGTTCTTCTTCGTCATCGCCGACTTGACCGCGTCGTTCAGCTTGTCCTCGATCTGCTCGTTCACGTAGGCCTGCGACAGGCCGACGGGCTGCAGGATGCGCTGCAGTTCGGCCTTGCCGCTCTCCTGGAGCTGCTGGATCGAGGCGGCCTGCTGCTCGAGCGCGGCCGGGGCAACCTTGCCGCCCTGGCGGTCGGCGTTGAACTTGTCGACCAGCGGCTTGATCTGGGCGTTGAGCGCGGTGTTGCGGGCCTGGGCCTGGTCGTACTGCGCCTTGTAGGTGGTCTGGCGCTGCGTTTCCGCTGCCTTGTAGGCGTTCGAGTTGGCGATCACCGCATCGAAGCTGGCGACCCCAAGGCCCTGGACGATGGTGCCGCCGCCTGCGGCAGCCGGCGCCGCCGCGGGCTTGGCGGCCAGCGCGGGCTGCGCGGCGACAGTGGCGAGAGCGAGGCCAGCGGCCAGCGCGACGGTCTTGGTCATGGTGCTCATCAGAATTGTGTTCCCACGTTGAAAGTGAAGGCCTTGGGATCGTCGCCGTCCTGCTTGAGGAGAGCGCGCGAGAAGTCGATGCGGAACGGGCCGAAGGGCGAGTTCCAGTTCACGCCGATGCCGATGGCGACGCGCGGCTTCCAGGTGTCGCCCTTGAACTCCTCTACGAAGGAGAACTGGTAGCTCTGGTTGCCGTTCGAATCGAGCACCGGGGTGTTGGGCAGGTTGGTCGTCGAATCGACCGGGGAAGTCGTCGAGTTGCCGCTGGCGTCGGTATAGAGCGCATTGCAACCCGGATTGCACTGCGTGAGCTGCGGCTGCTTGACGCTCCACACCGCACCGACGTCGGCGAAGATCGAGGGACGCAGCCCCATTTCGCGCGCGCCGGAGCCCAGCGGAATTTCCATCTCGGCGCGGCCCATGTAGTAGTAGTTGCCGCCCAGGGCATCGTCGGTCCACTGGCTGCGCTTCGTCGACGGGTTGCCGTCGGCGTCGAGCTGCTTGCGCAGCACGCGCGGGCCCACGCCGCGGATCGCGAAGCCGCGCATCTGCGGCTCGCCGAGGTAGAAGCGGTCGGTCAGGCGCACATCGTCGCCGCCCAGACCCTTGATCGCCCCGCCTTCCGCCTGGAGCGAGAAGATGAAGCCCTTGCCCATGTTGAAGAACTTCGAGGCCTTGCCGCTGACGCGCGCGTACTTCACGTCGCCGCCCAGCCCTGCGAAGTCGACGTTGATCGAGGCACTGGTGCCCCGCGTCGGACGCATGCGGTTGTCGAGCGTGTCGTAGATCAGCTGCCCGCCGATGATCGAGCTCAGGCGCTTGCCGATCGCATCGCACAGGTATCGGCCGGCGTAGAGCGGGTCGCACTCCAGGTTCGGCGGATTCTGGCGGGTGGTGTAATAGGTATCCTCGTCGAGGCTGACATCGTCGTAGTTGAGCGTGTAGCGCCCGACCGCGGTCAGCCATTCCGTCAGCGGCACGCCGGCACGGACCTGGAAGCCGGTCGTCGACTGCTCGTACGTCGTGTTGCGGTCCGAGTTGGCGTAGTTGAAGCTGTTGTAGTCGCGGCGGTAGATGTCCAGGCCCATCGAGATGTTCTTGTCGAACAGGTAGGGCTCGACGAAGCTCGCCTCGATGCTTTTGGAATAGCGCGAGAGGCTGCCCGACAGGCCCACCGTCTGACCGCGGCCACGGAAGTTGCGCTGGCGGATCGAGGCCTGGAAGATGAAGCTTTCAAGGCTGGAGAAGCCGGCCGAGAGCTGCAGTTCGCCGGTGGGCTTTTCCTCGACGTTGGCTTCGAGCACGATGCGGTCGTCGGCGCTGCCGGGCTTCTGCTCGACCTCGAACTTCTCCTGGAAGTAGCCGAGCGACTTGATGCGGTTGGTCGACCGCTTGACCTGCAGCGAGTTGAAGGCGTCGCCTTCCGCGATGCGGAACTCGCGGCGAATGACCTTGTCCTGGGTCAGCGTGTTGCCGTTGATGTCGATCTTCTCGACATAGACGCGCGGCGCCTCCTGGATCACGAAGGTCAACCCCATGGTGAGGTTTTCCTTGTCGCGGTCGTACTGCGGCCGCACGTCGGCGAAGGCGTAGCCGAACGCGCCGGCGGTCTCGTTGAGGCCGTCGATCGTGTCTTCGACCTGCTTGGCGTTGTACCAGTCGCCCTTGTGCATCACGAGGTTCTTGGCCATCTTCTCGCCGTCGAAGTCGCGCAGCTGGCTCTCGACCTTGACGTCGCCGAACTTGTAGCGCTGCCCTTCCTCCACCACGTACGTGATGATGAAGTCCTTCTTGTCCGGCGTCAGTTCCGCCACGGCGGAGACCACGCGGAAGTCGGCATAGCCCTGCGTCAGGTAGAACTGGCGCAGCTTCTGCTGGTCGAACGCCATGCGGTCGGGATCGTAGCTGGTGCCCGAGCTGAACAGGCGGGTGAAGCGCGCCTGCTTGGTCACCATCTCGCCGCGCAGTTCGCCGTCGGAGAACTTCTCGTTGCCGATGATGTTGATCTGGCGGACCTTGGACTTGTCGCCCTCGGTGATCTCGAAGACGATGTCGACGCGGTTCTGGTCGAGCGAAACCATCTTCGGCTCGACGGTCGCGGCGTAGCGGCCCTGGCGCTTGTAGAGCTCGATGATGCGGGCGACGTCGGCCCGGATCTTGGAGCGGGTGAAGATCTGGCGCGGCGCGACCTTGATCTCGGGCAGGATCTTGTCGTCCTTGATGCGCTTGTTGCCCTCAAGGATGATGCGGTTGACGACCGGGTTCTCCTGGACCTGGATCACCACGACGCCGCTGTCGTTGTTGATCTGGACGTCCTTGAAGAGTTCGGTCGCGTAGAGGTCCTTCAGCGCGGCGTCGGCGGCGGCCTTGGTATAGGGCTGGCCGACGCGCAGCTTGATGTAGGACATCACCGTCTGCGGCTCGAGGCGCTCCGAACCCTTGACCTGGATGGTCTGGATCGCCGGGCCGGCATCGGGATCGACGACGGGGGCCGGGGTCGCCGGAGCGGCTGCACGGGGCGCGCCGGACCTCAGCGGAGCAGGCGACTGTGCCAGGGCTTCGGCGGGAACCCCCGCGAGGATCGTGGTCCCCAGCAGCACTGCCGCAATTTGCGAGGCCCTGCGTTCGTCAGTGCAGCGAACCATTTCCCATCCGATCATTCTACGCAAATTCCCGTATTCGCTTTCGCGACAAAAACAGATCGCCCGGACCGGGCCTTACAAGTCCTGGCCAGAAGCGGGGCGCGCACCGAACCCCGCAGGCAACCGCAGCCGTCTGCCCGATGGAGCGCATCCGATCAAGCAGACAAAACCCGGCAATATTGTGATCGCTGGATAAAACCTCCAGGCTATCCCCCGAAAATCGGAAGTTGAGCCAGATCGTTGACCGTGACGAAAACCATCAAGGCAAGGACCAGAGCCACGCCCGTTCGGATCGCCCATTCCTGACTGCGTGCTCCCAATGGCCTCCGGCGCACCAGTTCTGCCGCGTAGAAGGCCAGGTGACCGCCGTCGAGGCCAGGAATTGGCAGGAGGTTGATGAATGCCAAGTTAATCGAAATCAGCGCCGCGAAGGACACGAAGGCTTCCCAGCCGAGGCTGAACTGCTGCCCCGAATACTGCGCGATCTTGACCGGTCCGCCCAGTTCCTTGACCGACCGGTCGCCGGTAAAGATCTGGGCGATGCCGGTGACCATCGTGCCCATGGCATGGAAGCTCTCGTCGAAGCCCTGCCCGATCGCCGCGATCGGCCCGAAGGTTTCCAGACGACCGGCGCGGATGCCGATCTGTCCGACCTGCACCGTCCGCCCCTGCGCGTCGACGGCAGTACCTGCGGCGATCGTGACCGGCAGCGTGAGGTCCTGCGCCCCGCGGCGCACGGTCACCTCGACGGTGCGGCCGGCATTGGGCCGGATAAGGCGCGGAATGTCGGTGAAGCTGCCCACGGCCTTCCCGTTTACCGCAACGATACGGTCTCCTGGCTGGATGCCGGCCTTTTCAGCCGGCGAATCACCGTGGAACCCGCCGACCAGCGGCGGCAACAGCTCGACGCCGAGGTCGCCGATCTTGGCCTTGTTACCGAAACTGTCGCTCAACTCGCGCGTGGCCAGCGTGACCGGCACCACCACCGTGCCGCCATCGCGCTCCACGGCGACGGACAGGGTCTTGCCGGGAAAGTAGACGGTATGGTCGCCGACGTCGCCGACGCCCGCGATCTTCTCGCCGTCGATAGCCACGATGCGGTCGCCCAGGTGCAGGCCCGCCTGCTGCGCGGCGGAACCCGGCGAAAACGCACTGATCTCGGCATCCGCCACCACGCGTCCATAGACGCCGAAGAAGGCCGCGAAGATCGCCACGCAGAGCAGCAGGTTGGTCATCGGCCCGGCCAGTACGATCAGCGCGCGCTGCCACAGCGGCTTGACGTGGAAGGTGTGCGAGTGCTCCTCCGCGGTCATGCGATCATCGACGGAGCTCGGCGCGCTCGACGGGTTCATGTCGCCGGAGAACTGCACGTAGCCGCCCAGCGGCAGTGCGGAGAGCTTCCAGCGGGTGCCGCGCCTGTCGGTCCAGCCCGCCAGTTCCTTGCCGAAGCCGACGGAGAAGGCGTCGGCCTTCACCCCGAACAGCCGCCCCACCAGATAATGGCCCAGCTCATGGATCACGACCAAGGGGCCCAGAACCAGGAGGAAGGCGAAGACCGTCGTCAGAAGTCCTGGTGATCCGGTCAAGCGAGCAATCTCCGTCACGTACTGGTCACGAGCAACCGCGCCCTTGCCCTTGCCTCGCCGTCCACTTCGAGGACGTCGGACAGCGAGCCGGGCGCGGGCGGCGCATAGGAACCCAGTACGTCCTCCACTTGTGCGGCAATACGGGTGAACGAAATCTGACCGCCGAGGAACGCCGCGACGGCGATCTCGTTGGCGGCGTTGAGCACGGCCGGAACCGCACCACCCGCCTGCGCCGCCTCGCGCGCCAGGCGGGTGGCGGGGAAGCGCACCTCGTCGGGCTTGCGGAAGGTCAACTCGCCGATCTCGGCAAGGTCGAGCGGGGCGCAGGGCGTGTCCATGCGGCGCGGCCAGGCGAGCGCCGAGGCAATCGGCACGCGCATGTCCGACGGACCCAGCTGCGCCAGAGTCGAGCCGTCTCGGTACTCAACCATGGAATGGACCACCGATTGCGGGTGGACGATGATACGCAGCCGGTCGAGGCCGACCGGGAACAGGTGATGCGCCTCGATCAGTTCGAGGCCCTTGTTGAACATCGTCGCCGAATCGACGCTGATCTTGGCGCCCATGTCCCAGTTGGGATGGCGGACAGCCTCGGCCGGCGTGGCGGCGGTGAGACGGTCCCACGACCAGTCGCGGAACGGACCGCCGCTCGCGGTCAGGGTGATCCAGCGGACGTCGGCGGCATCGTTGCCGCACAGGCACTGGAAGATCGCGTTGTGCTCGGAATCGACGGGCAGCAGCGTGGCGCCGTGGCGCGCGACGGCGGCGAGCATGACCTCGCCTGCGGAAACCAGCGCTTCCTTGTTGGCGAGCGCGATCACCCCGCCCTGCTCGATCGCAGCCATCGTCGGTGCGAGCCCCGCGCAGCCGACGATCGCGGCCACGGTAACGTCGGCGCCCCGCGCGCCCGCCTCGACCAATGCGGCGGGACCGCCTGCCGCCTCGATGCCCGAACCGGCGAGAGCGTCACGCAGCGCAGGAAGGTGCGTTTCATCCCCGACGACGGCGACCTCTGCCCCGAATTCGCGGGCCAGACGCGCCAGTTCAGCGGCACTGGAATGCGCGGTCAGCGCCGTGACGCGCCAGTCGCCGCGGTTGCGGCGGATCAGGTCGAGCGTCGAAGCGCCGATCGATCCGGTAGCGCCGAGGACGGTAAGTGTGCGCATGGATCTCATCGCGGCTGGAACAGGATCATCAGCCCTAGCACGAACAGCACCGCCAGCAAGCCATCCGCGCGGTCGAAGAAACCGCCGTGACCGGGAATGAGGTTGCCTGAGTCCTTGAACCCGGCGCGCCGCTTCATCCAGCTCTCGAAGAAATCGCCCGCCTGCGCGCAGACGGCGACGATGATGCCGGTCATCAGGCAGCTGGCGAACAGCGGCACTGCCCCGGCGCTGGCGTACCAGCACGGCTCGGTCCCGAAGCATGAGACGGCGTCGGCGGCGGAAACCTGCGGAGTGAGCCGGATCGTCCCGTCCTGCCACAGCCGCGCAGCGGTGAAGAGCGCCAGCGTCGCGCCCAGCACGCCGCCCATGAGCCCTGACCAGGTCTTCGACGGGCTGATCGAAGGCGCGATCTTGGGGCCTCGCAGCGTGCGGCCGGTGAAATACGCGCCGACGTCGACGGCGATGACGGTCGCCAGAAGCGTCAGGACCGGCGCGAGCGTGAAAGCGTCGTTGTGCAGGAACAGCAGCATGGCCGCACCTACGCCGACATAGAGCATACCGAGGAAGTTCCAGGCGGCCCGAGCGCCCGGTCCGGGCGTGGCACGGCGGGCAAGCCGTATCCACTCGTAGAGCACCCCCACAGAGACGGCGCAGACGAAGGCGATCCACACCGCCCCGCCCAGCCACAGGGCCGCGCCGGCGACGCCCAGCATGACGACGGCGGACACGGTCCGCACGCCAAGGTCGGACACGCCGCGCCTTGGCCTCTTAGCGCCCGCCATAGCGCCGCTCGCGAGTGGTGAAGGCTTCGAGGGCATCGCGCAGATGCTCGGCGGTGAAGTCCGGCCAGAGCACGTCGGTGAACAGCATCTCGGCATAGGCCGCCTGCCACAGCAGGAAATTCGACAGCCGCACTTCGCCGGAGGTGCGGATCAGCAGGTCGAGCGGCGGCAGGTCCGCAGTGTCCAGCTCGGCGGCAATGGTCTCGGGCGTGATGGGACCCTTGGCGGCGGCGCTGGTGGCGGCGCGAGCGATCTCGTCCTGCGATCCGTAGTTCAGCGCCACTACCAGCGTCGTGCCGGTATTGCCCGAGGTACGCGCCATCGCGCCTTCGACCAATTCAACAACATCCTGCTTGAAAGCCTTGTAATCGCCGATGATTTTCAGCCGGACGCCGGCATTCGCGAACTCGTCGAGATCAGAGAGGATGAAGCGCTTCATCAGGGTCATGAGGTCGGAAACCTCTTCCTCGGGCCGCCGCCAGTTCTCCGTGGAGAAGGCGTAGAGGGTCAGCGCCTCAAGGCCCATCTCGCGCGCACCGCGCACGACGCGGCGCACCGCCTCCACGCCGCGTTGGTGCCCCAGCGCGCGCGGAAGATGGCGCTTCTTCGCCCAGCGCCCGTTGCCGTCCATGATGATGGCGACGTGACGGGCGCTTGTGGCTTCCTCCTTGGCCATCAGGCCTCCCTCACCCCGGGGCGATCCAACCTCACTTGCCGAGGATTTCCTTTTCCTTCGCCGAGAACACCTCGTCGAGCGCCTTGATCTGCTCGTCGGTCAGCTTCTGGACCTCGGTCTCGCCGCGCTTGCGGTCGTCTTCCGAGATTTCCTTCTTCTTCTCGTCGGCCTTGAGGTTCTCGATGCCGTCGCGGCGCACGTTGCGCACGGCGACGCGCGCCTTCTCGGCATAGGAGCTGGCGAGCTTGGCAAGTTCCTTGCGTCGCTCCTCGGTCAGATCCGGGATCGGCAGGCGCAGGGTGTTGCCGTCGTTGATCGGGTTGAGGCCGAGACCCGCCGAACGGATCGCCTTCTCGACCGGACCGATGTTGTTCTTGTCCCAAACCTGCACCGAGAGCATGCGCGGCTCGGGAGCGGAGATCGTGGCGACCTGGGTAATCGGCGTATTCGCGCCGTAGACCGTAACCGTGATCGGCTCGAGCAGCGCGGTGTTGGCGCGGCCGGTGCGCAGGCCGGAAAGGTCGTGCTTGAGCGCGTCGATGGCGCCCTTCATGCGGCGCTCGAGGTCCGCCTTGTCGTACTTGGCCATGGTTCAGGCTCCCTTCTGGACGAGCGTCTTGGTTCCGCCACCGGCGAGAACGGTGGCAAGGTTGCCCTTCTCGCGGATCGAGAACACGACGATCGGAATTGCATTGTCGCGGCACAGCGCCACGGCGGAGGCGTCCATCACCTTCAGATTGTCGGCGAGGACGGTATCGTAGTCGACGCTCTCGTAGCGCTTGGCGTCCGGGTTGGTCTTCGGATCGCTGTCGTAGACGCCGTCGACGCTGGTGCCCTTGAGCAGGGCGCAGCACCGCATCTCGGCAGCACGCAGCGCGGCGCCGGAATCGGTGGTAAAATAAGGCGCGCCCACGCCGGCAGCGAAGATCACCACGCGGCCCTTCTCGAGGTGGCGCTCGGCGCGGCGGCGGATCACCGGTTCGCAGACCTGGTCCATCTGCACGGCGGACTGCACGCGCGTTTCCACGCCGATCTGCTCGAGCGCGTTCTGCATCGCGAGCGCGTTCATGACGGTGGCTAGCATGCCCATGTAGTCGGCCTGGGCGCGGTCCATGCCGCGCGCGGCGCCCGCCATGCCGCGGAAGATGTTGCCGCCGCCGATGACGAGGCAGATTTCGAGACCGGTTTCCTTGGCCGCCTTCACTTCGCCGGCGAGTTCCGCGACGAAGTCGGGATCGATCCCAAACTGCTGGCTCCCCATCAGCACCTCGCCCGAGAGTTTGAGCAGGACGCGTTTGTAGGGGGAGGATGACATGCCGCTGGGTCTCCTGGGAACGGGCCTGAAACTGGGATCGCCCGGCTTTAGGAGCGCGGCGGGCGATTGCCAAGGGGGTTGGGCGAGACGGTGGGTTCACGCGGGCGACATGAAAAACGCGCGCCGATGCCAAAGTAGTGATCGACACCGAAAAAGTTAACGCTTGTGAGAACACCCATTTGCCTGCAAAGTCGCAAGTGCACTGGGGAACGGGGTCAAAAAATGACGTCACCGCTAGCGACGCCGGACTTCGTTCAGGCTTCGTTTCCGAAGCCACGCCGCAATCAGGCTGTGGAAGCGCTCCGGATTCTTTCCGCTTTCGGCATCGTCGTCTTTCATGGCGGCGGGGTGTGGGCGGGCTATTTTTACACCGGCCTCATCGTATTCATTGCCCTGTCGCCGATGCTGGATGTACATTATAACTGGGACCGCCACCGGCCGGTAAAGGTCCTGGCGCAGAGCTTGCTGATACCCTGGGCATTCTGGTTGGCCGTCTATGCGCTGTTCGCCCTCGTGCGGCACAAGCCGATGCTGCCGCCCGGAAATCCGCTCATGGGGATATTGCTGGGGACCTCGCAGCACCTGTGGTTCCTGCCGTTCATGTTCATGGTCCTCGTCGTGCTCGGTCTCGTCAAGTCGCACGTCCGGCCATCCGCGGCCTTCCTCGCAAGCGCGCCGCTGCTGCTCGCCGTGCTGGGCGGGGCCGAGATCTGGCGCCCGATGTCGCTGGCATGGCCCATGCCCCTCCCCCAATGGGCCCATGCGATCGGAGCAGTATTTGCCGGGACCGCGATCGGCCTGACATCGCGTGCCGGAAAGCTTCTCGTTCCCGGACTGCTGCTGGTCGCCGCCGCGCTGGCCGTCGCGATCTATCAGCAGGTCCCGGGCATCGCGCTCACCTATGGTCTGGGCATTCCTCTAACCAGCGCTGCCGTGTTTCTGGGAAAGCGCCGGTGGCCTGCCCGCTTCGGCGTCCAACCGGTCGCCGATTGCATGATGGGGGTATATCTCGTCCATCCCGTATTGCTTTCGTTGGCGGGCGCGGTCGTAGCGCATGGCTCTATCCTGCAGGCGGTCATCGCTTTCGCGGTTAGCCTGGTGCTGGTCTTCGCGGCCCGCAGGCTGGCGCCCGTCACGCGGACCGTGCTGGGCTGATACCCTCGCGCCTGCGCGCGCCGCTCAGCGATCGACCAGCGCGCTCACCCGCCGTCGGAACGACATCCCGGGCGTATTGCCGCGCGCCACATCGTGAAAGACGCCGCCCCCGATCGAAGGCAGCAGCGCTTCCACTTCACTCGCCTCCTCGAAGGTATGGACGTCTACCGCGATCCGCAGCCTGCCGTCGAAGATGAAGCTGACGATGCTGGAAGGCGGGCAGGCATCCTCCACGGACCTGTGCAGGCTGCCCAGCTCCTCGGAAACGGGCCGGACCGGCGTGGACGGGCGGAATTCGGCGATGGTGGTGATCGCATTCATGGTGCACCTCCCGGATTGGGTTACCTCCGTTGAACGCACAGGCGCCACGTTTGATCCCCTCGCGCATACCCCGAGAGTGCTTACCCCTATCCCGCATCTCGGGGCGGCATGCGAAAACGGGCCGGGAAGCTGATGCTCCCCGGCCCGCATGTCCGTTCCCGAAGAAGGCGGAAAAGATCAGCCTGCGACGGCGGCAGCCACTTCGGCCGCGAAGTCGGAGACTTCCTTCTCGATGCCTTCGCCGAGCTGGAAGCGCACGTAGTCCTTGAGGACGATCTTCGCGCCGGCTTCCTTGCCCGCCTGTTCGACGACCTGCTGGATCGGGGTCTTGTTGTCGAGAACGAAGACCTGCGAGAGCAGCGCGTTTTCCTTGGCGTACTTCGAGATCGCGCCTTCGACCATCTTGGCCTGCACGGCTTCGGGCTTGCCCGATTCGGCGGCCTTTTCCTGGGCGATCTTGCGCTCACGCTCGATCAGCTCGGGATCGAGGTCCTCGGCGTTCAGCGCCAGCGGGAACGCCGCGGCGATGTGCATCGCGATCTGCTTGCCGAGGGCTTCGAGCTTGTCGGCAGGCGCTTCCGATTCAAGCGCGACGAGCACGCCGATCTTGCCGAGGTTCGGAGCGGCGGCGTTGTGCATGTACGGCACGACGATGCCGTTCGACACTTCGACGGTCTTGAGGCGGCGAACCTGCTGGTTCTCGCCGATGGTCGCGACGTTGTTGGTCAGCGCGTCGGCAACGGTGCCGCCGTTCGGGTAGGCAGCGGCCTTGAGCGCGTCCACGTCGTTGCCGGCAACGCCGAGCGCGACTTCGGTGGTCTTGCGCACGAAGTCCTGGAACTGGTCGTTCTTGGCGACGAAGTCGGTCTCGGAGTTAACCTCGACGGCAACGCCCTTGGTGCCGGTGACGGCAACGCCGACCAGGCCTTCAGCGGCGGTGCGGCTCGACTTCTTGGCGGCTGCGGCCAGACCGCGCGCGCGCAGCGCATCGACGGCGGCTTCGAGATCGCCATTGGTCTCGTCGAGAGCCTTCTTGCAGTCCATCATGCCGGCGCCAGTGCGCTCGCGCAGGTTCTTCACGTCAGCGGCGGTGTAAGCCATCGCTCAAATCCTTTTGTTGGTTAGAGGCGTTCCAGCCCCTGAAATGGATGCGCGCCAGGCCCATTGGACCCGGCGCGCGACAATTCCATGACGAAAGTGTCGTCGGCCGGGGCCTATCAGGCCTCGACAGCTTCCTCGACGGGCGCATCCATGGCGCCGATGTCGATGCCGCTGTCGATCACGCCTTCGCGGTGCCCCTTGGTCGCGGCCTGGGCGATCGCGTCGCAGTACAGGCGCACGGCCCGGCTGGCGTCGTCGTTGCCCGGGATCGGGAACGAGATGCCCTGCGGGTTGACATTGGTGTCGAGCACGGCGACGACCGGGATGCCGAGGACGTTGGCTTCCTTGATCGCCAGCTCTTCCTTGTTGGCGTCGATCACGAACATCACGTCCGGGATGCCGCCCATGTCGCGGATGCCGCCGAGCGAGAGCTCGAGCTTGTCACGCTCGCGGGTGAGCTGGAGCACTTCCTTCTTGGTCAGGCCGGCGGTGTCGCCTGCCAGCTGCTCCTCGAGCGCCTTGAAGCGCTTGATCGAGCCCGAGATGGTCTTCCAGTTGGTGAGCATGCCGCCCAGCCAGCGGTGGTTGACGAAGTGCTGGCCGCAGGCGCGGGCTGCCTGAGCAATCGGCTCCTGCGCCTGGCGCTTGGTGCCGACGAAGAGGACCTTGCCGCCGGCCTGGACGGTCGACTGCACGAAGTCGAGCGCGCGCGCGAAGAGCGGCACGGTCTGCGACAGGTCGATGATGTGGATGCCGTTGCGCGCGCCGAAGATGTACGGCTTCATGCGCGGGTTCCAGCGGTGGGTCTGGTGACCGAAGTGTGCGCCGGCTTCGATGAGCTGCGACATGGTGACGACGGGAGCCGCCATAAGATAATTCCTTTCCGGTTGAACCTCTGGAAGACTGGAACCGTGCGGGGACCCCGCTGCGGCACCGGTATGAACGCCTTCCATGTGGATTGCCTGCGAGTCGAACCGGATCGTCCGGCTGAAATCCCACAAGCGCGCCCGCCCATAGCCATGTCCTGCGGCTAAATCCAGCCCCAATCGGAAAAGCTGACAGCGCTGTTCACCGCAAGCTGTTGTCGCTTCATCGCCAAAAACGGTCATTCCATGGTAAATCAAGGAGTTGGGACAGGAACCAACCTTCCATAAGTGTTTTCTCACGGCATCGCTGGTGATAAGTCAGCTAACGCAACCAACAATCAGACATTCGAAAAATGGGGCAAGTTCAGTCGGGGGCGAAGACTTGGAAAAAGGCAATCGCGCCATGAGTATCGTCTCTCTCGCACTCTTTTCCGTCGCTGCCATGGCCGCGATCCTTACCATCTGGAAAAGCGCCGCGACTGCCCTCCCCCTCGTGCGCATGTTGCGCATACAATTGGCAGAAGCCTCCCGGGAAAGGGCCATTTACGTAGCGACCGTAGATTTGCGCCGCCCGCTCGAATCTTCGACCGATACGCGCCGCCTACCGGCCCGGGCACGTCGTCATCCCTGCCCCAAACCGGTCACGCATCGCCTCCACCATTTCGGCCACCGCACCCACGCAGCCTGAGCCGCGGCCTCGGGTGATAGGGTCAGACCGCGCACGAACTCGGGCCGGGAGGCTCGATACGGACATTTGCCAGCCAGATGCCTAAAACTGGGAAAGGCACGCCAAGCCTAAATGGGCTCTGGAATGTCGCCCCTGCAAATTGCGCTTGACTTCAATGGAACAAAAAGGGAACTACCGCCCTGCGGAACATTGATAGAACAGATTCGCGTTATCCACAAGATGTCCACACCCCGTCGAGGGGCTCGGGCGATGGTTAGAAAGGAATGATCATGACTGCATTCGTAGCCGGTCTCTTTACCCTCGCCGCGATAGCTTCGGGTTGGAGCCTGCTGGCCACGATCGGGCGCTTCGGCCCCGGTGTTGCCACCCTGAAGGCACAGTTGGACGCCTGCCCCCTCGCAACACCTTTGGAATGGAAGTCGATAGAGCGCGTAGCCGTCCCGGCGCTCACGGAAGTCAGGTTCCCCGAATTCGCAAAGCGCCCGGCTCGCCGCATACCGGCACGTCTGGAATGGCCGTCGGTCAGTCCGTCGCTGGAACTTGCCGCGTGACCTTGGCATAAGTGATCAGGCCGAAAGGCAGGAGCACCAGATAGACGATCGTGATTGCCGCCAGCGTGAACCAGGTTTCGGTCAGCAGCGCGGCGACGGTCAGGCCGATCAGCGCGAGGACAACCAGACGCAACGATCCCGGCGGACGCATGCGCGACCAACCCAGCGTCGGAATGTTGGAGATCATCAGGAAGGCGATCAGGGCCATCCACAAGCTCACCGCGACGGGATTGGCGAACTCGGGACGGGTGGTGGCGATCCACAGGTACATCGGCAGGAACGCGAGCCCCGCGCCGAGCGGCGCCGGAACGCCCGTCAGGAAGCCAGCCGACTTGTGCGGCTGCTCGAGCATGTCGAGGCGCGAATTGAACCGGGCGAGCCGCAATACGCAGCAGATCGCGAAGGCCAATGCAGCGATCCAGCCCAGGCTCGGCAACTGGTGGAGCGTCCACAGATAAACGATCAGGGCCGGCGCAACGCCGAAGGAAATCGAATCCGCCAGGCTGTCGAGTTCGGCGCCGAAGCGAGTCTGGGCATTGAGCAGCCGGGCCGCGCGCCCGTCGATCCCGTCGAGCAGACCCGCAAGGATGATCGCAAGCACCGACTTTTCGAAATCACCGGCGATGGCGAAGCGAATGCCGGTAAGGCCCGAACACAAGGCGGCGGCAGTGATCGCGTTGGGCACGATCGCGCGCATGGACAGTCCCGCCGCAAGCCGGCGCCGCGGGCCACGCCGCATATCCGGCCGGCCGGCGAAAGCGTCCTCCGCCTCGTAGTCCGGCTCGTCGATCACTGGGCCACGCCCTCGATCACCGAAGCGCTGGCGAGCACGGCCAGCACGGTTTCGCCGGCGATGATCTTCTGGCCCATCAGGACCTTCGGCTCCGTCCCTGCAGGCAGGTAGACGTCAACGCGGCTGCCGAAACGGATCAACCCGATGCGCTGGCCGGCAGCGATGATGTCACCCGGCTTGACGAACGGCACGATGCGTCGTGCGACAAGGCCGGCGATCTGCGTGAAGCAGATGCGCAGACCGTCACTCCGCTCGATGAGGACGTGCTGGCGCTCGTTCTCCTCGCTCGCCTTGTCGAGGTCGGCGTTCACGAACTTGCCGGGAATGTAGATGACCCGCCTGACAGTACCGGCGATCGGCGTGCGGTTGATGTGCACGTCGAAAACCGACATGAAGATCGAAATGCGGGTGACGGGTTCCGACGACATCGGCGCGGAACCGGTGCCATCGTCCACGGTCAGTTCGCGAGGGGGCGGGACCTTGCCGATCAGCGTGACAAGACCGTCCGCCGGCGCCACGATCGCGCGTTCGTCCTGCGGGGTGACACGTACCGGGTCACGGAAGAACGCCAGAACGCACAGCGTCAGCACCGCGAGCGGCCAGCCGACCCAAGGGCCAAGCAATATCCAGCCGACCAGCGCGACGACGCCGGCAATGGCGCCGAACTTGCGGCCTTCGGGGTGAATGGAGGGCCACTGCCACGACGCTTCGCCGCGGCCCTGATTGTCGAAAATTTCTCCGGGCATCGCTCTCATCTAGACAGTGCGCACTGCTACCGCAATGCCGCTGGCGACGCGGTGTTCCCCGGCGGGAACGGCGCCTGCGGATAAATGCGGTGAAGCGGCGTTATGGGGAAGGCCCCTGTGCGGGGCTACCGGGCCCGCTCTTGCGGGGAGCTGGTGGTGGACAGGGCTGGATTCGAACCAGCGTACGCTTGCACGGGCAGATTTACAGTCTGCTGCCTTTAACCACTCGGCCACCTGTCCACACCAGTTGCTGGCTGCTGGAATCCCCTGCGAAAGCGGGAAATTCCGGCGTTGGTCGAGGCTCCGAAAGGGGCCTCGTTGCCGAGGAGCCGGGCCTTTGCCGAAGCGAGCCTTGCCTGTCAATGGCCTCCCTGTCAGAGGGGG
This sequence comes from Novosphingobium sp. GW821-FHT09E05, assembly GCF_059416165.1. NCBI lineage: Bacteria > Pseudomonadati > Pseudomonadota > Alphaproteobacteria > Sphingomonadales > Sphingomonadaceae > Novosphingobium > Novosphingobium sp. GW821-FHT09E05. The sequence goes on from NZ_JBWKOQ010000001.1 coordinate 2,207,139, forward strand.
CAAGAAATTTGCCATATTCGGTTTTCGAAAGGACGATGAATGAACAAGCGTAGCGGCGGAAAAGCCGGCAGCGAGGATGATGCCCGCCCGGCGAAAGCCCTGCGCGGCCGCGCAGGCCGGATGAAGAACGGGCGCGGCAGCGGACGCGCGGGCTCGGGCGCGGTACGTCTCTGGGGCCGTCACGCCGTCGAAGCGGCGCTCAAGAATCCCGACCGCGTCCACCGCAAGCTCTGGGCGACGCGCGAGGGCGTCGATTCGCTCGACGGCGAACTGCCCGAAAACTTTGCCGTCGAGTGGGCACAGGCGGCCGACCTCGCCCGCCTGGTCGCGCGCGACGCGCCGCATCAGGGCCTCGTGCTCGAATGTGAACCGCTCGAGGACATGTTCCTGGCCGACGTGCTCGACAACGATCCGCTGCGGCCGGTGATCGTGCTCGACCAGGTCACAGACCCCCACAACGTCGGCGCGATCATGCGCTCGGCCGCCGCGTTCAATGCCTGCGCCATCGTCACGCAGGACCGCCATGCCCCCGTCGAATCGGGCACGCTCGCCAAGTCCGCGTCGGGTGCGCTGGAAGTGCTGCCCTGGGTGCGCGTGGTGAACCTTGCCCGCGCGCTCGAGGAGATCGCCGACGCAGGCTACTGGCGCATCGGCCTGACCGGCGCGGCGGAAACGACGCTTGGCGAGGCACTGCCCACCGGGCCGGTCGCGCTCGTGCTCGGCGCGGAAGGCGACGGCATGCGCCACAACATCACGCAGCACTGCGACGCCCTCGCCAAGCTGCCGATCAGCGAGGCCATGGAAAGCCTCAACGTCAGCAACGCAGCTGCCATCGCGCTCTATGCTGCGGCGACGCGCGCTACGGAATAGTCCTTGTTCCCACCCCTTCTCGTGGCATCCTCCAAGGCAGGGGCGCACGAGAAGGGGTAAACATGATACTCGATTCGCATCGCGTGCCCATTCGGCGCGCGCTCGCCGTCACGGCCATGGCTTTGCTCGCGGCGGCCTGCATTCTGGCTCCCGGCAAATTCAACTCGAAACTCGAACTCAGGAAGAACCGGGCCTTTTCATTCGATTATACCGGCGAGATCCTGATGATCCCGCTGATGAAGACCGACAAGGACGAGGCCTTCGAGCCCGAACCCTGCCGCGACGAAACAAGCGACGAGGAACGCGCCTGCACCGCCGTCGAAATCGCTGCCCAGAAATCCGCATGGGAAAAAGCCCGCGCCGAAAAGCGCAGGAGCGACAGCGAAACCGCGCAGGCCTTGCTGGGCGGCCTCGACCCCAGCAATCCGCAGGCCGGCTACGAACTGGCGACGACGCTGCGCCGGCAGGTCGGCTGGAAGAAGGTCGAGTACCTCGGGGACGGCCGGTTCGAGGTCGAATTCGCGATTTCCGGCAAGCTCGACCACGACTTCGTATTCCCCACCATCGAAGGGCTCGCGATGAGCAATGCCTTCGTTCAGGTGGTCACCCGCGCTGACGGCGTCGTTCGCGTCGAGGCCCCCGCGTTCGGCCCGCAGGCCGGAGGAGCGGCCATGGCAGGCATGGCGGGTATGGTATCGGGGATGACGAAAGACGATACTCAGGCCTCCCCAGGCAAGGCCGACGGCGTCTTCACACTCGTCACCAACGGCGAGATCCTGGCCAACAATACCGACGAAGGCCCCGGGCGTGGCTCTGGCGGCAGGACGCTGTCGTGGAAAGTTACCCCGCGCACGCCCGCGGCGCCGAGCGCGCTGGTCAAGCTGTCGAAATAGCACGTACCCTACCGACCCGGCGGGCGGGCGATCTCAGAACCAGAGACCGCGTATGCAGCGTCCGTCCGGGGCGGTGTCCTCGAACGTGTCGAGCCCGTCGAAATGATCGACGGGCAAATGGGCGACGGCTTCCGGCGGAGCCAGGCGCAGGTTCACGGCCATGCGTCGGCGCCCGCCTTGTTCGAGACGCAGCCCGCGCCAGGCGATCACGCCCGCGCAGGCCGGACAGAACAGGATTTCCAGCGCGGGATCGTCCTTGCCGCGGCGCCTGTAGGACGCGGGCTGGCCCAGCATGGCGATCCGCTCGCCTTCGTAGTCATAGGCCCATAGCGCCCCGTAGCGTCGGCACAGGGTGCAATTACAGGCCGTGATCCTTCCGGGGGCGCCGGTGAGCGTCCAGCCGCAGTCACCGCAGTGGCACTGTCCTACCATGGGAAGCGTGGGCGTCGTCATCGGCGTCTCCCAACGAAAAACGCCGCGCTGGCCCGGTGGGCTGGCGCGGCGTGATCCGATCGACCTGCGAGGCGTTACAGGCCGCCTGCCATCTTAGTTGACAGCGTCCTTCAGACCCTTGCCGGCCTTGAACTTCGGCTGCGAGGAAGCCTTGATTTCCATCGGCTCACCGGTGCGCGGGTTGCGGCCGGTCGATGCCTTGCGCTTGGCGACCGAGAAGGTGCCGAAGCCGACGAGGCGCACTTCGTCACCCTTCTTCAGCGAGCCCGAGATGGCATCGAAGACGCCTTCGACGGCCTTGGTGGCGTCGCCGCGGGTCAGACCGCTCGAATCGGCGACTGCGCTGATGAGATCGTTCTTGTTCATTATGGGAACCCCCTTACTTTTCAGTGGAGCAGATGGAGATGGAATTTCAGATTCGCCTCACGACGGGCGACGGAATTGAGCGGGTTTTCCCCATGCTGGCAAGGCCTAAACCCGCCCATAAACCGCTGTTAATCGCGTTTTTCCGCCGTTTCCGCCGCCATCGACCATTGTGCGCCGCAGCATGCACAAGAGCGATCACAGTCGACTCGCCTCTCAGGCGAAGCAGCGCTCGGTGATTAACCGAGACAGCTCGAAACTTGGTTGACGTCTTTTTACGGTACGGTTTTGCATCAGGCCGCAATCCCGGATCGATCGGGGAGGCCTGGACGCAAAAAAAGGCGGCTCATGCGAACCGCCTCTTCCTGCAGTCCGGCCTCGCGGCCGGACCAGTCCAGGGACAAGCCTTAAGCTCAGCCCTGGGTGTCGTTGATACGACGCTCGGCGATGCGGGCGCGCTTGCCGGTACGACCACGCAGGTAGTACAGCTTCGCACGACGCACGACGCCGCGGCGAACCACGGTGATCGAATCGATGTTCGGGGAGTAGAGCGGGAATACGCGCTCCACGCCTTCACCGAAGCTCATCTTGCGCACGGTGAAGTTCGAACCCATGCCACGGTTGGAGCGCGCGATGCACACGCCCTCGTAGTTCTGGACGCGGGTACGGACGCCTTCGACGACCTTCACGCCGATGCGGACGGTGTCGCCCGGACGGAATTCGGGGATATCCTTGGCGGCCTTGGCAATTTCCTCGGCCTCGATCTGCTGAATCAGGTTCATGAACCCAAGTCCTCTTTCAATGCCGCGCGCCAGAGGCAGACTAGACCCGAGCGTCCCTGTGACGCTCCCATAGGTCAGGCCTGCGTAACCGTGTGTCCTCGTCCGCCTGCCGTTTCCGCCAGGCGGCGATCTTCGCATGATCCCCCGATCGCAGCACTTCAGGGATCGTGCGCCCTTCCCACGTTGTGGGCCGGGTATAGTGCGGGTACTCGAGAAGTCCGTCCTCGAACGATTCCTCGGTCCCGCTGGAAGCCGCGCCCATTACGCCGGGAAGCAGGCGAATGCAAGCGTCCAGAACCATCAGTGCGGCGCATTCCCCCCCCGACAGGACGATGTCGCCGACCGACACTTCCTCGACGTCGCGCCCGGCGAAGATGCGCTCGTCGAAACCCTCGAAGCGGCCGCACAGCAGGGTGACGCCGGGACCGGCCGCCAGTTCGCGGATTCGCGCCTGCGAGATCGGCTTGCCGCGCGGGGTCATGGCCAGCACCGGGGCATCGGGCGCCAGCGCGCGGGAATGGTCGATGGCGGCGGCCAGCACGTCGACCTTGAGCACCATGCCGGCGCCGCCGCCCGCCGGGGTATCGTCCACGGTGCGGTGCTTGTCGGCCGCGAAATCGCGGATCTGGACCGGGGTCAGCGTCCACTTGCCCTCCGCCATCGCGCGCCCGGCGAGACTGACGCCAAGGGGCCCGGGGAACATGTCGGGATACAGGGTGAGGACGGTGGCGGCGAATGTCATGACTGGCGCAAAGCCCAAATCCGGACCGCAGGCAAGGGGCAGCAGCCACGACGGGCGTTCATACCGGCTCCCAGACCTCGGCGGGAGCGAATCCACGCTCGGCCGCGATCTCCTCGCGCAGCCATTCGCGCAGGCGCTCAATCTTGCGCACGCCGACCCGGCTCTCGGAATGGACCAGCCATTGTGCGCTGCCGGGATAGAACAGCGTCTCGAAGGGCTGGACCAGGCGTCCGGCCTCAAGGTCCGCGCGCCAGAACAGCGGAGTCATCAGCGCGATGCCGAAGCCCTCGCGCATGGCACTGCCTTCCTGCAGCTGGTTGTCGAAGACGACGCCCCGGCGCGGCGGCGGCGGGGTGCCGATGCCCGCCGCCGCGAACCAGGCCACCCACCAGGCGTCGTTGGGAGCGAAGCGCTCTGCCGCCAGCAGGTCTTCCGGTCGCTCGATCCGGTTGGCCTCGAGGAACTCGGGCGCACAGATCGGGGTGAAGTGCTGGCGGAACAGGAAGTCGCTGCGCAGCCCCTCCCACTGCCCCATGCCGACGCGGATCGCGGCGTCGTGGCCGGAGCTCGCCAGGTCGAGCACCTCGTTGGCCAGCGAAAGCCGCACCGCAAGGTCGGGGTGCCGCAGCTGGAAGCGCCCGATCCGGGTGCTGAGCCAGGTCGCACCCAGCGAAACCGAGGCATTGACCGCCAGCACGTCCTCGTCCTCGCTGCGGATCGCGGCGAAGGCGTCGGCAATCGCGGAGAACGCGCCTGACAGCGCCGGCAGCAGTCGCCGTCCGGCTTCGGACAGGCGCACCCTGCCCTGCCCGCGCACGAACAGCGCACGGCCGACGCGGTCTTCGAGCTGGCGGATCTGGTAGGAGACCGCAGCCTGGGTCATGCCCAGTTCCTCCGCCGCGCGCGAGAAATTCTCGTGCCGGCCGGCTGCCTCGAAGGCGCGGATGGAGGTCAGGGGCGGCATTCGGTCCATGCCGGGATGATAAGCCAGCCTTATGGGGCCTGCCAGAGCTTTTGTTGGCTGGAGGCGGAGCAAAAGCTCATCCTGCAGGCATCCGAACAAGGAGCCGGACCATGCAGGACGAACACTTCATGCGCCAGTGGAGCGCGGGCCACGCCCGGTTCTCCGCAGATGTCGACAAGGCGAGGGTCGAGGCCGGCCGCGCGCTGCGGCAGACGATGCATCGCCTTGGGACCGAAAGCAGGCTCGCGCGCAAGGCCAGGCTGAACGGGCTCGCGATCCTCGCCGGGATACTCGGAGGTGCGGGCATCGCCATCGTGCTGCCGGTGCTGGTGGCACTGGCCTGCCCGGAGACGGGTCATGCCACGGGCGATGCCTGCGTGGCCGCAGCACTCGCTTGAAAGTGGAGGCTGCCCTGGAGCAGCCCTCCGCTCTTACTCTGCCGCAAACGCCGCGTTGATGACGATGCGTTCGTCGTTCCACTCGGGCACCGCGACCGGGTTCATCGGAACCATGAAGCGACGCGCCTTCCTGCCTTCGGCGCCCGGGGCCGCCGGGCATTCGATCTCGATCACGTCGCCGGCGCCGTAGTTGTCGATCGCGACGCACGTGCCGAGCGCCTCGCCCTCTTCCGAGACCACAGGCAGGCCCAGGAGATCGGCGTGGTAATACTCGCCCTCCGCCAGCGCCGGCATCGCCGAGCGCGGCACCGTGAGCGCCGTGCCCCGCAGCTTTTCGGCGGCCGTGCGGTCGGTAATCTCGACGAAGCGCGCGATCGCGCCGCCTTTGCCGTCGTCGCGCAGGCTCGACACCGTCAGGCTGGAGTCGTTGAAGGTGCGGTAGCGCTTGAGCGCCGCCGCACCTTCTCCGAAGAGCTTGAGGCGAACATCGCCCGTCACGCCATGCGCGCCGGTGACGGCGGCGAGCGTGACGGCGCGATCCTTACCGGAAGTCGCCAAGGCTTAGGCCTCGGTCGATTCCGAGCTGGCTTCGGTGGTCTCTGCAGGAGCTTCCTCGGCAGCGGGCTCTTCGACCGGCGCTTCGGCAGCGGCCTTGGCGGCAGCGGCGGCTTCGGCAGCGGCTTCTTCAGCTTCGCGCAGCTTGGTGGCGCGGTCTTCAGCGCGGTCCTTGGCCTTCTTGCCCGGCTCTGCCTTGTTCGGGTTCACGGTAGCGGCGCGCTCCTTGATCCCGGCCTTGTCGAGCATGCGCGCGACGCGGTCGGTCGGCTGGGCGCCGACGCCGAGCCAGTAGCGCACGCGGTCTTCGACGAGGCGCACGCGGTTCTCGTCATCCTTGGCGAGGACCGGGTTGTAGGTGCCGACCTGCTCAAGATAGGCGCCGTCGCGCGGAGCGCGCGAGTTGGCGACGACGATCTTGTAGTAGGGGCGCTTCTTGGCACCACCGCGCGAAAGACGGATCGAAACGGACATTGCTCTTACCTTTCTTCAAATCTTAGGAATGTTTGGAATTATTTCTTGAGAAACTTGCTGAGGTCCGGGCCGCCGGGACCGCCAAGGCCGGGCATTCCGCCCATCCCCTGACCACCGCCGAGCGCACCGCCCAGGCCCGGCATGGCGGCGTCGAGCCCGCCCTTGCCGAACATCGCGGCCAGCCCCTTGAGACCGCCCATCTTCTTGATCTGCTTCATGGCCTTGGACATCTCGAGGTGCATCTTGAGCAGCTTGTTGACGTCCTGGACCTGCGTGCCCGAGCCGTTGGCGACGCGGATCTTGCGCTTGGCGTTGAGCAGCGCGGGGTTGACGCGCTCCTTGGGCGTCATCGAACCGATGATCGCGTCCATGCGCAGCAGCACCCGGTCGTCCATGCCCGAGGCCTGCATCGCCGCCTTGGCCTTCTTCATGCCGGGCATCATGCCCGCCAGCATGCCGAGGCCGCCCATCGACTGCATCTGCTTGAGCTGCATGCGCAGGTCGTTCATGTCGAACTTGCCCTGGTCCATGCGCCTGGCAAGCGCCTCGGCGTCCTCGACCTTGACCGCTTCGGCCGCCTTTTCGACCATGGAGACGATGTCGCCCATGCCCAGGATGCGGTTGGCGACGCGGCTGGGGTGGAAGACCTCGAGGGCCTCCATCTTCTCGCCGGTGCCAGCGAACTTGATCGGCTTACCGGTGACGGCGCGCATCGACAGTGCCGCACCGCCGCGCGCATCGCCGTCCATGCGGGTCAGCACGACACCGGTGAGGTCCACCTGTCCGGCGAAGGACTGGGCGACGTTCACCGCGTCCTGGCCGGTGAGCGAATCGACGACGAGCAGCGTCTCGCGCGGGGTCGAGATGGCGGCGACCGCCTTCATCTCGTCCATCAGCTGCTGGTCGACGTGGAGACGGCCGGCGGTGTCGAGCAGCAGCACGTCGACCGCCTGGAGGCGCGCGGCCTGCATGGCGCGCGTGGCGATCTCGGTCGGCTGCTGGCCGGCGATGATCGGCAGGGTGCCGACGCCGACCTGGGTGCCGAGCACCTGAAGCTGTTCCTGCGCCGCCGGACGGTTGACGTCCAGCGAGGCCATCATGACCTTCTTGCCCTGCTTCTCCTTGAGAAGCTTGGCGATCTTGGCGGTGCTGGTGGTCTTGCCCGAGCCCTGGAGGCCGACCATCATGATGACGATGGGGGGCACCGCCTCGAGGTCGAGGCCGGGAACGTCGTCGCCGCCGAGCATGTCGACGAGCGCGTCGTTGACGATCTTGACGACCTGCTGGCCCGGGGTGACCGAGCGCAGGACGTTCTGGCCTACGGCCTTTTCGGTGACCTGATCGATGAAGCGGCGCACGACCGGGAGCGCGACGTCGGCCTCGAGAAGCGCGATGCGCACTTCGCGCATGGCATCGAGGACGTCCTGCTCCTTGAGCGCGCCGCGGCCGCGCAGCTTGTCGAACACACCGCCGAGGCGGTCTGAAAGGCTGTCGAACATGGGCCGCTCACTCCATCTGGGGCCAGGCTGATCAGACCTGCGCCGCGAAACGCAAAAAACGCCGGTGGGCGAAACCTCGCTGACCGGCGTGCATGACATTAAGCGAAAAACGCCGGCGGACGAAACCTCGTCAACCAGCGTGTCGCAATCATGCGAAACAACAATGTTCTGAAATGGTGGAGCCTAGCGGGATCGAACCGCTGACCTCCTGCATGCCATGCAGGCGCTCTCCCAGCTGAGCTAAGGCCCCATCAATTCAGCGATCGAACCTGGGAGGTTCGACCCGTTTTCCCGTGCTTTCCGGCGTTCCGTGGAAGCCGTTCCGCTTGGGAGGCCGCCATCTAGTGGTGACCTGAAATGTTGGCAAGAGGAAAATTCGGGGTGCCGGATTTTTCTTCCGGCACCCCCGTAACATCAGGTGTCGTGCTCGTTGTCGTCGTCGGCCGCGCCGATGCCGAGGTCGTCGTCACCGCCGAGGTCCACGTCGTTGTCCGGCGAATCGCCGTCCTCGTCGATGTCCAGATCCTCTTCGGCCAGATCGGTGTCCTCGCGCTCGACGACTTCCTTCTTCTGGATTTCCTCATAGGGAATCGGCTGCTTCGACTTCAGCACCGGCTCGGGGTGCCATTCGTTGCCGCATTCGATGCAGTGGACCGGGTCGTCCTTGCCCAGGTCGTAGAAGCGGGTGCCGCATTTCGGGCAGCCGTGCTTGGCGCCCCATTCAGGCTTGGCCATGGAAAGTCCTCGTCTAGCCCGTCCCAAATGGCGCGGGCATGTAATTTCGTGTCTTGATGGTGAGGCGGGCCCACAAGGTCAAGCGCCGCGAAACCGCAGCGACTTGCCCCATCAGGGCGCGCGCCTTGCCATAGGCGGCAGGCGCTGTCAAAAGCCGGCCCGATTTTCACCCCCTCCCGCCCCGGAAAGACCTGACGCCGTGAGCCACGATACATCCGCCATGCGCCCCCGCCGCTTCCTGCCCACAGGGGCTCTCGAGGGGCGTATCCGGGTGCCGGGCGACAAGTCGATCAGCCACCGCTCGATCATGCTGGGCGCGCTGGCGGTGGGCGAGACGCGCGTGACCGGCCTGCTCGAGGGCGAGGACGTGCTCGCCACCGCCGCCGCCATGCGGGCGATGGGCGCGATCGTCGAGCGCCTCGATAGCGGCGAATGGGTCATCAACGGCGTCGGCGTGGGCGCCCTGCTCCAGCCCGAGGCGCCGCTCGACATGGGCAATTCGGGCACCTCGACGCGCCTGCTCATGGGCCTCGTCGCCAGCCACCCGATCACCGCGACCTTCACCGGCGACGGCTCGCTCTCCAAGCGGCCGATGGGCCGGGTGATCGACCCGCTGACCACCATGGGCGCCAGCTTCGAGGCATCGGACGGCGGCCGCCTGCCGCTCATCCTCAAGGGCGCGTCGAACCCGGTGCCGATCACCTACCGCCTCCCCGTCGCCTCGGCGCAGGTGAAGAGCGCGATCCTGCTCGCCGGCCTCAACACGCCGGGCGTCACCACCGTGATCGAGCCCGTCCCCACCCGCGACCACTCCGAGCGCATGCTGCGCGGCTTCGGCGCCGACCTGACCGTCGAGACCGACGCCGACGGCGCCCGCGTCATCTCCATCCGCGGCGAGGCCGAGCTGAAGCCGCAGGTCATCGAGGTCCCCGGCGACCCCTCCTCCGCCGCCTTCTTCATCGTCGCCGCCCTCGTCGTGCCCGGCAGCGAAGTCCTGATCGAGAACGTCGGCCTCAATCCCACCCGCGCCGGCATCGTCGAAGTGCTGCGCCTGATGGGCGGTTCGATCGAGGAGGTGAACCCGCGCGAAGTCGGCGGCGAGCCGGTCGCCGACCTCATGGTGCGCCACTCCGCGCTCAGGGGCATCGTGGTCGATCCCGCGGTCGTGCCCAGCATGGTCGACGAGTTTCCCGCCCTGTTCGTCGCCGCCGCGCTGGCCGAGGGCGTCACCGTCACCAGCGGCCTCGACGAACTGCGCGTCAAGGAGTCGGACCGCATCTCGGTCATGGCCGCTGCCCTCACCGCCGCCGGCGCGACGATCGAGGAGCGCGAGGACGGCCTCGTCATCACCGGCACCGGCGGGGCGCCGCTGGCCGGCACCGACGGCGCCATCGCCACGCATCTCGACCACCGCATCGCCATGTCCATGGCGATCTCCGGCCTCATGAGCCGCGCCGGCGTCGAGGTGGACGACACCCGCCCGATCGCCACAAGCTTCCCCCTGTTCGAGGCCATGCTCGAAGGCCTGGCCGCATGATCGTCGCCGTCGACGGCCCCACCGCCTCGGGCAAGGGCACCATCGCCCGCGCTCTGTCCGCCCATTTCGGCCTGCCCCATCTCGACACCGGCCTGCTGTACCGCGCGGTCGGCCGCCAGTGCTGGCTGGACGGCGGCGACCCGGGCGACCCGGTCGCGGCGCTCGCCGCCTGCGCCTTTCCCGAAGGCCTGCTGCTCGATCCCGAACTGCGCTCCGAGGCGAGCGGCGGTCTCGCCAGCCGGGTCTCGGTCCACCCCGCCGTCCGGCAGGCGCTGTACGAGCGCCAGCGCGCCTTCGCCACGCAGGCAGGCGGCGCCGTGCTCGACGGGCGCGACATCGGCACCGTCATCGCCCCCGACGCCGACGTGAAGCTCTTCGTCACCGCCTCGGTGGAAGCCCGCGCCCAGCGCCGCTTCGCCGAGATGCAGGGCCAGGGCCGCGACGTCTCGCTGGACGAGATCGCCGCCGACCTCGCTGCCCGCGACGAGCGCGACGCCTCGCGCAAGGACGCCCCGCTGGTGGTGGCGGACGGCGCCGTCGTGCTCGACACCTCCGACCTCGGCCGCGACGAGGCGGTGGCGCAGGCGATCCGCATCGTCGAGGAAGCCGGCCCCCTCGGCTGAGCACCGCCCCTCGCAAGGCGACATGAGGTTTACACGGTTTACACGGTCCAGGGGGGAAACTGCGCCTTTGGGCCTTGAATGTGTCGCCTTGCGCCGCAAATGTGTCGCCTTGCGCGCAAAAAGTGTCGCCTTGCGGGTTACAGGTGTCGCCTTGAGTGTCGCCTTGCGCCGCGACCTGTCTCCTTGCGAGGCGGGATGTGCGGCCGGCGGGGAGAGGATGATGGTCTGGCTCATGCGCCGAAAATACCGCGCCGGGCCATGCGTAGGAAAACGGATTGTGGGATGAAGTCGGCGAGCCCCAGAAAAGCGGGCTCGCCGGCCGCATCCCGAAGCCGCCATTGAAATCCCGTCGTCATCCCAGCGAAGGCTGGGATCGCTATCGGCACTGATCTGCCCGATCTGCATGCGCAGGTGCGGCTCATCGAGGCGCAAAATCCCGAATGGCGCGATCTGCTTCGCCTGTCGTTTGAACGAGGGCGATCCCAGCCTTCGCTGGGATGACGATAAAGCGGCAGGCCCTCACCCGCCCTCCGACCCGTCATCCCCGCGAAGGCTGGGATCCCGCTCCTCTCGCAGGGGACGAGAGGTTCAAAAGGAAGCTGGACCCCCGCCTGCGCCGGGGCGACGGGTGGGGAAACGATGCGCCGTCTGTTGAAACCTGGCTCACCCGCACACCTCCCCGCAGCGCCGCGCGGACACCTTCCCGCGCCTCCCCGCCCCGCCATTTCCCTTGCATTTCGCCGCCTGCGGGACTAAGCGCCGCCGGTCCGGGAGGTGCGTCAGCGCAGCCTGGGCGCCGCGACCGGCATCCGGCCGCCGCGGCAGTTCGGCCCCTTTTGGCCCGTGGCCCGCATGGTGCGGGAGGCGGAGAAAAGACCGGCGGATCCAACCGCCAGGCCGGAAAATCGAACGAAGGAAATGTCTTAATGGCATCTGCTGCCAATCCGACTCGCGACGATTTCGCGAAAATGCTCGACGACCAGTTCGGCGGCGCCGCCGACGATGGTTTCGAGGGCCGCGTGGTCAAGGGCACCATCACCGCGATCGAGAACGACAAGGCCGTCATCGACGTGGGCCTCAAGAGCGAAGGCCGCGTGAGCCTGCGCGAGTTCGCCCGCGGTGAGGAAGACCACGGCCTCAAGGTCGGCGACGAAGTCGAAGTCTACGTCGACCGCGTCGAGAACGCCGACGGCGAAGCGATGCTGTCGCGCGACCGCGCACGCCGCGAAGCCGCCTGGGACAAGCTCGAAAACGAATTTGGTGAAGGCAAGCGCGTCGAAGGCGTGATCTTCGGCCGCGTCAAGGGCGGCTTCACCGTCGACCTCGACGGCGCCGTTGCCTTCCTCCCCGGCTCGCAGGTCGACATCCGCCCCGTGCGCGACGTCACCCCGCTGATGGATGTGCCGCAGCCCTTCCAGATCCTCAAGATGGACCGTCGCCGTGGCAACATCGTCGTGTCGCGCCGCGCCGTCCTCGAAGAGACCCGCGCCGAGCAGCGCAGCGAGCTGATCGACAAGCTGACCGAAGGCCAGGTCATCGACGGCGTCGTCAAGAACATCACCGACTACGGTGCGTTCGTCGACCTCGGCGGCATCGACGGCCTGCTCCATGTCACCGACATGAGCTACAAGCGCGTCAACCACCCGAGCGAAGTCATCGCCATCGGTGACACCGTCAAGGTGCAGATCATCCGCATCAACTCGGAAACCCAGCGCATCAGCCTCGGCATGAAGCAGCTGGAGAGCGATCCGTGGGAAGGCGCGGCCGTCAAGTACCCGGTCGGCGCCAAGCTGTCGGGCACGGTCACCAACATCACCGAATACGGCGCCTTCGTGGAGCTGGAAGCCGGGATCGAGGGCCTCGTCCACGTTTCGGAAATGTCCTGGACCAAGAAGAACGTCCACCCCGGCAAGATCGTCTCGACCTCGCAGGAAGTCGAAGTGGTCGTGCTCGAGGTCGATTCGGACAAGCGCCGCATCAGCCTCGGCCTCAAGCAGGCTCAGCAGAACCCCTGGGAAGCCTTCGCCGAGAAGCACCCCGTCGGTTCGCAGGTTGAGGGCGAAGTCAAGAACGCCACGGAATTCGGCCTGTTCATCGGCCTCGACGGCGACGTCGACGGCATGGTCCACATGTCCGACATCGCCTGGGGCATCTCGGGCGAGGACGCGCTGGCTCTGCACCGCAAGGGTGAAGAGGTGTCGGCCGTGGTTCTCGACGTCGACGTCGAGAAGGAGCGCATCAGCCTCGGCATGAAGCAGCTCGAGCGCGGCGCTCCGGCAGCTGGCGGCGTTGCTGCCTCCGGCGGCGAAGGCGGCCTGCGCCGTGGCCAGGTCACCACCGTGACCATCCTCGAAGTCCGTGACGGCGGCCTGGAAGTCCAGGCCGGCGACGATGGCGCCACCGGCTTCATCAAGCGTTCGGACCTCGGCCGCGACCGCGACGAGCAGCGCCCCGACCGCTTCCAGGTCGGCCAGAAGCTCGACGCCATGGTCACCGGTTTCGACCGTTCCAAGAAGCCGAACTTCTCGGTCAAGGCCCGCCAGCTGGCCGAAGAGAAGGAAGCCGTGGAGCAGTACGGCTCGTCCGACTCGGGCGCGTCGCTCGGCGACATCCTCGGCGCGGCGCTGAAGGCCAAGCAGGACTGATCCTGCGCGGCTGCCAGTCGGCAACCCAACAAAGGCCCGTCCGGAGCGATCCGGGCGGGCTTTTGCTTGAGGGCCGCGCTTGCGCCCCGGGGGTGGGCGCAACCTCTCGCAACACCCCGCACCCGTCACCCCCGCGTAGGCGAGGGGGACGACGTGTGTGGTGCAGGCCGTTGCGTACCCCTCGGACGCATGGAACATCCCCCCGCGCCCCGCTTTGTCCTGCAAGAGCCGCGAGGAGCCCCCATGCACGCCACCCCCTTCCTGATGTTCCAGGGCGATGCGCAGGACGCGCTGATGCTGTGGAAGCGCGCCTTTCCCGATCACCTCGAAGTGACGCCGCTCGACCATCACGGCCCGGGCGAATTCGAAGGCCAGATCGCGCGCGCCAGCTTCAAGCTCGGCGGGACCGTCTGGCACGTGCTCGACAGCGACGTGCCGCACGGTTTCACCTTCACCCCCTCGACCTCGATCTTCGTCGATTGCGACGACGAGGCGCAGCTGCGCCATGCTGCCAAGGTGCTGGGCGAAGGCGGCAAGGTGATGATGCCGCCCGACGCCTACGAGTTCTCCACGCTGTTCACCTGGCTCAGCGATCCCCACGGCGTCAGCTGGCAGCTCAACCTACCCTTCCCCGACGCGGACTGAACGCCTACATCCCTCTTCGCAAGGAGAGAGGTCCCATGCTCGAAGTCCACCAGTTCCCCTGCCTGTCCGACAACTACGGCTACCTGCTTCACGACACCGAGAGCGGCGAGACGGTGTGCATCGACACGCCCGACGCCGACGAATACCTGAAGCAGGCGCGCATCAAGGGCTGGCAGATCACCCAGGTCTGGAACACCCACTGGCACCGCGACCATGCCGGCGGCAACGCCGCGATCAAGGCCGCCACCGGCTGCCGCATCACCGCTCCGGTGGGCGACGCCGACAGGATCGAGGCGATCGACCGCACGGTGGGCCAGGGCGATGTCGTCACCATCGGCGACCGCCAGGCCTTCGTGATCGACGTCGGCGGCCATACCCAGGGCCACATCGCCTACCATCTCCCCGGCGCATGCATCGCCTTCGTCGGCGATTCGCTGTTCGCGCTGGGATGCGGCCGCATGTTCGAGGGGACGCCGGAGCAGTTCTGGGCCTCGCTCCTCCGGCTGAAAGCGCTGCCGGGCGCGACGATGATCTACTGCGCGCACGAATACACCGCCTCGAACGCCCGCTTCGCGCTCCACGCCGACCCGGACAACGCCGAATTGCAGGACTACGCCGAGGAGATCACCCGGCGGCGCGAAAAGGGCCTGCCGACCGTTCCCGCCAAGCTCGAGCGCGAACTGGCGACCAACCCCTTCCTGCGCGCCGACGATCCGGAGCTGCAGGCCCACTGGGCGCCCGCCGGCCACCCCGGCGACGCGGTGGCGACATTCGCGGCGCTCAGGAGCGCGAAGGATACGTTCTGAGGCGGTCAGGTCTCGGGGAACGAGAGCGTGTGGTTGAGCCGCTCCATCACCTCTTCCAGCGGTTCCACCACCGTCACCGCCCTGCCCTCGCCGAAACGGATGCGGGTACCTTCGCTCACTTGCGAGATGAAGGTGACCTGCGCGGCGTTGACGGCGGTGCCGGTACGGTCCGCGCCGGTGAACTTTACGAACATGAATCACCTCTCCGTTTTTTAGGAAGGCAAGCGTAAGGCCTCTTTGCAGTTTGCGATACAGGTTCGTTCCGGTCCCGTCGTCCCGGACTTGATCCGGGACCGCTGGCAGGGCCGCGCAACCTCGAGGCTGGGCGCAGCGCCGCAGTGGCCGCTGGCAAGCTATCGCCTCAAGAGTACCCAGCGGTCCCAGCTTTCGCCGGGATGACGGCAGTTGGCATGGTGCACATCACGTCGAACACAAAAAAACCCCCGGCCCGAAGGACGGAGGCTTTTTGGGTTTCGCCTGCAAAGGCTCCGGATCAAATTCCGGCGATCGCCTGGTCGACCAGCGCCTTGTCGGCAGCGGCCGAGTGGTTTGCGGCGATCAGGGTGCCGGCTGCGGCCGCGGCAGCCGAGGCCGCCTGGTTGCGCAGCTGGGTGACGGCGGCGAGTTCGGCGGCGCCGATCTTGTCCTGCGCCATCTTTTCGCGGCGGGCGACGGTCTCGGCCGCGTCCACCGTGGCCTTGGCGACGATCGCCTCGGCTTCGTGGCGGGCGTGGTCGAGCATGGCGACCGCGTCCTTCTCGGCGCCGGCGATCTTGTCCGCGTATTCCTTGCGCAGGGCTTCCGCCTCGGCGCGCAGGGTCTTCGCTTCCTCGAGCTGGGCCTTGATCTCGGCGATCTTGCTGTCGAGGCCGCCGGTGAGCAGCTTGGGCACGCCCTTCCAGACGAGGATCGCGAGCAGCACCAGCATCGAGGCGCTGACGATCGATACCGGCGGCGCGAAGCCGAGCAGCAGCGGTTCGGCGTGATGCTCGGTGGCGGCGTGCGTTTCGGCACCCGTCACTTCGGCACCTTCATGGGC
This sequence comes from Novosphingobium sp. GW821-FHT09E05, assembly GCF_059416165.1. Taxonomy (NCBI): domain Bacteria; kingdom Pseudomonadati; phylum Pseudomonadota; class Alphaproteobacteria; order Sphingomonadales; family Sphingomonadaceae; genus Novosphingobium; species Novosphingobium sp. GW821-FHT09E05. The sequence goes on from NZ_JBWKOQ010000001.1 coordinate 2,223,162, forward strand.
GAGGCCCTGCTCAACGGCGGCGTTGGTTTCGGGCACGGGGGTTTCAGCCATGGACCAGGTTCTCCTTCACCGCGCCGCGCACGGCGGCGTCGTCGAGCGAGAGGCCGGCGATGCGGCTCACGATGTCGCGGGTGGCGTCGGCGGCGACGTTTTCGATCTCGGCAGCGGCGGCACGGCGCGCATCGGCGATGCGGGTTTCGGCGCCGGCGATCTGGGCGTCGATACCGGCCTGGGCGGCAGCGAGGCGTTCCGCGGTGGCGGCGGCGCCCTTGGCGCGGGCCTGTGCGATCAGCCCCTGCGCCTGAGCGCGGTTGGCGTTCTCACGGGCACGCCATGAAGCCTCTTCCTGGTCGGCCTGGGCGCGAGCGCTTTCGGCAGCCTTGAGGTCGTCGGCGATCTGCTTGTCGCGGCTTGCGACGGTGTCCATCACCTTCGGCACCATGCCCCGTCCGACGACGAAGAAGGTGATGCCGAAGAAGACCAGCAGCCAGAAAATCTGGCTGGAGTAGAACTCGCCTAGCTGTGCGATCTGAGGCATGGGTCAGCCCTGTCTCGAGGTTGCCGTTGAAAAATCTTGTGCCGGGAAGGCTCCGGCCGCCTGACCAAAGGGTTCAGGCGGCCGGAGCCGATCCGGTCATGCGCTTGCGATCAGGCGAAGATCAGCAGCGCGGCAATGACGAACGAAAGCAGGCCGAGAAGCTCTGCACCGGCGAAGCCGATGAACAGGCGACCCTGCTGGGCGTCAGCGGCGCCCGGGTTGCGCAGCGCGCCTTCGAGGAACTTCGCGAAGACGTTGCCCACGCCGATCGAGGCCAGGCCAGCGCCGATAGCGGCAAAACCGGCACCGAGCATCTTTGCAGCTTCTGCGTCCATTTCAAAAACTCCCTTTGGAAAACCCGCGTTTCGGCGGAAATAAAGATCAGTGAAGGTTCTCTGCGTCGTTGAGATAGACGCACGTGAGAAGAGCGAAAACGTAGGCCTGGATGCCGGCGACCAGCAGCTCGAGCGCGCAGATGCCGACCATCAGGACGAAGCTGGGAACACCGGCGATCACGAACATGATCGGGCCGTTGTTGCCGCCGCTGATGACGAAGCTGGAAAGCACCTCGAGCAGGACGTGGCCGGCCATCATCGCGACGAACAGTCGCAGGCCGAGGCTGAACGGGCGCACGAGGAACGAGATCAGCTCGACCACGAAGATGATCGGGATCATGCCGACCGGCGTGCCGTGCGGCACGAACAGCGAGAAGAAGTGCAGGCCGTGCTTCGAGAAGCCGACGATCAGCACGATCGCGAAGGACAGCACCGCCAGCACGCCCGTCGCCGAGAAGTGGCTGGTGAAGGTGAAGGCGTGGACGCCCACCAGGCCCAGCGGCATCAGGCCGAGGAAGTTGGCGAAGAGGATGAACATGAACAGCGAGAAGATGTACGGGACGTACTTCTTGCCGGCCTTGCCGACGTTCGCGGCGAGCATGCCGTCGATGAAGCCGGTGAAGGTCTCCACCGCCATCTGCCAGCGGCCGGGCACGACCGCGCGCTTCATGCCGCCGGCGACAAACACGATCAGCGCCAGCGTCGCGATGGCCATCCACAGCGCGCTGTTGGTGAACGCGACGTTGTAACCGGCAATGTTCCATTCCGCGCCCGCCAGCTTTTCGAGCTGGAACTGGTGCATCGGGTCGAGCTTCGCTTCGGCTGCCACGCGAATATCCCTGTCGCCAATGAACGACAGCGCCCCACCATCCCCCCTTTTGGGTCAGTCCGGGCGCCGGTTCGTAATCCGGATTATGTTCCTGAAGGCGATGCCAATTCCGACGAACAGCATCACCATCAGACCCCAGGGGGACGTACCAGCGAAATGGTCTATCAACCACCCCAGGAACAGTCCGCCCGCAAGACCCCCCAGCAGTTCCGAAAGGACGCGGTTGCCAAGGCGATAGCTCGCATCGGTTTCCGCACCGGCCTTCGGTCGGTTGCGTTCCTCTTCCCGCTCGCGAAGGGCTTTCAGCCTCTCGTCGAGCGAATCGATGCGCGCATCCTCGCCTACAGGGCCCTGGACAGGTGGCTCGTCGGTCATGTCAGGCTCCATATTATGACAACAGGAACGCAGGACGCAAACGACGGCTGCCCGCCAAGAGCGCCGCCCCCTTAGGGTGGGGCTTTTCCCGAGTCAACCGTGGCCCGGCCCGCGCCTTGCCGGATCGCGGAGCATTGTTGACGGCGGCGGCGCTCTACAAGGGTATCGGGGCAAGAACAGAGCCGTGGCGCCGCCCGAATACCGCGATGGCGATACGCCGGCGCGGCTCACGAAAAAGGCCGGAAAAGCGCGATCGCTTCCCGGCCTTTTCCTGAATCGTCACCCGCGGCGTGGCGGCCCGGCACGGGCGGGCCGTCCTTTTGGACAGGTCCGCCTCCCGCGCCCTGCCGCGCGCCGTCACGGGCAGCGCGGATCGAGTTCGGGCGCGCCCGATCCCCGCGTCTTCCACGAACCGTCGAGGCCCTGGTACTTCTCGCCGGGGCGGGTGTCGCGGATCAGCTTGCAGCCGGTGGTGAAGGCATATTCCTGGATCGTGCTCTTGCCCGCGGCCGCGCTGGTGTAGACCGCGCGGCGCTGGTTGTTGAGGTCACGCACCATGGCGGCGATGTCGGCGCCCTGGCCGCCCACCACGCCGAGATAGCCGTCAGTCTGCTCGCCCACCTGCCCGGCCGCGCGGGCGGCGGTGTAGGCCGGGCTGCGCGCGCTCTGCGCCTCGGCGACGGAGGTGCCGGCCACAATGAGAACCGCCGCAGCGGCAAAAGCGCTCGAAAAACGGATCCTCGTCATCAGAAAATACCCTCGTTCTGCTGCACCGTCTTCGCCGCATCGGCGGCGAGGCGGTAGACCACTTCCTGCCGGATGTTGATGTTGAGTTCGATCACGATCGGCTTGTCGGGTGCAGCCACCTGGATGCAGCCCCCCAATCCGACCATGCCCGAGATCGCCATCGTCAACCCGGCCATCCGTGCGGCGCTAGCGGCGCGCCTGCCGGACCGGATTTGCCCCTGCTGCTCGATCCTGTTTCGGCGTTCGTTCATCGCCGGGTTTCTCGCAGCCGGAACGCTTCCGGTCAATTCGAACGACGTCATGGAGTTTTCTCGCTGACTGGAGGCTGAATAGCGGTGGGTGGAACCGGCGGGGGGATGACAGTCGCCTCGGGAGCGGATTGCATGCGGCTGCCGTCGGCGCCGACGAGGCCCAGCACGCGCGGGTCGGTGACGAAGGCCGGGTCGTAGAGCGAGCGCATCGAGCCGAACAGGCTGAAGAACGGCGCCTTGACGTTGACGACGAAGCGGATCGGCAGCTTGGCGATCTGCTTGGTCAGGAAGTTCTGCTTGGCGCCGCTGCCCTGGCTCAGACCGTCGAAGCTGATGCGGGTGAGGATCTCGCCCGAGAGCGAGCCGCCCAGCCCGATCTCCATGTGGCGGTAGTCGACCGATTTCAGCGCATCGAAGGCGAAGTTGCCCATCGCCGAGAGGTCCTTGTAGGTCAGCGCGCCGATGTAGGAGACGTTGCCCCCCGGCGCGCGGCTGACGAGGTAGCCGTTCTCGATCCGTCCGCCGTTCTCGTCGAACACCATCGGCATCTCGCCGTCGAACACCCCGGTCGCGTTGAGGTTCTCCATCTCGAGGTGCTGCACGAAGCTCGCCGCGTTGAGCCCGGTAACGCGCAGGGTATAGCGCCGCGTCTCGGCGACGCCGATCTGCATGCGCGCGGGATCGAGGTTGAGCGTGCCGTCCATGAACGGCCACTGCGCGCCGTTGATCTGCAGGTTGTAGCCGGGCCGCATCTCGTAGGAGAGCGTGCCGCCCGTCACCTCGATGCCGGGGTTGACCGAGGCGATGCGCACGGTCTGGTCGGGCGCGGTCACCATGCCGAGCAGGTCGGTGAACACCACTTCGCCCGACAGGCCCTGCACCGGGCCGAAGGCGGCGGCGAAGTCCACGCCGTCGGTGGCGAAGCGGCCGCGGCTGGTCACGCCTTTCGCGTTCCAGTCGATCCGGCCGGTGCCGTGGACCTGGCCCTTGAGGCCGGAAATGACGCCCAGCAGCGTACGCGAGAGCGTGTCCGCCTGGAGTCGCTCGTCGAACACGATGCCGTCCACCGCGAGATCGGCGTGGCCGGCGGCGGTGGTGAGGTCATGCGCGATGTCGGCGCGCACGATGGCGCGGTCGGTGGTCGGCTCGCGCAAAAGGGCCTGCGCAGTGATACGGTTGTCGACGAGGCGCAGCGTGGCATCGCGCGACACCAGCGGCTGGAAGCGCGCGACCGGCTGGCGGTCGACCAGCGTGAAACGGGCCCCCTCTATGGCCAGCACGCCGCCGGCGTAAGTCCAGCGACCCGCCGCCTGCTTCATGTCGAGCGGGACGGCGGCGAGGCCGATATCGGCCTCGTCGAAAGTGCCCGCGATGTCCTTGCCGACGCGCGCGTCGAGGTGACTGATGTCGAAGTGCGAGGCGGTCTGAGCCGGGCCGAGGGCGACCTTGATCGCGCTCGCCTTGATGAAGCCGGGGGCGCTGCCCCCCATGGCGAAGCCGAGCGGGCCGGTGGCGATGCGGATCGGCGTCTCGCCCAGCTTGCCCGAAAGGTCGAGCGCGGTGGCGCCGGCCGCGAACAGCAGGTTGTCCGGCTGGCCCTCGACGATCGCCCCGCCGCGCGAGGGGCACAGCGTCAGGCGCCGCCTGTCGAGCGCGAGACTGGAGAACTGGAGCGCGTCGAACGCCACGTCGGTGCAGCCGCGCCAGACCGCGAGCCTGCCGTTTGCGCCCCAGTGGCCGTCGAGCGGGACGAGCAGGTTGCGCGTCGAGCCGCCGGGGAGGTCGCCGCTCAGCAGCGCCTGCCCGGTGAACACCAGCGCGCCGTCGCGGTCCTGCACCAGCGAGAGGCGCGGCACTCCGACCATGGCCGATCCGGCGCGGTAGTCGGGCATGGCGACCTGCATCGTCAGGCGGCCATTGTCCGCCGTCTCCATGCGGCCCCAGACCTGCGGCAGGTCCCTGCCCCCGGTCGCGAAATTGCCGGTGACGCGCGGCGCGGAGCCGCCGAAAAGCGCCTGCACCCGCGACAGCGCCAGCAGCGAGGCCCCGCTACCGCCGCGCAGCGAGCCGCGCGTGACGACGAGGCTGAGGCCGTCCTGCGAGCGCCGCACGATGACGTTGGCGTCCAGCGTGCTGCCGCGCGTCTCCCGCGCCAGGGCGCCGCGAATCTTCGCCGCGATCGGCGCGCCGAGAGTTCCCGCCGCCGCCGCCTGCGCAGACGCCAGTGCGCGGTCGAGCGTGTCGCCCAGGGCGATGCCCTTGCCGGTCAGGTCGCCCTCGAGGTCGAAGTGGGCGAGCCCTCCGGCGGACCGCGCGCGGCCGTCGAAGACGAGGCTGCCAAGCCGCGCCTCGGGCGTCTCCAGCCCGCGCGCCGTGATACGGTAGGCGGCGTTAAGGGCGTGTTTGCGATAGGTCAGGCGGCTCGTGCCGGAGAGGCCGGCGATCTTCTGGAGGCCGTAGTGCGCCGCGCCTGCGGAGAGGCCGACCTTGGCCTCGCCGCCGTCGAGCGCCTCGTCCAGCGTCAGGTCGAGCTGCGCGCCCGCCTGCACCAGCCGCATCGCCTGTTCGGGGCACGACAGCCCGGCCATCCGCACCGGCCCGACGAAACGCGGTTTCGCGTCGCTTGTCGTGAGCTTGCCGTAAAGCGTGGTGCGCCCGGCCTTGCAGCCGCCGCCTTCCAGCGCGGGCGACAGCGCCGCCACTTCGCCCGAGAAGCCGCCGCGAAGCGCCCCCTCGCCCGCCAGCTTCACGCCGACGCGGCCATGGTCGCTGTCGATCAGCGCGCGCCCGTCGACGATGCCGAGGTCGAGGTCGGGCATCGTGAACGGGCCGCCCTTGCCGGTGAACAGCGCCTTGTCGAGGCTGCCGAAGCTGACCTTGCCGCCGCGATAGGATCCGTAGAGGCGCGGCCTGACCACGGTGATGCGCCCCACGCCCGGCAGGCCCCAGGACAGCCGCGTGGCGACGCGCAGCTCGGCCACGGTAAGGTCGGGACGGCCGGGATCGCCGATGACGAGGTTGCGGATCACCTGCTCGGACGGGCCGATGCTGACGATCTCGTAGCGCGCGGGCAGGCCCAGCGAATCGAGCTGGCGCTGGATGAGGTTGCCCGCGATCTCCTCGCGCGACAGCCACGCCGCGCCGAGCGCCACGGCCAGCAGCACGCCCACGCCGATCGCCGGACCGCGCCAGCGCATGCGCCGCACGCGGGCTTCCCCGGTTGCAGCTTCGTCGGTGTCCGGGAACGGGTCCTGCTCTTGCGCCATCCGCTCCATCACTTGCGCTGGACGCGCAGGAAAGGCAATTGTTTGTAAGCACCATGCCAGATCAGCCACCACTCTTCGATGACACTCCGCGCGGGTCCCCCGATGCCGTGAACGATGTCGCGTCCCCCATTGCCCATGCGCCGATCCACGACGCCAGCGGCCACCGCACGCGCCTGCGCAAGCGGCTGCTGGACGGCGGGGCGGAGGCGCTGGGCGATCACGAGGTCATCGAACTCTTGCTGATGCAGGCGGTTCCGCGCCGCGACATGAAACCGCTCGCCCGCAGCCTGCTGCAGCGCTTCGGCTCGCTCGCGGGCGTGCTGCAGGCGGACCCGCGCACGCTTGCGCTTCATCCCGGCATGGGGGAGGCGACCGCCGCGGCGCTGCGCGTCGTCACCGTGGCCGCCACCCGCATGGCCCGCCAGAAAGTGCGCGAGGCGCCGGTGATCGCCTCGTGGCAGGCGCTGATAGACTACCTGACGATCGACATGGCGCACCTCACCGTCGAGCGCGTGCGGGTGCTCTACCTCAATACCCGCAACATGCTGATCCTCGACGACCTGGTGGGCGAAGGCTCGATCGACGAGGCGGCGATCCACCCGCGCGAGGTCATCCGCCGCGCGCTGGACCTTGGCGCGACGGCGCTGATCCTCGTCCACAACCACCCTTCCGGCTCGCCCCAGCCCAGCCGCGCCGACATCGAGATCACCAACCGCATCGCCGAGGCGGGGCGCCTTCTCGGGGTGACGGTCCACGACCACGTCGTGATCGGGCGCGAGGGACATGTCTCGCTGCGGGCCAAGGGGCTGATCTGAGATGGATTTTCCTTGCTCGTCATTCCCGGCCGGGTGCGGTGATGGCGGCCCCCGCACTCGCGCGGCACTCTCCTGACATGTGCGTCGCCGCGCTCGCCTGGGACGCGCATCCCGACTGGCTGCTGGTCGCCGCCGGCAACCGCGACGAGTTCCACGCGCGCCCCGCCGCGCCGCTGTCGCGCTGGGAGGACGGGTCCGGGATCATCGCCGGCACCGATCTCACGGGCGGGGGCACCTGGCTCGGCGTGACCGAGGCGGGCCGCTTCGCGCTCGTCACCAACTACCGCGTGCCCGAGGGCGCCCGGCCCGGCCGGCCTTCGCGCGGGCGGCTGGTGACCGACCTGCTGACGGGCACGAAACCGGACGACATGGCGCGGATGAACCCGTTCAACCTCGTGCTGGTCGAGAACCGCCGGGCCGCGTTCCTGACCAACCATCCCGGGGGCGAGACGCGCGCGCTCACGCCGGGCATCCACGGCCTCTCGAACGGCGGCTTCGACGTGCCCTGGCCCAAGACGCTGCAGGTGGGCCGGGCGATCGCCGACTGGCTCGTGGTCGGCGAGCCCGATGTCGAGCCGCTGCTCACCGCGCTGCGTGACGAGAAGCCCGCCCCCTCGCCCGACCGACCCGAACTCGGCCCCGAGCCGCGCTTCGCGCCCGTCTTCATCCGCGACGAAACCTACGGCACGCGCTGCAGCACGGTGATCGCGGTCGACCGCAAGGGGCGCGGCACGATCGTGGAACGCAGCTTCGATGCGCTGGGCCGGCACAGCGGCGAGGCGCGGATGGCCTTCGAATGGCCGTCGTCCCCGGCTTGACCGGAACGACGATGACCCTCGCCATCACGCCGCGATGAGCTGGTTCCGGCCGCCGCGCTTGGCGGCGTAGAGCGCCATGTCGGCGCGGTTGAGCAGGTCGATGCCGCCCTGCCCCGGCGCGCGGTGGACGAGGCCGCAGCTGATCCGCGCCTCGGCCTGTCCGCCCAGCGGCAGGTCCACCGGCAGGGCGGAGACGCTGGCCACGATGCGGCTGCATATCTCCTGCGAGACGTCGGGCTCGGCCGTGCCGATGAGGACCACGAACTCGTCCCCGCCGAGCCGCGCGACGAGGTCCATCGGCCGCAGGTTGCGGGCGATGCGCCGACCGACTTCCGCCAGCGCGGCATCGCCGGCCACATGGCCGAGTTCGTCGTTGAGCGACTTGAAGCGGTCGACGTCGATCAGCGCGATGCTGAGGCCCGCCGCCGGGGGATCGGCCAGCGCGACCTCGAAGCGGCGCAGGAAGCCGGCACGGTTGGCAAGGCCGGTCAGCTCGTCGGTCTCGGCGAGGCGCGCCAGTTCGCCTTCGCGCACCTTGCGGATGGTGAGGTCGACCAGCGTCGCGACCGAACCCGCCAGCTGGCCCTGCTCATCGCGTTCGGCGCGGAAGGTCGCCTCGATCCAGACGCCGCCGGGCCGTTCGAGCTCGATGGTCACCGGGCGTTCGCTCGCGCCCGCGTGCAGGTGCGCCGCGAACAGCGCCTGCCCAAGCGGCGGGTCGAGTTCGCCGACATGCGCCCCGAGCAGGCGGTCCGGCGCCTCGCCGATCAGCGCCGCGACATCGCCCACCACGCGGGTGCAGGCACCCTCGGCCGAGAAGCGCAGGAGCACGATAGCCGAACGGTCGGCAAGCAGCTTCAGCGACCGCTCGCTCTCGCTCAGCCGCTCGATAAGGTCGCGCCGGGCGGCGAGCGCGGCGGCGACCGGCATCATCAGCATGAGGATGGTGGCGAGGTAGAACTGCAGGAACGCTAGCTTGACCGCGAGCCCCCCGCCGGAAAGGCTGACCGGGCCGTAGCCGTAGACCGTCGCCACGCCGCCGATCACCGCGACCAGCATGACGCCCAGGCTCGTGCCCTGCCAGCCCAGCCGGAAGGCGAGCAGCATCAGCGGCGCCAGCGGCAGGAACAGCAGCGGAAAGCGGTTCTGGCCGAACACGCCCAGGCTCACCGCCAGCACGGCGGCGTAGAGCAGCGCCATCTTCGCGCGCTCGCTCGCCGAGGCGGTACGGACGCTGCCGAAGTAGTCGCCGTGGAACAGGCCGAAGAAGAACGGCGTGAAGATCATCAGGCCCAGCGAATCGGCGCTGAACTTGGTCGCCAGCGACGTCCCCATCGGCATGTCGAAGGCCAGCGCGGCGATCAGCGAGCCCATCAGCGCGCCGATGGCGGGCGCGAAGAGGCCGGCGCTGACGAAGAACCGGCCGACCGACGCATGATGGTGCAGCAGGCGTCCCTCGCGGTCGAGCGTGCCGCGCAGCATCCATGCCGCCAGCGTGGTCTCGACCATGTTGGCGACCGCGAATCCGAAGGGACCGCCGAAAGTGCCGCGGGAGGCCGCGCCGGCAGCCAGCACGGCGACGAACCCGCCCGCCAGGAAGCGCCACCACGCGCGCCGCGGCCGTCCGAGCAACTGGGCGAGGACCACCGCATTGGCGGGCCACACCGAGGCCAGGTTGCCCTGGAAACTCATGTACCGGATCATCGCCGATGCCAGTGCGAAGCACAGCAGCGCGGTCAGGGCGGGGGCAAGAAGGGACCGAAGGATCGACATTCGCGGATTGAACCTGGGCGCCCGGGCACGGTTTGTGCGGCGTTCTTCTGCAAACGTTTGCTCGAAATTCTTTAAGATTCCTATCAGGGGTCCGGGAGGGCGCGGCATTTTCCGCGGCGCTGTGCCTTCAGGGTATCTCCGGGTCCCCCACCCTTGCCTTTCGGGCCCGCCCCGCCTAGCGGCAGGCGCGCCAGTCTTAGGAGTCGAACATGGTCCCCCGCTATTCCCGCCCCGCGATGTCCGCCATCTGGGAGCCCGAGGCGCGCTACCGCATCTGGTTCGAGATCGAGGCCCACGCCGCCGTGAAGATGGGCGAGATGGGCACCGTGCCGATCAGCGCCGGCAAGGCCCTGTGGGACTGGTGGGCGACCAACCCGAAGATCGACGTCGCCGCGATCGACGCCATCGAGGCGGTCACCAAGCACGACGTCATCGCCTTCCTCGACTGGGTCGCCCAGCAGGTCGGCCCCGAGGCGCGCTTCATGCACCAGGGCATGACCAGCTCCGACGTGCTCGACACCACGCTCAACGTCCAGCTGGTCAAGGCCGCCGACATCCTGCTCGACGACCTCGACGCGCTGCTCGCCGCGATCGAGCGCCGCGCGCAGGAGCACAAGTACACCCCGACCATCGGCCGCAGCCACGGCATCCATGCCGAGCCGGTGACCTTCGGCCTCAAGCTGGCCGAAGCCTACGCCGAATTCGCCCGCTGCAGGAAGCGCCTGGTCGCCGCCCGTGAGGAGGTCGCCACTTGCGCGATCTCCGGCGCGGTCGGCACCTTCGCGAACACCGACCCGGCCGTCGAGCAGTACGTCGCCGACCAGCTCGGCCTCGCCATCGAGCCGGTCTCCACCCAGGTCATCCCGCGCGACCGCCACGCCATGTTCTTCGCGGTGCTGGGCGTGATCGCCAGCTCGATCGAGCGCCTTGCCGTCGAAGTCCGCCACCTCCAGCGCACCGAAGTGCTCGAGGCCGAGGAATACTTCTCGCCCGGCCAGAAGGGTTCGTCGGCGATGCCGCACAAGCGCAACCCGGTGCTCACCGAGAACCTCACCGGCCTCGCCCGCGTGGTCCGCTCCGCCGTCGTCCCGGCGATGGAGAACGTGGCCCTCTGGCACGAGCGCGACATCTCGCACTCCTCGGTCGAGCGCTTCATCGGCCCTGATGCGACGATCACTCTCGACTTCGCGCTGGGCCGCCTCACCGGCGTGATCGACAAGCTGCTGATCTACCCCGTGCGCATGCAGAAGAACCTCGACCGCATGGGCGGCCTCGTCCACTCGCAGCGCGTGCTGCTGGCGCTGACGCAGGCCGGCCTCTCGCGCGACGAGAGCTACCGCCTCGTCCAGCGCAACGCGATGAAGGTGTGGGAATCGGACGGCGAGCTGAGCTTGCTCGAACTGCTCAAGGCCGACCCCGAAGTCGCCGCCGCGCTGCCCGCCGAAGTGATCGAGGACAAGTTCAACCTCGACTACCACTTCAAGCACGTCGACACGATCTTCGCCCGGGTGTTCGGCTAAGGCCGGTCTCCAAGCCCGTCGTCCCCGCGCAGGCGGGGATGACGGGGAAGGGGCAAGGGCCCGGGTCGGAAATAATCCGCGACCTTCCTCCCCCGGATCGGCCCGCCAAGCCCTTCCCTTGCCCCGAAATCCCGCCTAGCATCCGTGTTTCCGCGGGGGAAAGCAGGAGGTAGCATGCAGGTCATCCGCACGATCGCGTGGGTCTTGGTCACCGCGATACTCGTCGCGTTCATCGCCATGAACTGGAACACCGCCCCGGTGAATTTCTGGCCGCTCGAGAACGGCAACTACATCCACTTCGACTGGCCGGTGGGCTTCGTCGCCCTGCTGTTCTTCGGGCTCGGCATGCTGCCGGTGTGGCTCTACCTGCGCGCGGTGCGCTGGCGCCTGAACCGCCGCATCGCCGCCCTCGAAAACTCGCTCCGCGCGAATTCCACCGCGGCGCTCACCAATCCTGCGACCATCCCGGTCACCACCCCGGCGGCCGTCCCCGAGACGGACCCCGCCTTCGCCCTTGAAAATCCGTCGGAACCGCTGAAGCCATGAACCACAATCCCGTCTATCTCGCCCTCGACCTGCCCCGCCTCGACGCCGCAGAGGCGCTGGCGCGAAAGGTCGCTGGGCATATCGGCGGGATCAAGCTGGGGCTCGAGTTCTTCTGCGCCCACGGCCACCACGGCGTCCACGAGCTGCACAAGACCGGCCTGCCGATCTTCCTCGACCTCAAGCTGCACGACATTCCCAACACTGTCGCCGGCGCGATGCAGGCGATCCATGTCCTCCAGCCCTCGATCGTCACCGTCCACGCCGCCGGCGGCCGGGCGATGATGGAGGACGCCAAGGCCGCCGCCGGGGAGAACTGCAAGGTCGTGGCGGTGACCGTGCTCACCAGCCTCGACGGCGACGACCTCGCTGCCATCGGCGTCGGCGCCGACCCGCACGAACAGGCGCTGCGGCTGGCGGATCTGGCGCATTCGGCCGGGCTCGACGGCATCGTCTGCTCGGGCCACGAGGTCGGCGCGGTGCACCGGCAGTGGAAGGACGGCTACTTCGTCGTCCCGGGGCTGCGCGCCGCCGACGGCAAGGCAAACGGCGCGAACGGCGACCAGAAGCGCATCGTCACCCCCCGCGAAGCCCGTGACGCGGGCGCCAGCGTGCTCGTCATCGGGCGCCCGATCACGCGCGCGGAAGACCCGCTGGCGGCGGCCCGGGCGATCGAGGCCACGCTCTAAGGCTGCGACGTCCGGCCCTCGCAGGAGGGTCGCAAGGCGCTTGTCCCCATCCCGCGACCTCCCGCCCTGCGCGCAAGAAGCGGGATCCCCGCCTTTGCGCGGATGACGGCAGTGTTGGAATCCGGGTTCGTCTTCGAGCCCGTCTTTTGGGACGCGAGTCCCGAAAGGACGCGGCACCCCTCCGCTCACCTTAACAATCGGTCGCCCTGCCGTTCAGCGCGGCGCAACCCCTCGCGCCCCAGATCGTTGATCCGAAAACAACGGAGTGCGACCTGTAATGAAACGCCTGAACCTGATTGCCGCCACCGCGCTGGGCGCGGCGATGCTTCCCGCCGCGCCTGCCCTCGCGCAGCAGGTGGGCACCGCCTCCGCGATCGAGGCCGGGCACACCCTGCTGACGGTGACGGCCGAGGGCTCCTCCACGCGCACCCCCGACCTCGCCAGCTACACCGCCGGCGTCACCACGCAAGGCGCCACCGCCAGCGCGGCACTGTCGGCCAATTCGGCGCAGATGACGCAGGTGATCGCGGCGCTCAAGCGCGCAGGCATCGCCGACCGCGACCTGCAGACCAGCAACCTCAGCGTCAATCCGGTCTACGCCCAGCCCAAGCGCCTGCCCGACGGCAACTTCGAGGACGGCCCGCAGCGGATCGTCGGCTACCAGGCCACCAACAACGTCTCGGTCCGCCAGCGCAAGCTGGGCGACATGGGCAAGGTGATCGACGCGCTCGTGGCGGCGGGCGCGAACCAGGTGAACGGTCCCAACTTCGCGATCGACAAGCCCGAGGCGGCGCAGGACGAGGCGCGCATCGAGGCTATGAAGATCGCCCGCGCCCGTGCCGAACTCTACGCCCGTGCCGCGGGCCTGCGCGTCGCACGCATCGTCTCGATCGGCGAGAGCGGCGGCTACGTGCCGCAGCCGGTGATGTACGTGCGCAAGCAGTCGATGGACGTCGCCGCCGCCCCGCCGGTCGCCGCCGGAGAGCTGGAAATGAACGTCAACGTGACGGTGCAGTTCGAACTGGCGCCGTAAGACCACCCGGCAATCGTCGTCTCCGCCTCCGCGGGGACGACGATATGCCGGCCGGCCATTGCGGTGAGGGCGCTGGGCGCTAGATAGCCCGTGCACACCCACACGCGAGGCCATGACCCATGCCAACAGCGGCGATCAAGATCTGCGGCATCAGTACGCCGGACAGCCTGGAATGGGCGATCCGCGCCCGCGCCGCGCATATCGGCCTGGTGTTCTTCCCGAAAAGTCCGCGCGCGGTGACGCCTGCCGAGGCCGCCCTCCTGTCCGAGCGCGCCGAAGGCCGGATCGGCCGCGTCGGCCTGTTCGTCGATGCCGACGACGCCCTGCTCGGCGAGGCCGTGGCTGCCGCGCGCCTCGACGCCCTGCAACTCCACGGCGAGGAAACGCCAGAGCGCGCCGCCCAGCTGCGCGCGCGCTTCGGCGTACCGGTATGGAAGGCCCTGCCCGTCGCCAGCGCCCGCGATGTCGAGCGCGCCGCCGCCTATGCCGACGCGGTCGATCTCGTCCTGTTCGACGCCAGGACGCCCAAGGGCACGCTGCCCGGCGGCATGGGCCTCAGCTTCGACTGGAGCCTTGTCGCGAACTGGAAGGGTCCGGTCGCCTGGGGCCTTGCGGGCGGCCTCGATTCGGCCAACGTCGCCGAGGCGATCCGCCGGACCGGCACGCCGCTGGTCGATACCTCCTCGGGCGTCGAGAGCGCGCCCGGGGTCAAGGACGAGGAGCGCATCCGCGCCTTCTGCGCCGCCGTCCGCTCGGCGCAATAGGAAAAGGGCGGCCCGTTTTGCGGACCGCCCTCTCCTGCCATGCGCGCGCCCACTCGGGACACGGGACGAGCGCAAGCTATTCAGTCGCGAGCGATCAGAACTTCACGCCCACGCCCACCACGCCGCGATCGGCGTCGGGGGTGTTGTCGCCGACCAGCAGGTGCTGGTACTCGGCCTTGACGTAGTAGCGCGAGCCGACATCCTGCTGGATGCCGCCACCGACGCCGACGGCGCTGTTGCCGTAGCGGGTGTTCTTCGACTCCCAGTCGGCCAGCGCGTAGGCCTTGGTGGCGGGCGTGACCTTCAGGCCGACGCGGCCACCGGCGCCCCACGACACGCGCGTGCCGCCGGCGAGGATCTTGTCGGCCGAGCCCTGCACGCCCACGAACAGCTTGTCGCCGAGATCGTAGTCGTAGCCGGCCGCGACGCCCGCGGTTGCTTCGGTGTCGCTGCCGTTCCAGATCACGCCGCCGCGCGTCTCGACGCGGGCTTCGTTGGCCATGGCGGGGGCGGCAGCGGCCAGGGTGGCGACGGCGGCGAGCGAAACAAGTGCAATACGCATATTATAAACTCCAGTATTCAAAATCCCGGCCCTCACCGGGAGACCCGCCGCTGGGCCCGGGCCCCTTGCGCGTAGATGAACGAAAGTTTCGTCAAGTCGCCGGAAACGTCACGAAACTGCCGCTTTGGGACATTATGATGCTTTTGCCGCATTCCAGTTGCGCTCTTTGCAATTGAAAGCGGTGCCGTCGCTTCCCATCGCCCTGTAGGCGACCCGCTGGCGCAAAGGCGTCTGGACAAGCGCCGGGGGCTCTGCCAACGCGCGTAGCATGACAGCCCAACCGCCCGTGAACAGCTTGCGCTCCCTCCCCGACGCGACCGGCCACTTCGGCCAGTTCGGGGGGCGATATGTCGCCGAAACGCTGATGCCGCTGATTCTCGACCTCGAGAAGGAATACCGCGCGGCCAAGCTGGACCCTGCCTTCCAGGCCGAATTCGACGACCTGCTCAAGACCTTCGTCGGCCGCCCGAGCCCGCTCTACCCCGCCCCGCGCATCACCGAGCACTTCCGCGCGCTGGCGCCGGAGGGCAAGGGCCCGAAGATCTACTTCAAGCGCGAGGACCTGAACCACACCGGCGCGCACAAGATCAACAACTGCGTCGGCCAGATCCTGCTCGCCATGCGCATGGGCAAGACCCGCATCATCGCCGAGACCGGCGCCGGCCAGCACGGCGTCGCCACCGCCACCGTCGCGGCGCGCTTCGGCCTGCCCTGCGTGATCTTCATGGGCGCCAAGGACGTCGAGCGGCAGAAGCCCAACGTCTTCCGCATGAAGCTGCTCGGCGCCGAGGTCCATCCCGTCACCAGCGGCGCGGAAACGCTCAAGGACGCGATGAACGAGGCGCTGCGCGACTGGGTCGCCAACGTCCACGACACCTTCTACATCATCGGCACCGCCGCCGGCCCGCACCCCTATCCCGAACTCGTCCGCGACTTCCAGAGCGTTATCGGCAACGAGACGCGCGAGCAGATGATGGAGGCCGAGGGCCGCCTGCCCGACATGCTGGTTGCGGCCGTGGGCGGCGGGTCGAACGCGATCGGCATGTTCCACCCCTTCCTCGACGACCCCGAAGTGGCGATGGTCGGCATCGAGGCGGCCGGCCACGGCGTCGAGACCGGCAAGCACGCCGCCTCGCTGACCGGCGGCAAGCCCGGCATCCTCCACGGCAACAAGACCTACCTTCTGCAGGACGAGGACGGCCAGATCACCGAGGCGCACTCGATCAGCGCCGGTCTGGATTACCCCGGCCTCGGCCCCGAGCACTCGTGGCTGCACGAGAGCGGCCGCGTGCGCTACGTGCCGATCACCGATGACCAGGCGCTCGAGGCGTTCCAGCTGTGCTGCGCGCTCGAAGGCATCATCCCGGCGCTGGAAAGCGCCCACGCGCTCGCCGCCCTGCCGCAGCTGACCGCCGAGATGGACGCGGACAAGATCCTCGTCGTCAACGTCTCCGGGCGCGGCGACAAGGACATCTTCACGGTGGCCGAGGCGCTGGGGTTCGAGCTTTGAGAATTGTAATTCGCACAAGATAACCCGCTTCTCTAGCCCTCTCCCCTTCAGGGGAGAGGGTTGGGAGAGGGGCAAATGCGCGACGCCAGACTGACCGGCTACGCAAAAGACATGCGCAAGGCCATGACCGAGCCCGAAACCCGGATCTGGCTCCAACTCCGGGCCGGGCGCTTCGAAGGGGTGAAGTTTCGCAGGCAGAAGGTCATCGGCCGATACATCGCCGATTTCGCTGCCAACGACCCTCGCCTCGTCGTAGAGATCGACGGCCACACGCATGATGCCGACGACCCGCGCGAGGGCGTCAGAACGAAGTACCTGAACCTCCGCGGATACCACGTGGTCCGGTTCACCAATTTGGACGTGATGACGAACATGGACGGTGTCTTGACAAAGTTGTCGGAAACGCTGGAAACGGCGCGGCTTTCCCCTCTCCCAACCCTCTCCCCTGAAGGGGAGAGGGCTCAGTGACCCGCTTCGAAACCGCCTTTGCCAAGGGCCCCGCGCTCGTCTGCTTCATCACCGGGGGTGACGGCGACACCGCCGCCAACCTCGACGCGCTGGTCGAAGGCGGCGCCGACGTGATCGAGCTGGGCATGCCCTTCACCGATCCCATGGCCGATGGCCAGGCCATCCAGGAAGCCAACCTGCGCTCCTTCGCGGCGGGCACGAAGACCGCCGACATCTTCGCCCTCGCCGCCGCCTTCCGCGCCCGCCATCCGCAAGTGCCGCTGGTGCTGATGGGCTACGCCAACCCGATGACCGTGCGCGGCCCCGAGTGGTTCGCCGACGCCTGCGCCAAGGCCGGCGTCGACGGCGTCATCTGCGTCGACATCCCGCCCGAGGAGGACGCCGCGCTCGGCCCGGCGCTGCGCGCAAAGGGCGTCTCGCTGATCCGCCTCGCCACGCCGACCACCGACGCCGCGCGGCTTCCGGCGGTGCTGGAGGGCTCGTCGGGCTTCCTCTACTACGTCTCGGTCGCAGGGATCACCGGCATGCAGCAGGCCGCGCAGACCTCGATCGACGAGGCCGTCACCCGCCTCAAGGCCGCCAGCGCCATCCCCGTCGCGGTCGGCTTCGGCGTGCGCACGCCCGAACAGGCCGCCGCCATCGCCAAGGTCGCCGACGGCGTGGTCGTCGGCTCGGCGCTGGTCGACCTCGTCAAGCAGCACGGCGACAAGGCCGCCGGCCCCTTGCGCGAACTGACCGCCGCGCTGGCGCAGGCCGTGCATTCGGCGCGCGAGCCCGCGTGACGCGCTTCCTCCCCGCAACGGGGAGGGGGACCACCCGCAGGGTGGTGGAGGGGCACGCGCGGCGATGCGCGACCTCTCCGACGCTGCCCGTGCCCCTCCACCATGCTGCGCATGGTTCCCCTCCCGCGTGGGGGGAGGCATGAAGGACTTCGCCGTCTCGGACGCGCCGGTGGTCCAGGCCCAGCTCGACCGGCTCGCCGCGCTCTCGCTGCCGCAGGGGCGGATCGGGCTCGATGCGATCCGCGAACTGCTCGCGCGGCTGGGCGACCCGCACTTGGCGATAGCGCCCGCCTTCCACGTCGCGGGGACCAACGGCAAGGGCTCGACCTGCGCCTACCTGCGCGCGATCCTGGAGGCGCAGGGCTACCGCGTCCACGCGATCACCAGCCCGCATCTGGTCCGCTACAACGAGCGCATCCGCATCGCCGGCGAACTGGTCGGCGACGACGAGCTGGCAGCGCTGCTGGCCGAAGTACTGGACGCGTCGGACGGCCTCGCCGTCAGCTTCTTCGAAGTCACCATCGCCGCCAGCTTTCTGGCCTTCTCGCGCCATCCTGCCGACGCCTGCGTGATCGAGGTGGGCCTCGGCGGCCGGTTCGACGCCACCAACGTGCTGCCCGCCCCGCTCGCCTGCGGGATCGCGACGCTGGGGATCGACCACGAACGCTTCCTCCTCGCCCCCGAGGACGGCACCCCCACCGAGCCGCTGGCGCGAATCGCCTTCGAGAAAGCGGGCATCCGACGCCCCGGCGTGCCGCTGGTAACGCAGGCCTATCCCGTCCCTGTCATGGCCGTACTGCAGTCGCTCGCCGCCTCCGAGCACGTCCCGCTCTACTGGCGCGGCGATTGCTGGAACGCGCAGGTCACCAGCGACGCGATCTGGTTCGAGGACGGCGACGGCTCGCTGACCCTGCCGCTCCCACATATTCCCGGCGCCCACCAGGCCGACAATGCCGCACTCGCGGTCGCCATGCTGCGGCGGCAGGACGTGCTGCGCATCGACCCCCAGGCCTACGCCGCCGGCATCCGCGCCGCGCGATGGCCGGCCCGGATGCAGCTGCTCGGCGACGGCCCGCTAACCCGCCTCGTCCCCGGCACCCCGGTCTGGCTCGACGGGGGCCACAACCGGGATGCGGGGCTGGCGCTGGCCACGTTCCTCGCCGACCAGGAGATCGCCCCGCACCTCGTGCTCGGCATGATCGAGGGCAAGGACCCCGGCGCCCTGCTCGAGCCGCTGCACCGCGACATCGAGAGCGTCACGCTGGTGCCAGTGCCCGGCCACGACTGCCTGCCGCCCGAGGCTTTCGCCGGCTGGTCGGTGGAAACCACCTGCGCGCCGGACGTCGCGACGGCGCTGGCGGAGCTGGAAAAGCGCAACCCCCGCTCGGTGCTGATCGCCGGGTCGCTCTACCTCGCCGGCGCGGTGCTGCGCGAGAATGGGGAATGGCCGGACTGACGGCGCAAGGTCTACCCAAAACGCCCGTCGCCCCCGCGCAGGCGGGGGCCCCGCTTTTTCCTCTGCCACGCCCGAAATAACAAGCGGGATCCCCGCCTACGCGGGGACGACGGGTCTAGTATGTCGCATGGAACCTGCGCTGCTCAGGCGAAGTCGTCGGCCTCCACCTCGCCCGCCGAGCCCATCGCCTGGTCGACCAGCCCGGTGCGGCTCATCCACCAGAACAGCACCATGCCCGGCACCGAGGCCAGCGTCGTCAGCAGGTAGAAGTTCACGTAGCCCATCGCCTCGATCAGCGCCCCGGCGGTGGTGCCGGTCAGCAGCCGCCCAACCACGCTCGCCGCCGCCGAGATCAGCGCGTACTGCGAGGCGGTGTAGCGAAGGTCGCAAAGGGCCGAGAAATAGGCGATCACCACCACGCCGCCGTAGCCGCTGGCGATGTTCTCGAACCCGATCGCGCCTGCCATGCCCCAGTTGCTGTGCCCCGCCGCCGCCAACGCCGCGAAGCTGAGGTTGGAAACGCCCATTAGCACCAGCGACAGCATGACCGAGCGCTTCAGGCCCATGCGCGCATAGGCGACGCCGCCGATGAACACGCCGATCATATAGGCCCAGAAGCCCAGCCCGATATCGTAGATGGCGATCTCGTCGTTGGAGAAGCCGAGGTCGTCGAACAGCAGGCGGAAGGTCAGGTTCGCCAGCGTGTCGCCGATCTTGTGGACGAGGATGAACAGCAGCAC
This sequence comes from Novosphingobium sp. GW821-FHT09E05, assembly GCF_059416165.1. Taxonomy (NCBI): domain Bacteria; kingdom Pseudomonadati; phylum Pseudomonadota; class Alphaproteobacteria; order Sphingomonadales; family Sphingomonadaceae; genus Novosphingobium; species Novosphingobium sp. GW821-FHT09E05. The sequence continues at coordinate 2,242,976 of NZ_JBWKOQ010000001.1, forward strand.
GAGGAACGCGCCGTTGCGCCGGAAGAACTCGCCGAACGGGCCGACGATAGAGCCCCAGACTTCGGCCACGCCCTTCTTCTCGACCACCACCTTGCGCCGCTCGGGCTCGCCGAGGAACAGCGCGGCGAGCATGGCGGGCAGCGCGAAAACGGCGCAGGCCATGTAGCCCACGCTCCAGCCGTACCGGGCCGAAAGCACCAGCGCGAGGGCGCCCGCCCCTGCCGATCCGATGCGCCAGCCGTACTGGCTCATGCCCGAGCCGGTGCCGAGCTGGTAGGGTTTCAGCGTCTCGATGCGGTAGGCGTCGATGACGATGTCGAAGCTGGCGCCGGCCACGCCCACCAGCACGGCGGCGATGACGGTTGCCTGCAGGTTGGCCCCCGGGTCCACCAGCGCGAGGTTGACGACGGCGGCCATCACCGCGAGCCCGCAGACCAGCATCCACGATACGCGCTGGCCCATGCGGTGCAGCAGCGGTAGGCGCACGCCGTCGATGATCCAGGCCCAGAAGACCTTCAGGTTGTAGACAAGGAAGGCGAGGGTGAAGGCAGTCACGACCTTCTTGTCGATCCCGTCCTGCGCCAGGCGGGTCGTCAGCGTGGCGCCGATCATCGCATAGGGAAAGCCTGAGGACAGGCCGAGCATGAACGAGGCCAGCGATTCCTTTTCGAAATAAGGCTTTACCGAGCCCCAGGCACCGCGACGCTCCACACTGCTATCGGCGTCCACGCCTGTCTCCTTGAAGCTGCCCGAGCGTACATGGCCGCCGCGAGGGCGAACATGGCCGCAACTTAGCGAGGCCGTCCGCGAAGGGAAGGCTGGATGAAGCGGCGATCAACAGGTATGGGCCCTCGAATGTCCAAACCACCCAGCAAGTCCGGCGGCTCCGGCCGCGGCCGTCCGCCCCATGGTTCGTCAGGCGGCGGCTCTTCCCGCGATCGTTCCTCGTTCGGCAGTTCCCCGCGCGGCGGCAGCCGTGACGGCGGCGCTCGTGAGGGCGGACCTCGCGGCGACGCGCCCCGTGGGGGCAGGGGCCGCGAGGAATCGGCAGGCGGCGGTGGTCCGCGCTACAATTCAGGCGGTTCGCGCAGCGGAGGCGGCCGCGACGACGGCCCCCGCAGCGGTGGCGGCTCGCGCGGCGGCTACTCGCGCGACGCGGCTCCGCGCGACGGAGCCCCTCGCGGTGACGCGCCCCGCAGCGGGCCGCGCGACGGTGGCTATCGCGGCGGCGCGCCTCGCGAAGATTCGCCCCGTGGCGGTTCGCGCGGCGGTTATTCCCGCGACGGAGCGCCTCGCGGCGACTCGCCGCGCAGCAGCGGACCGCGCGATGGCGCCAGCCCGCGCCCTCAGCGCCGCGACGAGGCTCCGCGGGATGCGGCGCCTCGTGAAGCCTACCGCAGCGGCACGCCGCGCGGTGCCTATTCGCGCGACGACGCGCCGCGCGGCGGTTCGCGTGACGGCGCCCCCCGCGCCACCTACTCGCGCGGTCCCCGTGACGAACGGCGTGACGAGCGTGGCGGCGGTGGCCGCTTCGGCCGCAGCGAGGCCCCGCGCCCGCCGCGCCCGATCGCCAATCCCGGGCCGGCACCCCGCGCCGCCAAACCGACGCCCAAGAACCCGCTGCTCCCGGCACGCGACGGTGAGCGCATCGCCAAGCTGCTCGCCCGTGCCGGCGTCGCCAGTCGCCGCGAAGTGGAGCGGCTGATCGCCGAAGGCCGCGTCCGGATCGGTGACCAGGTCGTCGAGGCGCCCTCGACCGTGCTGACCAGCCTGGCGGGCGTCACCGTCGACGGCAATCTCATCGCCGAGCCGGAACACACCCGCCTGTTCCTGTTCCACAAGCCCGCCGGCCTCATCACCGCCGAGCGCGACCCTGCCGGCCGCCCGACGATCTACAACGCGCTGCGCAACGCCCTGCCCGAAGGGGCGGGCCGGGTGATGCCGATCGGCCGCCTCGACCTCAATACCGAGGGCCTGCTGCTGCTGACCAACGACGGCGCGTTCAAGCGCCAGCTAGAACTGCCCTCGACCGGCGTGCCGCGCACCTACCGCGCGCGTACTTTCGGCGACATCACGCAAAGCCGCCTCGAGGAACTGATGGAGGGCATCGAGGTCGACGGCGTGATCTACGGCAAGATCAACGCCAACATGGAACGCCGCACCGGGCGCAACCAGTGGATCGAGATGACGCTGACCGAAGGCAAAAACCGCGAAGTCCGCCGCGTGCTGGAAGCGCTCGACCTGCAGGTCAGCCGCCTGCTGCGCGTCGCCTACGGTCCCTTCGTGCTGGGCGACATGCCCAAGGGCACCGCCGGCGAAGTCGCTCAGAAGGACCTCGAGAACTTCCGCCGCACGCTGAAGGAAAGCGCCGCGCGCGAGGCCAATGCCCGGGCTAACAGGCCTGCGGAGCCCGAAGCCAACGAGGCCGAGGAGCCCGAGGCTTGAGCGGACTGCGCATAATCGCCGGTGAATGGCGCGGCCGCAAACTGGCCGCGCCGCAGGGCGACACCACCCGTCCCACCGCCGACCGCACGCGCGAGACGCTGTTCTCGATGCTGGTGAGCCGGCTGGGCGATTTCGAGGGCCTGAAGGTCGCCGACCTTTTCGCCGGGTCCGGCGCGCTGGGGCTGGAAGCCCTGTCGCGCGGGGCGGCGCATTGCCTCTTCGTCGACCAGGACGCCGCCGCGATCCGCGCCGTGCGCGCCAACATCGCCGCCCTGCGCGCACAGGCAAGCTGCGACGTGCGCGCCAGTTCGGTGATGTCGCTTGGGCCCGCGAAGGAGCCGCTTGACCTCGTGCTGCTCGACCCGCCCTACGATACCGGCGCGGGCGCGGTGGCGATCGACAAGCTCGCGCGCCTCGGCTGGATCGGCGAGACCACCTGGGTCAGCCTGGAGACCGGCAAGGGCGAGAGCGTCTCGATCCGCGGCTTCGAGACCGAGACCGAGCGCGACGTCGGCAAGGCACGGTTGCATCTGCTGCGACGGGTGGGCTAGAACGGCCGCATAAAATCTGCCGTCATCCCAGCGAAAGCCGGGACCGCTGTGTACCCTTGAGGCGATAGCTCTCCGACAGCCACTCGCCGGCAAGCTCTCCGCAGAAACCTCGCGGGGCCTTGCCAGCGATCCCAGCCTACGCTGGGATGACGGTCAGGGGATCGCGTGCCACCCGGTCAGACCCCGCCGCGATTGACGCAGCCGTCGGTCACCGTCTTGCTGCACTTGGGATACTTCTTGTCCATCGCGGTGGCGGGCGGCGGCGTCAGCGCGCCCTTGTAGGGGCCGCCTTGATAGCTCTCGTCAGCCGGCATGGCCGGACGGGCGGCCTGTCCCGCTGCCTGCGGATCGGGCACTCCGGCGGTCGGCATACCCTCGCCCGGAGGGTTTGCCTGCCCGGCCGGCGTGCTGGGCGTCTCGCCGCTCATCTGCTGCACGACCGAGTTCCACGCCATCTGGCGCTGCTCGGGCGACATCTTGTAGATCTGGCCGCGCTGGTCGCCGGTCAAGGCCCAGTAACCCTTCTGCTGCTCGGCGTTGAGCGTCCAGTAATAGACCTTGTAGTCGTTCGGCCACGAGGCATAGTCGGCCTTCTGCTCCGGCGTCCAGGCGTCGTGGACCGCCTTCTGCTCGGGCGTCAGGGCGGGCGCGGTGGCGGTGGATGTCGCCGGAGCGGCGGGCATGGCATCGGTGCCTTGCGCATGGACGGCGGGGATGGCCATCATGGCGAGGGCAGCGGACCCTGCGAGCAGTAGCTTACGCATTCTCACTCTCCATTATATTTTGTGCTGCCTGACCGACGAACCGGCGCGGGAATTGTTCCGTGCGTGCGACGAACCGGGCTTGCACCGAGCCGTCCCGTTCCCTAGTTGTTCACGGTGAACAATCTGCAATCCCCCCCCTCTCCCGAGGCCCTGATCGAGGGCCTCAACGCACCCCAGCGCGAAGCGGTGCTGACTACCGAGGGGCCGGTGCTCATGCTGGCGGGGGCCGGCACCGGCAAGACCGCCGCGCTGACTGCCCGGCTTGCCCACCTCGTGCGCAATCGCCTCGCCTGGCCGAGCGAGATTCTCTGCGTCACGTTCACCAACCGCGCCGCGCGCGAGATGCGCGAGCGGGTGGGCCACCTGATCGGCCCGGCGGTGGAGGGCATGCCGTGGCTGGGCACATTCCACTCGATCGCTGCCAAGATGCTGCGCCGCCATGCCGAACTGGTGGGCCTGCAATCGAACTACACGATCATCGACACCGACGACCAGCTACGCCTGCTCAAGCAGCTGATCGTGGCCGAGGGCGTGGACGAAAAGCGCTTCCCCGCCCGCCAGCTCGCGCAGCTGCTGGACCGCTGGAAGAACCGCGGCCTCAACCCCGCCGACATCGACGCGGGCGAGAGCGAGGCCTATGCCAACGGCAAGGGCCAGAAGTTCTACCAGCTCTACCAGGACCGGCTGAAGGCCGTGAACGCCTGCGATTTCGGCGATCTGCTGCTCCACATGCTCAACATCCTGCGCACCCACCGCGACGTGCTCGAGCAGTACCAGCAGCGCTTCAAGTACGTCATGGTGGACGAGTACCAGGACACCAACCAGGTCCAGTACCTGTGGCTGCGCCTGATCGCGCAGGGCCGACAGAACATCTGCGTGGTGGGCGACGACGACCAGTCGATCTACTCGTGGCGCGGCGCCGAGGTGGCCAATATCCTGCGCTTCGAGAAGGACTTTCCCGGCGCCAAGGTGATCCGGCTGGAACAGAACTACCGCTCCACCCCGCAGATCCTCGGCGCGGCGTCGGGGCTCATCAACGAGAACAGCCAGCGCCTCGGCAAGACGCTGTGGACCGAGCGCCACGCCGGCGAGCAGGTGCGCGTCGTCGGCGTCTGGGACGGCCCGGAGGAAGCGCGCCGCGTGGGCGACGAGATCGAGCGGCTGGAACGCGAAGGCGCCCCGCTCGACCAGATCGCGATCCTCGTGCGCGCGCAGTACCAGACGCGCGAGTTCGAGGACCGGTTCATTGCGATCGGCATGAAGTACCGCATCGTGGGGGGTTTTCGCTTCTACGAGCGCGCCGAGATCCGCGACGCGCTGGCGTACCTGCGCGTCATCGCCCAGCCGCAGGACGACCTCGCGTTCGAACGCATCTACAACGCCCCCAAGCGCGGCCTCGGCGCCAAGGCGCTGGAGGGCATCCATACCCTCGCCCGCCGGCGCGGCATCCCGCTGACGGCCGCCGCGATCGAGATCGCCGACAGTGATGAGCTACCGGCGCGCGCCCGCAACACCTTCCTCTCGCTGATGCGCGACTTCGCCCGCTGGCGCGACCTTTCCGCCACCGAGAAGCCCTCGGACCTCCTGCGCACCGTCATGGACGAATGCGGCTATACCGACGCGCTGCAGGCGGAGAAGACCGCCGAGGCGACCGGGCGGCTCGAAAACCTCGTCGAACTCGCGCGCGCCATGGAGGAATACGAAAGCCTCGGCGACTTCCTCGAACACGTCAGCCTCGTCATGGACAACGAGAACGCGGCGGACGAGGAGAAGGTCACGATCATGACTATGCACGCCGCCAAGGGCCTGGAATTCGACAACGTGTTCCTGCCCGGCTGGGAGGAAGGCGTGTTCCCCTCGCAGCGCGCGCTCGACGAAGGCGGCCTCGCCAGCCTAGAGGAGGAACGCCGCCTCGCCTACGTCGCGATCACGCGGGCGCGGCGGAAATGCACGATCCTCCACGCCGCCAACCGCCGCATCTACGGGCAGTGGACCAGCTCGATCCCCTCGCGCTTCATCGCCGAACTGCCTGACGATCATGTGGAAGCGGAGACCACGCTGTCGGGCGGAGCCTCGCTGTGGCGCGCGCAGTGGTCGGAGCACGGCGATCCCTTCGCCGACGTCGCCCGCATCCAGCCGTCGCGCATCGTCACGCGCGGCCCCGGCTGGCAGCGCGCGGCGGCGCAGGAGTTCGACACCAAGCCCAAGCGCGTCGCCGAAAGCACTCGCAGCGCCGCCAGCTTCGCCGCCAAGCCCCGCGCCGACATCGGCGTGGGCGACCGGGTGTTCCACGAGAAGTTCGGCTACGGCGCCATCGCCGCGCAGGAAGGCAACAAGCTGGAGATCGACTTCGAGCATTCGGGGCGCAAGCGCGTGATCGACAGCTTCGTCAAGCCTGCCTGAACGCAGTCACACACCCCACTTGGCCAGTCGTTCCGCCAGCCAGTCGACCCCGCGCGTGATGGCCGGCTCGTAGCCCTCCTCCTCGATAGCGGGGCCGAGGAATTCGAGGTCGAACAGCCCGGCGTAGCCCGCCTCCAGCAGTTCCCCCAGCAGCCATTCGAGAGGGATAGAGCCGTCGCCCGGCACGCGGCGGTTGAAGGCAAGCGGCTCGCCGAGGCGGAAATCGCTGACGTTGACGATCAGGAAACGCTCGTGGTTCTCGCGGAACAGGCGCGGCAGGTCGCGCTCGTACCAGCAGTTCTGCAGTTCGACGACGACGCCGGTATCCGCGCGGCGCGACAGTTCGCAGGCGTCGGCGAGCGAGCCGACGAAGCCCAGCTGCCGCGTGGCGATGGAATTGTGCTCGACCGCCAGCCTGACGCCGGACTGGATGGCATAGCCGTTGGCGAGGCCGATCATCGCGGTCAACCGGTCGAACGCCTCGTCGGTGGGCATGTGCTCGGGTGCGGCGCCGGAGACGGTGAAGGCGTTAACGCAGCCGAGCGCTGCCGCCGTGTCGATCAGGGGACGCAGGTGCGCGAGGGTGGCCTGGGCATCGTCGATCAGCGAGGCGCCGCCGGTGCCGATCGAGGCCACCGCAAGCCCGCTGTCGCGCACCAGCGCGATGGCGTCCTCAGGCTGGTCGCCCAGCCGCGCCAGGGTCAGCGACACCGCGCCGACGCCGAGCCGACGCAGGAGGCCGAGCGTGCGTTCGAGCGGCCAGCGCGCGGCGCAGACTACACTGACGGAGAGGCGGGGATGGACCGGGGTGAAGCTCATCCCAGCAGACTAGAGGGTGTCCGGGCGGGGAAGAACCCCAATTTACAGAACTGAACGACCTACTCCGTCGCCCCCGCGGCGGCGGGGGGCCCGCTTCCTTGCGTCACGCCATAACCTGAAAGGAACAAGCGGGGCCCCGCCTGCGCGGGGACGACGAGGGTTTGGTGCTGAGGCCGCCGCGACCGGGATCACCCGGACGCAGTGTTATCTCAGAACAGCGCCGAGACGTTGAGGAAGCTCGGGATCGGGCCGTTCCACGCATCGTCGCGGGCAGCCGCGGGTGCCGGTGCGCGGCGAGCGGGGGCGCGTTTCTCGGTGGGACGTTCGGCGGCGGGTTCGCTGCTCGGCGCCCGCTCGGCGCGCGGGGCACGAGGTGCGCGTTCGGCGCGGGGGGCTCGTTCAGCGCGAGGCGCGCGTTCGGGGCGTTCCGCCACCGGTGCGGCCGCTTCGGGCTGCGTGGCGACTTCGGCCGGTTCCGGCGCTTCCACGTCGGCGCGAGGCGCGCGGCGGGCGCGCGGTTCGCGCTTGGGCTTTTCCTCGCGCGCGGGCTTTTCGCCGCGCTTCGGCTTGCTTTCGCGGGCCGGTGCTTCGGCGCCCGCTTCGGTGGTTTCACCCAGCGCGAGGTCGTAGATCGGGATCGGACCTCCGGTCAGTTTCTCGACGTTGGCGATCGCCTCGGCGTCCTCGGGGGCGACGAAGGTGAAGGCGCGGCCGGTGGCGCCGCCGCGGCCGGTGCGGCCGATGCGGTGGACGTAGTCGTCCGGGTGCCAGGGCGTGTCGAAGTTGAAGACGTGGCTCACGCCCTTCACGTCGAGCCCGCGCGCGGCGACGTCGGAAGCGCACAGGATGCTGATCTCACCGGCCTTGAAGCGTTCCAGTTCCGCGTTGCGCGATGCCTGGTCCATGTCGCCGTGGATCTCGCCCGCCGAGAAACCGTAGCTCTTCAGGCTCTTGGCCAGTTCGCGCACAGTGGTTTTGCGGTTGGCGAAAACGATCGCGGTGGTGACGTTGTCGGTCTTGAGTATCTGGCGCAGCGCTTCACGCTTGCCGCGCGAGGACACCGCAACCTTGTGCTGGACGATGCTGGTGTTGTTCGAGGCCGGACGCGCGACTTCGATGTACTTCGGGTTCGTCAGGAAGCGGTCGGCCAGCTTCTTGATGACCGGCGGCATCGTGGCAGAGAACAGCAGCGTCTGGCGATTGGCCGGCAGCTTCGAGCAGATCGTCTCGATGTCGGGGATGAAGCCCATGTCGAGCATGCGGTCGGCTTCGTCGATGACGAGCAGTTCGCAGCCGGTGAGCATGATCTTGCCGCGCTCGAACAGGTCCATCAGGCGGCCCGGCGTGGCGATGAGCACGTCGACGCCGGCGGACAGCGCCTTGAGCTGGTCACCCATCTGCACGCCGCCGATCAGCAGCGCCATCTTCAGGTCGTGGTTCTTGCCGTACTTCTCGAAGTTCTCGGCGACCTGCGCGGCGAGTTCGCGCGTCGGCTCGAGGATCAGCGATCGCGGCATCAGCGCGCGGCGGCGACCATGGCCGAGGATGTCGATCATCGGCAGCACGAAGGCCGCGGTCTTGCCGGTGCCGGTCTGCGCGATACCGATGATGTCCTTCATCATCAGCACGGGCGGAATCGTCTGCGCCTGGATCGGAGTCGGCTCGGTATAACCGGCGGCCTCGACCGATTGGAGCAATTCGTCAGACAGGCCGAGATCGGCAAAGCTCATAGGCGTTTGGTTTTTCCGGAAAAACTTGGTCAATGGGGCGACATGGAGCCGGACGGAACATCAGCCCGTCGGAGACACCTGTTGCGCGACAGTGCGCCCTTTGCGGGAAATGCCCTGAAAGTCAAGGAATTCCGCGCACTCGTTCGGCCCGGGAGCTCAGTGATCCTGTTCGACCAGTTCGCGGATGCGGGTGAGCTTGCAGCTCATGCCGCTGCGCGAGAGCAGGTTGTCGCGATCGACGCAGACGCGGCCATCGTCGCTGCGCTCGAGCAGGAAGCCCGAATAGAAGTCGCGCGCCCGGCACGAACGGTCGAGTTCGGCGCTGACGACACGGCTGTCGCGCATGAACAGCAGCAGGCGGTTGGCGCGGTCGGGGCGGACGCTGGAGATGCCCGCGATCGTCAGGCACTTGCCGATCTTGCGCTCGGTGAACTGCGGCACGCCCTCGCCGCCGGGCATGCCCATGAACATCTCCGGGGCCACCCGCGCACCCGAGCGCGGGGTGATGCGGATGATGACGCGCTGCTCGATGCGCACCTGCCGCGCGTCCTGCGGGAAAGCGTCGAAGATCAGGCGCGCGGCATAGGGCGAATCGGCGGGAAATCCGGGAATTTCCACCTGCGGCCAGACATGGGCTTCGGCCGGCACCACGCCGCCCACCTCGGCCGCCTGCTCGCGCGCGTCGTCAGGGCGCGAGGCGACATCGCTCGCGCCTGCCGCCGGAAAGAGCAGGAAGATGGGATACAGCAAGGTGGAGACGAAATTCATTCTCGATCATATGTCCCGGATGTCGGCCCCTGGTGCCTGGGGATGCCGACATGTCCGCCATACGGCAAGAGCTTGAACCCGGGCTTAACCCTCCGGCATCGCTCCGGAAAGGAAGCGATGCATTTGTGCAACGCGAGAAGCGACGCCTCTTTAACGAGGGCATGGCCTCAGGTGGGTGAAACCGCCCTCGCCTTGTGCCATATCGGGCGCCATGACCGCATCCTCCCCCTTCCTCGACGAGGCATCCGCCCTGCTCGGCCCTCGCGGCCTGACGCGTGACCCCGAGCTGCTCGGCCCCTGGCTTACCGACTGGCGTGGACGCTTCACCGGCCGCGCCTGCGCCCTCGCCTCGCCCGCCGACGTGGGCGAACTGTCAGCGCTGGTGCAGCTCTGCGCGCAGCATGGCGTGCCGATCGTGCCGCAGGGCGGCAACTCGGGCATGTCGGGCGGCGCCACGCCGGACCAGAGCGGCGAAGCCCTGCTGCTCTCGCTGCGCCGGATGAATGCGATCCGCGAGATCGACATCGAGGCCCGGCGCGTCACCTGCGAGGCCGGCGTCGTGCTCCAGACCCTGCACGAGGCGGCCGAGGCGCAGGACCTGCGCTTTCCCCTGACGCTGGGCGGCAAGGGTTCGGCGACGGTGGGCGGGCTCATCTCCACCAATGCGGGCGGCTCGCAGGTGCTGCGGCACGGCTCGATGCGCGCGCTGGTGCTCGGGCTGGAGGCGGTGCTGGCGGACGGGCAGGTATACTCGGTGCTGACCCCGCTCAAGAAGGACAACCGCGGCTTCGACCTCAAGCAGCTGCTGATCGGCTCGGAAGGGACGCTGGGCATCGTCACCGCCGCGACACTGCGGCTGCTGCCCGCCGTCGCCGAGCGCGTGGTGATCTGGGCCGGCGTTTCCTCACTGCCCGCCGCGCGCACGCTGCTGCTCCACTGCGACGACATGGCGGGCGAGGCGCTCGAAGGCTTCGAGGTCATGCCCCAGGCCAGCATCGACGCGATGAAGGATTACCAGCCCGCGATCCGCGCGCCGCTCGAGGGACGCCATGCCTGGCATGTCCTGATCGAGGTCGTCGCCGACCGCGCCTCCGCGCCCACCCTGCGCGATCGCTGCGAGGCGATGATGGCCGACGCCTTCGAGCGCGACCTGCTCGAGGACGCCGCGATGTCGGCGAGCGAGAGCCAGGCCGAGGCGTTCTGGCTGATCCGCGAGACCGTCCCTGCGGCGGAACGCGCGCGCGGCCCTGCCGTGCAGCACGACATCTCTGTCCCGGTCGAGCTGATGCCCCGGTTCGTCGAAACCACCGCGCCGATGCTCGAAGCGGAGTTCCCCGGAACCGAGGCGATCGCCTTCGGGCATCTGGGCGACGGCAACGTCCACTACCACGTCATCGCCCCGGCCGTGGCCGCGGCCGATGGCGCCGCCTGGAACGCGAACGAGGGCAAGACGATCAGCCGCCGCGTGCATGATCTCGTGACCCAGTGGGGCGGCTCGATCTCCGCCGAGCACGGCATCGGCCAGCTCAAGCGCGACGAACTCGCACGGCTGGGCGATCCGGTGGCGTTGTCGATGATGCGCGCGGTCAAGCAGGCGCTCGATCCGCAGGGGCTGCTGAACCCCGGCAAGCTGGTGTGAGGACAGGTCGTCCCCGCCTGAGCGGGGGCGACGGCCTTTCGATGCGCGCCTGCACGAATCCCCCGGAACGGCGGGCCGCCGTGCTTGCGCCGTCGTAACCGAGACACTAAAGCGGGCGGCTTCACAGACTGCCCCACCTCGCGGAGAGTATCGCAATGGCCAGCGCGCCTCAGAATCCTGCCCTGCCCCTGTTCTACAAGGACCTCATTCCGCTCAATTCGCAGCAGCATGCGACGTGGAAGACCAAGGCGACCGACAAGGCGACCTGGCTCGCCGGGATCAATTCGGTGCCGCTGACGGTGGAGGAATTCCCGCAGGCCCAGCGCAACTTCCCGATCATCTTCACCGCCGGTGCGGACCCGATCCCGCTCGTGCTGATGGGCATGAACGAGGGCGTGAACGTCTTCGTCGAGGACGACGGCACCGTGAAGGACCCGATCTACGTCCCGGCCTATGCGCGGCGTTATCCCTTCATGCTCGCCAAGCTGCGCGCCGACGTGGATGAGCTTTCGCTCTGCGTCGATCCCACCAGCGACCTCGTCGGCGAACTCGACGAGGGCCAGCCCCTGTTCACCGAGGACGGCCAGGCCAGCGACGCCACCACCAACATGCTCAAGTTCTGCGAGAACTTCGAGATCGCCGGCACCAAGACCGCGCAGTTCATGGCCGAGCTGACCAAGCACAAGCTGCTGATGGACGGCGAGCTGAACATCGACCTCGGCAACGGCCAGCCGCCGTTCAACTACCGCGGCTTCCAGATGGTCGACGAGAACAAGCTGCGCGAAGTGCGCGGCGACGTGCTGCGTACCTGGAACCAGAACGGCCTGCTGCCGCTCATCTACGCGCACCTGTTCTCGCTCGACCTCGTGCGCGACATCTTCAGCCGCCAGGCAGCGCAGGGCAAGGTCCCCAATCTGCCCACGCAGGCGGCGGATGCCGCACCCGGCGTGAACGCCTGATTCACCATCGACAGGGCGGGGTTATGACACTTTTGTCACAGTCCCGCCCAATTCTCCAAGCGCCGCTCATACATCGCTGGACATTTCTTATCAGCTCGTCATGACGAATCGCTTGAATATCTGCCGAGGGGTGCGTATGTAGGTCTTGCCCGGCCGGCGCTACCCTCATGGCCCGTTCGGGTTGGTGCATTTCGATGCACCTCCTCCCTGAACCTTGGCCACCTCGCGCATCGCGCGAGGTGGTTTTTTAATGTCCCCAGTGCGCGGATGCCCGGCCTGCCGGAAAGCTTACTCCGCTGCGAGCGGCCAGGCACCGGCGTCCTGTCCCAGATCGGCCACCACCGGCGCCAGGCACCGGACCAGCTGCGCCAGATCCTCGATCATTCCCGCCATCCCAGGGCCCGGCTCGACGAGAGCGGGATCGAGATACCGGCTGCGGTCGATCTCGACCTGCAGGGCATGGATGCCTTGGCGCGGGTTCGCGTGTCGCTCCAGCACGTAGCCACCGGCGTAGGGCCGGTTGTGCCCCGCCTCGCGCCCGCAATGGGCGAAGTGCGCAAATGTCGCCGCCACGACGCTGCCGTGACAGCTGGCGCCGAATCGGTCTCCGATCACCACTTGCGCGCTCGGCACGCCGGGGCGCGTGCCGAGCGGCGGCATCGAATGCAGGTCGATCAGCAACGCCGCGCCCCATCGCTCCCGCAGCCGGGTCAATTCGGCGTCGAGCGCGCGATGATACGGCTCGTGGATGCCGTCGATCCTGTCCGCCAGGTCGGCCGCGCCGAGCCGGCGGCGCCACAGTTCGCCCAGCCCCGCCAACCGGCGCGGGAACAGGCCGAGGCCGCTGCGGGCGCGCCGACTGGTCATCGGCAGGCCGCCGGCAGGATGCGCGCCGCGCTCGACCATCTCCCAGTCGATGTCGTCGATCGCGCGGTTGAGGTCGACCATCGCGCGCGGCGCATGGGCGATCAGCAGGCTCGCTCCGGTGGCCTCCGCAACACGCCGCGCCAGTTCATCGACATGGCGGTCCTCCAGCCTGAGGAGAGCATCCGGCGCATGGCGAAATTCGCGCGTCAGGGACGGCGGATAGACTCGCCCGCCATGCGGCGCGGCGATCACCACCGGGATCGCGGACGCTTCCCGCGCCGTCAGAACAAAGGCCGCCGCCCCCGGAGCGCCGGGGATTCGTCCCCCTCGCTCCTGTTGCGAATCACTCTCATCCGGCTGGTCGATCATGGCCCGACGCTGTGCGCTTCGGGCGATCGTGTCAAAGCGTCCCGATCCCGGTCAGGGTCAAATCGGACAAGAATTTTAACGGGTGGTGCGCTATGGCGGCCTCAGATAACACGACGCGTCGCACGCACTACAATTGGATACCCAGCGATGATCCGCATTCTCCTCGCCGAAGATGACGACGCCATGCGCACTTACCTTGCGCGGGCGCTCGAAAACGCCGGCTACCGCGTCGTCGCAGTGGATCGGGGCACCGCGGCGGTTCCCCACCTCCAGAACGATGATTTCGACCTGCTCCTCTCGGACATCGTCATGCCCGAGATGGACGGCATCGAGCTTGCGCAGAAGTGCGCCGAGATTTCGCCGAAGACGAAAGTCATGTTCATCACCGGCTTCGCCGCCGTGACCCTGCGCGCCAGTCGCGAAGCCCCGCAGGCCAAGGTTCTGTCCAAGCCCTTCCACCTGCGCGACATCGTGCTGGAAGTGCAGCGCATTTTCGGCCTGACCGAGCACGCCACGCTCTGACTGAAATTTTTCTCATCAAGGCGCTTGCCACGGGAAAAACCCGAGGCTAAAGGGCCAGTCCTCCGGCGGGGACACCCGGTCGGAGCGCTCGAATGGTCACCGGCGGCTCGCTGACGGGAACCATTATGGAATGGGCGTATAGCTCAGTGGTAGAGCACTATGTTGACATCGTAGGGGTCGCAAGTTCAATCCTTGCTACGCCCACCATTCCGTAAAAATGCCCGCCGGTCCCTGTGACCCGGCGGGCTTTTTCTTGCCCTTTGGCCTCAGCGCCCCTTCCACTCCGGCGCGCGCTTTTCGGCGAAGGCCCGCGCCCCTTCGCGAGCATCTTCCGACGCGAAGACCGGCGCGACGTAGGCGTTCTGGTGGGTGTTGAGGTCGTCCAGCGGCCAGAGCCACGAATCGCGCACGATTCCCTTCGACGCCGCCACCGCCAGCGGGCCGTTCGCGGCGATGGCGTGCGCCAGTTCCCGCGCCGCCTCTATCGCCGGGCCGTGGGTGACGCGGTTGATGAGCCCCAGTTCCAGCGCGCGCCCAGCCGAGATCGGCTCGCCCGTCAGCGCCAGTTCCATCGCCAGCGGGCGCGGCAGCAGGCGGGGCAGTTGCACCACCCCGCCGCCGCCCGCCACCAGCCCGCGCTTGACTTCGGGGATGCCGAAACGCGCATCCGCGCCCGCGACGATGAGGTCGCAGGCGAGCGCCAGTTCGAACCCGCCCGCGAGCGCCAAGCCATCGACCGCGGCGATGATCGGCTTGACCGGCGTCCAGGTGCAGATGCCCCCGAATCCGCCGCGTTCATCGACCGGCAGCTCGCCGCGCAGGAAGCCCTTGAGGTCCATGCCCGAGCAGAAGCTTCCCCCTGCCCCGGTCAGGATAGCGCAGCGCAGGTGCCCACGCGAATCCAGGACATCCATCGCCGCGCCGATCGCCTGCGCCGCCGCCCTGGTCATGGCATTGCGCTGGGCCGGCCGGTTGATCGTCACTTCCAGCACGCTGCCGCGCTCGGCAACGAGCACCTCGTCTTCCATCCGTCGCTCCTCTCCTGCGATTAGTGACAGGCTGGAGGGACAGGCCCGGCCTGTAAAGCCGATATCCGCCCCGCCATGGCCTTGCCATGCGCGCCCACGCTGCCTAGAGACGGCGGCAATTCTCACCCCAGGGGAGTGTTTTTGAATGGCTAAGATCAAGGTTGCGAACCCCGTCGTCGAGATGGACGGCGACGAAATGACCCGCATCATCTGGCAGTGGATCCGTGAACGACTGATCCTCCCCTACCTCGACATCGACCTCAAGTATTACGACCTCTCGGTCGAGAAGCGTGACGAGACGGGTGACCAGATCACCATCGACGCCGCCAACGCGACCAAGGAATTCGGCGTCGCCGTCAAGTGCGCGACGATCACCCCCGACGAAGCCCGCGTCGAGGAATTCAGCCTCAAGAAGATGTGGAAGTCGCCCAACGGCACGATCCGCAACATCCTGGGCGGCGTCGTCTTCCGCGAGCCCATCGTGATCTCGAACGTGCCCCGCCTGGTTCCGGGCTGGACCGACCCGATCGTCGTCGGCCGCCACGCTTTCGGCGACCAGTACAAGGCCACCGACACCCTGATCCCGGGCCCCGGCAAGCTGCGCCTGGTGTGGGACGGCGACAACGGAGAGAAGATCGACCTCGACGTGTTCGACTTCCCGGCTCCGGGCGTCGCCATGGCGATGTACAACCTCGACGAATCGATCCGCGACTTCGCGCGCGCCTCGTTCAACTACGGCCTCAACCTCGGCTGGCCGGTGTACCTGTCGACCAAGAACACCATCCTCAAGGCCTATGACGGCCGCTTCAAGGACCTGTTCCAGGAAGTGTTCGAGACCGAAGGCTTCTCGGACAAGTTCAAGGCCGCCGGGATCATCTACGAGCACCGCCTGATCGACGACATGGTCGCCTCGGCGCTCAAGTGGTCGGGCAAGTTCGTCTGGGCCTGCAAGAACTACGACGGCGACGTGCAGTCGGACACCGTGGCGCAGGGCTTCGGCTCGCTCGGCCTGATGACCTCGGTCCTCCTCTCGCCCGACGGCAAGACCGTCGAAGCGGAAGCGGCCCACGGCACCGTGACCCGTCACTACCGCCAGCACCAGCAGGGCAAGTCGACCTCGACCAACCCGATCGCGTCGATCTTCGCGTGGACGCGCGGCCTGATCTATCGCGGCAAGTTCGACAACACCCCCGACGTGGTGCGCTTCGCCGAGACGATCGAGCGCATCTGCATCGAGACCGTCGAGAGCGGCAAGATGACCAAGGACCTCGCGCTGCTGATCGGCCCGGACCAGTCCTGGATGACCACCGAGCAGTTCTTCGAAGCGATTGTCGAGAACCTCGACGCGGAAATGGCCAACTGGGCCTGATCCGCTAAGCCGGCAGCGGAAGCGCTGCCGGCCTGAGACCACAAAGAAGCCCGCCGGCTCGGACGAGTCGGCGGGCTTCTTTGCGTCGGGGCGAAAGGTTCAGGCCGCCATTTTCAGCGGCTCCGCTTCCGGCGCGGCTACCGGCTTCGCCCTCAGGGCATCGACCCAGCGTGGCAGGTCGAACAGCCATGCGCCGCTCGCGCGGAGCAGCACGGCATGTGCCGCGAGCGAGCACAGCACCAGGACCCCGGCGCCAGCGACCGGATAGGCGAACCCGGCCCAGACCCAGCCCAGCAGCGGCGCCGCCCAGATCGCGGTGGCGCTCGCCAGGAGCGGCATCGCGAGGAAGTGCAGCAGGTATATCGGCAGCGTACGCCGCGCCAGCCAACTGGCCGGCCGCGCCAGCGCCGGAAGGCCCCGGGCCAGCAATCCGCACAGTCCGGCGCCGGACGCGACGCCCAGCACGTCCACCGGCAGCAGGAATATCTTCAGCTTCACGCAGATCAGCGAGCCGACGACATAGACGGCGCACAGGCCAATCGTGCGCCGGGCGGTCATGCCCTCGACGAACGTGAGCAGCCGCGTCTTCATGCGGACCCCCGCGACGAAGAAGATCGCGCAGCGCAGCATGTTCGTCGGATTTCCGGCGAAATAGGGGCAGATGAGCGTCGCCGCCAGCGACATGACCGCGCAGGCGATCAGCACCGTGGCAAGCGGCAGCTTCAGCGTCGCCTTGGAAAACAGGTAGAATATGCCCAGCGCCGCCATGTACCAGGAGGACGACATCAGCGCCGTCACGAAGAACGCATGGTCCAGAATGGACATATCCGCCCAGGCCCCACCCTCGCCCTCGGGGATGAGCAGCCGGTAGATCGCACCCCATAGCAGATAAAGGTAAAGCGGCCGCGTCAGCCGGTTTCGCGCGGTCAGCGCGTGCGGCCGCAGGATCGAATTCGACGCCATGATCCCGGAGACGAGGAAGAACAGCGGCATGCGCATTGGCCGCAGGAACCAGTTGATCGAATGCCAGGCGTCCGCAAACGGATAGTGGTGGGCCAGCGGCAGGGATGCGATGCGCTCGCCGAAATGCATCACCACCACGAGGATGATGCAAGCGGTCTTGGCCATGTTCGGCCAGACCAGTTCCGCGCCGCCATCTTGATACGTCATGCACTTCAGCCCCCACCGAGCCAGAAGCGTTAAAGGGAAGTGGTTTCTTTCGCGTTAATTGCATCCGTATCGGAGGGGTTGCTACGCATGCGGTCTATCCGCCGCCGAACGAAAACGCCGCCCTCTTTCGAGGACGGCGCCGGTGGTGTCGTTGCGGGCAGAGGCAGTCGGATCAATCGACGGCCCAGGCCTCCTCGCCTTCGAGCTTGGTGCGGTGCATCATGCGCCCGCAGGTGGGATCGTAGGCCTCGGCGCGGTGCATGGTGCCGGTGTTGTCCCAGATCACGAGGTCGCCTACCGACCACTCGTGGCTATAGGTGAAGTCCTCGGAGGTCGCCCATTCGCGCAGGCCATGGATGATCCGCGCGCTTTCGAGGTGGTCGACGTCGAGGACATGGTGGCAGGTGCAGCCCAGCACCAGCGACTTGCGGCCCGACTTGTGCTTCCACACCAGCGGCAGCACCTTCTCGCCGATGCCCTGCATGCCCTTGAGCTTGGCAAGGCTCGGCTCGGGCTCGTAGTAGAACAGCGAGGCCCAGGGGCCGTGCAGCACGCGCATGTCCTCGTACTTGGCCTTGTCCTCGTCCGACAGCGCCTCGTAGGCGGCGTAGGTGTTCGAGAAGCCGGTGTTGCCGGTACCCTTGGGGCTCGGCACCTTGCACGAGAGCAGCGAGGCCAGGATCGGCACTTCGTTGCGAGTGCCGTCGATGTGCCAGTAGAGCGAACCCTTGAGGTATTCGGCGGCGGCCGGGTTTTCCTTCACGTCGAGCGTGATCTTGCTCGGCGCGCCATCGGCGCCTTCGGCGGCATATTCGCCCAGCGTCTTGGTGAAGGCGATCTGCTCGGCGTCATCGAAGTGGATTTCGGGGAAGACGAGGATGCCGCGCGCTTCCAGTTCCTCGCGCAGCTGGGGGCCGAGTTCGCCCGACAGCAGCTCTTCCTTCGTGTTCAGGATGCGGCTGCCGATCTTCGGCTTGACGTGTTCGACCTTGAGCTTGGTCGCGGTTTCGACGGACATTGTGGACTCTCCCATTATCGGGTCGGCGATCGGATATGAGAACACCGTTACCACATTCCCCTGCCGTAAGGGAAGGTTAAGGCCCACATAAGGCACCGCCAGCGCGGTATCGCCTACCTCAGTCCTTCGCGGGGGCAAGGCGTTCGAGCCAAGTCTCGACGATGCGCATGGCCTCGGCGTGGCCGGTGCTGACGCCGAGCCCCTCCTCCATCACGATGGCGCGGCCGATCCCGGCGAGGATGACGCTGAGCCCCGCGGCGTCGAAACCCTCGAGCCGGTCGATGCGCTCGCCCAGGATGCGGCGGAAGATGTCGACCTGCCGCGCGCGCATCGCCTCGCTGTGCCCGGCCATGTATTCGCGCACGGCGGGGCGGTGGTTGGCCAGCGCCATGAATTCGAGCGCCATCGCGGTGCGGCTGGTGTCGGCGAAGAACTGCCAGAGCGCGCGCATCGGGTCTTCGGAGGTCAGCGCCGCCTCGATCATCCGGTCGCTCTCGGCCGCGCCCTGGCGCGAGACTTCGACGAAGAGGTCGTCGGTGGTCGGGAAATAGTAATGCACCAGCGACGGCTTGAGCCCGGCCCTGGCGGCGACGCGGCGGGTGCTGACGGAGGCGTAGCCCTCGTCCCGGATCAGCTGGTTGGTCGCCTCGACGATGAGCGCCCGCGTCGCGGACGTCTCGGCTCCGACCCTGCGCGCTGCGCCTGCCATCGTATTTCCCCTTTGCGACGGGCCTAGGGGCGCGGGGATGGAAGATCAACCGGCGAACGGCGGATTGACTTTTGTTCCCTTTTTGTTCATAAGCGACTCATGGAAAGGATCAAAGGCAGAGGCGCGGTGAGCAGCGCGGCAAGCACCCGTTTCAACCTCCCCGCCCGGGAGGCGGACGGCGACTGGCTCGACGACGCCGAGGTGGTCGACGGCCCCGGCCGCCACCCGCAGACCACCGTGACCGAGGAGCATCCACGCTCGATCCTCTCGTTCAACACCTCGCCCGACATCGGGTTCGACCGCTCGGTCAACGCCTATCGCGGCTGCGAGCATGGCTGCATCTACTGCTTCGCCCGGCCCAGCCACGCCTATCACGATCTCTCGCCCGGCCTCGATTTCGAAACGAAACTGTTCGCCAAGCCGACCGCCGCGAAGCTCCTGCGCGAGACATTGGCCAAGCCAAGCTACAAGCCCGCGCCGATCGCCATGGGCACCAATACCGACCCCTACCAGCCGATCGAGACGCGCTACCGCATCACCCGCGAAGTGCTCGAACTGTGCCTCGAAGTCGGCCATCCGGTTACGATCACCACCAAGTCCGACCGCGTGCTGCGCGACCTCGACCTGCTGGAGCAGATGGCGGCGCGAAACCTCGTGCATGTCGGCATCTCGGTCACCAGCCTCGATCCGGTGCTGTCGCAGAAGCTGGAACCGCGCGCGACCTCTCCGGCCAAGCGGATGGCCGCGCTGGGTCGGCTGGCGCAGGCGGGCGTGCCCGCGCACGTCTCGGTCGCGCCGGTGATTCCAGCGATCACCGACCATTTCCTCGAGGCGATCCTCGAGGAAGCGGCGGCGCTGGGCGTACTCTCGGCTACGTGGATCATCGTGCGCCTGCCGCACGAGGTCGCGCCGCTGTTCCGCGAATGGCTCGACGCCCACTTCCCCGACCGCGCGGGCAAGGTCATGGCCACCATCCGCTCGATGCGCGGCGGGCGCGACAACGACCCGGAATTCTTCACCCGCATGCGCCCGCAAGGCGTCTGGGCCGACCTGTTCCGCGCCCGCTTCCGTATCGCCGCCACGCGCCTCGGCATGACCGGCCCGCGCATCGCGCTCGACGCCGCGCAGTTCCGCCGGCCGTCGCTGGACGGTCAACTCTCGCTGCTATAGCCTCGCAACCGACGTTTCGAGGAGGCATGCGACGATGATCCCGGCAGCTCTTGCGATCCTGGCCGTCGCGGCGGCAACGCCCGCTCCGGTGCAGACAGTGACGATCTCCAACCAGGGCCCGCCGCGCGGCCTGCCCGCCCCTTCATGCAAGACGGGATGCATGTCGGCGATCGAGGCGGTGACGTATGCGTCCTACCTCGGCAACAAGGGCGGCGTCGCGGGCACGTTCGACATGCCGGTCGTCGATGTCGGGCAGCAGGACGGGCTGTTCTACCTCAATTCCGAAAGCGATTACCGCGACCGCAACTGCCTGACCGTGGCGATGACCCCCGACGCCATGCAGTCGCTGGCCCGGACCACCGACCTCGCGCAGATCCGCAAGCGGCTGAACGGCCACCGGGTGATCGTGCGCGGCGTGGCCCGGCAGGTGCGCATCACGTTCTTCGCCAATGGCAGGCCGACCGAGAAATACTACTACCAGGTCCACATCCGCGTGGGCGAGCCGGATCAGGTCCGCATCGCGGCCTGACCCACCGCTCCGACTTCCCGGCGGGGCAATCGCCCCCGCCGCTCCAGGACTTGCCCTCCCCTGCCCGCCGCCCGAGGGTCCGCCGCAATGACGCAAGGGACAGCCATGGCAGACGACCCCATCCTGATCGAGCGGAGGGGCGCGGTGGAGATCGTGTCGCTGAACCGGCCGCAGGCACTCAACACGCTGGACGAGCCGGTCACTTTCGCGCTGCGTGACTATTTCGCAGGGCTCACCGACCGGATCGACGTGCGCGTCGTCATGCTGCGCGCGCAGGGCCGCACGTTCTGCGCCGGGCTCGACCTCGGCGGGTGGGCTAACGACGGCTCGCGCGGGACCCTGCAGCACTACTGGCGACTTCAGCGCGCCATCGCCGGCCTGCTCGAACTCATGCGCGCCTGCCCGCAGCCGATCATCGGGCTCGGCCACGGCGCGGCCTGCGGGGCGGGCTTCTCGCTGCTGCTGGCGAGCGACGTGCGGTTCGGCACGCCCGACCTGCGGATGAACGCGGCCTACATCAAAGTCGGCCTCGGCGGCTGCGACCTCGGCTGCAGCTACTTCCTGCCGCGCCTCGTCGGCGCTTCGATCGCCTCGGAGTACATGCTGACGGGACGCTTCATGACCGCCGACAAGGCGCTGGCGTGCGGGTTGCTGAGCGAGGTGGTGGCCCCGGAAGACCTGCTCGATGCCGGGCTTGCACTCGCGGAGGAGATGGCCGCCAACGCGCCGATGGGGCTGCGCCTCACCAAGGACGCGATCAACCGCAACCTCGACGCGCGCTCGCTGTCCGATGCCATGGCACTGGAGGACCGCCAGCAGGTCATGATGCTGATGAGCGAGGATTTCGAGGAAGGCGTCGCCGCCTTCCGGGAACGGCGGCCGCCGCAGTACAGGGACCGCTGACGCAACCCCTCGCCTCCACGCGCGTTGCTCCCGCCAAGAAACACAATGGACAGGAGCTTAGCATGGCAGACGAAACCGTAGTCACCCCGCCTTCCGACGCCCCGGCGACGCACACCACGATCATCCACGAAAGCCCGCGCTCGAGCAGCGGCATGGGCATCATCATGGCGCTGATCCTGCTCGTTGTCGTGGTGGGCGGTATCTACCTCTTCACCCAGAACTCGAGCGAGAGCCGCAAGGACAACGCCATCGCGGAAGCCGCCGGCGATGTCGGCAGTGCCGCCACCAAGGTCGGCGACGCCGCCGAAAACGCGGTCAGCACCAACAAGTAAGCGCCTGCCTGCCGGGGTGGATCACTCCGGCAGGCGATAGTCCCGGAACCGCGCGCGCAGGTCCTTCTTGCTGACCTTGCCGGTGCCGGTGTGCGGCAACGCATCGACGAACGCGATGCCGTCGGGAAGCCACCAGCGCGGGACGTGCTCGACGAGGAACGCCAGCAGTTCTTCGGCGGATAGTGCACTGCCGGGCTGGCGGACCGCGACCAGCAATGGGCGCTCGACCCAGTGCGGATGCGCGACGGCGATGGCGGCGGCTTCCATTACTTGCGGGTGCGCGACCGCAGCATTTTCCAGCTCGACCGAACTGATCCATTCACCGCCCGACTTGATAAGGTCCTTGGTGCGGTCGGTGAGACGCACCACGCCGTCCGGCGAGATCGCGGCGACATCTCCGGTGTCGAACCAGTTGTCGCGGCCGACTGTGTCCTCGTCCGCCTCGAAATAGCGCTTGATCGTCCATGCGCCCCTGACCTGCAGCGCGCCCGGCGTCCTGCCGTCCCGCGGCGCTTCGCTCGGGGGATCGGAGAGCGAAACGGCGCGCACTTCGCTGCCGTAGACGGGGCGGCCCTGCCGGGACTTGCACGCGACCTGCTCGTCGAAGGTCATCGCGTTCCATTCGGGAGGCTCGTACGTGATCGTGGCGATCGGCGAGGTTTCGGTCATGCCCCAGGCCTGGACCACGCGCACGCCCGCACGCATCAGCCGCTCGACCACGCTGGCCGGAACCGCCGAACCGCCAGAAAGCGCCATCTGAAACGCGGGCATGTCCCGGCCGGTGCGCTCGATATGCTCGAACATCGCCAACCACACCGTCGGCACCCCGCCGACGTGGGTGACCTGCTCGGCGGCGATCAGGTCGCAGAGCACGGCGGCGTCGGCGACCTGGCTGTAGACCATCTTCGCCCCCGTCGCCGCGCAGGCCCAGGGCAGGCCCCAGTTGTTGGCGTGGAACATCGGCACGACCGGCAGCACGCACGAACGCGGCTCGATCCCGAGGCAGGCGGGCTGGAGCATCGCCAGCGTGTGCAGCACGTTCGAACGGTGCGAATAGAGCACGCCCTTGGGGTCGCCGGTGGTGCCGCTGGTGTAGCACAGCATGCACGGCCCCCGCTCGTCGCCGGGGCTCCACAAGGCATCGCCGTCCTCGACCGCGATCCAGTCGGCGAAGGTGACGGCGTACCGGGGGTCGTCGAAACAGATGTAGTGCTCGATCGACGGCCAGCGCGGGCGCATGCGCTCGACGATGGGGTGGAAGGCGACGTCGTAGATCAGCACCCGGTCGGCCGCGTGATTGACGATGTAGTCGAGCTGGTCGTCGAACAGCCGCGGGTTCACGGTGTGGAGCACGCAGCCCGCCCCGGTGATGCCGAACCAGCTGGCGAGATGCGCCCCGTGGTTCATCGCCAGCGTGGCGACGCGGTCCTCGGGATAGATGTCGAGCCGGCGCAGCGCCTGCACCGTGCGCAGCGCGTCGCAGCGCAGGTCATACCAGTTGGTTCGCGTCCGGGTGCCGTCGGCCCAGGCGGTGACGATCTCGCGCGAGGGATGCGCGCGCGCGGCATGGTCGATCAGGCCCGAGACCCGCAACTCCCAGTCCTGCATCCCACCCAGCACCGCAGCTTCTCCCGCTCGGCGACATCGCGCAAGAAGCTATGCGCCCTTTTGAACAAAGCGGATTGTAAATTCGGGACAACGGCAGCAGGAGCGGGCCGGCAGGCATCAGCCTCGCCGCAAGGTGGTGCGGCCTTGCCAGCGGTCCCCGATCAGGTCGGGGACGACGGGCTTTTCACAAGGAGGCTCACGCCGCCAGCCGCACGCCTTCCGGACCGCGCTTGGCGGTGAGCGAGACGTTCGAGATGCCCGCCACGCTCTGCAGCTGCTCGGCGAACTCGCCGTCGAGCGCGAAGTCGCGGCCGAGGCGGATCTTCTGCTCGCGCCCCTGCCCCAGGTGCAGCGTCGCAATCACCTCGCCGCTGCCCCTGGCACCCGGGCGCATCAGCAGCGCGAGTTCCTGCACCGCGTCGATCCGGTCTATGTCGAGCGTGAGCACCATGCGCGCGTCGGCCTTGACCTCCGCGAGCGGCCGCCCGCCGCGCACGGTGACGCGGGGCGGCTCGTCAACGCTGGGCGAATCGAGTTCGACGTTGAGCAGGATGCAGGTGCCGTCCTTGGCCCATTTGACGAAGTTCTCGACCATGCTCTCCTCGAAGCACGAGGCGGAGAAGTTGCCCGACTGGTCGGAGAAGTCGGCGAGCACGAAG
Source organism: Novosphingobium sp. GW821-FHT09E05 (assembly GCF_059416165.1). Taxonomy (NCBI): domain Bacteria; kingdom Pseudomonadati; phylum Pseudomonadota; class Alphaproteobacteria; order Sphingomonadales; family Sphingomonadaceae; genus Novosphingobium; species Novosphingobium sp. GW821-FHT09E05. The sequence continues at coordinate 2,267,307 of NZ_JBWKOQ010000001.1, forward strand.
TCCTTGCCGCGCTTGGTCTTCCGGCGCTGCACGTTCTCGACCATCGCCGCCATGACCGCGCCCGTACGCCCGCCCCCGCCGCCGCCTGCCATGAGGCTGCCATAAGTCCGCGCGCCGTTGGCCGAGGCCACCGCGCGGTACTGCTCGACCGGGTGCGCGGCGAAGTAGAAGCCGAAGTTCTCGCGCTCCCTGGCCATCTGGTCGGTGCGGCTCCACGGCTCGGCATCGACGAGGCGCAGGCCCTGTTCGGCGTGCTCCTCGCCGCCGAACAGGCCGTGCTGGCTGGAATTGCGCTCGCGCGAGGAGCGGTCGGCCTCGGCCAGCAGGGTGTCGGCGTTGGCGAGCACCTTGGCGCGGTTGGGCTCCAGCGTGTCGAAGCCGCCGGCCGCGCCGAGGCTTTCGAGCTGGCGGCGGTTCATCGAGCCAGCGGGCGCGCGGCGGAACACGTCGTCGAGGCTTTCGAACGGGCCGTTCGCCATGCGCTCGGCGACGATCGCTTCCATCGCCTTCTCGCCGACGTTGCGGATGCCGGCGAGCGCATAGCGCACCGCATGGCTCTCCGCCGTCTCCTCGACGATGAACTCGGCCTCCGACCTGTTGATGTCGGGCGGGGCGAGTTCGATGCCGTTGCGGCGCGCGTCGTCCACGAAGATCGCCAGCTTTTCCGACTGGTGCATGTCGAAGCACATGGCGGCAGCGTAGAATTCGTGCGGGTAGTGCGCCTTGAACCACGCCGTGTGGTAGGCGAGCAGCGCGTAGGCGGCGGCGTGCGACTTGTTGAAGCCGTAGCCGGCGAACTTGTCGATCAAGTCGAACAGCTCGTTGGCCTTGGCCGCCTCGATGTCCGATTCGCGTTTGCAGCCTTCGACGAAACGCTGGCGCTGGGCGTCCATCTCGGCCTGGACCTTTTTGCCCATCGCGCGGCGCAGCAGGTCGGCGTCGCCCAGCGAGTAGCCCGCCAGGATCTGCGCGGCCTGCATGACCTGCTCCTGGTAGACGAAGATGCCATAGGTCTCGCCCAGGATCACCGAGAGCTTTTCGTGTGGATATTCAATGGCTTCGAGGCCGTTCTTGCGGCGACCAAACAGCGGGATGTTGTCCATCGGGCCCGGACGGTAGAGCGAGACGAGCGCGATGATGTCGCCGAAGTTGGTCGGCTTCACCGCCGCCAGCGTGCGGCGCATGCCTTCCGATTCCAGCTGGAACACGCCCACCGTGTCGCCGCGCTTGAGCAGTTCGTAGACCGAGGGGTCGTCCCAGCCGAGCGTCGAGAGGTTGATGGTAATGCCGCGCCGCGCCAGCAGCTCGCCCGCCTTGTGCAGCACCGACAGCGTCTTGAGGCCGAGGAAGTCGAACTTCACGAGCCCGGTGTCCTCGACATATTTCATGTCGAACTGGGTCACCGGCATGTCGGAGCGCGGGTCGCGGTAGAGCGGCACCAGCTGCGCCAGCGGACGGTCGCCGATGACCACACCCGCCGCATGGGTGGACGAGTTGCGCGGCAGGCCTTCCAGCTGCACCGCGAGGTCGACGAGGCGCCGCACGTCGGGGTCGCTGTCGTATTCGCGGCGGAACTCGGGCACCGGCCCGTCCTTGGTGACGCCGTGTGCCTTCCGGCCGTTGATCGTCTCGGTCAGCGTCCAGGGGTCGGTCGGATGGTTGGGCACCATCTTGCAGAGAGAATCGACGCGGCCGTAGCTCATCTGCAGGATGCGCCCGCAGTCGCGCAGCACCGCGCGGGCCTTCATCTTGCCGAAGGTGATGATCTGCGCGACGTGGTCGCCGCCGTACTTGGCCTGGACGTAGCGGATCACCTCGCCGCGCCGGGTTTCGCAGAAGTCGATGTCGAAGTCGGGCATCGAGACGCGCTCGGGGTTGAGGAAGCGTTCGAACAGCAGGCCCAGCTTGAGCGGGTCGAGGCCGGTGATGGTCAGCGCCCAGGCGACCACCGAGCCCGCGCCCGAACCACGGCCCGGTCCGACCGGAATGCCGTTGTCGTTCGACCACTTGATGAAGTCGGCCACGATCAGGAAGTAGCCCGGGAAGCCCATGCCGACGATGATCTTGACCTCGAAATCGAGGCGGTCGGCGTAAACGAGGAAGTCCTCCGTCACGCCTTTCTCGCGCAAGGCCTCGTAGGCGGCGACGCGCGCGTCGCCGGTGAGCGCCATCGCCTCGTCGAGTTCGGCCTCGGTCACCTCTGGCCAGTAGGGCGCGAGCCGGGCGGCGAGGCCGCGGCGCGAATCGTCGGCGAGCATGCGCGCCTCGCCCTCGCGGTCGCCGGCGAGGCTGGGCAGCAGCGGCTTGCGCCTCGGCGGCGCATAGGCGCAGCGTTGCGCGACGACGAGCGTGTTGGCCAGCGCCTCCGGCAGGTCGGCGAACAGCTCCTGCATGGTCGCGACCGGCTTGACCCAGCGTTCGGAGGAGGAGCGCGGGCGGTCGGGCGCGTCGATCTGGGTCGAGTTGGCGATGCACAGCAGCGCGTCGTGCGCGGCGTGGAACGACTGTTCGGGGTACTGGGCGGGATTGGTACCGACCAGCGGGATATCCCGCTGATACGCGAGCGCGATCAGGTCCTCCTCGCTCTCGTCCTCCTCGGGCTCGCCGGTGCGGGTGATCTCGATGTAGAGTCGGTCACCGAACAGCGACTGCAGGGTGTCGCAGTAGCTTTCGGCCTGCTCATGCCGGCCCGCCGCATAGAGCCGCGCCAGTGCGCCTTCGTCGCCGCCGGTCAGGCAGATCAGGCCGTCGGTATAACCGCGCAGCGATTCGAGGCTGACATGCGGGTCGAGTTCCAGCGGCCTGTCTAGGTGCGCGCGGCTGACGTGGTGGCAGAGGTTCAGCCAGCCGGCCTCGTCCTGCGCGAACAGGGCGAGCCAGTCGATCGGCAGGTCCCGTCCCTGTGTGTGCACACCGGGACGGGCGACAGCGAGGAACGTGCCGATGACCGGCTGCACGCCCGCACCCTTGGCCGCGCCTGCAAAGATCGGCGCGCCGTAGAGGCCATTGCGGTCGCAGATCGCAGCGGCGGGAAACTTGCGCTCCCTGGCCAGCTTGGCGATCGCCTTCGGATCGATCGCGCCGTCCAGCATGGTGAAGCTGGAGAAGATGCGGAGCGGTACGAAGGGAGCATGGGCCATCGTGGGAATCTATGCACTGCCCATGGGGGCGATCAAGGGCGGGCTGGGGATAACGTGGGGGATTAGCGGCGATCGGTCCGCCAAGGCTCGGACGGACGGCTGCTGGCTAAGCTGGCCCCCACCTAAATATCCTCGTCGCCCCCGCGCAGGCGGGGGCCCCGCTTCCTTGCGCCGGAACAAGAACAAGCGGGGTCCCCGCCTTCGCGGGGACGACGGAGATTGTTACGGGACGTTGTTGGGCGGACGACAAGGCCTTGTTGCGGAGACCTCACCGCACCGTCAGCGGGTCCCTGCCCACTTTCGCATCCCCGTCCTTGCCGAAGTCGAGGATCACGTCCTTGGCCGGATCGTAGCGCGGCCAGACGGGCAGCGTGCCGCCGTTGGGGTTGCCGGTCTTCGCGAAGGCGACGAGCGCGTCGCTGACCTGGTGGCCGACATGATTGTCGCGCGCGGTGGCGGTGTCGCCGTACTTCATCGCCTGGGTGTCGAAGAAGAACGGGACGTCGGTGGCGTGGCCCGCGCCCGCGTCCTTCTGCGATGAAGCGACGTAGGAGAAACGGTAGGCGTAAGTCGGAACCCCGGCGGCCGATAGCGTGGCCGCCATGTCGCGCGCGCCCTTGATCATCATGCCCTGCGGCCCGCCGATATCCGCGCTGGTAGCGCCGACCATGACCGGCACCTTGGTGAATTTGCCCGAGGCATAGGCCTTGCCCGCATCGACCACCACGCGCCCGTCCACGAAGGGCGAGGAGAACGCCGGGCGGGGGCCGCCGAATAGCGCCGCGAGATTGAGCCCGTCGACCACCTGCTCCGCCGGCAGCGCGCGCAGTCTGGCGAGCGCCTGCGGGTCGGTGGCGGTGATGCCCTTGGTGGCGGCGAACTGTGTGCCGACCGTTTCGGCCGTCGCCATGCCGCCCGCACCGAACGCCTTGCCGTCCCCGCCCGACATGATGACCGCGCGGTGGAACAGGCCCTGCGCCAGCGGCGAGGTCATCAGCATGTGGACGGACATGCCGCCCGCGCTCTCACCCATCAGCGTGACGTTGCCGGGATCGCCGCCGAACGCCGCGATGTTGTCGTGAACCCATTTCAGCGCGGCGACCTGGTCGAGCGTGCCGTAGTTGCCGAGCAGCCCGCCGTCCGCGTTCGCAGCGGTCAGCGCCGGATGCGCGAAAGTGCCGAAGCGGCCGAGGCGGTAGTTGAAGCTGACCACCATCACGCCCTTGCGCGCCAGCTCCGCCCCCGAATACGTCGGCGGCGAGGACCCGCCGTTCACGAAGCCGCCGCCGTAGATCCACAGCACAACGGGCAGCTTGGCCTTCGCGCCTTCCGCCTTCCAGACGTTGAGGTAGAGGCAGTCCTCGGACGGCGGCGCGCCGAGCGGCGCGGCGTCGCTGGGGAACGGCTCCTGCATGCAGTCGGGGCCGTAAGCGGTGGTTTCCCGGACGCCCTGCCATGCAGGTGCAGGCTGCGGTGCCCGCCAGCGCAGGTCGCCCACCGGCGACGCGGCGAAGGGAATGCCCTTCCAGCTGACGACGCCATGGTCAGTGGTACCGGTGACGGTGCCACTGCCTGTCTGCGCGGTGGGCGACTCAGCCAGCACCGGGGCGCAAGCGGTCAGGATGGTCGCGCCGGCAAGCGATGCGGCGATGGTCAGGCTTTTCATGGGGGGGCAGCTCCGATGGAGTGAGAATTGCGTGGTCCCCGGCTGGGTTCGGGATCGCTGGCAGGGCCGCACAGGCTGTAGGTCGGGCTAAGCCCGAAGGACGGCCAGCGGGTCCCGCCTTCGCGGGGGCGTATTAGTGGGACGACGGCTAAAGCAGCGCCTCGATGTCCTTGGCCATAGCCTCGGGCTTTTCGGTGGGGGCGTAGCGGCGCACGACCTTGCCGTCGCGGCCGATGAGGAACTTGGTGAAGTTCCACTTGATCGACTTGGAACCGAGCACGCCCGGCGCCTCGGCCTTGAGCCAGTCGAAGAGCGGCGCGGTGCCTTCCCCGTTGACCTCGACCTTGCCCATCAGCGGGAACGAGAGGCCGAAGTTCACTTCGCAGAACGTGGCGATCTCGTCGGCCTCGCCCGGTTCCTGCTTGCCGAACTGGTTGCAAGGGAAAGCGATCACCTCGAAGCCGCGGTCGCGGTACTGCTGCCACAGGTCCTCGAGGCCCTTGTACTGCGGGGTGAAGCCGCACTTGCTGGCGGTGTTAACCACCAGCACCACCTTGCCGAGGCGGTCCGCCAGGCTGATCGCCTCGCCGTTGGGCAGTCTCGCCGTGAAGTCGGCAATGGTGCGGGGCGTGCGCGGATCAGGCATTCTTGGGGAAGTCCGCGCGGCGCGAGAGATTGCGTATCTCACCGATGCGGAAAGTGTGGTCGCCGTCCTTCTGGATGGCGTAGTCGTCCTGCCTGTCCTCGGGCATGCCCATGACGAAGCCGATCAGTTCGGCCACGGTACCCCGGCGGATGGTCTTGAACCGGTGGAACAGGCCGCCGCCATCCTCGCACTTGTGAAGTTCGGCGGAATCCTCCCAGCCGAAGCCCTTCACCGGCGTGGTGCTCGTCTCGATGGTGGACGGGGTGTCGCTCATCGGCGGTGTCCTTTTCTGTTCATTGTCGCACATACGATGTGGGAACAGAAAACCGCGAGTGCAACGTCGGTTCCGACCCGCAGACGTTAAGTAAGCACCCCATCGTGGAGGCGCACTACGCGGTCCATCGCCGCCGCCAGTCGCTCATTGTGCGTGGCGACCAGCGCTGCGCTGCCCTCCCCCCGCACGAGTGCGAGGAACTGCGCGAAGACCTTGTCGGCGGTCGCCTCGTCGAGGTTGCCGGTGGGCTCGTCCGCCAGCACCAGGTGCGGCCGGTTGGCGAGCGCGCGGGCCACCGCCACGCGCTGCTGTTCGCCGCCCGAGAGCTTGCTGGGCCGGTGCTCCAGCCGCTGGCCAAGGCCCAGCGCTGTCAGCAGTTCCCTCGCCCGCTCGTCGCACTCCGCGCGAGGCTTGCCGGTGATGAGCTGGGGCAGCACCACGTTCTCGCTGGCGTTGAAGTCGGGCAGCAGATGGTGGAACTGGTAGACGAAGCCGATATGGTCGCGCCGCACGGCCGCGCGCTGGTCCTTGCCGAGCTTGCTGGCGTCGATCCCGGCGATCTCGATGCGGCCGCCGAAGCCGCCTTCGAGCAGGCCGATCGCCTGCAGCATGGTCGACTTACCCGAGCCCGAGGGGCCGAGCAGGCCGACGATCTCGCCGGGGCGCACGGTCAGGTCGACGCCGCGCAGCACGTCGATGCGCACGCCGCCCTGCTCGAAGCTGCGGGTCACCTGCGTGAGGCGCACGACGGGGGCCGAGGTGGAGGCGGGGATGGTTTCACTCATAACGCAGCACCTGCACGGGATCGGTGCTCGCCGCCCTGTAGGCCGGGTAGAGCGTCGCGAGGAAGCTGAACACCAGCGCCATGACGCAGATCGTGACGATCTCCACCGGGTCGGAGCGCGAGGGCAGTTCCGTCAAAAAGCGGATCGAGGGGTCCCACAGGTTCTGCCCGGTGAGGATCTCGACGAGATGGACGATCGGCTGGCGGAAATAGAGGAACACGAAGCCCAGCAGCAGCCCCACGAACGTCCCCATCGCGCCGATGCAGAAGCCCGCCGTCACGAACACCTTGAGCAGCGACCGCCGCGTCGCGCCCATCGTGCGCAGAATCGCGATGTCGCGGGTCTTGGCGCGCACCAGCATGATGAGCGAGGACAGGATGTTGAACACCGCCACCAGCACGATGATCGAGAGCACCACGAACATCGCGACGCGCTCCACCGCCAGCGCCTCGAACAGCGAGGCGTTGATGGTCTTCCAGCTGTTGACCACCGCGCGGCCCGCGAGCTGGCGTTCCAGCGGGGCGAGGATGGCGCCGACGTTGTCGGGATCGTTGGTGGTCACCTCGATCATGGAGATCGAATCGCCCGTCAGCAGCAGCGTCTGCGCGTCCTGCATGGGCATGACCACGTAGGCGTTGTCATAGTCGTAGATGCCGATCTCGAAGATCGCGGAGACCGTGTAGGCAATCTGGCGCGGCACCGTGCCGAAGGGGGTGGAGCGCCCCTGCGGGTTGATGATGGTGATGACGTCGCCCACCTGCGCGCCGAGGTTCTGCGCCAGCTGCTTGCCGATGGCGACGGTATCCCCGCCCGGCTTGAGTGCGGTGAGCGTCCCGGCCTTAACCTTGTCCTGCAGGCGGCCGAGGTCCTGCGCCGTGTTGCCGCGCACGAGGATCGCCTCGACCCGGCCGTTGAAGCTGGCCAGCAGCGGCTGCTCGATCAGCGGCGAGGCGCGGGTGACGCCGGGCGTCTTCCTCACGTTTTCGAGCACGTTCTGCCAGTCGTCGATCCGCCCGCCATAGGCCTGGATGATGGCGTGGCCGTTGAGGTTGACGATCTTGTCGAACAGCTCGGCGCGGAAACCGTTCATGACGCTCATGACGATAACCAGCGCGGCGACGCCGAGCGCGACCGCCACCAGGCTGATGCCGGCGACCAGGGCAATGAAGCGCTCGCCCTTGCCGGGCAGCATGTAGCGCTTGGCGATGGTCCATTCGAAAGGGGATAGGATCAAGAGCGACGGGTCCGTCTGTGATCGGCTGGGTAAGCCCGGCATTAGGATGATGGCTGCGCGCTGGCAAGCGGTGGGGCAAGCGATGCGGCGCGCGAATGGTTCCCGGTGCGGCCATCATCCTCCAAATCACCCCCTGCGTCGCCAGCGTAGACGCGCAGCAGCATTTGCCTTTTTCTGGAGCCCGCCTTGGGGGTATCCATGAACGAGATCGCGCGCGCCTACGAAAAGCACTGGGTGAGGCCCGTCGCGCCTTTCCGCGCCGTCGCAGTCGATCTCCTCGTCGGCGGGGACCGGCACGCCATCGCCGCCGACCGGCCGCGCGTGTTCGATGCGCTGACTCTGGTCTCGCACGACACCTGCTCGAGACGGAGCGCCGACCTCGGCGGGCGGGGCCTGCGCGCCATCTCGAAGTGGGTGGTGAGCCGTCATGCGCGGCCGCTGCGCACCGGCTACTTCTTCGACACCCGCTTCATCGAGCCGAACAACGTCTCGCACCTGCTGATGGACATTATCCCGCTGTGCCTGTCGGTCGGAAAGGAAGTGGGCGAGGTGACCTTCGTGTTCCGCTCGCTGCAGCCCCGTTTCCGCGAGCTGCTGTCCCATTTCGGCATCGAGCCGCTCTGCACCTACCGCCCGGTCAGTGGCCGGCGCCTGACCTATCGCCTCTCGCGCGGGCTCGCCCAGTTCGAGATCACGGAAACCTTCGACGCGCCTTTGTACAGCTACATGGGCGACGTCTATTCCGGCTATACGGCCGCGAGCGAGCCGGGGTCGAAAGTTTTCGTCTCGCGCCGAGGGCCGAGGGCTCCCACCAACGCCGCCGAACTGGAGGCCTTCCTGCGCGGACGGGGTTACGAAATCGTCTTCCTCGAAGACCATCCGATTCCCGAGCAGATCGCCGTGATGCAGCGCGCGGACGAGGTCGTCGCCATCCACGGCGCGGCGATCGCCTATCTGGCCCTGAAGGAACGGACGCGCTCGCTCGTCGAGATCATGCCGCCCAGCGTCTACCACGACCATTTCGCGGTCGGGGTCGGGGGCAAGGTGGACAGGTTCGTCCAGATCATACCCCGCTTCGACGAGGAAGTGCAGTTCCAGGGCTGGCCCGCGATCCTCGCCAGCAAGCAGCAGCCCTTCGCGGTGGCCCTCGGCCAGCTGGAGCGGGCGCTGGACTTGGTCGGATAGACGATTTTCCCGCATCGCGCGCCGCTGCAGGCCCTTTCCCATAGTCGATCCCCAGCCCGCCTTTCCCTCACGAAGACGGCGCCGCGCGGATGTGCTTCATCCACGGAAGCCCCCACCCCGGCCCCGTCATCCTCGCGTCACACGCCGACCGCAAAAAACCAGCCCGCCGTCGCCCCGTCGCAAGCGCCCGCCTTGCCCCTTGCTTTTCGGAACGATCGCAGCCAAATGCGCGAGCGTTTTGACGCGCCAGCGGGCTGGACACATCCATGAACATGACACACCCCTATCGTGATGCCGACGGGGACAAACTGCGCGAAGAGTGCGGTATTTTCGGCGTTATCGGCGCCAAGGAAGCTGCGGCGATCACCGCGGCGGGGCTCCATTCCCTCCAGCACCGCGGGCAGGAGGCGGTGGGAATCACCTCCTTCTCCGGCGACGAATTCCACTCGCACCGCGGCATCGGCCACGTGGCGCAGGTGTTCAGCCAGAAGGAAGTGGACACCCTGCCGGGCGCCATGGCCTCGGGGCACGTGCGCTACGCCACCACCGGCGGCTCGGGCCTGCGCAACGTGCAGCCGCTGTTCGCGGACCTCGCCGCGGGCGGCTTCTCGATCGCCCACAACGGCAACATCTCCAACGCGATGGCGCTGAAGCATGACCTCGTGTCGAAGGGCTCGATCTTCCAGTCGACCTCCGACACCGAAGTCATCATCCACCTCGTCGCGACCAGCCGCTACCCCACGCTGCTCGACCGCTTCGTCGATGCGCTGCGCATGGTGGAAGGCGCCTATTCGCTGATCTGCATGACGCCCGAGGGTATGATCGCCTGCCGCGATCCGCTCGGCATCCGTCCGCTGGTGATGGGCCGTATCGACTCCGCCACGGTCTTCGCCTCCGAAACCGTCGCGCTCGACATCGTCGGCGCCGAGTTCGTCCGCTCGATCGAGCCGGGCGAGCTGGTCCAGGTCGACCACAAGGGCACGATCTCGAGCCACCGCCCGTTCGGCGATCCCTCGCCCCGCCCCTGCATCTTCGAGCACGTCTACTTCTCGCGCCCCGATTCGATCATGGACGGCCGCTCGGTCTATTCCGTGCGCAAGCAGATCGGCGTCGAACTGGCCAAGGAAGCCTTCGCCGAGGCCGACGTGGTCATCCCGGTGCCCGATAGCGGCGTACCGGCGGCCATCGGCTACGCGCAGGAATCGGGCATTCCGTTCGAGTTGGGCATCATCCGCTCGCACTACGTGGGCCGTACCTTCATCCAGCCGGGCGACGCCGCCCGCCATGCCGACGTGAAGCGCAAGCACAACGCCAACCGCCCTGTGGTGGAAGGCAAGCGCATCATCCTCATCGACGATTCGATCGTGCGCGGCACGACCTCGAAGAAGATCGTCGAGATGATGCGCGATGCCGGCGCCGCCGAAGTGCACATGCGCATCGCCAGCCCGCCGACCGAGCACTCGTGCTTTTACGGCGTCGACACGCCCGAGCGTTCGAAACTGCTGGCCGCCACGATGGATACGCAGGCCATGGCCGATTTCATCCAGGCCGACAGCCTCGCCTTCGTCTCGATCGACGGACTCTACCGCGCGGTCGGCGAGGAAAAGCGGACGAACAAGTGCCCGCAGTTCTGCGATGCCTGCTTCACCGGTGAATACCCCACCAAGCTGACCGACTTCTCCGACCGCTTCCCGGCGGCACTCAACGCCGCATGAGCACGCCGTTCGAAGGACAGGTCGCGCTCGTCACCGGGGCCAGCCGCGGCATCGGCGCGGCGACGGCGATCGCGCTCGCTGCGCAGGGTGCGCACGTCGTGCTCACCGGACGCGACACCAAGGCCCTCGAAGGCGTCGAGGACACGATCTTCCAGGCCGGCGGTTCGGCCACGATCGCGCCGGTGGACCTGGTCGAGCCCGATGGCATCGCCCGGCTGGCGACCGCGCTCTCGCAGCGCTGGGGCAAGCTCGACATCATGGTCGTCAACGCGGCTATCCTGCCCGAGCTGACCAGCGTCGCCGACATCGACCAGCGCGCCTTCAACAAGGCGCTCACGACCAACGTCCTCGCCACCCAGGCACTGATCGCCAACTTCGATCCGCTGCTGAAGAAAAGCGGCAACGCCCGCGTCGTCGGCATGACCACGACGGTGGCCCAGGCGCCCCGCGCCTACTGGGGTGCCTATGGCGCCACCAAGGCCGCGTTCGAGGTTCTGCTTGATGCCTACGCGCAGGAAACCGCCAGGATCTCGAAGATTCGGGTCGCCATCGTCAACCCCGGCGCCACCCGCACCGCGATGCGCGCGCGCGCCTATCCGGGCGAAGCCCCGGCCTCGGTGAAACCGCCGGAAGTTGTCGCTGACCGCCTGGTTTCGCTGCTGCTGGAGGACTTTACGACCGGACACCGGGAAACCGTTAACCAACCGGCGTAATTCGAAGGTAACCCCAAAGTGGGACACATGGTGCCGACTCGGCGCTGGACATGCGCTCAGTTCTAAAAAAGAGTGAGGTCGCCATGGTCAACCACTCCCAGCAGGAACGTTACGCAGCCGCCGCCCAGGAAGACCGGAGCGCGCCGCGATTGCGCATTTCCATTCCGGCATCCTTACGCCCCTCGGGCTCGAAAAGTTTCCAGACCGCCGTTCGGGACCTGTCGCTCTCCGGCTTCTCGGCCACCGCCATGTCCCAGATTGCGCCGCGCACGATGTGCTGGCTGACCCTGCCCGGCATGGTGACGGTGACCGCCAAGGTCGTCTGGTGGGACAACGGTCTCGTCGGCTGCGCTTTCGACCAGCTGCTCGACCCCGTCGAACTCGAAACGATTCTGAGCCGCTGGGACCTCGACGCGCCGCGGCGGCGCTGACGGGCCGAGTTTCAGCCCTTCACCAGTGTCACCTGTGCGACATCGATGCCGCCGCCGAGGAAACCACCCTCGCAGTACATCAGGTAATAGCGCCAGAGCCGCACGAAGCGCTCGTCGAAGCCCTGCGGCAGACGGCCTTCCTCCACCGCGAGGTCGAACAGGCGGCGCCATTCGCGCAAGGTGCGGGCATAGTCCGGCCCGAAACCATGGCGGTCCTCCCAGCTCAGCCCGCGCTCGGCGGCGAGCGCGCGGAACTCGCTCTCGCTCACCAGCATGCCGCCGGGGAAGACGTAAGTCTGGATGAAGTCCGCGCTGCTGGCGTAGCGTTCGAAGATGTCGTCGTGGATCGCGATGTACTGGATCGCCGCGCGCCCGCCCGGGCGCAGGCTGCGGGCAAGGCAGTCGAAGAAGTCGGGCCAGTAGGCGCGGCCGACCGCCTCCACCATCTCGACCGAGACGATCGCGTCGTACTGCTCCGCAACGTCGCGGTAGTCCTGCTTGCGGAACACGGCGCTGCCGCCCTCCCGCGCCCAGCGATCGCGGGCATAGGCGAGCTGTTCGTCCGACAGGCTGATCGCATCGACGTGGACGCCGTCGTGGCTGGCGAGGAACGCCGCCAAGGTGCCCCAGCCGCAGCCGATCTCGAGCACCCGCTCGCCCGGCGAAACCGCGATCCGGTCGATCATCGCCCCGGCCTTGGCCGACTGCGCGCAGTCCAGTTCGGTGACGAACTGGCTGTAGGCGTTGGGCCCCGGGTCCGTCCGGGAATACATCGCGCTCGAATAGAGCATCGTGTCGCCCAGCCACTGCGAATAGAAGTCGTTGCCGAGGTCGTAGTGCGCGTGGATGTTCTTCAGCGAGCCCGAGCGCGTGTTGCGGTGGAGCGCATGGACCAGCCGCGTCACCAGCCGCCAGGGCCCGTGCGCGCGGGCCACGCCGCCCAGAGCGACGGCGTTGTCCATGAACAGGGCGAACAGCGGTACCGGGTCCGGGCTGTCCCACTCGCCTGCCTCCCAGCCCTGGTACCAGCCGACCGAGCCCGCCGTCGCCAGCCGCAGCAGCGCGCGCCAGCTCCTGAGCTCGACGACCGCGTCGAACCCCGGCGCGCGCCCGCCCAGCAGCCGCGTCTCGCCGCCCGGCAGCGTCGCCATGATGGAGCCGCGCTGCAGCCCGGCGTCGATGCGGTCGAGGATCCTGTGGACTCCGCCCGACCACAGGCGCGCAAGCCACTGCGGCCCGACGCCGATGGCCCGTCCGCCTTCAAGAAGCTCCCCGCCCCTACCCGGTACATGCGCGTTCATGGTGGTGATATGGACTCGAATTCGATCCCGGGCAATTGCCTAGGACGATGGACGGATTGCACTATTGCGCCTTGGCCTGCTGCCATGCCGACAGTGCCCGTTCGCGCGCGTCGCGGTGCTCGATGCGCTTCGCAGGGTAGCCTTTGGGACGCATTAGCGCCGAAGGATCGTGGATTTCGTCGTCCGGGAGGTCGGCGAGTTCGGGCACCCATTCGCGGATGTAGCGGGCGGCGTCGAACTTCTCCGACTGCGTGAGCGGCGCCATGATCCGAACGAACATGTTCGCGTCCACGCCCGAGCCCGCCGTCCACTGCCAGTTGACCGCGTTGGAGCCGTAGTCGGCATCGACCAGCGTGTCCCAGAACCATTTCTCGCCCTCGCGCCAGTCGATCAGCAGGTGCTTGATGAGGAAGCTCGCCGCGATCATCCGCACGCGGTTGTGCATCCAGCCGGTGTGCCAGAGCTGGCGCATCCCGGCATCGACGATCGGATAGCCGGTGCGCCCCTGCTGCCACGCCTCGAGATCGGCCTTGCTCGTCCGCCAGGGAAAATCGCCGAACGGATCGCGGGCATATCTGCTGCCATAGTCGGGAAACTGCAGGATCACGTTCTGCGCGTAGTCCCGCCAGCCCAGCTCGCCAAGGAACGTCCCCACCGAACCGCCGGCGTTCGCCGCCGCATGCCAGACCTGCGAGGGCGAGACCTCGCCGAAATGCAGGTGGGGCGAGAGCATCGAGGTGCCGTCCACCGAGGGGAGGTTGCGCTGCCCTTCGTAGGCCGAGGCTTCCTCGGCGAAGCCGCGCAGGCGCTTTGCCGCCCCCGCCTCGCCGGGCTCCCACATGTCGCGCAGGCCGCCTGCCCAGTCCGGCTTCGAGGGCAGCAGGCCCCAGTCCTCCAGCCTGTCCGACTTGGGCCATGTCGCCGGCGCGGCGATCGTCTGAGGGCAACGCTCGGGCTCGGGCGGCGGCAAGCGTTCGCGCAAGGTTCGCCAGAACGGGGTGTAGATCTTGTAGAGCCCGCCCGATCCCGTCGTCACCGATCCCGGCGGGGCGAGGTAATTGCCGTGGTGCAGGCACAGGGTCAGGTGTCTGGCGACTGCCTTCTCGGCATTGCGCCACCACGGTTCGTAATGGTGGAGCGCATGGACTTCGGACGCCCCCACCTGCTCTGCCAGCTTCGCGAGCACGTCGTCGCTGCGCCCTCGCCGCAGGATCAACCGCAATCCCTTTTCGCGAAACGCCGCCTCGAGGCTGGCGAGCGAATGGTGCAGCCACCAGCGCGAGGCGCCGCCCATGGCGCGGTGTTTGGGCGTCTCGTCGTCGAGAATGTAGACGGGGATCACCGGGCCTTTGCGCGCGGCTTCCGCGATGGCAGGCTGATCCGACAGGCGCAGGTCGCGCCGCAGCCAGACGATGACGGGAGAACTCATGGACAGCAACTCATCGCAGGGGCAACGCCTTGCCCGGAAGCGCGTTCCCTAGCGCGATGGTCGTCGCTTCCGAAACCCTGAGATTGCCCCTGCGCGGCTTTCGCATCGATCCGCGCAAGGCGCTGGCCTGCGCCATCCTGTGCTGGGCGGGTGTCGCGCTGGTCGTATGGGCCATGCGCAGCGGTCACATTGCGGCGCTCGACGAGACCGGCCTGCTGTTCTGGCGCGACGACACGCTCCGGCCGCAAGGCTCGCCCAAGCTGCTCGAAGGCGTGCGCGACGTGACGGCGCTGGGCGGCGTGCTGCTGCGCAACCTCTTCGCCGCCGGCGCCGTCGTCGCGCTGCTGTTCCTGCGCCTGCGCCGCGAGGCCGTGCTGCTGGCCCTCACGGTCGCTTCGGGCTGGGCGGTCAACAGCGCGCTCAAGGGCCTCGTCGGCAGGGCGAGGCCGGAGATCGTGCCGCACCTCACCGAAGCGGGCGGCAACAGTTTCCCGAGCGGGCACGCCTTCAACGCCGCCGTGGTCTACATCGCCATGGCCCTCGCCTTCGCGGCGCTGAGCCGGCGCGAGACGGTGCGCTGGACGGTGATCGCCGCCGCCATGGCAACCAGCCTCGCGATCGCTTGGAGCCGGGTCTGGCTGGGGGTCCACTGGCCCAGCGACGTGATCGCCGGATGGCTGGGCGGCGCCGGCTGGGCCTTCCTCGCGAGCGCCCTGCTCTACCGCCCGGCGCGGGCCACGGTCGATGCGGCCGAAGCTGTCAGCAGCCCGGAGCCAGCGTAGGCACCGTCGCGACGTGGGTGAAGCTGCCGGCCACGCGCGGCCCGGAGAAGCGCGCATCGCCGAAGGTCACTCTCGCCGCGCAGCCATGGCGCTCGACTTGCGCGAAAGGCATCTGCGACCAGTCGAGGAAGTCCGCCACTTCGGGCGAGGCGGCGATGGCGCGGCGGACCAGCGGATCGGCCATGTTGTCGGGCCGAGATGGTGCGATCCCGGTCAGTTCGAGACCGTGCAGAGGATCGAAGCGGCCTTGCCCGATCCTGCCATAGCTGCGCCAGACGACCTCCCGGCGCCAGAACAGCAGCGCCTCGGGCGAGGCGAAGACACGATCGGTGCCCGCGTAGTTGGGCGCCGAAACCCACGCCAGCGCCGAAATGCCGAGGTTGAGCACGATGAAAGCCGCGGTTGCCGCGAGCGCCATCGAGGCCGGTCGCCCCGCCTTCGGACGGCCGCAGCGCCAGCGGCGGCGCGATCGCCATATGCCTGCGCCCAGGATTGCGAGCAGCCATGGCGAGACGATGAACAGCCCGTCGGTATGGAACCAGCGCGCGCTGAGCGGCGACAGCAGCTGCACGGCATAGGCGTTCTGCAAATCGAGCAGCGGATGCGTCAGCGCACCGAGATAGCACAGCGCCAGCAGCCAGCCGAAATGCATGCGCAGCCCGCTCTTGAAGAAGGCTCCGCGCGCGATCTGCCAGCGGTCGAGCCACCACAGCAGCCCCGCCAGCAGCGGCGGCATCAGCAGCACCCCGCCCACCAGGCCATGCGTGAAACCCCGGTGCATCGCCAGCGGCGCCCACGGGGCCCAGCCGAAGAACACGTCGATGTCCGGCATGTTCGCCGCCAGCACGCAGGCGGCGAGGCCCTTGCGCGTACGGCGCTTGAGCCCCGTCTCGGCGAGCGCCCAGCCGACCAGGCTGTGGGTGAGATTATCCAAGAGGGATGGGCAATTGCATCGCGCGGACTATCGGGCGCGGGCGGCCATTAGGCAAGCCCACGACGACAAGCTGCCTTCGGCACCCTTCCGTTGGCGCCGAGCGGAAGGGGTTCGGCACCAAAACGGGTAAAATCGACGGAGGGCCTCAGACGTCCGGCGCGCTCACCGTCCAGGTCTGCCCCTTCGAGAGCAGCTTGCCCAGGTCCGCCGTCTTGCCCGAAACCAGCGCCGCGCGCTCGGCGACGACGGCGCTCTCGAAGGTCGGCGCGGGATCGTCGTAGATCACGCCCAGCGCCATCGGGAACGGCCCGAAGGGCATCTCCACCAGCATATGCGCGAGGCCACGGCTCTGCGGGTTGTGCAGCGCGACGCCCGCCGTCTTCCAGTCACCATCCACCAGATCGACCACCTTCAAAGACAGCGTCTCGAGATCGAGTGCCAGCCCCTTGGTTCCCTTGGCGAAAACGAGCGGCTCGCCGTCCCGGCACACCACCTGATTGTCCGCCGCGACGGCCTTCTGGGTGAAGTCGTCGAAGCGGTCCTTGTTGTAGACGATGCAGTTCTGGAAGATCTCGACGAAGGCCGCGCCCTTGTGGCGATAGGCGGCGACCAGCACTTCGGACAGGTCCTTCGACACATCATACCCGCGCGCCACGAACCGAGCGCCCGATCCCAGCGCGAAGGCGCAAGGGCTAGCCGGGCGATCGACCGACCCGATCGGCGAAGTCGGCGACGGCGTGCCGACGCGGCTGGTCGGCGAATACTGCCCCTTGGTGAGCCCGTAGATCTCGTTGTTGAACAGCAGGATCTGGCAGTCGAGATTGCGGCGCAGGACGTGCATCGTGTGGTTGCCGCCGATCGATAGCCCGTCGCCGTCCCCCGTCACCAGCCAGACGTCGAGGTCCGGATTGGCCAGCTTGATCCCCGTCGCGACCGCCGGCGCACGGCCGTGGATGGTGTGGAAACCGTAGCTTTCGACGTAGTATGGGAAGCGGCTCGAACAGCCGATGCCCGAGACGAACACGGTATTCTTCGGATCGGCGCCGACCATCGGCAGGGTGCGCTGGACGGCCTTCAGGATCGCATAGTCGCCGCAGCCAGGGCACCAGCGCACTTCCTGGTCGGTTTCCCAGTCCTTGAGCGTGGTCTGGATCGGGGTCATGTCGTTCATGATCGGGGCTCCAGGCTCAGGGCCGTTCGATTTCAGGGGCGGGAAGCTGGGTGGCGTTGACGAAGACCTCGCCGCCCTCGTTGCCGGGCACGCCATCGAAGAACTTCGCGATGGCGGCCTCGATCTCGGCGATGGCGAAGGGCTGGCCGCTGGTCTTGGCGAGCGGCACCGCGTCGATGAGGAACTGGTCGCGCAGCACCGTCTTGAACTGGCCGGTGTTCATCTCGGGCACCAGCACATGGTCAAAGCCAGCGAGCAATTCGCCCAGATTCGCCGGCAGCGGCCAGACGTGGCGGACGTGGATGTGGCTGACCGCCAGGCCCTTGCGGCGGGCGCGGCGCACGGCCTGGTGGATCGGCCCGAAGGTCGAGCCCCAGCCCACGACCGCCAGCTTGCCCGAGGTCTCGCCCAGCGCCACCTCCTGCGCCGGAATGGCGTGGGCGATCCCGTCGATCTTGGCCTTGCGCGCGTCGGTCTGGGCCTGGTGGACGTCGGGGGCGTAGTCGATGGCGCCGGTGTCGATGGCCTTCTCGATCCCGCCGATACGGTGCATCAGGCCCGCCGTGCCGGCCTTGATCCACGGCCGCACCCCGCGCGCGTCGCGGCGGTAGGGCAAGACCTTGCCGTCCGGGTTGTTGCTCTCCTCGAGGAAGCGCACCGGGAACGGCGTGAACGCGGCCGGGTCGGGCACTTTCCACGGCTCGGAGGCATTGGCGATGTAGCCGTCCGTCAGCAGGATCACCGGCGTCATGTACCCCACCGCGAGGCGGCAGGCCTCGATCGCGCATTCGAAGGCGTCGGCGGGCGAGCGGGCCGCGATCACCGGCAGCGGCGCGTCGCCGTTGCGCCCGTAGACCGCCTGGTAGAGGTCGGACTGCTCGGTCTTGGTGGGCAGGCCGGTGGAGGGACCGCCGCGCTGCGAATTGACGATGACCAGTGGCAGTTCGGTCATGATCGCCAGCCCCATCGCCTCGCCCTTGAGCGCGATGCCCGGGCCCGACGAGGAGGTGACGCCCAGCTGCCCGGCATAGGACGCCCCGATGGCGGCGCAGATCGCGGCGATCTCGTCCTCGGCCTGGAATGTGGTGACGCCGAACTCCTTCATCCTGACGAGGTTGTGCAGGATCGCCGAGGCCGGGGTGATCGGATAGCCGCCGAAGAACATCTCCAGCCCCGCCAGCTGCGCCCCCGCGACGAGGCCGAGGCTGACCGCCTCCGCACCCGTGATCGTGCGGTAGAGGCCCGGTTCGGAGGCCACCGGCTCGACGTGGAGCTTCCTCAGCGGACCCGCCAGCTCGGCGGTCTCGCCATAGGCGTGCCCGGCATTGAGCGCGGCGATATTGGCCTGCGCCAGAACCGGGTTCTTCGCGAACTTGGCTCCCAGCCAGTCCACCAGCGGCTGGCGGTCACGGTCGAACATCCAGAGCGCCAGGCCCAGCGTCCACATGTTCTTGCAGCGCAGCGCCTCCTTCATGCCGAGGCCGAAGGGCTTCACCGCTTCCATCGTCAGTTCGGAAATGTCGAAGGCCAGCACGTCCCATTTGGCAAGGCTTCCATCATCGATCGGGCTGGCCTCGTACTTCGCCTTCTCGAGGTTGCGCTTCGTGAACTCCCCGGTATCGACGATGACGAGACCGCCCGGTTTCAGCGCCTGGACGTTGGTCTTGAGCGCCGCCGGGTTCATCGCCACCAGCACGTCGGGCGCGTCGCCGGCGGTGGTGATCTCGCTCGACCCGAAGTTGATCTGGAACGCAGAGACCCCGAACAGCGTGCCCTGCGGCGCGCGGATCTCGGCGGGGAAGTCGGGGAAAGTGGCAAGATCGTTGCCGGCGAGCGCGGTGGAGAGGGTGAACTGCCCGCCGGTCAGTTGCATGCCGTCGCCCGAATCCCCGGCGAAACGCACCACCACTGCCTCGGGGCCGGCTTCTGGCGCGGCTTCGCGGATTTCGTGCGTGGCAGGTGACCTCGCCATGGCCCATCCTCTCTCCGGTCTGTGCCGGAATTTCCTTGCACTTCGAAGGTGCGCAGTTCCATTCGCCTCTACAAATTAGTTTTCCCTTGGGCGAACAAACATTGCATTTCCCATGTCCCACTGTGGGCCGCAAATCCGGCTAGTCAAGCGCGCGCCCATCGGCCATTCTGACGCTCACGGTGTGCACTTCCGGGAAACCATCCGAGTGCCTTGCGCGCCCTCACCCCTTCAGCCTGGAAATGTCTTTCGCGATGACCGATCCCTCGTCCCTGCCCTACCGCCCCTGCGTGGGCGTCATGCTCGTCAATGCCGACGGGAAAGTCTTCGTCGGCAAGCGAATCGACACGCGCGAGGGCGACTGGTGGCAGATGCCCCAGGGCGGCGTCGACAAGGGCGAGGACCTCAGGGCCGCCGCCTTCCGCGAGCTGTGGGAGGAAACCGGCGTCACCGAGGACAAGGTCAAGTTGCTGGCGCAGACGCGCGAGGAACTGCTCTACGACCTGCCCGACGAACTCGTCGGCAAGCTGTGGAAGGGCAAGTACCGCGGCCAGCGCCAGACCTGGTTCCTCGCCCGCTTCGAAGGCGACGACGACGGTGTCGATCTCGACGCGCACCAGCCGCCGGAATTCTGCGACTGGAAATGGGTCGAGGCGGAACTGCTTCCCGACCTCATCGTGCCGTTCAAGAAGCGCGTCTACCGCGCGGTGCTGGAAGAGTTTCGCGCGCTGATCTGAAGGCTGAATCGCGGATCAGGTGTGCGTCCGCTGGAGCTTCGCCTGCGATGCCTCTGCTCAGACTCCGACCCTTCCCTTTATCTTCGCCCCCGCGAAGGCGGGGGGTCCCGCTTCCTGGTGCCACGTCTCAGGAAAAAGCGGGGTCACCGCCTGCGCGGGGACGACGGGGCTCGGGTTCGATTGACTTGGTCAGCCGTGCTCGGCGTCCCACCGCACACAGCCCATGCGGGCTCAGTTTTCCGAAACCACCGTCTTGGGCGCCCCGGCGTCGGCCGTGACCATGCGCGGCGCCGGGCCCTTGGCGATCGCCGCCGCAAGCGTCTCGGTCTCGCTGCAGGACTTGCCGCAGAGCGTCTGCAGCCGCGCGAGGTTGCGGTTGGCCTTCTCGGTCGCGCCCTTTTCCGCCAGCGCCATGCCCTCGCCCGCGATGGCGGTGAGGTTGCGCGGGTCGCTGTTGAGCGCGATGCGATAGTAGTGGAGCGCCTTGCCCTGCAGGCCCTGACGGCGCGTGGCCTCCGCCAGCGAAAGCAGCACCGGCACGCTGCTGGGTTCCACCGTCAGTGCCGACTCGTAGGCATCGATCGCCCCGTCGACATTACCGCCGGCCAGCGCCGCCCGTCCTTCCGCCAGCAGCGACACCGCGCGCGGGTCGAGCGGCTGGGGCGACTGGCTATGCGTGACACTGGATGAAATGGCGGCGAGAAGGGAAAGAGCAACAGCAGCGGGCGTGTAGCGCATCAGCAGGTCCTTGGCCGAGGTCTTCGTCCTCATCATGGGACGGGACGCTATCACAGGCGGATGAAGCGTGCGACGAAAAAGCCGTCGGTGCCGTCATGATACGGTGACAATCTGAGGCCCGGACCGCGCGGGGTTCCAGCTGGCAACACCGGGACTTCGCCGCGCCAGCCAGGATGGCGGTCGAGGAAGTCCTGCGCCTGCTCGGCCCCTTCGAGGTCGAGGAGCGAGCAGGTGACGAACACCAGCCGTCCGCCGGGCTTCACCAGCTTCGCACCGATGTCGAGCAGACGCGACTGCACCGCCATATAGCGCTCCAGCTGCTTTTCGGTGAGCCGCCAGCGCGCTTCGGGGTTGCGCCGCCACGTTCCGGTACCCGAACAGGGGGCATCGACCAGCACGGCGTCGGCCTTGGCGGCATAAGGAGCTAGCGCTTCCATCTCGCGGTTGGCGTCGAGCAGCAGCGTCTCGATCATGGTCGCCCCGGCCCGCTCGGCGCGGGGAGCGAGTCGGGAGAGGCGGGCGCGGTCGGCGTCGCTGGCGATCAGCGTGCCGGTGTTCTCCATCGCCGCCGCCAGCGCGAGCGTCTTGCCCCCTGCCCCGGCGCACAGGTCGATGACTGTCTCGCCGGAGCGCGCGGCCACGGCCTCGCAGGTCAGCTGGGAGCCGGTGTCCTGCACCTCGATTTGGCCCTGGAGATAGGTCGGCGACTGCTCGATCCGCGTCTCGGGCGGATAGCGCCAGCCGTTTGCCGCCACCGTCCGCTCGCCGCCCTCGGGCAGGTCGAGCGCGCCGGACTTCAGCGTGTTGACGCGGATGTCGAGCGGCGCGCGGCCGAGCAGCGCCTCGCCTTCGGGTTCCTCGATGTCGCTTTCGGCCAGCCGCTGCATCAGCCACGCCGGGGCGACGCCGGGTGTTGCAGCCCGCTCGTCCGGCCCGATCGGTGCGGGAGCATGGGTCGAGCCGTCGAACAGTGCGGCCAGTTGCGCATCGTGCGCGGCGACCAGCAGCATCGCTGCCCGGCCGCTCTCGGGCACTTCACCGCAGGCGCGGATCGCGCGGTAGGCGAGTTCGCGCACCGCGCGCCGGTCGCCGCTGCCGGCAAAGCGGCGGGCGCGGAACCAGTCGGCGATGATCCGGTCGGCGGGCGCGCCGTTCGCGCGCGCCGCCTCGATCACGAGGTCGAGGATGTCGATTCCTGCCTGGACGCGGGCGGAGGGGGTCATCGCCCGTCCCTCGCTCAGCCCCGCGTCGGGTAGTTCGGTGCCTCTCGCGTGATCGTCACGTCGTGGACGTGGCTCTCGCGCAGGCCCGCGCCAGTGATGCGGATGAACTTCGAGTTGCGGCGCATGTCGTCGATCGTGGCCGAGCCGGTGTAGCCCATCGCCGCCTTGATGCCGCCGACGAGCTGGTGGATGACGTCCTTGGCCGGGCCCTTGTAGGCGACCTGGCCCTCGATGCCCTCGGGCACGAGCTTCATCTGGTCCTTGATGTCGCCCTGGAAGTAGCGGTCGGCCGAACCGCGCCCCATCGCGCCGACCGAGCCCATGCCACGGTACGACTTGTAGGCGCGGCCCTGGTACAGGAAGGTCTCGCCCGGCGCTTCCTCGGTGCCGGCCAGCATCGAGCCGACCATGATGGTGGAGGCACCGGCGGCCAGCGCCTTGGCTGCGTCACCGGAGGTGCGCAGGCCGCCGTCGGCGATGACGGGGACGCCCGCCTTGTCGGCTTCCTCGGCAGCTTCCATGACGGCGGTGAGCTGCGGCACGCCCACCCCGGCGACGATGCGCGTGGTGCAGATCGAGCCGGGGCCGATGCCCACCTTCACGCAGTCCGCGCCCGCGTCGATCAGCGCCTTGGCGGCTTCCGCGGTGGCGATGTTGCCGGCGATGACCTGCGCCGAGTTAGACAGGCGCTTCACCCGCTCGACCGCCAGCGCGACGTCGCGGTTATGCCCGTGGGCGGTATCGATGACGACCACGTCGCACTCGGCCGCGAGCAGCGCCTCGGTGCGGGCGAAGCCCTTGTCGCCCACCGTGGTGGCGGCGGCGACGCGCAGGCGGCCGGCGCCGTCCTTGGTGGCGTCGGGATAGGTGACGGCCTTCTCGATGTCCTTGACGGTGATGAGGCCGACGCAGTGGAAGCCCTCGTCAACGACCAGCAGCTTCTCGATCCGGCGCTGGTGGAGCAGGCGGCGCGCCTCTTCCTTGCCGACGCCGATGCCGACAGTGGCGAGGTTCTCGTGCGTCATCAGCTCGCGCACGGGCTGCATGGGGTTGTCGGCGAAGCGCACGTCGCGGTTGGTGAGGATGCCCACCAGCCGCCCCGAGGCCTCGACCACCGGGATGCCGCTGATGCGGTTCGCGGTCATCAACGCCTGCGCCTCGCCCAGCGTGGCGTTGGGGTCGATGGTGATGGGATTGACCACCATGCCGCTCTCGAAGCGCTTCACCTGGCGGACTGCCGCGCACTGTTCCTCGATCGTGAGGTTGCGGTGGAGCACGCCGATGCCGCCCATCTGCGCCATCGCGATCGCCATGTCGGCCTCGGTGACGGTGTCCATGGCGGACGAGATGACGGGGATGTTGAGCCCGATCGTGCGGGTCAGCATGGTGCGGGTATCGGCCTGGGTGGGGACGATGTCGGACTTGGCGGGACGCAGCAATACGTCGTCGAAAGTGAGTCCGAGCTGGATATCCATGTGCGCCACCAATGCCTTTGCGGGGGAGAATCGTGGCGGCCCATGTAATCAAAGGGGGGCGCGAGGGCTAGGGCCTGATCGCTTTCTATTTTGATGCGGTGGTTTTCGGGCGATTTTGCGAGGCTCGCCCCGCCCGCTCACTTCCTCGCGGGTACTTTCGCCGGCGCCCCGCCGACCGGCACCCGGCGTGTATCGCCGAACCAGCGCCCCAGCGCGGTGAGCATCTTCACATCGTCCATCGCGCCTGCCAGCTCGAGCGGGTGCGAAAGGTCGTCGCTGGGGCGGTGATAGTCGCCGTCGAAGAACGTGCGCATGCGGTCGATGTCGCCGTAGGACGTGGTGACCATGACGGCGGGGATGTCATGCTGGAGCAGCGCCCAGCCGTCCTGCCGCTTGACGAATTCATTGGCCTCGTCGTTGTCGCGCAGCTTGAAGCCTTCGGCCTTGGCGACGCGGGCGATATCCCTGTCGAGCCCGGTCATGCCGCGCCCGACGATGGCGAAGGGCGTCCGACGCGGGGCGATGGCGATCGAATCGATGTTGAAGGCGGCAACGATCCTTTCCAGCGGCAGCGGCGGATTTTCAGCGAAGGCGTGGGCGCCCAGCAGGCCCACTTCCTCGGCCGTGGTGGCCAGGAAATAGACATCGCGGTCCAGCTGCGGGGTGCGGGCAAGGCGGCGCGCCACTTCGGTCAGCGCGGCGACGCCGCTGGCGTTGTCGATCGCGCCGTTGCAGATCAGGTCCTCGGCCGGCGGCTCGCCGCACTCTCCGAAATGGTCCCAGTGCGCGACATAGAGCAATGCGCCGGCCTGCCTGTTGCGGCCCGGCAGCTTGCCGATGAGGTTGTGGGTGCGGATCGTGGTCTCGTTGGTGGTCGCCTCCAGCGTGGCCGTGACATCGAGCATGATCGGCACGAACTCAGGCTCCGCAGCCGCCAATTCCAGCGAAGCGAGCGTGTGTGCGGTGCCCTTGAGCAGTGTTTCCATCGTCGCCCGGCCGACGAAGGCCTCCAGGTCGCCGCCCAGCGAATCCTCCGACAACGCATAGCCCGAGCGCTGGCGCCGCGCCGCGACCGCGTCGAGCCCCCGATCGCCGTCGAGCACGGTCAGCACAGCCGAGGCCCCCAGCGCGAGCAGTGCGTTCTGGCGCGTACTGTCGGGCGTCTCGCCGTCGAGCACGACCGCAATGCGGCCTGCCAGTTCGGTACGCGAAAAGTCCTGGCTGCGGGCCTTGCCGACGAACAGCAGCGGCGCATTGCGCACGAGGCTGCGCTTGCCCGATGTCAGGACCAGCACGTCTTTCGGCGCGATCACGGTGCGGAAGCCCCGCCGCAGGAACTGCGCGGTGCCCGTCGCCGGTTCGCGCGCCACGAGAGTTACCGGCGCGAACCACTCGTTCCCGGGATCGTTGGTGCCCGAGACTAGGCCGATGTCGAACCACTGCTTGGCCAGATAGCGCAGCGTCTTCGCTTCGCCTTCGGTGCCCGGCTCGCGGCCGTCGAACGAATCGCTGGCCAGCGTCTCGATATGCGCGCGCAGCCGCGCCTCGAGTTCGCGGTCGGCACGGCTCGGGCTTGCGGCGGGAGCGGGCGCGGGCACGAAAAAGGCGAGCGCAAAAGCGGCGAGTGCGCAAAGCGCAGCCGCCCTCCCCGTCAAAGTCCCTGTGCCCGAATTGCCCGCGATCATCGTCCCTCATCTATACGACACAATTTGCCCGGCGCTTGGAAAATCTCCGCCGGGATGGGTTCTTCGTGTCATTTTACACGCATGCCACCGCGACATGACGCGCCCGTGCAACACCGAAGACTTGGGAAGATACGGGGAACGACGGTGCGCCTTGCGAATTGATCTGCGCACGGCGACAAGGCCCTCTCCATGGGACACAGGGAAGGACTACTCGGCAATGCGGCTCAACAGGTTCGATCCTTCCAACATTCGCGTGACCAGTGGCGGAGGAGGCGGCGGCTTTCCCGGCGGCGGCGGCGGCAAGCTGGGCTGCGGCTCGCTGGTGATCGTGCTGATCGGTGCGCTGGTCTTCGGCGTCGACCCCGGGCAGATGCTCGGTACGCTGGAAGGTGTCCAGCAGCAGACTTCGGCCCCTTCCGCGCCGACCGGACCGCAGGACACGACCCAGATCTGCGAGGCCAACGCCTATTCGCTCGAATCGTGCAACGCGCTGGATTCTCTCAACAAGACCTGGCAGCCGCTGTTCCAGCAGGCGAACGTCAAGTTCGACCAGCCGACGCTCAACTTCTACGCCGGCGGAACCAGCAGCGGCTGCGGCGCGGCGCAGAGCGCGATGGGACCTTTCTACTGCCCTCCCGACCAGGGCATCTACATCGACACCAGCTTCTACGACCAGCTCGACAGGCAGCTCGGCGCCAAGGGCGACTTCGCCCGCTATTATGTGATCGCCCATGAGTACGGACACCATGTCCAGCACATGCTCGGCCTCAACGCGCAGGTCCGCAAGGAGCAGCAGCGCAACCCCTCGCAGGCCAATGCGCTGCAAGTGAAGATGGAGCTTCAGGCGGACTGCTATGCGGGCGTCTGGGCAGGCAAGCACCGTGATCTGATCGAGCCCGGTGACATGGAGGAAGGCCTGACCGCCGCCAGCGCCATCGGCGACGACACGCTGATGAAGAACGCCGGCCAGGACGTGAATCCCGAAAGCTTCACCCACGGCTCCAGCGCCGAGCGCATGAAATGGCTGAAACGTGGGCTCGACACCGGGAACGAGGAGGCATGTGACACGTTCACTGCCGGGAGATGACATAGGCAGCGGCTCGATTTGGCGGTCGCCGCGCTGGGCACGAACAGGAGTAACGGGGATGAACAAACACTGGATCAGCGCGGTCGTGATAACGACCATGCTTGCGACGCCCGCTATGGCCAGGCAGGAGGAGAAAGCGATCACCAATCGCGATCCCAACGCCATGGATGTCGCCAAGACTCCGATCGACGATCTCAACGTCGGCCGTGACCGCGAGATCCCGCCGCTCCTCATCGCCGCGACGGGAGAGCCCTACACGCTCAAGGGCCTGGGTAAGTGCCGCCAGCTAGCCGGGGCGATCCAGGAACTCGACGAAATTCTCGGCCCCGACATCGACCTTCCCGCCAGCGAGCGCGAACGCATCAGCGCCGGCCGCGTGGGCAAGTGGGTGGTCGCCTCGTTCATACCCTTCCGCGGACTGATCCGCGAAGTCTCGGGCGCCAACGCGCAGGACCGTAAGGTCAACGCGGCGATCCAGGCGGGCCTGACGCGGCGCGGCTTCCTCAAGGGCGTCGGTGCATCGAAGGGCTGCCGTTATCCCGCGTCGCCGGCTCCGGCCAGCGTCGTTCAGGCGCACGTCGACAAGATGGAATCGGGCAAGAAGAGCAAGGATGGCAAAGGCGCCGGTGAGCTGGCGTTCAAGTCCGAGCCGGACGCGCAGCAGCCCTCACCCAAGAACTGACTTTCTGACGACCACGCGCGGGGCCGCCGGTTGCAGGACCGGCGGCCCCGTTTTGCGTCGAACCGTCATTTCAGTCACTTGCGCAAGAGACGAATAGAACATAATAAGAACTTATGCCTCAAACGCCCATGATGGAGCGGCTCGCGATTCTCGCCGATGCCGCCAAGTACGACGCTTCCTGCGCCTCGTCGGGCACGGCGAAACGCGACAGCCGCGACGGCAAGGGGCTGGGCTCGACCGAAGGCATGGGCATCTGCCATGCCTATGCGCCGGACGGGCGCTGCATCTCGCTCCTCAAGCTGCTGCTGACCAACCACTGCATCTTCGACTGCCATTACTGCATCAACCGCAAGAGCTCGAACGTCGCCCGCGCGCGCTTCACACCGCAGGAGGTGGTGGACCTCACGCTGTCGTTCTACCGGCGCAACTATATCGAGGGGCTGTTCCTCTCCTCGGGCATCATCAAGTCCTCCAATCACACGATGGAGCAGCTGATCGAGGTCGCGCGGATCCTGCGCGAGGAGCACGCGTTTCGCGGCTACATCCACCTCAAGACCATTCCTGAGGCCGATCCCGAACTGGTCGCCCAGGCGGGCCTGTGGGCCGATCGCGTCTCGATCAACGTCGAGCTGCCCACCGAGGCCGGGCTCGCCCGCCTCGCGCCCGACAA
The DNA here is from genome assembly GCF_059416165.1 of Novosphingobium sp. GW821-FHT09E05. Taxonomy (NCBI): domain Bacteria; kingdom Pseudomonadati; phylum Pseudomonadota; class Alphaproteobacteria; order Sphingomonadales; family Sphingomonadaceae; genus Novosphingobium; species Novosphingobium sp. GW821-FHT09E05. Next base: position 2,294,979 of record NZ_JBWKOQ010000001.1, read on the forward strand.
GAACGGCGCGACGATCGAGGGCGCGATGGGCAACCTCTCCGATTCGATCGTCGAGGCGAAGGATGCGAAGAAGCATTTCCGGCATGCCCCGCGCTTCGCACCCGCCGGCCAGTCGACGCAGATGATCGTCGGCGCCGACGGGGCGAGCGACGCGCAGATCGTCGGCAAGGCCAGCACGCTCTACGACCGGTTCGCGCTGCGCCGCGTCTACTACTCGGCATTCAGCCCGATCCCCGAGGCAAGTGCGGTGCTGCCACTCAAGCGCCCGCCCTTGATGCGCGAACACCGGCTCTACCAGTCCGACTGGCTGATGCGCTTCTACGGCTTCGCGCCGCATGAGGTGCAGCAGGCGGCGGATGCGGATGGGATGCTGCCGCTCGACATCGATCCCAAGCTGGCGTGGGCGCTCAAGTTCCGCGAGCGGTTCCCGGTGGACGTCAACCGCGCCCCGCGCGAGGACCTGCTGCGCGTGCCGGGCCTGGGCACCAAGGCGATCGCGGCACTGCTGACGGCGCGGCGCTATCGCACGCTGCGGTTGGAGGACGTGGGCCGGTTGACCACCTCGATCCGCAAGCTGCGCCCCTTCATCGTCACCGCCGACTGGCGTCCCACCCTGCTCACCGACCGCGCCGACCTGCGCGCCCGGCTCGCGCCCCCGGCGAAACAGATGGAGCTGTTCGGATGATCGCCGCCGACCTCGCCGAGCCCGACGACTTCGAGGCCTGGCGCGACGAGGCGCGGCGGCTGGTCGGCCAAGGTGTCGCACCCGATGCGGTGGCGTGGAGCGATGGCGACGGTGCGGGCGATCTCTTCGCCGTCCCCGCCGCGCCCGGCGCTGCGCAGGTCCGCGAAGTACGCGCCAGCCGCGCTTTCATGGACCTTGCCCGCAGCGCCATCCTGCACAGCGATCCCGGTCGCCTGTCCCTGCTCTACCGCGTGCTCTGGCGGCTACAGGACCAGCCCCGCCTGCTGGACGATACCGCCGACCGCGACGTTGCCGCGCTGGAGCGGCTGGCCAGGCAGGTGTGCCGCGACATCCACAAGATGCGCGCCTTCGTCCGCTTCCGCTCGGTAACCGACGAGGACGGGATCGAGCGCTTCGTCGCCTGGTTTGAGCCCGACCACCGGATCGAGCGCGCCAATGCGGATTTCTTCGTGGCTCGCTTCGCCAGCCAGCGCTGGTCGATCCTGACCCCGCGCCTTTCGCTGCACTGGGACGGCATGGCGCTCCTCGAAGGCCCGCCTGCCGAGCGGACCGATGCGCCGTCCGAGGATGCCACCGAAGACCTCTGGCTGGAATACTACCGGTCAACCTTCAACCCCGCGCGGCTCAAGGTGGGCATGATGGTCAAGGAAATGCCGCGCCGATACTGGAAGAACCTGCCCGAAGCACGCGAGATTCCCCACCTGATCGCCGGCGCCCACAAGCGGGAGGCGGCGATGATCGCCACCGGCGCCAGCCTGTTCGAGGAAGTTCCGCCCGCCACCCTCAAGGCCGTCGCCGAGGGCATCGCCCAGTGCCGCCGCTGCGCGATCGGCTGCAACGGCACCCGTGCGGTCATGGGCGAAGGGGCTGCCCACGCCGACCTGATGATCGTGGGAGAACAGCCCGGCGACACCGAGGAGCGCGACAACCGCCCCTTCGTCGGCCCCGCCGGCCAGTTGCTGGACAGCGCGCTCGCCGAGGCCGGGATCGACCGCGCAGCGGCCTACGTCACCAATGCGGTCAAGCACTTCAAGTTCGCCCCGCGCGGCAAGCGCCGCCTGCACCAGACCCCGACGGCGGGCGAGATCGACATCTGCCGCTGGTGGCTCGACGGCGAGCGGTCGCTGGTGAAGCCCCGCGTCATCCTCGCGCTCGGCGCCAGCAGCGCGCGCGGTCTGCTCGGCCGCACCCCCTCGATTAACAGGGAGCGCGGTCAGGCACTGGCGCAGGGCGACGGCACCCTGGTATGGCTGACCGCCCACCCCAGCTACCTCCTGCGCCTCGACGGCGAAGCCCGCGAGCGCGAACATGCCAGGTTCGCGGACGATCTCGCCGGGTTGGCGGAGGTACTGGCGAAAACCTGAGACCGCGCGCGCCCTTCCGTTCGTGTCGAGCGAAGTCGAGACCCGAACGGAAGGGCGTGGTGTCTCGACTTCGCTCGACACGAACGGAAGGGGGTGTTCGGATCACCCCCAAACGACCGCAATTCCGCCAGCACAAACTTAACCCGTCGTCCCCGCGTAGGCGGGGACCCCGCTTGTTCCTTCGGCCTCGCAGAAGAAAGCGGGACCGCCGCATCCGCGAGGGCGATGAAGTGTTTGTGGGATAGGAAGGATTGCCGGCCCACCGCACAAATCCCCCGGTCTCCGGGGTAATCCGCGCCGCGGGAACCACCCACGCTTTCCACCGCTTGTGACAGCGGAAGGAACCGCCCATGCCCGCACGCGCCTACTGGAAAGGCCAGATCCGTCTGGCCCTCGTCTCGATCCCCATCGAGGTCTACCCGGCGACCCGCTCGGGCGCTGCGATCGCGTTCCACCAGATCCACGAGCCGAGCGGCCAGCGCATCCGTTACGAGAAGGTCGCGCCCGGCGTCGGCCCGGTCGACCGCGACGAGATCATCAAGGGCTTCGAAGTCTCCAAGGGTAGCTACGTGCTGCTCGACGAAGAGGAGATCGAGGCGGTCAAGATCGACAGCCGCAAGACGCTCGAACTCGTCCAGTTCGTCGATTCCGACGAGATCGACGTGCTCTATTACGAAAAACCCTATTTCGTCGTCCCCGCCGACGACCTGGCGGAAGAGGCCTACATCGTCCTGCGCGAGGCGCTGCGGGCCAGTCGCAAGGTCGGGCTCGGCCAACTGGCGGTGCGCGGGCGCGAGCAGCTGGTCTCGATCAAGCCGTGCGGGCGCGGGCTGGTCATGGAAGTGCTGCGCTACGCCGACGAGGTCCACAAGGCGCAAGGCTACTTCCGAGACATCGAGGACGGCAAGCCCGACGCCGACCTGCTCGACCTCGCCACGACGCTGATCGACAAGAAGACCGCGCCGTTCCACCCGGCCGAATTCCACGACCGCTACGTCGATGCGCTCCACCGCCTGATCGACAAGAAGGCCAAGTCCAAGAGCAACAAGCGCATCCTCGAGGACGTCGAGGCACCGTCATCGGGCAAGAGCAACGTCATCGACCTGATGGCGGCACTGAAGAAATCGGTCGGCGACGGCGGGACCACCAAGGCGGCCAAGAGCGCGAAGCCAGCGGCGGCGGCCGAAAAACCCGCCGCAAAGAAGGCGCCCGCCAAAGCCGCTGGCAAGCCCGCGCCCGCGCCAACCCGCTCCCGCAAGCGCGCCTGAGCCATGGCCCGGCGACCGACCACCACCGCCGCCGATCCGGGCCGGGACCTGCTGGCCGAGTACAATCGCAAGCGCGATTTCAACAAGACCGCCGAACCCTCCGGCAAGCGCGCGGCGGGCAAAAGCGGCAACAGCTTCGTGGTCCAGAAGCACGCCGCGCGGCGCCTGCACTGGGACTTCCGGCTGGAGGTCGACGGCGTGCTCAAGTCATGGGCGGTGACGCGCGGCCCCAGCGCCGACCCGGCCGACAAGCGCCTCGCCGTGCGCACCGAGGACCATCCGCTGACTTACGGGGGCTTCGAGGGGCTGATCCCCCAGGGTGAATACGGCGGCGGCACCGTCATGCTCTGGGACCGCGGCACTTGGGCCCCGATCCCGGGCAAGAGCGCCAAGGACATCGAAGAGGGCCACCTCCACTTCACCCTCGAGGGCGAACGGATGAAGGGCGAGTGGCTGCTGGTGCGCATGAAGGGCCGCCCCGGCGAGAAGCGCGAGAACTGGCTGCTGCGCAAGGTCAGCGACACCCATGATACAGTCGGCGACACGCTCGTCGAACAGGGTCTCACCAGCGTCCTCACCGGCCGCACCATGGCCGAGATCGAGATCGACAAGGCCGGCACCCAGTCGCTCAAGGGCAAGAAGGGCGACGCCTTCACCAAGGCGATGCAGGCGGCCTCCACCCACACCCAAAGCAAGGCCAAGCCGAAGGCCCGTCGTAGATCCCCCGGCACGCCGCCGAAATTTCGTCCGCTCCAGCTCGCCACGCTGGTCGACGCGGTGCCCACGGGCAACCTGTGGATGCACGAGATCAAGTTCGATGGCTACCGCGCCCTCATCGCCGCGGTGGGCGAAGCCGTGCAGGTCCACACCCGCAGCGGCCTCGACTGGACCGACAAGTTCGGCCCCCTTGCCGCGCACATCGCCGCGCTCGACCTGCCGCCCTGCCTGATCGACGGCGAGGTCATCGCCCGTAACGCCGAGGGCAACCCGGACTTTTCCAGCCTGCAATCCGTGCTCAAGCGTGGTCACGGCAGCCAGACGCAGGACGACAAGCTGGAATTCCACGCCTTCGACCTGCTCGAAATCGACGGCGAGGACCTGACCGCCCTGCCCCAGATCGAGCGCAAGGAGCGGCTCGAAGCCCTGCTCGCCGACGCGCAGCCGCCGGTCTTCGTCGCCGACCACGTCATCGGCGCGGGCGAGAGCCTTTACCAGGCGATGTGCGGCGCCGGGCAGGAAGGCATCATCGCCAAGCGCGTGGACGCAGCCTATTCGGGCAAGCGCAGCCGCTCATGGGTCAAGGTCAAGTGCACCCGCCGGCAGGAGTTCGTCATCGTCGGCTGGTCCAGATCGAACGCCAAGGGCCGGCCGTTCTCCTCGCTGCTCCTGGCGCAGTACGAGGGCGACAGGCTGGTCTATCGCGGCAAGGTCGGCACCGGCTTCAATGGCGACAGCCTTGCCGACATGGCCGCCCGGCTGGACAAGCTCGCGCGCAGGACCGCGCCTCTGGAGGTCGACCGCACCGAGGCGCGCGGGGCAAGCTGGGTGACGCCGAAACTAGTTGCCGAGGTCGCCTTCGCCGAACTGACCGCCGAGGGCCGCGTGCGCCACGGCAGCTTCCTCGGCCTGCGAGGAGACAAGGACGCCAGGGCCGTGACACCTGAAAAACCGCAGGCCGCGCCGGTGGCGGAGATCGATGTGAAAGTCACCAACCGCGAACGCGCGATCTTCGAAGGCGGCCAGACCAAGGGCGACCTCGCCGACTACTACGCCGCCATTGCCCCGCTCATGCTGCCCTTCGCCGCGAACCGGCCGATCAGCCTCGTGCGATGCCCTCAGGGCCGCGCCAAGAAATGTTTCTTCCAGAAACACGACAGCGGATCGTTCGGCCCGCACGTCTCGCAGGTCCCCATCCGCGAGAAGGACGGCGGCTCGGAAGACTACCTCTACCTCGCCGACGCAGCCGGGCTGGTCGCCTGCGTACAGATGGGCACGATCGAGTTCCACGGCTGGGGCGCCAAGGTCGAGGACGTCGAGCAGCCCGACCGCATGATCTTCGACCTCGACCCCGACGAGGGGCTGGATTTCAAGGAATGCGTCCGCGCCGCGCAGGACATCCGCGCGCACCTGTCGGACATCGGCCTCGTCAGCTTTGCGATGCTCTCGGGCGGCAAGGGCGTGCACGTCGTCGTCCCGCTCAAGCGCGGGCACGACTGGGACACGCACAAGGACTTTTCACGCCGCTTCGCCGAGGCGCTGAGCATGGCCGAGCCCGACCGCTTCGTCGCCACCATGAGCAAGGCCAAGCGCAAGGGCCGGATCTTCATCGACTGGCTGCGCAACCAGCGCGGCGCGACGGCGGTCCTGCCGTATTCCGCCCGTGCCCGCGTCGGGGCGCCGGTCGCGGTGCCGATCGCCTGGGACGAGCTCGACGCGGCGAAGGATGCGCATCCGTTCTCGATCGCCGACGCGGACACGCTGGTCGAGCGCGCACAGGGCTTGCGCGGCTGGGGATTTGCCGAACAATCGCTGCCGGAGTTCTGAGCAGCACGGAGTCCCCACCTCAGCTGGCCGAACAAAACCGACCCTCACCCCGAAAGAACAAGGGGGGCCCGCCTTCGCGGGGACGCCGGGACTCACACCGCCATGACACCCGGGTACTTCCCCGCAGTCGCGTGAGCGTCTATCTGCGGCGGGCGACTACAGAAACCTCCCTGCCCAGTGACGACAGAACCCATCAGTGCCGGACTTGAAGCGGCTTTTCTCGACAACCGGGACAAGCTGGTCCGATTCCTGCGCGCGCGCGGAGCGGGCGACGCGGCAGAGGACCTCGTGCAGGAGGTCTGGCTGAAGATCGCCGCCAGCCGCGCCGGTCCTGTCACCTCGCCGCTGTCCTACCTGTTCCGTACCGCCGACCTCGTCATGATCGACCGCTTTCGTTCGGCCCGGCAGGCCGGATTACGAGACCGGGACTGGACACAGATCCATGCCGGGGACCCGCCCGGAACTTCCGCCGAACCCTCGCCCGAGCGCCGCATCGCCGCCGCGCAGGAAGCCGCCAGCGTACTGGCCCTGCTCGACGGGCTGGGTCCGCGCGTCGCCGCGATCTTCCGCCGCCACCGCATCGACGGAGCACCGCAGAAGACTATCGCGGCCGAGATGGGGCTTAGCCTCAGCACCGTGGAAAGCGACCTGCGCGTGGCCTACCGGGCGCTCGCCGAATGGAAGGACCGCGAGAAATGAGGCTCGCTATAAGGCTGGGGACGAACGCCTCCGTCATCGCCGCAGAAGGAGCGCGTAATGGCGAGTGACGGTGCAATTCGGGAACAGGCTCTCGACTGGGCGGTGCGTGCGGGCGACCCCGCGTTCGCCGACTGGGAGGCGTTCACGCTGTGGCTGGAAGCCGACCCCGCCCATGCGCGCGCCTACGACGAAGTCACCGCCGCCGCCACCGACGGCGCCGACCTCATTGCCGAGGCCGGTCCCGCCAACGATGACGTGGTCGAGGACCGCCGCCGCCCCCGCCGCCTGTGGCTGGGCGGCGCCATCGCCGCATCGCTGGCACTGGTCGGCGCCCTGTGGCTGTTCCAGGACCAGAGCCGCGATCTCTACACCGTCAGGACCGCGCTGGGCGAAGCGCGCGCGATAACGCTCGATCCGGGCACCCGCGTGGACGTCGCCGGCGGTACAACGCTCGTGCTCGACCGCAAGGATACCCGCTTCGCCCGGCTCGACGAGGGTCAGGCGCTGTTCACCGTCCGCCACGACGCGGCGCACCCCTTCGAAGTCGCCGTGGGCGAGGAGAAGCTGGTCGACATCGGCACCGTCTTCGACGTGCGCCACGATAGCGGCGGCGCGCTCAGCGTCGCGGTCTCCGAAGGCGCGGTGCAGTTCGATCCCGGCGGCGCCGACGTACGTGTCTCGCCGGGCGAAGTGCTCCGGCGGGAGGCCGGGGCCACCGCTCTCTCCGTGTCCAAGGTCGCGGCCGAACAGGTCGGCGAATGGCGCGAGGGGCGGCTGACCTTCGAAGCGGCTTCGCTCGAGGATGTCGCCGCGCAACTGCGGCGCGCCACCGGGATCGACTACGCCGCCGCGCCCGGCGGCGGCTCGGGCACCGTCTCCGGCTCGATCCTCGTCGCGCCGCTGCGCATGGACCCCGCCGCCCTCGGCCCGCTGCTTGGCGTGTCGGTGCGGGCCGAAGACCATCGCTGGGTCATCGGCTCGCACTGAGGCATGCGCCGGGGCTCCCTGATCGCGGCGGCCACAATGGCCCTGCCCCTGGCCATGCCGGGAACCGCGCTTGCACGGGAGAGCGCGGTTTCGACACGCGCGGGGCTGGCGGGCGACGTCGCGATAGAACTGGCGCGCCAGACCGGATCGAGCATCGTCGTCGCAGACTCCCGGGTGGCAAGCCGCATCGTCCCGGCCTTGCGCGGGCGGATGGAGCCCGCCGAAGCGGTCCGCCGCCTCGCGCAGTCCGCCGGTGGCCGCGTGATCGCGGTCGCACCGGGTGCCTGGCGCATCGAGGCGGCCGCCCCTGCGCGGACACGAGCGCCCCGGCCCGCTCCCGCGCCTTCCGCCCCCTCCATGCCGCCGCCTCAGGAACCCGCCGAGCCGATCGTCGTCATCGCCTCGAAGCGGGAGCTGCGCATCGGGCAGCTCCCGGGGCAGGTCTCGATCCTCGACGGAGCCTCGCTGGAGGCGGGCGGGATCGGCGGTACCGAGAAGATCACCCAGCGCATCGCCACCGTCACCTCGACGCATCTCGGCTCGGGCCGTAACAAGCTGTTCATCCGCGGCATCGCCGACAGCAGCTTCACCGGGCCGACGCAGGCCACCGTGGGCCAGTACCTCGGCGACCTGCGCCTCACTTACAACGCCCCGGACCCCGACCTGCGCCTGTCCGACATGGCCCGCGTCGAGGTGCTGGAGGGACCGCAGGGCACGCTCTACGGCGCCGGGTCGCTGGGCGGCATCATCCGCCTCGTCCCCAACCCGCCGGTGCTGGGCGAGAGCAGCGCCTCGGCCATGCTGGGCGGCTCGCTGACGCAGGACGGCTCGCCCGGCGGCGACGCGGCGGCGAGCCTGAACCTGCCCGTCGGCGAGCACGTCGCCTTGCGCGCCAACGTCGATGCGGCCAGCCTCGGCGGCTACATCGACAAGCCGCTGCTGAAGCGCCGCGACGTCAACCGCACCCGCATCCTCGGCGGGCGGGCAAGCCTGCGGGCCGAGCTCGCGCCGGACTGGACGGTCGATCTCATCGCGCTGGGCCAGTCCACCGACGCGCGCGACAGCCAGTACGCCACCCGCGACGGCGAGCCACCGCTCAGCAGCGAGGCCCGTGTGCGCGAGGGCTCTGACGCCTACTATGCGATGGGCCAACTGGTGATCTCCGGCCGCATCGGCGACATCCACGTGCGCTGCACCACCGGCGCGGTGCGCCAGCACCTTGAGGAGCGCTACGACGCCAGCCTCGATGCCGACAGCCCGCGCCTGTTCTCGCAGCAGAACCGCACCCGCATGATCGCCCACGAAACGCGCGCATGGCAGCCCGAGCGCGGCGGTTTCGGCTGGCTGGTCGGGGCGAGCTACACGCATAATTCCACCGTCCTCTCGCGCGGGTTCGAGACCCAGTTCACCACCACCTCTGCCACGGGCGTGCGTAACACCATCGACGAGTTCACGCTCTATGCCGAGGGCAGCCTGCGCATCCGGCCCGGCCTCACCGCGACGGCGGGCGGGCGACTGACTCATTCCCGGCTTGGCGGCTCCGGCGAGGATGTGCCGCCCGCCATCGCCTTCGCCCGCGCCGAAGTGACCGCCGACCGCTCCGCCACCACCTTCCTGCCCGCGATCGCGCTCAACGCCGAGCTGCTGGAAAGTACTGCGCTCTACATGCGCTATCAGGAGGGCTTCCGGCCCGGCGGCTTCGCCATCGAGAGCGATTTCGTCCGCCGCTTCCGGGGCGACCGCACCGGCACCTGGGAATTCGGCGTGCGGCACGGCCGGCCGGGTGCGGGCACCTTCGACCTTTCCGCCAGCGTCTCCTACACGCGCTGGCGCGACATCCAGGCCGACTTCATCGACAATTCGGGCCTGCCGAGCACCGCGAACATCGGCGATGGGCGGGTCTGGTCGGCCAGCCTGGCCGGCGGCATACAGGTCGCCGCCGGACTGCGCGTGGAGGCGGGGGCGACATGGAACCAGAGCAAGGTGGACCCGCCGCCCGCCGAACTGCTCGCCCTGGTCGCCCGCGCGATCCCGGCGGCCGAGCTCGCCAGCACCGACCTGCTCGATGCCGCGCTCGCCCGCTCGATGCAGGTGCCCAATATCGCGCAGTTCTCCGGCCGCGTCGGGATCGGCTGGAATCATCGGCTGACCGAAGAACTGCATCTCACCGCCAATGGCTGGGGCAGCTATGTCGGCAGGTCGCGGCTCGGCATCGGGCCGGAACTGGGCCGGTCGCAGGGAGACTATCTCGACAGCGGCGCGGACCTGCGCGTCGGCACCGCGCGCTACGGGGTGACGCTGTCGATCGACAACGTCACCAACTCACGCGGCAACCGCTTCTCGCTCGGCACACCCTTCGGCACCGCGCGCGACCAGGTGACCCCGCTGCGTCCGCGCACGATAAGGCTGGGCCTAGACGCGCGGTTCTAGGAGGACCCGCGCCTCTGCGACGTCCAGACAGCAAGTCTCGTCCCTAGCTGTTCGAGCCATCGAACGGAATCCGCGTGGGGGCGCCGCGCCCGCCCATGAAGTTGGCGAGGTTGCGGTGGAGGTTGATGACCTTCTGCTCCTGGTGCGGATTGGGCAGCGGTCCCCGGAACCCGCTTGACTTCATGCCCTTCTGGACGAACTGCATGTTCGAGAAGTCCTGCGCCAAGACCGAGCCCCACAGCTCGCCGACGGGGTCGGCGTAAGTCCACTCGGTCTCGGGGACCTCGCCTTCGGGGAAGCGCTCCAGCGCGTAGCTTTCGAATACGCACTTGTTCGGGTCATCGCCATAGGGGCGCACGCGGTAGCACAGCGCGAACGTCACGCCGTGGAGGATGTTCTGGTTGGGGAACAGCCCCCAGGCGAGCCCGGCCTCGGCCATGACGGCGGGCGGGACCTCGGGCCAGGTGACGCCGCGCGCGGCGTCGTCCTTCCTGGCGCTGGCCATCCAGTGGGCGATGACCTCCTGCGCCGGGGTGCCCTCGGGCAGCTCGTCGACGAGGCGGCTGGCGGCGTTCACCAGCGTCTCGGTCGAGGCAGAGTAGTTCACCGTCTCGTAGTTCTCCTTGATGAGCTCGTAAGTCGACAGCCGCGCATCGTCGCCCTTGCCGGCGCGGGTGGTGCCCGAGCTTTCGCTCATCTTGAACGCGTCGTCGCGGGTGTCGTAGCTCGATACCGAGTGCAGCCCGTACTGCTTCGACAGCGCATAGTAGTTGCCGTAGGCGAGCAGCTGGGTGTGGGTGCCGGCGACGTGGTAGGGTTCCAGGAACGCCTCGATCGCGGTCTTCCAGTTGCAGTCGTAGATCGCCCACTGGCGCCACTTGTAGTGCATCTTGTCGAGCTCGAAGTGCGACAGGATCTCTCCGGCGCGGCCCATCCACTCGCTCAGCGGCACCGCGTCGGGGTCCATGGTCACGTAGATGTAGCCCGCCCAGGTATCGACCTGCACGTCGGACAGGCAGGTCATCTCGGCGGTCAGCTTGTTCTGCCAGTCCTGCGGATCGAGGATGTAGGTGTTCTGCCCGTCTAGGTCGAAGGTCCAGCCGTGGAAGCCACAGATGAAGTTGCGGCGGTTGGAGCCGCGCACGTCGTGGATCTTGCCGGGAAGCATGTCGGGCACCGACACCAGCTGGCGCCCGCGGTGGGGGCAGACGTTGTGGAAGGCCTTGAGGGTGCCGTCGTCCTTCCTGAGGATGATGATCGATTCGTCGGCGACGTCGTAGGTCATCCAGTCGCCGGGGTTGGGCAGGTCGCTCTCGCGCTCGACCATCTGCCAGACCTTGGGCCAGAGGTGCGTCTTCTCCGCTGCGAGGTAGTCCTTCGAAAGGAACGCCTCGGTCGGGTAGGTCGCAAGCACTTCCGCGTCCATGTCGGCGGCGGTGAGGCGGCTGGGTTCGAAGGATTCCGGCTTGTTCATGGTCGTCTCCCTTGACGCCCCGCCCGTCCCTTCGCGCGGGGACATGGTGGCCGGTGCGGCAACACTATTCAACAGCACTGTCTATTAAGCCAAGGTCCGGCCGGTTTCCAGAGCCTACCTTGCGCAACGCCCCGGCGATGCGGCGAGACGCGCCTCGTGCTAACGGAAAGGGAGGAGATGCCCGCCGGCATCCCCTCCCCTCTCACTTTCCGTGAGGGCGAACCCTCCGGATCAGTGCCTTACAGGCCGACGATACCGCCGTCGGTCTTGGTGATCGCGATCAGCGCCGAGCGGGGACGCACGGTCGCGGCCGGGGTGCTGCCGTCCTGCGTGTAGGGCCAGTGGCTGCCCGGCGCCGCGTAGGTGCCTTCCTCGCCCGGATGCTGGATGCCCACGAAAAGGGTGCGGCCGTCCGGGGTCTGGTCGATGCCGGTGATCTCGCACTGGGCGGGGCCGACGAGGAAGCGGCGCAGGTTGGCGGCGGTCGCCTTGGCGCCGACGTAGGTCTTCTGCGTGCCGGTGCCGCCATTGGTATTGGTGATGGTCACCGCGCCGCCGTCACCGACCTTGCCGGGGATCGCGGCGAGCAGCATGCAGTTGGTGCGGTCGGTTAGGGCGCCGTCGTCGGTCTCGATCCACAGCAGCGGATTGATCTGGCCCGATGGGTTGGTCGAACGCGAGAAGTTCAGGCCATCCGGGCTCGAGAAGTCGTTGGCGACGGTGAGGCCAGAGACGTTGACGTTGACCGGATCGGCATCGGTCGAGTCGGCGCCGAACAGATAGATGTCCCACTTGAAGGTGAGCGCGCTGGTGGTGTCGCCGTCTTCGCGCAGGCGCACGATGTGGCCGTTGGGGTTGCCGGTCTGGGCCGTCTTCGCGGCGCCCTTGGGGTCGTTGTACGAGCGCGGGTTGGCGGCGTTGGTGCCGGTCACCGGGCGGAAGGCGTTGTTCGAATTGGTGAGGGTGAGATAGATCTCGCCGGTCACCGGGTTGCCCACGGTCCATTCCGGGCGATCCATCGGCGTCGCGCCCACCGCGTCGGCGGCGAAGCGGGTGTTGACGCAGATGTCGGCCTGGTCGGCGAAGGTGTAGGCGGGGTAGGTGCCGCTGGCCGGGCGGGCCGGGACCGAGCCGGCGACGAGCGGCAGCCACTTGCCGGTGCCGTCCGCGTCGAAGCGGGCGACGTAGAGCACGCCGGCGTCGAGGTACTTGTCACCCATCGCGAGGCGGTTGGTGGCGGTCGCGTCGGCGGCGTCCCAGGTCGCGGTCGAGACGAACTTGTAGAGGTATTCGCCGCGCGAGTCGTCGCCCATGTAGACGCCGAGCTTCTGGCCGGTGGCGATGCGCACGAAGGCGCCTTCATGGCCGAAGCGGCCCAGCGCGGTGCGCTTGCGCGGGGTCGAGGCGGGATCGAACGGGTCGATCTCGACCACCCAGCCGAACTGGTTGGGCTCGTAGCGGAAGTCGGCGGTGGCAGGGGCGGTGGCGCCGCTGATCGTCGCGTTCCAGCGCGTGAAGCGCGTGTCGGTGCTAGACGCGGTCGACCACGAGTAGCTGCCCGAGCGGCTGGTGATGCCGTTGCGCTGGAGCGAGGCCAGTTCGCGCGGCGTGCGCAGGGCATCGTCGGCAGCGTCACGGCGGAAGTAGCCGGCGTAGTTTTCCTCGCAGGTGAGGTTGGTGTTCCAGCCGGTCACGCCGTTGGCGCAGTTGTTGATGGTGCCCCGGCCCGCCTTGCCATCCTTCGAGTAGGCGGTGACGAGGTAGGCCGAGCCGGCGGCCGGACCCGAGAAGCTCATCGGCGTGTTGGGGGTGATGCGGCGGTTGAAGGCACTGTTCTGGACGTAGCTCCAGGTGCGGTTGCCCGAATCCGCGTACTCGACGACCGAGACGCCGTGGCACTCGATCTCCTTGAGCGCTTCGGCCAGCGGGCGGGGCGCGGCGGTGGGGCCTTTGGGGTGGAGGTAGGTCTGGGTGATGTTCTCGTGGTTCTGCACCATGAGGCCGCGCGTGGAGCTGGTCGGCGCGGGCGCGCCGGTGGCAGACATGCCGAAGAAGTGCAGCGCGTCGTGGTGGTCGCCGATGCGCTGGTCGAAGCCGCTGTCGGTGCCGTCGTTGGCATAGGCCGAAACACCGGCGGCGATCGGATCGCCCAGGCGGGTCATGACCGTGACCTTGTAGCCTTCAGGCACGATGGCGACGTCGGCAAGGCTGTGTGCGACGGCGGTGAAGCCGAGCACGGCGGGCGACACGCGCACGGTGGTGGCGGCGCTGGTGGTTTCGCCGTAGGCCGAGGTGGCGGTGTACGTGAAGCCGAAGTCGGTCGCGGCGGCGACGGCCGGGGCGATGAACGTGACGATGCCGGTGGTGCCGGAAAGCGTGACGGCCGGGCCGCTGGTCTGGGTCCAGACCGGCGCGGCGGCGCCCAGGGTTCCCGTGGTGCTGCCGTTCAGCGTGACGACACGGCCGGCGCTGGTGGCCGCGTTTTCGCCTGCCGAGACGGTGACACCGCCCACGCCGCCGCCGTCGCTGTCGCCGTCACCGCAGGCCGCGAGGAGGCTGGTGCCCATGAAAGCCATCGTCGTGGCGCCGGCGCCGCGGAACATCGCCTGGCGGCGCGAGTAGCGCTCGGCGGCCATGCTCTCGAGCGAGCGCTGGGTGGAATCGTTGGTGTCGACGTCGCCGTCGGTGTAGCCGCTGTCGTGCGAAATTTCGGTCATGGTGTCGCCCCTGTTGTTGGTCGCGAGGGCGACAGCTAGGGGCGGTTCATGACAACAACACGCAAGTTCGATGGCAATTCGATGGCGGTATTCCGACGGTCATTCGACTGCGCTGCCGAACGGGTGGTCGCGGGGTTTCGGATGGAAGATTCTCACCCTCACCCCTCGTGGGGATAGACCTCGCCCAGCACACGGCGGAAATGGCCTTCGACCTGGTCGTTGCAGCCGCATGCCCGGTCCTTGAGCCCCTCGCGGGCGAGCACTTCGATGCCGCCGCGCCGGGTGCGAACCATGCCGTCGCGTTTGAAGCGCTGGAGCACGCGGCTGGCGTAGCTGCGGCCGATACCCATCATCGAGGCGAGCTGCTCCTGCGTCATCGTCACGTCGTTGCGGCCGATGCGGTCGACGGCGGCGGACAGCCACTTGGCGGCGCGCTGCTCGATGGTGTGGACCGCGTTGCAGGCGATCGACTGGAATATCTGCGCCATCACGCAGTCGGCGTAGCGGTTGAACAGGTGATCTATCGCCGGGGAGCGGCCCTTGGCGGCATCGAGGTCGCGGGTGGAGATGCGCAGGAAAAGGCCCTCGTGCAGCACGTTGGCGCGGGCGTAGGACGGGAGGGAACCCTGGCTGACGATACCGCCCAGCGCCCCTTCGCGGCCGACGAGAATCGTTTCGACCGCCATGCCGTCGTCCATCTCGACGAAGTAGGAACTCATCGCGCCTTCGGTGGGGAAGTAGCAGTACTCCACGGTATCACCGGGATTGTAGATGATCTCACCGGACTTGAGCCTGCACTCGCCGAGCCTAGGTTCCAGCAGCGCGAGGTCGTCCTGGCGGAGCGCGGACAGCAGATCGCTGCCGGCGATCGCGGCGGCCGACACCGGGCTGGATTGCGGGATTGTGCTCATTGATAGTCCTCGGCCGCGCGGTCCACCCCCGGACCATTCGCAGACAACCCCCGGGCGCGGAGCCAGTTCCCGTCCTTTGCGATCAAAAGTGGACAGACGCGGTAATCTGGCGGTGCTATGCGGCATCTTGTGTGACTGAGGAACATAACCGGCCGGCAAAGGTTCGCATGCCGGGCGTTCCATTCGGCTCGCTTTGAAAACGTGCAAAAGGCCTCTAAGCGGATACCATGCAAGCCGATGTCCCTTCCCCAGTCCCTGACCTGCTGAGCCTCCTACGCACGGCAACCGGCCCTTCGCACGAGCGGCTCGACGCCTCGTTCGGGTCGCTGGATCTCTCCCGCCGTGACGATCTGGCGCGCTTCCTCGCCGCGCACGCGATCGGCCTGGCGCCGATGTTCCCGGTGTTCCGCGCTTTCCTCCAGGAGCGTCTGGGGCTAGACTGTCCCGACTATCCGGCGATGCTCGCCGCCGATCTGGCCGCGCTCGGCGTCGACCGCCGCGCGTTGCCGGTGCTGGACGTCCCCGCCGAAATCGCGCCGATCGGCGCCGAGGCGGGCGTGGCTTATGTGATCTGCGGCTCGCGTCTCGGCCTCGCGATGATCCGCCAGCGCGGCTACTGGGGCGAGGCGCAGGGCTTCCGCTCCGCCTACATGACCGACGGACGCGGGCACGAGGCATGGAAGGCGCTGGTCCCGCTGCTGCGCGGACAGCCCGTCACCCCGCTCGCCGCCGAGGCTGCGGCCGCCGCCGCGCTGACCGCGTTCGAAACCTTCTCCGCCGCCTTTGCCGCCAGCGCGGATGTGCCCACCGATGCCTGATACCATAGCCACGCCCCCCGTGGACCTCACCACCTGCGACCTCGAACCGATCCACGTGATCGGCCGCATCCAGAGCTTCGGCTGGCTGCTGTCGTTCTCCAGCGACTGGATCATCAACCACGTCTCCCTGAACGGCGGCGAACTGTTCGGCCGCGACCCGCGTGACATGGTCGGCCTTTCCGCCACCGAATTCCTCTCGCCCAGCGCGCTGCACGACATCCGCACCCGCCTCCAGATCCTCGGCGGCGCCGGGGCGGTGGAGCGCATCTTCGAGATCGACCTTGTGGGCAACGGGCGCGCCTTCGACGTCGCGGTCCATTCCTCGGGCCGCTCCTTCGTGCTGGAGATCGAGCCGCACGAGACCGGCCGGCGCCGCGACTTCGTCTCCTATGTCCGCCCGATGATCGAGCGCCTGCGCCAGTCGCCGACGATCGAGCAGCTCTGCACCAGCGCCGCGCGCCACTTGCGCGGCCTCACCGGCTTCGACAGGGTGATGGTCTATCGCTTCGAGAACGACGGTGCCGGAGAAGTCATCGCCGAGAGCCTCAACGGCACGGTCGACAGCTTCAAGGGCCAGCACTTCCCGGCCTCCGACATCCCCGCACAGGCGCGCCGCCTCTACACCCGCAACATGCTGCGGATCATCAGCGACGTCGACGACGCCACGGTTCCCATCCATCCGGCGACCGGCCCCAACGGCGAACCGCTCGACCTGTCGATGTCGGGCCTGCGCGCGGTTTCGCCGATCCACATCGAGTACTTGCGCAACATGGGGGTCAAGGCCTCGATGTCGGTTTCGATCATGCGCCGGGGTAAGCTGTGGGGGCTGATGGCCTGCCACCACTACACGCCGCTGGTGCTATCCTATTCGGTGCGCACCGCCGCCGAGCTGTTCGGCGAGTTCTTCTCCTACCTGCTCGAGCAGAAGGAGACCGACTTCGCGGCCGTCAAGCGCGAGGAATCGGTGCGCCTCCATGACGAGATCATGGCCCGCGTCGCCGGCGGCGGATCGCTGCTCGAAGCCTTCGACGAGTTCACCGACGCGATCCGCCACGTCATCCCGTTCGACGGCGTCGTCGGCTGGGTCGACGGGCGCTTCATCGCGCATGGCAGGACGCCCGACCAGGCGCAGTTCACCCAGCTTGCCCGCTTCCTCAACACCGCCGGTGCCAGCACCGTATGGTCGAACGACGCCATCGCCGCGGTCTACCCGGCCGCCGAAGAGTGGGCCGACAAGGCGGCGGGCGTTCTCGCCCTGCCGGTCAGCCGCTCCCCACGCGACTACATCGTGCTGTTCCGCCAGGAACAGGTGCGTGAACTGAAATGGGCGGGAAATCCCGAAAAGCCCCTCGAACTGGGCCCCAACGGCGTTCGCCTCACGCCCCGCAAGAGCTTCGAGATCTGGCGCGAGGAACGGCGAGGCTATGCGCTGCGCTGGACCGACGAGGAAGTCTCGGCGGCGGAATCGCTGCGCATCACGCTGCTCGAAGTCGTGCTGCGCCTGTCCGATGCCGCCCACTCCGAGCGTGAGCAGGCCAGCCGCCAGCAGGACATGCTGATCGCCGAGCTGAACCACCGCGTCCGCAACATCCTCAACCTGATCCGCGGCCTCGTGTCGCAGAGCAAGGAGAGCGCCGAGACGATCGACGATTTCGCCGAGATCGTCGGCAGCCGCATCCAGGCGCTCGCCCGCGCCCACGACCAGGTGACCCGCAAGGAGTGGTCGCCCTCCTCGCTCTACGACCTCATCCGCACCGAGACCGAAGCCTACGCCAGCCAGAGCCTGGACCGCGTGGTGATCGAGGGGCCCGACGCGCTGGTCGCGCCGAACGCCTTCACCACGCTCGCGCTGGTCATCCACGAGCTGACCACCAATTCGTGCAAGTACGGCGCGCTGTCGGACACCTCGGGCGCCATCCGGATCACGCTCAGCCGGGGCGACGACGGCTCGCTCGAACTCGACTGGCGCGAGGAAGGTGGCCCGCCGGTCAAGGTGCCCACCCGGCGCGGTTTCGGCTCGACCATCATCGAGCGCACGATCCCGCACGAACTGGGCGGATCGGCCTCGGTCGTCTACCCGGCCGAGGGCCTGCACGCGCTGTTCCTCGTGCCCGTGGACCATGTCTCCGGCTTCGAGACGCCGGGCGCGCATATCCGCGAAGTCGTGGCCGAACCACCGCAGGCCTCAGAGTTCACCGAGCGGCTGGCCGGCGGCACCGCGCTCATCGTCGAGGACAACGTCATCATCGCCATGGAGGCGGAGGACCTGCTGCGCGGCTTCGGGTTCACCGACTGCCGCGTCGCCGGTTCGGTCGAAACCGCGATGGGTATCCTGGAAGCCGCCGAGGTCAGCTTCGCCATGCTCGACGTAAACCTGGGCAAGGACACCAGCGCGCCCGTCGCCACCGCCCTCAACGAGCGCGGCATCCCCTTCATCTTTGCCAGCGGTTACGGCGAACGCTCGCTCCAGACGGGCGCTTTCCGGGGCGTGCCGGTCGTCACCAAGCCCTACGGCGAACGCGACGTGCGCGCCGCGATCGGCCGGGTGCTGAAAGGGCGGTAAGGCGCCCGATCCTCCCTGTCGCGGTGCAATGGGGAGGATCGAGACTTACGCTCGCAGCCGCGTGCTGCTGCGTTCGGTGTTCCACATCTCCAGCCAGCCGCGGACGTTTTCGTAAGGCATCGGGCGGCAGATGCCGTAGCCCTGCCCGCAGGTGCAGCCCATCGCCACCAGCATCGCCTGCGTCTCGGGGTTCTCCACCCCCTCGGCGACGAGCGGGATGCCCAGGCTCTCGCACAGCACGACGAGCGAGTGGACGAGCGACTGGTCGAACCGGCTCTCGGTGAAGCGCGAGATGAATGAGCGGTCGATCTTGATCTCGCTCACCGCGAACTCCCGCAGGTACCCGAACGAGGTGAAGCCGGCGCCGAAGTCGTCGATCGCGAGCGAGATCCTGTGGTCCTGCAACTGCTCGATCACCCGCCGGGCCTGCGCGGGGTTGGCGATCAGCGCGGTCTCGGTAAGCTCGAGCATGACGCGCGAGGGATCGACCTTGTGGCGCGCGGTGGTGGCGACGACGTGGCTGACGAAGCCCGGCCGCTCGAGCATCCGCGCCGAGACGTTGATGCAGATCGCCGCCTCGTCCAGCAGATGCTGGAGCGCCGCGAACTCGCCCAGCACCACATCGAGGCTGAGGTAGGTGAAGGCTTCCAGGAGGTGCGACTGCTCGACCGTCTCGATCAGCACGTCGGCAGGGATCGGGCCATCCTCCGGGTGGGTCCAGCGCACCAGTGCCTCGAAGCCGAGGACCTGGCCGTCGCGCATGTCGACCTTGGGCTGCCAGTGCCATTCGAAGTCGCGGGTCGCGATGGCCCGCTCGATGTCGCGAAGCATGCCGCCGTGGTCGAGCGAGGCCGGCCGGCGCTCCTCTCCCTGCGCGAGCATCGCCTTCTCGTGCCCGCGCTTGGCCTCGTACATCGCGCCGTCGGCAGCGGCGAGCAGGCCCTCGGGCGAGAAGCCGAGCTGCGGGCACAGGGCGATGCCGATCGAAGCCCCGACGTGCAGCATCCGTCCCGCGTGGACCACCGGCTGCTCGATCATTTCGGTCAGCTTGGTGGCCACCGCCATCGCCGATTCCTCGCCATCGATGTTCTGCAGCAGGATCGCGAATTCGTCGCCGCCCAGCCGCGCGATGGTGTCCACCTCGCGCAGGTGCTCGCGCAGGCGCTTGCCGATGGTGACGAGCACCGCGTCGCCTGCGGCATGGCCGAAGTTGTCGTTGATCTCCTTGAAGCGGTCGAGGTCGACCATGACCACCGCGAAAGGGTCGCCGCTGCGCCGCGCCCGCGCGCAGGCCTGGCCGAGCCGGTCGGAGAACAGCGTGCGGTTGGGCAGGTCGGTGAGCGGATCGTGCAGGCTGCGATGGGTCAGCTCCTCCTCCTGCCGGCGCAGGTCCTCGCGGTACTGGCGCCAGGCCATCCCCTCCTCCACCGAGGCGGCCACCCGCTCGGGCGAGAGCGAGCGCTTGGTGAGATATTCGGTCATGCCCGACTTGATCGAATCCGCCGCGATCTGCTCGTCGGCGTTGCCGGTGACGGCGATGATCGGACAATCGGGGTCGATCTCGCCCCGGATCGCGGGCAGCAGGTCGCGCCCGTCCCCGTCGGCAAGGCCGAAGTCGAGGAAGACAATGTCGAAATGCGCCTCGGGCCGGCGGATCTTCTCTAGCGCCTCGGCCTGCGAGCCGGCCTGCTCGACGGTGATTGCGCGGGGGCCACGATGCAGCATCCGGACCAGCCGCTCGCGGTCGACATCGTCGTCGTCGACGATCAGGGCGTGGATGTTCTGGGTGCCGTTGTGCAGGTGATCCATGGGCGCAAGGGTCCTCCGGGCGAAAGGTGAAGCTAGGGCAGCTGCTGGGTGCGGGCATATTTCCCGATGAAGTCGGCGAGGCGGGCGAACTGCGGGCCGACGCAGGACTTGACCATGTAGCCCGCGACGTGGCCGTCGTAGGCGCGGCAGCGGTCCTGCTCGCGCGCCGAGGTCGAAAGCACGAAGACCACCGTGCGGCGCAGCAGCGGATCGGCGCGCAGCGCGTCGAGGAACTGGAAGCCGTCCATGCCGGGCATGTTGAGGTCGAGCAGCACGATCACCGACGTGTCGAGCTTCTTGCTGGCATGGCTGCCGCGCAGGATCTGCAACGCCTCGCCGCCGTCCCCCGCCGTGACGGTGCGGCAGGGCACGTCGTGCTTGCGGAAGCTGCGCAGCACGCCCTCGATCGCGACGTCGTCGTCGTCGACCAGCAGGACCGTGCAGTTGGCAAGCAGGTCGCTCCCCGTGGTGTCGCATTCGCTGGGCACCCGTGCGAGTTCAATCATCGTCGTTCTCCCTCAGGAGGATGCGCGGCCAGTGGACTTCGAAGCTGGCGCCGCCGAGCTGGCCCCTGCCCTGCGCGGTGACCAGGCCGCCGTGCGCGTTGATCATGCGGCGGGTGAAGGCGAGGCCCACCCCGTCGCCGTCGGTGCCGGGAGAGGCCCGGTGGAACAGTTTGAAGATGCGCTCCTCGCTGCCGGGCGGAATGCCCTGCCCGTCGTCCTCGACCGAGAAGATCGAGAAGCGGCCTTCCTCGCGCAGGGCGATGCGGATGTGGCCGGTTTCGCTCCCGTGGTGCTTGACGGCATTGGCGATGAGGTTGCGCAGCGAGGTGGAGAGCGGCGCACGCGGGGCCATGAGATCGCTGCCGTTGATATCGACCTCCACGGTGAAGCCTTCCGGGATGACCACCATGGCCATCGCCTCCTCCACCAGTTCGCGCGGGTCGATCCGGTGCAGCTTGGGATCGCGCACCCCGGCACGGGCGTAGCTGAGCAGGTCGTCGATCATCTGCTCGCAGCGCTCGATGCGCTGGGTGATGCGGTCGAAGTTGTGGCGCACCGCCTCGGGCAGCGCGTCCTCGCCCCAGACATCGGCGAGATCCTCGCGGATCCACGAGACGAGATCGCCGATCCCCCGCAGCGGCGAGCGCAGGTCGTGGCTGGCGACGTAAGTGAACTCCTCAAGCTGCGCGTTGGTCTGCTGCAGCGCCGATTCCGAGCGCTTGCGGTGCGTGACGTCGCTGACCACCGCCATGAAAAGCGGCTGGCCCGGGTTCTCGAAGCGGGTCAGGGCGATCTCGACGGGAAACTCGCGGCCCGAACTGTGCAGGCCGGTGAGGTCGCGGCCCGAGCCCATCATCCGCGAGGCCGGCGCCGCGCAGTAATCGGCGACGTGGCCGACGTGAGCGGCACGGTAGCGCTCGGGGATCAGCATGTTCAGCGGCTGGCCGATCATGTCCTCGACCGGATAGCCGAACTGGCTGGCCAGCATGACGTTGGCCTGGGCGATGCGCCCCTTGGCGTCGACTACCACGAGCCCCAGCGGCAGCGTCTCGAACATCTCGGAGAAACGCCGCTCCGCCGTGACCTCGCGCGTGGTGTTGCGGACATAGACGACCGCGCGGTTGCCATCGTCGCGGCCCTGCTCGCCTTCGAGCGGGGCCAGCGTCAGTGCGATCGTCGGGCGTGAGCCGTCCGCGGCGTTGAGCACGAACTTGCGGGTCCAGGGATCGCGCTGCGCCGGGGGAGCCTTGAAGAACAGCTCGAACATCTGCCGCAGCGTCTCGGCATCGTCTTCGCAGAACCACACGAACAGCAGGCCGAGACGCAGGCGCTCGGTGTCGGGCTCGGCGAACAGGGTGGCGCAGACGGCGTTGGCCCAGCAGATCACGCCGGTCCGCTCGACGATCATCGCACCGAACGGCGCGTGGGTGAGCGGGGCCTGGATATCGGGCGTGATGTGCATCGCCAGCGTCACGGTTCCTGCCTTGCCGGGAGGGCCGCGGCGCGTGGGAGACACGCGCAGTCGGCACCTGTTACTAAAAACAGGTACAGCGACGGAGTTAGCGATCGGCCAAGCAGCGCCTAGGGAAGCTTCCCTAGACGCCAGCATTAGCAACGATTGCAGTGGTTAACCGGCGACGAACTTCCCGGCGTCCCGGTCCTTGCGGACCTTGAGCCCGTCGAACACCGAGCCGCTCATGGTGATCCACACCCCTGGCCGGGCAGACTGGCAGGTGGCAAAGGCCATGCCGAGGTTGAACGCCGCATCGCTCTCGGCGAAGCGCGCCGGGGCGAGCGCGCCGCACAGAACCACGGTCTTGCCCTCGATGTGGGCGAGCGCGGCGGCGGTCTGGGTCATGGTGTCGGTGCCGTGGGTGACGACGACGAGGCTCTCGGGCGCGCCGGCGATGGTGGCGGCGATCAGCGCGCGGTCCTCGTCGGTCAGCTCGAGGCTGTCCTTGCGCAGCAGCTCGACCACGCGGAACGGATGCGCCACGCGGGCAATATCGAGCAGCTTCGGGATCACGCTTTCGGTGATCCGGTACTCGCTCAGCGCGTCGAAGTACTGCTTGTCGAGAGTGCCGCCGGTGGTGACGACGAGGATGGGGGAGAGCGAGACTGTCATCCGGATGCCTTAGAGCCTGACGGCGGCGTTTCCAATATCCCGTCGTCGCCGCGAACACGGGGACCGCTCACCGGCCCGCAACGCCTCACCGCGCCTCGAGCGCACGCCGTTGAAATGTCCGACCTGCGATCTTGCGCATTTCTCGCCGGTGCCATCCGCGTGCCGGCATGTTACGGAACCGCAGATGACCGCTGCACCGACCGCCGCCCGACACGAACTCGCCGCCGGATGGCCCACCGTGCTGGCCGCCGCGCTGGCGATCGGGGTGGGCATGATGGGCCTCGGCTTCTACACGCTCGGCCTGTTCGTCACGCCGCTGCAGGCCGAGTTCGGCTGGAGCCGCGCGCAGGTGGCCGGCGCTGCGACGTTCCAGCAGCTCGGTATCTTCCTCTCCGCTCCGCTGGTGGGCCGTCTTGCCGACCGCTTCGGCAACCGCCGCATCGCCATCGCCAGCTATATCGCGACCCCGCTCGCCTTCGTCGCACTGTCGCGGACCGGGCCGTCGCTGACCGCGTGGTATGCGCTGTGGCTGCTGCTCTCGCTGGCCGGCTGCGGAACGACCCCGGCGATCTGGGCGCGGGTGGTCTCGCTCCGCTTCGATGCGGGACGCGGCCTCGCGCTCGGGCTGATGCTGATGGGGACCGGCACCGCCGCCATGCTCGCCCCCGCGCTGATCGGCCCGGTGATCGCCGCCCACGGCTGGCGCACCGGCCTGCTGGCGATGGCCGCGACGGTCGCGGTGATCGGCATCCCTGTTAGTCTCCTCACCGGGCGCGACGCCGCCAGGCCGCTGGCCGATCGCCGCGCGCGCGGCCGGATCGAGATAACCGCCGCAACCTCGCGCCTCGCCCTGATCGGCTTCCTGCTCGGCGTGATCGTCGCCGCGCTGATCGTCCATCTCGTGCCGATGCTCGTCGACCGCGGCATTCCCGCCGCCGAGGCCGCGCGCATGGCCGCGCTGATCGGCGTGGCGGTGGTCGTCTCGCGGCTAGTGGTCGGCTGGCTGTTCGACCGCTTCCACGCGCCGCGCGTCGCCTGCCTGTTCCTGACCTCGCCAGTGATCGCCTGCGCCGTGCTCTACTTCGACGGCCCCGCCGTGCCGGCCGCGCTGATGCTGGGCCTCGCCGCCGGAGCCGAGGTGGACATGCTCGCCTATTTCACCAGCCGCTACGCCGCGCTGGAGAACTACGGCGCGACCTATGGGCTGATCCTCGGCCTGTTCAGCCTCGGCGCCGCGTTCGGGCCGCCGCTGTTCGGCTGGGCGGTAGACACCACCGGCAATGCGGACCTCGCGCTCGCCTGTTCGGGCGCGGCGCTGGTCGGCGTACTGGTCCTCATCGCGACGCTGGGGCCGTACCGGCGCGAGGCATAACCGTCGTCGCGCGGTCAGACGGTCTCCAGAAACTTCAGCAGGCCCCGTTCCTCCCGCGTCATCCACTGGGTGCTGCGCGGCAGCGTCCCGGGCAAAGCCAGCGCCCCCGCATCACCCTTGGCGGCGGCGATCACGGCCGGATGGACGTAGGACTTGCGCGCGATCGCCGGCGTGTTGCCGAGGCGCTGGGAAACTTCCTCCAGCAGCGTCCGCAGCGACAGGCCCGGCGTCTCGTGCAGCAGCGAGAAGCCCAGCGTGCTGGCCGCCCAGGTGCGGAAGTGCTTGGCGGTAAAGCCCTCGCCCGCGGGACCGCAATCCATCGTCTCGGCCAGGTATTCGTTGACGTCGTGGCTGTGCACCGGGACCGCGCCGCCCTCCGCGTCTAGGTACTGGAACAAGTGCTGGCCGGGCAGGTCCTGCATCTTGCGCACGCAGCGCACCAGCGCCGCATCGTCGCAGTCGATCTCCTGCAGCTTGCCCGACTTGCCCTTGAAGCGCAGGCGCAGGGTGCCCCGCTCGATTTTCGCATGGCGATTGCGCAGCGTCGTCGCCCCGAAGCTTTTGTTGGTCCTGGCATACTGCTCGTTGCCGACCCGGATCGCGCCGGTATCGAGCAGCGCCACGACCGAGGCGATCGCCCTATCGCGGCCCAGCGTGCGGCCGGCCAGGTCGGCGGCGACGCGCTTGCGCAGGGCCGGCAGCGCCTCGCCGAAGCGGGGGCACAGCTCGAACTTCATCGCCTCGCGGCTCTCGCGCCAGTCGGGGTGGTAGCGGTACTGCTTGCGGCCCCGCGCATCGAAGCCGACCGCGAGCAGGTGGACGTTCGGGTCCGCCGAGAACCAGCAGTTGGCGTAAGCCGGTGGCAGCGCGATCCGGTTCAGGCGGTCGATCTCGTCGCGGTCCTTGATCCGCGTGCCTTCGGCATCAAAATAGGCCCACTTGCCGCCGCGCACGGGCTTGCGGGTGATCCCGGCCGCCGTGTCGTCGGCGAATTTCAGTCGCGGCATGCGTTTGCGCTTTCCGATCAGGCCCTTGCCCCTGCTGAACGCGCCAGCGGCGGCGAAGTTGTCGACGCCTTCGGAAACCGGATGCCTTGCTGGCCGTTCCATCAGCAAAGAAGCAGCAATCACAGGAACCCACCATGGCAGATGCACGGATCTTCGAAGACCTCAAGGCCGACCACGACCGGCAGCGCGTGATGCTCGAGCAGCTCGGCGAGACGAAGGGCGACAGCGAGGAACGCCGCGACCTCTTCGAGAAGCTGCGCAAGGAACTGCAGGCCCACGCCGCCGCGGAGGAGGAGTCGCTCTACGCAACGATGCTCGGCAATCCCGAACTGCGCGACGAAGCGCGCCATTCGGTGTCCGAGCACAAGGAAGTCGACGACTACCTGGGCGAACTGGTCGAGCTGGACATGAGCTCGTCGGGCTGGCTGGTGAAGTTCAAGGAGATGCGCCACCGCTACCTCCACCACATCGACGAGGAAGAGGAGGAGATGTTCCCCTCCGCCGCCAAGACGCTCTCGGGCAAGGTGGAGGCGCAGATGGCCAGGACCTTCGAGGACCGCAAGCCCAAGGAACTGGCGCTGGCCGAAAAGGAACTTCCCGGCGACGCGCGCGAATAACCGCAAGCCATAACCGCGCCCCCGGGTCGCGGACAAGGCGGGCCTCCCATGCGGCAAGCAGGGGAGGCCCGCTGCCTTTGGGGGAACGCCGCCGCTGCCGGAGCGTTGACCCTTCAAAGCCATCAAGGAGACGAGCCATGGATCAGGACATTCGCGAAACTTTCTGGAAAGCTTTCCAGGCGAGCCCCTTCATCATGATAAAGCTCGATGCCGCCTCCGGTCATGCCGAGCCGATGACGGCCCAGCTCGACAAGGACGCGCACCACGCGGTGTGGTTCTTCGCCAAGCGCGACAACCGCATCGCTCCCGGCGGCAAGGCCATGGGCCAGGTCGCGACCAAGGGCCACGACGTCTTCGCCTGCATCGACGGCACGATCGTCGAGGAAACCGACACCGCGCTGCGCGAAAAGCACTGGAATAACGCCGTCGAGGCGTGGTTCCCCAACGGCAAGCAGGATGCGTCGGTGGTGCTGCTGCGCTTCGACATTGAGGACGGCGAAGTCTGGACCTCGGACCTCGGCCTCAAGGGCGCCTTCAAGCTACTGACCGGCCAGCCGATTGCGGCACACGAAGCCGGCGAACACGCGCTCGGCGCGGTCTGATCCCTCTCGGACCTGCCTGAGCAGCGGGGGCGCGGCAACTTCGGTTGCCGCGCCCTTCTTATTCCGGGGAAGGGTCAGGCGGTCTCTTTTCTCCGCTTGGACAGCAGATAGCGCCAGACGCCGACGCAGTTGATCGCGAACAGCGCGATGTTCTGGACGCCGATG
This sequence comes from Novosphingobium sp. GW821-FHT09E05, assembly GCF_059416165.1. Taxonomy (NCBI): domain Bacteria; kingdom Pseudomonadati; phylum Pseudomonadota; class Alphaproteobacteria; order Sphingomonadales; family Sphingomonadaceae; genus Novosphingobium; species Novosphingobium sp. GW821-FHT09E05. The sequence continues at coordinate 2,321,663 of NZ_JBWKOQ010000001.1, forward strand.
CCTTCGGCCTTGTCGTCCAGGAAACCCCATGCGACGAGCGCCATCGAACTGGTGACGAAGATCACGAACCCGAAACCCGTCCAGCGCCGCCCGAGGTCGAGAGATACGATTAGCGCCGCCACGGTTCCCGCGGCGGCGCCATAGTATTGCAGGCATTGCAGGACAAATTCACTCATCCACTCGCCTTTTTCTGAGGCCCGATTGTTTTTTGGTTCCGGGCCCGGGCTCTATCGGCCCCTCTCCTACTCGGGAATACGTATCGTCAATTGCTGCAGCGGTTCGAGTTCAACCGGGCGATCGGTTTCGGAGCAGCCGGAAAAGGCATAGGAAACCGCGGCAAGGATGGCCTGCCGGGTGAACGGCTTCTGTACGATGCCGACCGCCGTGGTTGCGGGAAGATCGATCTGGCCGGGATTGGCAGTGACGTAGATGACGCGCGAACCGTAACGCCCGGCAAGATCGCGGGCGATGGTCGGTCCCGTCAGTCCGTCACGCAGGTTGAGATCGACAAGCGCCACATCGGGGACCTCGCCCAATCGCTCGAGCGAGGCCATGTCGGGGCACGTGCCGATGACGGCATACCCGCCATCGGCCAGAATATCTTCAAGTTGCAGCGCTACCAGGAATTCATCCTCAACGATGAGGACCTTGCCCATGCTCGGTATGATCACGTCCAACGTGGATTATCCCCGGTCCCCGGACGGTGTCAGGCTGCCGCCAGGAGCTTGCGGCCCTGATCGCCATTGGCAACCTTGCCAAGCTCGGCGAAGAAGGCGTCGATAGCCTCGCCGGTCAGGACGAAGTTATGGCGGAAGTCGGGAAGCTGGCCGGACTCGATGATCTTCGACAGCATGGCGCGGGCGCGGCAAATGCGGCTCTTCACGGTGCCGAGCGCGATGCCGCAGATATCGGCGATCTCTTCGTAGGAGAGATTGCCGGCGGCCACGAGCACCAAGGCTTCGCGGTAGGATGCGGGAATGGCGGTCAGCGCGCGCAGGACGTCGGCCAGCTCAACGGCGCTTTCCTGGCTCGCTTCGGCGCGCAGGATGCGTTCGGCGGCAACTTCGTCGTATTCGCCGTGGAAGCGGGCGCGGCGCGCTTCGGAATAGAAGTGGTTGCGCAGGATGGTGAAGGTCCAGGCCTTGAAGTTGGTGCCGGCGGCGTAACGCTCGCGGGCGGCCCAGGCCCGAAGCATGGCTTCCTGGGCGAGATCGTCGGCGCGATCACGGCAGCCGCAGAGGCCGCGGGCGAAAGCACGAAGATGCGGGGCGACTTCGGCGAGAGCGCGCTTGAAGTCACGGTCGCTGAGCGCGACCTTGGGTTCGGGCCGGTCCAGGACCTCGATGCTCGCGTCAGAGCTTGCTTCGATAGTTGCCGACATGGCGTTACCCTCCATAGAAACCTGTCGCCAATCAAACGTCACCGGATCGCAAATGGTTCCCGGACGATGAGATTTCCCGAAAAAAGCTTCGACCGCAGCCGTCGCCCCGCAAGGGTGCGCGAGGATTTTTGGAAGACCGCCGGAACCACAGCAGGCCTGAAACCTTTGAGGCCTCCGTCCACCATCTGGTGAACGGAGGCCTCCGGGATCGGATCACCACCGGTTTGCGGGGGGTGGGGGAGCCAGTGGTGACAATATGGGAACGTGAAGCCCCTTGGTTGGTTCCCCGCAATGCGATCCGTCGCGAAAAATTTTCCGGTTGCCCTATCTGCCCTGCGGAGTCAGACAAATGACATCGGCCCGCAGGCGCAAGGGGCGCCCTTCGACGTGCAATCGGGAATGATATCCCCAAAAGGCCTGAGGAACATGAATGTCCGTCTCTGACCAGATCGCCATCCAGCTGCCGTACCTGCGTCGCTATGCGCGCGCCCTTACCGGCTCGCAGCATTCGGGCGACGCCTATGTTCGCGCCACGCTGGAAGCCGCGCTTGCCGACCGTTCGCTGCGCGAGGCCATCGCGCGCAGCCGCGCCGCGCTCTACGGCGCCTTCACCCGTATCTGGGCGACCGGCCATGTCGACGACGCCGGCCTGTCCGGCGGCGGCGGCCTGCACGAGCAGGCTGCACAGGAACGCCTGGCGACGATCGCACCCACGCACCGCCAGGCGCTGCTGCTGACCACCGTCGAGGAATTCTCGCGCGAGGAGACCGCGCAGATTCTGGGCTACACGGTCGAAGAGGTCGACTCGCTCGTCGCGCAGGCGATCACCGAGATCGAGGGCGAAAGCGCGACGCAGGTCCTCATCATCGAGGACGAGCCGCTGATCTCGATGCAGCTGGAAGGCCTCGTGAGCGATCTGGGGCACACTGTCGTGGGGACCGCGGCGACGCATGCCCAGGCCCTCGAAATCTTCGAGAAGAACCCGGCAGGCCTCGTCCTCGCCGACATCCAGCTTGCCGATGGCAGCTCGGGCATCGACGCGGTGGAGGACCTGCTCAAGTTCGGCAACGTCCCGGTGATCTTCATCACCGCCTACCCCGAGCGCCTGCTGACCGGCGAGCGGCCCGAGCCGACCTACCTGGTCACCAAGCCGTTCCAGGAGGCCACCGTGCGCGCGGCGATCAGCCAGGCGCTGTTCTTCAACTCGAGCAAGCCGCTGGGCTGACGCCCGGCTCCAGCATCGCGATACGGCGGCGCCGGCGGATCATCCGTACCGGCGCCGTCCGTCTGCCTCCAGCGGCGGCAGGATGCGGCCGAAGCGGTCGCGGTGGACATGGTCCTCGAACGGCGCCGAAGGCGGGGTGAAACCGATGTGGCGCACCACCGCCTCGTGCAGGGGGACGTCGAAACGCACGCCCACGCAGCGCTGCCATTGCCACACGACCGTCCCGCCAATGGCCTGCGATCCATGCAGATCGACTTCGAGCGTCCTGCCGGTCACATCCTGGGCGTCGCGCAGTTCGATCATGCAGCCGCCGGCCGAAAGATTGTAAAGAAACCCGCCGGCCTCCATTCCCGCGACACGGCACGAGACGTCCTTGTCGACGAGATGGCGACTGCAGCTTCGCGTATCCATAGTGTCCCCCAAAGTGCCCCCAATCAACTGATTGCCGGAACATAGGAAAAGCCACTTAAACAATGGATAACGCGCGCTTCACATAACGCGCCGGGCGCGGCCCGACTTGACCGCGCGACTAGCGCCGTTCGTTGCGCAACACGAATTCGCGCGATGCGCGCACCGGCACTTTCAGGCGACATTCGACACCGCCGGGATTGAACTTCAGGTCGACCTGGGACTTGAGTTCATGGGCGACGATCTTCTCGATCAGGTCCCGCCCGAAGCCGCGCTTGCTCGGCTCGGAAACCAGGGGCCCGCCCTCTTCCCGCCAATGGATTTCGGCCAGTTCGGGCGAGAGCAGGACCCAGTGGACGTGGATGCGCCCCTCGATCGTGCTGAGCGCGCCGTATTTGGACGCATTCGTCGCCAGTTCGTGGATCGCGAGGCCGAGCGACATCGCATCGTTGGGCGCCAGCTTTATCTGCGGCCCGGACATGGAGACATGGCTTTCATGGCCCTCCATGTAGGGCGCCAGTTCCGAGCGCACGATGTCACCGAGCGCGGCATTGCCCCAGTCGGACTGCGAGAGCAGGTCATGGGTCGCGGACAGCGCCCGGATGCGAGCGGTGAGGCTGTCGGTGAAATCGTCGATGTCGGCCGAACGGCGGCGCGTCAGCGCGGCGATCGACAGGACGTTGGCCAGCGTGTTCTTGACCCGGTGGTTCAATTCGCGCGTCAGCGAGTTGCGGATCGAAGCCTGGCTGGTGAGCCACTCGAGGACATGGCGGTCCTCGGTCGCGCGTTTGGTGATGAGGCGGCCGATCGCCATGACCATGAGCGAGGCCAGCGCGCCGAAGAACAGCGTGATGCGCGACAGCGGTGACAGGATCCCGGCCTTGCGGTCGCTCACCTGTACCACCCACGCGCGCCCGCCGACATCTATGCGCCGCTCGATGTTGGGGCCGGTGATGCCGTCGGCCCGCTGTTCCGCCAGCATCGTGTCGGGTGCGACGTGGTCGTCGTAGATCGCGACGTCGATGCTGTCGTTGCGATAGAGTTCGCTGGCCGATGTCAGGAATGTCTGCGCGCGGAAGGGACTGAAGACGAAGCCCTTGACCGTGCGCCCCCGGCCGCGCTCTGCGAAGACTGGCATGTAAATCAGGAAGCCCGCAGCCTTCGCCTCGTCGCCGTCCTGCACGAGGTGGACGAGGCTGGTTGCCGCGGGCCTGCGCGTGGCCATCGCCCGCTCCATTGCTGCGCCCCGGGCCGGATCGGAGAACATGTCGTAGGCCACCGCGCGGCGATTGGGCAGCGACTCAGGCTGGAGATAGAGGATGGGCACCGAATAGTTCTGCCCGACGCCGGGGCGCGGCATGACGAAAAAGTCGGGGTTGCCGGCAATCTTGAGGCCGACTTCGAACTGGGCCAGCTGCTCGGCCGGCACCAGCGGAGCCCAACCCATGCCCAGCGAGCCGTAGAGCGTGCCGTCGCCTTGCAGGTCCTGCGCGAATTCGGCGAACTGCTCGGCCGACACCTCTTCCTGCGTCGCAAACAGGGCGCTGCCGGCGCGCAGCAGCGCGATGTTCTCGGTCACGCGGCGCTGCAGGGCGGACGAAATCTCTGTGAGGTTGCGGTCGAGTTCGACGGAGCGCGTCTGCTTGTCGGCCCGTTCTATCGCCATGACCGACACGGCCGTGGTCACGCTTGCAATGATGAACAGGAGGAACGGCCAGCCGCGCGGATACTTGTGGAACCACGCCTGCTTCTGCACCCTGTCGAGCAGAGCCTGGTCAATCACCCAGCAACTTCCTGTTCTCCAGAACCACTTGATACGGTCATTAGTGACCGCAGCGATACCGTGCTATGCCACAGTTTCTCTCGGGGGGAACCATGCTGGACGTCGATTGTTCCATGAGCAAACGACGTCCGCTCGGCTTGCAGACAGGACGGAACCCGTGAAGCGCCCGACGCCGGTCCTTGCACCGGATGACGAGCCAGCGCGCCGGGCTTGACCGTAACCCGGTCTCGCAGCAAGTGTGCAGGGTGAAAGGGAGTTCGTGTTGAGTCAGCCCAATGGACGTGGTGAACCCGGCAGGATGCCGGGCCTTCCGCCGGAAGTCCGCAAGGATGGAGAACCCGGCTGGGCCGGGGGGTTGAGGAAGCTCTACAACTCCGTGGTGGAAGAACCGCTGCCGGACAGCTTCAAGGATCTCCTGAAGAAGCTGGATGACAGCGACGATGCCTGAGCAGATCAAGGCTTCCCCCGCCGACGAGGGATTTCGCCTGGAACTGCTTTCCGTCCTCCCCCACCTGCGCGCTTTCGCCCGCGGCCTGTCAGGCCGCTCCGACTTTGCCGACGATCTCGTCCAGGAAGCCGCCATCAAGGCCTGGACCGCCCGCGAACGCTATCAGGCGGGCACCAACATGCGCGCCTGGACCTTCGCCATCCTGCGCAACCACTATCTCTCCGAACTGCGACGCTCACGCCGGCAGACCGACCTCGACGAGGGCGTGGCCGAGCGCATGCTGGTGATGGAGGCCGACCAGGAAGGCCCGCTTCACCTCGGCGACATGGAAACCGCATTGCAGAAGCTTGCGCCCGAGCGCCGCGAAGCCGTGCTTCTCGTCGGCGCCTCGGGCTTCAGCTACGAGGAAGCCGCCGAGATCGCCGGGTGCCCCATCGGCACGATGAAAAGCCGCGTCGCCCGCGCCCGCGCCGACCTTGCCCGCATTCTCGACGGCGAGGCCGATCCGGTCGAGGTCAAGACGCGGAAAGCGGGCTGAGCGCGGCTTCCTCCCGCAGCTTCGGCAAGGCGACGAGACATAGCACGGATATCAGATGAAACACGAGCGCGGCGCCGGCCACCGGCACGGTGCCGCGCTCGATCCACGGCGAGACAAGCGCAGTGCCCAGCGCCGCCGAGGCCAGCACGAACAGGATGACGAGCGCGCTCCCCCGCGCGTCGTCGCCGTGACTGGCCAGGATCGCGCGGAAGAAACCCGGCGGCCCGCGCAGGCCGAGCCCGGTGTTGACCGGCACGAACAGCGCCATGATCACCAGCGCAGAGGTTCCGCCGCTGAGTGCATAACCGAACTGCGCCAATGCGCCGGCCGCCGCCAGCCAGGTGCCGATGGTCAGCACCCGCTCCGCCCCGATCCGCGCGACCACGCCTGACGAGCCATTGGCGGCGATGATGAACGTCGTGATGCCGCACACCTGCATGACGATGAAATCGGCCAGCGTGCCTCCATGCACGCGCACGAAGACGGTGGGCATGCCAAAGACGAACACCAGCAGTCCGCCCAGCACCAGAGCCTGGCTGATCGCATAGCGCAGGAACGTCGCGTCGCGCAGCAACGACGCGAAGCTGCCCTGCCCTCGCCGGCTCACTTGCGGCACCCCGCCGGTCGCCGCCAGCAGCGCTGCGACCATGACCGCCGATGCAGCCATGACCTCGAAATTCAGCGTCCAGCCACCCAGCGCCAGCAGCCCCGCGCCCGCCAGCGGCGCCAGCGCGGGAGCGAGCGATTCGATGCTGGCGAGAAAGCCGATCGCCCGCACCGCGCGCGTCTCGTCGAACATCGCCTTGACCACGCCCGGCGCAAAGACCGCGGGAGCGGCGGCGGCGACACCCTGCGCCGCGCGCAGGACGATGAGCGCCTCGATGCCGGTCGCCAGCGCGCAGGCCAGCGAGAGCACCGCCGTCGCCAGCAGCGAGCCGATGAACAGCCGGGCGGTCGAAACCCTGTCTCCCAGCGCACCGAAGCCCAGCAGTCCCAGGCACGATCCGCCGACGTAGGCCGCCAGCACCAACTGCGCCCGCGCCGGATCGCCGCCGAGCGTCTCGGGCAGGTGCGGCACTGCGGGCAGTACCAGGTCGGTGCCCATGAGGCCGACGATCGTGCCGCCGACCACCAGTCCCAGCGTGATCCACGCGCGATTCACGATTGTCTTCCCCTGTTGCGCCGCGTGTCTTCGCAGGTGCGGGAGGAGATCGTCAAGGGACCGCGCCGTCAGCCCTTCAGGAGCGTCCGGTGGAAGGGCATCGCCGCCCCCGGAAAAAACAAAACCCCCGCTTCCCTTGCCGGAAACGGGGGCTTCGCATGCCGCAAGGGCGCTTGGACTTACGCGGGGTAGGTCCAGACGGTGCCGCGGTCGAAGTTGTCCGAAGCGAACTTCCAGTTGAGGATGTTCTCGAGGACCGCCTTCACGTAGGCCGGGCGCTTGTTCATCTGGTCGATGTAGTAGGCGTGCTCCCAGACGTCGACGGTCAGCAGCGGCACCACGTCCTTGACCAGCGCGCTGTCGGCGTCGTGGGTCGAGATGACCTTGAGCTTGCCGCCCTCGACGACGAGCCAGGCCCAGCCGTTCGAAAAGTGGTTGATCGCCTCGTTCGAGAGCGCTTCGAGCAGGGCATCGACCGAACCGAAGTCGGCGGTGATCGCGGCGGCGAGGCTCTCGCTCGGCGCGGTCTTCTCGGGGCTCAGCGAGTACCAGTAGAAACCGTGGTTCCAGGTCTGCGCCGAGTTGTTGAACAGCGGGCCCGACGCCGACTTGGCGATCTCTTCGACCGACTTGCCTTCGTTCTCGGTGCCGGCGATCGCGGCGTTGAGCTTGTCGACGTAGGTCTTGTGGTGGGCGCCGTGATGGATCTCCAGCGTCTTGGCGGAGATATGCGGTTCGAGCGCATCCTGCGCATAGGGCAGCGGCATCAGGGCAATGGTCATGGCATGGTTCCTGTTTCAGGTTATCGAAAGCGGGATGCGGCGACCGGACTCATGGCCGCGACCGCCCCATAGGACATGGGCGCCTATTTCGATCGTGCAGCGCAACAATTCAAGCGTGCATTAGTGGCATTTTGATTTCGCGGCGAATTTATCGCCCGCCTCGTCAAACCCAGTTTGCCGAAACGCAAAAGGACGGCGCCCAAACGAAAAAGGATGGCGGGGTTGCCGCCATCCTCTCCCGTAACCGCCGGCTACCCTGCAAGGGGGGCGGGCGCCGATCGGTACGACTGTCGAACAGTCGTTAGTTGTGCTTGTCAGCCTCGGCCTTCATCGCGTCGGACTTGGCGTCGCCAGCCTTTTCGACGGCGTCAGCCTTGGCGTCGAGCGAATCTTCGGCGGCACCGGTGGTGGCGTCGGCCTGGGTCTCGAGCGCATCGGCTGCGGCATCGGACTGGGCTTCCACCGCGTCGGCGGCCTTGTCGGTGGCTTCTTCCTGGGGGCTGTTGCAGGCAGCGAGGCCGAGCGAGGCGGCAGCAACTGCAATCATTCCGAGACGCGGCATGGTGATGGCTTTCATGGCGAGAAGTCCTTTTCCCTGTTGTCGTTTAGGCGCGAAGTCTTTCGGGAGGCGCGCCGCCCGCCCTACGGGGCCCGTTCCCGGGCCCCGGCCGCACGGTTTAGCGCACCGAACCGCGACGGAAAAGGTTTACGATCGCCAGAAGGACGACGGCACCCAGGAACGAAGCGAAGAGCGACAGAATGTCGAACGAACCGCTGGTGATGGGAGCGCCGCCGATCAGCGGAGTGATGATGAAGCCCGCGATCAGCGCGCCGACGACGCCGACGACGATGTTCAGGAAGATGCCCTGCTGCGCATCGGTGCGCATGAGGATCGATGCGAGCCAGCCGATGATGCCACCGACCAGAAGGATGAGAAGAAGGGTCATTGTGCCGTCTCCAAGATGTGCTTGTTGATCCAGTAAACGGCCGTCCTGCGTCAAGGTTCCGCATGGTCAGAATTCGTTACGTCGAATTGCTGGCGGACCAGACGCATCCATTTCCGTGCCATCCCGCGCCGAGGAGCCGGACGAAATGAAACAAACCGGGTGCTTTACGCAACTCCCGCGATTGCAAATCTCTCGTTAAATAGCAGAACGCCGAACAAATGTGTTGAAACGGTAAAGGTGCCTAATTAGACCTGCGGGTGCGGCGCGATTCTCGGCGGAGATCCGGGGGCGCGTGCCCGTTGGCGCCAAACGGCGCGGCGGGATCACCGGGAGAGGATGCCCACATGCTCGAAAACATGCCCAAGGCCTGGGATATCGAAACCGATTTCGTGTCGGTCGGGTCGGGAATCGCCGGCCTTTCCGCCGCGATCACCGCCCGCGAGCAGGGGCTGGAGGCGGTCGTTCTGGAGAAAGCCGCGCAGGTGGGCGGCGTTACGGCGCTGTCGATGGGCGAGGTCTGGGTCGCGGGCAACCACCACGCCGCCGCGCTGGGCATCGAGGACAGCGCCGAGAGCGGGTTCCGGTATCTCCAGCGGCTGTCGATGGGCTACGGCGCCGACCTCGCGGTGCTCAACAAGGTCGTCCATGCCCGCGAGGCGCTGCGCTATTTCGAGGAGCGCATCGGGCTGCGGATGGAAGTCATCCGCGACTGCCCGGACTACTACTACGGCCACAGCAACGATTCGGTCGCCGAGGGACGGATGCTCGAAGTCGTGCCCTTCCCGGCCGAGACCCTGGGCGAATGGCAGGGGAAGACGCGCATCTCGCCGCAGATGCCCTATGGGCTCACCCATCACGACATGTTCCAGGCGGGCGGCACCGCCAACATCGCCAGGTGGGATTTCGGCAGGATGGCCGAGCGCCTGACTGCCGACGAGCGCTGCCTCGGGCCGGGCCTCGCCGCGTATTTCGTCAAGGGCGCGCTCGACCGGGGGGTGACGCTGATGACCGACTGCGGCGTCGAGGAACTGATCTGCGACGGCACCCGCGTCGTCGGCGTGCGCGCCGTCCAGGAAGGGCGGGACCTGTTCGTCAAGGCGCGCAAGGGCGTGCTGGTCGCGGTCTCCAGCTATGAGCGCAACCCCGACTACAACAAGACGCTCGGCCAGCAGCTGGACCTCGGCTCGATGGTGTTCGCGACCGTCGACGGCGCCAACTTCCGCCTGACCGGCCCGCTCGGCGCCCGCATCGCGCGCGTGCCCGACATCACTTCGCTGGGCTTCACCATCCCCGGCATGGAGGGCGAGGACGGGCGCCCCTTGTGGAACAGCGCCCTGCCGGTGATCGGCCAGCCGCACACCATCGTCGTCAACCGCGCCGGCAGGCGCTTCGGCAACGAGGCGTTCTACCGCAGCTTCTACTATACCATCGACCACATCGACGGCGCCAACCAGACCCACCCGAACTTCCCGTGCTGGGCAGTGATCGACAGCCAGGTGCGGGAGAAGTACCCGTTCGGCTCGATCATGCCCGGCTCCGACTGGCCAGAGGGCCTCGGCGAAAGCGCGGACACCCTGCGCGAACTGGCGCTGAAGATCGGCGTCGATGCGGACGGGCTGGAGCAGACCGTCGGCGCCTTCAACGCCAACGCCGTCAAAGGCGTCGATCCGGAATTCGGGCGCGGCACCCACCCGTGGAGCACCTGGATGTGCGGCGATCCGTTCCACCAGCCCTCGCCCGTGCTCGGCCCCCTGGAGAAGGCGCCGTTTTACGCCGTGCGGCTCGACCGGATGGGGGGCACCGCGATCAGTTCGTCGGGCATCCTCACCGACATGCACGGGCAGGCGCTCGACTGGAACGACCGGCCGATCCCGGGGCTCTACGTCGCGGGCAATTCGCAGGCCCGCATGGAGACCGGCGCGGTCATGCAGTCGGGCATCTCGAACGCGCGCGGCATGACGTACGGCTGGCTGGCGGCGCAGCATGCGGCGGGGGCGCCGAGCGGGCTGCTCGCGCGCGAAGTGGAACGGATCGGCCTGTGATTGAGCAAACGACATGATCGAGCAAATGACATGATCGAGACGGCGCAGACGGTCACCATCGCCGCCCCGCTCGGCGCGACCTGGGATTATGCCCGCGACGTCGAGCGCTGGGCGCAGATCATGCCGGGCTACCAGTCCTGCGAAATCGCCGACGAGGACCATTCGATCTGGGTCCTCAAGATCGGCGTCGGCGGACTTGTCCGCACGGTGAAAGTCGCGGTCCATGTCGAACGCTGGGCCGGGCCGGAGGAGGTGGACTTCGCGTTCAAGCTCCAGGGCGACCCGGTCGAAGGCTCGGGGTCCTACCGTGCCAAGGCGTTGGACGGCGGGCATTCCGAGGTGACGCTCGCGGTGCAGGTGCGCGGCTCCGGGCCGATGGCACCGATGTGGGAGGCGATGGGCGCGCCAGTCCTGCCCCGCTTCGCGCGCGGTTTCGCCGAGGAATTGAAGGGGCGGATTGAAGCGCAGGCGGGGACGGCGGCGAGCGTGGCGGGGCCTTCGCTGGTGTCGCGTGTTCTGGCATGGCTCGGAAAATTGTTCCGAGCCTGAAAGGTCCCGGCGATGCCGTCCTTACTTCCGTCATCCCCGCGAAGGCGGGAACCCATCTCCTGACCTGTCGCAGGACACCGCATCAGTTGGCTCCCCGCTTTCGCGGGGATGACGAAGGGAGGTGCGGAGATGACGAAGGGGATGACGCCAGCGCCTCGACAACGAAACCATCCGCAGGTCTCCCGGGTTACCCCCGCGAGGAGACGCCCGACGTGTACAGGTCCGACCAGCACCGCGCGCTATCGGCGCTGGCCTCGCTGCTGATCGTGGCGGCCGGCATCGCCGCGCTCGTGGCCGGGCTTGCCGCCAGCATGACCCCGCGCGAACGCCGGCAGGCCCTGGCCGCCGTGCTGCCGCTGCCCGAGCCGCCCGAGCCCCGCCCGCGCGAGACCCCGGCCAAGGCGCAGTCGACCGCCGCCAAGGGGCGTCCCTCGCCCGCCAACCTGCGCAACAAGGCGACCCAGATCGTCGCCCCGCCGCCCCGCCTGCCGCCGCTGATCGTGCCGCCCCCGGTGATCACCGCGCCCCGGGCCGGGACCGGCTCGGCCACGCAGAGCGGCGCATCCGACCGCCCCGGCCCCGGCCAGGGCGCGGGCGGGATCGGCGATGGCGACGGCGGCGGCGGCAACGGCGATGGGGACGGCGACGGCGACGGCGACGGCGTAACCCGTCCGAGGCAGATACGCGGCCGCCTCCACTTCTCCGACCTGCCGCCGGACCTGCGCGAGCAGAAGGCCGGCGGCGAACTCAAGCTGCAGTACCGGATCGGTGTCGATGGCCGGGTCAGCGACTGCCGCATCCTCGTCTCCAGCGGGCGCCCCTCGCTCGATGCGACGACCTGCCGGCTGATCACCGAGCGTTTCGTGTTCCGGCCGTCGCGCAATGCGCGCGGCAAGCCGGTGCCTTCGATCATGGTCGAGACGCACGGCTGGTACTGGCCGCCCGACGAGGCGGAATGAAACGCCCTCGCTCACTTCCCCATGGACAACCACCCGCGCCGCGCGCACACTGTACACGTGTACAGCAGTATGCCGACAAAGCCCCGAAAACGGGGATCGTCTGGAGAGGAGAAACCCGGTGTCCATTACCGTTGAACCCGTAAAGCCGCATATCGGCGGGATCGTCCACGTCTCGCCCGACCACCTGCTCGACGACGAGACGATCGGCACGGTGCGCCGCGAACTGGAGACGCGCGGCGTGCTGGTGTTCCCGCAGATCGCGGTATCCGACCAGTTGCAACTGGCCTTCACCGACCGGCTGGGCGAGCGCGTCAACTTCACCCGCCAGGTCCCCGGCTCCGACGCCGACACGCCCGACGTCTACAAGATCACCCTCGACCGCAAGCTCAACGCCGAGCCCGACTACGTGCTGGGCACGTTCTTCTGGCACATCGACGGCATCACCATCGACCAGCCGCTGCCCAAGGCGACGGTGCTTTCGGCGCGCAAGCTGTCGGACAGCGGCGGGGCGACCGAGTTCGCCAATCTCTACGCCGCCTGGGACCTGCTGCCCGAGGACGAGAAGCGCGAGTACGAAGGCCTCAGGGTCATCCACTGCGTCGAGGCGGCGGTCCGCCCCGTCCACGGCCACCCCAGCGAGGAACGGCGCGCGCGCTACAAGGCGATGGCGGCGGTGATGGAACAGCCGCTGGTCTGGACCCACGAGGACGGCCGCAAGTCGCTCCTGCTGGGAACCCACGCGGACGGCATCGTCGGCATGCCCGGCGCCCACGGCCGCGCACTGCTCGCGCGGCTCCAGCAATGGGCGGCGCAGCCCGACTTCGTCTACACCCACAAGTGGCAGCCGGGCGACCTCGTCATCTGGAACAACCAGGGGCTGATGCACCGCGTGGTCCCTTACACCGACGAAGGCCGCGTCATGCACCGCACCACCATCGCGGGCACCGAGAAGCCGGGCGTGCCCGCCGATGCGGCCAAGGTGGAGAGGATCTACCAGGTGGCTTAACCCCGCGCTAATGCCTCCCTAATGCCTCCCTATCGACGTCGCCGGTGGGGAGGATTTGCAGTAATCCACCGTTGTCGTCCCCCGCCGGCCCGCGCGTCGGGCAAGACGGGTTGACGCGGCCCGGTCAACCGGAGCAAGTGAACCGATCAAGTCCTTGCGAGAATTGCACCGATGCTTTCGCAGAAAACCCGTTATGCGATCCGGGCCATGCAGCACCTCGCAGACAAGCACGGCCAGGGTCCCATCCCCCTGACCGACATCGCCGAGACGCAGAACATCCCGGCCAAGTTCCTCACCGTCATCCTGTCCGAACTGTCGCGCGTGGGCATCGTCGCCTCGCAGCGCGGCAAGGACGGCGGTTACTGGCTCGGTGTGCCCCCGATCGACATCACGTACGGCGACCTCATCCGCGTCATGCGCGGATCGCTGGCGCTGGTGCCCTGCGCCAGCCGCTTCGCGCACGAAACCTGCAAGAACTGCGTCGAGGAAAAGGACTGCCGCACCCGCGCGCTGATGCTCCAGGTGCGCGATGCCACGGCCTCGCTGCTCGACGGCGTGAGCCTTGCGGACCCTATCGAACTCGTGCCCGCGGCCGAAGGCCTCGAAGCGGCGGACGGGGACGTATAGAGCTTCAAGGCGCGATCCGGCGTCTGCTTTCGGCCCTGAAAGCAAAGCTACCTCATCGACCCTATTGTCAACTTATTAGATTGAGAATACCACAGGCGCATGGCCCGCGGGGGGAAGGCTGCCCCCGCATTGCGAGAGGAGATGCGCATGCAAATTGCCAAGCCCAGTGAAGTGCCCGCGGGGGAACATCCCCTGCTGAACGACGGTGTCCAGCATGTGATCGAGGCGCTCCAGCGCCTGCGCTTCGGCGTGATCCAGCTGACCGTCCACGACGGCAAGCTGATGCAGGTGGACGTCACCGAACGCCGCCGCTTCGGCAACTGAGTTCCCTGCGCAGCGCCGCGCTCCCCCCTCCCCGCGTCGCTCGCTGACCGCTACGCCCTTGCGAGCGGCCCCGATAACGGCCAAGCGCCTTCCACGCGGGAAGGGCTTTGCCCCGATCCCCGTCGATCTGCGACAAGCCCGCCCCGGGAGGAATATCCATGTTCGATTCGTTGCCGGCATTCGCCGACATCGCGCCCTTCATCGCCATCGGTTTTGCCGCACAGATCGTCGACGGGGCGCTGGGCATGGCCTTCGGGATCATCACCCAGACCTTGCTGGTAAGCGTGGTAGGCGTCGCGCCGGCCACCGCTTCGGCGAGCGTCCACCTCGTGGAACTGTTCACCACGGGCACTTCGGGGCTGAGCCACATCTGGCATCGCAACGTGAACTGGGGGCTGTTCTGGCGGCTGGTGCCCGCCGGCATCGTCGGCGGCGTCACCGGCGCTTACGTACTCTCCAGCATCGACGCCTCGGTCGCCAAGCCGTTCGTGATGCTCTATCTCACCGGCATAGGCGTGTACCTGTTCATCCGCGCGACGCGCATGCGCCAGCCGAGCTTCGAAGACCCGCGCTTCACGGCTCCGCTCGCGCTGACCGGCGGCTTCCTCGACGCGGCGGGCGGCGGCGGCTGGGGCCCGGTGGTCACCTCCAACCTGCTGGTGCAGGGCGGCGAGCCGGCCAAGACCATCGGCACCGTCAACACTGCCGAGTTCCTGCTCACCGCCTCGATCTCGACCGCGTTCATCGCCACGCTCGGGCTTTCCGCGTTCACGCTCGCCACGGTGGGGCTCATCATCGGCGGCGTCATCGCGGCCCCGTTCGGCGCCCTCTTCGCCAAACGCATCAAGCCGCGCACCCTGCTTTTCGCGGTCTCGGTCGTGCTGATCGCGACCAGCCTGTTCAGCGTCTGGAAGGCCTGGCCGATCTTCTGAGCGCGTCGCCCCGGATCACGCCGGCGGCGAGGTCATCACTTCGCCGTGATCGAGGAAATGGACGAACGTGCGCGCCAGCTGGTCCAGCGCGTTGCGCACGCTGGGGCCCGGGCCGCCTTCGTTGATCTGCACGGTGGTGCCCTCGATCATGAACAGCATCATATAGCAGCGCGTGCGCAGCGCCTCACGTTCGCTGCGGGGCAGGCTCTCCAGGTCGAAACCCGCGAAGCGCCGGCCCAGCGTGGCGATGATGTTGTCATGGTGCCGGTAGACGGGGTCGAGGGCACTGGTCCGGAGATTGGCCCCGGCCCAGAACAGGTTGAGCGAATTGCGACGCTCGTCCTGCTCGCCGCGCAGCCGGACCAGCCACTTGCGCACCGCCGAGAGGCTCACGCGCTTGAGCGTCACCAGTTCGGCGTAGATCTCCAGCTGATAAGCCAGGTCCTGCCGCATCAGGTCGAGCAGCATCTCATCCTTGCTGCGATAGTAGAGGTAGACGGTGGCCCGGCTGACCCCGGCCAGCGCCGCGATCTCCTCGACCGAGGTGGGGAAGAACCCCTTTGCATAGAACACCTGCCGCGCCGCGATGCGGATGCGCGCGATCGTCGGTTTTGCGGATGCCCGGGCGGCGCGGGGCTTGGGTGGAGTATCGTCCATGCCCCTGCGGTTTGGGCCAAGCCGCGGGCGGCGGCAAGCCGGGAAGCGGCGGAACCTAGAACGTGAAGGTCACGACGATCGAATCCGTGTAGGCGCCCGGCTTGGGGAAGCTGCGCGCCGGGATGCGGCCATAGGCGGTCTTCGTCGCGTTGAAGGTGAGCAGGTTGTTGATCGTCATGGTCTGGAGCTGCCCCCCATTGCTGCCGTTGCCCCAGACGGTGGCGTAGCCGCTGTCCTGGTAGATATTGTAGTCGAGCCGCGCTGCCCCGCTGCCCATCTGCCGAGCCGCCGCGTTGCCCGAGGTGCCGGCGCTGAGGCTCAGGTCCACGGTCGCCTGCATCGGCACGCTGACCGAAATGCAGCCGGCCGTGACCGTCGCGGTGGCGGTGGTCGGCGCGGCGCTGCCCGGGTTGTAGGTGCCGAACGTCAGCGCCGTGGTCGAAACGGTGCAGATGCACACGATGCATCCCGCCGCGGATGCCGGCCCGGGCGGCACCAGCCCTCCGGCCAGGGCGCCGAGTGCGAGAGCGGAGCGGACGAAGGCATGGCGTCTCATCGGATGGCGTCCTTGGCGGCGAGCGCGAGTTCGGGCGGTCCTGCCTTGTCGGACTTGACCCACTCGTTTTCGGAAACACAGGCGACCGGAACCGCTGCCGTGAGCCGCGCTTCTCCGGTCAGTTGCGGAACGACCACGCGGCAGGCGCCGTTCGCCCCGGAAACGCGGATGACGGCGCCGCCGCCGGCATAATCGTCGAGCCAGATTTCGCCGTCGTAGCCTACGATGCCCGAGCCCCCGGTCCAAGCGAAGCTCGATCCGGTCTGGACCGGATTCCCTTGCCCGTCGACGAGGCGCAGGCGCGCGCCTTCCCGCCCGGCGCTGCCGAAACCGACGCGCACCGCCTGCCGCCAGCCCGGCGCGACGACCTGCGCCTGTGCGTCGAGGCCGGCCTCGATCGAAAGATCGGCGGCGTCTATCGCGATGTGGTTCTCGGCATAGGGCTGGAGCCCGGTGACGATGACGCGCCGCCCCTGCCCGGCCTTGCGCGGCTTGGCGCGGTTCTCGACCAGGACGGTGACCGGCGTGTCGCTCGCCACGTCCACCAGCGCGAAGCCGTCGTCGATGTGCTGCGTCGCCATGACCGCGCCGTCGATCCGCAGCAGCCCGCCGCGCGCGTTCACCTGCACGCCCTGACGTCCCTGCCGCCGCGCCGCATCGACCCGGAGGTCTCCGGCGGCGGTGCGGTAGGACAGCCCGCCCTCCACCCACGCCGAGCCCCGGTCGACGCCGGCGAGCGCGCGCATGCCAATCCCGGTGTCCTCGGGCAGGTTCTGGTCGAAGGTGACGGCGGCGCGGCCCTGTTCGGCAATCGCGCTGACGTGGCGGCGCGGCCCGAGCGGCACGGTCAGCGAGCCGAACAGGCCCAGGTTGCGGCTCGCTCGTTCGCTGCGGGCGCCGAGGCGATCGTCGGCGCGGCGGCCGGTGTACTGGACCCCGACCGAGAGATAGGCGCCGCGCAGGTTGGCCGAGTAATAGACCGAGGCCAGGTCGAATCGGCTCGGCGCGTCTCCGCCCAGGCCCTGCCGCAGCCGTGCGTAGCTGGCGTTGATGCTGCCCCAGCCGCCGAGCGACAGGCCGCCCGCGACCACCATTTCGCTGCGCCCGCCGCCGTTGACGCGGCTCTCGCCGACCTGCCGGAACTGCGCGTCGGCGTGCTCGTAGCTGGCGCTGAGAGTGTAGGCCGGGGTGATGCGCTGCGCCGAAGCCCGCACCAGCATACCGGTCCCCGCGCTTCCCTGCGACACCGCGCCCGAGACCGAGACTTCGCCGATCGGCCCGATCACCATCGCACCGCCCAGTCCGGCCATGCGGGTCTGCCCGCTGACTTCGACCCGGCCTTCCAGCGTCAGCATGTTCGTGATGCCCCGGCGCAGCCCGGCGGCGGCGAACAGCGGGCCGTAGCCGAAGCTGTCGAACCCGAAGTCGCGCCGCAGCGCGCCCGCCTCGATCGCGAATTCGGAGAGGCCGGGGCGCAGCAGGTTGGGGCTCGCGTAGAAACTGCGCGTGACCTGCCGGGTATTCCCGGCAAGGTCGCGTACGCTCATCGTCACTTGCCCGGCGCCGGTCAGGCGCGGCTGGAGCGAGAGGTCGAACGCGCCCGGCCCCACGTCGAGCGAGCGGCGCGAGGATTCGGACAGCAGTTCGATCGTCGAGGGTGTCAGCGCGCTGCCCGAGATCATCGGCAGCGGGAAGTTGACCGCCTGCGGGTCGAGCGAGAAATCGGTGCCGAGGAACAGGCCGCCGTACCGCACCGGCCGGCTCCACGGCGCGCCGCTGCCCACCGCGTCGCCCAGCACCAGCCGCATGCGCCTGTCCGGGAAATCCCGGCGCAGGCTGGTGTCGAGGCGCACGAGGTTGCCGCCCGGCCTCCCGGCGCCGGTGTCCACGAGGAAGCTCGAACTGGCGACGCCCCAGGCGCCCGAGAATCCCGCGTCGACGAGGCCGGTCAACTGCGCCGACCCGTTCCAGTCGGACAGCGTCAGGTCGTAATCGACGAACTGCGCGGGCACGGCCGCTCCCAGGGGCACGGCGCTGCGGCCGGGTTCGATGGTGAGGCGGGGAAACAGCGAGGCGTCTGCCTGGATATGCAGGGTGCCGCCATCGGCATCGAGCCGGGCGACGAGACCCTTCACGCGGTCGAGCGCCACGTAGCTCTCGCCGGCCAGCAGTTCCCCGGCGGCGATGGACTTGCCGGTGAGACCCCAGGCCTGGAGATCGCTGCGCCGTGCGAGGATGTGGCCATTGCCAACCACCAGCAACGCGGGATCGGCCATGGCCTGCCCGTTGACGATGACGCCGACGGGCATCTCGTCCGGCGCGCTATCGTTCGCCGCTTCCTGCGCCGACGCGCTTTCCCCGCCCGGCACGAGGCCGCTCGACAGGGCGGCGACGGCCGCAAGGACGGCCGTCACGCGGCGGAGCACGATCGGCACGGGCCGGGTCCATTACTTCACGGGAGCGAGAGCGACGTCGAATTCGCCCTCCTCGGCCCGCACGCGCACGCTGGAGACGCCGCCGCGCGGGAGGCGCTCGAACGGGACGACCTGGGCGCCGCCGGCAAGCAGGTAGAATGCGCGCTCGGCGGTGACGCTGTCGCCGTCCGGGCCGCGCAGGGTGACGGCGAGCGCCTTGATATGGCGTGTGCCGGTGTTGGCGAGGCGCAACGAGTCCCTGCCCATGCTCGCGGCGAGGCGCGGGGCGGCCTTGTCGCCGGCGCGGAACACCGGGAGCGAGATGCGCAGCAGCGTCTGCACGGTGCCGGGCACGTTGACGAGGCCGGGTTCGGGAAGCTGGTCGACGATCAGGCGCCACTGCTGCTCGGCCTGCGCGGCGGGGTCGCCGGTGGGCAGGCTGCAGCGCATCAGGCGAGTCGTGCCGGGCGCGATCGTGGCGATCGAAGGGTTGACGATGAAGCGGTTGTCGGGATCGAGGATGTCTGCGCCGCTCTCGTCGCGGGCCCAGGCGAAGGCGCGGACCTGCACGGTCATCGCGCGGCCCGAGTCGTTCCCCAGCGTCAGCGAGCAGAAGCGGCGCCCCGCCGCCACGTCGACGCGCACCGGCATGACGCTGAGCGAACCCGCCCACGCCGGGCCTGCGCCGGCCATGCCGAGCAGTACCGTGAGCGGGAGCAGTATCGCGGCGGTCAGCCCGGATGCGCGGCGGGTGGCCATCTCAGTAGGTGACGGTGACGGTGACCGAATCGGTGTAGGCGCCGGCGGTCGTGTTCTGGTTGCCGGGGATGCGGCCGTAGACGGTGTAGGCGGTGGCGGAGGTCCCGGCGGTCCCGGGGACGGTGTCGGTGGAGACGGTGTTGCCCCAGTTGGTGGTGCGGCCGGAGTCCGAATAGAGCGCGTAGTTGAGCGTATGGCCGCTGCTGGTCAGCTTGCGCACCGTGGTGGTCGCGCCCGCGCCGCCGCCGGCGCTCAGGCCGACGTTGTAGGCGGTGCCCTGCGTGCAGGTGACGTTGAGTGTCGCCGTCGCATCGAGGTTGGTCCCGGCGACGGGGTTGTAGGTGCCGAACGCCAGCGGGCTGGCCGCGACGATGCAGGCGGACTGCACCGTCGCGGTCACCGCCATGGTGTCGGTAACCGTGGCCGCCAGCGCGGCCTGGGGAGCGAAAGCGAAACCGGCCGCAAGGACGAACCCAGCGGCAAGCGGGCGGATGCAGGACAGGGCCATGCGGGTGTGGTGAACGTTGCTCATGCCAGTCGTTTACCAAGAGGTCGTTGCGCAGCCGTCCAATGCCCTCCCCGGTGATGCCCGTAGATTGGCGGAAACCATGGCCGAAGTCTCGAGGTCGGTCCCGGGGCAACGCTCGGGCGATTTCCGGTTGCCTCACCGTGAAAACGCCCATGTCCGGCGGGGCGGCGCTTTTGCCGCCGGGGTCAAGCTGCCAAGGTTCGCGCAAAGGGAGAAGACACTCCCGGGAGAGACGAGACCTTGCGTTATCTATCGGAAATCGCTGCCGCATGGCGGCCGCTGCTGGCGGCGACGCTGGGCATGGGCACGGGCATGTCGATCATCGGGACGGTCACCAGCGCGATCGCACCGACCCTGGTCTCGGACGCCGGGTGGTCGAAGTCGGACTTCGCGATGGTCGGCACGCTCGGCCTGCTCACCGCGCTGGCCATGCCCTTCATCGGCCGCCTTGCCGATGTGCTCGGCGTCAAGCTGACGGCGCTGATCGGCATCGTCGCGATGCCGCTGGCGTTCCTCGGCTTCAGCCTCAACGGCGGATCGTTCAACATCTACCTCGCGGTCTTCGTCTTCCAGAGCGTGGTCTGCGTGACGACCACCGCCACGGTCTATACCCGGCTCGTGGTGCAGCACGTCGTCCACGCACGCGGGCTGGCGCTGGCGATCGTCGCCTGCGGACCGGCACTGTTCAGCGCGGTCGGCGGACCGATCCTCAACGAATACGTCGAGGCGCACGGCTGGGTCGCGACCTATCGGACGCTGGCGCTGTTCGTGACCCTCACCGGCATCGTCACCTTCCTGCTGATCCCCTCGACCGGACGCGACCATGCCCTCGCGGTCCTCACCCCCAAGCGCCGCGCGCGCGACGATTATCCCGAGGTGTTCCGCGAGCCGGCGTTCTGGATCCTGTTCGCCTCGATGTACCTGTGCAACCTGCCGCTGACGCTGATCCTGGTGCAGCTCAAGATGCTGGTGCTCGACAACGGGATCACCGGCGAGGGCGCGTCGATCATGTTCACCGCCCTGGCGCTGGGCATGCTGCTCGGCCGCTTCATCACCGGCGTCGCGCTCGACCGTTTCGCACCCAACGTGGTCTCGTTCTTCACGCTGGGACTGCCGGGCGTGGGCCTCTACGTGCTGGCGACCAGCTACGACGCGCATGCCGTGGTCACCGCCGCGATCTTCAGCCTCGGCTTCGCGGTCGGCGCGGAAGGAGACATCCTCGCCTTCCTCGTCGCGCGGCATTTCCGGCCGGCGATCTATTCGAGCGTGCTGGGGCTGCTGACGGGCGTGTGCTCGCTGGCCGCCGCGTCGGGGGCGATGCTGCTCAGCCTGACGATGGCCCGGACCGGAAGCTTCAACACGTTCCTGGTTATCACGGGAACCTCGGTGCTGGTCGGATCGCTGCTGCTGCTGATGCTGCGGCGGGCGCCCGACGAAGCATTGCCGGGAGAACCCGTGGCGGCGTGAACGCAGGGCCGATGTGATTGACGGTGGATCATTTCCAGATAGAATGAGGGGCAAGCGACCGGCGAGTCCCTTCAAGAGCGCCGGCGAGGAGAGAGGCCCCTCATGCCCGCGCAGCCCATAGCAGGCCCGGACCTGTTCCACTTGCCCGTCGAGACCGCCGCGTTTTCGAACGACCCGACGCCCTGGCTGGAAGCGGCCCGCACCCGCCATCCCTGGTTGGCGACGAGCGTAATCGGCCCGGTGCTCACCTCGTACCGCGCCATCGATGAGATCCTGCGCATGGACGATGCACTGGCGATGCCCGGCAGCGAGATCGTCGCGATCATGGGCGCGCAGGGCACCGGCTGGGGCGACTTCGCGCAGGAGATGCTGCTCGTCCGCCACGGCGCCGACCACCACCGCCTGCGCTCCAGCGTCAGCGCCGCCTTCGGGCCGGGCAACGTCAAGCGCATGCGCCCGGTGATGATCGAGACGATCGCCGCCCTGCTGGACGAATGGGCGCCCCGCGGCGCGTTCGACTTCACCGAATTCGCCGCCAACTTCCCCGTCCGCGTGATGTTCGCGCTGATCGGAGGCGACGTCGCGCGGCTGCCGGCGATCATCTCCTCGCTCGAGGTGCAGGGCACCAGTTTCAACATGATCGTCGAGGACATGCCCCGCATCGAGGAGGCCTATCAGGTGCTCTGGCGCTTCGTCGACGAGCTGATCGAGGAGCGCGGGCGCGATGGCGAAAGGGGCGACCTGCTCGACGACCTCATCGCCGCCGAGACGCGCGGCGACCTCACCGCCAAGGAACTGCGCCAGATGCTCGTGTTCCTGTTCGGCGCGGGCTACGACACCTCCAAGAACCTGCTGACGCTGCTGATGGATTCGATGATCGCCCATCCCGCGATGTGGGAGCGCTGCGCGAGCGACCGCGACTACTGCCGCAAGGTCGTGCGCGAACAGCTTCGCCTCACCAGTCCTTCGAACACCTACCGTGTCACCACCCGCGAGGTGACGTGGGAGGGCGTGACGATCCCGGCGGGCACCATGCTGCTGTTCCCGCTCGGCATCTCGGGCCGCGACCCGGCGCTGTTCGCACGGCCGCTCGACTTCGATCCCGAGCGCCCCGACCGCACCGCACCGCTCGCCTTCGGGCGCGGCATGCACATCTGCCTCGGCCAGTTCCTCGCGCAGGCCAATGTCGAGGAAGCGACGCACCTCATCGCCCAGCGCCTGACCAACCCGCGCCACGCCGCCGTGCCGGAATGGCGCAGCTTCTGCGGGGTCTGGGGCATCAGGTCGCTGCCGATCGCCTTCGACCCGGCGCCGGCCCGCGTGCCCGAGCCGGTGGGGTGACGGGCAGCCTCACTCAGCCAAGTTGAAGGAACCGGGGCGGTTGAAAAAATCTCCGTCGCCCCGACCGGCTTGTTTGCATTTACGGGGCAGGAGCTCGGGCGCTACCTGGCCGGGAAGTGCCGGCCTCAGGCCTGTACGGCCAGCTCCGCCTTCTCGTTCTCCGCCGCGAAGCGCCGCGCCAGCACCGCGCAGACCATCAACTGGATCTGGTGGAAGAACATCAGCGGCAGGATGATCGCGCCGACCTGTGCTGCCGGAAACAGCACGCCGGCCAGCGGCACGCCGGTCGCCAGGCTCTTCTTGGAGCCGCAGAACAGGAGCACGATCCGGTCCTCACGCGAGAAGCCCAGCGCCTTGCCGACCACGGTCGAGATCACCATGACCACCGCCAGCACGGCGAGCGAGATCACCGCGATCAGGCCCAGTTCGCCCAGCGTCACCTTCTGCCACAGCCCCTCGATCACCGCCGCCCCGAAGGCGGTATAGACCACCAGCAGGATCGAGCCGCGATCGACGTAGCCCAGGATCTTCTTGTTGCGCGTCACGAAGCCGCCGATCCACGGGCGCAGGAAATGACCCGCCAGGAACGGCAGCAGCAACTGCGTGGCGATGGCGATGACCGGGTCGGTGGAAAAGCCCCCGCTGTCGCCGGTGATCAGCAGCGCGGTCAGCAGCGGCGTGATGAAGATGCCCGCAAGGTTCGAGAACGAGGCGCTGCACACCGCCGCCGCGACGTTGCCGCCGGCGATCGCGGTGAAGGCGATCGAGGACTGCACGGTCGAGGGCAGCAGCGTGAGGAACAGCACGCCCGTCGCCAGCGAAGGCTCGAGCCCGGGGATGGCGCGGACGCCGAGGCCGATCAGCGGGAACAGCACGAAGGTCACCGCCGCCACCGTCAGGTGCAGCTTCCACGCCCGCGCGCCGTCGAGGATCGCCTCGCGCGAGAGCTTGGCGCCGTGCAGGAAGAACAGCAGCGCGATGCCCGCGTCCGCGACGCCGCCCGCGATGTCCGCCCAGATGCCGCGCGCCGGCAGGACCGAGGCCAGCCCCACCGTGCCGACCAGCAGCAACAGGTAGGGATCGATATTCAAGCGCGCGAGCAGCCCCTTCATCCGTGCAATTTCCCCGTTATGTCGTCAGAGCCACTTCTGCTCGCGGTACCACTGCGCGGTGGACTTCAGCCCCTCGCGCGTCTCGATGCGCGGCTGCCAGAGCGCGGCGGGAACCGCGGCCTCGGGCGAAACCACCCAGTCCGGGTGGCTCAAATAGCCCGCACGGTCGAGAGTCATTTTTGCGCGCGGCCCGCGCAAAAACTTGTCGAGGCGCGCCACGCGGCTGAGCATGGCATGCGACAGGCCGATCACGCGCGGGCGCTTGCCCATCGACCAGCCGATCGCCAGCGCCGTCTCGTAGTGGTCCCAGCCCTGCGGCTTGCCGTCGTCGGGCTCGAAGATCCGTCCGCTGACGCCGCCGACCCGCTCGCCGTCTCCCGGAACCAAAGCGACCAGCAGACGCGCAAGGTCCTCGACATGGATCATCGAGGCGCGGCCTTCCCTGGGCATCGGCATGACGCCCCAGCGCGCGGCCTTGAACAGCTCGAGCATGTCCTTGTCGCGCGGCCCGTAGATCGCGGGCGGTCGCACGATCGTCCAGTCGAGCGAGCTGGCCATGATGAACTTCTCGGCCTTGGCCTTCGATGCCCCGTAGATGGAAAGCTCCGGCTCGCGCGCGGATAGCGAGGAGACGTGGACGAGCCGCCGGATACCCTGCGAGACCAGCGTCTCGATCAGGTTGAGCGTGCCGGTGACGTTGCCCGCCTCGAACCCGGCCGCATCGGGCGCGTTCACCACGCCGGCGACATGGATCGCCGCTTCGGCCCCGCGCGTCAGCTCGGCCAGAGCGGCGCTATCGGCAAGGTCGCCGCCGACCCAGTCGACGTGCTTGCGCTCCGGCTGGGCGCGGCGCGTCAGGGCCCGCACGGCGTAGCCGGCAGCGAGCGCGGCATCGAGCACGGCCTGCCCGACGAACCCGGTCGCCCCGGTGAGCGCGATGATCGGCCGGTCCACTCTGTTCACTTCATCACCATCTGGTCGCGGTGGACCACCGAGGAGCGCGGCGCGTAGCCGAGTACGGCTTCCTGCGCGTTCGAATGCAGCCCGACGATCGCCGCGCACTCGGCCGCGTCGTATTCGGAAAGGCCGTGCGCCAGCACCCGGCCCTCGCCATCGACGATCGCCACCGGATCGCCGCGCCCGAACACCCCCTCGACCGCGGTGATGCCCTTGGCGAGCAGGCTCGAACCCCGGCGCAGCGCCGCCGCGGCGCCGTCGTCGACGATAAGTTCGCCCTTGAGCTTGAGCCGTCCGCCCAGCCACGCCTTGCGCGCGCCGGCTTTCCTGAGGCCGGGCACGAACAACGTGCCGATGCCCTGCGCCATGATGCGCTCGACCGGCCGGTCGTGCTGGCCGTTGCCGATGACGAGGCAGATGCCCGCGAGTTCGGCGATCTCGGCCGCCTGCAGCTTCGACACCATGCCGCCCGAGCCCATGCCCGAGTTCGATTCGGTGCTCGCCATGGCGTGGACCTCGCGCGTGACCCCCTCGACTACCGGGATCAGCGTCGCGCCGGGCAGTTTCGGATGGCGGTCGTAGAGTCCGTCGATGTCCGAAAGCAGCACCACCGCGCTCGCCTGCGCGGCCTGCGCCACGCGCGCGGCGAGGCGGTCGTTGTCGCCGAAGCGGATTTCCTGCGTCGCGACCGAATCGTTCTCGTTGATGACGGGCACCGCGCCCGCATCGAGCAGCCGGGTCAGCGTGGCGGTGACGTTGAGGTAGCGGCGGCGATCCTCGAGGTCGTCGAGCGTCAGCAGCATCTGCGCGGCCGTGATGCCGTGATCGCCCAGCAGCTGAGCCCATAGCCCCGAGAGCGCGATCTGGCCGACGGCGGCACTGGCCTGCGCGTCGGCAAGGCTGCCGCGCCCGCCCTTCTCCAGCCCCAGCGTCGCCGCGCCCAGCGCGATCGCGCCCGACGACACGACGATGACGTCCTGCCCCCGGTCCCGCGCCTCGGCGATTTCGGCCACGAGCCCGGCCACCCAGTCGCGCCGCACGCCTTCCGGGCCGACGAGCAGCGCCGAGCCCACCTTGATGACAAGGCGAGGTGCGAGAGCGGCGTCGGCGAGATCGGAGAGTCGGGAAATGGGCATGGGAGCGCCAGCCTCTAGGGTAATAGCCGGTAGGTGGAAAGCGTCAGCTTGCGCGGATGGGCGCGGCGGCGGAACGCATGGGCCCTGGCGCCCAGCCCCCCGGAGCCCGCAGGCGGTGCCCCTCGCCGTCGCGCCGCGAAAGGGAGGGTTTCACGCGATCAGATCGGCGACCACGGCTTGTCGTCGAGTTCCTCGCGCTCGCCGGCGGGACGCTCGGTCACGGTGGCGGCGGGGAGGTAGTCGATGATTGCGTCGAGCAGCTTCGACATGCCCTTGCCCGTGGCGCCCGAGATCGGGAACACCTCGTCGGCGCCGGCCTTGAGCAGCAGCTTGGCGTAGTCGGCCGCCAGCGCATCGTCGACGAGATCGATCTTGTTCAGCGCGACGAGGCGCGGCTTGTCGGCCAGGTCCTCGCTGTAGGCTTCCAGTTCCTCCTCGACGATCTGCATGGCCTCGACCGGGTCGGTGTTGGAGATGTCGATGAGGTGGACGAGCACGCGGCAGCGCTCGATGTGGCCGAGGAACCGGTCCCCCACGCCCGCGCCGTCGGCGGCGCCCGCGATCAGGCCCGGAATGTCGGCCACCACGAACTCACGGTGATTGTGGGTCACGACGCCCAGCTGCGGACGCAGCGTGGTGAAGGCATAGTCGCCGACCTTGGCCTTGGCGTTCGACAGCTTGTTGATGAAGGTGGACTTGCCCGCGTTGGGCATGCCGACGAGGCCGACGTCGGCCAGCAGCTTGAGGCGCAGCCACACCCACTGCTCTTCCGGCTGGATGCCGGGCTGGTGCTGGCGCGGCGCGCGGTTGGTGCTGGTCTTGTAGCTGGCGTTGCCGCGTCCGCCGAGGCCGCCCTCGCTGAAGACCACGCGCTGGCCGGGCTCGGTCAGGTCGAGCAGGACGGTGTCGCGGTCCTCGTCGTCGGCGATGACCTGGGTGCCGATCGGCACCTTGATGACGAGGTTCTTGCCCGCCGCGCCGTTGCGGTTCTGGCCCATGCCGTGCCCGCCGCGCGGCGCCTTGAAGTGCTGGGTGTAGCGGAAGTCGATCAGCGTGTTGAGGCCGGCGACGGCCTCGAAGATGATGTCGCCGCCCTTGCCACCGTTGCCGCCGTCGGGGCCGCCGTATTCGACGTACATCTCACGCCGGAAGCTCACCGCTCCGGGTCCGCCGCCGCCTGCACGGGTATAGATCTTGGCCTGGTCTAGAAAATGCATCGGTCCTGATCGCTTCCGGCGCTCAATCAGCGCTCCTGTTGCGACCGGTCCCGGCCGCCGGAACCTTCACCGTCCCGTATGCGCCACCTGCCGCAGATAAACAAAAAACCCGGCCGTGTCTCGGGCCGGGTGATGCCCGGTTGCCCCGAACACGCCTAAAATGTCGATACTGGTGGAGCCGAGGGGGATCGAACCCCTGACCTCGTCATTGCGAACGACGCGCTCTCCCAGCTGAGCTACGGCCCCGTTCCAGTATCATGCCCGCCACGGCATGCGCCGTACCGGAGCGCCCCCTTAGCGAAGAGAACTCCCGCCGGAAAGGCCAAAAATGCATGGGCGCCGATTCCGCGCCCATGCAGCGCCCGCTTACTGGCTGAAGCCCTTGGTCTGCGCCATCGTCTGTTCCGAGGTCGGCCGCACCGTTATCAGGCCGCCCGCGCCGTAGCGCGCCTGCCACGCGGCGAGGTCGGCGCGGTACTGTTCGAAGGCGGTGAAGAACTCCTTGAACGGCGCCTCCAGCTTGGCGAGGCCTTGGTAGGAGTACCCCTCGAACTGGCTGGGCTCGACCGTCATCAGCTCGGTGGAGACTTCCATCGCCGCACGGCAGAAGCCCGCATCGACGGGCGGCAGCGAGAAGAAGTTGTAGACCTGCGTCTGGTACGTCTCGCGCGCGACGATCGCGGCGCGGCCCTTGTGCTGGCTCTGGAAGCTGCGGTCGATCTCTAGCGAGGCCTTGTGGAGCGACTTGTCGTAGGTCTTGAGGAAGCGCTTGTAGCCTTCCAGGATCGGCGCGTATTCCGGCTCGATGCAGTTCAGCGCAGCGACGTTGTAGGCCGAGCGCAGGTTCCACACCGCCTGCGAGGTGGAGATGCCGTAATTGACGGTATGGCGCTGCCCGTCCTCGGCGATCGGGGGGATCGTCATTTCCGCCTGCGCGCCCATCGGCGGCGACGGCATCGGCGGGATGACGACCACCGGCGGCGGCGGCGGCGGCGGCGGCGGCGCCTTGGCGCAGCCTGCGAGGGTGGCCAGCGTCACGGCGAGAACGGAGCCCGCCAGCAATGGCAGGCGGCGCGCGCCCCGCTCGCTTGCCTTGATCTCAATCCCGATTTTCACGCACGTATTCTCCATCACAGGAAAAAAGGTCTAACGCTGCGAGCCTATAAAGCAAATGCCCGGTGCGACGAAACGCACCGGGCATCATGGCTATACGAATCTGGACTGTGGATTAATCGCTCAGAAGGGGTTTTCCCTCCATTCCGGTTTCATCCGCAGGCGCAGGGTCAGCGCCCGCTCAGTCCCTCTGGCCGAGGAAGCTGAGCAGGAACTGGAACATGTTGATGAAGTCCAGGTACAGGCTCAGCGCGCCGAGGATCACGGCCTTGCCGACGAAGTCGGTGCCGCGCAGCTGGGCGTACTGGTTCTTGAGCATCTGCGTGTCGTAGGCGGTGAGGCCCGCGAAGATCAGCACGCCGAGGATCGAGATCGCCAGCTGCAGCATCGTGGAACCCACGAAGATGTTCACCAGCGACGCGATCAGGATGCCGACCACGCCCATGATGAGGAACGTGCCGAAGCCCGACAGGTCCTTCTTCGTAGTGTAGCCGTAGAGGCTCAGGCCCGCGAAGGCGGCGGCCGTCGCGAAGAACGTGGTTGCGATCGACGAGCTCGTGTAGATCAGGAAGATCGTCGAGAGCGACATGCCCATCACTGCCGCGAAGCCCCAGTACAGGACCTTCAGGGTGGATTCGCTGAAGCGCTGCGCACCGCCGCTGATCGCGAAGACGAAGCCCAGCGGCGCGAGCATGACCAGCCACTTGATCGGGCTGCCCATCATCGCGGCCGCGAAACCGTAATTCGCGAAGACGAACGCCACGATGCCCGAAAGCAGGACGCCCGAGGCCATGTAGTTGTAGATCGACAGCATGTGCCGCCGCAAACCGGCATCGTAGGTCGTCCGGCCGGCGGTGCGCCCGTCTAGGCTCGGAGACGCACCGAAGCCCGTGCGGGGCTGGGGGTCGTTCCAATTCGCCATTTCTAACTCCCTTTCGCGGAAAACCAGCACAATGCGGTTCCGCACGAAAGGGAATATCGCCCCGACCCCACCAAGTTTCAAGGAAAACCGGCGCCCGGCATTTGTGACAAAGTGTATATCGCTGCCGGAACGGAGCGTTATCCCTGCCGGGCGGCGGCGGCCATCTCCGCATTGCGGTCGCGCGAGGCGGTCATGGCGCTGGCGATCACCTCGCCGAGGGCATTTCCTTCGTCCAGCACGTTCATGCCCGCACGGGTCGAGCCGCCGGGGCTCGCCACCTTGTCGGCCAGTTCGCCCGGCGAGAATTCGGACGCACCCGCCAGCAGCGCGGCGCCCTCGACCATGGCGAGCGCCAGGCGCTGCGACTGTCCTTCCTCGAGCCCGAGCGCCACGGCCCCGGCCGCGAGCGAGTCGATGAAGCGGTAGACGAAGGCCGGGCCGCAGCCCGCCAGCGCGGTCACGGCGTCGAACAGGTGCTCGCCCGCCAGCCATTCCGGGGTCCCGAGCGGCGCCATCAGCGCCGTCACGGCGGCGCGGCCGATCTCGTCGAGCCCGCGCGCGTCGAGCGCGATCGGCGACCTGCCGATGGCGGCGGCGAGGTTGGGCATGATCCGCACCAGCGCGCCCGCCCCGGGGAAGCGCGCGGCGAGACTGTCGAACTCGACGCCCGCGAGGATCGAGAACAGCACCGCCTGCCCGCCCAGCAGCGGCGCCAGCAGCGGGGCCACGTCGTCGAGCCCCTGCGGCTTCACGCCCAGCAGCACCGCGTCGAACCGGCCCTCGGCGGGCAGTTCGCGCAGCAGCGTCACGCCCTCGGGCACGGTTTCGCGGTGGGGATCGACCACGGTGAAGCGCGCAGGCGCCATGCCGCCGGCCAGCCAGCCTGTGAGCATCGCCCCGGCCATGTTGCCGCAGCCGACGAGCAGGATGCTTTGAAACCGGTCCATGTCCATATTCCCCATGAGTGACGGCGCGCGGCTTAGGCGAGCGGGAACGGCGTGCCAAGGGCCAAGCGGCTGCGCGGGCCATGGGCCATCGCCCGCCGCAGGACCGGGATCGCAGGGCACAGAAAAAGGGCCGGGAAGATCGCTCTTCCCGGCCCCCTGTCTGTTTCAGCGGTCCTGAAGGATCAGGCGCCGGTGACTTCGGTCGTGTCGATCTTCAGGCCGGGGCCCATCGACGAGGACAGCGACACCTTGCGGACGTACTTGCCCTTGGCGCCGGCCGGCTTCGCCTTGACGATCGCGTCGACGAAAGCGGCGAAGTTCGACTTCAGGTCTTCGTCCGAGAACGACATCTTGCCGATGCCGGCGTGGATGATGCCCTGCTTCTCGACGCGGAACTCGATCTGGCCGCCCTTGGCGTCCTTCACGGCCTGCGTGACGTTCGGGGTGACGGTGCCCAGCTTCGGGTTGGGCATCAGGCCCTTGGGACCCAGCAGCTTACCGAGACGGCCGACGACGCCCATCATGTCCGGGGTGGCGATGACGCGGTCGTAGTCGAGGTTGCCGGCCTGCATGTCTTCCATGAGGTCTTCGGCGCCAACCTTGTCGGCGCCGGCGGCGAGAGCCTCGGCGGCCTTGTCGCCCTTGGCGAACACGGCGACGCGGACTTCCTTGCCGGTGCCGGCCGGGAGCGAGACCATGCCGCGGACCATCTGGTCGGCGTGGCGCGGATCGACGCCCAGGTTCAGCGCGACTTCAACGGTCTCGTCGAACTTGGTGGTCTTGAGGTCGCGCAGGGTCTGGAGCGCTTCGCCGACGGCGTAGAGCTTCATGTTGTCGCCCAGCTTTTCCGACAGCGACTTCTGCTTCTTGGTGGTCTTCATGGATTAGCCCTCCACAACCTGGAGGCCCATCGCGCGAGCGGAGCCTGCAATGATCTTCGTCGCCGCGTCAATGTCGTTGGCATTGAGGTCGGCCATCTTGACCTGGGCGATCTCGGCCAGCTGCGACATCTTGATCGTTCCGGCGGACACCTTGCCCGGCTCCTTCGAACCCGACTTCAGGCCGGCGGCCTTCTTGATGAGGAAGGTGGCGGGGGGCGTCTTGGTGACGAAGGTGAAGCTGCGATCCGCGTAGACGGTGATGATGGTCGGGATCGGCATGCCGTTCTCGAGTTCCTGCGTGGCGGCGTTGAACGCCTTGCAGAATTCCATGATGTTCACGCCGCGCTGACCCAGCGCCGGACCGATCGGCGGCGACGGGTTGGCCTTGCCGGCCGGAACCTGCAGCTTGATGTAACCTGTAATCTTCTTGGCCATGTGGCCGCTCCTTTTTCACACTGTCGCGCGCCCGAAACCCGGGAACGCTCATGCCTAGCGGTGAGAACGGATGCCCGAAGGCATCCTCCCGCGAGGGAATCGTTCCGGCCGAGGCCGGTCCGAAGGGGGCGCCCCTAAACGAAACGCCGGCAAAAGGAAAGAGCGCGTTTGCGCCCGCCTCAGGCGGGGCTGGTCGCCGACCCCGCCCGCCGCTCCCACGCGGCGCGGACGGCGCGTCGGGCCGGGACTTCGAAGCGGCGATAGGCCAGGTCGCTCAGCACCAGCACCAGCGCGGCATAGCCCAGCGTGATCGTCCCCGCCAGCCAGCCGGTCTCCGCGGCCTTCAGCGAGGGGACGAAGATCGCCAGGCAGGGAAAGTGAATGAGGTAGACCGCATAGGAGCGGTCCCCGAGCCATACCGCCGCGCGGCTCGCCAGCAGCGGCAGGCGCAAGGCCAGCAGCAGCGCGCAGGGCCAGGCGAGCAGGCAGACCGGCGGCAGCGGACTGGCGCTTCCCATGTCGATGGCGAGGCCAAGCGCCAGTCCGGTGACGAGTGCCGCCACCGGCACCGTCGCAAGGCAGGCGCGCCGCCGCCACAGCACTTGCCCGAGGAAGAAACCCAGCAGTCCGCGCGGCACGCCGTCGCCGACCCAGGGGCCGCCCGCACGGCCCTGCAGCGCGAAATGCACCAGAGCCACCACGATCGCACCGCCGGTCACCCAGCGCAGCGTCCGGTCACCGCGCACGGCCGCGAGCACGAAGACGAGGTAGCACACGATCTCGACCGAGATCGACCACGAGGGGCCGTTGAAGGTGTGGCTGACCTTCCCGACGAAGGCCTGCGCCATGAACAGGTGGGCGGCGAACGCGGCCCAGGTGTTGTCGGCGCTCCCGGCAAATATCACGGCCGACGCGAACAGTGTCAGCAGGTGCAGCGGATAGAGCCGGGCCACGCGCGCCACCGCGAAATCGGCCATGCCTGCCCGCTCGAGTCCACCGCCCGGCAGATAGACATGTGCGAAGATATAGCCGGAGATCAGGAAGAACAGGTCGACGAAGGTCCAGCCCCAGTCGCGGAGCCAGATCACCAGAGACGGCGCACCGGCCATGACGGAGGCGTCGAACTCGAGCAAGGGGTGGTAGAGGAATGCGACGCCGCAGGCCGCGAGGCCGCGCAGGCCGTCGAGCGAGGTCAGGCGGGAGCGGCCGGACGTCATGATTG
The DNA here is from genome assembly GCF_059416165.1 of Novosphingobium sp. GW821-FHT09E05. Lineage (NCBI taxonomy): Bacteria > Pseudomonadati > Pseudomonadota > Alphaproteobacteria > Sphingomonadales > Sphingomonadaceae > Novosphingobium > Novosphingobium sp. GW821-FHT09E05. The sequence goes on from NZ_JBWKOQ010000001.1 coordinate 2,354,441, forward strand.
CAGGGCCTTCAGGCCGGGGCCGCGAAGAACGCAGGTCAGGCGGCGCGAAAGCCACAGGGCGCCGACCCCGGAGGCAAGCCCGAGCGCGACCTGCCAGCTTCTCGCCACGTCCAGCGCCTGCAGGGTCAGGATCACGGGACCGTGGACGGCATAGAGCGGGAACGACAGGGCCCCCGCCCCCATCGCCAGCCGCGAGCCGCCGCCGCTGCGCAGGCCTCCCGCGATGAGCAGCGGGCACAGCACGGCGACGAAGGTGAAGTCGGCAAGAGTGTTGGCGAGCCCCGTCACGATGGACAGGGCGAAGAATGCCGGCATCGCGCTCCAGGTGAAGGCCGCGCCGACCCGGATCGGCGGCCGGTCCCGCCAGGTTCGGTAGAGGACCACGCCCATGCCGTAGGGCGCCAGCGTGCGCACGAAGACGAGCACCCAGTTTTCGGGTCCGGGCGGGAAGCCCAGCCCCTTCCCCCGCGCCGCGAACACCAGCAGCACCAGCAGGACCGCGCTCAATGCGGCGAGGCGCCGCGTGGGCATCCGGGCGAAGAGCAGGCCGTGGACAAGGTTGGCACCCAGCTCGCAGCCGATCGACCAGGCGGGCGGGTTGAGCATGACCGGCATGACCAGCAGGCCCACAACCGCGATCAGCCATGCGCCCTGCCCGCTGTCGGCGAGCAGCCAGGGTATGCCCAGCATGCTGCCAAGGAAGACCAGCGGATAGAGCCTGACGAATCGCGCGCGCATGAAGCCGGCGGTCGCCGCCCCGCCGCCTTCCCTCAGCCGATCCTCGTAGCTGCGCGCCATGACGTAGCCGCTCAGCATGAAGAAGAAGTCGACCGCCAGATAGGCGTTGCCGGGAATGTCGGCGAAGACGTGCGACAGGAACACGCACAGGGCGGCGATGCCCCGCAGTCCGTCCAATCCGTCCAAGCGCCCCCTGACCATGCGCGGCTCATGCCACCACAATCGTTAAGTCGGCGCTAACCGTGCCTTAGCTGGGCGCTAAATGCAGGCCGCCCCGCAACGCCGGTCGGCGCACGGGGCGGTTGGTGACTGCAGGGGAACCGGGCGAAACCGCCCGGCGCCGCTTACTTGCTGAGTTCGACGTGCTCGAATTCGAGCTCGACCGGCGTGGCGCGGCCGAAGATCGACACCGCGACCTTGACGCGGTTCTTGTCGAAATCGAGCTCTTCCACGATGCCGTTGAAGCTGGCGAACGGACCGTCGAGGACCTTCACCGAATCGCCGATCTCGTAGTCGATGCTGATGGTCTTGCGCGGCGTGGCGGCGGCGAGTTCGGCGGCGCCGAAGTAGCGCTTCGCCTCGTTCTCGCTGATCGCCTGCGGCTTGCCCATGGAACCGAGGAAGCCGGTCACCTTGGGAGTGTTCTTGACGAGGTGGTAGACGTCGTCGTTGAGATGCAGCTTGGCGAGCACGTAGCCGGGCATGGTCTTGCGCTCGACCTGGACCTTCTTGCCGCGCTTGACCTCGGTGATGGTCTCTGCGGGAACCTGCACGTCCTCGACGAGCTGCGAGAGGCCCATCCGCTCGGCTTCCGAGAGGATGGATTCCTTCACCTTGTTCTCGAAACCGGAATAGGCGTGGATGATGTACCAGCGGGCCATGGTTGTCTCTTCGTGTCCTAGTTTCGTGCGATCAGAGCAGCGACAGCAGCGAGCTGACGACCCAGCCGAACAGCGCGTCGATGCCCAGGAAGAACGTGGCGAGAAGCACCGTCATGATGCCGACGAAGATCGCCGTCGTCACCGTCTCCTGGCGCGAGGGCCAGTGGATCTTGCGCGCTTCCGCCTGGACCTGGCGCATGAATTCGCCGGGGGTTGTCTTGGCCATCTTACGTCGCTCTCTCGTCGCTTGCCTGGTGCCCGGCACAGGTCCGGGCGCGAAAATTCTCGTGTCTTCCGGCTAGGGTTCATCGCCGCCCCGACCGGGGTCGGGAGGGGCTTGGTGAAGTCCGCTTGTCGGAAGGAAACCGCGACTTAGCTTCCGTCGCCCGGATTTGCAAGGTCCACCGCGTCGGGAAGCCGTGCGAGGAACGAGTTGGGCGTCGCGTAGACGATCCGGGCGCCGTCGGGGATGCCCACCGGCTGCTTGTCGCCGATGTACCAGAGGTAATCGGCATGGCGGGCCGGCTTGAACTTCCTGAGGTCGATCCGCTGGCGCGGCGAATAGAGGATGCGCTGGGTGGGATCGTTGAAGCGGTAGCGCGTCTCGCGCATCGACAGCATGTGGACGTCGGGCAGCGCGAAGTTCGAATTCTCCATCGCGCTGCGGCGCACGACCGCAAAGCTGCCGAAGTGCTCGAACGGCCCGAACAGCCACTGCGAGCGCGGGATCGCCACGGCGGTCGCCACGCGCGCGCCTTCGGGTACATGGTCGAGCGCGGCGACGAGCTGGCGCGCGGTCTGCGCGTCCTGGTACCAGACCACGCTCGTCACCGCGATGCGCACCGTGAACAGCAGGCTTGCCAGCGCCAGTCCCCAGCGCGGCACCGGCCAGTCGATCGCCATGCAGGCGACCATCAGCGCGGCGGTGCTCAGGCGGTAGTCGGCATAGTCGCCGCCGAAGATCTGCCGCGGCACGATGAGCGTCAGGATGAGCAGGATCAGTGCCGCCCAGCCGACCCGGCCGTCGAAGCGGCGCAGTACGAGCGCGGCGGCCACGACCGCCACCACCAGGCACAGGCTGGTGATGTCGAGGACCTGATCGTAGCTGCGCATCGCCTTGTAGAGGATGCCCCACTTGTACTCGAGCACGCCCCAGCGGCCGTAGGAGACCTTGGAATTGGCGCCCATGCCCAGCAGCATCGGCAGCAGCGGGAACACCAGCGGCCAGGGCTTCAGGAGCGGTCGCCAGTCGAGCCAGCTGCGGCGGCGCGACCACTCGTAGCCGAATATCAACACGCCCATCACGCCCCAGCCCGAGACGTGGCATATCCACACGACGAAGCCGACCGGCACCATCACCGCCCAGCGCCACCGCCATCCCTCCAGCCGCACCCAGCCCGCGAAGGCAAACAGCGCGAAGGCGAGCGAGAGCGAGTAGTTGAGGAAGCCCATCAGCAGCGAAGGCGACCAGATCATGGCGAAGGCGAGGATGGCGCCGACACCGATGCGCTTCCTGAGGCTCCACTCCACGGCCATGATCGCCATGCCGGTGAGGAACGGGATCGAGGCGACGATGAAGCGCCCGGCCTCCTCCAGCCCGAGCAGCGGGGTGAGCGGCACCATCAGCAGTTCGGCGCCGAGGTTGCCGGTCCACTCCCAGTTGAACAGGAAGTAGCGCGTCAGGAACGGGTCGTGCCCATGGTCCAGCATGATCCGGTAGCCTGCGAGATGCGACGGGTAGTCGGTCATCTGCGGCGTCCAGGCGAGCAGCGCCGGCAGCATCGCCAGGCACGACAGGACGAAGCCCAGCCAGGCCGCTTCGTGGCGGGTGCGCAGATAGGTCTCGCTGGTGCGGAAGCGGCGCTTGCCGGCTTCCGGGCCCTCTGGTTCAGGATGCGCGCTGGCGTGCATGTGCGACTGGATCTTTCCCGCTGTGCCCCATTCGGTTGCCGCGACGCAAAAGGCTTGGCCACGTCCGAATCGGCGGACGGGTTCTCCTAGTCTGCGCCGGGCAATTGGCAAGGCGCACGAGGCTAGCGCGGCGAACGGCCTGCCGCAATCGCGCCAACCGCCGCTGCGACCTCCGGACCCGGAGGTGCCCCGAAGGGCAGGTTATCGCGATGTTCGGGAAATGCTGGCAGGAGTGGAGGGACTCGAACCCACGGCCCTCGGTTTTGGAGACCGATGCTCTACCAACTGAGCTACACTCCTGCGGGCGGAGGTCCCCCTAGATTGACCCGATGCGGATTACAAGCGGCGATTGATAAGATGCCGACAGATTGCCACCATTGTGCCTTCTGCTAGGACAAGGACCGTGCACGCCCCCCGATCAGAACCGATCATCGAGCCCGAACTGCTGATGCTCGCCTACCGCAGCGGGATCTTCCCGATGGCGGACAACCGCGACGACCCGGAGATCTTCTGGATCGAGCCGCGGCTACGCGCGATCCTGCCACTCGACGGACTGTGCGTGTCCCATTCGCTGGCGCGCAGCCTGCGCCGCGGCCGCTTCACGGTGACCTGCAACGAGGCGTTCTCCCAAGTCATGGATGCCTGCGCCGCGCCGCGCCGGGTGCGCGAGGACGAAGACGGCGACGAAGGCGGCAGCTGGATCAGCCACCGCATCCAGGCCAGCTACGAGAATCTGCAGTTCCTCGGCCATGCCCATTCGATCGAGGTGTGGTCGGGAGAGGGCCCTGCGCGCGAACTGGTCGGCGGACTGTATGGTGTGGGGTTCGACCGGGTGTTCTGCGGCGAATCGATGTTTTCGCGTGTCAGCGATTCGTCGAAGGTCGCGCTGTGCTGGCTGGTGGCGGCTTTGCGGCGCGGCGGCGCCAGCCTGCTAGACTGCCAGTTCATGACCCCGCACCTCGCCTCGCTCGGCGCAGTGGAGATGCCGCAGAAGCGATACCTGTCGCTGCTACAGGACGCGCAGGGCGAGCCATCGGCGTCCCCCGATCAGTTGGCGGCGACGGGTTCCTCGACCGGCTCGGGTTCGGCCGGCGTCGGCGCGGCAGTGGGAGACGGCGTCGCGGCAGGTGCGGGCGTGCTGGCGCTGCCGGACGCTTTCCGCGCGCTGCTGGCGGACGCGGCGTCCTGCGGGCTCGCCTCCTCGCCCGGGAAGCTCATCGCGCAGGCCTTGACCCAGACGTCGTAGACCGGGTGCTCAACCACGTTGAGCGAGGGGTTGTTCTTGAACAGCCAGCCCGAGAACACCTTGCGCCAGGCCAGCTTCTCGGCCGTGGTGCGCCGTTCCTCGACGAACACCTGGACGAAGGCGCCCTCTTCCTGCGGCCGCTCCCACGGGAGCGACTTCTCGCAAGTCGAGACCTTGACGACAAGGTTGCCAAGCCGGCGCGATTCGCCCGGCTTCATCACCATGTCCTGTGTCAGGTTGTTGCGCTTGTTGAGGACGCCGAGCGTGACCACGCGGTCCTTGTTCGGAGTGCCGATCTGCTGGCCGCGGGCCGCTTGTGCAGGGCCGGCAGCCATCCCGGCGATGGCGTCGGGGACCCCTGTGTCCTGCGCCTCAGGCTCGGGTTCGCCGCTTCCGCAGGCGGCGAGGACCGCCAGCAAGGCCAGGCCGGCAAGGCTCCGCACCCGGATCATGCCGTCAGCCTCAGGCGTCCGGGGACCAGGCTTCGTAGTCGCCGGTCGCGGCGGCGCGCACGCCTCCGCGCTCCAGCGCGCCCTGCGGGCGGTACGCCGTGACGGTGCCGGTGGCGTTGGGCGTGTAGTCCACTTCCCAGATCCGCGGCGGCGGCAGGTGGCTTTCGGGGACGCCGTCGTAGGAGTGGTGCAGCCAGCCGTGCCATTCGGCCGGCACGTTGCTGGCATCGTTGGCGCCCACGTACATCACCCAGCGGCGCTCGTAGCCCTCGGTCGTCCTGACGTTCTTGCCGGTGGACCGGAAATACTTGTTGCCTTGCGCGTCGGTGCCGACGTGCTCGCCGTTACGCGCGCTCCAGAGCGAGGTGCCGATGGTGGCGCCGTCCCACCAGGTGAAGATCTTGGACAGGATTCCCATGAGCGGCGCACTAGCCCCTCTGCCCCCCGGAAGGCAAGGGCATTGAGGAGATACGCGATGGAGAAATGCTACCAGCTGACCTTGTCGCCGGCCTTGATCCCGAGTTCGGCAGAGCGGCCGCCGTTGAGTTCGAGAACGCCGGAGGTAACGCCGGTCGAGGACACCGGGGTCTCGTCGTAAGGCACGGCGTTGGCGGCGATGTTGAGGATACGGTGGTCGGTGCCGATGAAGATGATGTCGAGCGGGATCACCGTGTTGCGCATCCAGAACGAGGCGGGACGCGGCGGATTGTTGACGAAGATCATGCCTTCGTCGGCGCCCAGCCGGGTGCGGAACATCAGGCCCTTGGCCTGCTCCTGCGTGGTGGTCGCCACTTCAACCCGGAAGGCGTGGGTACCCTTGGCCGACTTCACCTTGAGCGGCACCACCGGCAGACCCGATTCGGGATGGACGGCGGCCTGCGTGGCCGAAGGCTTGGCGTCGGCGTCGGCACCGCCCTGCGAACAGGCCGCAAAGGCCAGGAGGAAGGCTGCGGCAACACTGCTGCGGGTAAGGCGCATTCAATCGTCTCCGAATTCCGACTCACCCCACTCTTCGAGCGCGGCGGCGTCATCGCTCTCCACGATCCGGCGCGCGATGTCGAGCGGATGCCCGGCGCGCAGCATCGCCGACAGCTGCTTGTCGCGCGCCTTTGGATCGGCAGCGGTTTCGCCGCGCTGAACCGCGAAAGGGCCGAAGCGGCGGCGACGCGCCAGCACCAGCGCGGCGCGGCGCTGCTCGCCTATACCCGGCCGTTCCTCCGCGCGCAGATCCTCGCTCACCCCTGCCTGCCCCAGCGCCTCGCCCACCCGGCGGGCGCCGTAGCCGCGCCGCAGCAGGCTGCCCGCCTTCATGTGCGCCCAGGCCGCATCGTCGACGTAGCCCTGCTCGGCATAACGGCTCACCAGCCCGTCGAGCGGCGGCGTGTCCTCCCCATCCCAGCCCCGTTCCCTAAGCTTGCGCTGGAGATAAAGGCGCAACCTGGCTTGCGTCGTCGCGAAGCGCGCGACATAGGCCAGCGCCAGTTCCTCAAGGCGGACCGGGTTCAGGGGTTTGGGGCCGACACGGCCCTGATTGCGACGCTTGTCCGACATGCTGCCCTATTCGTGCCACACTCAGGCCGGATTGGGGAGAGTGCGTGGGACCGTAATCGGGACGCAAACGCAGCTAACCGGGGTTCACATTGGACCTGTTAGAGGCGCCGATCTCGCGAATACAACGGTATAACAACAACGGGTTAGAACACATGGGCGACACCATCAGCATGGTGCCGAATACGGGTCAGGCACTTATACCGACCCCCAACGAAGATACGCTGGAGCGCGTCTTCGCCGACTTCGCCACCTTCGGCGATGCCCTCGACTATGCCGCGAAAGGCCGGCGCGGGTTCAATTTCCACGATCCGCGCGGCACGCTGACGCGCGTCTATCCCTTCAGCGAGCTGTGCGAGGACGCGATCAAGGTCGCCCATGCGCTGATCGCGCGCGGCGTGAGGAAGGACGACCGCGTCGCCCTCATCGCCGAGACCGGCGTGGATTTCGCGGCGCTGTTCTGCGGCGCGGTCTATGCCGGCGCCTGGCCGGTGCCGCTGCCCCTGCCCACCAGCTTCGGCGGCAAGGATAACTACATCGACCAGCTTGCCGTCCAGCTCGCCAGCTCGGACCCCGTGCTTCTGATCGGCCCCGACGAGATCACCGCGATGACCCAGGCCGCGGCGACGCGCCAAGGCTGCGCCCACGCGACCTGGTCCGACTTCGCCGCCAAGGATGCCCCGGTGGTCGAGCTTCCCAAGGCCAGCCCGGATGACATCTGCTATCTGCAGTATTCCTCCGGCTCCACCCGCTTCCCGCACGGCGTCGCGGTGACCCACAGCCAGTTGCTGGCGAACCTGGCGGCGCACAGCCACGGCATGGATTTCCAGCCCTCGGACCGCTGTGTCTCGTGGCTGCCGTGGTATCACGACATGGGCCTCGTCGGCTGCTTCCTCTCGCTGATCGCCAACCAGGTCTCGGCCGACTACCTCAAGACCGAGGATTTCGCGCGTCGTCCGCTGGCATGGCTCGACCTGATCTCGCGTAACCAGGGCACCACGGCGTCGTACTCGCCGACCTTCGGCTACGACATTTGCGCCCGCCGCATCTCCAGCCAGAGCCCCGTCGCCGACCGCTTCGACCTCTCGCGCTGGCGGATCGCCGGCAACGGCGCCGACATGATCCGCCCTGACGTCATGCAGAACTTCGTCAACGCTTTCGCCGATGCCGGCTTCAAGGCCAGCGCGTTCCTGCCCAGCTACGGCCTTGCCGAAGCGACGCTGGCGGTGACCATCATGCCGCCGGGCGAAGGCATCCGCGTCGAACTGGTAGAGGAGGAGCGCCTGTCGGGCAGCCCCCGCGACCTCAGCCGCCCCGCCCGCTACCGTGCCATCGTCAACTGCGGCAAGCCCGTGCGCGACATGGAAGTGGTGATCCGCGGCGAGGACGGTCACACCCTCGGAGACCACAAGATCGGCAAGGTCTGGTGCCGCGGCACGTCGGTGATGCATTCCTACTTCCGCGATCCCGAGGCGACCGCCGCCTGCATGGTCGACGGCTGGCTGGACACCGGCGACATGGGCTACATGGCACAGGGCTACCTGTTCATCGTCGGCCGCGCCAAGGACATGATCATCATCAACGGCAAGAACCACTGGCCCCAGGACATCGAATGGGCCGTGGAACAGCTGCCGGGCTTCAACCACGGCGACATCGCCGCCTTTTCGGTCGAGATGGACAACGGCGAGGAAACCCCCGCCGTGCTCGTCCACTGCCGCGTCTCCGATCCGGTCAAGCGCCTCGAACTGCGCGAGATGATCCGCGACAAGGTCCGCTCGATCACCGGCATGAACTGCGTCGTCGAACTGGTGCCGCCCAAGAGCCTGCCGCGCACCAGCTCGGGCAAGCTGAGCCGCGCCAAGGCCAAGAAGCTGTACCTTTCGGGCGAGATCGAGCCGTTCAAGCTCGCGGCCTGATCGGCCGCCGGACCGCGTGAAAAGGCAGGGCGCCCTCGGGTTCCCTGCCTTTTTTCTTGCCTTGGGCGCCGTTGGGAACACTTGCACCCGGCGCGGCTTTGTTGCTGCACCATGTCCCAAGACACCCTCCACTCGCAGGCCCCATACGGCATCGACGCCATGCACTGCGAGGTCGAGCGGTTCGCCCGCTGGCGCACGCCGCTGGCCGTGGTGGTCTTCATCGTCGTGCTGGGAAGCGCCCTGCTGGGCTGGCTCGGCGGCGGGCGCGCCAGCGTTACGGCCTACGTCTCTCCCTCGGCGCGCGTCGTGCTGGAGCATGAGCCCATCCTGCGCAGCGGTAACTGGTTCGAGACGGTGCTGACCGTCACCCCTGCCCGCGACGTCACGGACCTCGTCATGGCGATCGACCAGCCGCTCTGGCGCGGCATGAGCATCGACACCATCGCTCCGGATGCCGAAAGTGCCGAAGGTCTGGATGGCACCTACAGCTACCATTTCGGCCCGGTGAAGGCGGGGCAGCCGCTGCGCATCAAGTTCGACGGCCAGATCCAGCCCCGCGCCCTGCGCATACTTGAAGGGGACGTCACCATCGCCGACGACAAGAGCGACCTCATCGCCATCCCCCTCTCGATCACGGTCCTGCCGTAATGGAGATCGTCATCCGCGCCTCGGTGATGTTCATCCTAGTCTATGTCCTGCTGCGCCTCATGGGCAAGCGTGAGCTGGGGCAGATGGCGCCGTTCGAGCTGGTCTCGCTGATCGTCATGGGCGACCTGATCCAGCAGGGCGTCACCCACCAGGACTTCTCGCTGACCGGCGCGACGCTGGCGATCTTCACGTTCGCGGGCTGGAGCTTCGCACTCGGCCTGATCGCACACCGAATCCCGAAGATGCGCCGACTGCTGAAGAGCCGCCCGGTCGTTCTGATCCGGGACGGCAGGCTGTTGCCGGGCAATCTCGACGAAGAGCGCATCGACAACGACGAGCTTGCCATCGAGATGCGACTGGCGGGCATCTCCGGCCTGAACCAGATCGCCTGGGCCATACTCGAGCCCGAAGGCAAGATCAGCTTCATCCGCAAGGACGATGCCGACCAGGACCCGCGCGCGGCGGACGATTCGCAGGTCGCCTGAGCATCAGGGGAGAGCTTCCTTCTCCTCCTCCCACTTCGGCATCGGCGGCAGGGCCAGCAGCAGCGCCCCGCCCAGCGCGCAGGCGATCGCCCCGGCCCAGAGGAACGGCTCGTAATTGCCGGCCATGTCGTAGACCTTCCCTGCGATCCAAGGTCCCAGGCCCGAGGCCAGCGCCACCAGTGCCGACATCACGCCGTAGATCATCCCGAAGTTGCGCATGCCTGCATAGCCGGCGGTAAGGAACGCGGTGATCTGGGTCTTGGAGCCCGCAGCATAGCCGTTGATGATCATCGCCAGCAGCAGCGCGGGCGTGGAATCGAGCCACCATATCAGCACGAAGAACGTCACCGCAGTGACGCCCATGGTCACGCTGCCGGTCCAGTTGGGCCGGAACCTGTCGAGCAGCGCCCCGGTAACCAGCTTGCCGATGATCCCGGCGATGCCGCCGAGCGAAAGCAACCACGCCGCCTGCGTGCGCGGCACGCCAGCCTCGGTCAGGATCGGGAAGAGGTGCATGGCGAGGCCGATGGTCATGGCCATCACGATGAACGAGGAGATCGCCACCTGCGCCAGCGCCAGGCTGCGCAGCGCCTGCCGCTTCGTAAGCCCGGGCAGGATGACGACAGGCCGCGCGACCAGTCCGGCCTTCGCCTCCTTCGCCTTGCGGTCGTGGGCGTCGGTGAGGAACAACCAGCACAGGACCAGCGTAACCCCGCCCCAGCCGAGCCCGAACCAGACATAGGCCGCCCGCCAGCCGAAGCTCTCGATCAGGAAATTGCCGAGCGGCGGCACCAGGGTCTGCGCGATCGCGGGACCGGTCACCGCAAGGCCGAGCGCTAGGCCCCTGCCCTTGCTGAAGGCGCCCGCGACGGCGGTGGTCCAGATGGTCGACTTGATGCTGGTGAGGATGAAGCCGAAGACGACCCACATCACCACCCACTGCGCCTTGGAGCCGCTGGCGAATGCGAACATGCAGGTCGCGCCCATGGTCACCGCGACGCCCGGCAGGCCCAGCCGACGCGAACCGAAGCGGTCGATAAGGGCACCGTAGAAGGGCGATAGCAGCGCAGTAACGGCGGTCGCGATGGCAGGGCCCATCGAGAGCGTCGCGCGGTCCCATCCGAACTCGCGCTCCAGCGGCTGGATGAACAGGCCGGTGGCGGACAGCAGGACGGAGAAGAACGAGAAGCCAGCCATGGCCGCGACCACGATCGGCCAGCCGCGTTTCCACTCCTCGCGCGCGCCTTCGGTCCGTGTCCCCATGTGCCTCTCCTCTTATGAGGCGACACTAGGCCAAACCGCGCAATCTCCAACCGCCGCGGCGATGGCGGACGGCGTCAGATCTCGCGGTGCAGTTCCAGGTAGTCGTTGGGGATGCGAAGGGCCTTTGCGGCGACCTGTGTCTCGCGCAGGAACAGTACCAGCGCGACCAGCAGCAGCACGATCGAGGCGAGGAAGGTCATCGCCGCCGCCGTGTGCCAGTCGCGGCCGCTGAGCCCCGAGAGGAACAGGATCGCCACGGTCACGCCGATCGCGAGGCCCGAAAGCACCATCATGCGCACGGCCTGGGTGATGAGGGTGGTGCGCCGATGGACCAGGCGCAGTTCGCTGACGATCATGTCGTGCTGGGGCCCGTCCGTTGTGCCGTGCTGTTCCTGCAACAGCCGCGCGCGGTCCACCACGCGTCCCAGCCGCGACGAGAGGACGTTGAGGATGTTGCCGATGGCAACCAGCACGAAAACCGGGGTCAGGGCGAGCTGTATGGTCTGGACGATCATGCCGCCCTCCATGCAATATTATCGCTGCGGGGCACAGGGCCTTGCCAGCAGACAGACGCCGTTATCCGCAAAGCGGACATCCGCAAGGCTGGCCGCCAGCCCGCAACCGCCCGGCGCGATCGTCGCACCGGCGATCACCACCTCGCCCTCGCGGGGGATCACGAGCAGCGCGGCGGGGTAGCGGACGGCGACCTCGGCGGTCGGGGCACCGGCGACCTGATCGAGCACGAACAGCGGCCCATCGACCAGCGGCTGCGAACCATGCGCGGGAACCCGCTTGTGCCAGCGGCCGACCCCATAAGGCTCGCCTTTCGCCACCGCGACGCCGTCCTCCAGATGCAGCTCGCGCGGGCGGCCGTAGTCGTAGAGACGATAGGTGATGTCGCTGTTCTGCTGCACTTCGATCAGGCTAATCCCGGCGCCGATGGCATGGACGGTATTCGCCGGGATATAGAAGAAATCGCCAGGTGCGACCTCGTACCAGCTCATCAGTCCCTCGATCGAGCCGTCGAGCGCGGCGGCGCGCATTGCCTCTGCGGAAATCGGCCCCTCAAACCCCATGCCGAGCTTCGCGCCCGGCTCGGCGGCGACGATGAGCCAGCACTCTTCCTTGCCCTGCCGGCCGAGGCCCCGCTCGATCGTCTGCGCGTCCGTCGGATGGACCTGCACCGACAACGCCTCGCTGGTGAAGATGTACTTCACCAGCAGTTCCGGCAGCGCGGCGGGCGGCTCGAACCAGATCTCACCGATCCGCTGGCCTTCCGGCGCGGAAAAAGGCGCGGGAAGCCGGTCCTTGCCCCAGGGCTTCTCGACCTCACGGATCGGCAGGGCGGCACTCATCTGCGCAGGTTCATTGATTGACGGCTCCTGAAAGCTTGCCCACTTTCTGTACGCCGGAAACGGTGGTGATCATGATGTCGTTCCCGTCGACGACGACGATCACGTCTTCCAGCCCCACCACCGAGACGCGCGGCCCGTCGCTGTCTACCAGCACGTTGCGGCAGTCGACCATCTCGACTTCGCCGGCGCCGCGGACCGAATTCCCGTCCTCGTCGCGGTCGAGCGCTTCGTGGAGCGCGTGCCAGTTGCCGATGTCCGACCAGTTCATGTCGGCCGGCACCATGGCGGCGCGCGTGGTGTTCTCCATCACCGCGTAGTCGACCGAATCGCTGGGCACCTGCGCGAAAAGGTCGGCATGGGGATGGAAGCGCTGGCCATCCTCGCTCCCCTTGGCGACCGCCTCGGCAACGCCGGCGGCAATCTGCGGACGGTGGGCCTCCAGCTCGGCGATGAAGTCCTTGACGCGGAACGCGAAGATGCCGCCGTTCCAGGCATAGATGCCTTCCGCAAGGAAGGCCTTGGCGCGTTCGAGGTCGGGCTTCTCGACGAACTGGGCGGTGCGGTAGGCCGTTTCGGAGATCGCCTCGCCGCGCTTGAGGTAGCCGAAGCCGGTCTCGGGCGCGGTGGCTTCGATGCCGAAGGAGACCAGCCAGCCGTCCTGCGCCAGGTCGGCAGCCGCGCAGGCGGCGACCGCGAAGGCCTCGGCATTGCCGATGTGGTGATCGCTCGGGCAGACCAGCATGACCGCATCCTCGGGCAGGCGGTAGGCCGCCAGCGCGATGGCGGCGGCCGTGTTGCGCGCCGCCGGCTCGACGATCACCTGCGCGCCCTCGATGCTGCCGAGCTGCCTCTCGACATGCTCGAGATGCTTGTGCCCGGTGACAACGACGGGCGCGGCAAAGCCACCCGACGCGGGACAGCGGGCCAGCGCGGCCTCGAACAGCGTGTTGTCGCCGACGAGCGGCAGGAACGGCTTCGGCTTGCCGGCGCGGCTGCGAGGCCAGAGGCGCGTGCCGCTGCCTCCACAAAGGATCACGGGAACGATCGTGGGCATGAAATCTTTCGCTCGTCGAATGCGGGCAGGGTGACTTGATGTAATAGCCGGTGCTTGCTGCATTGCAACGTCACAGGTTATGTTGACGCTCAGTAAAACCAGCGTTGTCGCCAGCGATAGACTGCGGCGACCGGCAACCCCTCCGCATTACGCGCGGGGCGGAACCGAAAACGCTTCTGCGCCAGAGCGCAGGTCACTGCGTCGGCCTGCGGATCGGGGCTTGGCTGGATTACCCGGCAACCCGTCGCCCTGCCGTCCACGCCTACCGAGAGGTCGATGGTGACGGAGGCGCCGATGCGCAGGTCCCGGGTCTTGCGCGGATAGTCGCCGGCAGAACTGATGTCGCCGGCGATCTTGACGGTAGGAGCGCTCCCGCCGCCTCCGCCGGTGCCGCTCCCGCCCGATCCGGCGCCCGTCCCGCTTCCGTCACCGAACGCGCCCGTGCCCTCGCCCTGCCTGCTCGCGCCCGCAGCATCCGCCCGGCCCTGGCCGGCCACCGGCGGCGCCTGGGTGGGCATGACGACCAGCGGCGCCTTCGGCGCGGCAACGGGGCGCGGGTCGGCCCGCCGCCCGGGCGCACCGGCAGCACCCTCCCCGCCGCGCAACGCAGTCCGGGGCGAAACCGCGGGAACGGGTTCACGAGAGGGCGGCGGCGGCGTGACAAGCTCGACCGAGAACGCCTGCGTTACTGTCCGCACCGCCTGCGCTGCGAACTGCGGCGTAAACGCCCGCACGAGCGCCGCGATCACGGCAAGGTGGATCAGCAGCACCAGCGCCGCGACGCTCCAGCGGGGCCGCCGGCCGGTCAGGTATGACATTCGATAAGACTGACGCCTCATGCCCCGCCGATCGCACGAGCGGACAACCGCGCGCAAGCTTTGACAAGGCGTGCGCGCCCCCCCATTCCCCTGACCGACACCGAGTTCGCATATGCGACCGGCAGGCGGACTATGACCATGGGAGAGGCGCAATGACCGACACCTTCGAATCCGTACGATGCACCCATGACGGCGTGGACCTGGAAGGCTTCATGGCCCGCCCCGCCGGGGACGAGCCCCATCCGGCCGTGCTGATGTTTCCCGGTGCGACGGGCCCCGGCCCCGCCTTCCGCGGCGCCGTGCGCGAACTGGCCGAGGTAGGCTATGTCGCGGTGGGCATCGACATGTACGGGCGCGACGCCGACGTTTCGAGCCCACAGGCCGCCGGCACGTACTTCGCGCAGCTCATGGCGCGGCCCGAAGCCATCCGCGAGCGTACTGTCGCGTGGTTCGAGGCCGTCCAGGCGCTGCCTGTCGTCGATCCGGAGCGGATCGCCGCAATAGGCTACTGCTTCGGCGGCAAGTGCGTTCTCGAACTCGCCCGCAGCGGTGCGGCGGTGGCCTGCGTGTCGAGCTTTCACGGCCTGCTCACCACCCATGCACCGGCGCTGGCCGGAGCGGTCTCCGCCCGGGTCGCCGTATGGTCGGGCGGCCGCGATCCATACGCACCGATCGCGGAGTTCGACGGCTTGCGCGCCGAATTCGACGCGGCCCACGTCGATTACCAGGCCACCCTGTTCGCAAGGGCGCAACATTCGTTCACCGACCCCGATCACGACGGTATCGCTGAGGGGATAGCCTATGACCTGACGGCACACCGAATTGCCTGGAGCGGCACACTCGCGCTTCTGAAGGTAGCGCTGTCGGTGTGAGCGGCTGAACAGCTGTTACAAATGCGCCACAACGAGGCATGAATTCGCATATACGATGCATCTTCCTCCATTGTGAACTGAATTCCCGCCAGTTATTCTTGCAAACAGACGAGGGATTCGTACTGTTTCCCCAAGCCAAGAACTGATGCCGGCATTCGGCACGATGGGGAGATGAGGATAGACGCTGGGGGGCGTCACACGCGGTTATCCGCGCTGCGATGCAGTATGCCTGCCGGGCACTTCCCCAAATTTTGAATCCCATAAACGAACTTGCGCAGACCGGAACGCCGGCTGCGATGCCGCATCAGTCGGCTGAAAAGAAAACAAGGTTTCCGGAGGAGAGGAAAGTCATGATTACACGGAATTTCAGGAATGCGCTGATGCTCGGCGCCGCATTTGCCGGGACGTCGGCGGCAGCTCCGGCCTTCGCGCAAAGCTCGGAGGCGATCAATCCTGGCGACATCATCGTCACCGCCCGCCGTACCGAGGAACGGCTTCAGGACGTGCCGATCTCGATGACCGTCTACAGCGGCGACCAGATCGAGAAGCGCAACATCGCTGTCGCCTCCGATCTCGCCGCGTTCACGCCCTCGCTCTCCGTCAACACCCGTTACGGCCCTGAGAAGTCGACCTACTCGATCCGCGGCTTCAACCAGGACGCGGCGACCGCCCCGACCGTGGGCGTCTATTTCGCCGACGTCGTCGGCGTGCGCGCGCAGGGCGGCACCGCGGGCGGCAACAGCGTCGGCGCGGGCGCCTTCACCGACCTCCAGAACGTCCAGGTCCTGAAAGGTCCGCAGGGCACCCTGCAGGGCCGCAACACCACCGGCGGCGCCGTCATGCTGGTGCCGTCCAAGCCGACCGACGTGCTCGAAGGATCGCTCGAAGGCACTTACGGCAACTATGACCAGAAGCGTGTCCAGGCGGTGTTCAACGCCCCGCTCGCCGAGACCTTCAAGGTCCGCCTCTCGATCGACCGCAACGAGCGCGACGGCTACATGAAGAACCACTCGGGCGTCGGTCCGAAGGACTTCAACGACGTCAACTACTTCTACGGCCGCCTCAGCATCGTGGCCGACCTGACGCCGGAACTCGAGAATTACACGATCTTCCACTACAGCCGCTCGGACACCAACGGCTACGCCTCGCACTACGAAAGCTGCGACCGCAACCCCGCCTCGCCGCTCGCGGGCGGCAGCCTGACACGCTACTACACCGCGCTTTCCGGCTGCGATCAGATCGACCGCCAGGCCGCCCGCGGCGACGGCCCGCTCGACGTCGAGGTGAGCAATCCCAACCCGCGCATGTTCCTGCGCCAGTGGCAGGCAATCAACACCACCACCTGGCAGGCCAGCGACACGCTGACGGTCAAGAACATCGTCAGCTACGGCGAGTACCGCGAACAGAGCCAGTTCCAGCTCTACAGCGACAACTTCTTTATCCCGAACACGCCGGTAACCCAGTTCTTCGCATCGCGCGGCGGTCCGCGTCCGGGTCAGCCCTACGACTACATCCAGCTCGGCACGCAGCCCGGCTACAACGCAGCGGCGGAATCGACCACCACCGAGGAACTCCAGCTGCAGGGCCGCTCGGCTGACGGCAAGTTCAACTTCGTGGTCGGCGGCTATCTCGAATTCAGTCGCCCGCTCGGCTGGAACCAGCAGCGCACGGGCATCTACGGCAACTGCGTGGATCCCGGCATCATGGACTGCACGGGCGGCCTCCCGCTCGTGCCGATCGCTCCGGGCGTGACTGTGCCGGGCTCCATCATTTCGGAATCGCGCACCAAGCTCGCCTTCGACAACCACGGCATCTTCGCGCAGGGCACCTACCACTTCACCGACCAGCTCGCGCTGACCGCCGGTGGCCGCTGGACCTTCGACAAGATCGACGGGTATTCGGAAAGCAACCGTTACACGCTCGCCACCATTCCCGGCCGCGGTACGCTGCCGGTAGCGCGCAGCTGCAACGACGTGCTCAACCATCCGACCGTCAACCTGCTCACCAACGGCGGCGACACCTCCGCCTGCGGCACCCGCATCGTCAACAAGTCGAACAAGCCGACGTGGCTGATCGACCTCGACTTCAAGCCGACGGCCGACACCCTGTTCTACGCCAAGTATGCGCGCGGCTATCGCCAGGGCACGGTCAACTTCACCAACCCGGGTCTCGAAACCGCGAAGCCCGAAAAGGTCGATGCCTACGAAGTGGGCGCCAAGCTGACCTTCCGTGGGTCGCTGCCTGGGTACTTCAACGTCGCCGGCTTCTGGAACGACTTCTCGAACCAGCAGGTCTTCGGCGCGCTGGTCGCCAAGCAGGGCAGTGGCCTCGCCGGCGGTGCGGCGATCATCAACGCGGGCAAGTCGGTCATCAAGGGCGTCGAGGTCGATGCGGGGATCTCGCCGTTCCAGGGCATGCGCCTCTCGGCCGGTTACACCTACCTCGACACCGAGCTGAAGGAACTCGTCGCACCGACGCTTTCGGCCGACAGCCCGTTCGAGCAGATCATCCCGCGCGGCGTGGTCGGCGGTCCGCTGACCTATTCGCCCAAGCACAAGCTGTCGGTCTCGGGCGATTACACCGTGCCGCTGGGCGAGAACGTGGGTGAGCTGAACTTCGGGGCGATCTATACCTACACCGCCAGCCAGTTCGTGGACGGCAACAACAAGATCCCCGGCTACAACCTGCTCAACCTCAACGCGAGCATCACCGATGTCGGCGGCACCGGCTTCGACCTCGCCTTCTTCGGCCAGAACATCACCAACAAGCACTACCGCACGACTTCGGGCGGCGGCTACGAAAGCGCCGGCGTCATCGACTTCATGTACGGTGCGCCGCGCATGTACGGCGTGCGCCTGAAGTACGCCTTCGGCAGCTGATCACAAAGAACCCCGCGCCTTCTACCGAGTGGCGCGGGGTTCGAAACGGCCTTCGGGCCAGACTTGAGCCACGCCCCACCGGGCGTGGCTTTTTCATGCGCCGTGCCTAGCCTGCTCCGAGCAGTCCGAAGCTGTCATGACGGGTGACCGCCTTGCCGAGCCGGTCGACGAACTGGACGATGATCGGCGGATCGACGCGCCGGGTGATCGACCACAGGTAATAGCCGTAGGTCACGCCCTCGCGGTACTGGAGCCAGGCCTCCTCCTCGCCCGGCATGTCCATGCCGTGGCCGCGCATCATGGCGAGGTATTCGCCGAGCAGCCGGCGCTCCTCGACCTCGGCCACCTCGGTCGGCAGCACCGCATTCAGGTGGTAGGCGACGTCGAGCGCCCAGCCGCCGCGCTGGAGCAGCTGCCAGTCGATCACGCCAAGCCCCTCCGAGGTGCGGAACACGTTGCCGGCATGCGCATCGCCGTGAATCATGAACTGCGGGCGCCGGCCGTCGCGCGCGGCGAGTTCCTTGATCGCCACCGCGAGATTTGCGGCGCTGCGCACGCGCGGGTCGAGGTTGTCGCCGCGCGGGCCGTCGAGCAGCTCCTGCAGCGCCTCGGGCGTCACGTAGCTCATCTGCGCCAGTTCCGCGGCCCGGGGGCGGATCCAGTCGGCGCCCCCCAGGAACGCGCTGCGCGCATGGAGCAACGACAGCTGCCCCAGGCTCTGCACCGCATCGTCCGCGCTGAACGGATCGAGCGCGGAGCAGAACGTCGCGCCGTCGACGATGAGGTCGCGCATCAGCGTCACCGCCTGCTGCGTCTCGCGGTCGATCACGGTGGCGACGCAATCGGGCACGCGCACGGCGATCGTCGGCGCGACCTTGTTGTAGAACTCGGCCTCGAGCACGCAGGTCGGCCCGCCGCGCGCGGTCATCGCGTCCACGTCGAGCAGGCCCTTGAGGCAGAAGGCCAGGGTTTCACCGTCGTCGAATGTCACCGCGAAGCGGACCTTGGTGGCGACGGTGCGAATCACCTCGACCCGTTCGACCTTCGCGATTCCCCGCCCGCCCGCGATGTCGGCCAGCGCGCCGGCCAGCCACTGCGGATCGAGCGCCTCGACCAACGTGGCAGGCACCGCGACCTGCGGCTGCGACGGAAGCCGCCTTTCCAGAAGCTGTGACATGTCTTCTCCCATTTTTGATATCTCGGCTTGGCTTGACCTAATTCGCCATTTCGGTCCATCCTTCGCAATAGAGAATTTCAACGGTCGCGCGATAGTCACGCAAAAGGCCGGATCAAACGGGAGAGGCACGGCCCATGGGCAAGCCGCTGGCAGGAATCAAAGTCGTCGAAGTCGCGATGTGGGCTTTCGTGCCCGCCTGCGGCGGCATGCTCGCGGACCTCGGCGCCGACGTCATTAAGATCGAGCCGCCCACCGGCGACCCCCTGCGCGGGCTCAAGATCGGGGGCATGGGCTCCAGCACGATCGACTTCTCGTGGGAAAGCTACAACCGCGGCAAGCGCTCGGTCACGCTCGACCTCAAGCAGGAAGCCGGGCGCGCCGTGCTCTACCGGCTGCTGGAGGACGCCGACGTGTTCCTCACCAATCTGCTGCCCCCCGCCCGCCGCGCCATGACAATCGACGAGGCCAGCATCCGCGCCGCCTTCCCGCAGATCATCTACGCCAGCGGCAGCGCGCTCGGCCCCAACGGCCCCGACTACGAGAAGGGCGGCTACGACGCGATCACCTTCTGGGCGCGCGGCGGCATCTCGTCCTCGCTGACCGAGGCGGATGCGGCGCACCCGGTCGGCCCTCCCGGCCCGGCGTTCGGCGATACGCTGTCGGGCTCGATGCTCTCGGGCGCGATCTGCGCCGCCATCGCCAAGCGCGCGCTGACCGGGGAGGCGTCTGCGGTCGACGTCTCGCTGCTGGGCACGGCGCTGTGGTCGATGCAGCGCTACGTCTGCCAGGCGACGGCGGACGGCGTGCAGAAATTCCCCAAGCCGCCCGCCGACCAGCCGCACAACGTGCTCGTCAGCAACTACCGCACCTCCGACGGCCGGTTCCTTGCGCTCTGCATGCTGCAGGCCGACAAGTACTGGGCGCCGTTCTGCGAGGTTGCCGGCCGCCCCGACCTCGCCGCCGACTCGCGCTTCGCCGATGCCGCCGCCCGGCGAGAGAACATCGCCGAATGCTACGCCGAGGTGAAGGCGCTGTTCGCCAGCAAGACGCTCGCCGAATGGAAGCAGATCCTCGCCCGCCAGCAGGGCCAGTGGGACGTGGTGCAGGACGTGGGCGAGATGAAGGACGACGTTCAGGCGCAGGCCAACGGCTACCTCAAGCACATCGACTACGGCGACGGCACGCAAATCCCAATGGTCGGCCTGCCGATGGTGTTCGACGGCGCGCCGCTGTCCTCCACCCGCTCGCCGGAACTGGGCGCGGACAGCGACGCGGTGCTGGAAAGCCTTGGGTACTCGGAGCACGAGATCATCGACCTCAAGGTGCAGGGCGTGGTGTTCTGATGAGCGAAGCGCCTGTCCGCAAGCTGCCGAAACTCGAGCCCGAGACCGCGTTCTTCTGGACAGCCGGGGCCGATGGCGCCTTGCGTATCCAACGCTGCACCGACTGCGGCTTCTACCAGCACCCGCCCTTCCCGCTCTGCTCGAAATGCCACGGCGAGGCAGTCGTGCCCGAGGCTGTCTCGGGCAAGGGCCGTCTCGCCAGCTACACGATCAACCATGAACCATGGGCTCCGGGCCTTGCGGTGCCGTTCGTCTTCGGCGTCGTCGAACTGGCCGAGCAGGCACAGCTCTACGTCTTCACCAACGTGCTCGCAGAGTTCGACGCGGTGCGCGTGGGCATGCCGCTGGCGGTGGAGTTCGAACGGCACGACGACGTCTGGCTACCGATGTTCCGACCCGACGAGGGACGCACGGCATGACCCTCCTCCCCGAAAAGCTCGCCTGCATCACCGGCGCCGCGCAGTCCGAGGTCGGCCGCCCGTCGAAGCGCAGCGCGTTGCAGCTGACCGCCGACGCCTGCCTTGCCGCCATCGCCGATGCCGGGCTCACCCCCGAGGACATCGACGGCATCGCCACATACCCGGGCAAAAGCAGCGAAGGCGGCGGCATCGCGCCGGTCAGTCCTTCGGAAGCAGCCGCCGTGCTCGGCATCGAGCCGCGCTGGATCCTCGCCTCGGCGGAGGGGTTCAGCCACATGGCGCCGATCTTCAACGCGGTCACCGCCATCGCCTGCGGGCTCGCACGCCATGTCGTGGTGTTCCGCAGCGTCGCACAGGCGCAGGCGCGGATGGTGTCGCGCTCGTCCACGCTGATGTCGGGATCGCGCGAGCGGGTGGACGGCAACAATGCGTGGACCGTGCCGTACAACGCGCTTTCGCCGATCAACACCTTCGCGCTCTACGCGCAGGCCTACTTCGAGAAGTACGGGGCGAACGAGGCACAACTGGGCGCGATCGCGGTCAACAACCGCGCCAACGCCGCGCACAATCCGAACGCGATCTACCGCAAGCCCCTCACCCTCGAAGACTATCTGGCGAGCCGCGTGATCTCCTCGCCGCTGCGTCTGCTGGACTGCGACTCGCATATCGACGGCTCCACCGCGATCGTGCTCTCGCACCGCGACGCAGCAAAGGATCTGCGCAATCCGCCGCTCCACATCGAATCGATGGGCATGGCGGTCGGCGGGCTGTGGGTGGGCCGCTTCGAGGGCGACTTCACCGAAATGCCCGCCGCCGGGCGTGCCGGACGGATGCTGTGGGAGCGCACCGAGCTCACGCCCGCCCAGATGGACTGCGCGCAGATCTACGACGGCTTTTCGATCCACGTCTGGATGTGGATGGAGGCGCTCGGCCTCGTGCCGCCCGGCGAGGCGTGCCGCTTCGTCGAGGGGGGGAAGCGCATCGCCATAGACGGCGAACTGCCGCTCAACACCGGCGGCGGTCAGCTCTCTGCCGGGCGCTTCCACGGCTACGGCCATATCCACGAGGCGACCGTCCAGCTCTGGGATCGCGGCGGCGGGCGGCAGGTGCGGGACGCGAAGACCTGCGTGATCTCGAACGGCGGCTACGGCTACGGCGCGATGATCCTGCGGCGGGATTGAAACTTCGTCGTCCCGGACTTGATCCGGGACCGCTGTCCGCGACCAGCCCACCTGTCGGCAAGGCTGCGCCCGCAGCGCGCGAGTGATGCTCGGGCAGCGTCGACACTTGACCAACTCATTCATAACTGCGATAATGCATTCACCATTTCGAATTATTGATCAGGCCGCAAAAGACGGCGCGAGAGGAGCCCCAGAGATGAGCGAAGCAGATCCGGCGATCAAAGGCGGCACCACCGCCGACTGGCCCTACGGCCCCATCTTCGATGCCGACGCCCACATCGATCCCCCGCACGACATGTGGAAAAACTACCTCCCCTCGCACCTCAAGGACCGCGCGCCCTTCATCGAGCATGCCGAGGACGGGGACTACATCTGCTTCGAAGGCGGCCGCCGTCCGTTCATGATGATCAACAACCAGGCCGGGCGCGAGGGCAAGAATTTCAAGATGAAGGGCCGCCTCGCCGACCAGCGCACGGTGTGGGAGCCTGCCACCCGCCTCGCCGACATGGACGCCGACGGCATGGACGCCGCGCTGCTGTTCGGCGGCGGGCCGCTCGGCTCGTTCGACAACGAACTCTACGTCGCCAGCTACGTCGCCTACCAGGACTGGGTGATGGACTTCGCCTCGGTCGCGCCGGACCGGCTGTTCCCCGTCGGCTACGTGCCGATGCGCGACATCGACGAGACCTGCCAGCATGTCGAGCGGCTCGCCAAGAAGGGCTTCCGCGCGATCAACCTGCCCGCCTTCCCGCAGAACCCGGACGCCTGGAAGACCTCGTCCGGCATCCAGAACATGAAGGACGGCCAGGTCTCCGCCCTCACCGGCGACAGCAAGGGCGCGCTGCAGTATTCAGACCCCGCCTTCGACAAGCTGTGGAAGACGATCTGCGACCACAACCTCGTCATCACCTTCCACCTCGGCGCCCGCGTGCCGCGCTTCGGGCAGAAGGAGTTCTTCCTCCCCGACATGCCGATGAGCAAGATGGCGATGGCCGAGCCGATCGGCATCTTCATCTTCAACTGCATCTTCGACCGCTTCCCCGACCTTCGCATCGGCAGCATGGAAAGCGGCGTGGGCTGGTTCGCGTGGTACACCGAATACATCACCCGCACCTGGGAACGGCAGCGCTTCTGGACCGAGAGCGCGCTCAAGAATCCGCCGAGCTACTACATGGACCGCAACGTCTTCGGCTCGTTCATCCAGGACCGCACGGGCATCCTCAACCGCGACCTGCCGGGCGGCGGCAACATCATGTGGTCCTCGGACTATCCGCACTCGGAGACCACCTTCCCCAAGTCGCGCGAGATCATCCTGCGCGACTTCGCCGGCGTCCCCGAGGCCGACGTGCGCGCGATCATCCACGACAACGCGCGCAAGCTGCTGGGCCTGAGCTGACATGCTGGAAGGTGCCGACGCAACCGACGTCCTGACCGCCGACGACCCGCTCTACGAGGAGCTCTACGACGTCCGCAAGGAAGCGGAGTCGGTGGGCAACTCGGTCGAGGTCGCCGCGATCATGCCCGCCGTCCATGCCCTGAGGGCGCAGGGTCCGGTGCTAAAAGGGCGGCTGCGCGAGCTGCTCGGCCTCCCGCTGCACGAGCGCCACGCGCGTGCGGCGGGGCGCCCGCACTGGACGGTGCTGTCCTACGATGCCTGCGAGGCCGCCTTCCGCAACCCGGCGATCTTCTCCAACTCGGTGCAGGGCCACGACAATCCGGCGGGCGAGAAGGCGATGGGCATCCTCGAGATGGACCCGCCGATGCACCGCGCCTACCGCCGCACCATCCAGCCCAAGTTCAACATGCCCGAGGCGCTCGGCTGGTGGCGCGAGCACACCATCGACACCATCATCGAGCGCCTGATCGCCCGCATGGGCAAGGGGGAGCGCGCCGACCTCAACCTCGATTACTGCGCGCGCATCCCGGTCTACACGATCACCACCGCCATCGGCCTCGACGGCGACGAGGCGCTGCGCTTCCGCCACGCCTACCTCAACTCCACCAGTTCCAGCCGCTCGGTGACGATGGAGCAGCGGATCGCCAATGCCAGGATCGTCGAGAGCACCGTGCTCGGCCTGATCGCGCGCCGCCGCGCCGCGCCGCAGGACGACCTCGTCAGCTTCCTGCTCGGCATGAAGCTGCAGATGCCCGGCGAGACCCCGCGCGCCCTCACCGACCGCGAGATCCTCGCCCACGTCAAGCTGGTGATGGTGGCCGGCGGCGGCACCTCGTGGCGCCAGATGGGCATCGCCCTGTTCGCCCTGCTCACCCACCGCGAGCAGCTCGACGCCGTGCGCCAGGACCGCGCCCTCATCGACGACGCGATCGAGGAAAGCCTGCGCTGGAACCCCACCGCGCCCTACTTCTACCGCATGGTAATGCAGGACACCGAGTTCTACGGCCACCAGATCCCCGAAGGCGCCGTCCTCGAACTCGGCCTCGGCCCCGCCAACCGCGACCCCGCGCGCTGGGAGCGGGCGGACGAATACGACCTCTTCCGCCCCAAGCTGACCAACATGGCCTTCGGCCTCGGCACCCACCGGTGCCTCGGCATGAACGTCGCCCGCGTGGAGATCAACCGCGGCATCAACGCCCTGATCGACCACTTCCCCAACCTGCGCCTCGACCCGGATGCGCCTGCGCCGTTCATGACCGGCGGGCTGGAGCAGCAGGGCGTTTCAGGGCTTCCGGTCTTGCTCCGCTGACGGCAGGGACGAGCTAGGCTGCCTGCAATTTGCGCCGGAACAGGGATCTGATCTTCCGGTCCTCGAGAATGCGGCCGATGACGTAGAGCGCGGCGAAGATCGCAGCGAAGACATAGGCGGTGGTGGGCGAGTGTTCGTCGTCCTTGTCCTCGGCCTTTTCCTTGGCCTTGTCCGCTTTCTTCTTTTCCGGGGAATCGGGTGCGGGCGCGCCAAGGAACTTGTCGACCGGGTTCAGGACCTGCGCCTTTTCCGGCTTCTTCTTTTCTTCGGTCTTGGCCGCCGGTTTTTCGAACTTGCCGATCGTCACCGTCAATTGTCCGAACGCGATAAACAGCAGCGGTGCGAGGAAACAGAACAGCAAGGCCCGGCTGGTCAGGTGATATCGCAGCACGGGGCCGGTCGCCATGCGTTCGACCTGCAGCACACCTCCGTCGAAAACGGCCATCTTGTCCTGCGCCGCCTGGTCCTTCTTGCGGAAGGTCAGTGTGTCGCTGTCCTGCTCGTGACTGGTGCCGGTCTCGCGAAACAGGGGGCGGAGCCTGTCGAAGGCATCGTCGCTCGATTGCTCGGGAGCGAGCGCCAGACTGCCCCGGATGTGCCAGATCCAGTCTATGAAACGCGAGTTCATGTGATCTCCAGTCGGGAGAGTTTTCCGATGCCGCCAAGGCGGCAAGGCTCAGGCAGGACCGCTCTGCCGCCGCAGCGGTCGGGGCCTGACAAATGGGATGTGTGGGCGTTACCGGGGCGAGCCGGTCCCGTTACTCGGCCGGGACCGCCGTATCGCCGAAGGACTGTTTGCCGAAGCGCTGCTTGAGCGACTTCCAGCCTTCGGTGAAGGGGAAGGTCATCTGTTCGCGGATGCCCATGCGGCGGCCACCTTCCATGCCGAGCAGTTCGGCTTCGCCATCGAGGCAGGTCCCGAACATGCGGTCGATGAAGATATAGGCGCCGGAGTAGTTGCTGCGGGTGGCTTCGAAGTCCTGCGAGTGGTGCAGGCTGTGATGCTCGGTCGTGTTGAAAAGGAAGCGCCACCAGCGCGGCGAGTTGAAGCGGACGTTGATGTGCTGGTAGCTTCCGACCGCCAGGCCGACGGCGCCGGCAAGGAGAAACGCCCTCGGCACGAAGTCGAAGAACCCGCCGATGCCAAGGCCGATCAGGAACAGTTCGACCGGGTTGCCGACTGCGCCCTTGTTGATGTTCAGCTGGGTGATGTAGTGATGAACCGAGTGCGGCAGCCAGAGCGGGTACCAGTTGTGCATCCCGCGATGCATCCAGTACTGCCCGAAATCGAAGATGAACGAGATCAGGAACGCCTGCAGCAGTAGCGGCATACCCGTGAACCAGGCGAACTTGTCCCAGTTGAAGGAATGCTGGACGGCCTCGATCATCACGTCGCCGCCGATGTAGCCGTCGATCATGCGCAGGATGGTGTAGCCAAGCCCGACGTAGAACAGGTCGGTGGTCAGTTCCTTCCAGGTCACGTCCCAGCTCTGGTGGCGCGGGAAAGCCCACTCCATGCCGAGCAGCAGCAACCTGAAACCGATGCCGATGGCGATGCCGGTCGATGCCGTAGCGATCGAATTGGGCGCGTAGTACCAGAAGGCGATCAGCGCGAAGAGTACGACCGGCTGAAACCAGGTGAAGAAGAGGACCTTCAGTGGGCCGCCTTCAACCTTGGGGACGTTTTCCCAGCCGATGGTTACCGGAGCCTGGGTGCCGATCATTCTCTTACCTACGCGAACGCCTTCCATACGCCTTGCCCTCGTAATATTCGGTCACCGGTGTAAGTAATACTAATCGATAACATGGTAATACGGACTGCCTGACGCGTCTACAGGATTCGCAGATGTTACCGTAGAAGGACGATCTGCGGCATCACGGATTGCGAGATGGCGGTCTGGCCTCATAATGTTTCGCTGGCCTTTCATGCACATGCCGTGCGCACGGCCGTCATCAGGCGTAACCGCAGACCACGCTGCAACACCGCCCTGCCCGCGCCCCGGGCAAAGAAAAAGGCGCGGGAAGCCTTGCCTCCCGCGCCCTTGTCGCTCCGGTTCCGGTGGCGGTTACGCCGCCTGCTTGTGCCGTTCGGTCGCTTCGAGGTTGAGCAGGTCCGCCATTTCGAAGGCCAGCTCGATCGACTGCGCGCCGTTGAGGCGCGGGTCGCAGTGGGTGTGGTAGCGGTCGGCGAGCGAGGCATCGGTGATGGCGATGGCGCCGCCGGTGCACTCGGTCACGTCCTGCCCGGTCATCTCGATGTGGATGCCGCCCGCATGCGTGCCCTCGGCGCGGTGGACCGCGAAGAAGCCGCGCACTTCGGACAGGATGCGGTCGAACGGACGGGTCTTGTAGCCGCTGTCGGCCTTGATGACGTTGCCGTGCATCGGATCGCACGACCACACCACCGGATGGCCCTCGCGCTGCACCGCGCGCACCAGCTTGGGCAGGCCCGCCTCGACCTTGTCGTGGCCGTAGCGGCTGATCAGCGTCATGCGGCCGGCCTCACGCCCGGGGTTCAGCGTGTCGAGCATGCGCAGCAGCGCGTCGGGCTCGAGGCTGGGGCCGCACTTCATGCCGATCGGATTGCCGACGCCGCGCAGGAACTCGACGTGGGCCGAGTTCTCGAAGCGGGTGCGATCGCCGATCCACAGCATGTGGGCCGAGCAGTCGTACCAGTCGCCCGTCAGCGAATCGCGGCGGGTCAGCGCCTGCTCGTAGGGCAGCAGCAGCGCTTCGTGGCTGGTGTAGAACTCGGTGCCCTTGAGCTGCGGCACGGTCGTCGGATCGACGCCGCAGGCGGCCATGAAGTCGAGCGCCTCGCTGATGCGGTCGGCCATCTGCGCGAACTTCTCGCCCCAGGGGCTGCGGCCGATGTGCTCCATCGTCCACTGGTGCACCTGGCGCAGGTTCGCGTAGCCGCCATGCGCGAAGGCGCGCAGCAGGTTGAGCGTCGCCGACGACTGGCCGTAAGCCTTGAGCATGCGCTCGGGATCGTTGCGGCGCGCCTCGGCGGTGCCCTCGATGCCGTTGATGATGTCGCCGAAGTAGCTGGGCATCTCGACGCCGCCGACGGTCTCGGTGGGCGCCGAGCGCGGCTTGGCGAACTGGCCCGCCATGCGGCCCAGCTTCACCACCGGCTGCTTGCTCGCGAAAGTCAGCACCACGGCCATCTGCAGGATGACGCGGAAGCTGTCGCGGATGTTGTCGGCGCTGAACTCGGCGAAGCTCTCGGCGCAGTCACCGCCCTGGAGCAGGAAACCGCGGCCGGCCGCCACTTCGGCAAGGTCCGCCTTGAGCGCGCGGGCTTCGCCGGCGAAGACCAGCGGCGGAAACTTCGCCAGCGTGGCCTCGACCTCGCCCAGCTTCGCCTCGTCGCCATAGACCGGCAGGTGGCGCGCTTCGTGCGCTTTCCAGCTCTCCGGTGTCCAGTTGCTCGCCACGTTCTTCACTCCCGATGTCCGCGGCACCATGCCGGGACCGTTACCGACGCCGCTTCGTCATGCACGGCGCGAACGAGGGGCGGCCCATAGCGCCTGTCGGCAATTTTTGCAAAGTCGGGATTGACGATCAGCGTGATCGGTTGCGCGGGGGTTGAAGCTGGCTGCTGCCCTTCACGCGGGCGATGGCGCGAGACATCCGATCGTGGCGCCGCCCGGCCTACTTCGCCGCGACAGTCCTGGACTCCTTGCCCTCAGGCATGACTTCCAGGCGCCACGAGTGGTCCTTGCCGAGGTAACGCGCCGCCAGGGCCTGCATCGCCTGCGGAGTGGTCACCGTATAGTCGCTGAGCACCGTGCGCACGGTACCGATGCGCGAAGGATCGCTGGTCGCCCCTTCGAGCTGGCTCATGAAGAACGAGGTGCTCGATGCCGCCCGCGTCACCTGCTGGCGCAGCGGTTCGACGACAAGCGCCAGTTCGTCGGCGGTGGGAGGGCTGTTGATGAGGTTCTGCGCGATCTCGTCGGCGGTCTGGAAGAAGATCGGCACCGACTTGGGATCGAGCTGCGCCATCGCCGTGATCGAGCCGCCGGCGGCGAGGTCCACCGGCCAGGTCGAGTAGACGTAAGGCGCATAGGAAACGCCGAGCTTCTCGCGCACCGCGTCCATCAGGCGGTTGGTGAACAGCTGCGTGAGGATCTCAAGCTGGCGCGATTCGCGGATGCCCATGACGCCGCCGCCGGTGGGCCACGAAATCACCGCCGCCGCCTGGTCGGGATCGCCGTGATGGACGAGCGTGACCGGCTTGTCGGAAGGCTGCGGGACGGGAATCTTCACGTCGGTCGTCGTCACCGCGACCGGCTGGCGGCCCTTGAGCGCACCGAACGTCTTCTCCAGGGCGGCGATCGCCGCGACCTTGTCGAAGTCACCGAAGATCTGGACCTCGACCGGGCCTTCCTTGAGCGCCTTGCTCCACACCCGCTTGAAGCCTTCGGGCGTGGTCGCCTCGATCTCGTCGGGGGTCGGGGTGGCGAAGCGGGCGTCCTCGCCGCGCTGGTAGAACTGCAGGTCGCGGTTGAGCACGCCCTGCGGCGATGTCGAGAAGGTCGCGTACTGGATCTTGGCGGCCGCCTTGGCGCGGGTGAACGGGGCTACGTCCCATTGCGGCAGGTCGAGCTTGGCGGCGAAGAGGTAGAGCTGGTCAGCGAGATCGGCCGGGCGCGTCTCGGCGGAAAGCTCGAAGGCGGCGTCCTGGACCTCGAAGTCGAAGCCCATCTTGCGGCCGGTGGAGATGCGGTCGAGATCGTCCTGGCCCAGCGTCGCCAGGCCAGAGCCGACGAGCGCGTAGTTGCCCAGCGTGATGTAGGCCGCGTCCTTGGGATCGACCGCGCGGTAGCCGCCGCCGAAGCGGGTCTTGACCATGACGCGGCCCGGCTCCTCGGCGACCGGCCAGAGCAGCGCCTTGACGCCGTTGGCGAAAGTCAGTTCCTCGATCTCCAGCAGGCCGGTCGGCGCGTCGGTCACGGCCTTGGCGGGCTTGCCGATGACCGGAAGCTTCTCGAACGAGACAGGCGCCAGTGCGGCGCGCACGCCGGCGTCCGCCTTGACCGGCTCCGCGAGCGCGAGCTGGAGCTGCCGATCGGTCGCCTTCCCGGCTTCCTGAACGGTGAACAGCCCGCGCGTGACGGTGCCGGTGAAAAGCTGGCGGGTGTGCTTGAGAACGGCGTCGGGCGTGAACAGCGCCTGCGATTCGCGGAAGATGCGCAGTACGTCGTTCGGCGCTGCCACGGTTTCGCGGATGTCGAGCGCATTGACGAGGTCGTCGGCGAGCTTGGAGCCGGGCAGGATGCGCTGCTGCTCGACAGGCACCTGGAAGGCGACGTCGAGTTCGGCGGCCTCGCGGTCGATCTCGGCCTGCGTGGGCGCGCGGGTCAGGGCGTCGGCGATCACCGAACGCACGTCGCGCAAGGCCCCCTGCCAGTCGTCGCCGAGCGGAGTGACCGACACGAAGGTCGCATCGGCAGAGCGCGAGACGTCGTCCTGGTTGACCGAGGCCGAGAGGAACGAGCCGCCGGCACGTGCCTTCGATTCCAGCCGGCGGTTGATGATCGCCTGCGCAATCGCATCGGTCATCAGGCCCTGGTTGTAGACGATGTTGTCGTTGACCTGCCGCCAGGGGCGCAGCACCGCATACATCAGCGAGGGCGGCAGGTCGGGCTCGACCAGCACGCGCGTCTCGCCGACCGGGTTCTTCGGGTCCGCACCCTTGGGAGCGGCCGGATCGCCGAAACTGGGCGCTGGCGTGCGCTTGCCCTTGGCGGACCAGTCGGTGAACCACTTCTTGACGTAGGACTCGAGCATCGCCGGATCGACGTCGCCGGCGACGATCACCGCCACGTTATCGGGGCGATACCAGCGCGAATAGAACGCGCGCACGCTCTCAGGCGTTGCCGAGGTCAGCGATTCCAGCGTGCCGATCGGCTCGCGGTTGGCGAGCGGCTGGCCGGCATAGAGGACCTTCTGCATCGCATCCTGCACGCGCTTGGAAGCGCCGCCGCGCTCGCGCATTTCGGACAGCACGATCGGCAGGTCGGACTTGAGGTTCGAGGCCGAGAGCGTGGGCGCGGTGACCATGCCGCTCATCAGCTTGAAGGTCTCGTCCAGCGAGGTCGGCGTGGCGTTGGGCAGGTCGAGCTTGAACACGGTCTGCGTGGTGGAGGTAACGGCGTTGGTGTCGGTGCCGAAGGTCGCGCCCAGGCGCTGGAACGCGGCGATCGCGGTGCCCTCGGGAATGTACTTCGACTGCCGGAACAGCATGTGCTCCAGCAGGTGCGCATAGCCACGCTCGGCGTCGGTCTCGTAGAGCGAGCCGGCATCGACGCGGATGCGGATCGAGACCTGGCCCGGCGGCACCCCGTTCTTGCGCACGGCATACTTGATGCCGTTGGCAAGCTCGCCGAAGTGCCATTCGGGGTCATGCGGGATGTCGCTCCCGCGATAGAGCCAGGGGTCCGACTGGCCGACGACCGGGGTCGCCAGCGGAGCCGTCGCCGGGGCGGCGGCCGGCTGTGCGGCAGCCTCCTGGGCAAGCAGTGGCGGGATCGGAGCCTGAAGGAGAAGCAGGCAGGCGAGCGTGCGTGCGGCGCGCGGAGAAGTCGTCATTGCGCAAGGTATAGGGGGCCGCTTCCTTAAGGACCAGTGAATAGCGCAGTCATCCCGGCTTCGGTTGGTCGCGGTTGGACTTGACCCAACGGCCACTTCACCTACATCGCAAGCATCATGTTCATCGAAACCGAAACCACGCCAAACCCCTCGACGATCAAGTTCCTGCCCGGGCGGCAGGTCATGACCGCGGGCACCCGCGAGTTCACCTCGCCCGAGGACGCGGTCGCATCGCCGCTGGCGGAAGCGCTGTTCGACCTGGGCGACGTCACGGGCGTGTTCTTCGGCGGCGAATTCGTCTCGGTTACTGCGGCGCCCGGCGTGGAATGGGCCTCGCTGCGCCCACAGGTGGTCTCGATCCTGCTCGACCACTTCGTCTCGGAAGCCCCGCTGTTCGCGGGCGGGACTGCCGGCAGTTTCTCGGTTCCCGCCGAGGACGAGGACTTCGGCGACGATCCCGCCGACGCCGACATCGTCGAGCAGATCAAGGACCTGATCGAAAGCCGCGTCCGCCCGGCCGTCGCCAACGACGGCGGCGACATCGTCTACCGCGGCTTCCGCGAAGGCGTAGTCTACCTCTCGATGCAGGGTGCCTGCTCCGGCTGCCCGTCGTCGAGCGCGACGCTCAAGCAGGGCATCGAAAGCCTGCTCAAGCACTACGTCCCCGAAGTCAGCGAAGTGCGCGCGGCCTGACCGGGCCGTGGGCATGCTGCGCGAAATCGACGCGTGACAGCCACCATCGACGATAACTTTCCGTCCGCCGCGACAACGCTGGTCATCGACAGCGCGACCGATGCCTGCTCGGTCGCGCTTTTCGCGGGCAAGCGCCTCGTCGCGGGCGACTTCCGCGTGCTCGGGCGCGGACATGCCGAAGCACTGGTGCCGATGATCGCCGCCCTGCCCGGCAAGGGCCGTGCGGACCGCATCGCCGTGGCGCTCGGTCCGGGCAGCTTCACCGGGGTGCGCGTTGGCCTCGCCGCCGCGCGCGGGCTGGCGCTGGCCTGGGGTTCGGACCTCGTGGGCTACCCCAGCCTCGCACTTGTCGCTGCGATGGCCCGCGATGCCGAGGGGGAGCAGCCCGTGGGCGTGGCGATGACGGGCGGTCACGGCGAATGGTTCGTCGAGGGCTTCGGGGCTTGCGGTCAAACCACCCGCGCGCTGGCATCCCGGCGACCGGCCGCCGCCGCCGCCGACACAGTCGAAGCCCTGGTCGCCGGCAATCAGGCCGAAGCGCTGGTCGCTGCGCGGGGCCATGGACGCGCCCTGCCGATCTGGCCCGACGCGCGCGCCTTCGCACTGCTGCCACGCTCCGCCCTCATGGACGAAACGCAACCGCTCTACGGCCGCGCGCCGGACGCCCGTTTACCCGCGGGAGCCGCATGATCGAAGATGTCGACAAGATCATGGCGGTCATGGCGACCGCCTTCGACCCCGCCTACGGGGAGGCGTGGAACAGGCGCCAGGTCGAAGACGCGCTCGCCTTCGGCACCTGTCACTATTGCCTGACCAATTCCGCGGGCGGTCGAACTTCCGAAAACGAGCCGGCGGCCGGCTTCTTCTTGTCGCGCACGGGCTACGAGGAAGAAGAACTCCTTCTACTTGCGATTGACCCGCAGTATCGGGGCCAAGGACTAGGCAGATCGCTGCTTGAAACCTTGCGAATCGATGCGGCTTCCCGCGGCGCCCGACGGCTGCTCCTTGAAATGAGAAGAGGAAATCCTGCGGAAACGCTTTACCGCAGCTTTGGCTTCAATTCTATCGGAGAAAGGCGCGAATACTACCGAACTCCGGGAGGAGAACGCCTCGACGCCATCACCTTTGCATGCGACATATCCTGATCGAATGTATTAATTCTTCGTCATGGGTATCAATTTGGGACCGCAATCGGGCTGCAACTTCGAATTGAACTTGCACTTCTGTGCAGAATCGTTCACTGCACTATCCGCAAGCCCTGACAGGCCTGCCTCCCCCCGAACTAAAATTGGTCGCACCAAAGGATAATAAGAAATGGATAATATCCAGCCCGACATGAACGAAACGTTGATCACGCTGGCGTCGGACATCGTCTCCGCGCACGTGAGCAACAACAGCGTCGCGGTCGAGGATCTTCCCGCCCTGATCACCAACGTCTACGGCGCGCTGGCCGGCCTTGGCGGCACTGCCCCGGTGATCGAGGAAAAGCCCGAGCCGGCTGTTTCGATCCGCGCTTCGGTCAAGCCCGACTACATCGTCTGCCTCGAGGACGGCAAGAAGCTGAAAATGCTCAAGCGCCACCTCATGACCCACTACAACATGACCCCCGACGACTATCGCGCGCGCTGGAACCTTCCCGCGGATTACCCGATGGTCGCCCCCAACTACGCCGAAAAGCGTCGCGAACTGGCCAAGAAGATCGGCCTGGGTCGCAAGCCCGACGTACGCCGTGGTCGCAAGCCCAAGGCGGCCGTCGCCTGATTTCCGGCGGACGGACCGCAAGGGCTTCGCTGGTCGCACGGCGCCGTCGGCATCCGCACTCCACGCCCGAGTCCGATTTCTCGGGGACAAAGATGCCGATGACCGCCACCGCAGAGTGACAGGCCATCCATTGCGGTTGTGATTGCAGGCGCATCGCCCTATCTAGGCGATGCGCCTCATTCATTTTACAGGTCCATCCGTGCATCAACCCATCGACATCGAAGCTCTCTGCGCCGAACGCGGCCTTCGCATCACCGAGCAGCGCCGCGTGATCGCCAAGGTGCTTTCGGAAAGCACCGACCATCCCGACGTCGAAAAGCTGCACGAACGCGCCACCGCGATCGACCCGGGCATCTCGATCGCCACCGTCTACCGCACCGTTCGCCTGTTCGAGGAAGCCGGCATCCTCGACCGTCACGATTTCGGCGACGGCCGCGCCCGCTACGAAGCGGCGCCCGAGGCCCATCACGACCATATGATCGACGTCGAATCCGGCCAGGTCACCGAATTCGTCGATCCCGAACTGGAAGCGCTGCAGCGCCAGATCGCCGAGCGCCTGGGCTTCCGTCTCGTCGACCACCGGATGGAACTGTTCGGCGTCAGGCTCGACCGCCCGGAAGGCGCCGGTACACCCACCCGCAGGTGATATGACGCGGACGCTGCCGGCCCCGGCTCGCCGCCTCGCTCCCTGGACATGGCCGCTGATCGCGGTCCGACTGGCAGCCCTGCTCGGACTGCTGGCGGTCTGCACCCCGCTCTACTACCTTCTGGCCCCGTTCACGGCGCGCAACCCGGCGCCGCGATGGTTCCTGCGCGGCGTCGCGGCGATCGCAGGCGTGCGCCTGCACATTCGCGGCCACCGCCCGGCCCGCCGCAGCTTCTTCATCGCCAACCACGTCAGCTGGATCGACATCCCCGCCATCGCCGGCGCCAGCGGCAGCGCCTTCATCGCGCATGACGGGCTGGCGCAGATCGGCCCGCTGCGCTGGCTCTGCGGCCTCAACGACACCGTCTTCGTCGCCCGGCACGAGCGGCGCAGTGTCGCGGCGCAAGTCGAGCAGGTCCGCACCGCGCTGCGCGAGACCGGCGCGCTGACGATCTTCCCCGAAGGCACCACCTCGGACGGCAGCGGGACACTGCCGTTCAAGTCCTCGCTGCTCTCGGCGCTGGAGGGGGAATTCGACGCCGAAGCGATCCCGGTCTGGCTGGACTACGGCGCGGAAACGCGCGTGATCGCCTGGGTCGGCGACGAACCCGGCCTCGACAATGCCTTGCGCATCCTCGCGCGGTGGCGCCCCGTCGCGCTCACCTTGCACTTCCTGCCGCCGCTGGCCCCCGAAGAACGCGGCGACCGCAAGCGCATGGCCGCCGCCGCCCGCGCCGCGATAGAGGCAGCCCAGGCCAGCGATTGACACAACGAACCATTTAGGTTATATACTCGGCCGTCGATCCCCTTCGACACATGCGGCGGGACGGGAGGCGCGAAGCTGGCGCCGAGCGCTTTTCCGTACGCGGTCGGCGCCCGGTCACGGACCGGACAAACCGTACCATGGATGCGTGGATGAACATGAGGGTATGCCCTCAGGAACGACGGCCAAGGAGCGAGCCCGCACCGTCACCCCGCGCACCGAGGGCCGAGCCGGAGAGTCCCACGCGGTACTGCCCCTCTCCAGCCGTTCGCAATCAAAAGGCAGGACCCAGCACCCGCCGCCTGATGCTGGCGGCACCCCAGCGCCGGCCGCACCCCGTCCGCTGCCTCTTCCCCGGCGTAACCCCGCATTCGCCAGCGGGCGCTTTCGTGCGTCCAGAATCCCCCCTGCCGCGAAGCGAGAGGGGGATGTTTGCCTCAGCGGGTGGCGTTGTAGGCCAGCTGGGTTTCGTTGAGCTGGAAGCCGACCAGCACTTCGAACGAAGAGCGCGCCACGGCGGCCTTCACTTCGGGATCGGCCAGCGGGTCGACGGCGGCGTCGGTATCGCCGGCCTTGCGCTTGCGCGTGATGCGCTCGCGAATCTCCTGCGGCAGCGTCGCGGCGGCACGGTCGATGAAGGCGTTGACGTCACCGCTGACCTGCGCGCGCTGCTCGCCATCGGCGAAGGTCAGCGTCACGTTGCCAACGCGCTTGCTGATGACGGCGGAGCCGCCCTGCAGCACGGTCACGAAGTAGGGCAGCGTCACCTGGCGAGCGCCGGCGGTGTCGTTGCGCCGAGCCTGGACCTGGAACGAGACGGTGGAGGTCACCTTGTCGCCGGCAGTTTCGGTTTCGTTGCACTGGGCGCGCACGTCGGTCATCGCCGCGACGAGATCGATGTTCGGGGCGGTGCGGTCGCCCGCGACGCGGAACAGGGTCACGTCGCCGGTATACTCGGGGATGCCGACGGCCGGGCACTTGCTGCGGATCGAGGTAATGCCCACGCCCTGGTCGACCACGATCTCCCCCTTGGTCTTGCACCCGCCAAGCAGCGACAACGCGGCTGCGGAGCACAGGACAGTGGCAGTCAGGCGGCGTGCATTCATCGTCACTTCCTCGAATGGCATGCGCTTGCCCTAGCGATGCAAGCGGCAAAGCGCTAGAGGGCCGATCATGAACGCGCCCTTTCAGTCCCCGACGCCGTCCGACGGCACCCGGCAGCCCCTGCGCCTCCTGATCGCCGCCCCGCGCGGCTTCTGCGCCGGCGTGGACCGGGCGATCGAAATCGTCGAGCGGGCGATCGAAATCTACGGAGCGCCCGTCTACGTGCGGCACGAGATCGTCCACAACAAGTTCGTGGTCGACAATCTCAAGGCCAAGGGCGCCGTCTTCGTCGAGGAACTGGACGAAGTGCCCGACGGCGTGCCGGTGATCTTCAGCGCCCACGGCGTACCCAAGGCCGTGCCGGCGGCAGCCACCTCGCGCGGGCTGGACTGGCTGGACGCGACCTGCCCGCTGGTGAGCAAGGTCCACCGCCAGGCGGAGCGCCAGATCGAGGCCGGCCGCCACATCCTGTTCATCGGCCATGACGGCCATCCCGAAGTGATCGGTACGCTGGGCCAGGTGCCCGAGGGCACGATCACCCTCGTCGAGACGGTCGACGATGTCGCCTCACTCGAATTCCCGGCCGAGACCGAACTCTCGTACCTTTCGCAGACGACGCTCTCGGTCGACGATACCGCCGCGATCATCAGGGCGATCGAGGCGCGCTTCCCGAAAGTCGTCGCGCCCAAGGCGGAGGACATCTGCTACGCGACGTCCAACCGCCAGGCCGCGGTCAAGCAGATCGCCCCGCAATGCCAGCTGGTGCTCGTGATCGGCGCCCCCAACAGCTCCAACTCCGTGCGCCTCGTGGAAGTCGCCGAGCGCGAGGGTTCGGCCGCGCAGCTGATCCAGCGCGCCGATGAGATCGACCCCGCCTGGCTGGAGGGCATTGACGTGCTTGGCCTGACGGCAGGCGCCTCCGCGCCCGAGGAACTGGTCAACGAAGTCATTGCCCGGATCAAGGAACTGCGCCTGGTGGAGGCCGAGGAAATCGTGACCACCAAGGAGCACATGACCTTCAAGCTCCCCCGCCAGCTGGTGCGCTGATCGCATGGCAGTCTACACCAGGCTCGGCGCCGAGGAGATGGCCGGGATCATCGCCGCCTTCGACGTGGGCACGCTGGTTTCGGCCAAGGGCATCGCCGAAGGCGTATCGAACAGCAACTGGCTGATCGAGACGCACGACGGCGCCGGTGCCAGCCGCCGTTTCATCCTGACGATGTACGAGAGCCGGACCGAGATCGCGGACCTGCCCTTCTTCCTCGACCTGCTCGACCACCTCGCCGCAAAGGGCGCCCCGGTGCCGCGCACGATGCACGATTGCGAGGGCGCCAGCCACCGGCTGCACGCGACGGCCGAAGGCACCAAGGCGCTGGCGCTGATCGAGTTCCTGCCCGGCGTCTCGGTCTCGGAACCCACGCCCGAGCAGGCGCGCGCGGTGGGCGGGGCGCTGGCGCAGATCCACCTCGCCGCTGCCGACTTCCCATCGTCGCGCCCCAACACGCTGGCCCTGCCCGACTGGCAGAAGCTGCTGGACGACTGCGGGCGCGAGGGACTCGAATCGATCCACCCGGAACTCGGCCGTATCGTCGAGCGCGAACTGGCGGCGCTTGCCGCGAGTTGGCCCGCCGACCTGCCGCGCGGCGTGATCCATGCGGACCTGTTCCCCGACAACGTGCTGATGCTCGGCGACGCTGTGACAGGACTCATCGATTTCTACTTCGCCTGCACCGACCTGTTCGCCTACGACGTTGCCGTGACACACGCAGCCTGGTGCTTCAGCCCCGACGGTGCCCGCTTCCTGCCGGCGCTGTCCGACGCCCTTGTCGAAGGCTACACCGCCGTACGCCCGCTTTGCGAGGCCGAGCACGCGGCGCTCCCGCTGCTGGCACGCGGCGCGGCGGTGCGTTTCCTCGCCACCCGCGCCTACGACTGGCTGAACACGCCCGCCGGCGCGCTGGTGACGCCCAAGGACCCGATGGCCTTCGCGCGGCGCCTCGAATTCTATGCCGATCCGGCCAACGCAGGGATTTTCGCATGAAACAGGTCGATGTCTTCACCGACGGCGCCTGCAAGGGCAATCCCGGCCCCGGCGGCTGGGGCGTGCTGCTGCGCATGGGAAGCCACGAGAAGGAAATGTCCGGCGGCGAGCCCGACACCACCAACAACCGGATGGAAATGACCGCCGCGATTCGCGCGCTCAACGCGCTGATCGAGCCGTGCGACGTGACGCTCCACACCGACAGCAAGTATGTCATCGACGGCATCACCAAGTGGGTGCACGGCTGGAAGAAGAAGGGCTGGATCAACGCCAGCAAGCAGCCGGTGCGCAACGCCGACCTCTGGCACGACCTGATCGAGGCCTCCGGCCGCCACAAGGTCCGCTGGGAATGGGTGCGCGGCCACTCCGGCCATGTCGAGAACGAACGCGTCGACAAGCTGGCGAGCGATGCCGCCAAGGCGGCGGCTTAGGTTTTTGCGACCATACGCTCGGCCTGATCTTTCTTTCTCCGTCTTCCCCGCCTTCGCGGGAATGACGGGAGCGTTTTAAGGCGCCAGAGGGGGAGTTACGACGTGTCGATTGGCGGTCCTCGGCAAAGCGCACTCATGAACAACTTCACCGCCGAACTGCGCGCCCTCGTCTCGCCGGGCCCCCGCATGGCGGACGAGTGGGCCTGCGTCGCCTCGGTCCTGCTGGCGATCGTGCTCGCCCACGCCATCGGCGCGGACATGGTTTCGTGGGCAGCGTTCACCGCCTTCGTGCTGCTCAAGAGCGACGTCTCCGAGACGCTGCTGCGCGGCGTCCTGCGGATCGTCGGCACCATCGCCGGATCGGGGCTGGCGCTGGCCGTGGTCCCTTATGCCGCCCGCTCGCTGCCCTTCGCGATGATCGCCGCCGCGCTCGTCGG
Organism: Novosphingobium sp. GW821-FHT09E05; assembly: GCF_059416165.1. NCBI lineage: Bacteria > Pseudomonadati > Pseudomonadota > Alphaproteobacteria > Sphingomonadales > Sphingomonadaceae > Novosphingobium > Novosphingobium sp. GW821-FHT09E05. Next base: position 2,393,808 of record NZ_JBWKOQ010000001.1, read on the forward strand.
CGCGGTGGGGCTCTACGGGATGCTGACGGCGCGGCGGGCCTATGCGTGGCTGCTGTTCGGCCTGACCTTCGAGATGATCCTGCTCGACAAGCTCGACCGTCCCGACCTCGACACCATCGGCTTCGCGCAGACGCGGCTGCTGGAAGTCATCGCCGGCACCGTCGCCTGCACGATCGTCAGCCTCGCGGCGGGAGCGCTGGCCGGCAAGCGCTGGTGGGCCGACCGCAAGCCCGCGCCGGCGCGGATGGGCTGGCAGCCCCACGCCGCGCGCCATGCCGCCCAGGCGGGCCTCGCCATCGCCGTGCTGCCGCTGCTGCACGCCCTGTTCGACCTGCCGGAACTGCCGCAGGCGGCGGTGACGATCATGGCAGTGATGATCGTACCCGTCGCGGGCATCGGCGCGAGCGGCTTCGTCCCCGTCACGCGCCGGCTGTTGCACCGGGCGCTCGGCTGCATGGCGGGCGGAGCGCTGGCGCTTGCCGTGCTGCTGCTGGCGCAGGGCAGCGCGCCGGTGCTCATCATCGGAACCTGCATCGGCATCGTCGTCGGCCGCCACATCGAGAACGGGCTTCCCGGCGTGACCTACATGGGCCTCCAGTTCACGCTCGCGGTGCTGGTGGTGCTGGTGCCCGACAGCTACGCCGACGCGCGGATCGGCCCCGCCATCCAGCGCCTCGTCAGCGTCTTCGTCGGCATGGCGGTGCTCGAGCCGGTCCTGCTGGGCTGGCATCTCTTCGCGCCGGGTCGCAAGGCCGGCTCCGCCGCATCGGATGGACCGGGCGGGGAATGAGCCTCAGCCGAAGCGCCCCGGCCCGAACGGCTCGGGATCGACCGCTCCCGGGCCCTCGCCCATGAGCATCCGTGCGGCGAGATCGGCGGCGGCGGGGGCGGTCTGGATGCCGAAACCGCCCTGCCCCGCGAACCAGAAGAACGCTTCGTCCTGGGGCGCGAAGCCGTAGACCGGCAACCGGTCGGGCGCGAAGGAGCGCAGGCCCGCCCAGCGATGCTCGACGCGGGAGACCGGCCAGTCGACCACCTGTTCGAAGCGGTCGACCGCCAGCGCCACGTCGATTTCCTCCGCCGCCGCGTCGCAGGGCATGCTCGGCGTCTCGTCGTGCGGACTGAGCCAGAGGCGCCCGCTTTCAGGCTTGAAGTAGAACGTCTCGGCCACGTCGAGCACCAGCGGCAGGTCGTCCGGCACCGGAACGCCGATGCCAAGCTGCGCGATGGTGCGGCGGTAGGGCGTGATGCCGAGGGGATCGAGGCCGGCGATCCGCGCGACCGGATCGGCCCAGGCTCCCGCGGCGTTCACGAGCACACCCGCTGTCACGCGCCGTCCGTCCGCCAGCGCCAACGTCCAGCCCGGGGCGGTACGCTCCGCAGCGGCGAGGCCGGCGCGGCACCACAGCCGGGAGCCTTCGCGCTGGGCCTGCGCGAGATAGTGCTGGTGCAGCGCCGCCACGTCGATGTCGCAAGTGCTGGGCTCCAGCGCGGCGCTGGTCCAGCCGGCGCGCAGGCCGGGCACGCGCGCCTCGATTTCCTGGCGGCCGAGTACTTCGACCTCCACCCCGGCGGCGGCATAGCGCGCGGCGAACGCATCGACCTCACGCTCCTGCCCGGCCCGGCCCAGCGTCAGCGCGCGGCGCGGGGTAAGCACGCCGAGATCGCGCAGGATCGGACCGGACGCCGTCGTCAGCGGCTGCACGCCCGGCCCGCCGTAACTTTCGGTCCAGAACGCGGCGGAGCGGCCGGTGGCGTGGTAGCCCGGCCTGTCTTCGGCCTCGAGCATCAACACCGAAGCCCGCGCGCCGATCGCGGCTGCCAGCGATGCACCGGCCATGCCGGCGCCGACGATGACGATATCGAACACCGCGTCCATGGCGTTCAGCCTCTCGCGGGGGCGTGCGAATCGAGGAAGTCGGCGATGGCGACCAGCGCACGGCCGCGCACCGGATCGACCTCGCGCAGGATCTCGTGGCGGCATTCGCTGCCGAACGTCACGAGTTCGCCCCTGGGCAAGCGAGCGGCGGCACGGCGAATCGCGGGCCACGAGACGAGACCGTCGATGCTGGTGCCCAGCAGCAGGGTCGGCACGTCGACGGCTTCCAGCGCGCCGCGCCGTTCCAACCCGCGAATCGAGGCGAGCGCGCGCTCGATCCAGCCCCAGCTTGCCGCGCCCATGGCGATTTCGGGCCGCCGTTCGCGCCACCACTGCTCGTCGTCGTAGCGGCTGTCGTCATGGGTCAGAAGCAGGCTGCGCGCCCGGACGATCGCGCCGGGCTTCTCCCCCCCCTTCCACGCCGGACGGGCAGGGTCGCCCAGCGATGCGATGGCGCGGCTGACGGGGTGCAGGACGCTCGCCGGAATCCAGGTCGGATGGATGCCGAGCATCGGCGCCGAAAGCACCAGCGCATCGGGACGTACCGCGCCCTCGGCCACCGCGCGCAGGACGATCTGGCCGCCCATCGAATGCGCGACGGCGACGTGCGGCCCCGGCGTGCGTGCCGCCCAGTCGGCGAACAACGCCGCATAGTCGTCCACCCAGACGGCAAAGTCGGAGACGTGCCCGGTCGTCGCGTCATTCCCCAGGCGGCCGGAACCGGCCTGCCCGCGCCAGTCGGCGGAAGTGACCTGCCAGCCTTCGCGGTGCCAGCCGTCCAGCGTCTCCAGCCACTTCTCGTAGGCGTCGCCGCGGCCGGGCATGAACAGGATCGAGCCGCGCGGCCCTGCCGGCCAGTCGATCCGGCGCAGCGCATGGCCGTCCGGCAGCGCCCAGCGCGATTCGGCGGCCTCGGGCGGGATTGCACGGCGGGCCGGTGACGGGCCGTGGGCAACCGGGTCTTGGATCGCGGGAATAGTCGTCACTGCGGAGGCCGGGTGCCTTGGTTACTATTTGGTAGTGGTGACCGATGTAGATGCCTGTCCATCAATGGGACAAACCTATGTCGGGCGCGTATTTTTCCTATGCTCTGCTGGCCGCCTTGGCAACGGCGCTGCTGATCGCGGCGGTGACCGACCTGCGGCGCCGGGAGATCAACAACTGGCTGACCGCCTCGATCGCGCTCGCCGCGCCGCTGTGGTGGCTGGCGATGGGGCTCGGGCCGATGGCCGTCGCCTTCCAGATGGCGCTGGCGGCGGTGACGTTCGTGGTCGCCTGTCTGCTGTTCGCGACCGGCCAGATGGGCGGCGGCGATGTCAAGCTGCTGGGCGCGCTGGCGCTGTGGTTCACGCCTTCCAGCTTCCTCGACCTCGTCGTGCTGATGGCGCTCGTCGGCGGCGGCGGCTCGATCGCGATGGCCGCGCTCAACATGCAGCGCGTGCCCGGGGAGGCGCTGCGTAACGTTCTGGCGGGTCTGGTCGCGCTGGTCTGGGTGTGGTGCGCCGCCGCCATCGTCTTCGCCGTCGCGACGGGCCGCCCGGTGGTCGAGAAGGCGACGATCGAGGCGCTGGTACGGCATCTTCCCAGCCCCTGGGCCATCGTGCTCGTGGTGCTGGTGGCGGGCGCGATCCTGATGCTGGGCTTCCGCCACATCATGCGCCGCCAGAAGTCGCGAATCGAGGTGCCCTACGGCATCGCCATCTCGGCGGCGGGGCTCTGGGTGCTGGGCGAACAGACTATCGCCGCAGCCCGTATGGCCGCGCAAACGGGGTGAACCCGATTTTAACCAATTTGCCCGATAAAGCGCTCTGGATCGGGGATTTTTCAAGGGGCTTACCAGGCCATGGATAGGAAGAAAGTGCTGCTGCTCGCAGCGGCGCTGCTCATTGCGGCATTCACTGCCTTCGCCGCAAGGTCGATGTTCGCAGGGGGCGCCGCGCCGCAGGCCGAGGCCGTGCAGGCGCAGAACGTGGGGCCCAAGGTTCTTGTGGCCCAGCGCGCCCTGCCGGTCGGCACGATCATCACCGCCGATTCGGTCTCCTTCCAGGGCTGGCCGGACCAGCTGGTGAAGGACGCCTATTACATCGAGGGCCAGGCCGACATGAGCAAGCTGCTCGGCACGGTCGTGCGTTTTCCGATCACCGCCGGCCAGCCGCTGACCCAGGGCGCGCTCGTCGCGCCGGGCGACCGCGGTTTCCTGGCCGCCGCGCTGGCTCCCGGCATGCGCGCCATCACCATTCCGGTTTCCGCCAAGACGGGCGTCGGCGGCTTCGTGTTCCCGGGCGACCGCGTGGACCTGATGCTGACGCAGGACGTCAAAGGCGAAGGCTCGGGCGATTCGCTGCGCACCGCCGAGACCATCCTGCGCAACCTGCGCGTGCTCGCCACCGACCAGGCGACCGACAGCGAAGTGGTCGACGGCAAGACCGTGGTCCACGCCTTCCGCACCGTCACCCTCGAAGTCACGCCCCGCATCGCCGAGAAGGTCGCCGTCGCACAGGAGATCGGCGAGATCAGCCTGTCGCTGCGCGCCATCGCCGACAACCAGGGCGAGTTCGAGCGCATCCTCGCCAGCGGCGACGTCAAGGTCCCCGAAGGCGCCACGCGCGAGCAGGAGGAATCGCTCATGAAGCAGGCGATGGCCCGCCCGCTCGACGGCGCGACCACGTACGTGACCGGCGGCGACGTCTCGCGCTTCCAGCGCAGCAGCGTGCCGACCGCAGCCCCTGCTCCCGCCGCCATGGCCGGACCCGCGCCGCAAGGCGGCCCGGCAAGTGCGGCTCCCGTGCGGACCGGCCCGGTGGTGCGCGTCACCCGCGGCAAGGACACGACCGAAGAACCGGTCGGCACCAAGTGATGATCCCCCGCGACAACAAGCGTTCCCACGCCTTTGAGGGCACTTCCATGAAGTCCAGCATTTCCCAGTTCATGCTGACTGCCGCCTGCGCGATCGTTCCGATGGGCGCCATGGCTGCCCCGGCCGCCGCCCCGTCTGTCGTCCGCCCGGTGCAGGATATCGAGCTGTCGATCGGCAACGGCCAGCTCGTGACGATGCCCGGCGCCATGACCGACGTCTTCGTCGCCAACGATTCGGTGGCCGACGTGCAGGTGAAGTCCGCGCGCCAGCTCTACGTCTTCGGCAAGGCCGGCGGCACCACCACCGTCTACGCCAGCAACGCGGCGGGCGCGGTGGTCTGGTCGGGCACGGTGCGGGTTGGCTCGAACCTCGACAGCGTCGATTCGATGCTGCGCCTCGCCATGCCCGAGGCCAGGATCGCGGTCTCGACGATGGGCTCCAGCACTTTCCTGCTGACCGGCGTCGTCCGCTCGCCCGAAGATGCCGCCGAGGCCGAGCGCCTCGTGCAGGCCTATGCCGGCAAAGACGCCAACGTCATCAGCCGCCTGCGCATGGCGACGCCGATGCAGGTCAACCTGCAGGTCCGCATCGCGGAGGTCAGCCGCTCGCTGGTCAAGTCGCTGAGCGTCAACATCGCCAGCTACGACCCCACCTCGGGCGCCAAGTTCGTGATCGGCCAGGGCACCGGCAAGTTCCCGCAGTACGCGCCCGGCGGCCCGATCGGCATCGGCGACGAATGGACCGAGGGCGTCACCGCCGTCACCTCCAGCAGCAGCAGCACGACGCTGGGCCTGACCGGCAAGGTGCTCGGCGTCGATCTGCTCGGCTCGCTCGACGCGGGCGAGACGGTCGGGCTCGTCACCACGCTCGCGCAGCCCAACCTGACCGCACTCTCGGGAGAGACCGCCGACTTCCTCGCGGGCGGCGAATACCCGATCCCGATCAGCCAGGGCCTGGGCGCCACCTCGGTCGAGTTCAAGCGCTACGGCGTCAGCCTCAGCTACACCCCCACCGTGCTCGCCAACGGCCGCATCTCCATGCGCGTCCGCCCCGAAGTGTCGGAGCTGACCAGCCAGGGCGCGGTCACGCTCAACGGCTACGAAATCCCGGCGCTGAGCATCCGCCGCACCGAGACGACCATCGAACTGGGCTCCGGCCAGAGCTTCATGATCGCCGGCCTGCTCAGCAACAACACCGCGAACACGATCCAGAAGATGCCCGGCGCGGGCGACCTGCCGATCCTCGGCTCGCTGTTCCGCTCGACCAGCTACAAGCGCGGCGAGACCGAACTGGTCATCATCGTCACGCCCTACCTCGTCAACCCGGTCAACGGCTCGCAGATCGCGCTGCCGACGGACGGCTTCAACTCGCCCAACGAGTTGCAGCGCCTGCTGGGCAACATGGAGAACGACGGCGTCAGCGGCGCCAAGCGTCCCGGCCCGACGCAGGCACCCACGGGCGCCACCGGTCCCGGCGTAGGCGCCGCCGCCACGCCCGCCGTCCCCGCGTCGGACAAGGCGGCCAAGCGCGCCGCGGCCAGCGACGCGGCCCGTCCCGGCTTCAGCCTGAAGTGAGAAAGATGACTTCCATGCGCAGCGCCCTCATCGCTCCGACCAATCACTTCGCACGTTACGGCCTTGCCCTCTCGCTGGGCCTCGCTCTCGCCGGCTGCGGCGGCGTGCCGTCCAACCGCTCGATGAACTCGGTACACCAGCCGGTGGTCGAACGCTCGGACTATACCCTCGACGTCACCACCGGCGCATCGGGGCTCGCCTACGGCGAACAGGCCCGCATCGCCGACTGGTTCGACGCGATGGGCCTCAAGTACGGCGACCGCGTCACCATCGACGATCCCAGCGGCAACCCCGGGACGCGCAGCACCGTCGAGGCGCTGGCCTCGCGCCATGGCATCCTGCTCGGCGACCAGCCCGCCCCGCAGACCACCGGCTATGTGACCGAGGGGACCGCGCGCGTGATCGTCACCCGTTCCAGGGCCTCGGTACCCGGGTGCCCGGACTGGTCGGCGAAGAGCGATTTCAACCCGGCCAACGGGCTGTCCAGCAATTTCGGCTGCGCGACCAACAGCAATCTCGCGGCGATGGTCGCCAACCCGGAAGACTTCATCCGGGGCGCGGAAGACACCGGCTACACCACGGCGGCGACCGCCACCAAGGCGATCGACGCCTATCGAACCGCGCTGCCCACCGGCAAGGGCAACGCTGTGTCCACCACCGGCAGCAAGGGGAACTGATCCATGAACGCACCCTGGAAATCGGGCGGACCGGCATCGCGTGACCAGTTCGCGGCCTTCCTGTGCGACGACGCCTCGCTCGACGTGGTGCGTTCGCTCGCCATGGACCTGGGCTGGCAGTCGGAGAAGTGCGGCAAGGGCGGCCTGCGCAGCGGCGTCCAGGCGCTCTCGATCACCGCGAGCCCCAACATCCTGATGGTCGACCTGTCGGAAAGCGGCGATCCGCTGAGCGACATCAACGCGCTCGCCGAAGTGTGCGAACCCGGCACCGTCGTCATCGCGGTGGGCCAGGTCAACGACGTGCGCCTCTACCGCGATCTCATCGCCAGCGGCATCCACGACTACCTGCTCAAGCCGCTGTCGCCCACGCAGGTGCGCGATTCGCTGGCGCAGGCCCAGGCGGTCTTCGCCGCGCCGCGCACCCATGACCCGGCCGCCGCGCAGGCCCACGTCGCGACCGCCGTCATCGGCACGCGCGGCGGCGTCGGTGCCTCGACGCTGGCGACCTCGCTCGCCTGGCTGTTCAGCACGGACCACAAGCTGCCGACTGCGCTGCTCGATCTCGACATCCACTTCGGCACCGGCGCGCTGTGCCTCGACCTCGAGCCGGGCCGCGGCCTGACCGACGCGATCGAGAACCCCAGCCGCATCGACGGCCTGTTCATCGAGCGCGCGATGATCCGCGCGAACGACAACCTCGCGATCCTCTCCGCCGAGGCGCCGATCAACGCCCCGCTGATGACCGACGGTTCCGCCTTCGTCCAGCTCGAGGAGGAGTTCCGCGCCGCCTTCGAGACGACCGTGATCGACATGCCGCGCAACATGCTCATCAACTTCCCGCAGCTGGTCGCCAACGTGAACGTCGTGGTGCTGGTCACCGAGATGACGCTGGCTTCCGCGCGCGATGCGATCCGCATGCTGTCGTGGTTCAAGGCCAACGCGCCCCACACCCAGGTCCTCGTCGTCGCCAACAAGGTCCAGCCCGCGCTCGCCGAGATCAGCAAGGCCGACTTCGAAGCTTCGATCGAATCGAAGCTGGATTTCATCATCCCCTACGACCTCAAGGCCGCCTCGATGGCCGCGAAGCTGGGCCAGACCTTCGCCGACGCCAACCGCGCGACCAAGGCCGGCGCCGTGATGCGCGACCTGGCGAACCTGATCGCCGATTCGGGCGAGGACCGCGTCGTCGCGGCTCCCAAGCAGTCGCTGCTCGGCAAGATCGACTTCAAGGCGATGATGCCCAAGGCGAAGAAGAAGGCGCAGGCGGCGCAGTGATGCGCCCGCACCGTAGAGGCACAGTCAGGCGATGAACTTTCTCCAGCTGATCATGGTGGCGTGCGGCCTCGGCGGCGTTTTCCTGCTGCTCTGGGCGGCGCTTTCGGGCCCCTCGCCCAGCAAGGAATCGACGCGCCGCCTCAAGACGGTGCGCTTCCGCCATTCGGCCAGCAGCAGCGACCGGCTGGAGGCGCATATGCGCCGCGCCGTCGCGGCCCGCAAGCCGAGGATGCACCAGATCGCCGGCTCGGGCTCGCGCGCCGAGGCGCTGTCGCTGCGCCTGCACCGCTCGGGCCTGTCCTGGACGATGCAGCAGTACATCTACGGCTCCGCGGGCCTCGGCACCGTCGTCTTCCTGCTGGTGACCCTGAAGACCGGCGCGCTGCTGCTGGGTCTCGCCTTCGGTGCCTTCGTCGGCGCCGGCATCCCGCACATGGTCGTCGGCCACTTCGTCAAGAAGCGCACCAATGCCTTCACGGTGAAATTCGCCGACGCCATCGACCTGCTGGTGCGCGGCCTGCGCTCGGGCCTTCCGGTGTCCGAGACGCTGACCGTCGTCTCCCAGGAGATCCCCGGCCCGGTCGGCGAGGAGTTCAAGCTCGTCACCGACCGCATGAAGGTCGGCAAGACCATGGAGGACGCCCTCCAGGAGACCGCGGACCGCCTCGGCATCCCGGAGTTCAACTTCTTCTGCATCACTCTCGCCATCCAGCGCGAGACCGGCGGCAACCTCGCCGAGACGCTGGCGAACCTCTCCGACGTGCTGCGCAAGCGCGCGCAGATGAAGCTCAAGATCCGCGCGATGAGCTCGGAATCGAAAGCCTCGGCCTACATCGTCGGCTCGCTGCCGTTCATCGTCACGGTCATGATCTACTGGGTGAACCCCAAGTACATCGGCGCCTTCCTCGTCGACGAGCGGCTGATGGTCGCCGGCATGGGCGGCGCGGTGTGGATGGGCATCGGCGCCTTCATCATGGCCAAGATGGTCAGCTTCGAGATCTGATCCAGGGACTTTGACGAACATGCTCGACCAACCTGCCGGTCCGACGATCCTCGGCTTCGACGTCACTCTCGTCGGCACGCTGCTGTCCATGGTGGCGGCCGCTGCGGTGCTGCTGGCGATCTACTCGGCAATCACCATCCGCGATCCGATGGCCAAGCGCGTGAAGGCGCTCAACGACCGCCGCGATGCGCTCAAGGCCGGGCTCGTCACCACCGCCCGCAAGCGCCAGAGCCTGATCCGCCGCAACGAGACGACCGACCGCATGGGCGCGTTCCTCGGCGGCGCCAGGATGCTGCAGGACAGCCAGATCAAGGTGATCGAGCAGAAGCTCGCGCAGGCCGGCATCCGCAACAAGGAATGGGCCGTCGCCGTCGTCTTCGCGCGCCTCGTCGCGCCGATCGTGCTGGGCAGCCTCGGCGCGGCCGTGATCTACTGGATCGACTATTTCCCCGACTGGAGCACCTTCAAGAAGTTCATGGCCTTCGCGGCCATGGTGATCGCGGGCTACAAGGGCCCCGACATCTTCATCCAGAACCTCGTCACCAAGCGCACCGACGCGATCCGCAAGGGCCTGCCGGACGCGCTCGACCTGCTGGTGATCTGCGCCGAGGCCGGCCTCACCGTCGACGCCGCGTTCGAGCGCGTGTCGCGCGAACTGGGCCGCGCCTATCCCGAGCTGGGCGACGAATTCTCGATGACCTCGATCGAACTGTCGTTCCTCCACGAGCGCCGCCAAGCGTTCGAGAACCTCGCCTACCGCGTCAATCTCGATGCGGTGAAGGGCGTGGTGACGACGATGATCCAGACCGAACGCTACGGCACCCCGCTCGCCTCGGCGCTGCGCGTGCTCTCGGCCGAGTTCCGCAACGAACGCATGATGCGCGCCGAGGAGAAGGCGGCGCGCCTGCCGGCGATCATGACCGTGCCGCTGATCCTGTTCATCCTGCCGACGCTGTTCGTGGTCATCCTCGGCCCCGCGGGCTGCTCGATCGCCGACGCCTTCTCCGGCGGCGACCCGCACCCCGTGAAGTAAGGCGCAAAACCCCGGCGGGGGCGGCCCATGCGTCGCCTCCGCCGTACACCTTGCGACAACTTGCGACTTCCATTTCAAGGGCTTTCGGCCACAAGCGGTCTGACCAGAGCCAAACCGGAAGCCATGTTCACAAAACGTCGCATCGTGATCGGGAGCGCCATTCTCGGCGCCCTCATTCTCCTCATCCTCGTCTGGAAGCTGTTCCTTTCCGGCCCCGTCCAGCCCGACGTCGCGACCACCAGGGTCCAGCGCGGCGCGATCGAGCATACCGTCGAGGCGACGGGCACGCTTGAGCCCAAGGAGCTGGTCAGCGTCGGCGCGCAGGTCTCCGGCCGGCTCGACGAACTGCACGTCGCGGTCGGCGACGTCGTCCATCAGGGCGACCTCATCGGCAGGATCGACCCGCGCACCGCCACCAACGCGCTCGAGACCGCCCGCGCCCAGGTCGCCAACACCCGGGCGCAGCTTGCCGGTGCCAGGGCCACGCTGGCGCAGGCGCAGCTCGCCTTCCGCCGCCAGCAGGTGCTCGGTTCGGGCGAGGCGACCTCGCAGCAGGACTTCGAGGCCGCGCGCGCGACGCTGCAGTCCGCGCAGGCCAGCTACGACGCGCTGCAGGCGCAGATCCGCTCGGCGGGCGTCAGTGTCGATACCGCCGAGGTGCAGCTGGGCTTCACCAAGATCACCGCGCCGATGGACGGCGTCGTCGTCGCGGTGGTCACCAAGCAGGGCCAGACGGTCAACTCCAACCAGTCCGCGCCGACGATCGTGATCCTCGCCAAGCTCGACGTCATGACCATCAAGGCCGAAGTCTCCGAGGCCGACGTCATCAACGTCAAGCCGGGCCTGCCGGTCTACTTCACGATCCTGGGCGACCCCGACAAGCGCTACGAGGCCAAGCTGCGGCTGATCGAGCCGGCGCCCGAATCGATCGTCGACGAAGTCAGCTCCAGCTCCACTTCGTCCTCCAGCACCTCGACCAGCACCGCGATCTACTACAACGCGCTGTTCGAGGTCGCCAACGAGGACAACCGCCTGCGCGCGCTGATGACCGCCAAGGTCAGCATCGTGCTCGACCGCCGCGCCAATGCGCTGACCATTCCCGCCACCGCGCTCGGCACCCAGGCCAAGGATGGCCGCTACACGGTGCGCGTGAAGACCGAGGACGGCGCAATCGAGAACCGCCAGGTCAAGGTGGGCCTCAACAACAACGTCAACGTCGAGGTGCTATCGGGCCTCAGGGAAGGCGAGGCGGTCGTCATCGGCGAGGCTTCGGCCGACGCCGCGTCGAGCGGCGGACGCCGGCGCATGGGCCCGCCGGGGTTCTGAGCCGGGCGATGACCGACACCCCCCTGCTCTCGCTTTCGAAGGTCCGGCGCGAGTATCCCTCGGGCGACGGCGTCTTCGCGGCGCTCAAGGACATCGACCTGACGATCCACGCCGGCGAGATGGTGGCGATCGTCGGCCAGTCCGGCTCGGGCAAGTCGACGCTGATGAACATCCTGGGCTGCCTCGACCGGCCGACCAGCGGCGCGTACCGCGTCGACGGCCGCGACACCGCCAAGCTGGAGCCCGACGAACTGGCCGCGCTGCGCCGCGAGCATTTCGGCTTCATATTCCAGCGCTATCACCTCCTTACCGACCTCTCCGCGCTCGGCAACGTCGAGGTTCCCGCGGTCTATGCCGGCAAGGCCCGCAGCGAACGGGCCGAGCGCGCCTCGCAATTGCTCGCCCGCCTCGGCCTCGGCGAGCGCACCAGGCACCGGCCCGGCCAGCTTTCGGGCGGCCAGCAGCAGCGCGTCTCGATCGCGCGCGCGCTGATGAACGGGGGCGAGGTGATCTTCGCCGACGAGCCCACCGGCGCGCTCGATTCGGCCAGCGGCACCGAAGTCATGGCGATCCTGGGCGAACTCCACGCCGAGGGCCACACGGTCATCATCGTCACCCACGACATGCACGTCGCCGAGCATGCCGACCGGATCATCGAGATCCGCGACGGCGAGATCATCGACGACCGCTCCACCCGCGACGCGAAGCCCGCGCCCAAGCTGCCAGCGCCGCCGCCCGGCAACAGCGGCTTCCAGCAGCTCGCCGACCGCTTCCGCGAGGCGTTCCGCATGGCGGTACTGGCGATGCGGGCGCACAAGCTGCGCACGTTCCTGACGATGCTGGGCATCATCATCGGCATCGCCTCGGTCGTGTCGGTGGTGGCGCTGGGCAAGGGGTCGCAGGAGCAGATCCTCTCCGACATCTCCAGCCTCGGCACCAACACCCTGACGGTCTACCCCGGCAAGAGCTTCGGCGACATGCGCTCGGGCAAGATCCAGACTCTCAAGGATTCCGACGCCGAGGCGCTGTCCCAGCTGTCGTATGTCGACAGCGTCACGCCGAGCGTCTCCACCAGCGTCACCGCGCGCTACCGCAACGTCGCCGCCACCGCCAACATCAGCGGCGTGGGCGCCGAATACTTCCGGGTGCGCGGGCTCGAACTGGTCGCGGGCAGCCTGTTCGACGCGCAGAGCGTCAGGCAGCTGGCGCAGGACGTCGTCATCGACGCGAACACGAGCAAGACCCTGTTCCCCGACGGCGAGGACCCTCTGGGGAAGGTCGTGCTGCTCGGCAAGGTGCCCGCGCGCATCGTCGGCGTCGTCGGCACGCAGCAGCAGGGCTTCGGCGGCAGCGACAGCCTGACCGCCTACGTGCCCTATACCACGGCGATGAGCCGGATGCTCGGCCAGTCCTACGTCTCGAGCATCACCGTGCGCATCAGCGACGACACCTCCACCGCCGCCGCCGAGGCCGCCGTGACCCAGCTGCTCACCCAGCGCCACGGCGTGGTCGACTTCTTCATCAGCAACTCCGACGACATCCGCGCCACGATCACCAGCGCCACCCAGACGATGACGCTGCTGGTGGCGGCGATCGCGGTGATTTCGCTGATCGTGGGCGGCATCGGGGTGATGAACATCATGCTCGTCTCCGTCACCGAGCGCACCGCCGAGATCGGCGTGCGCATGGCGGTGGGCGCGCGCCAGTCCGACATCCTCCAGCAGTTCCTGATCGAGGCGGTCCTGGTCTGCCTGATCGGGGGCGTCATCGGCGTGCTGCTGTCGCTGGGCGTGGGACTGGTCTTCGTGCTCGCCAAGGCGCCCATAACCCTGTCCTATTCGACCACCTCGATCGTCGCCGCCTTCGTGTGCTCGACGATGATCGGGATCGTGTTCGGCTTCCTGCCGGCGCGCCGCGCGGCGCGGCTCGACCCGGTCGACGCCCTTTCGAGAGACTGACCGTGCCCTTCAAGCCCATCCGCCTTCTCCCCCTCCTCGCGCTGGTTCCGCTGACCGCAGGCTGCGGCGGCCTCGTGCGCACGACCTACGCCGCGCCGCCGGTTCCCGTCGCGGCGACATGGGATGCGTCTCCGCTCGGTGATCCGCAGCAGGCGGGCGGGCCGTGGTGGAACGCGTTCGAGGACACCGCGTTGACCGCCCTCGTCGAGCAGGTGCTGGCGGACAACGCGAACCTCGCCGCCGCCGGCCTGCGCCTCAAGCGCGCGCGCCTTTCCGCCGACCTCGCGCGGCAGGCGCTGCTGCCCAGCTTCAGCGCGGGTTTGTCGTCGGACGCCTCGAAGGCGCTCGAAGGCGGCGCCTCGTGGAACAGGAGCAGTTCCGCCTCACTCGGCACCACCTGGGAAATCGACCTGTTCGGGCGGCTCGACGCGCAGGCCGACGCGGCGCGCTGGGAAGCGCAGGCCACCGCGCAGGACCTCGCCGAAACGCGCCTCGCGCTGGTCAGCACGACCGTGCAGGCTTGGTGGCAGCTGGGATATGCGAACGAGCAGATCGCGCTTGGCGAACAGAGCCTCGCCTATGTGAAGCGGGCGCTGGAGCTGGTGCAGCGCCAGTACGACGCCGGCGCCGTCTCGCGCCTGGAACTGCGCGATGCCGAGCAGACCGTGGCCGCGCAGGAAGCCTCGCAGACGCAGCTGGTACAGGCGCGGGTGGAGGCCAGCAAGGCCATCGCCGCGCTGCTCGACCGGCAGGGTTACGACGGTCCTGAACTGACTGCCCTGCCCACCCGCGCCCTGCCCGCGATCGACGCCGGTGTGCCTGCTTCGCTGCTGGCGCGCCGTCCCGACCTCGCCGCCGCAGAGCTGCGCCTGCGCTCGACACTGGCGACCAGCGACGCGACGGTGGCGAGCTATTATCCGAATTTCAGCCTGACAGGCGCGCTGGGCACGGCCAGTTCCTCGCTGCTGAAGTTCTTCAGCAACCCGGCCGCCAGCATCGGCGCGGCGCTGTCGCTGCCCGAGCTGAACCCGGCGAAGGTCCGTCTCGCCACCGGCATTGCGCGGGCGGACTACGACATCGCCGCGCAGGACTTTCGCCAGACCTTCTACGACGCCCTGCGCGACACGCAGGTCACGCTTTCGGCGCGCGACCAGTATATCCGGCAGGCCGAGTTCACGGACGCCAACTACGCCGCCGCGCGCGATGCGGAAGCGCTCTACGAACGCCAGTACCGCGCCGGGCTCATCCCCCTGCGGTCCTGGCTCGACGCGCAGGAACGCCTGCGCTCCGCCCGCAGCAGCCAGATCCAGAACCGCTACAACCAGCTGACCGCGCAGGTGCAGGTCTATCAGGCGCTGGGCGGAGACGTGGCGGCGGCGGGGTCCTGACCGCTGCCTGAATCCCTGTACTCGTCGCGCCCCGACGGCGGAGGCCCCGCTTGCTTGCGCGCCCGAAGGGATAAGCGGGATCCCCGCCTGCGCGGGGATGACGGACGGAGGGGTGGCAATTGACCGCGAACGGCTGCCGGGCGACCGTCAGATGGCCCGCACCATGTACGTGGAATCGCCGCCGTAGCTTTCGAGCTTGCGGCGCATCGCCTCGTCGCCGGTGACGGGCTCGAAGCCCATGCCGCGCCAGAACGCGAGCGTATCGTTCACCGAAACCAGCGCGACTTGGCGCCCGCCGAAGCCGCGTAAGTCCGCGACCAGCCGCTCGACCATCGGCCGCGCCAACCCCTGCCCGCGTACGTCGGGGTGGAAGGCGAGGTCGTGCAGGTAGAACGTCTCGCGCGTGTCCGGCAGCGCGGCGAGCAGGCTGTTGAGCGGCGGAACCGATCCCAGCGGCCAGGGATAGGCGATCAGGTAGCCCTTCACCGCCTCGGCCGAAGCGAGCACGAAGCACCCGTCAGGAAACAGCGCGAGGCGCTGCGCGAAGCATTCCCGAGCCTCGAAGTGATCGGGAAAGGCCTCCCGCGCGACCGCGACGACGCCGTCGATGTCCTGCGGCTCCATGGGGCGCCATGCGAACACGCTCACAGCCGTGCGCGCCACGCTGCCAGCCGCGCCGCCGCCTCGTCCAGCACGGCATCGGGCTTGGTGAAGCACAGCCGCACGATGTGGGCGGGCGCCCCCTCGCCTTCGTAGAGCGCGCCGACCGGCACCGTCGCCACGCCCGCCTCGGCCACCGCCCGCTCGGAGAACACCCGGTCGGTGAGCGCCGCGCCCGAGGCGGCGAGATCGATGCACAGGAACCACGTCGCGGCATTGGGCAGGACGACGAAGCCCGCGTCCTCCAACCCCGCCCTGAGCCTTGCGCGCGATGCCGCCCAGCCTTCACGCTGGCTTGCCAGCACTTCATCCGGCAGCGCCAGCCCCTCGGCCACCGCCCATTGCAGCGGCACGGCGGTGGCATAGGTCAGGAACTGGTGTGCGCGCGCGATCGCCGTGCCCAGGTCCCCGGCGGCGATCATCCAGCCGATCTTCCAGCCGGTCAGCCCGAAGATCTTGCCCGCCGAACCGATCTTCACCGCGCGTTCCGCCATGCCCGGAAAGCGCATCAGCGAGCGGTGGGGGATACCGTCGAAGCGCACGTCCTCCCACACCTCGTCGCAGATGGCGATGAGGTCGTGCGCGACGCAGGCGCGGGCGATCATCTCCAGCTCGCCGTGGGTGGCGACGGTCCCTGCCGGATTGAGCGGGTCGTTGAGCATCAGCACCCTGGTGCGCGGTGTGATCGCAGCGGCCACCGCCTCGGCTTCATAGCGGAAGTACGGCGGCGACAACGGGATCGAGACCGGCACGCCGCCCGCCCGCCGCACCATCGGCGCATAGGCGTCGTAGGCGGGCTGGAACAGGATCACCTCGTCGCCCGGCTGGACGAAGGCAAACACGGCGGCCGCGATCGCCTCGGTCGCGCCGGAGGTCACCGTCACCTGCTCCACCGACAGCGCCAAGCCCTGCCGCCGCGCATAGTAGCCGCAGATCGCCTCGCGCAGCTCCATCAGCCCGGCGCCGGGCGGGTACTGGTTCGATTTTTCGCGCAGGGCCCGCGCCGCCGCCTCGATCAGCGGCTCCGGCACCGGACCATCGGGGAAGCCCTGCCCGAGGTTGATCGCTCCATGTTCACGCGCCAGCGCCGACATGCGGTCGAACACGGTGCGCTCCATCTGGGCATAGACCGGGTGGATACGGCCGTCTGTCTTCATCGCGGTGCTGCTCCGATGGCTCGCGTAGGCATGGCGGGATAGCGCGGACTTTCGCAATTTGCACGCCGACCCGCACGGCCTGTCGAGAACAGGCATGCGCATCGATCTATCCCGAAAACAACGGGCAAGAGGAAGTGCGAAAGATGTCCTACGAGTTGAACCGCAAGCTGGCCGCCCCGCGCGGTCCCTTGCCGACCACGGCGAGCATCGACCCGGTCACCGCCGACATCATACGCGGCGCGTTCGAGACGGTCTGCTTCGAAAGCGCGACGTACCTCGGCCGCGCGGCAAGCTCGCCGATCATCAACCAGTCGAACGAGCGCAATGCGGCGATCGTCGATGCGCAGGGCCGCCTCGCGATGGGCGCGGTGGGCACCCCGCACCTGACCTTCGTCAACCCGATGGCGACGCGCTGGGGTCTGATGAACCAGGATCGCTACGACTGGGGCCCGGGCGACGTCTTCCTCGCCAACGACCCCGACCACGGCGGCGGCCACCTGCCCGACTACTGCGTCTACGGCCCGGTCTACGACGAGACGGGCGAGCTGATCTGCATCCAGACGCTGCAGGCGCACCAGGGCGACACCGGCGGCAAGGACCCCGGCGGCTTCTCGCTCGACGCGACCGACGTGTTCACCGAAGGCGTGATCTACCCCTGCCTCAAGCTCGTGCACCGGGGGGAACTGCGCCGCGATGTGTTCGACACGGTGGTGCGCAACAACCGCTTCGCGACCTTCGCGGGCGACATCGCGGCGATGATCGGCGGTGTGCAATATGCCGTCAGGATGCTCGACGAACTGATCGCCAAGTGGGCTTCGGGCGTCATCAAGGCGGCGATCAACCAGTCGATCGAGCACACCGAGAAGCGGGTGCGCGAGGAAGTGGCGCGCTGGCCCGACGGCGCCTACGAGGCCACCGTCTTCATCGACCACGACACCGCCGGCACCAGGGACGTCAAGGTCCACGTCACCTGCACCATCGCCGGGGACCAGCTTACCGTCGACCTCACCGGCACCGACGACCGGCCCGAACTCGTCGGCGTGTGGAACACCTTCGCCAACACCCGCAGCTACGTGATGTGCCAGGTGGTTGCGGCGATGGACCCGACGATCGTCAAGAACGAGGGCTATTTCAACGCGATCGAGATCGTCGTGCCCGAGGGCTGCATCGCCCAGCCGCCGCCGAACAAGCCCGCCGCGCTGGGCTCGTTCCATCCGGCCTGCGAGATCACCGAGGCGGTCTGCATCGCCCTTTCCAACGTCGCGCCCGAACGCTCGCAGCCGCAGCTCTACAAGATCGGCATGCCCAACATGGTGGTCGGCTTCGACGACAACGGCATGATGTGGATGGACCAGGGGGTCGACTGCCGCTCGATGGACGTCTCGGCGGTCCAGGGGCTGGATGGCTGGGGATCGTGCCCCTCCGCGCTCGGCAGCCTGATCCTGTCAGAGGCGGAGGATGCGGAGAGCCGGTTCCCGATCCTCAACATCAGCCGCGAAATGACCACCGACGGCGGCGGCGCCGGCCAGTGGCGCGGCGCGCCGGGCTCGCTCAACGTCAAGCAGGTGCTGAAACCCACCTCGGCGATGGCGTGGATGGTCTCGGCCGAACACCCCTTGCGCGGCATGTGCGGCGGCGACGACGCCATCCCCTACAGCAACCACTTCGAGGTCGGCTCCGAAAACGAGCGCAAGATCGCCCACACCGCGCAGGATCTGCTGCCGCAGGGCGCGGTGATCGCCTACCAGCACGGCGGCGGCGGCGGCTTCGGCCTGCCGCTCCTGCGCGATCCCGAGGCGGTGAAGGAGGACGTGCTCGACGAGTACGTCAGCGTCGCGGCCGCCCGCGCCAAGTACGGCGTGGTGCTGACCGGCCGCCTCGACGACTACACGCTGGGAGTCGATCACGCGGCGACCGAGGCGCTGCGGGCGGAGATGACAGGCTTGGCGGAAGCGGCGGAATAGCGGCCGCCGGGTAGCACTCTGAACCAGCATAAAATTCGTCGTCGCCCCCGCGAAGGCGGGGGCCCCGCTTTCTCACACCGCCCGAAAGACAAGCGGGATCCCCGCCTTCGCGGGGATGACGATGTGAAGGGGACGGGCGAAATCGGAGGTCCGGGCTTGGCGCCGGATCGGGAGAGATAATCAAAAATGACCTATCGTGTTGGCATCGACATCGGCGGCACCTTCACCGACTTCGCCCTCCTGAAGGGCGACGAAGTGATCCTGCACAAGAACCTTTCCACGCCCGAGGACCGCTCGCTCGGGGTGATGGAGGGGCTGGGCAAGCTCGCCGAGAAGGAAGGCCTAGCGCTCTCCGTCTTCCTCAGCCAATGCGACGCCATCGTCCACGGCACCACCGTCGCCGACAACACGCTGATCGAGATGAACGGCGCACTCACCGGGCTTATCACCACCGAGGGGTTCCGCGACGAGATCGAGTACCGGCGCGGGTTCAAGGAGGACATCTGGGACGTCCGCCTCTCCCCGCCCCGGCAGATCACCCCGCGCCGCCGCCGCCTGACGGTTCCCGAGCGCGTGCTCCACGACGGCACCGTCCACGTCGAACTCGACGAGGACGCCCTGCGCGAGGCCTGCCGCAAGCTGCGCCTCCAGAACGTCGAGGCAGTGGCGATCAGCTTCCTGTTCTCGTTCGTGAACCCCGAGCACGAACGCCG
This sequence comes from Novosphingobium sp. GW821-FHT09E05, assembly GCF_059416165.1. Lineage (NCBI taxonomy): Bacteria > Pseudomonadati > Pseudomonadota > Alphaproteobacteria > Sphingomonadales > Sphingomonadaceae > Novosphingobium > Novosphingobium sp. GW821-FHT09E05. The sequence continues at coordinate 2,413,272 of NZ_JBWKOQ010000001.1, forward strand.
CGCCAAGGAGATCGTCCGGCAGGAGATCCAGAACGCCTACGTCTGCGCCAGCCACGAAGTCCTCCCCCGCGCGCCGGAGTACGACCGCACCTCCACCACCATCGTCAACGCCTACGTCGGCCCGCGCGTCACCGGATACCTGGAAAAGCTGGTGCAGCGGCTGGTCGAGGGCGGCTACGCGAACCAGCTGATGGTCATGCAGGCCTCGGGCGGGGTGATGACCAAGGAGTACATCGACGGCGCGCCGATCCGCGTGCTCGCCTCGGGCCCGGCGGGCGGGGTGATCGGCTCGGCGCATTGCGGCAAGGCCAAGGGATGCCCCAACCTGCTCTGCGTCGACATGGGCGGCACCAGCTACGACATGTCGCTGGTGGTGGACGGGCAGGCCCCGGCCGAGGCGGGTTGGAACATGCACCACCGCTACCTCGTCGGCGTGCCGATGGTGAAGGTGGAGACGCTGGGCGCGGGCGGCGGCTCGATCGTCCACGTCAATGCCGGCGCGCTGGAAGTCGGCCCGCGCTCGGCCGGCTCCGAGCCCGGCCCGATCTGCTACGGCCGCGGCGGCACCGAACCCACCGTCACCGACGCGCTGGTGATGCTGGGCATCCTCTCCACCGACGAGGGCTTCGCGGGCGGCAGCTTCACGCTCTCGCGGCAAGGGGTGGCCGAAGCCTTCCAGCGCCTCGCCGACGAGATGGGGCACGGCGATGCCGAGCAGGCCGCCTTCGATACATGGCGCGTGGTCAATGCCAACATGAGCCAGGGCGTGAGGCGCACCACGGCGGGCAAGGGCATCGACCCCAAGGACCTCGTCATGCTGGCCTACGGCGGCAACGGCCCCGCCTTCGCCGCGATCCAGGCCGAGGACCTCGGCATCACGCGCGTGCTGGTGCCAAAGGCCTCGCCGACGTTCTCGGCGCTGGGCACGCTGGTGGCCGACCCGACCATCGACGAGGAACGCTCCTACATCGCCTCCGCCGGGGCGCTCGACGCGGGCCGCATCCGTGACCTCTGGACCCAGCTTTCCGACCGCGCGCGGCGCTACTTCACCGACGCCGGTTTCGACGCGCAGGCCATCCGGGTGAACTACCAGCTCAACATGCGTTATCCGGGGCAGAACTTCTCGCTCTCGTTCCCGTTCGAGGCCGGCGCGCCGCTCGGCGATCTGTCGTTCATCGGCGAGGACTTCGGCCCGCGCGCCATCGCCCTCTTCAACGCGCGCCACATGGCCGAATACGCCCATATCCGCGAGCACGAGGTGCCCGAAATTTCGGGCGTGCGCCTCGTCGCCCATGTCGAGACGCCCGGCCCGCGCGCCGCCGGCGGCTTCACACCCTCGGGCGCGCCGCCCCAGGCCGACCGCCAGCGCCGCGCCAATCTCGGGCAGGGTTTCGGCGAGGTGCCCGTCTACCTCGGCGCCGACCTCGCGCCCGGCATGGAAGTGCCCGGCCCGGCGATCATCGAGGAGACCTTCACCACCATCATCATCTATCCCGGGTGGAAGGCGCAGGTCGACGACGCGGGGGATTACCAGTTGCTCAAGGTCTGAAAACCGAAGACCCGGCCGCCGTCCCGGCGCCGGCTGGGACCGCTGGGTACCCTTGAGGCGATAGCTCGCCGGGGGCCACTCTGCGGGGCGCTTGTCCTTCAGGTCGCGCCGCGCGGCCAGCGATCCCAGCTTCCGCTGGGATGACGCACTTTGCCGATATCACCCACACCCCCGGCGCCCCTTTTCCCCGCGAAGGAACCTTGGGCCACTTTCGCACGTCTATTCCATGCAGTACGACGGGATCGGCTGCATCCCGGACCGGGGCCAGCCGCGATTGGGGTCTGCATTGAACACCTTGAGCCGGTTTACCGAACGCCTTCCGCTCCTGCCCGGCAAACCGCTCGTGCAATACGGATCCACGGTGGCGCTGTGCCTCTTCGCGCTGTGGCTGCGCTGGGCCCTCGATGGCGCGTTTCCGCCCGGCTACCCGTTCGTCTCGTTCTTCCCCGCCGTCATCCTGAGCTCGTTCCTGTTCGGCCCGCGCCCCGGCGTGGTCGCCGCCCTGATCTGCGGCCTGTTCGCGTGGTACGTGTTCATCCCGCCGCGCATGACCTTCGAGATCGACGGCGGCACCATCACCGCAATGCTGTTCTACACCGGCGTCGTCACGGTCGACATCTGGCTCGTCCACCTCATGCAGGCCGCCAACCACCGCCTGGCCGCCGCGCGCGAGGAGGTGCGCCTGCTCGCCGAAGAGCGCGGCCAGCTGGTCGAGCGGTCCGAACTGCTGTTCCAGGAGATGCAGCACCGCGTGGGCAACAACCTGCAGATGGTGGGCGCGGTGCTCTCGCTCCAGATGCGCGGCCTGACCGAACCCACCGCCAGGCGCGCCCTCTCCGACGCCGCGGCGCGGCTGCAGGTGATCGGCAACATCCAGCGCCAGCTCTACCGGCAGGACGGCCAGCTGGTCCCCCTGGACGGCTTTCTGCGCGAAGTGGCGAGCAAGATGATGGCCTCCAGCGCGCGGCCCGGCATAACCTGCGCGGTCGAGGCCGAGCAGGACATCATCCTGCGCCCCGACAGCGCCGTGCCCGTGGCCCTCATCGTCAGCGAGGCGATCGCCAATGCGCTCGAGCATGGCTTCGCCGATCGCCCCGCCGGCGCGATCGTGCTGCGCGTCGCCCGCCGCGACCACACCATCACGCTCACGGTCGAAGATGACGGATGTGGCCTGCCCCCCGGTTTCGACCCTGCCACCACCGACTCGATCGGCCTGCGTATCTCGCGCGTGCTGAGCCAGCAGCTCGGCGCCGAGATGGCGCTGGAAAACCGCGAATCCGGGGCCCGCATGACCCTCCACCTGCCCCTGTCACGGCTCGCGGAAATCGCTCCCGAGGACGCCTGACCGGCGCTTTTGGCGGGGCATTCCGCCAGTCCGGAGCAATCAAGCGCCGAAACGATTGCGCCGGACATGCGACGTAACTTGAGATTCACCAGCGGACGCCTACATTGGCGGTCTGAAAGGACGGTTTCCTCCACATGAACGACGACCAGCCTAACGGCAATCCCTGGGTGAAGAGCCTGCTCGTATGGGGCGGCATCTTCCTCGCGCTCCTGATGGTGGTGTCGATGTTCAGCACCCGCGCCACGACAGGCCCCGCGATTCCCTACTCCGAATTCCGCGGCAAGGTGGCCGAAGGCAGCGTCGCGTCGGTGGAGATCGCCGATGACCGCATCGACGGCAAGCTCAAGAACGGCGATGCCTTCAGCACCGTTCCGGTGCCGAACGACATCACGCTGACCCAGCTGCTGTCGCAGAACGACGTCAAGTATTCGGGCAAGGAAGCCGAGCAGGGCAGTCTGCTGTTCTACATCCTCGCGCAGACCCTGCCCTTCCTGCTGATCGTCGGCATCGCGTTCTTCGCGCTGCGCCAGGTCCAGAAGGGCGGCGGCTCGGGGGCGATGGGCTTCGGCAAGTCCAAGGCCAAGCTGCTGACCGAACGCTCGGGCCGCGTCACCTTCGACGACGTCGCCGGCATCGACGAAGCGCGCGAGGAGCTGGAGGAGATCGTCGAGTTCCTGCGTGATCCCACCCGCTTCTCCAAGCTCGGCGGCCAGATTCCCAAGGGCGCGCTGCTGGTCGGCTCGCCAGGCACCGGCAAGACCCTGCTCGCCCGCGCCATCGCGGGTGAGGCTGGGGTTCCGTTCTTCACCATCTCGGGCTCCGACTTCGTCGAGATGTTCGTGGGCGTCGGCGCCAGCCGCGTGCGCGACATGTTCGAGCAGGCCAAGAAGAACGCGCCCTGCATCGTCTTCATCGACGAAATCGACGCCGTCGGCCGTCACCGCGGCCACGGCCTCGGCAACTCGAACGACGAGCGCGAGCAGACGCTGAACCAGCTGCTGGTCGAAATGGACGGCTTCGAGGCCAACGAGGGCATCATCATCATCGCGGCGACCAATCGCCCCGACGTGCTCGACCCCGCGCTGCTGCGTCCCGGCCGCTTCGACCGCCAGGTCGTGGTGCCGGTGCCCGACATCGACGGCCGCGAGAAGATCCTCGCCGTCCACATGAAGAAGGTGCCGCTCGCCCCCGACGTGAACCCGCGCGTCATCGCTCGCGGTACTCCGGGCTTCTCGGGCGCAGACCTCGCCAACCTCGTGAACGAGGCCGCCCTGCTCGCGGCGCGCCGCAACAAGCGCCTCGTCGCCATGCAGGAATTCGAGGACGCCAAGGACAAGGTCATGATGGGCGCGGAACGCCGCTCCATGGTCATGACCGAGGACGAGAAGAAGATGACCGCCTACCACGAGGCCGGCCACGCGATCGTCTCGGTGAACGAGGCCGCGTCGGACCCGATCCACAAGGCGACCATCATCCCGCGCGGCCGCGCGCTGGGCATGGTCATGCGCCTGCCCGAGCGTGACAGCTACTCGTACCACCGCGACAAGATGCTCGCGAACCTCTCGGTCGCGATGGGTGGCCGCGTGGCGGAAGAGATCATCTTCGGCCACGACAAGGTCTCCTCGGGCGCCTCCTCGGACATCCAGTACGCGACCAGCCTCGCGCGCTCGATGGTCACCAAGTGGGGCATGTCGGACAAGCTGGGCCCGCTCCAGTACGAGGAAGCCCAGGAAGGCTACCTCGGCATGGGCGGCTCGCAGCGCACCATGGGCTCGGACGAGACCAACCGCCTGATCGACAGCGAGATCCGTCTCCTCGTCGACACCGCCCACGCCCGCGCCACGCAGATCCTCAAGGATCAGGCGGACGCGCTGGAAACGCTGGCGCAGGCGATGCTGGAACACGAGACGCTCTCGGGCGAGGACATCAAGGTGCTGCTCGCCGGCGGCACGCTCGACCGTCCCAACACCCCGCGCGGCCCCTCGACCCCGCGCGCGCTGACCGGATCGGCGATCCCCAAGTCGGGCAAGCGCTATTCGGGTGGCACGGCGCCTCAGGGCGCCTGAACGAACACGAGTTCTCCCCCGGGAGAATGCAGGAGGGGCGCCGGGGAAACCTGGCGCCCCTTTTTATTCCTCCCCGCGCCGGGGAGGAATCAGAAACTCGTCTGCGCCATGATCATGAGGAAGAACATGAGCAGCGCCGTCCCTGCAAACATCAGGAGCAACGCCGTGCGCACCAGCGCCGACCTGCGCCGCAGCCCGTAGGCGCCGCGCAGCTGGCGATACATGTGGACCGGCGGCACCAGGAACAGCAACGCCAGCAGCCCCCCCGCGCCGAGCGCTCCCCCGATCATGGCGACGATCAGCAGCAGCGTCATGAAGCACAGCGAGTACGTCACGAACACGGTGTGATCGTACAGGTGAAAGCGCCGGCTGAACGGAAAGAGCAGCCACAGGAACGGCACCGAGATCGGGATCAGCGCCCAGCTGTACTTATAGGCGTAGGTCTGGAGCTTGTAGGTCGCGAGGTCGGGGTTGGCGTTGAACTTGCGGATCGCATGGTCGATCTGCGGGATGTCGCTGACCGCCTTGTCCGCCTTGGTGTGAACCATGCCGCCGCCCAGCCCGGACTGGACGTCGCGCAGGGTGTCGAGCGCCTCCTGGCGGTCCTGGATCTGGGCGTCGAACGGCGCGGTGTCCTGTCCCTTGGCGAGCGCCGCCTTGCGCTTCCCCTGAAGCCCGGCGATCTCGCCCTGTAGCCGGGTCTGGTTCTCTTCCAGCCCCTGCACGTTCATGGCATGCTCGCTATCCTTGCCCTCGGTCGCGTGGAACACGGCGAACATCAGGAAGACGCAGAACAGGAACAGCGCGATCGGCGAAACGTAGCTGGCGCGCCGCCCGTCGATGTATTCGCGCGTCAGCCGGCCCGGATGCCAGGCGAGCATCGGCAGCGTGCGCCAGACCTTGCCCTCGAAGTGGAAGACGCCGTGCAGCAGGTCGTGGAAGAACGCGCCGAGCGTGCGGTGGACGTGCGCCGCCTGCCCGCACGCATGGCAGTGCGAGCCGATCAGGCCGGTGCGGCAGTTGAGGCAGGCGGTTTCGTGGGTATGGCCGTGTTCGCCGGTCGGCGGTTCGACCGCCACCGCCGCGGCGGCGCCCTGTCCCAGTTCCGCCAGTCCTTCACCGATCCCGCTCATGCTCGCCCCCGATTGCCGCCGGCGCGGGTTCTAACCTGTGGGACGCGCTCTGGATAGGTGGCGCGGCGGATCAGCCCGCGCGCTGGTCCAGCTTCTTCTCGATCGCGGCCCAGAGGCGGCCGAACGCCTGCGCCGCCGGGCTCTGCGGGGCGAGCGCGCCGACCGGCTGGCGGTGGACCGCGCTCTGTTCGACGACACTGGCGTAGGGGATGGAGGGCCAGTTGGGGTTCGCCTCCTGCGCCTGTTTATGCAGCGCGCGGCGCAGGTCGAGCATCGAGAGCACCGGCAGGATCGGCGGATGGCGCTTGGTGTTGCCGGCAATCTCGCGCACCACGAGGTCGAAGGCGCGCGCCGAGAGGGGGGACGGCGGCAGCGGCACGATCACCAGGTCGGCGGCGCGCACGATCTGGGCGGACAGCTCGTTCATCACCGGCGGGCAGTCGAGGATGATGCGCGGATAGTCGGCCGAGAGTTCCTCGGTCAGTTTCGCCAGCCGCTTGCGCTTGCCGATCCGCGCCAGCTGCGCGTCGAGCGCGCGGATCGATTCGTCCGCCGGCAGCACATCGAGCCCGGGATAGGCCGTCTGCTGGATCAACCGCGTCGCGGGTCGTTCACGCGCGAAGACTTCCTCGGCCAGCTGAGCTTCCTGGGGCTCGAGACCGTAGAGGAAGGCCGAGCCACCGGCAGCGTCGAGGTCCCACAGGAGAGTGCGTCGCGCGCCGGCGACGGCGGAACACCAGGCGAGATTGGCCGCGAAAGTCGTCTTCCCGACCCCGCCCTTGACGCTGTAGACCGCAATCGTCGCGGAGTGGGAAGCACCGGCGGATGCATGCGACACAGACGTGCCAAGGGGACCGGCCCTTTTGGGCGGTCCCCCGGAAAATCCGATAATACGAGGCAGTTTCGATTTGGCGGCCACGCCCGATCGTTGACCGCCGCACGGCGGCAGTCAACGAAAACCCGTCAGCCGTCGTAATCGCCACCGATCGAGGTGTTGCGGGTCGGGGCCGACGCGGTGATGCGCAGGGCCTCAGCCGACTGGCTGAGCGAGCCGACATCGTCCATCTCGTCGTCGTCGTCGGGCAGGACGCGCTGCATCGAGGTGATCAGCGTTTCCTTGAGGATCGACGGGGTCACGGTCTGGTCGGCGATCTCGCGCAGGGCGACGACCGGGTTCTTGTCGCGGTCGCGATCGACGGTAAGCTCCGCACCGCCCGAAATCTCGCGCGCGCGCTGGGCGGCGAGCAGGACGAGGTCGAAGCGGTTGGGGATCTTGTCGACGCAGTCTTCGACAGTTACGCGCGCCATTGGGCACTCCCGGAAAGAATCTGAAGGTTCGGAAAGGCCGGCAGATAGGCCGCAGGCGTGCGGAAGTCAAGGAAATGGGCGGAGGCCCTATCGCTACCCCTGCGCGAAGCCCCAGGCCAGCCGCGCCAGTTCCGGGAACGCCTCCGCCCGCTCCCTCGCCTGGGCGTTGGCGGCGGTCCCGCGGATGACGCGGCCCTTGATGCCGTGGAAGATCGCGGCGAGGCGGAAGAAGTTGAACGCCATGTAATAGCGGTAGTCGGGCAGCCCCTCGCGCCCCGTGCGGCGGCAGTAGGCGGCGACGTAATCCGCCTCGGTGGGGATGCCGAGCGCGGCGATGTCCGCCCCGCCCAGCCCGGCCACGATGTGCGGGGGCATGTGGTACATCATCGCATGGTAGGCGAAGTCCGCCAGCGGATGCCCCAGCGTCGAGAGTTCCCAGTCGAGCACCGCCAGCACGCGCGGCTCGGTGGGGTGGAAGATCATGTTGTCGATGCGGAAGTCGCCGTGGATCACGCTGGAGGCGCCGTCGTCCTCTGGCATGTTCGCCTCGAGCCAGGCGATCACCGCGTCCATGTCTTCGTTGCGGCCGGCCGCCTCGTCCTCGAAGTACTGCTTCGACCAGCGGCCGACCTGGCGGGCGAAGTAATTGCCGGGCTTGCCGTAGTCGCCAAGTCCGATCGCCTCGGGGTCGAAGCCGTGGAGCTGCGCGATCGTCGCGTTCATGGCGTCGAAGATCTCCGCGCGTTCCTCGTTGGAGACGCCGGGGACGGTGGCGTCCCAGAAGATGCGGCCCTCGACCATCTCCATAACGTAGAACCACGTCCCCAGCACCGCCTCGTCGGTGCACAGGCCATAGACCCGCGCCGCCGGGAAGCCGGCACCATGGAGCGCGGAAAGCACCTTGGCCTCGCGCTCGACGGCGTGGGCGCCCTTGAGCAGTTCGCCCGGCGGCTTGCGGCGCAGGACGTAGCTGCGCGCGGGCGTCACCAGCTTGTAGGTCGGGTTCGACTGGCCGCCCTTGAACTGCTCCACGCTGAGCGGCCCGGCGAAGTCCTCGACGTTCGCCTCCATCCAGGCGACCAGCGCCGCCTCGTCGAAGGCATAGCCCTCGCGAACGGCGGTGGTGCCGGAATTGGCTTCCGCGACGTCGGTCATGCCGGCTCGGCTTCCTTCGCTGCCAGCGCTTCCTGCGCCTTGCGCCAGTCCCGGCGGATCTTCTTGGCGAGGCTCCACTTGTGGACTTCGGTGGGGCCGTCGTAGATGCGGAAGGCGCGGATCTCGCGGAACACCTGCTCGACGATGGTGCGCTCGGTGACGCCGATGCCGCCCAGCACCTGGACGCAGTTGTCGGCGATCTTCATCAGCGCCTCCGAGACGGAAACCTTCGCCATCGAGCTTTCGACGGTGCCGAGCGAGCCCGAATCGAGCACGCCCGCGCACCAGTCGATCATCAGTTCGCACTGCTTGATGAGGATCGCGTTCTCGGCGAGCATGAAGCCGACGCCCTCGTGCTCGATCAGCTGCTTGCCGAAGGCCATGCGGCGGCAGGCGTAGTCGCTGGCGATCTCCTGCGCGCGGATGCACGCCCCCAGCCAGCGCATGCAGTGCGACAGGCGGGCGGGGCTCAGGCGGACCTGCGCATACTTGAACCCCTCGCCCGGCGCGCCGAGCATCTGGTCGGCGGGGACGCGCAGGTTGTCGATCGTCAGCGTGGCGTGGCCGCCGGGCATCGAGGTGTCGATAGTGTTGGGCACTTCGTCGATGCGGATGGCCTCGTCGGGCAGGTCGACGAGGAACATGCAGGCGCCGCCCTTGGTGTCCTCCTCTTCGGAGGCCGCCATGACGATGCCGACCATCGCCCCCTGAGCGCCGGTGATGAAGGTCTTGCGCCCGTTGATGACCCACTGGTTGCCGTCCTTGCGGCAAGTGGTCTTCATCATCGAGGGGTCGGACCCGGCGCCCCCCCAGTCGGCAGGCTCGGTCATGAAGAAGGCGGAGCGGCCCCTGCCCTCGACCAGGGGTTTCAAGAACCGCTCCTTCAGCTCGGGCGAGCCGACGTGGCCGATGAGGTACATGTTGCCCTCGTCGGGCGCCATGGTGTTGCAGGCCAGCGGGCCGAGCGGCGAGAGGCCGGACTTGATGAGCACGGCGCCGGTCTCGCGCTGGGTCAGGTGCGATCCGTCCGCCCTGATGTGCGGGGTGAGCACCCCGGCCTCGCGGGCCAGGGCGCGCATTTCCATCACCAGCTCGTCGGTCGGCGCGCCGTGGTGGTCGCGGCGCGGGTCCTTCTCGTAGGGGACGATCGCCTCGCGCACGAAAGCCTCGACCTTGTCGGCCATGTCGAGGGCGTATTGGGAAATCTCGGTCATTATTGCAGCACCCGGATAGGATCGGCGCCGTCCCAGTCGCGGGCGGCGTCCTTCATCATCTGGAACAGGCCCTCGCTGCCCGAGAGCGGCTGGAGGTATTCGATGACGTGGCCGGGGCCCTGGCCGGGATCGACGTAGATCACCTCGCCATCGGCGCCGACCTTGCCCTCGACGATCACTGTCGCGCCTGCCTCGGCGCAGGCCGCGCGGGCCTCGGCGATCGATTCGACGAAGACGCAGACGTGGTGCAGCCGGTCGCGCACAGCGTATTCGCCGGAATAGAGCGAAGGCGCATCGCTGTCGGTCTTGATGAGTTCGATCTGAATGTCGCCCCAGTACCCGATCGCCATGGTGAAGGTCGCGTCGGTGGGCTCGCCCTTGTACTTCATGTCGTCGAGCCGCACGTCGTTCAGCACGAAGAACGGGCCGACGCCGACGGTTTCGATCCAATACTTCATGGTCGCGTCGAAATCGGTCGGGAAATAGGCGAGCTGGATCACGTCGCCGAGCCGCTTGAGCGGGCCGGGCTTGGCGATGGTTGCAGTCGTAGCCTCTCCGGTCATTTTTTGGTTTCCTTTCAGGCGAAGAGGCCCTGCGGCGCCTCGATCAGGGATTTGAGCGTCTGCAGGAACTGCGCGCCCGCCGCCCCGTCGATGGCGCGGTGGTCGACCGACAGGGTGAAGGAAATGCGCGTCTCGAAGGCAATGTCTCCGGCGGCAGTCTCGACCGGCTGGCGCAGCGCGGCGCCGACGGCAAGGATCGCGCCCTGCGGCGGGTTGATGATCGCATCGAAGTTCTCGATCCCGAACATGCCGAGGTTGGAGACCGAGAAGGTGCCGCCCTCCATGTCCTCCATCGAGAGGCCCTTGCCCTGAACCTTGTCGATCAGGCGGCGGGTTTCGGCCGCGATCTGGTCGATGCGCATGAGATTGGCCTGGCGCACGACCGGGGTGACGAGGCCCTTCGGCCCGGCGACCGCGATCGAGACGTCGGCGTGGGGGAAGCGGTGGATCTCTGTCCCATGAACCTGCACGTTGACGTCGGGATGGCGGACCAGCGCCATCGCGCTCGCCTTGACGATCCAGTCGTTGACCGAGGCCTTGCTGCCCAGCACCACGTTGGCAGTCTTGCGCATCTCCAGCAGCGCATCGGCGCTGGCCGACATGCGCAGGTAGAAGTGCGGAAGCTCCTGCTTGGCCTGGGTCAGCCGCTGGGCGACGACCTTGCGGATACGGTCGAAGGGCACGACCTCGGCGCGGTTTTCGCCGGCGACGAATTCGGGCGTGCCGAAGCCCGCTGCGGCCGCCTTGGGAGCTGGCACCAGCGCCAGGACGTCGGCCTTGGAGATGCGGCCGCGCGGACCGGTTCCGGTGAGGCCCGAAAGCGAAAGCCCGTGCAGCGCGGCGAGGCGGCGCGCGAGCGGCGAGGCGAGGACCTTCATGTCGTCCTCAGGTACGGTCAATGTACCCTTAGGTGCCGCCTGGGAAGGCCCGCGCAGGGCCTTGATGACGTCCTGATGGGTGATGCGCCCGTCCCGGCCCGATCCCTCGATACCGGCGATGTCGACGCCCTCCTCTTCCGCGAGACGCAGGGCCTCGGGGCTGATCGGGCGATTGGTGTCGATCTTGACGCGGGGCTTTTCAGGCGCCGCAGCAGGCACGCTTTCGGCGTCGGCCTGAGCGGCGACCTTGGCCTTTTCCGCGCCTTTGGCGATGCCGCCCTCGGCCGGCTTGAAGCTGGCGACGAAAGCCTCGATCTCCTCGTCGGAATGCGAGCCTTCGTCGAACACCGCCAGCAGCGCGCCGACGGGCTCGGACTCGCTGCCGCCGTCGACCAGGATGCGGCGCACGGTGGCGTCGTATTCGGCCTCGACCTCGTTGGTGATCTTGGCGGTTTCGATCAGGCACAGCGTCTGGCCGCGTTTGAAGGTATCACCCTCCTTCACCGTCCAGTCGGCTATGGTGCCCTCGGTCATTTCGATGCCCCACTTGGGCATCGTGAATGCGCGGATGCGGCTCATGTCAGCAGCCCCTTCAACGGTATTCGAGCGTCTTGCGCACGGCGGCCGCGATCTTCGCGGGGCTGGGCAGGTAGGCGCTCTCGAGTTCGCGGGCGAACGGCACCGGCGTGTGCGGCGGCGTCACCATCTCGATCGGCGCCTTCAGGCTGGCGAAGGCCTTCTGCGCGATCAGCGAGGAGATGTCCGTCGCCAGCGAGCAACGCGGCGGCGCCTCGTCGACGATCACGGCGCGGCCGGTCACTTCGACCGAATCGAGAATCGCTTCCTCGTCGAGCGGCGAAGTGGTGCGAAGGTCGATCACGTCGCAGCCGATGCCGTCCTGCGCGAGGTCGTCGGCGGCGGTCTCGGCGTAGCTGACCATCATGCCGCTGGCGATGATGGTGGCGTCCTGCCCGGCACGGGCAAGGCGGGCGTGGCCGAAGGGGATGCAGAAGTCCGGGTCGTCGTTCACCTCGCCGCTCATCGCGTAGAGGAACTTGTGCTCGAGGAAGACCACCGGATCGTCGTCGCGGATCGCCTGGCGCAGGAGGCCGCAGGCGTCCTCCGGCGTGGCGGGCATGACCACCTTGAGCCCGGGCATGCCCGTGACGAACTGCGAGATCATCTGGCTGTGCTGCGCGGCGGCGTTGTAGCCGGCGCCGCAGGGCATGCGGATCACTGCCGGGCAGACCGACTTGCCGCCGAACATGTAGCGGAACTTGGCGATCTGGTTCCAGAGCTGGTCCATGCAGACGCCGATGAAGTCGGCGAACATGATCTCCGCCACCGGCCGCTTACCAGCGAGGGCAAGGCCGCCCGCCGCGCCCATGATGGCGCTTTCGCTGATCGGGGTGTCGATCACGCGGTCCGGCCCGAAGGCGTCGTAGAGGCCGGTCGAGGTCGACCAGATACCGCCGATGGCCTCTGGCCCGCCGGCGGTGCCCATGCCGCCCACCACGTCCTCGCCCAGGACGACGACGCGGCTGTCGCGCTGCATCTCCTGGAAGATCGTGTTGCGGATGGCGTCGCGATACATCATTTTTGCCATGGTTCTCGCTCCTGCCGTCAGTAGCTGATGTAGACGTTGTCGAGGACGTTCTCGGGCTGCGGCCGGGCCGCGGCGCGGGAAGCCTGGACCGCGTCCTCGATGGCCTGGAGCGCGTCGGTGTCGACCTTGTCGAGGTCGGCATGGTCCATCAGCGCCGCGCCCGTCACGCTCTTGCGGAAGATCTTGAGGCAGTCCCGCTCGGCGCGCAGGCGGTCGAGTTCGCCGTCGCCGCGGTAGCGCTGGGGGTCGCCCTCGAAGTGGCCGAAGAAGCGCTCGGTATCGAACTCCACCGCGGCCGGGCCGTTGCCGGGGACGCGCACGTATTCGAGCACTTCCCGGAAGGTGTCGTAGACCGAGAAGAAGTCGGTCCCGTCGCCGCGCCACACCTTCATGCCGAACGCCTCGGCGCGGCTGGCGATGTCCCTCACCGTGCCGACCGCATAGTCGACGCCGGTGTGCTCGGAATAGTGGTTGTTCTCGAACACGAAGATGCACGGCGCCTTGGTGACCACCGCGAGGTTCATCGCCTCGAACGTGGTGCCCTGATTGCAGGCGCCGTCGCCCGAGAAGGCGATCGCGACGGCCAGGTCGCCGTTCTCGTCCGGGCCGTCGATCTTGTTGGAGATGGCCGCTCCCACCGCGATCGGGGCGCCCGCGCCGACGATGCCGTTGGCGCCGAGCATGCCCTTGTCGATGTCGGCGATGTGCATCGAGCCGCCCTTGCCGTTGCAGAGGCCCTCCTGGCTGCCCCAGATCTCCTTCATCATGCCATCCACGTCGCAGCCCTTGGCGAGACAGTGGCCGTGGCCGCGGTGGGTGGAGACGATCTTGTCGCGCTCGGTCAGGTGCTCGCACACGCCGACAGCGACGGCTTCCTGACCGCAGTAGAGGTGGGTGAAGCCCGCGATCTCGCCGGTCTGGATCTCCTCGTGGAGCCGTTCCTCGAATTCGCGGATCAGCTTCATCTGCCGGTAGGCACGGGTCAGCGCCTCGCGGTTCAGCTGCATGCAGGATTCCTCTCGTTTTTCAGGCGCCGGGCCATCACAGGCCCAGCACGGATTTGGCGATGATCGTGCTCTGGACTTCGTTGGTGCCCCCGAAGATCGTCCAGGCGCGGCTGTTGAGATAGCGCGCGGAGGCGACCTGCGCGCCCTTGGAATGGAGCCCTTCCGGAGCATTGTCGCCGTAAAGCGGGCGCATGGTCTCCAGTTGGAGCCCGGCGGGGCCGTAGAGGTCCACCGCGAGCAGGTCGATCTCCTGCCGCAGGTTGGAGGCGAGCAGCTTGGTCAGCGAGGTCTGCGGGCCGGGCTTGCGGCCCTTGGCGATCTCGGAAATGATCCGCAGCTCGATCATCTCGAGCGCGTTGACCGACAGCCGGGCCTTGGCCACGCGGCGGCGCCAGTCGACCTGGTCGGACAGCTGCCCGCCCTTCCCGTCGCTCTGGTCCCTGGCGGCAGCCTCCACCTGGTCGAGATCGTAGGCGAGCTTGGGTGCGTGGCACGATCCGCCGCGCTCGTTCTCGAGCAGGAACTTGGCGATGGTCCAGCCCTGCCCCTCCTCGCCGACGAGGTTTTCGGCTGGCACGATCACGTTGTCGAGGAAGACCTGGTTGACCTCGTGGTCGCCGGCATTGGTGAGGATCGGACGCACCGAGACGCCGGGGGTGTTCAGGTCGATCAGCAGGAACGAGATGCCCGCCTGCTTCTTCACCTCGGTGTTGGTGCGCACCAGCGTGAACATGCGGTTGGCGTGGTGCGCGTGGGTGGTCCAGATCTTGGTGCCGGTCACGACATAGTGGTCGCCCTCAAGGACCGCGCGCGTCTTGAGGCTGGCAAGGTCGGACCCCGCGCCCGGCTCGGAAAAGCCCTGGCACCAGTAGTCCTCGCCGGTCAGGATACGCGGCAGAACCTCGGCCTTCTGCGCCTCGGTCCCGAAGGTCCAGATCACGGGGGCGAGCAGCTTGAGGCCGAGCACCGTGAGATTGGGCGCGCCGGCGGCGGCGCATTCCTTCTCGAACAGGTAGCGCTGGAGCGGGGTCCATCCGGTGCCGCCATGCTCGGCGGGCCACTGGTAGCCCAGCCAGCCCTTCTCGTTGAGCACGGCGTTCCAGACCTGCCCGATCTCGGGCTCGACGAAGACCGACGGCGTCGCCGCCGCCCCCGCCTTCACATCGGCGGGCAGGTGCTCACGCAGGAAGGTCCGGACCTCTTCGCGGAACGCAGCGTCGTGGGGAGAAAGTTCGATGTCCATTCGCTTCAGCGTTCCAGAATGGTGACGGCGGAGACGCCCGGGGCGCCGTAGACGTGGCTGTAGGCGGTCTTGGGATCGCCCGGGACCTGACGGCCACCGCCGTCTCCGCGCAGTTGCACGACGTTTTCGTAGACCTGGCGCAGGCCCGATGCGCCGATCGGCTCGCCGCAGGCAAGGCAGCCGCCATCGGTGTTGACCGGCAGCGCGCCATTGATCTCGGTATGCCCGTCGGCGAGCCACTTCTCCTGCTCGCCATCCGCGCAGAAGCCGTTCTCGGCCATGTGCATGATTTCGGCGCCGGCCTCGGTGTCCTGGAGCTGGGCGAGGTCGATATCGCCCGGCCCGATGCCGGAGAGGCGGAAGGCGTCGGCGGACGCGATGCGCGAGGCGGTGCCGCGCGGCCGCGTGTCATCCTCGACCACGTCGACCGAGGGCGCGAAGACCTCGAAGCTGTGCGGCGGGCGGGTGCGCATGGTCGCGGCCTTGAGCCGGATCAGGGGCTTCCCCAGCTCGCGCGCCTTCTTCTCGCTGGCGAGGACGAGCGCGACGCCGCCCTCGGCGGGCGAGCAGAACATGTACTTGGTATAGGGATCACTCACCAGCGGCGCGGCGAGGATGTCCTCGAGCGCCACCGGCTGACGGCGCCAGGCGTGGGGGGCGTGAACGGCATTGCGGAACGCCTTCTCCGCCACCCGGCCCAGCGTCTCCTGCGAGATGCCGAACATCTGCATGTAGCGCATGATCTTGGCCGCGAAGAACTGCGTGGTGACCATCTGGCCGACCTCGCCATACCAGTCGGGCAGGTTGTATTCGGCCGGCAGCGCATTGAAGGCGCCGCGCGGGTGCTTGTCGAAGCCGACCGCGATGCCGAGCTCGAACTCGCCCGACTTGATCGCCATCTGGCCCGAGAACAGCGCCGAGCCGCCCGCCGCGCAGCCGTTGCGCACGTTGATGAACTGGACGCCTGTGAGGCCGAGCCGGTCGACCATGGTGTCCGGGTTCCCCGCCGCGTCCGAGGCGCCGTAGGCGAACTGGACCTGCGGCCACTCGACGCCCGCGTCGGCCAGCGCCTGCCGCACCGCGAAGACTCCCTGGTCGAGACCGGAAAGGCCATCGGTGCGCCCGAACGGGTGGATGCCGATGCCGACGATGCAGACGTCACCGCTCATTCGGTATCTCCCATGGCGACGAAGGCGGGAATGAAGACGCTATCCGAGTCCTGCGGGTTGAGCGGCGCGGGCGAAAAGCGCACCGGCATGCCGATCGTCACCTTCTCGAACGCGACGCCGTAGAGCGGCGCCTCGACGATGACCTGGCCCGGCAGCTCGACATAGGCGACGACCCAGGGGGAGAACGCATCCGGCCCGGCGTAGGGCGGGGTCTTGGGGCGGTATCGCTGCACGGTGTAGGACCACAGGGTTCCCTCGCTCGCCAGCGGCACGGGTTCGTGCGTCTTGGCGGACGGGCACGGGAACACGATCCGGCCGGTTTCCCGGTCCTTGCCGCCGATCAGACGCGGGGGCGTCTCGTCGGTGAACAGGCCTTCTGCGATCGCTCTCATCTCTCTCCGATCCCGGTATTGGAGTCCGGTCATGAAGAGGGTTTTGGCCCGCCTGCCTTCGCATTGTGACTCACCAAAACGCTAGGGTAGTCATTGCGCTAGTTCGTGCGACCTCTGGGGAGGGAGAGACGAACAATGTCGAAACAATGGGACTACATCGTGGTCGGCGCCGGCTCGGCAGGCTGCGTCGTGGCCGAGCGGCTGAGCGCGGACGGCCGTTCGCAGGTGCTGGTGCTCGAGGCCGGCGGCGAGAACGACAGCTTCTGGGTCAAGCTCCCCAAGGGCGTTGCCAAGCTCGTCAAGAAGCCCGAGCACATGTGGGCCTACCACGTCGCCCAGCCCCGCGATCCCGGCGCCAACGACAAGGGCGACGGCGAAGTCTGGATCCGCGGCAAGGGCCTTGGCGGATCGTCCTCGATCAACGGCATGATCTGGAGCCGGGGCGAGCCCGCCGACTACGACGCCTGGGAGCGCGAGGCCGGAGCAACAGGGTGGAACGGCGCCAGCATGACAGCCGCCTTCCTCGAACTGGAGGACCACAAGGCCGGCGCAGGTCCCATGCGCGGCAGCGGCGGACTGGTGCGCGTCGATCCGGCCTGCTTCAAGTACCCGCTGGCCGAGCGCATGATCGAGGCCGGGGAGGCACAGGGCCTTCGCCGCGTCGACGACCTCAACGGTTCGACAGGCCCGCGCGTCGGTTATTACAGCCACAACATCCGCAAGGGCAGGCGCGATTCGTCCGCCCGAACCTACCTGGCGGCGGCGCGCAAGCGGCCCAACGTCACGGTGATGACCGGCGTCATGGCGGAGCGCATCATCTTCGACGGCACCCGCGCTGTCGGCCTCGACGTCACCGTCAAGGGCCGCCCGCAGAGACTCGACTGCCGGGGCGAGATCGTCGTCAGCGCGGGCGCGATGGAGAGCCCGCTGCTGCTCCAGCGCTCCGGGATCGGCGACGCGGGCCGGCTGGCGGCAGCGGGCATTCCCCTCGTCGCGCACTCCCCCGACGTGGGCGAGCGGATGATCGAGCACCTCTCGCTGTCGATGCCGTTCCGGCTCGACCACGGCAAGGGGACCAACAGGAGCTTCTTCGGCATCGGCGCCGCCTTCGCCATGCTGCGTTACCTGCTGCGCGGCGACGGCGTGCTGGCGACCGGGCCGTTCGAGGTGGGCGCCTTCAGCAACGTCGCTCACCCGGACGGGCGCACCGACGCGCAGTTCTATCTCGGCGGCTACACCTTCAAGGTCGGCGACGACAAGGACCCGGTCCCGCTCGACAAGATCGACCCGCTGCCCGGCGTCACCATCTACGGCCAGCTCCTGCGCCTCACCAGCGAGAGCAGCGTGCGCGCGGCCGGGCCAGAGGCCAGCGACGCGCCCGAGATCCTGCACAATTTCCTGACCACCGAGCACGACAGGCGCTCCGCCGTGGCGCTGGTCCGCGCGATGCGCGCCTACGTGCGCGCGGGGCCGCTGGCGAACATGGTCGGCGAGGAACTGGTGCCCGGCGCCGAGGTGCAGAGCGACGCGGACGTGCTTGCCATGTTCCGCCGCCTGTCGAGCTGCGGGCTCCACGCGATCCGCTCGTGCCGGATGGGCGGGGATGCGGATGCGGTGGTCGATCCGCGCCTCAGGGTGAACGGCGTGCAGGGGGTGCGCGTGGCGGACTGCTCGGTCATGCCCTGGCACGTCACCGGCAACACCAATGCGCCCGCGATGGCGGTGGGGCTGCGCGGCGCGCAGCTGATGCTGGAGGACCGGGGCTGATCGAAAGGCCCGCCCCGCGCATCACTGATAACGCAGCGTCTTCTCGAACCCCTCGTTGGCCTTGGTCATCTTCGCCAGCTTCCTGAGCTGGCCGCGGACGTTGCGCTCGAACCGCCTGTCGTCGTGGACGCCGGTCACGCGGTATTCGTCCTGGGCGATCAGGTCCTTGAGGCGCTTCGCGAACGCGGCCTGGTCATGCGTGCAGTCGGGAAACCCGAGCGCGCGGCAGACCCATTCCTCGGCAGCCGCCATGTCGTAGTCGTCCTGCGCCTCGTAGCCGCGCCGGTCGGCGGCGGCCTGATCGAGCTTAGACGCTGCCAGCCGGCGTTCGAGCCAGGTGCGCACGAGCCCCCCGTCCCACGGCTTCGGCGCATCGCCCGCCTTTTTCTCCAGGTCCGCCATCGCCGCGCTCAGCGCTTCTTCTTCGCCGTGGTCGCGGTGAAGTCGGGGTCCTTGTTCGCCACCCAGTCGACGAACTTGCGCACGGTGGGGTTGGCCAGCAGCGCTTCCACGTCCATGCCGTGGCGCTGGAGTTCGGAATTGGTGAAGTTGGCGATCAGCGTCTGCTGGCAGATCGGGTGCATCGGCACGACGTCGCGCCCGCCCCGGCTCTTGGGCACGGGATGGTGCAGGACCACGCTCTTGCCGGTCGGCCGGCCGCAGAGCCAGCAGGGGACCACCACTTCGGGCGTTTCCTCGTCGTCGCTTTGCAGGTCTTCGTAGGGACCATGCTTGGAATGCTTGCGGGCCATGCGTCTGCCTGAATTGCCTGAACGTGCGTTGCCCTGCCTATAGCGGGCGCGAGCGGCATTACCACCGCGCCTTGCCGGAACCTCGCGTTCCGACGCTCGTTTCCACCCGACACAGATGGAGAATGGATCATGGGTAAGGGTATTCTGCTTTGGCTGATCGGCGTTCCGATTCCCGTGATCCTGATCCTGTGGCTGCTTTTCCGTTAAGCGGCAGAGGCGATCACTCCGGCGCGCCTGTCAGAGCGCCAGCATCATGAACTGGTTGTGCGGGCTCGGCAGGTAGTCCGCGAAGGGCCCGCACGGGACGAACCCCGCACTGCGGTATAGCGAGACGGCGGGCACATGCAGGTCCGCCGTCCCGGTTTCCAGGTAGAGCGCGCCGTACCTGCGCGCCCGCGCCTCGGCGACGATATGGCTGAGCAGCGCCCTTCCCGCGCCGGTCCGCCGCGCCGAGGGCGCCGCGCGCATCGACTTCACTTCGCCGTCGCCGTCACCCAGCGCCTTGAGCGCGGCGAAACCGGCCAGTTCCTCGCCGCGCCATGCGGTCCAGAAGGTCACGCCGGGCAAAGACAAACCGCCGGCATCCAGCGCGAAGGCGTGATCGCCCATGACGCTGCGCAGTTCCTTCAGGTGATGGTCCAGCAGCGCCGCCACATGGGGCGCGGCGGGGTCGTCGATTTTGATCTGCATGGCCCGCCCATGATCGGCCGACCGCGCGGGCGCAAGGCGGCGTAAAGCATTTTCCTACAGGCGAAGGCGCGCCGTATTCTCGCGCCATGCCCTCTGCCACCCCCTCCTCCTCTCGCCGCTATGACCGATCGTCGCCTCGCAAGGCGACACCTGTCATGCGCAAGGCGACACCCAAGGCGACACATCTGCCCCGCAAGGCGACAGTTTTGCGCCGCAAGGCGACACTTCCGGGCTGCGCAGGGGCCAAGATGACACTTGTTTCCCCCGGACCGTGTAAACCGTGTAAACCTCTGTCGCCTTGTGCGCGGGCGCGCGCCTCAGTTCTGCAGCGAGATGTAGCCCAGCTGCGCCGCCTTGAAGACGGTCTGGCTGCGGTTGACGGCATTGAGCTTGGTCGCCGCGTTGTGGATGTGGAAGCGCACGGTGGCGCGGCTGCGCGACATGATCATGCTGATTTCCAGGTCGGTCTTGCCGATCGCCGCCCACCGCAGGCACTCGACCTCGCGCTTCGACAGGCGCGATTCGGGCGGCAGCGCCTGGGTGCGGCCCATGACCTGCACGTACGTCGCGATGAAAGTGCGCGCGTAGAGCCCGAGCGCGTCCGACAGCAGGGCGAACTCCTCGGTCAGGTCGGTCTTGTTCTTGTCGAGCGGGTTGAAGCTGACCGCGCCGATCTGCCCGAACGGCAGGTGGACCGGCACGCCGATCGCGGCGCGGGTCATGGCGCGCTGCTCGAAGTTGCCGATGTCGATCGAGGCGAGGTAGGCGTTGGGCTCGCGCGTGCGGAAGCCCTCGGCGTTGGCCCAGAACGGCAGGCTCTCGAAGCGGCAGGCGGTGGTCAGCGGCGAATCGAGCGCGATGCGCGAATTGCGCCACCACACCCGGTCGTCGTCGCCCCAGCCGAAGATCTCGGTCGCCAGCATCTTGCCCTCCGCGTCCACGGGGGTGCGCTTGTCGGCGATGTCGTGGGCCGGGGCCGCGCGCATGCCGTGCGCCAGCGCGATCCGGTTCAGCGCTTCGGCGGCCGGACGGATGCCGTCGGGCGATATCACCCGCACGGCGTCGATGTTTTCCTGAGACAGCAGTTGCATTGGTATCCTCTCCCTCGACCTCTTAGCCCGGCGCAGCAGGCGGTACAATCGCTTGAAAGGCCGGGACGCTGCGTTTTCATGACTAGTCTTTTGCCCAGCGGTAACGCCCCCGCCGCCGATGGTAGAAGGTCCGTCAGAGCCGGGAAAAGGCCCCAGCGGGAGTCAGATGTGAATTTCGACCTCAGCGAAGACGAGGAAATGCTCAAGGCCCTGACCGAGCGCTTCGTCAGCGACCACTACGACCACGACAGCCGCCGCGCCTTCCTGTCCGGACCGGGCGGGTTCTCGGGCGCCAACTGGGCATTGCTCGGCGAACTCGGCCTGATCGCCGCCCCCTTCCCCGAGGAACAGGGCGGCCTCGGCCTCGACGCCACCGGCATCGCCACGGTGTTCGAGGCGCTGGGCCGCGGGCTGGTGGTGGAACCGCTGGCCGAAGCCGTGGTGATGGCCGGGCGGCTGTTCGCCCAGACCGCGCCGGAAGCCTTGCAGGGCGAATGGCTCGAAGCGCTGCTCACCGGCGAGAAACGCCTCGCCCTCGCCCATGCCGAGGCGCGCGCGCGCGACGGGCTGGTCTGGGTGGAAACCTCGGCGGCGGCGGCGGAAGGCGAGGGCTGGCGCCTGACCGGAACCAAGCCCTATTGCGCGGCCGGGGGCGGCGCGGACGGCTATGTCGTCTCGGCGCGCATTTCCGGCGAGGCGAGCGACGGGGACGGCGTCGCCCTGTTCCTGGTGCCCGCCGGCACGCCCCGCGCTTCGACCCGCGACTGGACGATGGCCGACGGCAGTGTCGCGACCTCGCTCGAACTGGACGGGGTCGTGGTCCCGGCCGGCCACCGGCTGGGCGAGGACGGGCTTGCGGCCATCGCCGCCCCCTCCGACCTTGCCGCCCTCGCCCGCAGCGCCGAGGCGCTCGGGATCATGGAGCGGCTGCTGGCCGACACCATCGACTACCTGCGCACCCGCGACCAGTTCGGCGCCGCGCTCGGCTCGTTCCAGGCGGTCCAGCACCGCATGGTCGCTCAGTACGCGGTGATCGAACAGAGCCGCGCGCTGCTCAACCTCGCGCTCGTGTCATGGGGGAGCGACGACTTCACCGCCGCCGTCAACGGCGCGCGGGCGTTCATCGCCGATGCCTCGGTGGAGCTGGGGCACGAGATGATCCAGTTCCACGGCGGCATGGGCGTCACCGATGAACTCGCCATCGGCGGCGGGCACAAGCGGCTGCTGGTCCTCTCGCGCTGGCCGGAAGGACCGCTGGCCGCGCTTGACCGCTATGCGGGCCTGCTCCACTGATCTTGCCGAACCACACCTGACGAGGGGGCGGCCCGTTTCCGGACCGCCCCCTTCTTTTTTGAATTCAGGCCTCAGTTCTCACGTTGCTTGAGCCAGCCTATGCCCCGCCTCAGCAACTCGTAGAACACCGGCAGGTCCCAGGCGCAGCGGTCCACTGTCGGCCACCAGTCCAGCATGGGCTGGAGGTCGTAGTGCCCCCGGCAATGCCCGAGCGTGTTGTAGAGCACCGCGCCGCGTCCGTGGTCCTTGAGGTACATCACCGCTTGCTTGCCGGGTGCGTCCTTCGCCTCGACGAAGCCGGTGCCCTCCTCGGTGCAGTCGGTTTCGAGCAGGACGTGGAGGTCGCCGTGGGTTTCCAGGTGATAGAGTTCGTCGGTGGTCTCGAACGGCTCGATGCCCGCGACCAGCGGATGACCCGGGTCCGCGACCGTCACCGTGTACGGCGCGATCGGGGGGTGCGAGATGAACTGCGAGCCCAGCATGTCCATGAACAGCGGCGCCCAGCGCGGTGCGTCCCACAGGCCCGCGTCCGGCCCGTCGGCCAGCAGGCGCAGCACCGAGTTGGTGCCATGGAGCGCGTACCAGCGCCCGCCCGCCGCCAGCCAGTCGCGCAGCACCTCCTGCGCCGCCAGCGAGGGGGTGACGTCGCAGGTGTAGGTGATGAGGATGTCCGCCTCGCGCAACGCGCCAAGGTTCTCGTAGTCCTCGAACACGCGGGTGCGCACCGACTGGTCCTCGGCGAGGAGCTTGAGAAGCTCCAGCCGGGCGAAGTCCATGTCGTGCCACACCCCGCCGCAGACCAGGACGCAGTTGATGCGCGGCGGCCTTGCCGCTTCGTTTTCCGCTTCGCTCATCGATTCAGGCCTGGCCCGATCCGCCGAGGTCGCCCTCGATGTATTTCATCATCGTGTCCTGGAACTGGCGGATGCGGATCTCCTGGTAGTTGCCCAGGTTCACCTTGCCGTTCTTGGAGACGTGCAGGCCCTGCTGGACGTAGGGCAGGTTGTCCATGTCCTGCTCGAACACGTCGCCCAGGATGCCGAGTTCGGGCGCCTCTGTCCACTTCTGGTCGAGCCGCAGCATCTTAAGCGGTGCGCCGCGCGGGATCGGCTGCCCCTTGGGAATGCGCGCGAGGATGCGCACTTCCATGATGCAGGTGTCCGGCGTCTTTCCGGGGAGCCAGTTGTAGACGATGTTCGGCATGTAGCCGCCCCAGGGCGCGAAGTTGGGGAACACGTTGTAGACCAGCCCGTCGAGCAGTTCGGCGTCGGTGGCATCGCCGTGGTCGTAGCCGGTGCTCTCGGTATAGGCCTGCCGCATGGCCTCGCCCAGCGCGGCGCGGGCGGTCATGCCCTCCGGCACCTGGATCGCCATCGGGTTGGCGTGGGCCTCGCCCTCGTAGTTGTCGCCCGAGCGGCCGTTGAACTTGATGAACTCGTCGACGATCCACTGCTCGCCCTGCCCTTCGGCGACGTGCGGGCTCATGATCCCGAAGGGCACGAGGTTGACGTTCACGTTGTCGCCCCAGGTCCAGTAGGCGGCGTTGGAATCGCCCGTGAAGGGCAGCAGCTGCGGGTGGGTGACGATGGTGTGCCAGGCCTCCATGAAGGCCTCCATCACAACCTTCCAGTTCGCCGGCACTTCCTTGGCGACCCGCATGACGCTCGCGCATTCCTCGTGCCGCCAGCGCTTGAAGTGCTCGGGCAGCGGCGCGAGGAATTCCTCAAGGCTGGGCCCGCCCTTCTCCTCTCGCAGGAACACGTAGCCGCCCCAGCGGTCGATTTCAGCGTCGGGCAGGTCGAGCTTCTGTTCAGAGAGGTGCGGGAAGTCCCACTGGCACGGCATCGAATCAAAGCTGCCGTCCTTCTTCCAGGCGAAGCCGTGGAACGGGCAGACGAACTTGTCGGCGTTGCCTTCCTCCAGCCGCAGCTTGCGGCCGCGGTGGAGGCAGACGTTGTGCATGGCGCGGATCGAGCCGTCGTCCTGGCGGCTGACGAGGTAGGAGCGGCCCGCGTTCTCGTAGACGATGTAGTCGCCGGCGTCGGGCAGGTCTTCCTCGCGGGCGACAAACTGCCAGACGTAGGGCCACATCCGCTCGCGCTCGAGCTTCGCGAATTCCTCGGAGGTGTAACGCTCGGCCGGGATCGGCTCGGAGCCGCGGAAGGTATAGCTCTCTTCGGTCAGGATCGCGGGCGCGGGGCGCGAATCCAGGGCGATGAGTTCGGCCCAGCTGATGCCCTCGCTACGGTCTTCGCCCAGCCGGGCGGCGTCGGTTTTCGTGGCGATTTCGGGGTCACGGTCGGCCATCGGTAATCAGTCTCCCAAGCACAGTTTCCCTGTTTGGGGACATGTCTGGACGGTCGCGAGCCAAGAGTCACCTTGCTCAAGTCATAGGTTGTCCCGCCGCCCGGATCGGTCATGTTCCACGCAAAGCAGATGGGAGAATGCCGTGAAGCGGCTTGAAGGCAAGGTGGCGCTCGTCACCGGAGGAACCTCCGGTATTGGCGCCGGCACCGTTGAGCGCCTGTGCGCGGATGGTGCGACCGTAATATTCACCGGCTCCAACCGCGCGGCGGCCGAGAAGGTCTGCGCCGCCACCGGAGCACAATTCGTACCGCATGACGTCACCGATGCCGCCGCCTGGGAAGGGCTGCTGGCGGATATCTTGGGCAAGCATGGCCGCCTCGACATCGCCTTCGCCAATGCCGGCACCGAAAGCGGCGACGGCAGCATCGAGGACATCGGCATCGAGGGCTGGAACAATGTCATCGGCGTGAACCTGACCGGCGTCATGCTCACCGTGCAGCACGCGATGCGGGCGATGGCGAAGAACCCGGACGGGCCGAACGGCTCGATCGTGGTCAATTCCTCGATGAACGCGCACCGGGCGATGGGCAATTTCGTGGCCTATTCGGTATCGAAGTCGGCGGTGGTGGCGCTGGTCAAGTCGGCGGCGGTCCATGCCGGCAATCGCAAGTACGGCATCCGTGTCAACGCGGTCCTGCCCGGCGTCGTCGAGACGGCGCTGATCGTGAACCTGATCGACAAGTCGGGGGACCCCGTCGCCACCCGCGCGGCCTACGAGGGCCTCTCGCCGATGGGCCGGATGGCCTCGGTCGAGGAAGTGGCCGGCATGGTCTCCTGGCTCGCCAGCGACGAGGCGCGTTTCTGCTCGGGCGGCGAATTCACCATGGACGGCGCGTCCACTGCAGGGATGAACGGCGTATGATCGAAGACCTGGGTTCGCAGCGGCTCAAGGGCCGCGTCGCGCTGGTATCCGGCGGGCTGCGCGGCATCGGCCTCGCCTGCGTCGAGCGGTTCCTGGCCGAGGGCGCCGAAGTGGTGCTGACCGACCTTTCCTCGCCCGAAGACGCCGCCGAAACGCTCGCTCGGCTCGGACAGGCAGCCAGCTACGTGCAGGCCAACGTCACCAGCGAGGACGACTGGGCGAAGGTGCTCGCCGCCGTGACCGAGCGGCACGGCAAGCTGCATATCCTCGTCAACAACGCCGGCATCGACCTCACCGGCCCGGTCGCCACCACCTCGCTCGAAGGCTGGCGCAAGATCATGAGCATCAACGTCGACGGCGTGTTCCTCGGCACCCGCACTTTCGTGCCGCTGCTCGAGCAGAGCGGTGCCGAGGTGAAGGGCGGCGCCTCCATCATCAACGTCAGCTCGATCATGGGCCTCGTCGGCATGAGCGAAGTGTCGGGCTACAACGCCAGCAAGGGCGCGGTGCGGCTGTTCACCAAGTCGATTGCGCTGGAATTCGCCGAGAAGAAGATGCCGATCCGCGCCAATTCGCTGCATCCCGGCTTCGTCATCACGCCGCTGCTGCAGGAAGGCTTCCAGCGCTGGGTCGACAAGGGCGTGGCCGAAAAGGCGCAGGACCTCGTCGACCTGATGTCGAGCAAGACGCCTATCGGCCGGCTCGCCGATCCGTCCGAACTGGCCAGCGCGGTGTACTTCCTCGCCGGCAGCGACAGCTCGTACATGACCGGCGCCGAGCTGGTGATCGACGGTGGCTGGACCGCGCAGTGACCCACCTCTTCCCGTCATTCCCGCGAAGGCGGGAGCGCAGCTGAGACGGAGCCTGTTGCCAGGACGTCAGATGGGTCCCCGCTTTCGCGGGAATGACGAAGGAAAAGGGAAAAAGGCAAATTAGAGTGCCTCGCGCACACTTGGAGAAACCTGAAATGACCATCGCCCTTCCCGACGTGATCGCCGTCGTCACCGGCGCCGCCGGCGGCATCGGCCGCGAGGTCGTCAAAGCCATGAAGGCGGCCGGCGCCACCGTGATCGCCACTGACCTGCGCGATACCGCCGAGATCGAAGGCGCCGATCACTACCTCCGCCACGACGTCACCAGCGAGGTCGACTGGCGCGCGGTGGAAGCCCTGGTGCGCGAGAAATACGGCCGCCTCGACGCGCTGGTGAACAACGCCGGCTTCTCGATCGTGACGAAGTTCGAGGAGACGCCGCTCAGCGAATTCCACAAGGTCAACGCGGTCAACGTGGATTCCGCGATCATCGGCACGCAGGTCCTGCTGGACCTGCTCCGGGAGGGCGGCAAGGCGAGGCCGTCCGGCGCCTCGGTCATCAACTTCTCGAGCATCGGCGGTCTTCGCGGCGCGGCGTTCAACTCGGCCTATTGCGTGAGCAAGGCGGCGATCATGATGCTATCGAAGTGCCTCGGCGCCGAGTTCGCCGCGCTGAAGTACAACATCCGCGTCAACTCCGTGCATCCGGGCGGGATCGAGACGCCGATGCTGGCCTCGATCATGGACCGCTACGTCGAACTCGGCGCCGCGCCTTCGCGCGAGGCGGCCGAGGCCGGGGTCAACGTCAACCACCCGATCGGCCGCCTCGGCCGGCCGGAGGAAATGGCCGGCGGCGTGGTGTTCCTCGCCTCCAGCGCATCCAGCTTCATGACCTGCGACGAACTCGTGATGGACGGAGGCTTCAGCCAGGTCTGACAACAAGCGGGCCAACGAGCCCTCGGGAGAGAGACAATGACCAACAAGGCAATTGGCAAGGCATACGACCTCGTCGTGCTCGGTTCGGGGGCGGCAGGCCTGACGGCGGCGCTGACGGCGGCCGAGCATGGCGCCAAAGTGCTCGTCGTCGAAAAGGGCGAGAAGCTCGGCGGCACCTCCGCATGGTCGGGCGGGCAGATCTGGATTCCGTGCAACCCGCACCAGAAGGAATACGGCAAGGAGGACAGCCGCGAGAAGGCGCTGACGTATCTCGAATCGATGTCCAACGGGTTGATCGAGCCCGCAATGGCCGAGGCTTACATAGACGGCGGCGTTGAGATGGTCGCGTTCCTCGAGGACAGGACCCCCGTCCAGTTCATGGTCGTCCCCCACTTCCCCGACTATCACCCGGAACAGCCCGGCGCCGCCAGCCGCGGTGGCCGCACCCTCGAATGTGCGGTCTACCCTTATGGCGAGCTGGGCGAGTGGCGCGACAGGGTCGAAG
Organism: Novosphingobium sp. GW821-FHT09E05; assembly: GCF_059416165.1. Lineage (NCBI taxonomy): Bacteria > Pseudomonadati > Pseudomonadota > Alphaproteobacteria > Sphingomonadales > Sphingomonadaceae > Novosphingobium > Novosphingobium sp. GW821-FHT09E05. Next base: position 2,440,974 of record NZ_JBWKOQ010000001.1, read on the forward strand.
TCTCTCCCTACTACTGGCCCCACGTTTACTTCACCGTCGGCGAGACCTCGCTGGCGCAGGCCGTGCCCGATCCGCTGCCGCCCGAGGAGGCCCAGCGCCGCGCCGACAACGACGAGCGCGGCCTTGGCCATGCGCTCGTCGGCCGCCTGCTGCGCGGGTGCCTGGATCGCGGCGTCGAATTCCTGCTCGGCACCGGCGGCAAGGACCTAGTCATCGCAAACGGCGCGATCACCGGCGTCACGCTGGATGACGGCACCACGATCGACACCCCCAACCTCGTGCTGGCAACCGGCGGGTTCGAGCACAACGACGCCTTCAAGGCCGCCTTCCTGCGCGGCCCCCTCACCTCCCCGGTGTCCATCCGCACCAACACCGGCGACGGGCTGCGCATGGCGATGAAGGCCGGCGCGATGCTGTCCTCGATGCGCGAGGCGTGGTGGATGCCGGTGGTCGAGGCCCCCCTCAACTCCATGGGCTGCATGCTGTTCACCGGCGAGCGCACCCTGCCCGGCACGATCATGGTCAACCGCACCGGCAAGCGCTTCACCAACGAGGCGGCAAACTACAACGCCTTCGGTGCCGCCTTCCACGTGCAGGATCTCAACACCTGCACCTGGGCCAACCTGCCGGCGTGGTGCGTGTTCAACCAGAACTTCTACGACAAGTGGGGCTTCCTCGACACGCAGCTGATCGGCGTCGGCGATACCGGGCACAACAAGGCGCCCGCCGACTGGATCGCCCGCGGCGACACGCTCGACGAACTCTCCGCCAAGCTGGGCATCCCCGAAGGCGCGCTGGAGGCCACGGTCGCGCGCTGGAACGCGATGGTCGAGAACGGCAAGGACGAGGACTTCGGCAGGGGCGACAGCTACTACGACCTCTACTGGGGCGACCCCGAGCACAAGGGCCGGAAGGGAGCGACGCTCGGCAAGCTCGAAGGCGGTCCCTGGTACGCCGCCGAGGTCAAGTCCGGCGCGCTCGGCACCAAGGGCGGACCCAAGACCGACACTCTGGGCCGCGTCCTCGACGTCGATGGCCACACGATCGGTGGGCTCTATGCGGCGGGCAATGCCATGGGCTCGATGATGGGCATGACCTATGGCGGCGGCGGCGGCACTTTGGGGCCGGGCATGGTGTTCGGCTATCTCGCCGGCAGGCATGCCGCCCAGCGCAACGTCGGCGCGGAAGCGGCGGCCGAGGCTTCGGCCTGACGCCCGGGACCGCAGAGGAGCACATCCATGCCCAGCCTTCCCGGCGTCATCGGCGTCCACCACATCGGCGTTTCCGTGCCCGACCTCGGCAAGGCGCGCGAATTCTACCTGGACGTGCTCGGCGCGGTGGAGGAGGTCGCGCCGCTGAGCTGGGCGGACAACCCGTTCATCGACAAGGTCGTCGGCCTCGAAGGCAGCGCCGCGAACCAGTTCTTCTGCCGCCTCGGTAACTTGCAGATCGAGGTGTTCCGGTACGACGCCCCGAAGCAGGCGCCGCAGGACCCGCGCCGGGGCGTCAACGAATACGGCTACACCCATATCGCGCTGCAGGTGGAGGACATCGCCGAAGTCCACGCCCGCATCGTCGCCGCCGGTCTGCCGGTCCACACCCCGCCCGTGCTCGAGGCCATCACGGCCGACGAGCACGGTGTGAAGCGCGGCTACGCGGGCACTTACTGCCGCGATTTCTTCGGCAACGTGTTCGAGATCCTCGAAATCCACGAGACCCCGGAAATCCTGCCGATCTGAGGCTCCTCCCTGCCGCGCAGCGATGGGGAGCGAAGCCGTGACGGAGGGGCTTGTCCCGCGCGCCCACGCACAAGGCGACACGAGGTTTACACAGTTTACACGGTCCAGGGGGGAAACACGCATTCCTGGGCCCGGAATGTGTCGCCTTGCGCGCGAAAAGTGTCGCCTTGTGCGTTACAGGTGTCGCCTTGTGCGTCCGAAGTGTCGCCTTGTGGGTTGCAGGTGTCGCCTTGTGCGTCCGAAGTGTCGCCTTGTGGGATGCAGGTGTCGCCTTGTGCGTCCGAAGTGTCGCCTTGCGCCCAGGGCGACACTGCAGGTTCGAGGGCGGAGCAGGCGGGCAGGATCATGCGGCCAGCGTACCGCGCGAGGGTCGCTGTAGGAAAGCGGACCGTACGCGGCGCGCCGGATACCTGCGAAGGCTCACACCGGGTAGGCGATCACTTTCGTCTCCAGATACTCCTCGATCCCCTCGAGGCCCCAGGCGCGGCCCACGCCGCTGTGCTTGTAGCCGCCGAAGGGCAGGTCGCCGTTGATCGGGGTGCCGCCGTTCACCCCCACGGTGCCTGTGCGGATCGCCCTCGCGACCTTCAGCGCGCGGTCGCGGTCGCCCGACCAGACGCCGCCCGACAGGCCGTAGATGCTGTCGTTGGCGATGCGGATCGCATCCTCGTCGTCGTCGAACGGGATGACGACGAGGACGGGCCCGAAGATCTCCTCCTGCGCGATCCGCATGTCGTTGGTGACGTCGACGAAGCAGGTCGGCTCGATGAACCAGCCGTCGCCCTTGTCGGGGCGCAGGTTGCCGCCCGCCAGCAGCGTGGCCCCTTCCTCGATGCCGAGGTCGACGTAGCCCTTCACACGCATCATCTGCTTTTGCGACACCACCGGGCCCATCGAGCAGGCCGGGTCGTCGAAGTGGCCCCACTTGTCGGCGAAGGCGTCGTAGGCAGCCTTGAGGATCTGCCTGGCCTCCTCGTAGCGGCTGCGGGGCACGAGCAGGCGCGACTGCACGGCGCATCCCTGGCCCGCGTGGAAGACGAGGATGGACTGCGCCACGATCCGCGCGAAGTTCGGTTCGTCCTCGAGCACGATGTTGGCGGACTTGCCGCCCAGTTCGAGAAACGCGCGCTTCATGGTCTCCGCACCCTGCCGGACGATGTGCTTGCCGATCGCGGTCGAGCCGGTGAAGGTGATGATGTCCACGCGCGGATCGGTGACGAGCAGTTCGCCCGCCTCGGCCGGGTCGCTCGCGGTGATGACGTTGAACACGCCGGCGGGGAAACCCGCCTCGGCGGCGAGTTCACCGAAGATCGCGCCCGCCAGCGGGGTGTCGGGCGCGGGCTTGAGGATGACGGTGCAGCCTGCCAGCAGGGCCGAGACCACCTTCTCGGCATTGACGTAGAGCGGGAAGTTCCACGGCGTGATCGCGGCGGCGACGCCGATCGCCTCGTAGTGGGCGGTCCGCTGGCTCTTCCCGAACGCGGTCTGGCAAACCCCGTAGTCCTTCTCCCACGGGAGCTGGGGGTACACCTCCATGAGGTCGCGCCAGCTGTTCAGGCAATTGGCCACCTGGGCGCGATTGACCGCCACGAGCGGGGCACCGACCTCATGCCGGGCGATGTCGACCAGGCGGTCGCGGTTGGCTTCGAAAAGGTCGTAGAGCTTCTTGACGAGGGCGAAGCGCTTCTCGTGGTTGCTGGACCAGTCGGTCGTATCGAAGGCCCGGCGCGCGGCGGCGATCGCCTGCTCGACGTCGAGCGCGCTCGCATCGGCCGCGACGCCGACGGGCCTGCCGGTCCAGGGGCCGATATTGTCGTAGGTGCGGTCGCCCTCCGCACGGCGAAGTTCGCCGTCGATATAGAGCAGTCCTTCAGGCAGAACGGTGGTGGCAGCGGCAGCGATGGTGGGTGCGGTGGACATCTTTCTTCATCCCAAGACAGTTTTGACGGTTGAGCGGGTGAAGCTTTGCGCTAGCTCGGCCATCGCTTGATTCTCTCCGCTAATTTCGTATATTTACGTTATGGGAAATATTGTCAATCATGCAGACTGACGAACAGCGCCGCTTCCTGGACGAGTTCGCCACGCTTCTCGCGGGGTGGAACATGCCAGGCAACGCCGCCCGGGTTTACGGATTCCTGCTGTTCCAGAGCGATCCCGCGAGCCTCGACGACATCGCCGAGCACCTGGAGATCAGCAAGAGCAATGCCTGCAAGGCGGCCAAGGTGCTGGAAACCGCGGGGCACTGCCGGCGGGTGGCGGAGCGGGGCACGAAGCGCGTACTCTATGTCGCGCGCGAGGATTTCGGCACGCCGTTCCTGCTGCGCACCGCCTCGCTCGGCGCGCTCAACCGACTAATGTCGACGCGGGGGCCGAAGGTCGCCGAAGGGCCGGCCTCGGAGCGGCTCGAACGGCTGGCCAGCTTCTACGAGACGATGCAGAGCGCGATGGAGGGCATCATCGACACCGATACGGCAAGGGCAGACGACGCGACCTGAGCCTCGCCCGGTTTGTGGAAGGTTTCCACCGTATGAAGGGAGGCGGGACCCCGCCTCTCCCCGCCGTCACATCGCGGTGACGCCGCCGTCGACCACGAACTCGCAGCCGGTGATGTAGTTCGCCTCGTCGCTGGCGAGGAACAGGTTCATGTTGGCGATGTCGAGCGGGCTGCCCATGCGCTTCATCGGGATGCCGCCGACGATCTGCTTGAAGCCCTCGGGATTGTCCGAGCGCGCGACGTCCTGCATCGCGGTCTCGATCATGCCGGGGTGGACCGAGTTGCAGCGGATCTGCTCGGCCGCGCATTCCATCGCCACCACCTTGGAGAACACGCGCACGCCGCCCTTGGCCGCGCCGTAGGCCCCGCACATCGGCACGCCGACGAGGCCGCCGATCGAGGACAGGTTCACGATCGAGCCGCCCTGCCCGACCTTGCGCATCAGCGCGACGGCGCGCTGGGTGCCGTAGAACACGCTGTCGAGGTTGACCTTGTTCTGCTTCTCCCAGTCGGCGGCGGTGAGCTGTTCCAGCGGCTTGAGGATGGCGATGCCGGCGTTGTTGACCAGCACGTCGAGCCGGCCGTGGCCGCTCTCGATCGCGGCGAAGACTTCGTCCCACGAGGCCTCGCTGGTCACGTCCTGCGCCAGCGCCTCGGCCTGTCCGCCCGCCGCGCGGATCGTGTCGGCCACCCCTTGCGCGCCGGCGAGATCGAGGTCGGTGACATAGACGAACGCGCCTTCCTCGGCATAGCGCTGCGCGGTGGCGGCGCCGAGGCCGCGCGCGTTGCCCGCGCCGGTTACCAGGGTGATCTTGCCTTCAAGACGGCCCATTTCGTATTCCTTTCAAAAGCGCGGGGTGCCCGGCGGGGATTGCCGGACACCCCAGTCATTGTGCCGCGCACCAGGGCGCGGCGGGGGGTATGCTCAGAACTTCACGCCGACGGTGGCGCCGTACGTGCGCGGCTCGACCGCCATCCCGAACGAGAACAGCCCGGCCACGGTGAAGGCGTGCGTGGTGGTCTTCTCGTTGGCGAGGTTGCGGCCGAAGACGCGGAAGTAGGCTTCCTTGTCGCCGACGTCGAAGTTGAAGGTCAGGCTGGCATCGACGAGGTCCTGCGTGGTGGTGCGCACGCGCGGATCGTTGCCGTTGACCACGACCCCGGTGACGGTGCCCGAGCCATCGGTCACCGGCGTCAGCGAGGCCTGCGAGATCTGCTCGTCATACGGGCTGATATGGCGCCAGCCGGCGGTGGCGACGACCTTGCCGAAGCTGGTCGGCACTTCGTACTCGGCGCCCAGCGAGCCGGTGAACTTCGGCGCGTAGATGAGGTTGTTGGCGGAGTAGTCGAACGGCACGATCGCTCCGCCGTAGGCCCCGCCGACCACGAAGTCGCGGAAGTGCGACTTCATGTAGGCCGCCGAAGTGGTGATCCGGAAGAACGGCGTCACGCGCAGGGTGCCGTCCATCTCCAGCCCCTTGATGAGCGCGCCGCCCGGCACGTTGCCGGTGATCGTCTGGTTGCCGAGCGGGCCGCCCGGCACCGTCAGGTTCTGCTGCATGTCCTTGTAGTCAGACACGTAGCCGGCGAAGTTCAGCTCCAGCTTGCGGTCGAACAGCGCGAGCTTGGCGCCGATCTCGTAAGCGTCGACGGTCTCGGGCTGGAACGGAGTGCTGGCGGTCTGCGCGGTGGCGGCGCGGGGGCTGAAGCCGCCCGAGCGGTAGCCGCGCGACCAGCTGGCGTAGAGCATGACGTCGCTGTTGGGGCGGTAGTCGATGCCGACCTTGGGGGTGAACTTGGTGAAGTTGGCATCGCCCGAGCCGATCAGCCCGGCCTGCGCGAAGCTGTTGGTCAGCTTCTTGTTGTCATGGCTCCAGCGGCCGCCGAACGAGAGGCGCCACTTGTCAGCGAAGGCCCAGTTGAAGTCGCCGAAGAAGGCGTAGCTGGTGGTCTTGCCGAGGTTGGTCTGCGGGTTCTGGTCGAACTCCATCGGCGGGATCGACGGGTCGAAGCCGAAGAAGCGCGTCCACTGCGTGAGGTCGTACTTGGAGTGGAAGTAATAGCCGCCGACGACGTAGTCGAAGCCGGGGAAGAGGTTGCCCGCGGCGCGCAGTTCCTGGCTCCACTGCGTGTACTTCTGGCGGCGGTCGACGTAGTAGAGGTCGCTCGACGAACCGTCGAAGTCCTGCGTCTGCGCTTCCTTGCTGTGGCGCCAGCCGGTGATCGAGCTGAGCTTGATGTCGCCCAGGTCGTAATTCATCTGCAGCGTCGCGTTGGGCGCGCGGTACTTGCTCTTCGCCGGCAGCGTGAACACGGTGTAGAGGTCGCTGGTGTTGTTGCGGTTGCACTCGTTCGCCGGGATCAGCCCGCAGAACAGCTCGGTGCTGTTGGTGAGGTTGCTCACCACCGGCTCGAAGCTCTGGACCACGTTCTCGATCGTGAACTGCGCGTCGAAGCCCGAGCCCCTGGGTTCGAACAGCAGGCTGGCGCCGTAGCTGTCGCCCTTGCTGCCGCCGGCGCGCTCGCCGCGGATGGCGTTGTAGTAGAAGCCGTCGGTCTCGTTGTGGAAGTACCAGCCCTTGACGCCCCAGGTCTCGCCGTCGCCGTAGTTGACGATCGCCTTGCCCGCCCAGGTATTCCAGCGGCCATACGTGAATTCGGCCTTGCCGCCCGGCTCCATGGTCGGCTTGGTGCGGGTGATGTTGATGACGCCGCCGATGGTGTTGGCGCCGAACAGCGTGCCCTGCGGCCCGCGCAGCACTTCGATCTGGGCGATGTCGAAGGCATCCTGCAGCTGGCCGGTGTTGGTGCCGATGGTCACGCCGTCGACGACGACGCCCACGGTCGGGGTCTGCGACTTCTCGATGTCGGCATAGGTCAGCCCGCGGATCGAGATGTTGGCCGCCTGCGCGCCGGAATTCTGCTGGGTGATGAGCAGGCCCGGCGCGGCGCCCTGAAGGTCGCCGATGTTGGCCGAGGCCTTGTTTTCAAGCATCGCCGCGTTGATCGCGGTGATCGCGACGGGCGTTTCCTGCAGCGTCTCCGAGCGGCGGCGGGCCGAGACGATGATCTCGTTCGGATCGACCACGGCGGTGTCGGCGGCGGTGTCGGCAGGTGCTTCCTGCGCGAAGGCCGGCGCAGACAATCCGGTGAGCGCCGTAGTGGTAAGCGCGAACTTGACGAGCGTGCGGGCCCACGCTCCGCGAACAAATGCGGATGCCATCAGTCTATCCTCCCATGCGGCCGTTGCTTTCGGGGCCGTCACTTCGCGTTCACTATGCATCGGTTTCGCGGATGGCCTACCTGTCGAATTGCACAGGTGCGTGGGCCCCGGCGAAGTCCGACCAGTCCGGCACAACAAGGAGACGATGCCATGGCCGAAAACCGCCGATTCCTGCTGGTGCGCAGGCCGAAAGGTTCACCCGTTCCGGATGATTTTGTGCTGGAGACGCAGGATATCCCGGCCGTTCCGCCCGGCGGCATCGTCGTGCGCAACCATTACGCCTCGCTCGACCCGGCGCAGCGCGGGTGGATGGACGACGCGGAAAGCTACATGCCGCCGATTCCCCTCGGCGATCCGGTGCGCGCCACGACGGTCGGCGTGGTCCACGCCTCGGACAACCCGGACTTCGCGCCGGGACAATGGATCATGGGCCTGAATGCGCTGGAGGACTATTCCGTCGCCATGCCCGGCGGCTTCACCATGCCGATCGACATCGGCGCGGTGCCCCCCCCCTCCAGCTACCTCTCGGCGCTCGGCGCGGTGGGGCTCACCGCCTACTTCGGACTGACCGAGGTGGCGAAGCCCCAGCCGGGCGAGACGCTGCTGGTGTCCGGCGCGGCGGGCGCGGTCGGCTCCACCGTGGGCCAGATCGGCAGGATCATGGGCTGCCGCGTCGTGGGCATCGCCGGAGGGCCCGACAAGTGCCGCCGCCTGATCGAGGACTACCACTTCGATGCCGCCATCGACTACAAGGGCAAGGACCACGACGCCCTCGTCGCCGCCATCCAGGAAGCCGCGCCCGGCGGCGTGGACGTCGTGTTCGAGAACGTCGGCGGGGCGGTGCTGGAGGCGGAAGTCTTCGCCCTCGCCCTCCATGCCCGCATCCTGCTGTGCGGCCTCATCGCCGAGTACAACAGCCCGGAAAAGCTGGGCCTCAGGAACCTGTGGCAGATCCTGGCGCGCCGCGCGACGATCCACGGCTTCCTCATCGCCGACTATGCCGACCGCTTCGCACAGGGCGGCGCCCAGATGGCGCAGTGGCTGGCCGAGGGCAGGCTTCGCGCCGACGAGGATGTGCAGCACGGCCTCGAGAACGCCTACCCCGCCTTCATGCGCCTGTTCTCCGGCGCGAACACCGGCAAGCTGGTGCTGAAGATCGCGTGAGGCATAAAAAAGCGGCGGACCTTTTCAGGCCCGCCGCAATGATCCTTCCGGAGGGGAGGGAAACTCAGAACTGGGTGCGCTTGGTGTAGCCGTTGTCGACCACGATGTTGGCGCCGGTCATCGACTTGCACGTCGGCGAGACGACGAAGGCGATGGCCTTGGCCAGTTCCTCGCCGGTAGTGAAGCGGCCGGTGGGCATGTTCGCCAGCGTCGCATTGTAGAAATCAGGCGCGGCATCCTTGATCTTGGGCCAGGGGCCGTCCTCGGTCATCACCGGGCCGGGGGTGAAGCAGTTCACGCGGATGCCTTCCGGAGCAAGCGCCTGCGACATGGCCGAGGCGTAGTTCATGACGGCGGCCTTGAGCGCGTTGTAGGGCTGGACGCCCATGAATTCCTCGACCGCGCCGGTGGAGCTGAGGCACACGATGGCGCCGTTGTCCGACTTGGCGAGGTGCGGGCGCGCGGCGGCGATGCCGCGCCGCATCGGCAGGATGTCCGCCTGCATGACCGCATCCCACGCCGCGTCCGTATCCTCGCCGAGATTGGTGGAGGTGAAGCTGATGAAGATGTCGCAGCCGCCGAGCGCTTCGGCCGCCTTGTCCACGAAGGCCGGGACCGCATCCACCTCGGTCACGTCGAGCGCCGCGCCGTAGGTCTTGACGCCCGAGCTGGCGATTTCGGACAGGACGTTGTCGACCTTGTCCTGAGAGCGGCCGCAGATGGCGATGTCGCAGCCTTCCTGCGACAGCACATGCGCGACGACGCGGCCGATGCCGCCGTTCGCGCCCACGAGGATGGCCCTGAGGCCCTTGAGTCCGAGATCCATGCTTTGCGCTCCTCTGCCACGCGCGTGTTTTCTTGAAGGCACGGTGTCCACGCTTGGGCGCGGCGTGGCCACTATTAGTTTGATCAGGAATGGTCGCGCCTCGCCCGTGCTAGCCAGCGCCGCAACAATCGGAAGGAGACGGTGCCATGGGACGGCTTGACGGCAAACGCGCGGTGATCCTGGGCGCCAGCAGCCCCGGCAACATGGGCCAAACGATCGCCCGGCGGCTCATGGCCGAGGGCGCGCAGGTGCTGGTCTCCGGCCGCAAAGAAAGCGTCCTCGCCGATTTTGCTGCGCAGCATGACTGCGCCTGGGCGCCCTGCGACCTCACCGACAAAGGCAGCGTCGATCGCTTCGCCGACGCTGCGGCGCAGAAGCTGGGCGGTATCGACATCGCCGTCAACGCCACCGGCTGGGGCCTGCTCAAGGGCTTCCTCGAAACCACCGCCGACGAGCTGATGGCGATGACCATGCTGCAGTATGTCGGCCCCTTCCACTTCTATCAGGCGATGGTGGCGAAGATGGCGCGCAGCCTCGGCGGACAGGGCGGTTCGATCATCCAGATCAGCTCGGCCACCGCGACGATCATGCTCAACGACCACGCCGCCTACATGGGCACCAAGGCGGGCGCCGACCACGTCATCCGCTGCGTCGCCCACGAGTTCGGGACCGAGGGCATCCGCGCCAATTCGATCTCGCCGGGCCTCACCGACACGCCGATGACGTCGGACGCCAAGCAGGTGCCCGGGCTGTTCGACGCCTTCCTCGCGGGCTATCCGCTGGGCCGCATTGGCACTTCGGACGACATCGCCGCCGCCGTCGTCTGGCTCGCCAGCGACGAATGCTTCATGACCGGCGAGAACCTGCAGGTGAACGGCGGTCTGACCCTGCGGCGCAATCCGATGAAATCGGAGATCGACGCCGCCGTCGCGGCTGCTATGGGCGCAGCCTAGAGTTCAGCTTCCTGGGGAGGAAGGGCCGGCGGCGGCTGCCTGAGGGCGCCGCCGCCGATTCCATCCTTCTCCAGGCCCGGGCCTAAACCCCCACCAGCCCCTTCACATCCGCGCGCAGCATGTCCTTGCGCACCTTGCCCGAGGCGGTACGCGGGAAGTCGCCCCGGAATTCGAAGCGTTCGGGGATCTTCTGCTTCGCCAGCCCGCTCCCCGCGACATGCGCGGCGAGGTCGATCGCGCTGGGCGCTTCCCCCTCGGCGATGACGTAGGCGCAGACCCCTTCGCCCAGCCGCGCGTGCGGCATGGCCACGACGGCGGCCTCGCGCACCTGGGGGTGGAGGTGCAGCACGTCCTCGATCTCCTTGGCGGAGATGTTCTCGCCGCCGCGGATGATGAGGTCCTTCTTGCGGCCGGTGATGGTCAGCGCGCCGTCGCTGGTGCGCACGCCGAGGTCGCCGGTGCGGAAATAGCCGTCGGCGGTCAGCGCCTCGCGCGTCTGCCCCTCGTCGGCATAGCCCAGCATCATGCCCGGCCCGCGCGCGAGGATCTCGCCTTCGCTCCCGTCCGGCAGGTCGAGGTCCTCGTGGTCGACGATGCGGATGTCGTAGTCGACGATGGCGCCGTCGGTGGTGGCCGCGAGGCTCTCCACGTTGGGCCAGCCGAAGGTTACCAGCGGCACTTCCGAGGCGCCGAAGACGCGGAAGGCGCGGCAGTGGTCGAAGGCGGCATTGGCGGCGGGGATGAGGTCCGCCGGAACCGCCGCGCCGCCGCAGGCGAAGAAGCGGAAGCTCGGCAGCCGGTTGCCGCTTTCGCGGGCGGCAGCGGCCAGTTCGACGAGAAACGGTGTCGCTGCGACGGTGCCGACCGCCTGGTGCCGGTCGATCAGCGCCAGCGCCTCGGCCGCGTTCCAGCTTTCCATCAGCACCGTTCGGGTGCCGCAGAGGAACGGCGCCTCCAGCCCGTTGGCATAGCCCGAGACATGCGTGACCGGCGAGGGCATCAGCGTCGCCTCGCCCGGCGTCAGGCCCCAGTAGGCCCCGCTCTCGCGCAGGATGCGGGCGATCGAGACGTGGCTATGCAGCACGCCCTTGGGCTTGCCCGTGGTGCCCGAGGTGTAGAGCACCATCTTGACGCCGAGCGGATCGACCTTCGGCCGCGCGAAGGAAAGCGAGCGCCCTTCCTCGACGAGCGCGGCGAAATCGTCCGGGCCCTCGCCGCGCACGGTGAACACGAAATCGAGGTCCGGTAGCGAGCCCGCCAGCCGCGCGGCCATCGCCGCATAATCGAACTTGCGGAAGGTGGAGGGCACGAAGACCGCCCTCGCCCCGCAGTCGGCCAGCATCAGCGAGACCTCGTGGTCGCGGTAGATCGGCACGACCGGATTGACGACGAGGCCAGACATCGCCGCCGCCAGGTTGATGACCATGGCCTCGCGCCAGTTGGGCACCTGGAACGCGATCACGTCGCCGGGACGAAGCCCGCGGGCGTGAAGTGCCGCGCTCAGCGCCTCGGCATCGGCGACGACCTGCCCGCGCGTGACCGCGGTCTCGCCCTCGATGAGCACGACGAAGCCGGGGTCGGCCTCCGCCAGCGCGGCGGCCTGCTCGGCGACCGTGCGCTCGTCCCACAGCCCGGCGCCGGCATAGGCGGCCAGGTGCGGCGGCAGCCGGCGGGGTTCGTGTTCAAGCCATGCCCACTTGGGCCTTTTCCTCTCCGTCATGCCGCCATGAGTGCTCCGCCCGATCGCCGCGGCCAACTGGCCTAAATGCCAATCGCGCCGAAACGAGTGCCTCTCGCCTATCACCTTGCGCAGGTTGCCGTCACGCCCCCACTCGATCAGGATCACCGCACAAATAATGTGCCGGGAGAGATTTGTGGAACGCGTAAAGCGCATTGGCGACGTGGCCGAGATCATGCTCGACTACGTCGAAAACAAGAAGACCTACCAGACCGACAAGCCGCTCAACGTCCCCACCAGCAGCTACACCGACAAGGACCAGTTCAAGGCCGAGATGGAGCTGGTGTTCAAGCGCGTGCCGCTGATGCTCGCCTTCACCGCCGAACTGCCCAACCCCGGCGACTACAAGGCGATGGACGCGGTCGGCTCGCCGGTGCTCATCAACCGCGACAAGGCCGGCAAGGTCCGCGCCTTCCTCAACGTGTGCTCGCACCGCGGCGCGCCGGTCGCGCCCGATGGCACCGGCAACTGCTCGCGTTTCACCTGCAAGTATCACTCGTGGACCTACGGCGCCGACGGCAAGCTCATCGGCATCTCCGAGCCCGGCACGTTCGGCGATGTCGACAAGAGCCGCATGGGCCTGCGCGAACTGCCCTGCGAGGAGCGCGGCGGCATGATCTTCGTCTGCCTGACGCCCAACGCCCCGATCGACCTGGACGCCTACTTCCAGGGCTATCTCGAGGATTTCGAGGCGCTCGACTTCGCCAACTGGACGTACCTGGGCAACCGCACCATCGAGGGCGCGAACTGGAAGATCGCCTTCGACGGCTACCTCGAGGGCTACCACTTCAAGTCGCTCCATCCCGAGACGATCTTCCCGCGCACCCCGTCGAACTGCACGCATTACGAAGGCTTCGGGCCGAACATCCGCATCGGCTTCCCGCAGCACACCATCGCCGAACAGCTCAGGGACGTACCCCGCGAGGAGTGGGGCAACCGCGAGAACTACGGCTACGACTTCGTGCGCATCTTCTTCCCCAACGTGTCGATCTTCATCGCGCCCGAGATCACCCAGGTCGCCCAGCTGTTCCCCGGGCCGACGCCCGACCGCAACCGCACCGTGCTCAACTACCTGCGCCGCAATCCGGTGAAGGACGAGGCCGACCGCGAGGCGGCGGAAGCGGCGATGAACTTCTTCCGCGACGTCACGTACGAGGAGGATTACGTGATCGGCCTCGAGATCCAGCGCGGGCTGGAGTCGGGCGCGCACGACGAACTGACCTTCGGCAAGAACGAGCGCGGCAACCAGTACTTCCACGAATGGCTGAACTGGTACCTGGAAGACGACGCCTCGCTGCCGCAGCCGGTGATGTAGGCGGCGGCGATGAAGTAATGCGACAAGTCCGTCGTCCCAGCGAAGGCTGGGACCGCTCGCCGCCTCCGCGCGGGCTGTCGGACCGGCATTGCCTCCAGAGTACCCGGCGGTCCCAGCCTTCGCTGGGACGACGGGCTGCTGCGAACGGCTGGGAGAGGCCATGAAACACAAGTTGTCCCTCGCCTCCGGCGTCCTGCCCGAATTCGGCGCCGTCGACGTCATCGAGGCGGGCGGCGCCGCAGGTTACGACGCGGTCGGGCTCTGGGTCGATCCGCTCGCATGGACCGCGCAGCATACCCGCGATGCGCGCGCAGCATTGGCGCGCACCGGGCTGCCGGTGCTCGACGTCGAGGTGGTGTGGATCAGGCCGGACACGCGCCTCGACGACCACCGCAGGGTGCTCGACGTGGGCGCGGAGCTGGGCGCCGCCAACGTACTCTGCGTGTCCTCCCACCCCGACGAGGGCCAGACCGTCGCGCAGCTCGCCGCCCTGTGCCGCCATGCCGAGGGTTCGGGCATGCGCGTGGCGCTGGAGTTCGGCATCTTCACCGAAGTCAGGAACCTGGCACAGGCGCTGGGTGTGCTCGGCCGCGTGGGCCACCCCTTGCGCGCCGTGCTGGTCGATCCGATCCATGTCGACCGCTCCGGCACCACCGTGGCCGAGATCGCCGCGATCGACCCGGCTCTCCTGCCCTATGCGCAGTTCTGCGACGCGCGCGCGCTGCGGCCCGACCCGGCGGACTTCGACGCGGTCATCACCGACGCCATCGACCTGCGCGAGCAGGCGGGCGAAGGCGTGCTCCCGCTCTCCGCGATGCTGCAGGCGCTGCCGGCCGATATTCCCCTGTCGATCGAACTGCGCTCGGCGGCATTGCGCGAGGCGTTCGCGCAACCGGCGCCGCGCGCCAGGGCGGTGCTCGATGCGACCCGCCTGTGGATGGATCAGCTGGCGTGACGGTCACCGTCATCACCTTGCTCAAGCGGCGCCAGGGCATGAGCCCGCAGGACTTTCGCGCCTACTACGAAGGCAACCACCGCAAGATCGGCGAGGCGGTCCTGTCCGGCTACGCCACGCGCTACGTCCGCCGCTTCCTGACGCCGATGGACGGCATCGACCAGCCCTTCGACTTCGACGTGGTGATGGAGATCGACTTCCCCGACGAGCCCACCCGCGACGCCTGCTTCGCCGCGCTCGGCGATCCGCAGACGCTCGCCATGATCGTCGAGGACGAGGAAAAGCTGTTCGACCGCAGCCGGATCAGGACCTTCACCGTGACGGAGAGCGCATCGGTCATAGCGCGGTAAGCCGCGTACCCGCGCTTGCCTACCACCCCTTGCAGGTCTACGGCTCGCCGCATGGCCAAAGCCGATCGTCTTGAACGCCTCGATGCGCGCCGCGCCGACCTCGAAGCCGAGTATGCCGAGGCGCTGGTCGCGGCGCTGCGCGTCACCGCCGCCGGCAAGTGGGGCCTGTTCGGCCACAACGCCGACAAGGCTTCCCGCGCCGCCGCCGCGCCCATGATCGAGAACCTCGTGGAACTCGGCGAAGCCATTGACGCGATGCGCGAGACGCTGTTCATGGAGCCGTTCGAACTCCACCGCGAGTTCCTCGCCTCGCGTGGGCCGGTGGATTCGCAGTCGGTGGGCGAGCCAAAGCAGGCGCAGGCCTGGCTCGACCGGCTGACGAAATAACCGTCAGAGCCGCACTACCACCTTGCCGATGTTCTTGCCGGTGAGCATCCGCTCGTAGGCGGTCAGCACGTTTTCCAGCCCCTGCGTCTCGTCGAAACGAACCGCCAGCTTGCCCGCATCAAGCCACTCGCGCAGCTGCGGCATGAATTCCGCGCCGCGTTCGAGGAAGTCGGGGATGAAGAAGCCCTCGATCCGCAGCCGCCGCATCAGCACCTGGTCGAACTGCGCGGGGCCGGGCATGGCTGCATCGCTGTCGTAGCCCGCGACCATGCCGCAGACCGCGACGCGGCCGTAGTGCGCCATGTTGCCCAGCACCGCGTCGAGGATCGGTCCGCCGACGTTGTCGAAGAAGGCGTTCACCCCGCCCGGCACTTCGGCAAGCCGCGCCGCGACGTCTTCACCGCGATAATCGATGGCCATGTCGACGCCGAGTTCGTCGAGCAGGAAACGGCACTTCTCCGCGCCCCCGGCGATGCCGACGACCTTCGCGCCGAGGTTCTTGCCGACCTGGCAGGCGAGGCTGCCGGTGGCTCCGGCGGCGGCAGACACCGCCAGCCACTCGCCCGCCTTCACCGCCGCGACTTCCCTGACGCCGACGTAAGCCGTCCAGGCATTCATGCCGAGCGCCCCGAAATGCTGGCGCGGGTCGGCGACGGTCTCATCCACCACCTCGAGCCCGGTGAGCGCGGGCACCACCGTCGCCACGTCCGCCCACTGGCCGAAGCCGCGCACCAGGGCGCCCTCGGGATAGGCCGCGTCCCTGCTCTCGATCACGCGGCCGAGCACGAGGCCGACCATCTTCGAGCCCAGCGGCAGCGGCGGCTGGTAGCCGTCGGTGCGCGGGCTCATCCACATGCGGGTGCCCGCGTCCATCGACAGCCACTCGGCCGCGATGCGCACCTCACCCTCCGCCAGCGCGGCGCACGGCTCCTCGTGCAGGCTCAGCGACTGGGCGAAGTCGGTATTTCCCTCGGGGTGGCGGTCAAGACGCCAGAAACGACAAAGGCTCAATTCAGGTCTCCTCGGCCGACCCTCGCGCGGCAACCGGCGCAGGCCACCTGTCCAAACTGATAGGACTATCCGTTTGCACAGGACTCCCCCGCAACTGCGCGGGTCTAGGCAGCACGAAATAAAGATTACACGGGAGGTTTTCTGAAATGCGAGTCCACAAATCCGTCTTGTTCGTCTCCACGGCGCTGACGCTGGTCGCGGCGCCGGCCATGGCGCAGGATACCGCCCCGCCGCAGGAGACGGTGCAGGCCGGCGGCCTCAACGACATCATCGTCACCGCGCGCAAGCGGCAGGAAACCGTGCAGGACGTGCCGGTCGCGGTCACCGCCATCTCCGCCGAGCAGATCGCCAACCGCGACGTCACCAGCGTCGAGAAGATCACCGCGATCGCCCCGCAGTTCAGCGTCGGGCGCGCCTCCAACGGTTCGGGCGCGCAGCTGACCCTGCGCGGCATCGGCTCGTCGTCGACCTCGATCGGCATCGAGCAGTCGGTCGCGGTCGTCGTCGACGGCGCGTATTACGGTCAGGGCCGCGTCATCCAGGAGGGCTTCTTCGACCTCGCCCGCGTCGAGGTCCTGAAAGGCCCGCAGGCGCTGTTCTTCGGCAAGAACGCCACCGCCGGAGTGATCTCGATCACCACCGCCGACCCGACCTCGACCCCTGAATTCATGATCAAGGGCGGCTACGAGTTCAAGAGCCAGCAGTACCGTCTCGAAGGCTACGCCTCGATGCCGCTGACCGACACCCTGGGCGTGCGCCTCGCCGCGCGCTACACCAAGATGGACGGCGGCTACTACCGCAACGAAGCCGACGACATCACGTATACCGAAGTCGATTCCGCCAGCATCCTGGCTGGCGGCAACGGCGACCCGACCGCGCACAACGCCACCCCCGCCAAGCGCAAGGCCCCCGGCGAGGAGGAATTCCTCGCCCGCGCCACGCTCAAGTGGGAGCCGACCGACCGCCTCACCGCCACCCTCAAGGGCACGGTGGACGTCAGCACAGTGAACAACTCCTCATGGAACTACGTCGCTTTCCAGTGCGGCAACGGCTCCACCTCGCAGCTGACCGGCTATCCGTGCGAGAAGGACTTCGTCACCCACCAGAACAACATGCCCGCCGACATCGCGGCGAACTTCCCCTACGCCAAGAGCGACGGCTCGCTCTACAACAAGTACCGCTCGGCGGGCGGCACCCTCAACCTGACCTATGATGCCGACCTGCTGCAGGTCTCCTCGGTCACCAACTACCAGTGGAACAACAACCGCTGGGCCTGCGCCTGCGACTTCCAGTCCAGCACGGGCAGCAACTGGGCCACCGAGAATTCCTCGTGGAAGGCGTTCAGCCAGGAGCTGCGCGCGCTGACGCAGTTCGACGGGCCGTTCAACATGATGCTCGGCATGCTGTACCAGAACACCCGCCGCGACTTCGCGCAGTTCGTCATGACCGGCGCGGTGTCGAACTCGCTCGCCCCCGACGGCTACGAGCATGTCGCCACCGCCAAGACCAGCTTCACCAAGGGTGAGACGATGGCCGTGTTCGGCCAGCTTACCTACAAGATCCTGCCCGACCTCGAACTCGCGGGCGGCGTGCGCTACTCGGACGAGACCAAGAACAGCTACTTCACCCAGTTCTACAACAACCCGCTGCTGCTGGGCATCTTCCGCGACCAGAACGACCCCGACGGCCTCGGCGTCGTCACCGCGCGCCAGCACTTCCGCAACTGGTCGCCCGAAGCGACGCTGACGTGGAAGCCGACCCCGGACCTGATGATCTACGGCGCCTACAAGACCGCCTACAAGTCCGGCGGCTTCTCCAACGGCGGCATCAATTCCAAGTTCTCGGCCGACCCCACCGCCGACCTCACCTTCGAGCCCGAGAAGGCGGAAGGCTTCGAGATCGGCTTCAAGTCCACCCTGCTGTCGAACCAGCTGCGCTTCAACGTCACTGCGTTCAACTACAAGTACTCGAACCTGCAGGTCGACTTCTTCAACTCGCCGATCTTCGCGTTCCAGACGCTCACCGCCGACGCGCGTACCAAGGGGGTCGAGCTGGAGTGGCAGTTCGCCCCCAACGGCGTGCCCGGCTTCGACATCCACGGCTCGATCAACTACGACAAGGCGCGCTACACCGACTTCCCGCTGGCGCCCTGCTACGCGGGCGAGACCCCGGCCGAGGGCTGCAACCTCGCGGGCAACACCCGCCAGGATCTCTCGGGCGAGCAGCTTTCGGTGGCGCCCAAGTGGACCGGCAACCTCGGCATCAACTACGAGGTTTCGATAGGCTCGGCCAACAAGCTGGGGCTGAACGTCGACAGCAAGTACTCCGCCAGCTACCTCGCCTCGGGCTTCGGCAACCCGCTGTCGCGCCAGGGCAAGTACGTGACGCTCGACGCCGGGCTGCGCTTCGGCGCGCAGGACGACAACTGGCAGCTCGCACTCATCGGGAAGAACCTGACCAACCGGTTCTACGTCACCGGCGTGGTCGACGGCCCCTCGACCGGCAGCGGCACCGGTACCGCCGGCGGCATCAAGGCCGACCAGCTCGGCTTCGGCACCCTGCCCCGCACCGTCATGGTGGAGGTGACCAAGAAGTTCTGAGCCGGCCGATCTGAAAATCACGGGAGGCGGGGTCGCAGGGCCTCGCCTCTTTTTGTTGCGCACATACGCAATTTAATCGCCGCACCCGGTTGGCCCGGCGAGCGCCAGCGGCTAGGCGGCGGGTCATGAACCCGGCGGGCGGTTCCAAGCGTTGTCCCCCCGCTGCAAAAGGATCGCCTGATGAAAACCACTCGCCTGCTGACCGCCCTGCTGTTCACCGCAGCCCTCCCGCTGCCCGCCTTCGCCGCCGAGCCCGCCGCATCCGGCATCGACGAAACCGCGATGGACACCCGGGTGAAGCCGGGCGACGAGTTCTACCTCTATGCCAACGGGGCGTGGCTGGCGAAGGCGGAAATTCCCGCCGACCGCAGCCGCATCGGCTCGCACACCGTCGCCGCCGACGAGACCGAGCGCCAGCAGATCGCGCTCATCCAGAAGATCCTCACCGGCAAGCCCGCCGCCGGCAGCGACGAAGCCCGCCTGCGCGACTACTGGCGCGCCTACATGGACACCGCCGCGATCGACAGGGCCGGCATCGCCCCGCTCAAGGGCGACCTCGCGAAGTACGCCGCGATCACGGACAGGGCGGCGCTCGTGCGCGTGCTGGGCGAGCAGACCGAGAGCGACCTCGACCTGTTCAACAACAACAACGACATGGCGACCGAGAACCTCTTCGGCCTGTTCATCACCAAGGCGCTGAAGAGCGACGAGGTCGTGCCCTACATCTACCAGGGCGGCATCACCCTGCCCGACCGCGAATACTACGTCTCCACCGAGGCGCGGATGGTCACCGTGCGCGGCCAGTACAAGACGTACATCACCGACCTGCTGCGCCTCGCCGGGATCGACCAGCCCGAAGTCCGCGCGCAGCGCATCCTCGACCTCGAGACGAAGATCGCGCAGGCCCACCCCAGCAAGGCCGAAGTCGCCGACTTCACCACGGGCGCGGCGCTCTGGACCCGCGCCGATTTCGCGAAGAACGCGCCCGGCATGGACTGGGACGCCTACTTCACCGCCGCGCGCATGCCGCGCCAGCAGACCTTCGACGCCTACAGCCCGTCCGCCATCACCGGCCTCGCCGCGCTCGTCGCCTCGGAACCGCTCGATGCCTGGAAGGACTGGCTCGCCTTCCACCGCATCAACGCGAACACCGACGTACTGCCGACCAAGTTCGATGCGCTGAACTTCGCCTTCTTCGACACCACGCTTTCGGGCACCCCGCAGCAGCGTGCCCGCGAGAAGCGCGCGCTGTCCTCGATCAACGCCGACCTCGGCGGCGCGCTGGGCAAGCTCTACGTCGAAGCGTATTTCCCCCCTTCCGCCAAGGCGCAGGTCGAGGACATGGCCGAGCGCATCAAGCACGCCTTCGCCGCGCGCATCGACGCACTCGACTGGATGTCGCCCGCCACCCGCCAGGAGGCGCGCGCCAAGCTCGACGGCATGGTGGTAAGCGTCGGCTATCCCGACCAGTGGCTCGACTACTCGATGGTCACGATCCGGCCCGGCCAAGCCTACGCCAACCGCATGGCCGCGATCCGGGGCAAGACGCTCCAGCAGCTCGCCAAGCTCGGCCGCCCACAGGACCGCGCCGAATGGTGGATGAACCCGCAGCTGGTGAACGCGGTGAACCTGCCGGTGCAGAACGCCCTGAACTTCCCCGCCGCGATCCTGCAGAAGCCGTTCTTCGACCCCGCCGCCGACCTTGCCAGCAACTACGGCGCGATCGGCGCGGTGATCGGACACGAGGTCAGCCACAGCTTCGATGCCAGCGGCGCCGCCGTCGACGGCGACGGCATCCTGCGCAACTGGTGGAGCGCCGAGGACCTCGCCCACTTCGAGACGCAAAGCCGCGCCCTCGTCGCGCAGTACGACGCCTATGCGCCTTTCCCCGACCTGCACCTTAACGGTGAACTGGAACTGGGCGAGAACGGCGCCGATGTCGCCGGCCTCGCGGCCGCCTACGACGCCTACCGCGAGGCGCTGGGCGGCAGGGAGCTTCCCGTTGTGGACGGCCTGACCGGCGACCAGCGCTTCTTCATCGCCTACGCGCAGAGCTGGGCCAGCAAGCAGCGCGACGGCGCCCTGCGCCGCCAGGTCATCGGCAACGGCCACGCGCCGGGCCAGTACCGCGCGCTGACGGTGCGCAACATCGACGCCTGGTACAAGGCGTTCGGCATCAAGCCCGGCGACGCGCTCTACCTGCCCCCCGAAAAGCGCGTGAAACTGTGGTGATGTGAACGTCGTCCCCCGCTCGGCCGGGGACGACGATATTCTCACACGCCCCGAGGCGCGTGCTGCCGGTGGATGTTGCGGAACGATCGGCTCGCGAAATGCCACTTGCCGTCAATCCTGATGCAAGTATCCTCGTAGACGCCGCGATCGCGCATCGTCACCCCGTCGTGGTCGTAGACTTCCGAGGTATAGCTGCGCATCGTCGCCCGGTCGCCGTCGACCTCGATCGAGCCCGGCCAGGCTTCGAACATGATGCCGGGATAGGCTTTCATCGCCTCGATCCACATGGCGACGATCGCCTCGCGTCCCTTGGTGGTGCCGATCTCGGGATAGTCGGGCAGCGACCATTCGGCATCCAGCGCCCAGGTCGCTCCCCAGTCCCCCGCATCGCGCCGCGTCACCGCGTCGGCGTAAGTCTCGAGCAGCTCGCGAATGGCAAAGCGGTCCTCGAACGGGCCGGTGAAAGGCATGGCATTCTCCCAATGGTTATCGGCGCGATGCTAGAGCCTGCACCCGCCGGGGGAACCTGTGCCTTGTGGCAGGCGTCAGGCCCCGACCGGCCGCTCGTCCGGCCCGGGCGGAGCCTCCGGCACGGCCACTTCGATCATCCCGTTTTCGATCCGCAGCGGGAACACGCGAAGGTCGGCATAGGCCCCGCCGATACAGCGCCCCGTGGCCGCCTCGAACCGCGCGCCGTGGAGTGGACACATGATCGCCCCGCGCCGCACCCTTCCGGGCGACAGCAGCGCCGCCTGATGCGTGCAGCGATCGTTGACCGCGCGCAGCCCCTCCTCGGTTCGGACCACCAGCACGCTCCATCCGCCGAGCCGCGCGGCAAGCTTGCCCTCTTCAGGAAACGCGCTCTCGGCGATCAGGGCGTGATAGGTTTCACTCATCGTCATGCTCATCCCGGATATGTCCGCTGTCTCCCAAGCCAGCCTCTTAACCGCCCGCCACCGACCCGGAGGCTGGTCTAAACGCTAGGTTTGCTTGAGCTGCCGCTGCCGCCAGACTGCCGCCCAAACAGACGGAGCAGGATCGATGAGCATGACCCCCGAAGAGATGACCGCATTCGTCGACCGCCTCTACGGCGCCTGCGGGGTCGGCGACTGGGAAACGGCGGAAAGCATGCTCACCGACGATTTCGTGGCCTACGAGTCGAACGCCTTGCCGATGGCGGGCGAATATCGGGGCAAGGGCGGGCTCAAGGCGCTGTTCTCGGTCGCGATGGGCATGGTCGATGTCGCGGCGCTCGATCGCACCGACCTCGCCCTAGGCCAGGATCGCGCCATCGCGGTGCTGACCATGCGTTTTGCCGATCCGTCGCTGGCGCCCGCGGAACTGTGCGAGATGTTCACCTTCCGCGGCGACCTGTGCTGCGAGATCAAACCCTACTACTACGAACCCTCGGTCTTCCACGCAGCGGCGGCGGTAAAGGCGGCGGCGGCCTGACGGCACCTGCTCCGGGATTTCCACGGCTCGCGCGTTCGAGCGACACAAGGCTGTGAGGTCCTTGCAACCGGCCATGCCGGTCGGTGGAGCCTGACAATGGATACGGATCAAAAGACCTGCTCCGTTCGCATTGCCATTCCCATGGGCGGCGCACCAACGGCATCGCTCACGCCGGCGATCTCCTGCCCGGGCCACGGGATCGCGGTGAAGATGTGGCGGGTGGTTGGGGCCTGATCCGGGCGCGCGGGTCGAGCCGCGCTGGTCGGTCGGCCAAGCGACCCACGGGCGCCCCGCATCGGCAAGGCGCTCCCCGTCTCCCTTAGCGTCATCCCCGCGCAGGTGGGGATCCCGCTTGTTCTTCTTGGGCAGCATCAGCGGCCCGCCCGAACGCGGCGCGCCCCGCGGGCTTGCGCTGGCGGGGTTGTGTGTAAGTGCTGTGTTGTTTTGTTTGGTTGCGGGGGCAGGATTTGAACCTGCGACCTTCAGGTTATGAGCCTGACGAGCTACCGGGCTGCTCCACCCCGCG